>NZ_AVFK01000002.1 GCF_000936425.1 Skermanella aerolata KACC 11604 | reverse complement strand
TTCCTACAGCCTGGCCGGAAGTGGCGCTGCCGACGGTGACGCCGCCGAAACCCCCGCCGCCCAAGCCGCCGCCGCCCAGGCAGGCGGTCGTCCGTCCGCGTCCGCCCGAACCGGTGCCCGCCGCCCCGCCGCCACCCCCGGCGATGCCGAGCGAACCAGCTCCGGAACCGGCGCCAAGGCCGGTAGCCTCGCAGTCCAACGTCATGCCGACGTTCCAGCAAAGGCTGCTCCGACACCTGGACCAGAACAAGCGCTACCCGCAGACCTCGCAGCGGCGGCGTCAGCAGGGCACGGCGATGCTGCGTTTCACGATGGACGCCGACGGCAACGTCCTGTCGTTCCGGCTGGAAAAGACCTCCGGCTACGAAGCGCTGGACGAGGAAGTGCTGGCCATGATCAAGCGCGCCGAGCCGCTGCCGAAGATCCCGGCCGATCTTGGCCGCGACCGGCTGGAACTGGTGGTGCCGGTCCAGTTCGCGCTAAGATGACGCCTTCGTTGGCGGCAGGCGCGTCGATGTCGGGCTGAAGAGGCCCGACCTACGGCTCGACACGGTGCGGGCATCGCCGTTTTCGCCCATCGTCACCCGTAGGTCGGGCCTCTTCAGCCCGACATTCAACGTTCCAGACCAGCCGTGCCCGAAAGGTCACGATCTTCTGGCTCCGGAGCGAACGCGGCCGGAGGCCGCGTCTACATCTTGCCGGTACCCTCCAGCAGCGTCTCCAGCGCCCTGATCGGGGAAGCGTCATAAAATGCCTTCCCCGCCGCCTGCCGCACCGCGCGCCGCAACTCGCTCCGCGCACGGCGGTCCAAGCCAAGCCGGGCCGCGATCTCGACATACTCGTCCCGGCAGCCCGCCACCGTCCCGGTCAGCCCGATCATCGCCAGGATGCCGGCGGAATGGCGCTGCCGCATCAGCGGCCCTGGCAGAGTCACGACCGGCAGCCCATGGGGCAGCGCTTCCAGCGCCGTGTTGTGGCCGGACCATGACGGGTTGTCCAGGAACACGTCGGTCAGCCCGGCCACCGCATCGAACCGCGCATGGTCCATCTGCGGCAGGAACCGGCAATGCCGGTCCGCGTTCAGCCCGGCCTTGGCGAAGGCCGCCGCCAGCCGCTGCCGGAAGATCAGCGCAACCCGGGGCGCCGGCATATAGTCGATGAACAGGAACAGCGCGTCCGGCACCCGTTGCGCGATCCGGACGAACAGCTCGTCGTCCGACGGCAGGTATTTGAACAGCGACTGGCAGCACCAGTAGACCGGCGCATCCTCCGGCAGCCCGATATCCGACCGCTCCAGCGGCACCACCGGCGGATCGAGCGGCCGATACGCGTAGCTCAGATTCGGCAACCGTATCAAACGCTCCCGATAGTGGTCCTGCCCGTCCTCCGGCTCCATCAGCGCCGAACTCAGGTACAGGTCCACCGTCGCCAGCCCCGTCGTGACCGGATGCCCGGTGGACATCGCCTGCACCGGCGCCAGCCTCAGGGCCGCCAGCCGGGCCACCATCGGGTCCATCCCGACATCGCCGTAGATCAGCGCGTCGAGGCTATCGCCCCGGATCGTCTCCGCCCAGGCTTCGACCCCACCCAGCCCGCGCCGGAATTCCCGGCTGAGACCCGCGAACCGCTCCGTCTCGTCGTCGCTCCGCCCGCCGGTATGGTAGCAGAACAGCTCCACCTTCGCCGGATCGAAGGCGTCGGCCCATCCCCGCAGCGAGACGTTGACGGCGGAATGCCGCCCGATATGCCCGGCGGCGAAGCCGACCCTCATCGGCCTGCCGCCCCCATCCCCACCCCTGCCCCGCCGTTCCAGCGGTTTGACGAAGTCCGGATAGCGCTCCGCCATCAGCCCGCCGGCCAGATCGCCGTAAAGCACCTGCAAGGCAAGGTCGTCCCGGCCTTGATACGCCAGATAGAACGGCTGGCTCCCCCCGACCGCCAGCGCCGCCGCCCGCCGCTCGGCGACCGAAGCAGCCGCGTAGTGATCCGCCATCTCCGCCAGATCGCGGGCATAGCGGTCGCGTGCCCGCTCCAGCTCGTCCATGTCCCGGTAGATGATCGGCAGGTCGGCGAAACAGGCGCGAAACCGGGCCGTCGCGTTCCTCCGGTCCACCGCCAGCGCCCGGCGGAAACAGCCGCCCGCCTCCTCCGCCCGCGCCGCTTCCTGAAGAGCGT
Source organism: Skermanella aerolata KACC 11604 (assembly GCF_000936425.1). Taxonomy (GTDB): domain Bacteria; phylum Pseudomonadota; class Alphaproteobacteria; order Azospirillales; family Azospirillaceae; genus Skermanella; species Skermanella aerolata. The sequence continues at coordinate 486,965 of NZ_AVFK01000002.1, read as the reverse complement.
TGCCCAGGCTAAGCTGAGCGCCAGCATGGGCCGGATCGGCCTTCAGCGCCTCCCGGTAGAACCCCACCGCCTCGGCACCACGCCCCCGCTTCAGCGCGATGGCGCCCAGCGCCAGAGGAGCCTCCGCCAGGCCGGGCGCCAGCGCCAGCACGGTCCTGTACAGCCCTTCGGCGTCGTCGGTCTCGCCCTGTTCCTGCAGCAGCCCCGCAACCGCCAGCAGTGTTTCCGGATGCTCGGGCCGGAGCCGCAACGCCACCCCGAAACTCCGCGCCGCTCCCTTCAGGTCGCCGGCCCCACGCAGCAGCCGTCCCAGCATCAGGCGAAGGTCGGCATCCTCGGGACTGGCCTGGACCAGCAAGTCCAGCACGCCCACCGCTTCATCCGGCCGCCCCAGCTCCGCCATCAGCCCGGCCCGGTTCAGCGCCACCATGGTATGGCCGCGCAGCAGCCTGTCGGCCCGATCCAGCGCCATCAGGGCCTCGCGTAGCGCTCCCAGCCGCCGCAGCGCCTCCGCCATATTGTTATAGAGCGTGAAGTCTTCCGGCCGCTCCGCGATCAGGCGCCGGTAAGCCGCCGCCGCCTCGGCTAGCCGGCTGGAAAGCAGCAGGATTCGGGCATGCTCATCGGTCGTGGGAAGATCGGACATAGCGCAACTCTGGTGGCATCGTCCCGCCACCATACGCCGCCGACCTTCCCATACGCTTAACCGGTCCTTTATCGGGTCACTGCCGGCAGATGGAGAAAACCGCCGTCTCCGGATTGAACCCGCGACGCCCCATCTCATCGAGCAACTCGGCCATCATGTCGCCCAGACATCGACCGCCTGTGCGTCGTCGCACCCTGGGTGATCGACGGGAGCCGTCGCCGGCCCCCTGCTGCTCGGCCGCGACGCCCATCAGGGCGGCGGTCTTTTCGTGCCGATCGAGGAGCAGCGAGCCGGGTCCATAAGCGGCGAGCGCCCTTCTGCTGCCAGCGGCGGATGCGGCCGGTACGATACCAGGCGCCGGAGAGTTTGACCGGTCATGGGCGTTATTCCACGGGCCGAAGAGATCGACCCGTATGAACGGTTTTTGTTGGGCCACGGCCCAACCTACAAACTCCTGCTTCGTAGGTTGGGCCGTGGCCCAACACTGCCGGAGCGCCGGTCAAATTCTTCGGCTCCTGGTGTGAGTTCCGCGCCGACCCAATCCACCGCGACCGGCGCGGGGCGGCAGGCGACCCTAAAGGAAATTATTCTTAACCACTGATATGCTATACCCTCGATCCGGGGCCTTGCTCGGGATCTTCGACATCGTGAATCAGCAAGGCCGTTCGGCCCTCCCACCACGAATGATGACATTTAAGTACGTTCCAAGCTTTTTCGAAAGGACAGGACCATGGTCATACAAGACCCCTCCCCGATAGTGACGCCCACTCCGAAAACAGTGACGCCTAGTGACCAACGATGACGCCGGAAGCGACAAAACCTCCGCCCCTGATGTCATCATTTTTCCCATTACGCCAGTTCCGCCACCCGCCGTCGTCCGGCGGCGTACCACAGCGTCACCCCCAGGCTCACCGCCAGCACGGGGGCCGCTCCCATGTTCACCGCCTGCCAGCCGAAGGCGTTCAGCAAGCCGCCGGAACCGAAGGACGCCAGGGCGGCGCAGGCCGCTATCGTCATCTCCGCCATCCCCTGCACCCTGCCCCGCTCTTCCGGCCGGTACGACTGGGTCAGCATCGTCGTGCCGGCGATGTACATGAAGTTCCAGCCAAGGCCCAGCAGCACCAGCCCGACCTGGAAGTGCCCAAGCCCCTGGTCCCAGGCCGACACCATGGCGCTCGCCGCCAGGATCACCGCGCCGGCTGCCGCGATGGCGGGAGCGCCCAGCCGGTCGATCAGCTTGCCGGTGAAGAACGACGGCACGAACATCCCCAGCACATGCGCGCGGATCACACCGGCCGCGTCGCCGACCGTGTGGTTGCAGGCGACCATGGCAAGGGGGGTCGCGTTCATCACCAGCACCATCACGGCATGCCCGGCCGCCGCGTTGACAAGGGCGGCGATCATGATCGGCTGGCGCAGGATCTCGCCCATCGGCCTGCCGCCGCCCCGTGCCTCCGCCGATGTGGCGGAATGGGGCGACAGCAGCGCCAGGGGGATGAGGGTCGCGACGCTCAGCACGCTCAGCGCCATGAAGGAGCCGGCGAACGTCACCGGGGCGAACAGGTCCTTGGTCCACAAGGCCAGCGACGGCGCCACCAGCGCCGCCAGGATGGCGCCCGACAGCACCAGGGAGACCGCCCGGCCCCGCCGTTCCGGCGCGACCTTGTCGACCGCCGCCAGCCGGTAATACTGCGCCGCCGCCTGATAGGCGCCCAGCACCACGTTGCCCAGGCAGAAGACCGTGAAGTCGGCCCGGAAGATGCCGACGACGCAGATCAGCCCGCCGAGGGCGCCGGCCAGGGCGCCGAGGGAAAAGCCGGCCCGCCGCCCACGGCGCTGCATCAGCAGCGAGATCGGCCGGGTCAGGACGATGTTGGCGACCGTCAGCAAGGCGACGGGCAAGGTCGCCAGTACAGGGTCCGGTGCTATGATCTGGCCGACCAGCCCGGTCAGGGTGATGCTGACCAGCAAGCCGGCCCAGAACAGCGCCTGACAGGCCGTCAGCACCAGGGCGTCGCGCCCTTCACGCAGGAACCACATCGTCTTCTTCCTTGATGTCGAAATGCTTCACGTCGAAATGCTCCCGCGCTCCCGGGTCCTCTCCGGATGCCGGAGCAGGCGACAGCGCGCGGAAGTGGGTGCGGTAGCCCTGCGGCGTCACGCCGAGCCGGCGCAGGAAGGTCCGCCGCATCGTCTCCGCCGTGCCGAAGCCCAACTCGGCGGCGATGCGTTCCACCGGGTCGCGGGTCCGTTCCAGCCGCCGCCGGGCGGCGTCGATCCTCGTGGCCTCGACGAACTTCAGCGGCGTCGTCCCAGTCTCGCGCAGGAAGACGCGGGCGAAGTTGCGGGGACTCATGCCGGCGCGGTCGGCCAGCGCCTCGACCCGCAGGTCCGCCCCCGGAGTCGAGCGGACCCAGTCCTGGACGGCCCGGACCGGCGACAGGCCGTCGGCTTCCGGAGTCAGGTGCGTGCTGAACTGCGACTGTCCGCCCGGCCGCTTCAGGAACAGCACCAGTTGACGGGCGACGTCCAGCGCCGCGCGATGGCCCCGGTCCTCCTCGACCATGGCGAGCGCCAGATCCATCCCGGCGGTCACGCCGGCCGAGGTATAGATGTCGCCGTCGCGGATATGCAGCGCGTCCGGCTCCAGCCTCACCTGCGGGAAGGCGGCGCGGAACTCGTCGCACCGCGCCCAGTGGGTAACGGCGCGGCGGCCGTCGAGCAGTCCGGCCGCCGCCACGATGAAGGCGCCGGAACAGATCGAGCCGAACCGCCGGACGCGCGGTCTCATCGCCCGCAGCCACTCCAGCACCCTGGGGTCGCCGGCCGGCCCGGAGAACCCGTTGCCGCCCGCGACCAGCAGTGTGTCGATGCCGCCGGCGACGTCCGCGATCCCGCGTTCGGCCACCAGTTGCATGCCGGACGACGTGCGGACCGGCCCGGCCTCGACCCCGATGATCTCGACCGGGTAGCCGGCATGGCAGAAGACCTGCAAGGGGCCGGTCACGTCGAGGATCTGGACGTCGGGATAGGCTAGGACGGCCATGCGGCGCTGCGAAGGAATGGGGGCGGTGCTGGTCATGGCGGCAGTATCCCCGGCCCCGATTTCGGCAGCAACGACAAAGATCCCACGGATACTGCCAAGCCCCGCGTCGCTACCCCCTACCGGGGCTATCGTCCGCGCCACACCGCCCCATCCATCGGCGTAGGGCGGAGGACCGGGCGTCCACCCCCTCGGGGCGGGCGGGGATTTCCGGCAATTTACCTACAATCCAACCCAGTCTGTTTAATGGATCACTCTGTTGCTGGGATGGAAATAAAATGAAGACTTCCGGACTGCTGCTGTCGTGCGTGGGTTTCGCCGGCCTGATCGTCGCGACGGCGATCGAAATCGGCATGGGAAGCGGTCTGCTCCGCGCGATCAATTACGGTTTCGCGACCGAGATCGTCGGCGGCCTGATGGACCACCGCACGGCCATCGTCCTGGTTTCCGGATTCGCCTTCGTCGCCGGCGCCATCCTCTACGGCTTCTCGGTGACCGAAGCCGCCCTGGCGCGAATGACCGCCATGATCGGCGAAGCGATCGACGCGCCCGATACGTGCCCGGCCATGCCGCTGCTGCTCGACAGGCCGGCCGCGGCGGCGAACTCTTCCCTGCCCGCTCCGGTCGACCTGTCCGCTCTCCGTCCCGCCGCCGGCGTGCGGATGACGGCATCGGAAAACCCGGTGGAACTCACCGCCATGCGCGAAGGTGGTGCCCGGGGTGCGTAAGCGCCTGCCCGTCAAGTCGGTGTATGGCCCATTCGGCCAAAAGGACGAACCACTTGGCCGGTACGCTTTATAGAAATAGGCCCGGAATGCAAAGGGGAGTGTTAACTTTTGATGGTGTAAGTAAAGCGTATGCCTTGGGTAGGTAACTGATTGGCTTCATTGTGCGTTACGCAGATGCTCACTCAAATGATCTTCAGCCTCCATGCTCTACCCAGGGCGGCGGCACCTCCTTGCGAACCAGGATCATCGACAGCGTGCCGGAGGTACTGTTCGCCATAGCGGCCGACGGCACGCTGGTCTACCTGAACCCCGCTTGGGCGCGGCTGACGGGGTTCGCCGTTCAAGACAGCATCGGGCGCAACTACCTGGACTTCATCTGGCATGAGGACAGGGAGGCCAGCCGGGACCGCTTCGCCGTGGTGCTGGCCGGCGACACCCCCGATTACCGCCACGACGTCCGCATCGGCCGGCGCGATGGCGGGTTTCGCTGGGTCACCGTCCATGTCACGGTGGAACGCCACTCCGGCGGGCAGGTCTCCGGCACTTGCGGGTCGATGGTCGATATCACCGACCGCAAGCTGATGGAGACGCTGGCCCATGGCGAACATTCCGTCCTGGAAGCGATCGTCGGCGGCGTCCCGCTGGAAGCGGTGCTCGATCGGATCTGCCGCCTGTGCGAGGAAGTCCTCGAGCATAGCCGATGCTCGATCCTGCAACTCGATCCCGACGGCGTCCATGCCAGGATAGCGGCGGCTCCCGGCCTGCCGCCCGGCTACGCAGCCACTGTCGGCACCATCGCGATCGGCCCCTCCGTCGGGTCGTGCGGCGCCGCCATGGCAACCCTCAAGCCGGTCATCGTCGCCGATATCGCCGGTGATCCGCTGTGGGACGGGTTTCGGGAACACGCCCTGACGCATGGCCTGAAGGCATGCTGGTCGTTTCCGATCATGGCCGAGGGAACCGTCTACGGCGCCTTCGGGATCTATTACGGCATGGTCCACGCCCCGGCTGAAGGCGACCTCCAGGTCGCCAGCCGGCTGGCCAAGCTGGCCGCCGTGGCGATCCTCCGGCGGCGCAACGACGAAGCGATGCGCCGGAGCGAGCAACGCTTCCGCGACTTCACGGAGGTCGCCTCCGACTGGCTGTGGGAAACCGACGCGGAGTTCCGGATGACCTACGTCTCCGGTCGCGTCCAGGATACCCTTGGGATACCGCCTGCCGAGATGCTCGGCCGGCGCCTGTCCGAAGCCCTGCTCCAGGATGCCGGGTCGCCGAAGTGGCTGCGGCACCTTGACGATCTCCGGTCCAGCCGCCGGATCAAGGACTTCGAGTTCTCCTACCGCCGGCCGGACGGCGTCGAGCGCTGCTTCGTCGTCAACGGGATGCCGGTGCTGGGCGAAGACGGCAAGGTCGTCGGCTATCGGGGAACCGGCAGCGACGTGACGGCGGAGCGCGAAGCGACCGACGCCCTGCGCAACCGCAAGCGCCAGCTTTCGGAAGCGCAGCGGATTACCCGCACCGGCGACTGGCTGTGGAACATCGGGCGGAATACGGTCGAATGGTCCGACGAGATCTACCGGATCTTCGGCGTCAGTCCGGACGCCTACGATCCGACCCTCGACACCGCCTTTTCCTTCGTTCACCGCGAAGACAGGCAGACGGTGGTCGATACCCTGACCCGCTCGGTGACGGAAAAGACCGGAGGCATCCTGGAATACCGGATCTGCCGTCCGGACGGCGACGAGCGTCACATCCGGGCCGAATGGCTGTGCGGCCTCGACGCCGGCGGCGAGGTCCGCGACGTGTTCGGCGTCTGCCAGGACATCTCGGAACGGAAGCAGGCGGAGGAAGTGCTGCGCACCGCCAAGAACAAGGCGGAGGCGGCCAGCCGCGCCAAGTCCGAGTTCCTCGCCAGCATGAGCCACGAACTGCGGACGCCGCTCAACGCCATCCTGGGATTCAGCGAGATCCTGAAGGAACAGATACTCGGCCCCCTGAGCGAGCGCTACCGCGACTATGCCGGAGACATCCACCGCAGCGGCCAGCACCTGCTCGACCTGATCAGCGACCTCCTCAATATGGCCCGGATCGAGGCGCGGCAGGTAGAGTTCAACGAGGAAAAGGTCCCCCTGGCGGAGGTGATGGACGAGGCGCTCCGGCTCACCCGCCTGTCGCCCGGCGAAACGCGCCACGCGGTCGAACTGAGCCTTCCCGAACCGATGCCGGCACTGCTGGCCGACCGGCGCGGGCTGAAGCAGGTGCTCATCAACCTGCTGGGGAACGCCGCCAAGTTCACGCCGGACGGCGGCCGGATCGGCGTCAGCGCCGGCCTGCGCGACGGCTTCCTGGAGATCGCCATCGCCGATACCGGCATCGGCGTCCCGAAGGACCGTATCCCGGACCTGGGCAAGCCGTTCATGCGGGTCGAGAACGTGATGTCCCAGCGCTACCAGGGCAGCGGCATGGGCCTGTTCATCTCCAAGGCCCTGATCGAGCGCCACGGCGGTTCGATGCGGATCGAAAGCGCTCCGGGAGAAGGCACGACGGTCACCATGCTGATCCCGGCTTCCAGGGTCATCTCCGCCTGGGGCATTCCTGAAGAGCCTTTGCACTGAATTCCCGCATGGCCTAACCAGGGACCGCACCAGGAACCGGCGGACGGTTACCCCGGTATGGCGGAGGGTTTGAGGCATGGGAAGACTGGGCCGGTTTTCAGCCCTGCTGCTTGTAGTACTGACCTGGGGATCCGCCGCCCTGGCGGCCGACCGCCAGCCGGTGGGGCGGGTGATCCGCCAGGAAGGCGGCGCCAGCGTGCTGCGCGATGCCGTCCGCTCCCCCCTACTGCCCGGAACGGCCGTATTCGCCGGCGACGTGGTGGAAACCGCCGCTTCCTCCCGCGTGACCCTGCGGTTCGAGGACGACAGCACCCTGACCGCCGGCCCGGACAGCCGGGTCGCGGTGTCCGAGTATGCGGTTGCTCCGTCGGGCGGCCGGGCAAGCGCGCTGTTCACCCTGCTGACCGGCATCGTCCGGGCCGCCGTCCAGCAAGCCGGCTTCGGCGTCTTCGCCGTCCAGACCGAGGACGCCGTCGCCTCCGCCCGCTCGACCGAATGGACGGTCGAGATCCTGCCCGCCAGCACCGCCGTCCTCGGCATCGAAGGCGTCGTCCAGGTCACCGGCCGCCGGACGGGAGGCGTCCCGGGAGCTTCCGTCACGATCAATCCCGGCCAGGGGACCGACGTGGCGCCCGGCGCCGCTCCGACCGCTCCCGTAACCTGGGGAGCGCCCAGGGTCGAGCGGACGCTGCGTCTGGTCGGGCCGGCGGTTCGCTGAGTCCGCCCCCCATGCGACTGCCCGGCCGCTGGCTGCTGCTGCCGCTGGCGATCCCGCTGGTCCTGGCCCTCCTGCGCCTGACCGACGCCGAACCCGCCCCGCTCCAGGACCTGGAGGCGCAGACGCTGACGCTGCGCTACCGCCTGCGCGGCCCCCTAGAGCCGTCTGGCGCCGTGTCGTTGGTCATGATCGACGACCGAACTCTGGCGGAATACGGCCGCTGGCCCCTGTCGCGCCGCCTGATCGCCGACGCCGTCCGCCGCCTGACGGCGGACGGCGTCGCCGTGGTCGCCGTCGACCTGCTGTTCGCGGAGCGTGAGCATGGCATCCCCGATCCCGATGCCGAACTGGCCGAAGCCCTGGCGGCGTCGTCTCGGGCCATGGTCGGCTTCGCCTTCCTGTTCGATCCGGAGCGGGCGGTCTCCAGCGTGCCGCCCGCCGCACTGGCCGATGCCGCGTACCGGGTGGTCCGCGAACCGGCCGTGGCCGCCGATACCGGCCCGCCGGACCCCGCCGGCCTGATCGCCCCGCTGGAGACGCTGGCGCGCGCCGCCGTCCCGGCCCATGTCAGCGTCCTGCTCGACCCCGACGGCCAGCTTCGCCACGACCAGACCGCCATCCGCTACGGCGACGCCTGGTTCCCCAGCCTGCCGGTAGAGGCGGTCCGGCGCTTTCTCCGGATCGATCCCGACGACATGGTCCTGCATCTCGGATCGGGCGTGGCGCTCGGCCCCGACTTCGTCGCCACCGACAGCCGCATGCGGCTGGCCGTCAACCACTACGGTCCGCCCGGCACGGTCGAGACGCATTCGATGGCCGACCTGCTCGGCGGCGGACTGGCGCAGGGGACCTTCCGCGACCGCGTCGTCCTGATCGGCGCCTCCGCGCGCGGGGTCGGCGACAGCTTCGCCACCCCGTTCAGCCGGACTCTTCCCGGCGCCGAGCACCTCGCGACCGTGATCGACAACCTGCTGACCGGCCGGACGCCGACCGACCGACCAGCCCTCGTTCCCGCCGATACCGCCGCTATATTGGCAGGCGGCATCGCCGCGACGGTGCTCGGAACGCTGCTGACGCCCATCCTCGCGGGTCTCGCGACCCTAATGCTGATCGCGGGCTGGACCGCGGCATCGGCAATCCTGTTCGCCACGGCTGGCCTCTGGCTGACGGTGACTTCCCCGGCGCTGGCGGCACTCGCCGGCTTCGCCCTGTCGTCCGCCCGCCGCACCCTGATCGGCGACCGTGCCCGCAGGCTGGCGGAGCGGCAGCGCCACAACCTGATGCGCTACTTCTCGCCCGAGATCGCCGAGCGCCTGATGAACACCAACGCGCCGGGCCTGGACGACCGGGTGCAGACCTGCACGATCCTGTTCATCGATCTGGTCGGCTTCACCGGCGTCAACGAGCGCCTTTCGCCGAACGAGGCGATGGACCTGCTCCGGGGCTTCTACCGGCTGGTCGAAAGCGCCGTCCTCGACCACGGTGGCATCGTCGACAAGTTCATGGGGGACGGCGCCATGGCCGTCTTCGGCATCATCACCCCGTCGCCGGACGACGCCGCCGACGCGCTCAAGGCCGCCCGTGCGCTCGCGTCCGCCATGGACACGCTGAACGCCGAACTGGAGGCGGCCGGCCTTACGACCCTGAAGATCGCCATGGGCCTGCATATTGGACCCGTCCTGATCGGCGACACCGGCGGAACGCGGCAGTTCACCTATACCGTTACCGGCGATCCGGTCAACGTCGCGAGCCGGCTCCAGCACATCACCCGCGAGCTTGGCGTCGTCATCGCCGCGTCAGACGCGGTGATCGAAGCGGCCCGTTCCAGCGGCGGCGGAGGTGGCGCGGTCGAGGGCTTCGTCGAGCTGCCCCTGACGAGCCTGCGCGGCCGGGAGCGCCCGGTCGGCATCTGGGGCTGGCCGGCGCCGCCCGCGGATTGAGCGGGAACGGGAACCGGGGTGCCGCTGTTGTGGACTGCTGCCGATAAAGGCACGGTAGTAACCACAACGGTCAAGGAGCGAGCACGTGACCGAAACACTTCCCGGCGATGTGCCCGACGACGTGGACATCGCCGTCATGCGTGTCCTCAAGTCGGCCTGCGAGCAGGAGATCATGATCGCCACGGCGGAAAGCTGCACCGGCGGCTTGATCGCCTCACTCCTGACGGACGTGACCGGCTGCTCCCACGCCTTCGAGCGCGGCTTCGTCGTCTACACCAACGAGGCCAAGAACGAGCTGCTGGGTGTCCCGGAAGCGTTGCTGGAAGACCCCGGCCCCGTGTCCGAGGAAGTGGCGAGAGCGATGGCTGAGGGCGCGCTGTCCCATTCCAGCGCCCATGTCGCGATCTCCGTCACCGGCTTCGCGGGTGCCGGCGCTCCCGGCGACGAACCCGGTCTCGTCCATTTCGCCCTCGCCCGCCGCGACGGTCAGACCATTCACCGGATGGAGCGCTTCGGCGATATCGGACGCGGCGGCGTGCGCCTGGAATGCGCCCGGACCTGCATATCCATGCTGCGGGAGGAGATCTGCGCCGCTGAACCGGTCGGCCGATGAGGACCGTTCGTCAGACGACCGTGACCAGCCGCCGGATCAGCACCGCCGCCCCTTCGGCGGCGGCCCCGCAGAAGCTGGCGAAGTCCATATGGCTCTCGGCGCCGGCCAGATCGCTGAGCGACCGCACCACCAGACTGGGGATGCCGTAGCGCTCCGCGACCTGCGCCACGGCCGCCCCTTCCATCTCGATCGCCAGGGCGCCGCCGAACTCGCGGTGCAGGCGCTCACGAGTCTCTTCGCAATTGAGGAAGGTATCGCCGGTCAGGACGGTACCGAAGTGGATAGCCGGGACTCGCGGCTCCGCTCCGGTGGCCTTGGCGTCGAACGGCGGCAGGGCAATGCCTTTCAGGGATGCTCGAACCTTCGCGTCCAAACCGGCGCCAAGCGCATAGCCATGGGTTTCGTTGAAACCCGGCAGCGGCGGGATGCCGGGCTGGTAGGTCCTGATCCGCCCTTCCACCAGCGCGCCATAGTCGTGCTGGACCAGCCGCGTCGCGATCACGACGTCGCCTATACCCAAGGCAGGGTCCAGCCCGCCAGCGACGCCGGAGAACAGCAGGGCATGGCAGCCGAAGACCTCCGCCAGCAAGGTCGCCACGACGGCGGCGTTGACCTTGCCGATGCCGCTCTCGACCATGACAGCCGGCCGCCCCTCCAGCGTTCCTTCCCGGAAGGTCAGGCCCGCCAGCGTCCGGGTCGAGGTTTCGGTAAAGCTGGCGCCGAAATGGGCGATTTCGTCGGGGATGGCGCAGATGAGACCGAGGGGCCGGGTGGTCATGGTGAAGATCCTGATGGAAGGGCGAAAGGTAGGAGCGAGCGATGGCGGCTGGTTATCAGTCATATCGCCTTTTATAGTCCGCTGCCATGGATGACATAGCGCCTGTTCAGTCTCTGCTGCCGCCCAACTTCCTGGGCTGGTTCTCCAACCGGGGCTGGTCGCCCCATGCCCATCAGATCGAGATGCTGAAGGCGGCGCAGGACGGTGCCGACGCCCTGCTGATCGCGCCTACCGGAGGCGGCAAGACGTTGTCCGGCTTCCTGCCCAGCCTGATCGACCTGTCCGAACGCCCGCGCGAGGGGCTTCACACCCTCTACATCTCTCCCCTGAAGGCCTTGGCGGTCGACATCCAGCGCAATCTGGAAAGCCCGGTCGCCGAACTGCGCCTGCCGATCCGGACCGAGACGAGGACCGGAGACACGTCGGCCGCCAAGCGTCAGCGCCAGCGGAGCAAGCCGCCGCAGATCCTGATGACGACGCCGGAGAGCCTGGCGCTGATGCTCTCCTATACGGATGCGGAGAAGATCTTCCGCCAGCTCCGCTGCGTCGTGATCGACGAGCTGCACGCGCTGGCCGGCACCAAGCGCGGCGATCTGCTGGCGCTCGGCCTCGCCCGGCTGGCACGGCTCGCTCCCCTGTGCCGCCGCGTCGGATTGTCGGCGACCGTCGCCCATCGCGACCACTTGACCGCCTATCTGTCGAAGACGGGCCGCGCCGGCGACGGCGGCGTCCGGACGATCCTGGGCCGGACGGGAGCCCGCGCCCAGGTCGATATCCTAACGACCCGCGAGCGCCTGCCCTGGGCCGGCCGGATGGCCGTCCATGCATTGGGAGAGGTCTACGACCAGATCCGCAAGGCGGGCACGACGCTGGTCTTCGTCAATACCCGCGCCCAAGCGGAGATCGTCTTCCAAGAGCTTTGGAAGCTCAACGAAGACGCCCTGCCGATAGCACTCCACCACGGCAGCCTTGCCGCCGAGCAGCGGCGCAAGGTCGAGGCCGCCATGACGCGCGGAGCGCTGCGCGCGGTGGTTGCCACGTCGTCGCTGGACCTGGGCATCGACTGGGCCGCGGTGGACCTAGTCGTCCAGGTCGGAGCGCCCAAGGGGGTCAGCCGGCTTCTCCAGCGGATCGGCCGGGCCAACCACCGGCTGGACGAAGCCAGCCGCGCCGTGCTGGTTCCCGCCAACCGGTTCGAGGTGCTGGAATGCCGCGCCGCTGTCCAAGCGATCGAGGCGCGCACGCTGGACGGCGACCCTCCCCGGCCCGGTGGGCTGGACGTGCTGGCCCAGCACGTCCTGGGCATGGGCTGCGCCGCCCCCTTCGACGCCGACGACCTGTTTGCCGAGATCGCCAGCACCGCTCCCTATGCGGGTCTGTCCCGGAAGGACTTCGACGATACCCTGAACTTCGTCGCGACCGGCGGCTACGCGCTCGGCAGCTACGACCGGTTCAAGCGGCTGGCGAAGAGCGAGGAGGACGGGCTCTACCGCGTCGCCGGTCCTGTTGTGGCGCGCCAGTACCGGATGAACGTCGGCACCATCGTGGAGGCCGTGACGCTGAAGGTCCGGCTGGGCCGGGGACAGGTCCTGGGGCAGATCGAGGAGCACTTCGTCCAGTCCCTGGTCGCCGGAGACACCTTCCTGTTCGCCGGCCAGTTGCTGAAGTTCCTCGGCATCAGCGAGACATGGGTCAACTGCGCGAAGGGCGGCCAAGGCGATCCCAAGATCCCCGCCTATGCCGGGAGCAAGATGCCGCTCTCGACCCATCTGGCCGACCGTGTCCGTACGATGCTGTCGGACCCATCGTGCTGGAGCGATTTGCCCGATGCGGTCCAGGAATGGCTGAGGCTCCAGCGGCTCCGCTCCGTCCTGCCCAACCGGGACGACCTGCTGGTCGAGACCTTCCCGCGCGGCAAGCAGCACTTCATGGTCGCCTACTGCTTCGAGGGGCGTAACGCGCATCAGACGCTCGGCATGCTGCTGACCCGCAGGATGGAGCGCGCCAAGCTGAAGCCGCTCGGCTTCGTCGCGACCGACTACGTTCTATCGATCTGGAGCCTGCGCCCGGTCAAGGACCTCGACAGCCTGTTCGATCAGGACATGCTGGGCGACGACCTGGAAGCCTGGATGGACGAGTCCAGCATGCTCCGCCGGACCTTCCGCAACGTCGCCGTGATCTCGTGCCTGATCGAGCGCCGGCATCCCGGCCAGGAGAAGACCGGACGGCAGGTGACCTTCAGTTCCGACCTGATCTATGACGTGCTGCGGAAGCACGAACCCGACCACGTGCTGCTCCGCGCCACCCGCGCCGACGCCGCCGGCGGACTGACCGACGTGCGCCGGCTGTCGGACATGCTGGCACGCGTCAAGGGCCGGATCAACCATCGGGCACTCTCCCGCGTCTCGCCGCTGGCGGTGCCGGTGCTGCTGGAGGTCGGGCGCGAGCAGATCACCGGCTCGGCCCTGGACGACCTGCTGGACGAAGCCGCGAGCGAACTGATCGACGAGGCGATGCCGGAGCTGAAGGCGGCGGGCCGGCCGCAGGGAATGCTGCCGCTGTGAACCCCTCGTCTTTGCAGGCCCCCTATTTGCAGCCCTCGGTTTATAGTTGACTGGATCGGCCGGATTCCGGATGGTGCGCCGGAACCGAACGTGAACAATCGATGGTAGCCGTGGAACTGGTGCTGAACGGTGTCGGCTTGAAGGCCGATTTGTCGGGCGCTCTTGTCTGGCCGGAGCGCAACTTGCTGGTGGTGGCCGACCTTCATTTGGAGAAGGGGTCGGCCTTCGCCCAGCGCGGCCAGTTGCTGCCGCCCTACGACACGAGCGCCACCCTCGACCGGCTGGAGCAGGTCATCCGGCGGCTGGACCCTGAGACGGTAATCTGCCTCGGCGACAGCTTCCACGACAGCCGTGCCTCCGAACGGATAGCACCCCGCAACGCCGCCCACCTCACCGCCATGACGGCGGAGCGCGACTGGGTCTGGATCACCGGCAACCACGATCCGGAACCACCAGCCCATTTGGGAGGCCGTATCGCCGAGTCCGTGACGCTGGGACCGCTATGCTTCCGGCACGAGGCTCGCGAAGGGGCCGGCGGCGAAGTTTCCGGCCATTACCATCCGGTGGCGGCAATCCGCGTCCATGGCAAGCGTGTCCGGGCACGCTGCTTCGCCAGCGACGGCCAGCGCCTTATCATGCCCTCGTTCGGCGCCTATACCGGAGGCTTGAACGTGCTGGACCGCGCCTTAGCGCCCCTGTTGGGCCGGCGCTTCGAAGTGCGGATGATCGGCAGCGAGCGCCTGTTCGCCTTCCCCAGCGCGCGGCTGGAACCTGATCCGGAACGGGTGAGATATCAATAAGTCGGCCGGGCTCGGCGGGACGTCGGATTGACGGATGCTGCTGCGGGCATAGTTGGGTGGTCGGCATACTGCCGTCCTTCTTCGCTATCCCGGTCCATCGGAATGACATCCTCCTCTCCCGCCATCGTCTGGTTCCGTAAGGACCTCCGCCTTGCCGACAACCCCGCCCTCCACCGGGCGGTGGAAAGCGGCGCTCCGGTGATCCCCGTCTTCATCCTGGAAGACGGGTCGGACACTATCCGCGCTCCCGGCGGCGCCGGGCGCTGGTGGCTGCATCACAGCCTTGAGCGACTTGGGGAGGCGCTCGGCAAAGCCGGCGCTCCGCTGGTGTTGCGCCGGGGTGATGCGGCCGAAGCGATTGCCGCCCTGATCGATGAAACGGGGGCCGGTTCGCTCTACTGGAGCGACAGTTTCGATCCTGCGACGAAAGCTCGGGACGATACCATCCGTGCCGACCTGAGCGGCCGAGGACTCACGGTCGAAAGCTTCAACGCGACCCTGCTGTTCGATCCCTCGGCCATCCGCTCGAAGGCGGGAACGCCTTTCAAAGTTTTCACGCCGTTCTGGCGCACCTTGTCGTCGGGTCCGGAGCCGGAGCGTCCTCTGCCGGAACCGGCAAAGATCAAGAACGTTGAGAAAACCCCGGGGAGCGATGCCCTGTCCAGCTTCGGACTGCTGCCGACCCGCCCCGATTGGGCCGGCGGCATCCGCGAAAGCTGGGTTCCGGGAGAAGCCGCCGCCGCCGAACGTCTTCATGATTTCCTGGACGAGATCGTGCAGGACTACCGCACCGGCCGCGACCGTCCCGGTCGGGACGGCACGTCGCGCCTGTCGCCCTATCTTCATTGGGGCGAGGTCTCGCCCCGGCAGGTCTGGCACGCCGCGAAGATGCGCATGGATGCCGGATTGGAGCCGTCGATAGAGGCTTTCCTGCGGGAGATCGGCTGGCGGGAGTTCACCCACGGACTGCTCCAGACCCATCCCGACTTGGCGGCCGAGCCGATGGACCAGCGCTTCACCAAAATGCCGTGGCGTCAGGACGACGAGGGGCTGAAGGCTTGGCAACGCGGCCTGACAGGCTTCCCCATCGTCGATGCGGGCATGCGCCAGCTTTGGCAGACGGGCTGGATGCACAACCGCGTCCGGATGATCACTGGTTCGTTCCTGGTCAAAGACCTGCTCGTGCGCTGGCAGGAGGGTGAAGCCTGGTTCTGGGACACGCTGGTCGATGCCGATGCCGCCAACAACAGCGCCAACTGGCAGTGGATCGCCGGCTGCGGCGCCGATCCCTCCCCCTTCTTCCGGGTCTTCAACCCTGTGCTCCAGGGCGAGAAGTTCGATCCCGACGGCGCCTATGTCAGCCGCTACGTACCCGAACTGGCGAAGTTGCCGCCCAAGTTCATCCATCACCCCTGGGACGCGCCCAAGAACGTACTGGCAAAGGCCGGCGTCGAACTAGGCAAGACCTACCCGCACCCGATCGTCGATCACGCCACCGCCCGCGACCGGGCACTCGAAGCGCTGAGGACGATGCGACGGCAGGTAAAACCTGCCGCCTGATCAAACCCTTCGACTTTACGCCTTCAGGATCTTGGCGTGGTGGGCGATGTGGTCGCCCATGAAGGTGGCGATGAAGTAGTAGCTGTGGTCGTAGCCGGGCTGGCGCCGCAGCGTCAGCGGAGTTCCTGACTTCTGGCAGGCTTCTTCCAGAATTTCGGGCTTAAGCTCCTTTTCAAGGAACTGGTCGGATGTCCCTTGGTCCACCAGGATCGGGGACTTCCAGCCGCCCTTTTCGGCCAGCAGCGACGCGTCGTAATGCTTCCAGGCTTCCTTGTCCTGGCCCAGGTAGCCACCCAGCGCCTTTTCGCCCCAGGGCACGCGCGAGGCGGCGACGATGGGCGAGAAGGCCGATACGGACCGGTAGCGGTCGGGGTTGCGGAGCGCCATGACGAGCGCGCCGTGTCCGCCCATCGAATGGCCGAAGATGCCCTGCCGCTGGGCATCGATCTTGAACTCGGAGGCGATCAGCGCCGGCAGTTCGTCCCGCACGTAGCTGTACATGCGGTAGTTGGTCTTCCACGGATCCTGCGTGGCATCGACGTAGAAGCCGGCGCCCGTGCCGAAGTCGTAGCTGTCGTTCTCGCCGGGAATGTTGAGGCCGCGAGGGCTGGTGTCGGGCGCCACGATAATGACGCCGTGCTCTGCCGCATAGCGCTGGGCGCCCGCCTTGACCGTGAAGTTTTCCCAGGTGCAGGTGAGGCCCGACAGATAAGTCAGTACGGGCAAGGGGCCGTCGGCCGCCTGCGGCGGCACGTAGACCGCGACTTCCATGTCGGTCCCGATGCTGGTCGAGCGATGGCGGTAGATACCCTGGGTGCCACCGAAACAGGCATGGGCTGAGATGCGGTCCAAACTCATCGGGCGTTCCTCTTGTCTTGGCTATTTGTCTTTGTCGATCGGCTTTTTCGGCCGATCGGATCTTCTGGTTTCCGACCGCCGGGGTCGGCATGCCATGGTGGGACGCCATGCCGCAGGGGTCAAGACTTGTGCCAACAAGAGGGGGTGACAGCCGGTTGCACCGGGCGTAGGATTTAGTTGGAACAGCGAACAAACGTTGTCCAAATTGCTGCACCTGCGTAACAAAAACCAAAGATATCAGGTGGGGGAGGAAGCAATATGACTGGGTTCACCAGACGCGACACTCTTAAGATCGGCGCCGGCGCCCTTGCCGGAACGACCCTGCTGGGCTACCGCCCGGCATTCGGCGAAGTGATGGCGGCCGACGTGCCGGCTCCGAAGTTCCAGGTCGAGAAAGGCGCCGAGTTGCGCGTCCTGCGCCCGGCCAAGTTCGTCCAGGGCGACGAGACCCTGTTCCTTCAAAACACGGAACGGTTCACCCAGACGACCGGCGTCAAGGTCCGCGTCGATAACGAGAGCTGGGAAGACCTGCGGCCCAAAACCGCCGTCGCCGCCAATATCGGGAGCGGCCCCGATGTCGTCCTGGCCTGGAACGACGACCCGCACCAGTACCCCGACAAGCTGCTCGACCTGACCGAGGTGGCCGAATATCTCGGCAAGAAGTACGGCGGCTGGTATCCCATCGCCGAGCGCTATGGCAAGGGGACGGACGGCAAGTGGATCGCGATGCCGATCGGCGCTTCCGGCGGCGCCATCGTCTACCGCAAGTCCTGGATCAATCAGGCGGGGTACGAGACCGTCCCGACCGATATCGACAACTTCCTGAAGCTGGCGCAGAACCTCAAGAAGAACAACCATCCCATGGGCTTCGCGCTGGGCAACGCGCAGGGCGACGGCAATACCTGGACGCATTGGCTGATCTGGGCGCATGGCGGCGCCATGGTGGACGAGAAGAACAAGGTCATCATCGACAGCCCGCAAACCGTCGCGGCCCTGGAATATGGCAAGCAACTATACGAGAACTTCATTCCCGGGACGATGTCCTGGCTGGACCCGTCCAACAACAAGGCCTTCCTTGCCGGGGAAGTCGGACTGACCGCCAACGGCATCTCGGTTTACTACTCAGCCAAGAACAGCACCGATGCCGCCATCAAGGCGATGGCCGAGGATATCTACCACGCGCCCTTCCCGATCGGTCCCGTCGGCAAGCCGACCGAGGCCGGGCTGCTGATCAACACGATGGTGTTCAAGCACACCAAGTACCCGAACGCCGCCAAGGAGTATGTCCGCTTCATCTTCGAGAAGGAACAGTACGAGCCCTGGCAGAAGGCCAGCATCGGCTACTGGAGCCATCCGCTGGCGGCCTATTCCGGCAACCCGATCTGGACCGAAGACCCGAAGCACGCGGCCTATGCCGAAGTCATGAAGAACATGCTGTGGTACGGCTACCAGGGCAGTCTCGGCTACGCGTCGGCCGCTACGCTTGCCGACTTCATCATCAACAACATGGTGTCGCAAGTCTGCTCCGGCCGCTCCACGCCGAAGGAAGCCGCGGCCGAAGCCCAGCGCCGGGCGGAGCGGTACTACAGGACCTGACATGCCAGGCCCCGATATGGCGATTGCCGCCGAGCGCAAGCGTGTCGCGCAACCCACAGGTTCGTGGGTTGCGCGCACTCTCGACAATCCCGGTGTCCTGGCGTTCCTGTTCATGTTGCCGGCAGCCACGCTTCTGCTGGTCTTCCTGACCTATCCGCTAGGACTGGGTATCTGGCTGGGCTTCACCGACACCAAGATCGGACGGTCCGGCGTCTTCATCGGTCTGGAGAACTACGAATCTCTGTTCCAGGACAGCATGTTCTGGCTGGCCGTCAGCAATACCGTGCTCTACACGGTGTTCGCGACCATCGGCAAGTTCGCCCTGGGGCTTTGGTTGGCGCTGCTGCTGAACAACCACCTGCCGGCCAAGGCGCTGATCCGGTCGATCATCCTGGTGCCGTGGATCGTTCCGACCGTGCTGTCGGCGCTGGCGTTCTGGTGGATCTACGACCCGCAGTTCTCGATCATCAGCTGGGCACTGACCGAGATGGGGCTGATCGACCATTACATCGACTTCCTCGGCACGCCAAACAATGCGCGAGCTTCGCTGATCGCCGCCAATATCTGGCGCGGCATTCCCTTCGTCGCGATCTGCCTGCTGGCCGGTCTCCAGACGATCTCGCCAAGCCTGTACGAAGCGGCGGCGCTGGACGGCGCCACGTCGTGGCAGCGGTTCCGGCATATCACCCTGCCGATGCTGATGCCGATCCTGGCGGTCGTCATGACCTTCTCGATCCTGTTCACCTTCACCGACTTCCAGCTGATCTATGCGATCACACGGGGCGGTCCGGCGGGAACGACGCACCTGATGGCGACGCTGGCATTCCAGCGGGCGATCCCCGGCGGGCAATTGGGCGAAGGAGCGGCGATCGCGGTGGCGATGATCCCGTTCCTGCTGTTCGCGACGCTGTTCAGCTACTTCGCCCTTGCCCGGCGGAAATGGCAGCAAGGAGGCAGTGATGATTGAGCGGACCAGCATCATGGGCCAAACCGATATCGGGGGCGGAAATGGCTGAAGAAGTCGTAGGCATGGACTATCTGACCCGCTGGCCGCGCAAGCTGCTCACGGTTTATACGCCGCTGGCGGGGTTCCTGGTCATCCTGCTGTTTCCGTTCTACTGGATGACGGTCACGACCTTCAAATCGAACGAGGAGCTATACAACTACAAGGACTATAACCCGCTCTGGATCCACTCGCCGACGCTGGACAACGTCAAGCGCCTGCTGTTCGATACCGATTATCCCCAGTGGCTGGCGATCACGATGACGGTTGCCGTTGTGGCGACCTTCATCAGCCTGTTTGCCAGCGTGCTGGCGGCCTACGCGATCCAGCGGCTGCGCTTCAAGGGCGGGCAAACAGTCGGGCTGATGATCTATCTGGCCTATCTGGTGCCGCCGTCGATCCTGTTCATTCCGTTGGCGACCATGGTGTTCCAGTTCGGGCTTTACGACAGTCCGATCGCGCTGATCCTGACCTACCCGACCTTCCTGATCCCGTTCTGCACGTGGCTGCTGATGGGATATTTCAAATCGATCCC
This sequence comes from Skermanella aerolata KACC 11604, assembly GCF_000936425.1. Lineage (GTDB taxonomy): Bacteria > Pseudomonadota > Alphaproteobacteria > Azospirillales > Azospirillaceae > Skermanella > Skermanella aerolata. The sequence goes on along the minus strand of NZ_AVFK01000002.1, from coordinate 466,968 downwards.
GTACGAGTTGGAGGAATGCGCGCTGGTCGATGGCGCAACGCGCATCCAGATCCTGTGGAAAATCACGTTGCCGCTGGCGGTACCGGGCCTGATCTCCGCCGGGATCTTCGCCTTCACCTTGTCGTGGAACGAGTTCATCTATGCGCTGGCCTTCATCTCGTCGGTGGAGAAGAAGACCGTGCCGGTGGCCGTCCTGACCCAGCTTGTCGAGGGCGACGTCTACCACTGGGGCTCTCTGATGGCGGGAGCGCTGCTTGGGTCGCTACCGGTGGCTATCATCTATTCCTTCTTCGTCGAGCACTACGTCTCGAGCCTGACCGGGGCCGTCAAGGAATAGCGCCGGAGTGTGGAATACTGGCGCAGGCCGTCCCGTTGTGGCATCCAGAAGGGGAAGTTAGGGATACCATTCGGGACACCAGGGGATAAGCGTCGATATGTGTGTATGCCACGGAACCGGAAGCCACTCTGACGGTACGGCCAAGACCAAGGTAACGACCGAGATCACTGGGGACCGCGCCGCCGAGATGAGTCGGCGCGGCTTCATGGCTGTTCTGGTCGGCTTCAGCGGAACGGCGCTGGTCGCCTGCGTCGGACCGGGCCAGACAGGTCTTGGATTGGGTCTGGTCTCGGCGCAGGAAGCCGAGCAGCTTGGCGTGCAGAGTTGGGAGCAGATCCGGTCCGAAGTTCCGGCTTCCAAGAACACGACCTACCAGCGCGCCTTGCAGCAGGTGAGCACCAATATCCTGACCGCGATCGGCCAGAACCCGGCCAACTGGGAAGCGGTGGTATTCCAGAGCAAGGAAGCCAACGCCTTTGCCCTACCGGGCAACAAGATCGGAGTCTACGAAGGCATGTTCGCCATCGCGACCGACGTCAACGAGTTGGCCGCCGTCGTCGGCCACGAGGTCGGCCACAATCAGGCGGAGCACGCGCGGGAGCGCCTGAGTTCCGCCGCCGCCACCCAGACCGGTGTCCAGCTTCTCGGCGCCGCCCTACAGATCGGCAATATCGGCTACGCCAACGAGATTGCCGGCCTGCTCGGCGCCGGCGTTCAGTACGGCCTGATCCTGCCCTACTCGCGGAACCAGGAACTGGAGGCCGACAGCATCGGCCTGATCAACATGGCCAAGGCCGGCTACGACCCGCGTGCCGCCATCAAGCTTTGGCAGAATATGCAGGCGGCCGGCGAGAGGGCTCCGGAGTTCCTGTCCACCCATCCAGCACCCGAATCGAGGATCGCGGCGCTGGAAGCGCAGATGCCGGAGGCGCTGAGCTACTATAAGCCACGGCCGGCGTGATACCAGGAGCCGAAGAGTTTGACCCGAGGTAGGCAAGTGTTGGGCCACGGCCCAACAACACCGTCCATGCAGGTCAATGTCTTCCGCCCCACTTACCTGAAGACGATCGTCTTGCTGCCGTTCAACAATACGCGATGCTCCGTATGGTACTTCACGGCACGCGCCAGCACGACGCTCTCCACGTCGCGCCCGACCGCGACGAGGTCGTCGGGCGTCGACGTGTGATCGACCCGCTCGACCTCCTGCTCGATGATCGGTCCTTCGTCCAGATTCGACGTGACGTAGTGGGCGGTGGCACCGATCAGCTTCACGCCGCGCGCGAAGGCCTGATGGTAGGGCTTGGCGCCCTTGAAGCTGGGCAGGAACGAGTGATGGATGTTGATCGCCCGTCCCGCCAGCCTGTCGCACAGCTCGGGCGAGAGCACCTGCATGTAGCGGGCGAGCACGACGAGATCGATGTTCTCCTGCTCGATGATCTCCCACAGGCGCGATTCCTGCTCCAGCTTATTGCCGGCATTGACCGGCAGATAGTGGAACGGCACGTTGTGCCAAGCCGCCAGCTGGTAGAAGTCGCGGTGGTTGGAGACGATAGCCGGGATCTCGACGTTCAGGCCGCCGGTCCGGTAGCGGTAGAGCAGATCGTTGAGGCAGTGGCCGAACTTGGATACCAGCAGCAGCAGGCGCTGCGGCCGGTCGGCATCGTGGAGGCGCCACTTCATGCCGAAACGCTCCGCCACGTCGGCGAAGCCGGCTGCCAGTTCCTCTCCGCTGGGGCCACCTTCCGGAGACGCCAGGAAGATCCGCAGGAAGAACAGCCCGCTGGTCCGGTCGCCGAACTGGGCGCTGTCGATGATGTTGCAGCCGCGACCCGCGAGGAAGCCCGACACGGCGGCGACGATCCCGACGGTGTCCGGGCAGGAAATGGTCAGGATGTGGCGCGCGGTCATCTCGGTTCTTTCCAGGATCTCTAGGCTGCACAGGGCGTTCAGCCGTTGAAGGAAGCGCAACGGCGCTTCTCATGCAAGCCCGGATTCGACGAGCCGTACCGGTCCGCGCTCAGTCCAGCATCGGAAGACCGCTTTCGATCCGCACCAAGGCCGCCAGCAAGGGCACTCCGATGTCACGCCGGATGAAAGCGCTGCTGCGGTCGGCTGCGGCAATGGCCTGGGCCATGGTGATGCGCCAGCGTTCGTCGCCGAAGATAAGCTTCTCCGCCTTGGCGCGTTGCGCGAGCACCGTTGGCTTGCGGTTTGCCGGTGTGTCGGTGATCTGGTTCAGCCGCTTCATCCATTGCTGGGCCGCGGCCGGGTCGGCGCGCCGGATCGCCGCCGCGATGAACTCCGACAGGATTTCTGCCTGGGCATCGACTTCCTGCACCTGCTCGAGATAAGCGGAGGTCAGGGAAATCTCGCCCCGCGCCTGCAAGCGCCCAAGGACGGCGGGGACCGTCCAGGGGCTGTCCTCATGGACCGTGCGGAGCAGACCCAGCGCCAGGTTGACCTCCCCCAGATCGGCGGCGGCGACCGCGAGTTCCGCCGGGCAGCACTCCTGCTTGGTCTCGCGGAAGCGGGAGAACTGCTGCTCGACCGTGTTCAGGAACAGGGTGCGGGCCTCCGCCTCGCGGCCGACCCGGAGGAGCGACTGCACAACCAACCCCAGTTCCCACGAGCAGTTGTTGGCTTGCGAGTACTTCTGGGCTTCCGTCGCCAGGGCGGCGGCGAGATCCTTTTCGCCGCGCCACGAGGCGATCTCGGCAATGTCGGTCAGATTGTAGATCCGGGTCGAGCAGTCGGCGATGCTCCGGGTGATCTGGAGCGCCACCTCTGACTGGCCTGTCAGCGCCAAAGCACGCGAGACGAAGAGATCCTGCTCCTGAGCGTCGCTGCTGGACGCAGCGGCGCCACGGCGTAGGGCACCGACGAACGGTGCTATGATTTCCCGCGCCTTGTCGGTGCCGCCGTTCAGATGATAGGCGACGGCCAGTGACAGCCAGTCCCAGCGCGGCGTCGAAACCGGGTATTCGACGGGTGGCAGCAGGTTCTCGATCCGGAATAGGAAGCACGCCGTCGATTGCGCATCGTTGCAGATCAGCGCGCGAACGCGGTTGCGGAACTCGAAGACGTCGAAATCGCCGATGAACTGGTTGGTGATGAGCTGGACGGCGATAGCGCTGTCGGGATAACGCTGCAAGATCTCGTTGAGCAGGCGGTCGGCCTCACGCAGCAGGCGCGCCTCTTCACCGGAGTCGAAGGTCGAATTGGCCTGCTGGATCATCTGCATGGCCTGGACGAACTGCCGATTGGCGTTCGAGGCGCTTTCCTGGGCCGAGGCGACCGTTGACAGGATGCCGACGGCAAGAAAGATCAGGACCGGCAGCAGGTACGCCAGGAGACGGAGGGCGGTCCTGCCGCCGGCCGATCGCTTTCCGTCAACGGACATAGCTCACGACACGCTTCACGTAAGGCAGTGAGCGGGCATGGCCGGTTACCCGCTCAAGCTCCGCTGGGTCACGCGCGTTGCCCATCAGGTAGACCACCCCGTTGACCGTCTCGATCGAGTAGTTGATCGACGAGACGTCGCGGTCGAACATCAGCTTGCTGCGCAGTTGCGTGCCGATCCAGGTATCGCGGGCCGAGTCGGTCAGCGTAGAACCGTCGTCCACCACGATCTCGTTGATGATCTCCTTGACGCCATTGGCCTGCCATGCAAGGCGGACGGCGTCGAGGCGCATCTCGGGGTCCTTGGCGCGGCCGGTCAGCAAGACGGTGCCCTGATTGACGTTCGTGCTCAACCGGGAATGCATATCGGTGCTGTGCTGGAACCAGAAATGGTTGATCTGCGCCTGGATCTCGGTGTCGCTGATGGCCCCGCCGAGTCCCCGGGGCTGCGAGGCGGCCACGACGGCGGTGGTAGCGGCCCCTCCCACGATCAGCGGAGCGCAACCGCTCATCATGAGCATCGCTGCCGCTGCGGCGGTGAGTAGCGAAAGACGCGCGCGAGACCTCAAAACTTCCTCCGTCTGCCGGCCGCAAAGCACGTTCGGCGGCGCGAAGAAGTCATGCCCGCTACGTGATTGCAACACATATTTGAATTACTCGAAACTGGAGCCAAGGCTTTTTTACGCACCGTGTCCTGATTGCTGCAACTGCGTTCAGGCGAACGGAGCGCTGGTAAGCAGACCGGCGAGTTCGCGCGACAGCACATCGGCGATCCGCCGCCGTTGGGACCGGTCGCGCAGCAGTTCCTCGTCCCTTTCATTGGACAGGAAACCGGTCTCGATCAGAACGGACGGCACATCGGGCGCCTTAAGCACCGCGAAGTTCGCCGACCGCTTCGGGTTATCGAGCAAACGGAGCGACCGCCCCGCCCCTTCGACCAGACTGCTCTTCGCCATCAGCGACGCCGAAACGGTGTGCCGCGCCACCAGATCGGACAGGATGGCCGCCACCTGCGGACGGGTGTGGCGCAGGTCGATGCCGCCGGCGCCATCCGCCAGGTTCTCCTGCTTGGCAAGTGCGAAGGAGAAGTCGTCCGACGCCTTGTCGGACAGCGTATAGGCGGACAGTCCGCGGGCGTCGCGGTTGGGGGCGCTGTCGGCATGGATCGAGATGAAGAGATCGGCTCCCGCTTCCCGCGCCACGGCGACGCGGTCGGCGAGCGGCAGGAAGATATCGTCATCGCGCGTCAGGCTGACCGAAACACCGCGAGTCCCGCGGAGCTTGCGCGCGATTTCCCGGGAGATATCGAGCGTGATCTCCTTCTCCAGCGTGCCGCGCACGCCGATGGCGCCCGGATCATGACCGCCATGGCCGGGATCGATCACGACGAGACGGCGCTCCGGCCCTGAAGTCTCACGGCTGGGCTTGCGCGGCGGCGGCTCCCTGGTCGCAGCATCGGCCGTTCCCGGCATCAAGGACGATGCGAGCCCAAAGGAGCCAAGGCCCAGCCCCATGCCGAGCAGAGGCGCATTCAGCGTCATTTGAAGCAGAAGCCTGCGCTTCATCCGATAAAACTACCCTAAATTCCGGTGAATGGCGGAATACACCTCGACCTTCAGTCTAGATGCTGTTGGTTAACTGTTAATTACGCGCCCTGGGGCTTGTCGAGTCCGGAGATCGCAATCCGCCGTAATTTCCCAGCCCGGCGGCGCCCTCTCCGGGAAAGCGACGGGATCGGAATATGCACGAAACGATAGGAGGCATTTTCGACTTATGATATCTTGTTTGCAAGCGCGACTCGGACGAGAATAATCCTTTGACGATGTTGGAGGCGATCATGAAGGAAGCCTTGATCAGCATCATGCGTCAGGAGCAGGAAGCTCTGGAGGCCCGCATCGCCGAAGAGCGGCGGCGTGAGGCTCCGGACGACATGAGGCTCGATGCCATGCGGGAAGAAGCGACCGATCTGCAACGACAGCTCGAACGCTACGAAGATTGAATCGTGCCGATCGACTCCGGGACGCGGGACCGGTTCCGCTCCCGACTGAAGCCCGTACGGCCTCACCCCGACGAGGCGTACGGGCTTTTCATTGACACACGCTGAGCTTGGCTTTCTGGCCACTGATTCATTAATGACCGGCTTGGCCGTCCATGCTACTGATGGCGGCGATACCACCATATGCGTGGTCGATACCGGTATGGACCAGAGCCTTGTCAGGGATCATCCAGGATCCACCCTTCGGCGCCTATTCACCCTCGGGCTTTCAGCGCGCCATCATCCGGCTGACCCGCGCGGTTCCCGAAACGTGGCTCGGCAAGCGCATCGCCTTCGCCGCCCGGCGCCTGGCGCTGGCGGGACTGAAGTCACCGCTCGACGTAGACGTGTTCGGGCGGAAGGTCCGGGTGCATCCGGAAGACAATGTCTGCGAAAAGCGGGTCCTGTTTACCCCGCAGTTCTTCGATCCGGTCGAGCTTCAGGTCCTGGCGGCAGCCGTCCGGGACGGCTTCACCTTCGTGGACCTGGGCGCCAATGTCGGTATCTACTCGCTGTTCGTCGCCGGGCTGGCTGGGCGAAAGGCTCGAATCCTCGCGGTGGAGCCGCAGCCCGAGATCTACCGCCGGCTCTCCTTCAACGTCGCCGCCAACGATCTGGGGACCATCAAGACACTGCAATGCGCCGTCGCCGACCGTGACGGAACGCTGGACCTGTTCATCGACCGCGGCAACCGGGGTCAGAGCAGCATAGCCATGGTCACAGGAGAGAAGGTCAGCGTCCAGTGCCGGTCCCTGGAGAGCGTGCTGGTCGAGTCCGGGTTCGACCGGGTCGACGCGTTGAAGATCGACATCGAGGGAGCCGAGGACACCGTCCTCGTCCCGTTCTTCGCTACAGCGCCCGTGCGGCTCTGGCCGTCCCTGATCCTGCTGGAGACTTCCAGCGACCGCTGGAAATCCGACTGCGTCGCGCTGTGCATCCAGCACGGATACAAGGAAACCCATCGGACACGCCTGAACGTGATCCTGGAGCGGGCGCCAGACGGCGAAACGGCTGCGTAACCTGAAATCCCTCGGAGTCGCACGGCCTGCCTAGGCATTGTGCAGTGCAGCATGAGCTGAAGGCCGACGTGGAAGTCCATCCCCCTCCCATGCGTTGACCGTTAAACCGTTCGCAAACAAAGCGATGGGCCCATTGGGCTGCCCGGGCAGGAGCTTTGACAACCGGCCAACATAACCGGAGATTTCCGTGACATTCTGTCGCGGAAAAGGTTAAAAAGTGCTTTATTTTCGGTCTTTTCGCCTATTTTTTAGGCTATTTTACATAACCATGTCTTTTATGCCCAAATAATAGGCCATCTTCATCGAACTCACAGCTTCCGCCGTATTGCCGTGATTGTGTTGGTGTGTACAATCAATGGGTCGCACAACAAACCATTCTTGGCACGAAACTTGCGACAGGGAGTCGGAGAAATGAAGTTCTGATCAGCCGCCTGTCAACGGAGAGCCTTGATGACCGACGCGACTGCTGAGACCATCCATGCCAGCCGGAGTACCGTTCCGACGGTTTTACATGCGAGGTCTTCCAGCACCTTTTCAGATTTTGTTCTAAATCCACAGAAGTATCTGCTCGTTCTTAGGTTCGTACTGATCAATACCGTTGCCGCCTCACTACTGACGGCCGCATGGCTTCAAGGATGGATCAAGCCGATCCTGGACACCGATGATACCGGGTTGTGCCAATTGATATTCGGCGTCTTCCTGGTTGGGCTCGTGGTCTCCGCCGGCAAGGTGTGGCGCACGAGCCGGGAATTGAACGCCTGCAAGGACTCCAACCTTCATGTCGGCTCGCGCGCAGCCCGGTATCTGGCCGAAGTCCAGGGAAAGGACAGCGGCAGCCGCGCCACGCTGGCCGGCAATCTCCGTCTCAAGCTGTCGTCGCGGGTAGCCGTCGTGCGTCATCTGGCCGCCAGCCTCGTCCTGCTGGGCCTGATCGGGACCGTCGTCGGCTTCATCATCTCGCTGAGCGGCGTCGATCCGCAGAAAGCCGGCGATGTGGCGTCGATAGCGCCCATGGTGACCAAGCTGATCGACGGCATGTCGGTGGCGCTCTACACGACGCTGGTCGGCGGCGTCCTGAATATCTGGCTCAGCATCAACTACAACATGCTGTGCACCGGCACCGTCAACCTGATCACGGAAATAACGGCGCTCGGTGAACGGCATGCAGGGTCTTGACCAGTTCGACGACGAAGACGTCAACGGCACCGTCTTCCGCGATGTCATAACGCTGGCGCTATGCGGCTTCGTGGCAGTCGTGATCCTGCTTCTTCCCCATCTCAACCCCAAGCAGGAGGCCAAGGCCGCCGTTGCCAGCACCGTACCCGGCAACGTCATGATCGAGGCGCGCTGGGCCGACGAGTTGGACTCGGACATCGATCTATGGGTCCAGGCGCCGGGCGACGTGCCCGTCGGCTATTCCAACAAGTCCGGCGTGATCTTCAACCTGCTGCGCGACGACCTTGGCCGCAACGCCGACCCGACGCAGCTCAACTACGAAGTCACCTATAGCCGCGGGGTACCGCCGGGCGAATACGCGGTCAATCTCCACATGTACCGCAACAAGTCCAAGGTCTCGCCGGTCAAGGTGACGGTCGTCACCAGCGTCAAGAAGCCCAATTCGGAATCGGCCAAGCAGATCCTGACCAGCAGCGTGGATCTGATGGTGGAAAACCAGGAAACGACCGTCTACAGGTTCAAGCTTACCGAGGCCGGCGAACTGGTGCCGGGCAGCGTGAACAGCCTGCCCAAGCCGCTGCGGAAATGGAGACAGTGATGCAGCTTCTGATGAGTCTCTTCGCTCTGGCCACAGTCCTTGCCGCAGGGCTCGCGACGATCAGCATCTGGTCGCCCCGGAAGCTCTGGGTCAAGGTCGGCGCCGTGCTCCTCGCGGCCTGCTTCATGCCAATTTCCTATGCCAGCTTCGCCGACCTGCTGAGCAAGCCGAAGCCGGTGGCGCTGGAATGGTTCAACCGGAGCATGCGCGAAGCCACCGTGCTCAGCGCCCGCATGCAGGAGGGCGAGGCGATCTACCTGTGGCTCCAGCTTCCCGACAACGCCGAACCGCGCTACTACAAGATCGGCTGGAGCGAGGAAGTCGCCAAGCAGCTTCAGCAGGCGATGCGAGAAGCGGAGAAGAACCAGGGCGGCTTGAAAATGGAACTGCCGTTCGAGAACACCTGGGACACCGACAAGCCGATGTTCTACGCCCTGCCCCAGCCCAAGCTGCCGGAAAAGAACGGCGAGGAAGGTGGCGGCGACAAGCCGATGGTCTATCAGCATCCGGGCACCAGCGCCTGATTGGGCTGGAACGATGGCAATCCTGAAAACGCTTCCGCCTGCAAATCGTTGGCGGGAGCGTATGTGCGTTCGGCGGCATCGGATGCCTTGATGATCTTTTTAGAAACAACCATCATGACCATCTCCAATCAACAGGGTCCGAAATCGCCGGGCCTCCAGACAACGAGGCCCCATACCATGACGGCTCAGGTTTAAATTACACAAGTTTCCGCGGCTTTTGCGGGACTTGTGGCGCGAGCCGAGCGCGGGGAAGAAATCGTCGTGATGCGGGATGGCCGGCCTGTTGCACGCCTGGTCCCACACCACGAACCGAAGTCGCTTGTTTTCGGCGATCTCGCCGGATTGCACATTTCCGACGATCTATAGCCCTTTACGGCCGCATGGAAGCTCCGGCCTTATTGCTTCACTGAACTTCGGCAGCCATTCCGTCATAAAACCTGCTTCGGTACGCTCAGCAGTTCCCTCCTGATGCGCTTCAGACTAGGGCGGTTGGTTTCGTCATAGGCCAGCGGGCGGCATAGGTGCATGGCGGTCAGGCCGACGCGGGCGGTCAGCAAGCCGTTGATCACGCCCTGCCCGACCCGGGCCGACAGGGAGGCCGCCAGGGTGCTGCCCAGAGCTTCGGCCACGAGATGGTTGCCGCTTTCCGCGACGCCGGCGATCGCGATGTTGCCGAGCATGCGGCGCAGCAGCTTGAGGCCGCCGACATAGCCGGGACGCGCGCCGTACAGGGACGCCACTTCCCGTACCAGCTTCAGGTTCCGCCACAGCACGATCGCCACGTCGAGCAGCGCCGCCGGGCTGAGCGCCGTCGCGATCGCGGTGTCGCGGGATGCCCGCAGCACGAGCTGATAGGCCCGGCGGTCGATGTCCTGAAGAAGCTGGAGATCGACCATGCGAACGACTTCGCGGTCGTCATGGGCGTCGCTCAGGTGGTCCTTCAAGGATGTGAGCTGGGGTGCCAGATCGGACCGGTCGCGGTAGAGCGAGGCTACCGCGCCCGCATAGCGCTCGGCTTCGCCATGGGTCCCGGCGGCGCGCAGGTGCTCGGCGTCTTGGCGCAGGCCGTCGATTTGACGCAGCCGCCGCAAACTGCGCAACTCTCCCGCCACCACCCCGAAGGCGCCCACGACGGTCCCCGCGGCAAGCGCTGCGGCCCCGATGCCCAAAACCATGCTGGTGTCGAACGCGCGGCGTACCAGATCGACCGTGTCGTATCCTACCGCCAGCGCCACCAGCACGGCTGCGGAACCAACCAGCAGCCGGACGGCCCAGCGGCGGGGCGCCGGTACCGGGTCGGGGGTTTCGACCTCGCCGGCCGGTTCGCCGGAGGGATGCGGCCCGGTGGAACGCTCGTCCGGCACGACGACGACGTTGCCTGAGGGGTCCAGTTCCATCGGCTGGATGTAGTCGGGCGCAACGTAATCGGGGTCTCGGGTCCGTCCGGTCATGACAGGAAGTCTCCGACCAGGAATTCTAGCGCCTGATCCAGGCGGATATTGGGCAATCCGCGCCCGTGGCGGCCGGCCAGGGTCGGCGGCCGGAAATCCAGGAAGTTGAGCTTGCGGATGCCGTCGCGGTCCAGTAGCCGGTGATCGTCCGGAATTTCACCCGGATACAGCACCGTTGGCTCCGTCCGCCCCAGCGGAATGCCGCGCACGCAGGAAAGCTGACGGCCCTGATGCTCGGCCATCACGGTCTCCGTGCATTTGAGCGCGGCCAACGCCATGGTTTCGACGGCGGCGCCCTCGAACCGGATCGCGTTCCGCCGCTCGGCGACCAGCCCGTCCAGCAGGCGGCGCAGGTTGCCGTGCTGGTTCGACGGGATGTGGTCGGCCTTGGTCGCGGCGAACAGCACCCGGTCGATCCGCCCACCGAGCAGCCGGTCCAGCCAGCTCGATCGCCCGTGATGGAAGGATTCCAGCGTGGCGGACAGGGAGGTCTGCATATCGGCCAGGGCCGCCGGTCCGGCGTTGAGCGCGCCCAGCACGTCGACCAGCACGATCTGGCGGTCCAGGCGGGCGAAATGTTCGGCGAAGAAGCGGCGGACCACGTTGGTCTTGTAGGCCTCGAACCGCTCCTCCATCATCGACCACAGGGTATGCCGGCCGGCCCGGGCCGCCGGTTCCGGCAGCGGACAGAAGGCCAGCACGGGTGCACCGATCAGTTCGCCCGGCTCAACGAAGCGGCCGGGCTGGATCAGGCTGAGGAGTTGGTCGGACGCCCGGCAAGCGAGCAGGTAATTGGTGTACAGCTCGGCCGCCCGGCGGGCGACCGCCTCTTCCGCCGGCCCCGACGGGTCGCGGTTGGACAGGTAGGCCAGCCACTCGGCTGCCAATGCATCGCGCGGTGCGCGGCGCGAAAGCGCCAGCGTCTCACGCGACCACTCGGCGTAGGTGCGGTCGAGCAGAGGCAGGTCGAGCAGCCATTCGCCCGGATAATCGATGATGTCCAGGTTGAGCCGGGTAACGCCGCGCAGTCGCCGCTTCAGCAGCGAGCCGGGCATATAGCGGATCGCCACCCGCGCCTGACTGGTGACCTTGGTGTTGTTCGGCCAGGCCGGATCGGGGGCGGTCAGCCGGGCGATCTGGGTTTCGTAGTCGAAACGCGGGACTGCCTGATCGGGCTGCGGCTCCATGCGGGCGGCGATGAAGCGCCCGGTGGCGACGACGTCCAGGAACGGGAGCCTGTCGGCATGCAGCAGGTTGTCGATCAGCGCGGTCGTGAAGACCGTCTTGCCGGACCGGCGCAAACCGGTGACGCCGATGCGCAGGTTGCCGTCGAGCATGCGGTCGGTCAGTTCGCCGACCCGGTCGAACGCCCGTCCGCCCAGGTTGGTCAGATCGCGAAATGGTGAAGGAGGCAATGCGGTCTCGATCAGTCGAATGAATCTTGAATCAGATGAAGCCTGGAACACAAACACGTGGCGCCGGTCATCGTGCCCGGTCCTGCAATGCTTGATCCGGCAGCATATCGATCTTGTGCGCCCTGGCCCAACGGTGCGGATCGTCGCCCTGAACAGCCGAGGTGCCGACATCGGGTGCGGGATCGGGGCGGTTGTTCTCAAGCCTGTTGTCGTAGTTGCCCATGGGAGCATGGCCGCGGTCGCTGACCATTTCCGATACGCAGCTCTGCCTGCCGCCGCACCGGTTGTTGGCGACCATGTTGCCGGTGGCGCCGAAGATCAGCAATCCGTTGCGTCCGGCCTCGATGTCGTTGCCGACGACGGTGTTGAATTTCGCCTCGGAGTCGGTGCCCGGACGCATCCACTTGCCGGTCGTCAATCCGCCGACCGACAGGCCGTCGCGCTCGCAGCCCTTCATGATGTTGCCCGCGACGAAGTTGCCCTCGCTGCCGCCCTTCATCATCAGGCATGTGTGTCCGGGCGTGCCGTCCACGACATTGGCGACGATCTGGGAGTGGTTGACCGCCACCATGTCGATGCCGCCATCGCCGTTGCCGTTGCGGTCGGCACCGCTGTTGCGGACGATGTTGCCGTAAAGGAAGACGCCGTCCGCCTGGCTGAGCTTGATCCCGTCCTCACCCGCATCCTCGACCAGGTTGTCGGCGATCACCAGATTGCGGACATAGCGGGACTTGGCGCTGGTGTCGCTGCCGGACAAGCCGAACTGGATGCCATTGCCGCCGCTCCCCGCGACGATATGGAAGCCGAAGACTCCGGCGTTCTTGGTGCCGAAGCCGTACAGTCCCGTCTTATCGGAAACGATGCGAGCCTTGCCCCGGCCATCGGCCGAGATCAGCCGGATCGGTGCCCCGTCGTCGCCGCTGCGGGCGAATTTCACGGCGCCCTGATAGGTGCCCGCCTTCACCATCACGTCCGTTCCGGGTGTGGCCATCTGAAGCGCCGCGTTGATGTCGCTGACTGGGCCGTCCGGCGATACCCAGATCTGCTTCGCCTGTGCTCCCTCGCCGTCGAACGGCGGCGTCATCTGGGCCGCCGACGTCAGATTGTCGGCGCACCCGGTCAGAAGGAGAGCCAGGATAATCATACGCGTCATCGGCCGCTTCATCGGCTCCAGCTCCTTGTTTGCACGGGCTAGCCTCTCTCGACAGGATTTCTCCCAGGATATGGGGCTTGGGATCGTGGATCACACGGGGTTCGGGGCCGGTGAAGCCGTTAGGGCTACGCACCCCGAATAAGGAGACCTACGCCAGGACCGTTCGACAATCAGGACGTAAGCTCGAACATCAGCATCAGCGTGCGCTGAAAACCCCAGAAATTGTCGTCCGACACGACGTAGAGCATCACCTTGCCGTCCGGCTGCCGGACCGCCGAAATACCTTCGTAGTTGTCGACCGTCACCGGCTGCTCGAGGACGGCAAGCTCCGTCCCCGACAGTTCGGCACCGGGACGTATCTCGGACGCCGGGATACGCATGATCCGCGCGCCGAACCCTCCCAGGATCGAGGCCCGGCGTTCCAGCACCACGACATCGCCATTGGGCAGCGTCGTCGCATCGGTCGGACGATAGGGCGCCTTGCCGCGGTAGCCGAGACTGGCCCAGCCGTTCTCGCCACCGATCCAGGCGCGGCTGAAGCCGGCCTTGTCCTCGGTCCCCTCCTCGATCACCAGCAGGCGGCCATCGGACAGCGCCGTTACCGCTTCAAGACCGCTGTTGCCCTCGGCGCTCTGGATACCGGACGGGCGCGGCAGCTTCGGCAGCGGCGGAGACACCGGGCCGGCGGGGTTCGCCGGATACAGCTCTACCCTATGCCAGCGCTCGAAACTGACGGCCCAGCGCCCGTCCGGCAGCAGCGCCAGCCCTTCGGAATCGCGCCGGTTTCCCTTGACCCTGGTTCCGTCCAGATCGAGCAGAGGCATCACGGCGATGTCGCGAGCACCCGTCAGGTCGCCGGCGTCGTCGTAGTCGAGCACGCCGTTGACGACCGCTCCCTTGTCTGAGATCGCAACGAAACGCTGTCCGTCGGCGGAGACCTTGATACCGGACAAGCCGCCGAAATCCTCGTCGCCGTCGCTCAGCGCCAAGCCGCCGCGATAGCGCAGCACGCCGATATCCCTGCGCTCGGGGCGGCTGTCGTCCAACTGGACGCGATAGGAGTTCTGTGGTGGCCCATTGGCGATGAGGGGAGAGCAGCCGACTGCGGCAAGCGTGCCGAGCGTGACGATGAAGACCGCCCGCCGGGCGAATTCAGGAATAGCGACCATGGCCCCCTAGATGGCACTTCGGATGCTGCGGTGCGACAGAATTCGGCCGAGCGTCCCGGCTACCAAGGGCTAATCCCACGGCATGCCACGTCTGAGATGCAGGTGGGAAGTCCAACCCGGCAAACTCAGTCGGCTCTCAATCCGCGACTCCGAAAGATATTGCGGACCGTCCGGACTTGGGAGATGGCTGCCGGTTTGAGGGTGCGAATGCCGGGGAGCGGACAGCGCGTCTGCCATTCTTCAACGTCCATGCGCTGGAACGGAACCACATCGACCCGCTCCAGATCGGGAAAGGAAGCGGCGAACTCCGCCAGGGCCTCGACATGGGCCGGGTCGTCATTGAACCCGGGGACCAGTGCCAGACGCATCCACACCGGTTTATCCGTCTGCCGAAGGATACTGGCAAACCGGGCCAGCGGACCGGCGGGAACGTCCTGAACGGTCGCGGTATCGAACCCGGTGAGGTCGAGCACGACAAGATCGGTCAGGTGCAGCAGGCCCCGCGCAGCGAACAGGTTGCCGCTGCCCGTGGTATCGAGTGCGGTCGGTATCCCCATTGAACGGCAGCGGCGGAACAACTCGCGGACGAATTCCGCCTGCTCGAGCGGTTCGGCACCGGCAACCGTTACCCCACCGCCCGATACCCGCATGTAATCGGCATGCTGGGCGATCCGGTCGGTGAGTTTCTCGACGGTATCCAGACGTATGTCGCTGCCTTGGGCACTGCCCTTGCTTGGGCAGTGAACGCACCGCAGCGGGCAGCCGTGCAGAAAGATCACGAAGCGGACGCCTGGTCCGGCTCCTGTCCCGCGCGCCGAAATCGAATGTACTCGCCCGGACAGGTTGAAAGGCTCACCTGGGGGCGGCAATCGCATCACGTCGGAAGGAATGGTCATGACGCTGTCCGCTCCCGTCATCGATCCGAAGGTACGGCAACGATCAACCCGCTAACGATGACCGACGACGCCGGAGAATGCCTTGATCCATGTCAACGTTGTGAGATGCGACGGATCGGCGCTTCCAGTAACCGAATCTATACGCCTTGTGCTTACGATCGACCACCGGCCCCGATGACCGGATTACCCATACCGGGCCTTTACTGTAGACCGCAAAGCGGGAAAGCCATGACATCGCATCTGACGTACGAAATCGTTCATAAGTTCCGCGGCCAGGGCAAGATGAACGAGGCCGAAGACTGGATGCGCGCGAATATCAGAGGGCTTTGGGAGTTGGAGTTCCTTGGAATGTCCGAGGAAATCGACGACTTCAAGAAAACCAAGACCTATATATTCCATGTCCGCTTCAACTTCGGCCGGTCCGAGGATTTGAAGCGTTTCAAGGAAGAGTACATTCAGGGCAAGCCCCCTGCCCCTAAAGCCAAACTTCCAGTCGCAAAAAAGAAAGGTATTCTCAGCCGCATCTTTGGCTGACCGTTACGCACCGGAGGGGGAGAAACAGCAAATCGAGTGCCTGCTACGCTTCACAACGCCTGCTTAGGGTAGCTACGTTCATTCCGCTGGCACTTAAATATAAAAATCTATGCATATTCTATATGTATTCCGTGTCTACGCCGGAAAGTATATTTGAGAGTTAGCTTGCCTGTTGTACAAATTGGCGAATACTCTAGGAACGCGGCTGATATGGAAACATCCGCCCGTTGAAGCTACCGCTCCCGCATACGTTTGACGCGGTCAGGAGACCCGCCTTTGACCATAGCTAGCGCTCCTGATATGGACGACCATACCAAGCAGCTCGAACAGGCGCTGAGGGAAAAGGAGGCGGCACTCAAGGAACTCCAGCACCGTGCCAAGAACAGCCTTCAGCTGGTAATCAGCCTTCTGAAGTTGCAAAGCGGCCGCATCCGCGACCCTGACGCAAGGACAGCCTATGACCTCACCTTGCAGAGGATCGAGGCGCTTGCCATAGCCTACCGCCACCTCCATGAGTCGGGCACGGAAACCAAGGTAGAGTTCGGCCGCTACCTGACGGAACTGGTCACGACGACCAGCGCGAACCTGCCCGGTGGTGCACAGGGTACCGATATCGACGTTCAGTCGGAGAAGATCACGGGCGGATTGTCGCTCGCGGTGCCGCTTGGCTTGATCGTCAACGAGCTGCTGAGCAACGCGTTGCGCCATGCTTTCCCGGCGAAAAGCTGGATCCGGATCTCCTTGACTAACCCACAACCGGAAGTTCTCGAGCTGGTAGTGTCAGACAACGGCAGAGCCCTGCCCACCGGCTTCGATCCGGATGCCGATGCCGGCATGCTGCTGGCGGAGGCTCTGGCGGCGCAGTTGGGATCCGTGCTTGCAGTGGAAGCAACCGGCAGCGGGACAAGCGTGAAAATGTCGGTGCCGCTCTAGCGGACGTATATGCGGCCGGAGTTAGCATCTACCGTAAAGATGCTTTTCGTTTCAATCCGGTCGATTCTGGCAAGTATGACAGCATGCCGCAGCATGCAAGTTCGCGTACCAAGACGCCACTCTAAGCCCTATTCTCGCCAGTGTCCGGTGAAGTGGATAATCCACCCCACCGAGACAACTAGAGGAGGGAGTCCAGGATACGATGGACATTCCGGCTCCGCTGGAAGGGACAGACGATCGAGATTGAAATCGAGATCGGCATGAGCCTCTAACGGAGTCAGGAGGAGGTGTGTGAAGCACCTCTCCCGCTCCTCTAATTTACTTAAATCCGACCGGCTTGTGAAGCCCCCTGAACTCATGCCGATGCATGAAATCGTGAAGCACGGATGCAACGGCGACCCCAGAGCAACGATCTTTCGACGGCAGCGCCGTGACGCGATAAAAACGCCCGCCGAATTATTTTCGGCGGGCGTTTTTATCGCGTCACGGTCTCCAATGGATAGTTGGGCCGAAGCCCAACCACCAAGCAGATTAGTTCGTAACGTCGCGGCCGTTGACCATGCCGCGGCCGGTCGTCCGCTCGCTGATGCGGGCGCGCTTGCCGCGCAGCTCGCGCAGGTAGTACAGCTTGGCGCGACGGACGTCGCCCTTGCGGACCAACTCGATGCTGTCGATGCGCGGGCTGTAGAGCGGGAATATGCGCTCGACGCCTTCGCCGTAGCTAATCTTGCGGACGGTGAAGCTGGAGTTGACGCCGGCGTTCTTGCGGGCGATGCAGACGCCCTCATAGGCCTGGACGCGCTCGCGCGTGCCTTCGACGACCTTCACGTTGACGCGCAGCGTGTCACCGGGAGAAAACTCCGGCACCGGCCGCTTTTCGACCAGCTTCTGGACCTGTTCGGCCTCAAGTTGCTGAATGATGTTCATCGCACTCACCCCTTACATTCAACTGTGGCGCGCCGAAGTCCTGAAAGGCAGCCCGGCGGACCCGATTGTCATCTATTCCATCGTCGCGATGCGGTCGCGCCGCCGGCGCTTCCGCGGTTCTTCCACCTCGCGGGCGGCCTCGTAGAGGGACCACAAGTCCGGCCGTCTGGCCTTGGTGATCCGCTCGGCCTCGGCCAGCCGCCAGGCGCGTACCTTTTCGTGGTGGCCGGAAAGCAGGACTTCCGGCACCATGCGGCCCTGCCAGTCGGCCGGCCGCGTATAGTGGGGATATTCCAGCAACCCCCGCTCGAAGCTTTCTTCCCCCGCGGTCTCTTCGTTGCCCATGACGCCCGGCAACAGCCGGACGACGGCATCGATGAGAGCCAGCGCCGCCGGCTCGCCGCCGGACAGCACGAAATCGCCGAGGCTGACCTCTTCGGCCCCATGCGCTTCCAGAACCCGCTCGTCCACCCCTTCGTAACGCCCGCACAGCAGGGTCACGACCGGCTCCACGGCAAGCTCCCGGACGAGAGCCTGATCGAGCAGCCTGCCGCGTGGCGACAGGTAGATCACCCGGCCGCGTCCCGCACTTTCCGGACCGCCGGTAACGGCGGTCAGGGCAGCGTCGAGGACGTCGGCCCGCATCACCATGCCGGGACCGCCACCGAACGGAGTATCGTCAACCGTACGGTGCTTATCGCGTCCGAAGTTCCGGATGTCCACTGTTTCCAGGGACCATACCCGGTTCTCCAGGGCGCGTCCGGCAAGGCTGAAACCCAGTGGTCCCGGAAACATTTCCGGGAACAGGGTCAGGATGCGGACGGTCCAGACGGGGTCCATCACTCGGCCTCGCCATCGGCTGCCGAACCGGCACGCTCGGCTGCCGCTTCCGCCGCCTTTTCCCGCGCCTGCTCGGCGGCATCCGGAGGTGCCAAGAGGTCGTCAGTCAAGTCGGCGACGATACGGCCACCGGCGACATCCACCACCGGCACGAGCGCCTTGGTGAAGGGCACCATAACCGTGCGGCGCTCCGGCAAGTTGACTTCCAGCATGTCGCCGCCGCCGAAGTTATGGAGAGCTATGACCGTGCCGATACCGGAGCCGTCCGGCCTTTCAACCGAAAGACCGATCAGGTCGGCGTGATAGAACTCTTCCTCGTCCTCGGTAGGCGGCAGCCGGTCGCGGTCCACATGCAGCAGAACGCCCCGCAGAGCTTCCGCAGCGGTCCGATCGGAGACCCCCTGTACCCTCGCGAGCCAGTAGTCCTTCATCGCCGACTGGAGTTCGACGGTGAAGCTGCGGGTGCCGGTCGGGTCCATCAGCGGATTGTAGCCCGCGATGGCCGCAGGGTCCTCGGTGAAGCTCTTCAGCTTCACAAGGCCACGCACGCCATGAACGCCGACGATCTGGCCGACGCACACCGTGCTTCGCGCCTTGCCTGCGTTCCTGGCCTGGCTTGCGCCTTTGCCTGCGGGTTGGGTTGCCATGGGGAGGTACCGGGCCTGTCAGCGCAGCAGCTTATTCGGCGGAGCCGGCGGCTTCGGCTTCGGCGCGCTTGGCGGCGGCAGCCTGCTCGGCCTTGATGCGCTCCTGGGCCTTCGCCTTGGGGGCGGCCTTCTTCGGGTTGTTCGCCTGGGCCGGAGCCGGGACGATCTCGGCGCGGCCGAGGAACAGCGTAACGCGGTCGGTCGGCTGGGCACCGACGGACAGCCAATGCTTGGCGCGCTCGCCGTTCAACACGACGCGCTCCGGATGATCCTTCGCCAGCATCGGGTTGTAGGTGCCGATCTTTTCGATGAAACGGCCGTCGCGCGGGCTGCGGGCATCGGTGACGACGATGGAATAGAACGGGCGCTTCTTGGCGCCGCCGCGGGTCAGACGAATCTTCAGGGACATTGCTGAATTACTCTCTTCACTCAGGTTGCAGTCGTATCGGCTAAACTCTCAGCCCGGCAGATGGCACTGGGCGTCGATCGGAGATGCCTGCGGGAACGATCAACGATCCCAAGGCGAAATTCTATGTAGGCACGGCATAAGGCAGGCGGATCACGGGAAACCCTTCCCGCCGCCGCGGCCGCCCGGCATAAGACCGGCCAGACCCTGGCGCATGAAGCCCTTCTGACCCATCTTCTTGACCTTCTTCATCATGGTCTGCATGTCCTGGAACTGCTTGAGCAGCTTGTTGACGTCCTGGACCTGCACACCCGATCCCAGCGCGATGCGGCGCTTGCGGGATGCTTTGATGAGGTCGGGATTGCGGCGCTCCGCCTTAGTCATCGACGAGATGATGGCTTCCTGCCTCTTCAGGATGCCTTCGTCGATCTTGGCATCCTTGAGCTGGTTCTTGATCTTGCCGATGCCGGGCAGCATGTTGAGCATGCCGCCCATGCCGCCCATGTTGCGGATCTGCTTGAGCTGGTTCGCCATGTCGTCTAGGTCGAAGGTTCCCTTCTCCATCTTCTTGGCGAGCTTTTCAGCCTCCGCCTTGTCGATGTTCTCGGCGGCCTTCTCGACCAGACTGACGACGTCGCCCATGCCCAGGATACGGCCGGCGATGCGGTCGGGGTGGAACGCTTCAAGCGCGTCGACCTTTTCGCCGACGCCCAGCAGCTTGATCGGCTTGCCGGTGATCTGGCGCATCGACAATGCGGCGCCGCCGCGCGCGTCGCCGTCGATACGGGTCAGCACGATGCCGGTGATGCCGACGCGATCCTGGAAATTGGTGGCGACAGTGACAGCGTCCTGACCGGTCATGGCGTCCACGACCAGCAGCGTTTCGGCGGGCTTGGTGGCGTCGCGGACGGATGCCACTTCCGCCATCAGTTCGTCGTCGATCGCGAGACGGCCGGCGGTGTCGAGCATGACGACGTCATACCCTTCGGTCCGGCCCATCAGCATGGCGCGCTTGGCGATCTCGACCGGCTGCTGGCCGGGAACGATCGGCAGCGTGGCGACCTGAACCTGCTCGCCCAGGATCTTCAACTGTTCCTGAGCCGCCGGGCGCCGTGTGTCGAGCGACGCCATCAGCACTTTCTTGCGCTCCCGCGTCTTCAGGCGGAGAGCGATCTTGGCGGTGCTGGTGGTCTTGCCGGAACCCTGGAGGCCGACCATAAGGACCGGGACCGGCGCGGCAGCCTCGAGGTTGATGCCCTCGCTGACGGAGCCCAGCATCTCGACCAGATGGTCGTGGACGATCTTGACGACCATCTGGCCGGGCGTGACCGAGCGCAGGACTTCGGCCCCGACGGCCTTTTCCTTGACGCCGGCGATGAACTGCTTGACCACGGGCAGGGCAACGTCCGCCTCGAGCAGGGCGATACGCACCTCGCGCAAGGCGGCGCCGACGTCTTCCTCGCTCAGCGCGCCACGCCGTGTCAGGCGATCGAAGATGTCGCCCAGCCGTCCGGTCAGCCCTTCAAACATGCATCACTCGATCAAGGTTCGAAAATCCGAGCCGCTTCATTCCCATGTGCCGCAACGCGCCCAAACGAAAATGCGCCAGTGCGCGAAACTCGCGGACCGGCGGGCACCCGTAGGCGCATTGCATGCTCATGGGATTGAGCGGTGCTGGAACCTAGGGGAGCGGCGGTCCCAAGTCAACGGGAAGATGCGTCCCGCTTGGCTTCAGATCCGGTCGTTACACCAGAGCCAGGAAGGGGAGTTGTTGGGCCACGGCCCAACCTACGAAGCAGGAGCCTGTAGGTTGGGGCCGTGGCCCAACATGGACGCGCCGCCAAGTCAGACCCTTGCCGGCTCCGCCATCACTGACCGCTCGGCTGCTGCTGGGTGATGCAGTGGATGCCGCCGCCGCCCTTGACGATGTCGAGCGCTGGCACCTGGATCACCTCGCGGTCGGAGAAGACCTTGCGCAGGGTCCGGAAGGCTTCGTCATCCGCCGCGTCTTCATAGGCCGGCATGACGATGCCGCCGTTGGCGATGTAGAAGTTGGTGTAGGAGAGCGTCAGGCGGACGCCGTTGTGGTCGCGCCGTTCCGGCTGGCGGAGCGTGACCACTTCGATCTCCCGGCCGTTCGCGTCGCGGGCGGCCTTCAGCCGGTCCAGGTTGTCCTGGAAGATCTTGAAATTGGGATCGCCGGTATCGTCGGTCGTCAGGGCCAGCACCAGTCCCGGACGGGCGAAGCAGGCGATCTCGTCGATATGGCCGTCGGTTTCGTCCAATTCGTAGCCCTGGCCGAGCCAGATGACCTGACGAATGCCCAGATAGTCCTTCAGGTGCTGCTCGATCTCCGCCTTGGTCAGGTTGGGATTGCGGTTGGGATTGAGCAGGCATTCTTCCGTCGTGATCAGCGTGCCCTCCCCGTCCACGTGGATCGAGCCGCCTTCCAGGATCAGCGGAGCGCCGTAGCGCTGCATGCCGAGATGCTCGAGCATCCGTCGAGCCAGCTCCGCGTCGAGCTGGTGGTCGGGATAATTGTTGCCCCAGGCGTTGAAGCCCCAGTCGACACCCGCGACCTGACCGGTCCCGTCGACCACGAAAGTCGGGCCGGTGTCGCGGACCCAGCTATCGCTGATCGGCATGGGCAGCACTTCGATGCCGGGACCGCAAGCCAGCGACACTTCAGCCACGTCGGACTGATTGCAGACCATGGCGACCGGTTCGAACTGCGCGATGGCCTGGGCCACCTCGGCATAGGCGGCACAGGCGGCGTCGATACCGTTGGTGAATGTTTCGGGGCGGCAGGGCCACGCCATCCAGCAGCGGCTGTGGCTTTCCCATTCCGCAGGCATGCGGAACCCGTCCGCGACAGGGGTGGACATGGTTTCTAAGCCCTCTCAAAGAATACGCCCCGGGGACACTAACCACCGGGGCGCTGTCTTGGCAACCTCTCGGAACGGACATGATCCGCCTCCGGTAAAACCCTGAGTTTTCTAAAAAATTTGAAAAGAGGGAAAAAACGAAGGGAGGCCGCTGGCGCTCTATCGACGACGCTGGGCCGGAGGGTGCTGCACAGGAGCATCCGAAATAGGATATGCCGGTTCGTAGAATCGGGTCTGGGCGGCCGAACCAAGACGGACAAGGCCAAGGAATACGAGAAAATTCATGATACGCCTCTTCAGCAGTTTCTCCTGATGAAGAAGATATTCTTTTAACCTGCGGCCGGCAAGCCCCCGCGCACGGCCGCCAGGGCGGCCATGCGCGGCTCGCATGCAAGAAAAGCATTTCCGGGTTCAGGAAAACCTCAAGGAAAGCTGAAAAACTCAGGCGTTCGACGCGGACGCCATCTGTTCGTCGATCCTTCTGATTCTTTCCTGCCGAGCCATGATAACTCCAGCAGCGATGATGCCGGTCGTCACGATGGCGACGATGATCGTCGCAAGCGCGTTGATCTCCGGCGTCACTCCCAGCCGGACGCTGGAGAAGATCACCATCGGCAACGTCGTGGAAGCAGGACCCGACACGAAGCTGGCGATCACCAGATCGTCCAGCGACAGGGTGAAGGCGAGCAGCCAGCCGGACACGATCGCGGGCGAGATGATCGGCAGCGTAATCACGAAGAAGATCTTGGCGGGACGAGCGCCCAGGTCCATCGCCGCTTCCTCGATCGATTCGTCCAGGCTGACCAGCCTGCTCTGCACGATCACCGCGACGAAGGCCATCGTGAAGGTCACGTGGGCGATCGTGATGGTCGTCATACCGCGCCCTTCCGGCCAGCCGATCAACTGTTCGAGCGAGACGAACAGCAGGAGCAGGGATAGACCGGTGATCACTTCCGGCATCACCAGCGGCGCCGTGATCATGCCGCCGAACAGCGTCCGCCCCTTGAAGCGTCCGAACCGGGCCATCGCCATGCCGGCCATGGTCCCCAGGATGACCGAAATCGTAGCGCTCAGCGCCGCGATGCGCAGCGATAGCCAGGCCGCCGAGAGCATCTGCTGGTTATGCAGCAGCCCGACATACCACTTGGTCGACCAGCCGCCCCAGACGGTGACCAGACGGCTCTCGTTGAAGGAATAGATGATCAGCAGGATGATCGGCACGTAGAGGAAGGCGTAGCCGAACGCCAGCATGGTCAGCACGAAGCCGGAACGGCGCATCATTGCTTTGCGGCCTCCTGTTGCTTTTCCTGGAAATACTGGAACAGCATGATCGGCACGACCAGGAACAGCAGCAGCGCTATCGCCACCGCCGACGCCACCGGCCAGTCACGGTTGGAGAAGAACTCGTTCCACAGCACGGCGCCGATCATCAGCGTGTTGGGTCCCCCCAGCAGCGATGGGATGACGAACTCTCCCACCGCCGGGATGAACACCAGCAGCGAACCGGCGACGATGCCGGGCATCGACAGCGGCAAGGTGACCGCCAGGAACGCCTTGACCGGCCGGGCGCCAAGGTCGGCCGCGGCCTCCAGCAAGGTATCGTCCAGCTTCTCCAGCGTGGCGTAGAGCGGCAGGATCATGAACGGCAGATAGGAATAGACGATGCCGATATAGATCGAGACGTCGGTGTAGAGGATGTTCAGCGGCGTATCGATCACGCCCAGCCAGATCAGGAAGTTATTGAGCAGCCCTTCCTGCTTCAGGATGCCGATCCAGGCATAGACCCGGATCAGGAACGAGGTCCAGAACGGCAGGATGATCAGCATCAGCAGCGGACCGCGCCACGATGCCGGTGCCTTGGCGATGCCGTAGGCCATGGGATAGCCCAGCAGCAGGCACAGCACGGTCGAGACGAAGGCGATCTTCAGCGAATTGAGATATGCTACCGCATACAAGCTGTCCGTCAGCAGGAACATGAAGCTGGCGAAGTTCAGCTTGACCGTCAGCATCCCTCCCTCCGCCCAGTCCAGCAAGGCGGTATAGGGCGGGATCGCGATGTCGGCCTCGGCGAAGCTGATCTTCAGCACGATCGCGAAGGGGATCAGGAAGAACAGCAGCAGCCAGACATAGGGCACCAGGACCACGAGGCCACGCCCCGACAGGCCGAAACGGCTCAACAACCTACGGCTGGAACTTGTTTTCAGGCTCGAAGCGGGCTGGCTCATTGAGTCAGGACCACGCCGGCGAAGGGTTGCCAGGAGACATGGACGCGGTCCTCCCAGGTGATCGGCATCTCGGTCAGCCGGTTGAAGTTCGGCTGGGTGATGCGGACCATCTTACCGGAGTCCAGTTCGATCAGGTAGTTCGACAGGTTGCCAAGATAAGCGATCTCGCGGACCGTGCCGCGCGTCACGTTGCGGCCGCTGTCGACCGGCGGCGGCTCGCGGGAAATCGACATCTTCTCCGGCCGGACGGCGACCGAAACCGGCGTGCCCAGCGGCACCGGGACGCCGTGGTTGATGTAGAGGTCGCAGCCGGCTTCCTCGCTCTGGATCAGTACGTGGTCCGGTTCGTCCTCCAGGATGCGGCCGGCGAACATGTTGACCGACCCGATGAACTCGGCGACGAACTTCGTGGCCGGGTATTCGTAGATCTGCGCCGGCGTGCCGACCTGCGCGATCCAGCCGCTGTTCATGACGGCGATCCGGCTCGACATGGTCATTGCTTCCTCCTGATCATGAGTGACGATCACGAAGGTGATACCGACCTGTTCCTGGATATTGACCAGTTCGAACTGGGTCTGCTCGCGCAGCCGCCGGTCCAGCGCCCCCAGCGGTTCGTCGAGCAGCAGCAGCTTGGGCCGCTTGACGAGACTGCGGGCGAGCGCCACGCGCTGGCGCTGGCCGCCCGAGAGCTGGTGCGGCCTGCGCTTGGCGAAGCGGCCGAGCTGGACCAGGTCCAGCACTTCCGCGACGCGTACGCGGATCTGGTCGCGCGGCACGCGGTCCTGCTTCAGGCCGAAGGCTATGTTCTGCTCGACCGTCATGTGCGGGAACAGGGCATAGCTCTGGAACATCATGTTGACCGGACGCTCGTACGGCGGGATGTTCGACATATCCACGCCGTCGATGAAGATCTTGCCCGAAGTCGGGGTCTCGAACCCCGCCAGCATGCGCAGCAGGGTGGTCTTGCCGCTGCCGGACCCGCCGAGCAGCGAGAAGAACTCGCCCCGGTAGATCGACAGCGATACGTCGTCCACGGCGGTAAAATCGCCGAACTTCTTGGTAACCTTCTCGATCCGCAGGTAGGGCTGTTCCTTGGGGTCCTGCCAGGGCTCGAGCTTGATCTTGCGGCCGGACTGGGTCGTCGTCTGAGCCATCGGGTTCTCCCTGCGATCAAATATTCCGGCAAAGAGAAGCCCCGGCCGTCATCGGGCGGCCGGGGCATCGTCTGCTGAGCGTCGCCGCCCTGCTCTTCACCAAGGCTTACTGGCCGGTCTTGATCTTGGTCCAGGACCGGGTGCGCAGCCGTTCGGCCGCCGGCGCCACCGCCGACACGGTAAACATCTTCTGCTTGGCCGCATCGGTCGGAAAGACCGACGGATTGGACTTCACCGCCTCGTCAACGGTTTCCAGCGAAGCCGGCACCGCGTTGGCATAGTTGGTGTAGTTGGTGATGCCGGCCATCGTTTCCGGCTTCAGGATGAAGTTGATGAACTTGTGCGCGGCATCGACGTTGGGAGCATCCTTGGTGATCGTCATCATGTCGAACCAGAGCTGCACGCCCTCCTTCGGCACGACGTAGTCGACGGTCACGCCGGCATTGGCTTCCGCGGCGCGGGCCTGGGCCTGGATCACGTCGCCGGAATATGCCAGCGCCACGCAAGCGTCGCCGGCCGCGAGATTGTTGATGTTCTGCCCCGTGACGAAGTTCTTCACGTAAGGGCGGATCTTCATCAGCGCCTCTTCTGCCTTCTTCAGGTCTTCGGCCTTGTCCGAGTTGGGGTCGAGGCCGAGGTAGTGAAGCACGGTCGGGAAGGTGTCGGTCGCCGAATCGAGGATCGTGATGCCGCAGGGCGCCAGCTTCTTGGCGACTTCCGGGTCGAAGATCAGCTTGAAGCTGTCGAGCGGCGCATCCGGCATCAGTGCCTTGATCTTCTCGGCATTGATACCGATCCCGATCGTTCCCCACTGATAGATGACGCCGTACTGGTTGCCGGGGTCAGACCGCTCGACCTGCTTCATCAGTTCAGGGTCGAGGTTCTTCAGGTTCGGGATCTTCGACTTGTCGAGCTTCTGAAGTGCGCCGGCCTTGATCAGGCGGCTCATCGTGGGCTCGGCGGTCGGGACCGTGATGTCGTAGCCGGAGCGGCCGACCAGCAGCTTCTGCTCCAGAATCTCGAGGTTGTCGTAGATGTCGTAGTTGTACGAAATACCGCTGTCCGCCTTGAAATCCTCAAGGGTCGTCTCGCCGATATAGTCGTTCCAGTTGTAAATATTGACCGTCTGTGCCGACGCCAGCCCCGGCGCACCCACGGCGCTGGCTGCGGTGACCGCGGCAATGGCGCCGAACAGGCTGCTTACGATCCTCTGCTTCATCCCACTGAACCCCGACCTTGTAGGAAATTTCGTAAATCGGCGAAGCTGACACGGCACTTAGCCCAAACGGACGGTGCATTGCCGCATCGGTGGCTATTGCACCTATGGGCATGGGAATTGTCAACGGCGCCGCACGAACTTTTATGCAAACCACCGATTTACCGCGGCGGTTCCCGGGACGGCAAGACGCTTGGGAAGCAGGGATCAGGTAGCTGGCTTGACCTTGCCGTCCCTGGAAGGTCTATCGTGCGGGTATCGGCCACGAGGCTTGATCGAACATGGAAATCGAATGCAGACCGGGGAGACTGTTATGGCGGCTGGATGCTGCGGCGGCGGGTGCTCATCGTCGAAACCGCCGATAGACAGGACATACCGGCGCGTCCTGTGGATCGCGCTGATCGTCAACGCGGGCATGTTCCTGGTCGAGCTGATAGCCGGAGCCGCCGCCGGATCGGTGTCGCTCCAGGCCGACGCGATGGATTTCCTGGGAGATGCGGCAAACTACCTTATCTCGCTCCTGGTGCTCGGCATGGCGCTTCAGTGGCGCGCCCGCGCGGCACTGCTGAAAGGTCTGTCGCTGGGCGCCGTCGGTTTGTGGGTTGCCGGCCAGACCGCGTGGAACGCGGTCTATCAGACGGTGCCGCAGGCGGAAGTCATGGGCATCGTCGGCGCGATGGCGCTGGCCGCGAATGTCGGCTGCGCGCTGATGCTGTACTTCCACCGCGACGGCGACGCGAATCGCCGCTCGGTCTGGATCTGCTCCCGCAACGACGCCATCGCCAACATCGCCGTGCTCGCGGCGGCCCTGGGCGTGTTCGGCACCGGCACGGGCTGGCCCGACATCGCTGTCGCGGCCATCATGGCAGTCCTGTCGGTCTCCGGCGCTGCCCAGATCATCCGTCAATCGCTGGCGGAGCTGCGACCCGTTCAGATGACGGCGATTTGAAACGCAGTCCGGACCCACCTATACCAGAACCGGAAAATCCTGACCTTTCGAGCGTGCCTGGGATGCGACGCTGATGTCGGGCTGAAGAGGCCCGACCTACGGGTGACACCAGCGGGGAAGGCCGATTCCGACATCCGATCAAGCCGAGGTCGGGCCTCTTCAGCCCGACATCTAACGCCCCAAACCGGTCGAAACTTTCCGCCATGGGTGTAACAGGCTGCGATGACGCTTTGCCGCATGCTGACGTGTGCGGCAAACTTTGACCACGGCGCGGACCGCAGTATGGTGCGGCATGACTCAACTGAGACGCGCACTGACCGACCTTGATCGGCTTGACTGGCTGCGGCTGATTCGCACCGAGAACGTCGGTCCGGTCACCTTCGCCCGTCTGATGGAACGGTTCGATACCGCCGGGAAAGCGATCCAGGCGTTGCCGGACTTGGCTAAGCGCGGCGGACGCAAGGCTCCGCTGCGGATAGCCTCGCTGGCGGAAGCGGAACGTGAAGCCGCGGCGGTGACCAAGTACGGGGCGCGGCTGATTGCCTCATGTGAGCCTGACTACCCGCAGGCCCTCGCCGCGATTGACGACGCACCGCCCCTGATCTCGGTCAAGGGCCATCCTCACCTTCTGGGAAAGCGCGCCGTCGCCATCGTCGGTGCCCGCAATGCCTCGATCAACGGAAAACGCCTGGCGGAAATGCTGGCGCGCGATTTGGGAGCCGCCGGCTTCGTCGTCGTCTCCGGCCTTGCGCGCGGGATCGACGCCAGCGCCCATGCCGGCTCGCTGGCCAGCGGCACGGCGGCCGTGGTGGCCGGCGGAATCGACGTCGTCTATCCGGAGGAGAACCGGGCCCTTCAGGAGCGGATCGCCGAGCAGGGCGCCGTCGTCGCGGAATGTGCGATCGGCACCCAGCCGCTCGCCCGCCACTTCCCGCGCCGAAACCGCATCATCTCCGGGCTGGCGCTTGGTGTCGTGGTGATCGAGGCGACGCTGAAATCAGGCTCGCTGATCACCGCCCGCGTGGCGGGAGACCAGGGCCGCGACGTCTTCGCGGTACCCGGATCGCCGCTAGACCCGCGCTCGCAGGGCCCCAACCGTTTGATCCGCGACGGCGCCACCATGACCGAGAGCGTCGAGGACATTGTCCAGGCGCTGGCGAACAGTGAGTCACGACCGCTGCGGGAGCCGCAATCCGACCTTTTCTCGGCCGACAGGGGTATTCAAGTGGACGAGGCGACCGTGCGGGAAATCGGCGAACGGTTGCTCGAAAGCCTCAGTTACACACCGGTCCCCGTTGACGAACTCATCAGAGGGTGCCAATTGTCTGCGTCGGTAGTACGGATCGTGCTCACCGAACTCGCCCTCGCGGGCCGGGTTCAGGAGCTTTCCGGAAATCAGGTCGTCCTGATTCAGCAATAAAAACTGAAAAAGAGACCGAACGCAAACAAGAGGCGGAATTCGCTTGTCTGGCAGCAATCTAGTCATCGTCGAATCCCCGGCCAAAGCGAAGACGATCAATAAGTATCTTGGTCCGGACTTCACGGTTTTGGCCAGTTTCGGCCATATTCGGGATCTTCCTCCCAAGGACGGCTCGGTTCGTCCCGAGGAAGACTTCGCCATGTCCTGGGAACTTGGCGATCGGTCCAAGCGCCACGTCGATGAGATCTCGCGCGCCATCCGTGGCGTCGATCACGTCTTCCTCGCAACCGACCCGGATCGCGAGGGAGAAGCGATTGCCTGGCACGTCCAGGAGGTGCTGCGGGAAGCGAAGCTGCTGGACAAGGTCGATGTCCGCCGGGTCACTTTCAACGAGATCACCAAGGGCGCGGTGCTGGATGCTATGGCGCATCCTCGCGACCTCAACAAGGAACTAATCGAGGCTTACCTGGCGCGCCGGGCGCTCGACTATCTGGTCGGGTTCACGCTGTCGCCGGTGCTCTGGCGCAAGCTGCCGGGATCGCGCTCGGCCGGCCGCGTCCAGTCGGTGGCGCTCCGCCTGATCTGCGAACGCGAAGCGGAGATCGAGGTCTTCCGCCCCCAGGAATACTGGTCGATCGAGGTCGTGTTCCGGACCGCCGAAGGCGCCCTGGTCAAATCCAGGCTGACGCAACTCGACGGCAAGCGGCTCGACAAGTTCGCGCTCGGTGAAAAGGGTGTCGCGGAAGCCGTGGTCGAGCGGCTGAAGCCGCTCAGCTATGCCGTCCACTCGGTCGAGCACAAGCAAGTCCGGCGCAATCCGTATCCTCCCTTCACGACGTCGACCCTTCAGCAGGAAGCTTCGCGGAAGCTTGGCATGGGTGCCACGCGGACCATGCGGGTGGCCCAGAAGCTTTACGAGGGCGTCGATATCGGTGGCGAGACGGTTGGCCTGATCACCTATATGCGAACCGACGGCGTGCAGCTTTCGAACGACGCCATCGGGCAGGTCCGCGAGCTGATCGGGTCGCATTACGGGCCGGATTACCTGCCCGGCGCCCCGCGCATCTATAAGAGCACCGCCAAGAACGCCCAGGAGGCGCACGAGGCGATTCGGCCGACGGACCTCAACCGCCGGCCGGAAGAAGTAGCAGCTCAGCTCGAGCGCGACGAACTGCGGCTTTACGAGCTGATCTGGAAGCGCACCGTCGCCTCGCAGATGGAAAGCGCCGTGCTGGACCAGGTCGCGGTCGATATCGCGTCCGCCGACGGCAAGGCCGTGCTCCGGGCCACCGGCTCGGTCGTGGTGTTCGACGGCTTCCTGCGGGTCTATCAGGAAGAGCGCGACGATTCGGTGGACGAGAAGACCGCCGCCGAGGAAGACGCCGAGGCGCGCCTGCCTCCGGTCAAGGAAGGCGACCCGATGAACCGGGACGCCATCGACGCCGAGCAGCACTTCACCCAGCCGCCGCCGCGCTATACCGAGGCCAGCCTGGTCAAGAAGCTGGAAGAGCTTGGCATCGGCCGGCCCTCGACCTATGCCAGCATCATGCAGGTGCTCCAGGACCGCGACTATGTCGAGATCGACAAGCGGCGGTTCGTGCCGCACGATCGCGGCAGGCTGGTGACGGCGTTCCTGTCCAGCTTCTTCGAACGCTACGTCGAATACAACTTCACCGCCGACCTGGAAGCCAAGCTGGACGACGTGTCCGATGGAAAGCTGGACTGGAAGACCGTGCTGCGGGACTTCTGGAAAGCCTTCTCGGCGGCGGTCGAGGGCACAAAGGACCTGACGATCACCCAGGTCATCGATGAGCTGGACAAAGACCTCGGCCCGCACTTCTTCCCCAACGACACGCGGGACGGCCACGACCCCAGGGTCTGCCCGTCGTGCCACGCCGGCCGGCTGGGCCTCAAGCTGAGCAGGACGGGCGCCTTCATCGGCTGCTCCAACTATCCGGAATGCCGATACACGCGCTCGCTCGCGGTGGCGACGGGCAGCGAGGAAGCCGACGCGCTGGCCGATGGCCCGCGCGAACTGGGCGACGATCCGGAGACCGGCCTGCCGGTCAGCGTCCGGCGCGGCCCCTACGGCGCCTATGTCCAGCTGGGTCCGCCGCGAGAAGCGGAGGCGCCGGCGGAGGTCGTCGTCCCCGAACCGGAACCGGACGCGAAGAAGGCCAAGGGCAAGGCGAAAGCCAAGGCCAAGCCCAAGGACGCGCCGAAGCCGAAGCGCGTCTCGCTGCCCAAGGGCATGCCCCCGGCCGAGATCGATCTGGAAACGGCCCTGAAGCTGCTGGCCCTGCCGCGCGACATCGGTCCCCATCCGGAAACGGGTGAGATGATCTCGGCCGGGATCGGGCGATTTGGCCCGTATCTGAAGCTGGGTTCTACCTACAAGTCGCTGGCGGCCGACGATGACGTCCTGAGCATTGGCCTCAACCGCGCGGTGGTCCTCCTGGCGGAAGCCAAGAAGGGACCGGCGCAGGTGCCCGGCCGCGTGGTCGGCGACCATCCGCGCGACGGCAAGCCGGTCAGCCTCAACAACGGGCGCTTCGGCCCCTATGTCAAGCACGGCAAGGTGATGGCGTCGCTACCCAAGGCGATGGCGGCCAACGCCGACGAGCTGACCATGCAGCAGGCGGTCGAGCTGCTGGACGCCAAGATCGCCAAGGACGGCGGCAAGGTCCCCGCCGCGAAGGGCGCCAAGGCCAAGCCCGCGAAGCCCGAAACGGCGGTCGACGACGCCGGCGACGACGAGGCGAAACCGGCCAAGAAGCCGGCGGTCGAGAAGAAGCCTGCCGCCGCCAAGAAGGCCACCACGACCAAGACGGCCGCCAAGGCCACCGAAGCCCCGGCCGCCAAGCCGAAGGCCCGGGCCGCCGGGTGATCCCGTTCGGAGAAATCGACTCAGCATTGACCGACGAAGAACCCTCCAGGAAAGCAGCCTCCTTCCCCAGCCGGGAGGAGGTTCTGTCCTTTATCCGCAACAGCCCCGTACCGGTCGGAAAGCGGGAGATCGCACGCGAGTTCCACCTGCGCGGCGACGACCGCATCGCTCTCAAGGCCCTTCTGAAGGAGCTGGAAAGCGACGGCAGCGTCGAACGCGACCGCGCCCGCCGGCTGGCTCCCCCGGCGGCTCTGCCGGCCGTCGGCGTGCTCGAAGTGGTCGAGATCGACACCGACGGCGAGGTGCTGGCCCGGCCCATCGCCTGGACGTCCGAAGAGCCGCCACCGAAGATCTTCATGCAGCCGGAACGGCGCGGGCACCCTGCCCTGCTGCCCGGCGACCGGGTACTGGCTCAGCTTCAACGGCAGAACGACCGCACCTACAGCGGCCGGACGATCCGCAAGCTGGAAAAGACCGGTTCGGCTCGGGTACTGGGCATCTACGAGATGACTCCGGACGGCGCCCGCCTGCGTCCGACCGACAAGCGCCAGCGAGCGGAGTTCCTGGTCACTCCGGCCCACTCCGGCGACGCCGTGTCGGGCGAACTGGTGGTGGCGGAAGTGCTGCCGTCGAGCCGGTTCGGCATGAAGCAGGCGAAGGTGGTCGAGCGGCTGGGCGACATCGCCAACCCGCGCTCCATCAGCCTGATCGCCATCCACGGCCAGGACCTTCCGACCGTCTTTTCCGAAGCGGCGCTGGAAGAGGCGGAGCGTGCCGAAAAGCCGACGCTGGAAGGCCGCATCGACCTGCG
This sequence comes from Skermanella aerolata KACC 11604, assembly GCF_000936425.1. Lineage (GTDB taxonomy): Bacteria > Pseudomonadota > Alphaproteobacteria > Azospirillales > Azospirillaceae > Skermanella > Skermanella aerolata. Next base: position 433,962 of record NZ_AVFK01000002.1, on the reverse strand, counting down.
CGACATCCCGCTGGTGACCATCGACGGCGCCGATGCCCGCGACTTCGACGATGCCGTCTGGGCGGAGACCGATCCGGACGTCGAAGGCGGCTGGCACATCGTCGTCGCCATCGCCGACGTCGCCTTCTATGTCCGGCCCGGCAAGCCGCTGGACCGCGACGCCTTCCGGCGCGGCAACTCGGCCTATTTCCCCGACCGCGTCGTGCCGATGTTGCCGGAAGCGCTGTCAAACGACCTCTGTTCGCTTCGTCCCGGCGAGGACAGGGCCTGCATGGCAGTCCACATGTGGATCGACGGCCAGGGCGAGTTGAAGCGGCACCAGTTCGTCCGCGGCCTGATGCGCTCGGCGGCGCGACTGACCTATGAGCAGGTTCAGGATGCCCGCGAAGGCCGTGCCGACGACACGGCCGGCCCCCTGCTCGACACGGTCATAGCGCCGCTGTATGCGGCCTATGAGGTCCTTAACGCCGCCCGTATCAGGCGCGGCACCCTGGAACTCGACCTCTCGGAAAGGCAGGTCCGGTTGAACGAGAGCGGCGGCGTCGTGGAGATCACGCCGCGCAAGCGGCTCGACAGCCACCGGCTGATCGAGGAGTTCATGATCTGCGCCAACGTCGCGGCGGCGGAAGCTCTTGAAGCGCGAAGCATGCCCAGCCTCTACCGCGTCCACGACCAGCCGTCGATGGACAAGCTGGAAACGCTGCGGAGCTTCCTGCAAGGCCTCGGCTACGGCCTGAACAAGGGAACGCTGAAGCCGGCCGACTTCACCCGCATCCTGGACCGGGCGCGCGGCACCGACGAGGCGTCGCTGATCAGCGAGGTCGTCCTGCGGTCCCAGGCGCAGGCCGCCTACAGCCCGGAGAACATCGGCCATTTCGGGCTGGCGCTGCGCCGCTACGCCCATTTCACCTCGCCGATCCGCCGCTATGCCGACCTGATCGTCCACCGCGGCCTGATCCGCGCCTTCGGCCTGGGTCCGGGCGGTCTGGACGACAACGAGGCGGCCCGGATGACGGAGATCGGCGACCACATCTCCTCGACCGAGCGGCGCGCGGCGCTGGCGGAACGGGATGCCGTGGACCGGTTCACGGCGGCCTTCCTGGCCGACAGGGTCGGCGCCACCTTCAGCGGCCGGATTACCGGCGTCACCCGCTTCGGCCTGTTCGTCGAGCTGGACGAGACCGGCGCCGACGGACTGGTCCCCGTCAGCACCCTGCCCGACGACCAGTACGAGCACCGGGAGAAGGAGCATGCGCTGGTCGGACGACGCCTCGGCAAGGTCTACCGGCTGGGCGCCGCCGTGAAGGTCAAGCTGACGGAGGCCGATGCCGTGCTGGGAAGCACCTTGTTCGCCCTGCTGGAGCCGGACGACTCGACGCCGGAATGGCTGCGCAAGGGAGGCGGAGGAAAGATGGCGCGGAAGGAGCGCGCCAAAGGGTCGCGCGCTCATCCTCGTGGCAGATAGGCGCGTGGCAGATAGGAAAGTACCGTCGGCTCCTCTACCAAATTCGCCGATTCGTGTTAAAAGTTACATCCATGAACATATCGCCCCTCCAGCAGCCTGAAACCGCGGCCGACCGGCTGGACATCGCTCCGCCGCCCGGTTCGTTCTGGAAAGGGCTTCTGCGGGGTATCCGCAGGCTGTGCCCGCGCTGCGGGGAAAGCCACCTGTTCTCCCGCTATGTCACCGTGGTTCCGGAATGTCCGCACTGCGGACTGGAAACCGACGCCTACCGTGCCGACGACGCGCCGCCCTACTTCACGATCTTCGTCGTGGGACATATCGTCGTACCGGGCATGCTTCTGCTGGAACAGAACGTGCACCCGCCTTCCTGGGTGCATATGGTAACCTGGGTGCCGGTCACTCTGCTGTTGACCTTGGCCTTGTTGCCCCCGATCAAGGGGGCCGTAATCGGAGCGCAATGGGCACTTCGGATGAAAAGCTGAGGTCGCGGCGGGGAATTCCCGGCCTGCTGCTGAGCGTCCTGCTGATAGCGGGATGCACCGCCGACCCGACTTCGCTGGCGGCCCAGCCGCCCGGCCCCCAGGTGGGCGAACAGGTCTTCGCGGTGGGATACGGCAGGATCGCCGAGATCTACCTGAACCCCGTGGACATGGGGCAGATCACGACCGACGGACTGCGCGGGCTGACCCGGATGGACCAGTCCATCTCGGTGGACCGGTCGGCCAGCATGGTCAGGCTGACCAGCAACGGCCACCCGATCGGCGAGTTCACGGCGCCGCCGGCCAACGACGCGGGCGGCTGGGCCGCCGTCACCGCGCAGGCGATCGAACGCGCCCGCCTGTCTTCGACGCCGCTCCGGCAGGCCTCTCCCGAAGACATCTACCAGACCGTCTTCGACGCCATCATGGCCGACCTGGACGCCTATTCGCGCTACACCAGCGCCAAGCGCGCCGGCAACGAGCGCGCCCAGCGCGAGGGCTACGGCGGGATCGGCATCGGAGTCGACGAGCGCGACGGCAAGTTCTTCATCACCGAACTGGTCGGCCACGCGCCGGCCGCCCGCGCCGGCCTGAAGACCGGCGAGGCCGTCATCGCCATCGACGGCGACCTGACATCCTATATGCCCCTGCAGGAGGTCCGCGACCGCCTGCGCGGACCGACCGGGACCCTGGTACTGGTCACGGTCGCGACCGAGAACGGCGCGCAGAGCCGCCGGGTGGCGCTCCGACGCGAGCGGGTCATCCCCAATACCGTGGCGATGTCGATCGACAACGGCATCGCCGTGCTGTCGATCGAGCGGTTCAACGCCGCGACATCGCTCAACCTCCGCGAGGCGATCGACGTCGCCCGCACCCAGATGGGCAAGAAGGCCATCGGCTTCGTGCTCGACCTGCGCGGCAATCCCGGCGGCTTGCTGGATCAGGCCGTCGCGGTTGCCGACCTGTTCATCCCGCAGGGCCAGATCATTTCCACCGCCGGCCGCCATCCCGACAGCATCCAGCGCTTCGAGGCGACCCTGGACGACCAGCTGGACGGGCTGCCGCTGATCGTGCTGGTGGATGGCCGCTCGGCCTCCGCGTCGGAGATCGTCGCGGCGGCGCTCCAGGACAGCGGCCGGGCCGTGGTGGTGGGCGCATCGTCGTTCGGCAAGGGCAGCGTCCAGACCGTCACGCGGCTGCCCAACGACGGCGAGCTCTTCCTGACATGGTCGAGGATCTACGCGCCGTCCGGCTACACGCTGCACCGCCAGGGCGTCACGCCGACGATCTGCACCAGCAAGGACCTGAGCGACCCCGATGCCGTCATCAGCCAGCTGAGGGCCGGGCAGCTCGGCATGCCGGGCACGTTGGCGAGCTGGCGGGCCGCCGCGCCCGATGACGAATCGGCGCTCAACCAGCTGCGCGCCTCCTGCCCCTGGAAGATCCACGAAGCCAACCTCGACCTGCGGGTCGCGCGCCAGCTGCTGGCTGACAAGGGGCTTTATCAGCGCGCCTTGCAGCTTTCGACCACGCTTCTGGCCGAACGGTGAGAACATCTTGGACGCAGGACGGTGCGGGGACTTGACATGAGCCCCGTGCTGGCTATCTTCCGCACTCACTTTGTCGTGCTACCGGGTCAACGCGATCCTGGGGCATCGCGGACGAACACGGGATTGTAGAGTTATGGCGAAGCAGAACACCGTTCTCATTCGGCTGGTCAGCTCGGCTGGCACCGGCTTCTTCTACGTGAAGAAAAAGAACCCCCGCAAGACCACCGAGAAGCTTGAGTTCCGGAAGTACGATCCGGTCGTGCGTCAGCACGTCGCTTTCAAGGAAGCGAAGATCAAGTAAGTCCAAGCCGACATCAGGCGCAGACACAGAAAAGGCCGTCCCTCGGGACGGCCTTTTCGCTTTTGCATCTTCGGCTCAGGTCTTCGATTTCCATCTACCCGGATCATCCGCCCGGACCATCGATCCGGGCGGGATTCAGGCACCGCCAAGGCTTCAGCCGACCGGCGCTTCGGCCACTCCCGATGCCACCGTGCGGTTCCGGCCGGAGCGTTTCGCCTGATAGAGCGCATCGTCGGCGCGCTTCAGGATCGCCTCGGCGGTGTCGCCCACGCCGTCGACCACGGCGACGCCGATGCTGATCGTGACCGTGATCTCGCCGACATCGGCCGACACCGTGAAGGTCTCCTCCCCAACGCGGCGGCGCAGACGCTCCGCGACCGCGTAGGCGGCGTCCCGATCGGAATCGGGCATGACGACGATGAACTCCTCGCCGCCGTAGCGCGCCACCAGATCGAAGTTCCGGAGGTTGCGGTTCGTCCGGTTCGCGACTTCCCGCAGGACTTCGTCGCCGACGCCATGGCCGTAGGTGTCGTTGACGGCCTTGAAGTGGTCGATGTCGAACATCAGGATCGCCACCGGCTTTTGGCTTTCCCAGCTCCGCTCCAGCAGGCGCGGCAGATGGGCGCTGACATAGCGGCGGTTGAAGACCCCGGTCAGGCTGTCGGTCAGAGCCATCGACAGGCTCTGCTCGTAGTTATGCCGCAGCTTTTCGTGATAGCGCTTGCGCCGGACCTGAGTGCGGACCCGCGCCAGAAGCTCGTTCCGGTCGATCGGCTTCAGCAGATAGTCGTTGGCGCCAAGTTCCAGGCCTTTCGCGACGCGGCTCAGATCGCCTTCGTCGGCGATCAGCAGGATCGGCGCCTGCCGTGTCCGTTCGTGGCTGCGAAGCTGCGAACAGAGACGAAGGCCATCCTCATTGAGCAGGGTAAGGCTGACGATGATCAGCTCGAAGTCCTCCGACATGCCAAGGTCGAGCGCCTTGGCGGACGTGTCGGCGGCCACCACGCTGTCGGTATCCCGGCGCAGGGTCTCGGCGATCTTGTCCAGATCGATCGGGCTGTCTTCGATCACGAGCACGCGGGCATTCGCCGCCGTCTCGTTCTTGACGGTCGTGGTCTGATCGAGGATGCCGAACTGTCCTGACGTCGATTCGCGCAAACGCCATTCGTCCATCATCATCTTCAGCCGCACGAGCGACCGGACGCGGGCGAACAGGGCGATGTCATTGACCGGCTTGGTCAGGAAATCGTCGGCGCCGGCCTCCAATCCGCGGACACGGTCGGCGGCATCCGACAAGGCGGTGATCATGACGATCGGAATATGCATCGTGGTCGGATCGGCCCGGATGCGCGCGCACACCTCGAATCCGTCCATCCCTGGCATCATGACGTCCAGAAGGATGATGTCAGGTGCTTCCTTTTTGATGCGTTCGAGCGCTTCCGGTCCATTGAAGGCCGTAATCACATCGAAATATTCGCGGGTGAGCTTCGCCGCCAGCAACTTTACGTTGGGCAGGACGTCGTCAACTACGAGAACGCGCGCCGACATGGCCCCTCAGTTTCCGGCCGCTTCCATCCGAGCCCCGTCAGCTCAGGAAGCGTTGAACGGTTTCGAGAAATTTCGCAACGGAGATCGGTTTGGCGATGTAATCCTCGCATCCCCCCTCCCGAATCTTCTCCTCATCACCCTTCATGGCGAATGCGGTCACCGCGATGATGGGAATCGCCTTCAGGTCGTCGTCTTCCTTGATCCACTTGGTAACTTCCAGCCCGGAAACCTCCGGCAACTGAATGTCCATCAGGATCAGGTCCGGCCGATGGAGACGCGCCAGCTTGAGCGCTTCCATCCCGTCCTTGGTCTGCAAGGTGGCATAGCCATGCGCCTCCAGCAGATCATGGAAAAGCTTCATGTTAAGTTCGTTGTCTTCCACGATCAGCACCCGCTTCGCATTCGCGGAGCCTGAGGATTCAACGCCGCCCCAAACTTGACCGACCGACATTATAACTCTCCATGAACCCTTACAACCAGCACTGCCACGGCTTTCTGCCAGGAAGGCCCGAGTGTACCGACGGCCGCACACCTACACCCACTTCTATAAGGCGAAGGTTAAGGTGTAGTTACCACGCAGATGTTGCAGGGATTTCGCGTTCACGAAAGACATACGACAAACGAGACCATTAAAGGGCAACAGCGTGGCGCTACGTCCACGCCTGAGGCACAATGACACCTTACACGGCTACCCCATGTCCGTCCACGTACAGTCGAGCCGGCAAGGCACCGGAATGATTACGATATCACAATATGAACGAACAGGTTGAGGATCCCGAAAAGGTACGCACGCTCGAAGGCCGCTCCCGCATCGTGGCGGAGCCGGGCCTCTGTCGCGACTGCGGCGCTCCCGTACCGCCTCGCCGGCCGCGCTGTCGGGAATGCGGATCGCGCCGCGTGACGCGTCATGCGGAACTTAACTCGCTCTCGATCGCCCATATCGACTGCGACGCCTTCTACGCCAGCGTGGAGAAGCGCGACAACCCGGCGCTTGCCGACCTGCCGGTGATCGTCGGGGGCGGCCAGCGCGGCGTCGTGGCGGCCTGCTGCTACGTCGCCCGCCTGTACGGCGTCCGGTCCGCCATGCCGATGTTCAAGGCGATGGCGCTGTGCCCCCATGCGGTGGTCCTGCCGCCCAACATGAAGAAGTATCAGGCGGTCGGCCGGCAGGTTCGCGCCACGATGCTGGAGCTGACACCGCTCGTCCAGCCGCTGTCGATCGACGAGGCCTTCCTCGACCTGACGGGGACCGAAGACTCCCTGGGCCTGAGCCCTGCCCGTTCGCTGATCCTGCTGGTCCGCCGGCTGGAAACCGAGATCGGGATCACCGCGTCGATCGGGCTCAGCTACAACAAGTTCCTCGCCAAGGTGGCCAGCGACCTCGACAAGCCGCGCGGCTTCAAGGCGATCGGCCGGGCCGAGGCCCTCGTCTTCCTGGGACCTCGCCCGGTCGGCCTGATCTGGGGCGTCGGCGCGGCGCTCCAGTCGAAGCTGGAGCACGACGGCATCACGACCATCGCCGAATTGCGCGACCGCGACGAGATCTGGCTAATGAAGCGCTACGGCGTCATGGGCCGGCGCTTGTACCGGTTCGCCCGCGGCGAGGACCTGCGAACGGTCGATCCGGACGAGGAGACCAAGAGCATTTCGGCGGAAACGACCTTCAGCCGGGATATCTCCGACCTGGGCGACCTGCGGAACCGGCTTTGGCCCCTGTGCGAGACGGTATCCCGCCGGATGAAGGCGGCCGGACTGCTCGGCGGTTCGGTCGTGCTCAAGCTCAAGACCGGCGACTTCAGGCTGGTTACCCGCAGCCGCAGGATCGGAGCACCCACGCAGGAGCCGGAAGCCGTCTTCGAGGCCGTCATGCCGCTGCTGGAGCGGGAGACGTCCGGCATCGCTTATCGCTTGATCGGAGTCGGCTGTGCCGACCTCACGCCGCTGGACCGGTCCGATATGCCCGACCTGCTGGCCCCGGAACTCCTGCTTGCACCGCGCGCCGACCCGCCGGCGGAACCGGCGCCCGACGTTCCGGTGCCCGCAACCGCTCCCGATCCACGGCGAAGCTTCGTCACGAGCGGCAATCCCAGCCCCATGCTGCCGGGATTCGAGCGGCTGTACAGGCGGAAGCGGCGCAGATAGCCGCTCCGCGGCCCCGTCAGCAGCGTGGCTTGGGCATCGACTCCAGCTTCTCCAGCACGGCGGTCACCGTGAAATCGCCGTAGTCGATCAGCATCGACTGCGCGACGCCGTTTTCCAGCAGGCTGAGGCTCATTTCGTATTCCGGCGCCGCCTCCTCGCTGGTAAGCGGAAAGAAAGCCATCCTCACCGGCCAGGTCGCCCCGTGGAACAGCTTGGCGTCGAAGCGGCTGTCGTTTGCCAGCTCCTTCCGGAGGCCGAGCACGGTATTGATCTCCGTCGCGCCATCGGTGTCGGAACCGTCGAAAACCGTGGTCGCGAACACCTTGTCGCCGGCCCTCGCATGGCGCAGGAGCTGGATCGTATGCATGGTCGGGAACATGGTGCCGCCCGGCAGCTCGATCTCCTGCGCCTCCGGCTTCAGGTAACGCGCGATGCCCGGCCGGCCCTCGCGGGACTCGGCGGTGCCGCGCAGCTCCTCGTCCACCTCGCCATTGACCAGCTTCCGCACGTTGAACCGGTAGGACTGGCCGTCCTTCGCCTCCCACGTGGCGTAGTTGGTCGTCATGTCGACCTGATCGCCCTCGGTGTACAGGAAGCGAAGCTGGAAGCGCTGCTCGATGGTCCATCCGTCGCAGGCGTCGGCCCACTCGAACATCATCTGCCCGCGCACGTCGGAAACCGTGCTGCTGCTGCGCGCGGAGGCCAGCGACATCTTGTAGATCGCCCGGTGCGGGGCGATCTCGACGGCGGCGGGGGCGACCGGAGCCGGCAGCGCCGAGGGTACTGATGTCAGCACTCCGACCAGCGCCAGGGCGACGGTTCGGGCGGCGGATCGGAAATCTTTCAAGGTGGTGACCACAAATTGTTTTACGGCGGTTTACGGCGTGAAGCTCATGAACAAGCATAGTATTTTCGCGCGCCCTAAAAACCCGGCGCAACCTTTTTTGGCGTTTCACCCATAAACATCGATTTTCGGCAGCGGAGGATATCCCGATGAATCACCCGAATGGGACAAAACTCCCGGTCCTGCTCCTGACAAGACGCTTCCCCGATGCCGTGACGGCCCGCGCCGCACGCGATTATCGGATCATCGTCAACGACGACGACCACGCCTACGGCCCGGACGAGATCGCGGCGAAGGCCAAGGGCGCAGACGCGGTTATGGTAAGTGCCGTCGACAAGATTCCGGGCGACCTGATACGCGCCCTGCCCGACTCGGTTCGCATGATAGCGACTTTCTCCGTCGGTACCGACCATATCGATCTGGCTGCGGCCAAGGAACGTGGCATCGTCGTCAGCAATACCCCCGGCGTCCTGACCGACGCCACCGCCGACATCGCCCTGCTGCTCCTGCTGGGCGCCGCCCGGCGCGCGTCGGAAGGCGAACGGCTGATTCGCGAAGACCGATGGGAAGGCTGGGCACCGACCCACCTTGTCGGGGTCCATGTCACCGGCAAGCGGCTGGCCATCCTCGGCATGGGCAGGATCGGTCAGGCGGTGGCCCGGCGCGCGCGCGGGTTCGACATGGAGATCCACTACCACAACCGTCGCAGGCTTCCGGCCGGCGAGGAACTGGGCGCCGTCTACCACGCCGACGCCGACGACCTGCTGGCCGTCGCCGATTTCCTGTCGATCCACAGCCCCGCCAGCCCGGAAACCCACCACTGGCTGAACGCCGAACGCATCGCCCGCCTGCCGGACGGCGCCGTGGTCGTCAATACGGCGCGCGGCAGCGTGGTGGACGACGAAGCCCTGATCGCGGCGCTCGCCTCCGGCAAGCTGGCGGCCGCCGGACTCGACGTGTTCGAGAACGAGCCTCGGCTTCACCCCGGCTATGCCCCCCTGGCAAACACCTTCCTGCTGCCGCATCTGGGCAGCGCCACCGACCAGACCCGCGACGCCATGGGCTTCACGGCGCTCAACAACCTGGATGCTTTCTTCGCCGGGCGGGATCTACCCAACCGCGTCGTCTGAGCCGCCCCCGGAACCGCGTCCGCCTGCCAGCGGGCGCCGGGGATCCGCGGCAGGGTCACGCAGCTTGCGGGGACCGGCGATCTCCAGCTGGATGATCTCGGCTCCGGGCTGCGGCGGCGCCGCGCGCCCGGCTGCCGGAAACTCCACGGCCCTGAAACCGGCCAGCCGGCTCAACACGATCTGCGGGAACTGTGCGCGATAGGTGTTGTAGGCCGCGATCTTGGCATAGCACCGTTCCCGGCGCAGAAGATCCTGTTCGGGCCCCGCCGCAGTTCCGGTTGCAGGTCTAGTTTCGGTATCGGCGCTGGCCAAAGCTTCCAGCACCGACTGCCAATGCTTTTGCATACGGTTGTATACTGAAACGACATACATGAATATGATAGATGATATGACGATAGCCGCATCCATATCGATACCTCCCGATGCGGCACGATCATACATGCGTGTGCTTCCAAAGGGAAATGTCTGTGAACGGTCGGAGCAGCGGGCAACTTGTCGCGCGGTGCCGCGCCCCGGCACCTGCTAACCTAGGACAAGGTCAGAAAATGGCCCGACCCTCAGATCGCAAGTATAGACATTGATCAAAACAGGAGCACGCATATGGCATCGTACATGATCAAGGTAGCCGGCGAAGGCGCTATCACAAAAGCGCACCGTACCGCCGATGTCGGTCCGACAAGCGGATCGTCCGTTGTTTATGAAATACAGAATGTCCCCGAAGGCGTCAGCCTTGAGGACGTGATTTCCGCTTTCCAGGGCTTCAAGCCGGACGAGAAGACGTACGAGTACGATTACGCCGCCCTGAAGGCCTAGGTTACGGCGAATCGCGGCACGGACAGGGGACATCCATCCCCGGTTCGTGCCGAGCCCCGCACTACGTCCGTGGCGTCACGCCGCTTCGTAGCGCTTGACCCACTTCTTCAACTCGGCGACATGTTCCGCCTCTTCCTCGGCGAACTCCTCCGCCATGGTGCGGATTTCGACGTCCTTGGTGGTGACGGCGACGTTCTGGTAGAAGGCATATCCGTTCTCCTCGCTCTGAAGAGCCAGGGCGAGCGCATATTCCGCCGTCATCAGATAATGGGAGCCTTCCATGGAAGTCGCTTCCGGGCTCTCGTCGTCCGGCCACTTGTAATCTTCCGGCTTCATGTCCGGCAGCGTGTGGAATCCAGAGCGCTTGCGGGCTTCAGCCAGATGCAGCCGCGAGAAATGGGCCATCTTGCCGAAAAATTCAGCCACTTCGCGGTTGCCGTAGGTCTTCATCGACTCTGCCAGATCGGAAAACCGCGCTGCGGCATCTTCCTCCAGCTTGATCGCATAGGCTAGGAATTCAGCGACGTCATTCATGATCAAACCAGCTTGGACAGTGGGAAAGACGGGTTGGCCCCGAGATTAAGGCCAGTCCAGCCCTTTGTCTTGCGCCGATCCTCTCAACCAGCTGCCGCGTGACGATTTGACATAGCCATTTATTGGTTGTTAACTATACAGACCCGTCTTTACTTTGCGGAGTGCCGGCTCCCGGCGCGCCGTTTCCGGCACGAGCACCGGCGCCAAAGACTGTTGCGCGCCGGCCCGCCCCGTCGGATGATTGGATGGGGAAATGACGACCGATCCGAAAACATCAGGGGGAACCGGACCATGAAAAGCATCCTCATCCCGGTCGAAGAAAGCGAATTGCTGGAATCGGTGCTGGAAACGGCCCTGCTGGTGGCGCGGCGTTTCGGCAGCCATATGGAAGGCCTGCATGTCCGGCCCGACTTCGCCGGGATCATCGCTGCGACCGGCATGGGGGCGCCATACGTCGTCGAGGACTTCCGCAAGGAGGACTGGGACAGCATCCAGCGCAGCCGGACGGAGTTCGAACGTTTCCTCAACCGCCACGACGTTCCGCTGGACGGCGGCGCCGGCACCGGCCAGCCCTGGGCGACATTCCGGATCGAAGCCCCGCCCGGCGACGACTTTATCGGCCAGCACGCCCGTCTGTTCGACTTGACGGTACTGGGCCAACCGTCACGGGGAGCGACGCCGCCCCGCATGAGCACGCTGGAAGCGGCCCTGTTCGACGGCGGCAGGCCCGTCCTCGTAGCGCCGCCGACGGCGCCGCAGAGAATCGGCGACTCCATTATGATAGCCTGGAACGCCAGCACGGAAACCGCACGGACCGTCGCCTTCGCCCGGCCCTTCCTGGAACGGGCCGAACGGGTCTTCATCCTGTCCGTCGAAGGCGGCATGGTGGCAGGTCCGTCGGCCGAGGAAGCGGCCCGCTATCTGACCAGATCGGGCGTTCCAGCCCAGGCCATGCACGTGCCGCAGAACCGGGGCGTCGGCGAGACGATCCTGGAGCACGCGAAAGCGCTGGAGGTCGATCTGCTGATCAAGGGCGCCTACACGCAGAGCCGGCTCCGCCAGATGATCTTCGGCGGCGCCACCAGCCATATCCTGGCGATGTCGAACGTGCCGGTGCTGCTGGCCCACTGACGGCATCGGCACGGCGCACAAGGTTCTTCCGAAATGGCTCCTGCCCTAAAGGCCCCTGGCTTCGCCCCTGTGGCCGGGCCGCGCCTGGATGGTCTGGAGGCTGGTGCGGAACAGCCATGTCAGCCAGAGCAGGATGCCCGTGAATTTGCATCCGTCCTCGATCACGTAAAGCACGAAGCCGCTTTCGAAGGAGCCGAGCAAGTTCAGCACCACCGGATTGTCGAAGGTGAAGCTGGCGGCGAAGAACAAGCCCGAGGCGATCAGGATCATCGGGCTGTTGCCGATCAACTGCTTGATGAATACAAGGCCGAAGGCGCCTGCCGCCGCCAGGTAGGCCAGCTTGATATAGCGCTCCCGGATGCCGAAGCCTTTCGGCAATACCTGTTCATGCAGCATGAAGGCGTCATCCGCCATCAGGAACAGGGTTAACATCCCCGCAGCGAGGAAGAAGCGCCGGAGATAGGGCGAACTGTTCTCCCGAATCACGGCATAGCTGAGAAAGCACACCCCGGCAGCGGCCGCCCACCCGAACAGCCCCAGCATGGAAACCAGACCGAGAAAGGGATGAAAGCCGATGATGTCGGCCGGATCGTTGAACAGCTCTTCGTAAGTGAAACTTGTCTGAATCACAGACAGTACGACAACGCTCAGGGAGCATAACAAAGCGGCCATCAACCACTTCAGACTTGATCCGCTTCGGGCTGGGCTTCGCCCCTCCGCTTCCACTCTGCTCCCGGCGACCGCTACCACTCCGTCCATCCCTCATGACACTTTTGTTAAGCAAGCATCATGTCGAGCTGAACATCGCGATGTCAAAGCCTCGAGGAGCGCGATAAGTGGTTAATGCGGCGATGGTTCGGTTAGTATGGCGAACCGAAAAGAGCATCCGGGAATCGATAACCTGAAGCGTTTCGTCCTGGACAGCGGGGTCAGCAGGATATGACGAAGCAACCGACCGAAACCTTTATGGAAGGCGGATGCCAATGCGGCTTGATCCGCTACAGGGTCGTTGGAGCACTCGTCGATCTCTATGTCTGCCACTGCCGGGAATGCCGGAAGCAATCGTCCTCCGCCTTCGGCATCTCGGTGATGGTCAAAAGCTCGGATCTGGTACGCTTGTCCGGCACGCCCCGGATATGGACCAGGCATGCCTCCGTCGCAGGCACCCTCGACTGTGCATTCTGCCCGCGATGCGGAACACGCCTATGGCACGGCGATCCCGATCGCGATCCGACGGTCAGCATCAAGGGCGGCTCGCTCGACATCCCGCCAGACCTATCCCAAGCCAAGCACATCTGGGCATCCCGAAAGCTCCAGGGGATCCTGATCCCGGAAGGTGCTGAAATCCATGCGGAAGAACCGCCCGGATAGAAAACCTTCAGCCCGATCAGTAACCGGTCCACCGACTGCTCTAATAGAGATGCTGTCCGCCGGTGACGAAGATCTCGGTCCCCGTCACATAGTTCGAATCCGCCGAACTGAGATAGAAGATCGCCGAAGCGACGTCGGAGGGCTGGCCCAGCCGGTGCAGCGGGATGCGCGGGATCAGGATGTCGGTTTCGGGCGACAGCATGGCCGTCTCGATCTCCCCCGGAGCGATGGCGTTCACGCGGACGCCGAGATCGGCGAACTCGACCGCCATTTCGCGGGTAAGCCCGGAAAGCGCCGCCTTGGACGTGCTGTAGGCCGAACCGGCGAAGGGGTGGACGGCGTGTCCGGCGATGGACGTGATGTTGACGATCGCGCCCTTTCCCTTGGCCAGCGACGCGGCGAACCCGCGCGCCAAGACCAGCGGCGCGAAGAAGTTGAGTTCGAACACCGCGCGCCACGCGTTGAGATCGCCGTTAAGGCAACCCAGCCTCTCCTTGATCGGCGTCTTCGGCGACACGCCGGCATTGTTGACCAGAGAGTGCAGCGGCCCGCCAGCCAGCACCTTGTTGGCCTCCCGCACAAATTCCGACCGGCTGTCGGGATCGCCCAGATCGGCGGCGATATGGTGCGTCCAGTTTGGATCGGCCTTGCAGTCCTCCGGAATCTCCTCCCGGGAGCAGGTGATCACGCGCCAGCCCTCCTGGCTGAAGCGCTGGACGGTGGCGTGGCCGATCCCCCGGCTGGCGCCGGTCAGGATGACGGTTTTTCTCTCGGGAACGGGCGTGTCGGACATGCCGCCGACATTACTCCATCGCCGGGACTGCTGCCAAGTTCGGCCTGCCAGCTTCAGCCGGTAAGTTCTAGCCCAGCAGCCGGAAAGCCGGCCCCGCCCTGCTTAGAAGTTCCGCACGGAAGGCCTCGACGGCGGCTTCGTCGTTCCGCAGCGATCGGGGAAGATCGATCGGCAGGTCGGCGAGGACGCGGGTCGGCGCGGCGGAGAGCAGCACCAGCCGGTCGGCAAGCTGGATTGCCTCCCGCAGGTTATGGGTGACGAACAGCACGGTCGTCGGCCGCGCGTGCCAGACATCCAGCATAAGCGCCCGCAGCCGCTGTGCCGTCAACTCGTCCAGCGACACGAACGGCTCGTCCATCAGCAGCAGGTCCGGCTGAACGACGAAAGCGCGGGCCAGCGCCGCGCGGCGCGCCATGCCGACCGACAGGCGGCTGGGATACTGGTCGCGGACGGCGGTCAGTCCGACCGCCTCCAGCAGCGCGGCGATCCGCTCGTCGTCGTCGGCGCCGCCGTCCAGGACCAGCGCCAGGTTCTGATAGACCGTGCGCCACGGCAGCAGGCGGGGGTTCTGGAACATGTAGCCAAGGACGGGACGGCTGCGGCCCGGCGCCGTGGGCAGGCCGATGCGGCCTTCGAAATCCTTGTCCAGCCCTGCGGCGATGTTAAGGGTGGTGGTCTTGCCGCACCCGGACGGCCCGACCAGGGCCACGAACTCCCCGCGCCGTGCCGTCAGGCGCAAGCCCTGGATCGCCACATGGGCCGGAGCATCGCCGACCGGGGGATACCGCTTGCTGTCGATCTCGATCGATAGGCCCGGCCCCGCAGACCGGTCCGCCGTTTCATCGGCAGACTGGGCGACAGGCTGGGCGACATGCGGAGAGACGTGTCGGGAGGAATAAGCTGTCATGCGTGGACTACCATCAGACGCCAAGGCGGCAGCATAGCCGTTAAGCTCCGTGACGCCTATGCCACTATCGATGCACTGGCCCCCGCCGCCGCCTTCGTGCTTGGCTCGCACGATGACGCGGAAACGTTGCTGGCTGCCTGCACTGGCGCTCCTTATCACGATCCTGCCGGCAGTTGCGGCTCCGGCTTCCCCCGACACCCGCCCAGGCTCGGACGTGCCTGTCCCTGACGGGTACCGCCTGGACCGTTACCGTGCCCCCGTCCCCGCCGAAGTGCCGGGCGCCACGACCGTCACGCTCGAACAAGCGGAAGCCCTGTATCGCACCGGCACCGTCCTGTTCATCGACGTCATGAAGGTGCCGCGCGGCGAATCGGCCGGCCTGGAAGGCAAGTGGCTGGTCGCCAAGCCGCATGTCGCCATCAAGGGCAGCACATGGCTGCCCGAAACCGGCGAAGGCATTCTCAAGCCGGAAATCGAGAGCTACTTCCGCGCCAACCTGGAACGCCTGACGGATGGCAACCCCGGCACTCCCCTGCTCTTCTACTGCGTCACGGATTGCTGGATGTCTTGGAACGCCGCCAAGCGGGCGCTGTCCTGGGGCTATACCCGGATCTACTGGTACCGTGACGGCATCGAGGTCTGGCAGCAGTTCGACCTGCCGACCGAGTTGGTCGATCCCATTCCCCTATCCAGGCCATGAGCCCCACGCGATGAGCCATCCTTACCGGTATGGCCGTGACCGCGCCCCACACTACATGTCAGGGTAGCCTGAACGGAAAATAGGATGGTGCCGGTGCGAGGATCGATCGCTGTAGCAGCCACCGCCGCCACATTGCTGGCCGGCTTCGCGCCGATGACATGGGCGCAGGCAGCAGAGCCACCGCCCGCTTCCTCCGCCACCTGCGTTCCCCAGGCCGGCTGGGTCGAACCGTCCAAAGGAACGGTTCCCGGGCCTCAACTCCTCCAGCGGGCCGCCGGGTCGGCCGTCGTCATGCTGGGCGAACGCCACGACAGCGCCGAGCAGCACCGCTGGCAGCTTCAAACCCTGGCGGGACTGCATGCCTACCGCCCCGATCTCGTCATCGGCATGGAGATGTTCCCGCGCCGGGTCCAGCCGGCCCTCGACCGCTGGATTGCCGGCGAGACGACCGAACGGCAGTTCCTGGAAGAAACCGACTGGCGAACCGTCTGGGGCTATGACAGCCAGCTCTACATGCCGATCCTCCATTTCGCCCGGATGAACCGCATTCCGGTCACGGCCCTCAATGTCGAGCGCGCCCTGACCAGTCGCGTCGGCAAGGAAGGCTGGACACAGGTCCCTGCCGACCAGCGCGAAGGCATCGGCGACCCCGCCGCCGCATCGGAGGCTTACACCGACTTCCTCGCCGACATCTACGCCGCCCACGGCCGTCCCGGCGGCGCCACCGCCGAGGTGAAGGAAGATCCCGCCTTCCAGCGCTTCCGCGACGTGCAGGTCCTATGGGACCGCGCCTTCGCCGAAGGTCTGGCCGCCGCCCACAGAAAGGCGGGATCCCTCGCGGTAGGCATCATCGGCGGCGGCCACCTGGAAAACCGCCACGGCGTCCCCCACCAGCTGAACGCCCTCGGCCTCCAGGACAACGTTGTCCTTCTCCCCTGGGCCGCCAACCGCCCCTGCGCCGACCTGACACCGGCCCTGGCCGACGCCGTCTTCGGCGTCTCCGCCGACCCGGAAACCGAAGAACCTTCATGGCGTCCCCGCCTCGGCGTCAGCCTCGCCCCGCAGGAAGGCGGCATCCGGATCGAGTCCGTCGCCAACGATAGCGTAGCGTCGGCCGCAGGCTTGCAGACCGGCGACATCATCCTGGCGGCAGCCGGGACGCCGACCAGCGAAGTCGGCAAACTGGTCGAAATCGTCAGCCGGCAGGCGCCGGGTACATGGCTGCCGCTGAGCGTGCGGCGGGAGGGTGCGACGCGAGAGGTCGTGGCGAAGTTCCCTGGTTTATGAAGAAAGGGGCGTTGCCGTGTAACTGCCCGATTATATGAGGGATTGAATTCCTAATTTGTTTTTGGTAAAAGTCGCAGCCGTCCTATACCAACCGCATTGAAGATTGACATGTGAGTTCCGGCAAAGATGTCGGGCTGAAGAGGCCCGACCTACAAAACCAAGCGTGGGCAAAAGCACGCTGGCGTAGGTCGGGCCTCTTCAGCCCGACATCTAATGCTCCAGACCGGTCAATGTTTAATGCCGTTGGTATTAGATAGCGGTTCTTTGACATCGTGAATCACCAAAAACGCTCCGGCGGGTCCGATCCGCCGACAGTTCGCGCGCGGTCGCCCTCCTCTGCCATCACTGCCGCCCCCATCACAGTGACGCCGGTAGTGACGCTCTCCCCGAAAATGATGACGTTCAGCCCGAAACAGTGACATTCGATGACCATCCACAGGTTTTTTCCGGAAGGTCTTCCGTCATCCCGTGCGCTTGTATGGCACCCCTACCGGGGATAAGAAGGGACGGGAGGTAACGATATGTCCATAGAACAGAACTACCCGCGCGACATGGTCGGCTACGGCGCCAACCCGCCCGACGCCAAGTGGCCCGGCGGGGCCAGGATCGCCGTCCAGTTCGTGATGAACTATGAGGAAGGCGGCGAGAACTGCGTTCTTCATGGCGATGCCGCTTCCGAAGCGTTCCTGTCGGAGATCGTCGGGGCACAGGCGCTCAAGGGCGTGCGCCATGTCAACATGGAGTCGATCTACGAATACGGCAGCCGCGCCGGGTTCTGGCGGCTGATGCGGATGTTTGGGGAACGGAAGCTGCCGCTGACGGTCTTCGGCGTTGCGATGGCGATGCAGCGCAACCCGGACGCCGTTGCCGCCATGATGGAGGCGGGGCACGAGATCGCTACCCATGGCTGGCGCTGGATCGACTACCAGTACATGAGCGAGGAGGAAGAGCGCGACCACATGCTCCGCGCCATCCAGGTCCAGACCGAGCTTACCGGCAGCCGTCCGCTTGGCTGGTATCTGGGCCGGTGCAGCCCCAATACCCGGCGGCTGGTGGCGGAGGAAGGGGGCTTTGTCTATGACGCCGACAGCTACGCGGATGAGCTGCCCTATTGGGACGACAGCCACGGCAGGCCGCAGCTCATCGTGCCCTATACGCTGGACGCCAACGACATGCGCTTCGCCACGGCGCAGGGCTTCAACTCCGGCGACCAGTTCTTCAGCTACCTGAAGGACAGCTTCGACGTCCTCTACGCCGAAGGGGCCTCGAAGCCGAAGATGATGTCGATCGGACTGCACTGCCGGCTGGTCGGGCGTCCCGGCCGCGCCGCCGCCCTGGCCCGCTTCCTCGACTACATCCAGAGCCATAACAGCGTCTGGGTCTGCCGCAGGATCGATATCGCGAACCACTGGATCGAGCACCATCCCTACCGGCCGGTCTCATCCAAGGGTTGATGCCTGCGGGAGGAACCCCTTCGCGCCGTCGGTGTTGGCTTTTTCGGAACCAGCAAGCACGGCGCGAAGGAGACGACAGGGCATGTTCAGACTTTTAGGCGGAGCAATCGGAATCATCTTCCTGATCGGCCTGCTGGTCGTCATCGGCCTGCTGACGCTGATCTTCTAGCCGAGGAAGAGGCCGCTTTAGTCCAGGCTCAGGTCGAGGGCGTGGAGTTCGACCCTGCCGCCGCTGGCCGACAGGATGTAGCCCTCCGGCACCTCCTGCCACACCGCCTCGATGGCATCGAGCGGCTCCGACAGGACCAGCACGTCGCCTTGGCTGCTCTCGAACCGGCAGCATCCCTGATCGACGCTGATGCCGCCACCCGACGCATGGAACAGCGTCGGCGATGCGTGGTCGCTGGAATGACGCAGGGCGAACAGGCGCTCGCCATCGGTCAGACAGGCGGTCATCCGGAACGGCTCGACGATGCCATGGGCGGCCATGACGCCCTCGACCTGCCGGCAGGTGCGGGCGAAGGCGGCATCGACGTTCTCTTCCACGCCGTTGGACAGCAGCAGGTAGAAGATCACCTCGCTGTCGGTGCTGCCCTCGCGGAAGGGATAGAGATCGTTGGATATCAGGTTCTCCAACTCGCGTCTGACGATCGGCCAGCCTCCGACCTGGCCGTTATGCATGAACAGCCAGCGGTCGTAGCGGAAGGGATGGCAATTGACCCGCGCCGTCGACGTCCCGGTCGATGCCCGGACATGGGCGAAGAACAGCCTGGACCGGATCTGCTCCGACAGGGAACGAAGGTTGAAGTCGTTCCAAGCCGGCATCGTGTCGCGGTACAGGCCCGGCTTCCTCAGCTCGCCGTACCATCCAAGGCCGAACCCGTCGCCATTGGTCGGAACATGGCCGCGCTGGGCGGAAAGCGACTGGTGGATCAACGAGTTGACGGGCTTGAAAAGAAGAGTGTCGATTGGAATCGGACGGCCCTGATAGGCCAGCCAACGGCACATGCTCACTCCGGAATATCGTTCGGTCTCATGGGGCTCACCCAATCAGGTAAGGTTAACCCCATGGCGGAATTATGTCGATGCCTGGACCCGAAACATTTCTTGCAGGTTGCGGTATAGGCCCCGGTACAGTGCCAATTTGGCCGCATGCCGCTCGGATGCTTCCGGATCCGGTTCGCTCACGAAGTCGCTGTCTGGGGGAGTGCAGACCGTCAGCGGGTCTTCTCCTGTCACCGCCAGACGCCCCAGCCGGGCAGCGCCGAACGCCGGCCCGACATCCCCGCCCGCATGGTAGGTCAGGGGCCTGCCCAGCACGTCGGCCAGGATGCCGCCCCACAAGCGGCTGCGGGCGCCGCCACCGATCACCGAGACGCTGGTGATCTCGGTGCCCGCTTCGCCAAGGACGCCTTGTCCGTCGGCGAAGGCGTAGGCCACTCCCTCCAGCACCGCGCGGGCAAGGTCCGCCCTGGTATGTTCATGGGTCAGGCCGAAGAAGACGCCCTTCGCGTGGGGATCGTTGTGGGGCGTACGCTCGCCCGACAGGTACGGCAGGAACAGCAGCGATCCGGTGCTCCGCCCGGCGGCCTCGACCTCCGCCAGAAGCTGGCTTTCACCGGCGGCTCCCGTCAGGCGGGTGACCCAGGTCAGGCAACTGGCGGCGCTCAGGATCACCGACATCTGGTGCCACAGGCCGGGAAAGCAGTGGCAGAAGGCATGGACGCCCCGGTCCGGATTAGGCGCGAACCCCGCATTGGCTACGAACAGGACGCCGGAGGTGCCGAGCGACAGGAAAGCCGATCCGGGCTTCAGCACCCCTACCCCGGCGGCCCCCGCCGCGTTGTCGCCCGCCCCGCCCGCGACTTCGACCGCATCGCCCAAACCCCAGGCGGACGCGACCTCCGGCAGCAGCAGGCCGGTCGGTTCGGTGCCCTCGAACAGCTCGGGCATCTCGTCCTCGTCCAGGCCGGTGGCGTCCAGCAGTTCCGGCGACCAGCGGCGGCCGGCGACGTCGAGCCAGAGCGTTCCGGCCGAATCGGACATATCGGAAGCGTAACGGCCGGTCATGCGCAGGCGGATATAGTCCTTGGGCAACAGCACCTTGGCGATCTGGCCGAAGATCTCCGGCTCGTGCTCGGCGACCCAGAGCAGCTTCGGCGCGGTGAACCCCGGCATCGCAAGGTTGCCGGCGATACGGGGAAGCTCCGGAACCCGGCGGGTCAGCTCGGCACATTCGGCTCCGCTGCGCCCGTCGTTCCACAGGATGGCCGGCCGCAGCACCCGGTCGCGGCCATCGAGCAGCGTGGCGCCGTGCATCTGGCCCGACAGGCCGATGCCGGTTACCTCGGCCATGTCGCGGGGATAGCAGCGCCGGAGTTCGGTCACCGCGGAGTTGGTCGCCTGCCACCAGCTTTCCGGGTCCTGTTCCGACCACAACGGGCGAGGACGGGACACGGTCAGCGGCGCCGTCGCCTGCGCGACCACGGTCTGGTCGTGGTCCACCAGCACGGCCTTGACGCCCGATGTCCCTAAATCGATCCCGAGATACACGGTCCCGCCTCCCTGCCCTTTTGCCCATCGCCACTCGCCGATCGCCATCCGTCTGTTGCCAGATCTTGCCGACACGGCTTTCATTTGTTTGCAGGCTATGTCATATCCGCCGGTCTCCACAACGCCGCAGCAGCATCCGAGGCACCCCATGGCATCACCGGCAGGTTCGATCGTCCTGAGGCACGGCCCCCTTGAATGCGGGATCAGTCCGTCCTGCGGCGGATCGATCACCCGGCTGATGCTGTACCGGGACGAGCAGCCGCCCATCCACCTGATGCGTCCCGCTCAGCCGCAGGGGATCGACCGCTCCGATCCCAACGACATGTCCTGCCATCCGCTTGTGCCGTTCTCCAACCGGATTGCCGGCAGCCACTTCGTCTTCCACGGCCGCGCGGTGGACCTGCCGCCTAACGCTCCCTTCATCCAGGACGTGATCCACGGCCACGGCTGGAAGACTCCGTGGAACGTCGTCGAGCAGGACGACCAGACGGCGCTCCTCTCGTTCTCGCATGAAGCCGATTGCTGGCCCTATCCATACCGGGCGACGCAGCGGTTCCACCTGGACGAGGATAGCCTGAGCATCACGCTGGAGCTGGCCAACCTGGGCGACCTCCCCATGCCGGCGGGATTGGGGCTGCATCCCTACTTCCCTAAGCCGCTTGGGACGACCCTGACGGCAGAGCTGGATGGCGTATGGCTGGGCGACGACCGGCACATTCCGGTCGAGCGCGTGCCCCTTCCGATCGGCTGGGATTTCCCACATGGGATAGCGCTGGACGAAGCCGTCCTGGACAACAACTTCACCGGCTGGAGCGGGCTTGCCGCCATCGACTGGCCCAGCGCCGGGACGCGCCTGACGGTCGAGGCCACGCCGCCGTTCCGGCATGCCGTGATCTACGTCCCGGCGCACCAGGACTACTTCTGCTTCGAGCCGGTCAGCCACATGACCGACGCGGTCAACCGGGCGGCGACGGGGGAAAGCGGGACCGGCTTCGCGGAACTGGCACCCGGACAGGTCTTCGGCGGCACGATCCGCTTCAAGGTTTCCAGCCTGCGCTGATACGCGGGATTGAACAATGCTCGGGCGTCGCGATATCTGAGCTTCAATCCGAACGAGACGCGACAGGACCGACCGTGAACGAGACGACCGAGACTCTGAACAAGGCGACCGATGCGGCCCACGACTTCGCCAACGACGCCGGGACCGCGTTCAACACCATCGCGAGCGGCTGCTCCGGCTTGTGGGACGCCGGCTTCACCGCGGCCGGGCTCGCCTGGGACGGCAAGACGACGGATGCCCTGGCGGTGATGTTCAGTCCGACGCTGACCTGCTACGACAGCGTGGTCGCGGCCGTCATGGGGTTGTTCCCCTTCCTGTCCTGAACACGCTTCTCCGAGCTAGGAACCCGCCATGGGCCAACCACTGCTGCATTTCCCCATCCTCGAAGGACATGAGGTCGCCGTCACGGAATGGGGAGCCGGGCGGTCCGCGACCGTCGTCCTGTGGCACGGGCTGGCCCGCAGCAGCGCCGATTTCCGCGACCTCGCCGAGGCGCTGGCGCCCCATTACCGCGTGCTGGCGGCAGACCAGATCGGCCGGGGCCTATCTCAATGGGCGCGGGATCCCGCAAGCGACTACAGCTTCGAAAGCTACGGCAGGATCGCGGTGGCCCTGTGCGATCATTTCGGCGTGGGACAGATGCGCTGGGTCGGGACGTCGATGGGCGGCGCCCTGGGCGTCAGGATGGCGGGCGGTCCGCTTCGCGACCGGATCACCCACCTCGTCATCAACGACATAGCACCGGAACTCCCGGCGCCGGCCGTGGAACGCATCCTCGCCTATGTCGGCAATCCGCCGGTGTTCGATACCATGGCGGAGCTGGAAGGCTGGCTGCGCAAGGCCTACCTGCCCTACGGGCATTTATCCGAAGCCCAGTGGCGCCATATGGCGCGGACATCGTTCCGCCGCCGTGACGATGGCAGGATCACCGCTCATTACGATCCTAAGATCGTACAGCAGTTTACCGGTCACCCGCGCGACTACGACCAATGGGAAGACTATGAGCGGATCGGCGCCCGGACGCTCCTTCTGCGCGGCGCCGACTCCGATCTGCTGCTGCCCGATCCGGCGAAGCGCATGACCGAAACCGGCCCGCGCGCGACGCTCGTCACCGTGCCCGCATGCGGTCATGCGCCGGCGCTGAACGTGCCGGATCAGATCGGCCGAGTGAGGGATTTCCTGGCCTCCTGATGCCACCAAAAAACCCGATTGTTCAGCTTTAGTTCTGTGGATAAACCAGATAGACTCGCAATGGAATCAACATTTTATTGCATGTCTCTCAGATGGTCTCTCAACGCCTCCCGGCAGATCGGGATAACTCGGACACCGGCGCGCCATGATGGCCGGCTCGCATGTCCTGATCGGAGCGGCAGCGTGGCTTTACATCGCCCATGACATGGGTCTGCCGCTGCTCGACCCGGTGGCCCTGGGATTGGCCGTGGCAGGATCACTGAGCCCCGATATCGACCACCCGAAATCCTGGGTCGGCCGCCGCGTGAAAGTCATTTCGGTACCGGTTTCAAAGCTGTTCGGCCATCGGGGCGTGACCCATTCGATCGTCGCCGTCGCCGCCTGCATCGCCTGCCTGCGCTGGGACGGTCAGCAATGGCATCACACCCTGCCCTTCGTCATCGGCTATGCCAGTCATCTGGCGGCCGACCTGATAACGCCGCAAGGCCTGTGCCTCGCATGGCCGCTACGCCGTACCTTCGCCTTTCCGCTGGTCAAAACAGGCTCCTTCGCTGAACAGGCCCTGGTGACGCTGGTGGCGGGTTGGCTCTTCGCCCGATCGATGGGAGCATGCTGATCGAAGAATTCGAACGGGGAAGACAGTGTTCAGCCTCTCCCCACGGCAGTAGCTCGCATGCCGTCCAAGCACCTGCGGATAGAAGTCTTGGTAGAGACTCGGCTGAATCTCATATAGCGGCTATAAAGACCGACCAACAATCAAAAAGCCTACTGGGGGAACAATGCCGGACGACAACGTGAAGACCCTAAATCAGAGCGTCGCCATGCGTGCCGCCCTTATGCACATCATGTTGCTTGACGACTACATAGGCGCTGTTTTGAGCCGGGCCGAAGCATGCGGCCCCGGCTTCTTGAGGGAGAGCCTGATCGACTACGTCGAAACGCTTCAGCGGGAGCGGCTCTCGTATTACCGCATCGGCCTTCAAAGTCCCGTTCCTTCGGAAGACGAAGATCAGGCCGCCGCACTGGAAGAAGCGGCCTGACCGTAATGATCGGGCGCTGTTGGGTCTGATGCCCCAACAGCGCGCTTCATCAATCCGCCGCGTTCAGACGCTCGGCCTCGCTGAGGAACGGATAGTCGGTATAGCCTTCGGCACCACCGCCGTAGAAGGTCTCCTGGTTCGCCGGGGTCAGCGGCGCATCGATGCGCAGGCGCTCCACAAGATCCGGGTTCGAAATGAACGGCCGGCCAAACGCCACCAGATCGGCGGCATTGGTGCGGCGGAGTTCCAGGGCGGCATCGCGATCGATCAGGTTGTTCGCGACATAAAGGCCCTTGAACAGGCTGCGGAGCTTCTGGAGATCGACCTGACCCGTGACCGCCCGGCTGCTGCCGGTGGCGCCCTCGACCAGATGCAGATAGGCAAGGCCGAAGCGGTTCAATTGCTCGACCACATAGCTGAACAGCGGTTCGGGATTGCTGTCGGCAATGTCGTTCGCCGGGCTGATCGGTGACAGGCGGATACCGACGCGGTCGCCGCCCCAGACCTTGACTACCGCTTCAGTCGCCTCCAAGAGCAACCGAGCACGGTTCTCGATAGAGCCGCCATAGGCGTCGGTGCGTTTGTTGGTGCCGTCACGCAGGAACTGGTCGAGCAGGTAGCCGTTGGCGCCGTGGACTTCGACACCGTCAAAGCCGGCCCGCTTCGCGTTCTCGGCAGCAACCCGGTACTGTTCGACCACACCGGGAATCTCGTCCAGTTCAAGGGCACGCGGCGTTACGAATGGCACGAAGCCGGCTTCGGTGAAGGCCTTGCCTTCCGGCTTAATGGCGCTGGGAGCGACCGGAAGCGCACCGTTCTCCTGGAGATCGGGGTGCGAGATGCGGCCGACATGCCAAAGCTGAAGGAAGATGCGGCCACCCTTGGCGTGGACGGCGTCGGTCACCTTCTTCCAGCCCGCGACCTGCGTGTCGCTGTGGATGCCGGGCGTGAAGGCGTAGCCCTTGCCCTGCCGGGAAATCTGGGTCGCTTCGCTGATGATCAGCCCGGCGGTCGCGCGCTGGCCATAATATTCCGCATGCATTTCATAAGGCGCATCATCTTTGTTGGCGCGGCTCCGGGTCAGCGGAGCCATGACGATGCGGTTGGCCAGAGTATAGGGACCGAGTTCGACGGACTGGAACAGGTCGCTTTCAGCATGGCTGCTCATTGCGCTTCCTTTTGTTTGAAGAATGAGAGGGTGAATTGGACCAATCGGTCCAAAATAGGTGCGGAATTGGTGATCTGCAACATCGCGTCAGTCCAATGCTGACAGGATTGTCGTGACAACATCGTCGAGCGCCTGAGTGTTCCGGTCGGCTTTCGCCATGACCTGAAGACCACATAGAGCGTTGACGAAATATCGGGCAAGGGAACGAGCATCGTGGCGGCGCGAGATGCCACCTTCCTCCTGACCACGCGCGATCAGGCGGTGGAACAGCTCTTCCATCCGGTCCAGATGACTGGAAACCGCTGTATGAACCGTTGGATCGTGGGGAGCGAGTTCGACCGCGCAGTTGACGGTCAGGCAACCTCGGCGGTCGCCATCCCCGCTTGGGCGTTCGATCACGCTGCGGAGCTGGACTTCGATTAGACGGCGGGCGCATCCGCCAGAGCAGACCGTCGCATCAAGCCGCGCGACCTCTCGGTCGCCATATCGACGGAGGGCCGCCATGAAGGCATCGTGCTTGCTGCCGAAGAATTCGTAGAAGCTGCTTTTGCTCAAGCCCATGGCATCGAGCAGATCCTGCATCGAGGTCGACGCATAGCCCTTGGTCCAGAAAACGTGCAGAGCACGATCCAGAGCTTCATCGGCATTAAATTCGCGCGGTCGTCCCATGGCAGGCGGCAGGCTCCCCAAATTCCTCACACTGAGGAGATGGGCCTTCCGGACCGTTCAGTCCACAAAAATCTTTTGCAATTCGGGCGGTAGATCAATTTCCTGATGGGGGCCGCCGAAAGCGATACCGGCGATTCGCCTGCATGGCCGGAGTCGCTTTATCGGCGCCATCAAGGGACAGGGTATGGAAAACGCCGGATCAGGCGGCTTCGGAAACCGGCATCACGCCACCCAGGGCACCGTAGCCGCGGCGGTCATGGCGCATCGTGTAGAGGAGGTCTTCCAGGCTTTCGCGAACGAAGGTATCGGTCTGACCCGCGAGTTCGGCTTCCGTAACTTCGATGAAGCGTTCGATCAAGCGGGCATGAACACGGCTCGACTGGGCGATGCGGAGATCAGTGTTGCGACGAACATCGGTCATGATCGGCTCTCTCTTGAGGGTTTCTTCGAAGTGGCGTCTTGCTGTCCACGAGCCGATACTGACCTGAGAAGCTTAACGACAAGTAAATAATGCTCGCTGAAGGCTGGCAGTTTAAGGATTACCACTTTTATAAAAGTCATAGCCTAGCTTGTCACAAGGCTTATCCGATCGAGCCTTTCAGTGTTTTGCCGATGGTCTTCATTTCGGTCTACCTCTTTCGAGTAAACCAGCTGGTCTCTCTGTTTCTGGGAGAGACGACATTGTAAGTTGATCTCTTTTTGTTGATACTGAAATTACTTAGCGCAATACAAAAGTTCGCAAAGGGAGGATTGGAATTGAACGATTTGGCGGTGATCGACAGCCATGTCCATCTCTATGATCCAGCCGCTCTTTCGTATCCTTGGATGGCTGACATTCCCCAACTGAACAAACCCCATTCACTCGCCGACTTCGCGGCGGTCTGCGGGCCGGTCAGAGTGGAAGGCTTCATCTTCGTCGAAGTCGATACAGCCCCTGGCGACCGGTTGGCGGAAGCGGAATGGGTCGCAACGCTTGCATCGCGGGACGACAGGATAAAGGCCATCGTAGCGGCGGCTCCGATCGAGTTGGGCGACGCTGCACGCGCTGACCTCGATAACCTCAAGGCATTGCCGCTGGTACGCGGCGTCCGCCGCTTGATCCAGTCGGAACCCGATCCTGACTTCTGCATTCGCCCTGATTTCGTCGCCGGGGTCAGGCTGCTGGCGGAATACGACCTCAGCTTCGACATATGCGTCTATCACCACCAATTGGGTGCGGCGGTAGAACTGGCGAAACGGTGCGGAGAGGTTCGCTTCGTTCTGGATCACGTCGGGAAGCCGGATATCCGTTCCGGATCGCTTGCCCCATGGCGTGAGCATATCCGGGCAATGGCCGAGTTGCCCAATGTCTGGTGCAAGCTGTCCGGCATGGCGACCGAGGCGGACCATCAAAACTGGACCCGCGATGACCTCCGGCCCTATATCGACCACGTGGTCGAGTGCTTTGGATTCGATCGGTTGATGTTCGGCGGCGATTGGCCGGTCAGCACACTGGCGACGGATTACCCGCGCTGGGTCGACACTGTGCTATGGGCGACAGGTTCCTGCTCGGAAATCGAGCGCAGGCAGTTGTTCCGTGACACGGCCGCCGGGTTCTATCGTCTGCCGTGAGCGCGGAGCCGCCGTACCGGCGACTCCGCGCTCACGGCATTCGAGCTCAGGCGTTGTAGTCCAGGTTCCAATCCCTGTAACGCTCCGGATCGTTGGTCCATTCCTCACGGACCTTGACGTGCAGGAACAAGTGGACCCGGCGCTCCATCATCTCTTCCAGCTCGGTACGGGCGGCGGCACCGATCTGCTTGATCCGCTGTCCGCCCTTGCCCAGAATAATCGCCTTCTGGCTGTCGCGCTCGATATAGACGACCATGGATATCTTGACGCTGCCGTCGTCGAGCTCCTCCCAGCCTTCCGGTTCGACCGTGGCCGAATAGGGAAGCTCCTGGTAAAGCTGAAGGAACAGCTTCTCGCGGACCAATTCGGCCGCCAGCAGGCGCATCGGGATATCGGAGAGCTGATCGCCAGGGAAGTGCCACGGTCCTTCCGGCATCCGCGTCGCCAGCAGGTTGCGCAGGTCCTCGACGCCATCGCCCGTCTCGGCGGAGATCATGAAGGTGTCGGTGAAGATGCCCTCAGCATTCAACGTGGTGGCGAGCGCCAGCAGCTTGTCGCGCTTGATCAGGTCGATCTTGTTGAGCGCCAGGATGGCTTCACGGCCGGAGTCCTTGAGGCGCGCGATAATCGCGCGCGTGTCGGCATCGATCGATTTGCGTGCCGCGTCCACCAGCAGCACGACGAGATCGGCATCGGTCGCACCCTGCCACGCGGCGGCCACCATGGCGCGCTCTAGCCGCTTCTTGGGCGAGAAGATGCCGGGCGTGTCGATGAAGACGATCTGGCTGTCGCCCTCGGTTGCGATCCCCAGCACCCGCGTACGGGTGGTCTGAACGCGCGGGGAAACGATCGAGACCTTCTGCCCGATGATATTGTTCAGCAAGGTCGACTTGCCGGCGTTCGGCGCTCCGACCAAGGCCACGAACCCGCAACGCGGGTGTTCGGGCACATATACCGTTTCGGGCGCCGCTTCCTGCGCGGCGGCCGGCTCTTGTTCGGGGACCTTATCGTCGTCCGGAGCGGAAGTATCGTTACTCATTGATCTGTGCTCCAACGCGGCGCAGCATGGCGCTGGCCGCAGCTTTTTCCGCCGCCCGTTTCGAGTTGCCTTCGGCGGTCACGGTCTCATGACCTTCGACATGCACCCTGACCTCGAATTTCGGGCTGTGATCCGGGCCGCTCTGGCCCAGAACTTCATATATCGGCAGGGGTTTGCCCCTGCCCTGCGCCCATTCCTGAAGCGCCGTCTTGACATCCTGCGGCGGCCCGGCGGTCCGGTCGATCCGCTCCGCCCATCGTTCGCGGATGAACTTTTCCGCGGCCGGGAGGCCGCCGTCCAGGTACATCGCGCCGATGATCGCCTCGCAGCTATCGGCCAGGATGGCGCCGTTGGTCCGGCCACCCGATTCCGCCTCACCCGTGGACAGACGCAGGTAGCGCCCCAGGTCGAAGGTCGAGGCGACGGAACTCAGGGTCTCCCACCGGACCAGACTGGCGAGACGGCGAGCCAAAGCCCCCTCCCGCTCGGCCGGAAAGCGTTCCAGCAGCCAGTTCGCGATGACGACGCCCAATACACGGTCACCCAGGAACTCCAGCCTCTCATAGGCAAGGCCCGGAGCCGGCGTACGCGACCCGCGCTTGCCGACCCTCTCCATGCCACTCAGGCTTGGATGGGTCACCGCGTCCGCCAGGAGCTCCGGACGCCTGAAATCGTGCCCCAGCGCAGCCGCAAGTTCGGAAAGGTCCGCGTCGACTGTCATCCCCTGTCCCACTCAGTTCACGCCGTCGAAAATGCGGCCGAAGCGAACGGCCCAAGGCCACTTCCAGAACTCCCAGAAGCTGGAGCCTTCGTCGATCGAGAAGAACAGGAACTCGGCCCGGCCGACAAGGTTTTCCACCGGCACGAAGCCGACCATCGAGCTGACGCGGCTGTCCAGCGAGTTGTCGCGGTTGTCGCCCATGGCGAAGAAGTGATCTTCAGGCACGGTATAGACCTGGGTATTGTCGAGTGAGCCCGTATCGCTTTCCTCGATGATCCGGTGCTTGCGGCCATTGGGAAGGGTTTCGACATACTGGGCGACCCGGATCTGGCGGCCGAACTGGTCGGTCGTGACGAAGTCTTCGACCCGGTCGCGCTTCACCGCCTCACCGTTGATATGCAGGATGCCGCCGATCATCTGGATACGATCGCCGGGTAAGCCAATGATCCGCTTGATGTAGTCGGTTTTGTTGTCGCGCGGCAGCTTGAACACGGCGACGTCGCCGCGCTCCGGCTTGGTGTAGAGCACCCGGCCGTCGAACACCGGCGCACCGAAGGCGACCGTGTATCGGCTGTAGCCATAGGAGAACTTGGAGACGAACAGATAGTCGCCCACGAGAAGCGTCGGGATCATCGAGCCCGACGGGATGTTGAACGGCTCGTAGGCGAATGTACGGACGCCGAACGCGATGACGACGGCGTAGACGACCGTCTTAATGGTCTCGCCGATGCCGCCGCTCTTGTTCTTCTGCATCGAATCGATCTGCTTTCTGGTCAGTTCTGTCATGGCATGACGCCACCCGAAGGCGGCTGCTCCGTGGCGTTCAGGTTTGGGTGGCGGGCGACCCGCTGCCGGATTGGCCGGTGTTGGGCTGGCCGGTGGTAGGCTGTCCGGCGGTAACTTCTCCGGCAGTGCCTTGTCCAAACGAGGGCACGGCCGAGATCAGCACGATGGCTTGCGCCAAAGGCAGGTCGTCGGTCAAGGTAAGATGGATGACGGCTGTCATGCCGGGTGGCGTGATTCGGTTCAAGCGCTCCAGCGCGCCACCCGTCAACTTCATGGTAGGCTGGCCGCCGGGAAGATTGACCACGCCCATGTCGCGCCAGTAGACACCTCGGTTCAGCCCCGTTCCCAATGCCTTGGCGCAGGCTTCCTTCGCCGCGAAACGCTTGGCATAGCTGGCCGCCCGCTGGTTGCGCCGGTCGGACTTTTGCCGCTCGACATCGGTGAAGACGCGGTCGAGAAATCGCTCGCCGTACCGCTCGAGGGTACGTTCGATGCGACGGATATCGATGAGGTCGTTTCCGATTCCAAGGATCATGATGTTTGTCGGGCGCTGCGTTCGTCATGGGCGGCAGCCAGGTCGCCGCGCGCGTCCGCCCGCGCCCGATCCATCAACGCCCGCATATGCCTGATGGTGGCGTCCAGCCCGCTGAAGATAGCCTCGCCGACCAGGAAATGGCCGATGTTCAGTTCCACGATGGTCGGAATGGCGGCGACCGGCATTACCGTGTCGAAGCTGAGGCCGTGACCGGCGTGGCATTCCAGGCCCACCGCTTCGGCATGGGCCGCCGCGATGCGGATGCGTTCGAACTCACGGGCACGGGCGGCATCCGTCTCCGCATCGCAGTAGGCGCCGGTATGGAGTTCGACCACGGGGGCGCCCAGGGCTGCCGCAGCATCCAGTTGGGCGGGATCGGGATTGATGAACAGCGAGACTCGGATGCCGGCGGCGCTCAGGTCGCGAATCATGGGCACCAAGGCATCGCGGTTGCCGGTCACGTCCAGACCGCCTTCGGTCGTTCGCTCTTCCCGCCGCTCGGGCACGATGCAGGCGGCATGCGGCCGGTGGCGCAACGCGATTGCCAGCATCTCGCCCGTGGCTGCCATCTCCAGGTTCAATGGCAGGTCGATCTCGCTGCGAAGGCGCTCGATGTCGTGGTCGGTAATATGGCGCCGGTCTTCCCGGAGATGCGCGGTGATTCCATCGGCACCGGCCCGGGCCGCGGCGAGGGCGGCCCTTACCGGGTCCGGATGGGGACCGCCGCGCGCGTTGCGGATCGTGGCGACGTGGTCGATGTTCACGCCGAGGCGCAGAGAGCGTTTCATGCTTCAAGCTCCAGCTTGCGGTGCCGGGCCTTCTTCGTCCGACGCATCAGGCTCCGCGCACGATAAGCCGAAACACCCGCCCGTACCGGAAAGAAAAAGAGGAACCAAGCGACGATCCCCGCCAGGGTGCCGCCCACCATCATGGGGAGGAAGACCTGCCCGGGCTGTTCGACTATGAGCATCAGGGTCAGCCCCTCCGGCGTCAGAGCTTCCGCCGGCTGTCCGGCCACCATAGACCCCAGCCGGTACGTCGCCAACCAGATGCCTGGAAAAGTCCACGGGTTCCCAACCGCCGTTCCCAGCGCCGATGCCAGCAGATTGCCCCGGACGAGGAGAGCCAAAAGGGCAGCGAGGGCGAAATGGAGGCCGATCAGTGGCGTGAAGGATACGGCGGCGCCGCAGGCGAAGCCGGCAGCGATCGAATAGGGCGTTCCCGGCAATCGCCCGATCCGGTGCGCCACATAGGTCGACGAACGCCGCCATCCTGACCGCGGCCAGAAGAAGTCGCGTATACGACGGTACCAACCATGCGGGATGCGGCGGCGGAACATGGGATGTGGGAATCACACTATCGGACAACACGGGACTTCTTTTAAAT
This sequence comes from Skermanella aerolata KACC 11604, assembly GCF_000936425.1. Taxonomy (GTDB): domain Bacteria; phylum Pseudomonadota; class Alphaproteobacteria; order Azospirillales; family Azospirillaceae; genus Skermanella; species Skermanella aerolata. The sequence goes on along the minus strand of NZ_AVFK01000002.1, from coordinate 401,754 downwards.
GGAGCTTCCCGACGGAAGCGCCATGCGGTCTATATGGAGGCGACGACACGTTCAGTCAGCGCCCACGTGCCCGATCGACCGAATTGATGACCGGAGTCGCCCGAAGAGCTGCGATGATATTGGTCAGATGCTTGACGTCCTTGACATCGATGTCGATCAGCATCTCGAAAAAGTCGGTATTGCGGCTGGTTATCTTCAGGTTGGTGATGTTGCCGCCATTCTTGCCGATCACGGTCGACAGGGTCCCGAGACTGCCGGCCTCGTTGGCGATGATGACGCTGATGCGGCCGACATGCTCGATCGCGTCGCCGCCACTGTCCCAGCCGACGTCGATCCAGCGCTCCGGCGTATCGGTGAAGCTCTCCAGCGTTTCGCAGTCGATCGTGTGGATCGTGACGCCCTTGCCGGTGGTGACGATGCCGACGATCCTGTCGCCGGGCAACGGATGGCAACAGCCGGCGTAGTGGACGGCCATGCCCGGGATCAGGCCGCGAATCGGCAGCGGGTTGTCCCGCTTGCCCTTGGCGCGCGCCGACCGGCTGATCGGAACGACCTTGTCGTCGCGGTCAGGCGGCGGCTTGTGACCGGGGAAGACCGAATTGAAGACTTCGCGGGCCGATTGGAGGCCGGCACCGACGCTGGCGAACAGGTCTTCGACCGATGACGCCTGGAAGATCTTGATGACGCCTTCCACTGCCTTTTCGGTGAATTCGTAGCCTTCCTGGCGGAACAGCTTCTGGAGCAGCGCCTTGCCGAGGTCGATGTACTGCGAGCGCTGCTGCGTCCGGATGAAGCGGCGGATGCGCGCCCGCGCCTTGCCGGTGACGACGAAGCGCTCCCAGGTCGGCGACGGGGTCTGGGCCTTCGACGTGAAGATCTCGACCTGATCGCCGTTCTGAAGCTGACTGCGCAGCGGCAGCATGCGGCCGTTTACCTTGGCTCCGACGCAGGTGTCGCCGATCTGGCTATGGACCGCATAGGCGAAGTCGACCGGCGTAGCGCCGCGCGGCAAGGCTATCAGGTCGCCCTTGGGCGTGAAGCAGAAGACCTGGTCCTGGAACAGTTCGAGCTTGGTGTGCTCCAGGAACTCTTCCGGCTTCTGCGCGTGCTCCAGAATGTCGAGCAGTTCGCGCAGCCAGCGGTACTGGCGGCCTTCCGTGCGCTGGCTGTTCTGCTTGTAGGCCCAGTGGGCGGCGACGCCGAGCTCTGCGACCTCGTGCATGTCGTTGGTGCGGATCTGGACCTCGATCCGCTGGCGCTCCGGTCCGATCACCGAGCTGTGGATGCTGCGGTAGCCGTTCGGCTTCGGGGTCGAGATGTAGTCCTTGAAGCGGCCGGGCACGACCGGGTAGCGGGCATGGATCACGCCCAGCGCCTGATAGCACTGCTCCACCGAATCGACCATGACGCGGAACGCCATGATGTCGGAAAGTTGTTCGAACGCGACGTTCTTGCGCTGCATCTTGCGCCAGATCGAGTACGCGGTCTTCTCGCGCCCCGTCACGCCGGCGTTGGGCAGGCCGTGTTCGTTGAGGGTGTGGCGCAGCTCGTCCAGCACGCGGCCGACCAGCCCCCCCTCGGCGGTCCGCAGGAAGGACAGGCGCGCCAGGATGCTGTCACGGGCGTCGGGATTCAGTTCGGCGAAGGAGAGGTCTTCAAGCTCGTCCTTCATCTTGTGAATGCCGATTCGCTCGGCCAGCGGCGCGTAGATCTCCAGCGTCTCGCGAGCAATGCGTTTACGCTTCTCCGGGTCACGGAGATGGTAGAGCGTCCGCATGTTGTGGACGCGGTCGGCCAGCTTGACCAGCAGGACGCGGATATCCTCCGACATCGCCAGCACGAGCTTCCGGAAGTTCTCCGCTTGCTTGGCTTGGTCGGTCTGCGTCTCGATGTTCTGGAGTTCGATCCGCGACAGCTTGGTCACGCCATCGACCAGCTTGGCTATGTCGCCGCCGAACAGCCGCTCGACATCCTCCAGCGTGGCAACCGTATCCTCGACCGTGTCGTGCAGCAAAGCCGTCACGATCGAGGCGGTATCCAGCTTCATCTGTGTGAGGATGCCGGCGACTTCCAGCGGGTGCGAGAAGTAAGGGTCACCATTCGCCCTGGTCTGCGAACCGTGAGCGCGCATGGAAAAGACGTAGGCGCGGTTGAGGGCATCCTCATCCGCGCTGGGATCATACGCTTTGACGCGCTCGACCAGCTCGTACTGCCGGATCATCGGCACTCACCCACGGCAAACGACAGCGTCAATGGTGGGATTTCGGACACTCGAACGGCAAGCCCCCGCCAATCGGCAGCCGATCGCTTATTCGTAGACCTTGCCGCTGTCATCGACATCACGATCGACAAGGGCGCCTTCCTCGCTGTCGACGTCGATACCTGGCTCGGCTTCCATGCCGGCAAGGACATCTTCCTCGTCGTCGCCATCGCCGTCAGCGTCGGCATCGATGTCGGCTCCAAGTTCGTCGCCCTCTCCCTCGCCGTCTTCGGCCATGCTCATCTGCTGTGCCCAGGCCTGCTCGCCGGCCATCAGTTCGACGATATCGTCCTCGGGCTCGTCAGCCTCGACCACTTTCTGGTGGCCCTTGATCAGCGCATTGCGCAGTTCGTCGAGGCCGATAGTTTCGTCGGCTATCTCGCGCAGCGCCACGACCGGGTTCTTGTCGTTGTCGCGGTCGATCGAAAGCGATGCACCGGTCGCGACGTCCCGCGCCCGTTGGGCGGCCATCATCACCAGCTCGAAACGGTTGGGAATCTTGAGGACGCAATCTTCAACGGTAACGCGTGCCATTACGGGCAAACTCCAACTATATGACAAGCCATTTTATATACGGCCCCTATACACGCGAAGCAAGTCCGACGGACCGGAAGCCTGGCTGCGATACCCGGTCAATCTTCCATCTCCTGCGCGACCGGTTCGGCGCGCTGATCGGCGGGAAGCGCCGAGATCAAGTCGGCTATGCCGGCGCCAGTGACGGGATGACGCCAATCCGGTGCGACATCGGCCAGTGGAAGAAGCACGAATGCACGCTCATGCAACCTCGGGTGCGGAATAATAGGACCGCTCGCCTCGGAGAAGACTTCGTCGTCGTAGGCAAGCAGGTCGAGATCGAGGATGCGCGCTTCGTTCCGGATGGTCCGGGTCCGTCCAAACTCCGCTTCCACGTGATGGAGCAAGCCGAGTAAATCCGCAGGCGGAAGGAACGTTTCAACCGCTATTACACCGTTGACAAACCACGGCTGATCGGACACTGGAACTGGAGCGGTCCGGAACCAGCGTGACTTTGCGGTAACTGTAACACCATGTTTCTCAACGGCTTCGACTGCGGCAACGCATATGTCTTGAGGAGATCCATAGGCGTCACTGGAAAGGTTTGATCCTAATGCGATCAATATCACTTTTGCTGCATCCTCCAGCGAACCTCTTGTCTGTTCGCAAGCATTGCCCTATCTCTACATGGTGGCCAATGTGACATTAATGCCTCCTCTCATAGCCACAGGGGCGGTTAAAACAAAATTGGCCGGCCGACGATAACCATTATAGTCAAAAAAGGTTCTAAGATGATTTTCTATCAAGAAGAACGTATCGCGATGTTCATTGACGGAGCAAATTTATATGCGGCCGCGAGAGCGCTGGGGTTTGATATCGACTACAAACGTTTGCTGGATCTGTTTGCATCTAAAGGGCGCCTAGTCAGAGCTTTTTACTACACCGCCCTTGTAGAAGATCAGGAATATTCTCCGATACGCCCACTGGTCGATTGGTTGGACTACAATGGATATACCATGGTAACCAAGCCGACCAAGGAATTCACGGACGCGTCCGGCCGCCGCAAGATCAAGGGCAACATGGACATCGAACTGGCCATCGACGTTATGGAGATGGCCGAACACGTCGATCATATACTGCTGTTCTCGGGCGACGGTGACTTCCGCCGGTTGGTCGATGCGGTTCAGCGCAAGGGCGTTCGGGTGTCGGTCATCAGCACCGTGCGCAGCCAGCCGCCGATGGTCGCCGACGAACTCCGCCGCCAAGCTGACAACTTCATCGAACTTCAGGACCTTTCGCCCTCGATCGCACGGGTGCATCAGCACCGTGATCCGCCGTCGAGCGATCCGCACGGCAACATGTACGAAACAGCCTGATATACTTCGCAGGTGGACTGAACAGAACAGGGCGCGGCATTTCGGCCGCGCCCTGTTTCTTTGACGATACTTTGAGATCTCATCAAGACCGCCTCGGTCGCGACAAGTCCCGAGTTCAGTCGAAATCCTTGCCTTTGCTGCGTATTACACGCGCTTTGTCGCGTTGCCAGTCACGATCTTTCTCCGCGGCGCGCTTGTCGCCCTTCTTCTTGCCGCGTCCAACCCCAAGTTCGACTTTGGCTATCCCGCGTTCGTTGAAGTAAATCGACAACGGTACGACCGTGACGCCTTCGCGCTTGATGGCGCCCATCAGGCGGTTCATTTCCCGCTTGTGGACCAGCAACTTGCGCGGCCGCTTGGTTTCGTGCTGGTAATACTGGCCCGCCAACTGGTATTCCGGAATATAGGCATTCACCAGATAAAGCGCGCCGTTCTGCTCGCCCGCATAGGATTCGGCAATGCTCCCTTTGCCGGAGCGGAGGGACTTGACCTCCGTTCCGACCAGCATGATTCCCGCTTCAAGGGTCTCATCGATGAAGTAATCGAACCGGGCGCGGCGGTTCTGAGCCGCGATCCGGCCCGAAACAGGACCCGGCTTAGCCATAGTGCTTCCTCTTCTTCTTGTTCGTCAGACAGTTTTGCTCAGTTGAGCACACCCGCCTTTACCATCGCTTCACGCACCGCTACCCGTGTCGCCTCGGTTACCGGAACGACCGGCAGCCGCAACTCTTCCGAGCAGATCCCGAGCAGGCTGGCGGCATACTTGACCGGTGCCGGGCTGGTTTCCAGGAAGAGCGCGTTATGAAGCGGCATCAACTGGTCGCGCAGCCGCTCCACGGTAGCCCAATCCTTCGCCTGCCAGGCGGCATGAAGCTGGGCCGATTGAGCCGGCGCCACGTTTCCGGTGACGGAAATGCATCCGTGCCCGCCCTGGGCCAGGAACGCGACGACGCTGGCGTCCTCACCCGTCAGCTGGCAGAACTCAGGGCCAATTTCGAGACGTGTCCTTAACGGTCTGGTTAAATCGGCTGTGGCATCCTTGACGCCAACGATATTGGGTAGCTTGGCGAGACGAGCCATGGTCGAGACCGACATGTCGATCACGCTGCGACCCGGTATATTATAGATGACGATCGGGATCTCGGCAGCATCATGGATCGCCTTATAATGCTGATAAAGACCTTCCTGGGTGGGCTTGTTGTAGTAGGGCGTGACTTGCAGCACCGCATCCGCGCCCGCCTGCTTGGCATGACGGGTGAAAGCGACCGCCTCGGCGGTAGAGTTGGAGCCGGCCCCGGCAATAACGGGAACGCGTCCGGCCGCGGCCTCGACGCAAAGCTCGACCACGCGCATGTGCTCTTCATGGGAGAGCGTGGGCGACTCGCCTGTCGTACCGACCGGAACAAGGCCGCTGGTGCCTTGGTTGATCTGCCAGTCGACGAAGGACTGGAAGGCTTTCTCGTCGACTTTGCCGTTCTTGAATGGTGTCAAGAGAGCAACGATGGACCCCGAGAACATACCAACCTCCGTGCGGGCAGAATAAATGAGGCGCGCACCTTACCCGCCAAGCCGCATAACGGCAAGTGCGCCCGCCTGATCCAAACAATGGTGATAGGATTTTCCCTCATGCTGGGAACCGCCGGCCTTGCGGCGGCCGACGGTCTCAGCGAGCGAGATTTGGGATTGTATCGGGCAGCTTTCAAGGCAGCGGAGGCAGCGCGGTGGCCGGAAGCGAATGCCATCGCATCTCAGGCGGGTGAGAAGTTGCCGGCCAAGGCCATCCAGTGGCTCGACATGGCACGAAGCGACACGGATGCCGGCTTCGAGGCGATCGCCGATTTCATCCGCCGCAACCCCGAATGGCCCAACCTGAACACGCTGCGCCGAAGCGCCGAAATGGCGATGCCGCTTTGGATGCCGGACGGTGACGTCAAGGCCTGGTTCGGCAAGTATCCGCCGCTTACGGGAGGGGGCGTGCTGCGTTACGCGACCGTCCTTCTGAACGACGGCAAGACCCGCGAAGCCACCGAATTGGTGCGCGAGCGCTGGGTTTCCGGCGGGTTCGGCGCCACGGAGGAGATGGACTTGCGCGCCCGCTTCGGCGACCTGCTGCGTCCGCGCGATCATATCGCACGGCTGGACCGGCTTGTCTGGGACAACGAGGAAGCGGCGGCCCGCCGGATGTTCAGCCTTATCGACGGCGGCCATCAGGCGCTGGCCGAGGCGCGCCTGTTCCTCGCCAACATGAAGAAAGGCAATGTCGATACGGTGCTGAACAAGGTGCCGCCCAGTCTTCAGAGCGATCCGGGCCTGCTCTATGAGCGGGCACGCTGGCGCCGCCGGAAGGACATGGACGACGGCGCGCTCGATATCCTGATGAACAGGCCGGCCGATATGGTCCGTCCGGCCGCGTGGTGGAGCGAGATGCATATCCTCGCCCGCCGCAGCATCGAGAAGGGCAACTACGCGGAAGCCTACCGGATTGCCCGCAACAGCGGGCAAAAGGACGGGCTCGCCCTTTCCCAAGCCGAGTTCCTGGCCGGCTGGTTGGCCCTCCGGTTCCTCAACAAGCCGCAGGAGGCCCTGAAGCACTTCGAGCAGTTATACGCTGCCGTCAGCGCGCCGATCAGCCGGTCACGCGGCGCATATTGGGCCGGACGCGCGGCGGAGGACCTGAAGCAGCCCGATCAGGCGCGTAGATGGTACGATCTGGCGGGCGAGCATGTAACGACCTTCTACGGCCAGCTTGCCCGGAAGCGGGTGCGCAACACCAACGATGCGGCGGTTCCCGGCGACGCCCGGATCGGGCAGGACGCGGTCGCCGCCTTCAATGCGGCGGAGCTGCCGCGACTCGCCCGGATGCTGAACCTGATCGATCCCGTAGCCGACCGCGAAGGCATCTTCGTCCGTCGCTTGGGATCGAACGCGAAGACGGCGCAGGACTATGCCCTGGTGACGCGGCTTGCCCAGGACCTCGTCCGGCCCGATCTGGCGGTCACCGTCGCCAAGCAGGCGGTCCAGGATGGCGTCACCTTGATCAATGCGGGCTATCCTGTAGTGAGCATGCCTGATCTGGGATGGCTGGAACCGGCGCTGGTCCACTCCCTCATCAGGCAGGAAAGCACGTTCAACGAGAATGCCGTCAGCCCTGCGGGCGCCCGTGGCCTGATGCAGCTGATGCCGGCGACGGCGAAACAGGTCGCCGGCCAGCTTGGGATGCAGCACACCAACAGCCGCCTGACGTCTGACCCGACCTACAACATAGCTTTAGGCAGCGCCTATATGCGGGAGCTGATAGACCGCTTCAACGGCTCCTACGTCCTCGCCATCGCCGCGTACAATGCCGGTCCCGGTCGTGTCAGGGAGTGGCTTCAGACCAACGGGGATCCCCGGGCCGAGGGTGTCGACGTCGTCGACTGGATCGAGTTGATTCCGATCTACGAGACGCGCAATTATGTCCAGCGGGTGATGGAAGCCGTCCATATCTATCGTGCCCGCATGGACGGGGGGCACGCCAAGCTTCTGCTGGAGGAGGATCTGAGACGCTGATGGAACAGGCGGGAATGGAACATGCGGCTGGGTCACTTGCGGCCATCGAGGTATGCGTCTTCGATGCTTACGGAACCTTGCTCGACGTCCGGTCGGCAACCGCCCGCCTGTCTCGGGATTTGGACGGCAAGGCGGAGCAACTAGGCGCCCTGTGGCGTCAGCGGCAGCTCGAATACACGTGGCTGCGCAGCCTGATGCACCGGCACCGGGACTTCTGGGGCGTGACCCGCGATGCCCTGGACCATGCATTCGGCGCCATCGGTTTGCCGGAAGACGAAGGCTTGAAGGCCCGGCTGATGGACGCCTACCTGTCGCTGGATGCTTATCCGGACGTGGCGCCGGCACTGATGCAGCTTCGCACCGATGGGATCCGGACCGCTATCCTGTCCAACGGCACTCCCGCCATGCTGAAGGCCGGCGTCGACAGCGCAGGGATCGGCGGCAGCCTGGATGCTGTGCTCTCCATCGAAGAAGTCGGCATTTACAAACCGGATCCATCGGTTTACCAGCTTGCCTGCGACCGGCTGGGTGTCCGGCGCGATGGGATCTGCTTCGTTTCCTCCAACGGATGGGATGTGGCCGGCGCGGCAACGTTCGGGTTCCAGACGGTGTGGCTGAACCGGTTCGGGCTTGAGCGCGACCGTCTGCCGGGCGAGCCATGCGTCGTCCTGGAAGGACTCGAGGAGTTACCGGCGCTGATCGCATCCGCCGCCCGCTGACGTTTCTCCGTTTCTCATGGTAGCCGACATGATTTCCACCACCTTGCCGACCTTTGCCGACGTCGAGGCCGCCGCCGTCCGTCTGGCCGGCCAAGCCGTCCTGACGCCCCTCCTGGAGTCGCCCTTGCTGAACGACCGCCTTGGCGGCCGGCTGCTGGTAAAGGCGGAAGTGCTTCAGCGCACTGGCAGCTTCAAGTTCCGGGGAGCCTTCAACCGCATGAGCCTTATTCCGGAAGCCGAGCGGCCACGTGGCGTCGTGGCTTTCTCTTCCGGCAACCATGCGCAAGGGGTAGCGGCCGCGGCGCGGCTGCTGGGGCTTCCGGCAACCATCGTGATGCCGTCGGACGCTCCGGCGATCAAGGTCGCCAATACCCGCGAATGGGGCGCTAGGGTCGTTCTGTACGACAGGTGGAAGGAAGACCGGGAGGCCATCGGCGCCGGTATCTCCGCTGAAACCGGCGCCACCTTGGTACGGCCTTACGACGATCCGTACATCATGGCGGGACAGGGGACCATCGGGCTGGAACTGATCGAGCAGGCAAAGGCGGCAAGTGACGGCCTGGACGCGGTGCTGGCGCCTTGCGGCGGCGGCGGCATGATCGGCGGAATAGCGCTGGCGGTTGCGGCGCGAAGCCCGGGCACCAAGGTCTATGCGGTTGAACCGGCAGGGTTCGACGATACGGCGCGGTCGCTCGCCGCCGGCGAGCGGCTGAGCAATGCCGCCGGAGCGTCATCCTTCTGCGATGCGTTGCTGGCGCCGATGCCGGGCGAACTGACCTTTGCGGTCAACTCGGCCCATCTGTCGGGGGGCTTCGCGGTCACCGATGCCGAAGTGGCGGCTGCCATGGCAATCGCCCGCGATAATTTCAAACTGGTCGTCGAGCCGGGAGGCGCCGTGGCGCTCGCGGCTGTTTTGTCGACCAAGATGGAACTTGGCGGCAGGACCATCGCGGTCGTGTGCTCCGGCGGCAACGTCGATCCGGAAGTATATGCCAAGGCTCTGGCGAGCGTACGATAGCTGGACGAGTAGGAAGGTATCGGGCCGTGGATGGCCCGATACCTTCCTGACTTCAAGGTTTTCCGTCAGTCGGCCGCGTCCAGCTTTACAGAGTCTCGCGCCATCATCCACTCGGTGACGAGAGGCGTCATCAGGCCGATCTTGCCGCATTTGGGGCATTCGCTTGCCAGCGCCGGCCGGTGCTGGACGAATTGACCACCCCGAGCACAGCCGCATTCCATCAGATAGCCGCTTTGGCGACGTTCGACGATTTTCATGTGCGGTCCCTCCATTCCCGGCAATAACGGATGAGATGGATATTCAGCACCGCTTCCCGGATGGCTAAACCGTCAGAACACATGCTTCCAAACCTAATCGTGCTCACGTCCTCACGCTTGGCGGTCCATTATTTAACGGAATTTTATCACTTGCCAAATGTGTTGGTGTCATGGACGAGACGACGAGCTTGAACATCAGCCCCTACCTTCTGCGGCCAATCCGCAAGCTCGAGGACGTGCTCGCAAAGCGGGAGGAAGACCAGCTGCGTAAAATCAGGCCTCCGATGACAGCGAACAACCGTTTCGTCCTGATCCTCGGAGGCAAGCGCTGACCCCTGCCCCAATCCTGTAACGCCAAGTTATAGAAAGGTTCATTTGCCATAAACGACGACACCGGGTATCCGCAGCGCAGTCCACAGGGCTGATCGCTTGCTGGAAAGGATGACCGGCGATGAGTTATCAGAAGTACGAGCGCATCGCTCCCCTGTATGATGTGCTGGATAAAGCCTATGAAGTCTCCTGGAAGCGAAGGCTTAGGGGCGAAGTCTTTCGAGGCTCGGTCGGATTGGTGCTGGATGCTGGGGCCGGCACCGGATGCAACATCCCATTCTATCCGCGAAACGCAACGATCGTTGCGGTCGACAACAGCCCTGCCATGCTGTCGCGCGCCGCGAAGCGGGCTGTCCGGGAAGGCGTCGAAGCCGAGTTCCTGGAAATGGACCTGACCCGCACCAGCTTTCCGGACAACCATTTCGACGCCATCGCAGTTACCTTGGTCTTCTGCGTCCTTCCGGAGGAGCTTCAACTTCCTGTGCTGCGCGAGTTGAGCCGGATCTGCAAGCCGACCGGGACGATTCGCATCCTCGACTACACGCTGTCCCGGAAGGCGCCGGTCCGCTTGATGATGCGGGTCGTCTCACCCTGGCTGAACTTCGCCTTCGCCGCTCGCTACACGGCACGGTACGAGTCGTATCTGGAACAGGCCGGGCTTTCCGTCGTCGAGAACCGGTTCGTCATGGGTGACGTCGTCAAGCTGCTGGTTGTCAGCCCACGAAGCCGCTAACGCGCTCCCGCTGTCCGCCGGGCGACTGCCGGAAGACCCGGCTGGACGGCAGGTGGACGGTGACCGAAGTACCGACTCCCGGGGCACTTTTGATGACAAGGCTGCCGCCATGAAGTTCGGTCAACGACTTGGTGATCGGCAAGCCCAGCCCCGTCCCTTCGTATTTGCGATTCAGCGTGCTTTCGACCTGGGCGAAGGGCTGAAAGGCGAGAGCCAGTTCATCCTCGCTCATGCCGATGCCGGTATCCTCGACCTGGATATCGACGCCGCCATCCGCCGCCAGTCCGGCGGACACCATGACGCTCCCGCCACTTTCGGTGAACTTGACCGCGTTCGACAAGACGTTGAGCAGGATCTGCTTGAGTTTCAATGTGTCGGCGACGACGGGAGGAAGTCCTTCATGGATGGACTGGCGAAGTTGAACACCGGCGCTCTCCGCACGGTTGATCACGACGCGAATCGAGGCAGATATGACGTCTCCGATGTCGTTGATGTCGTCGGAAAGCTCGGTCTTGGCGGCATCGATCCGGGAATAGTCCAGGATGTCGTTGATGACGGTCAGGAGATGCCTGCCGCTGTCACGGATATCGCGGGCATATTCGGTATACATCGGCAGGCCGTCCGGGCCGAAGCTGTCGTCGGCGATGATTTCCGAAAAGCCGATGATGGCGTTGAGCGGTGTCCTCAATTCGTGGCTCATGTTGGCGAGGAACTGGCTCTTGGTGCGGTTGGCCAATTCGGCCTGCTCCTTTGCGTCGCGTAACGATGTCTCGATCCGACGATGGTCCGAGACGTCGCGTGCCATCAGCAGGACCATGCGATCCGTCGGCGACGGAAGCGGCACACCTGTCAACTCGGCGCAGAATGCCGTACCGTCCGACCGGGACAACCAGACTTCGCATCGGGGCAGCCCGGCACCTGCCGACAGGGCGGCAAGGACGTGACCGCGATCGACCGCCGAGGTACCGGCGCCCAACAGGCTGGCAACAGGGCGCGCCAGGATGAAGTCGTCCGACTCGGCGCCAAGCATGGCCGTGCCGTTGCCGTTGACGTAATCGACCCGCCCGTTGCGGGCGATCATCACCAGCTCCGGGGTTGCCGTGACGATCGTTCGATACCGTTCTTCGCTTTCGCGCAGCCGCCTGCTCTCATCCACCAGCAGGTCCACGGTCTGGATGGAGCGCTTCGTGAGGCTGCTCAGCCTGAACAGCAGCCAGACCGTCGCCGCTCCGAGTAGCAACACCGCTCCCGGAAGCGCACCTGACGCCGCCTGCGCCGCGATGACGGGCAGAAGGATCAGCAGAACCACCGCTATCGCCAAGGCTCCAGTGATTCGCTGGACGGCACGCGCGTGCGCCTTGGCGGCGGCCTTGTCATATGCGTCGATGTTCATCGATTGCACCGGAAGAGCCGCCCTTCGCCTTTGCCTCATAAGCCGCTTCAATTAAGCGGCGACTGTCGTAAAGAAAACCGGAAGCTCGGGCAGGAAATATTACCGTGGAGTCGCCAGCCTGCGGATCAGCTCGGCCCGGACCGTGGCGGCATCCTCGTTGGGGATCTGGCAAGTGCCGGCGGCGAGATGGCCGCCGCCGCCGTACTCCAGCATCAGCGGCCCGACAGCGACCGGCGACGTGCGATCGATGATCGACTTGCCGACGGCAAACACCGTGTTCTGCTGCTTCAGTCCCCACAGGATATGCATGGAGACCCGGGCCTGCGGATGGAGTGCGTAGATCATGAACCGGTTGCCGGCGTGGATGATCTCCTCCCCGCGAAGGTCGAGGACGACGACATCGTCATGGACTTCGGCCAGACGCTTCACCTGATCGGTGAACATCTTCTCCTGCGCGAAGTACAGCTCGACCCGCTCAGCCACGTCGGGCAGCGCCAGGATGCTGTCGACGTCATGATCGCGGCAATAGTCGATCAGGGTCATCATCAACTGGTAGTTGGAAATCCGGAAGCTGCGGAATCGACCCAGGCCGGTGCGCGGGTCCATCAGGAAGTTCAGGAGCGTCCAACCCGTCGGCTTCAGGATATCGTCGATGCCGTAATCGGCGGAGTCGGCCTTGTCGACCGCCGCCATCATCGCCTGCGGCACCATGGAGAAACGCTCCAGCCCGCCGAAATGGTCGTAAACGACCCGCGCCGCCGAGGGGGCCTTGGGATCGATGATGTGATTGGACTGCTGGCCGCCGACGCGCTCGGCCTCGCTCAGATGATGGTCGAAGGCGAGGTGGACGCCGGGCACGAAGGGAAGGTTGGTCGTGATGTCGTTGGGACCGACCTCGACAAGGCCGTCCTGCATGTCCTTGGGATGGACGAAGGTGATCGTGTCGATCAGGTCGAGTTCGCGCATCAGGACGGCGCATGCCAAGCCGTCGAAATCGCTCCTGGTGACCAACCGATATTTCTGTCCGCCCATCTCGCCCCCGCTACCGCGTCGCACTACCGTTCAGAGGTAATACTTATGGGATAGAAGCGATGCCAGGGTCAAGCGGAGCGGACGACTCCCGGTGCGGCACTTGAGGGTGCATCACCGGGAGGCATACGGGTCAGTGCGCCGGGTCAGTGCGCCAGGATCTGGCTCAGGAACAGCTTCGTTCGTTCCGACTGCGGGTTGTTGAAGAACTCCAGCGGTTCGTTCTGCTCGACGATCTCGCCCCGGTCCATGAAGATCACCCGGTTGGCGACCGTCCGGGCGAAACCCATCTCGTGGGTGACGCAGATCATGGTCATGCCCTCGTTGGCGAGGCCGATCATGACGTCGAGCACTTCCTTGATCATCTCGGGGTCGAGCGCCGAGGTCGGCTCGTCGAACAACATGACCTTGGGGCTCATGCACAGCGAGCGGGCGATGGCCACGCGCTGCTGCTGTCCGCCGGAAAGCTGGCCGGGATACTTGTTGGCCTGATCGGGAATGCGCACCCGCTTCAGGTACTTCATCGCGATCTCTTCCGCCTGGGCCTTGGGCATCTTGCGGACCCAGATCGGCGCCAAGGTGCAGTTCTCCAGGACGGTCAAGTGCGGGAACAGGTTGAAGTGCTGGAACACCATGCCGACGTCGCGGCGGACGGCGTCGATGTTCTTCAGGTTGTTGGTCAGTTCGACGCCATCGACCACGATCTTGCCGCGCTGATGTTCTTCCAGGCGGTTGATGCAGCGGATCAGGGTGGACTTGCCGGAGCCCGACGGGCCGCAGATGACAATCCGCTCACCGCGCGCGACCGACAGGTTGATGCCCTTCAGGACGTGGAACTCGCCGTACCATTTATGGACGTCGCTGAGTTCGATCGCGACCTCGTCGCCCGGCCGGGGCGCCACGGTGCGGTTCGTGTCACTCATAGATGGTCTCCCCATTCATGGATGGATGCCGGGTCATCGCTTGTGACCCCGGTGGAGCTGGACTTCGAGCCACTGGCTGTACTTCGACATGAAGAAGCAGAAGATGAAGTAGATGAACGCCACGAACATGTACGACTCCTTGTAGAAGCCGCGCCATGCCGGGTCGGTCAAAGCCGCCTTCGACGCACTCATCAGGTCGAACAGGCCGATGATGATCACCAGCGACGTGTCCTTGAAGAAGCCGATGAAGGTGTTGACCAGCGGCGGGATCGTGATCGACAGCGCCTGCGGCAGGATGATCTTGCCGGTCTTCTGCCAATAGCTGAGGCCGAGACTGTCGGCCGCTTCGTACTGCCCCTTCGGGATCGCCTGGAGACCGCCCCGGATCACTTCGGCCAGATAGGCCGACGCGAACAGGATCAGGCCGATCTGGGCCCGCAGGAGCTTGTCGATGGTGACGCCGGTCGGCAGGAACAGCGGGAACATGACGGACGCCATGAACAGCACCGTGATCAGCGGCACGCCGCGGATCAGCTCGATATAGGTCACGCACAGCGACTTGACGATCGGCAGGTCCGACCGCCGTCCCAGGGCCAGCATGATCGACAGCGGAAAGGCCACCACAAGGCCGACGACCGACAGGATCAGCGTCAGCGGCAGGCCACCCCACAGGGTATTCGGTACGAACGGCAGGCCCAGGATGCCGCCCCACATCAGGGTCGCCACCACGATGCCGCCGGCCGCCCAGACGCCCAGTAGCCAGGGCCGCCAGAAGTTGCGGTTACAGCTCAACCCGAGCAGGCCGATGATCAGCAGGACGACCAGGATCGGGCGCCACTGCTCCTCGTAGGGGTAGAGGCCGAACAGGATCAGCCGGTATTTCTCATGGATGAAGGCCCAGCAGGCGCCGCCGGACGCCCGGCAGGTCTGGTTGGTCACCCCTTCGCCCGGCAGCACGCTGTTGAAGACCAGCCAGTCCAGCAGCGGCGGGATCACCTTGTACGCCAGCCACAGGATCAGGATCGTCAGGATCGAGTTGAACCAGTTGTTGAACAGGTTCGCCCTGACCCAGCCGAGCGGCCCCAGCGCCAGCGCCGGCGGCTTGACCATCTCTGCCGGCGAAGGGCTATCGGACACGGTGGCGTGGCCTTGAATGGAGAGGTTGTCTGCCATCGTCAGCGCTCCACCAGGGCTATGTGCTTGTTGTACCAGTTCATGAACAGCGAAATGCCGAGGCTGATGGTCAGGTAGACCGTCATCATGATCGCCACCGCCTCGATCGCCTGCCCCGTCTGGTTCAGGGTGGTGTTGGCGACGCTGACGAGGTCAGGATAGCCGATGGCGACCGCCAGTGAGCTGTTCTTGGTCAGGTTGAGGTACTGGCTGGTGGTCGGCGGAACGATGATCCGCAGAGCCTGGGGCAGCACGACCAGACGGAGGATCGTCCCCCTGTGAAGGCCCAGGGCGGATGCCGCCTCCGTCTGGCCCCAATTGACGGCCCGGATGCCGCTGCGAACGATCTCGGCGATGAAGCTGGACGTATAGACCGTCAGGCCCACCAGCAGCGCCGCGAATTCCGGGCTCATATTGGAGCCGCCCCGGAAGTTGAAGCCCTGAAGTTCCGGCACGTCGAGCGCCGTGGGGGCGCCTCCGGCGAGCCATGTCAGCAGCGGCACCGCGATCAGCACCCCGATCGAGGCGAGCACGATCGGAAACTGCTGGCCGGTAGCCTCTTGCCGCTTCCGAGCCCAGCGCGCCAGGAACCAGACGCCAACGATCGCCACCAGGATGGACAATCCCACCCAGATCCAGATCGGATCGTCGGCCAGCGCCGGGATCTTCATGCCGCGGTTGCTGAGGAACACGCCGGGTATCGGGTTCAAGGCCTGCCGGGGATTGGGCAGGCTCTCGCCGATCACGGCGTACCAGAAGAAGAGCTGAAGCAGCACCGGGATGTTGCGGACGATTTCGACGAAGGCCGAGGCCAGCTTGGCGACCAGGAAGTTGCTGGAAAGACGGGCGATGCCGATGATGGTGCCCAGAATGGTGGCGAGCACGATGCCCAGCACCGCGACCTTGATCGTGTTGAGGAACCCGACCAGCAAAGCATGGCTATAGCTGTTGGCGGGCGAATAGGCGATCAGGGACTCCCCGATCGCAAAACTTGCCTCGCGGTCGAGGAACGAGAAACCAGTCGCGATGTTCTGCCGCGCCAGATTTTCGAGCACGTTGGTTACCAGATACCAGCCGAGCAGTGCGACACCGCCGAGCACCAGTATCTGGAAGAAGACCGCGCGGGCGTTCGGATCGTTGATCAGGGAACGGCGCGGCGCCTGGGGAGCCGGGTTCCCGAGATTTCTGGAGATTGCCAACGATCACTCCTTTCCCGGTTGAAACGAAGGCCCGGCCATCCTGGCGGACGGCCGGGATCTGGATCGGAAGCGGCGATTTTCCGACTCTGCGTTCTCGCAAGCCTGGATACCGCCGCTCCCCCGGCTTCAGCGGACCGGCGGGGCGTACATCAGGCCGCCGTTGGTCCATAGCCCGTTCAGGCCGCGCTCCAGCTTCAGCGGGGTCTTGACGCCGACGTTGCGATCGAAGATCTCGCCGTAGTTGCCGACCGTCTTGATGATGTTGTAGGCCCACTTCTCGTTCAGGCCGAGCGCCTGGCCCATGCCCGGAGTGGTGCCCAGCAGACGCTGGACGTTCGGGTCCTGGCTCTTCGTCTGCTCATCCACGTTGGCGGAGGTGATGCCCCGCTCCTCGGCTTCCATCGTCGCGTAGATCACCCACTTGACGATGTCGAAGAACTCGTCGTCGCCATGGCGCACGGCCGGGCCGAGCGGCTCCTTGGAGATCAGCTCCGGCAGGATGATGTAATCGTCGGGGTTTGGCGCCAAGGTCGAGCGGATCGACGCCATGCCGGAAGCGTCCGTGGTGTAGACGTCGCAGCGGCCGGCGAAGAAGGCGGCATTGACCTCGTCGAAGGACTCGATGACGACCGGCTGGAAGGTCATGCCCTTGCTGCGGAAATAGTCGGCAAGGTTCAATTCGGTCGTGGTGCCGGACTGGACGCAAACGGTGGCGCCGTTCAGTTCCGTCGCGTGGGAAACGCCCAGCGACTTCGGCACCATGAAACCCTGGCCGTCGTAGAACGTGGTCGGCGCGAAGTTGAGACCCAGCGAGGTGTCGCGAGTCAGCGACCAGGTCGTATTGCGCGACAGGATGTCGATCTCGCCCGATTGAAGGGCGGTGAAACGCTGCTGGGCGGAGAGCGGCGTGAAGCGGACGGCCTTGGCGTCGCCGAAGATCGCCGCACCCACGGCGCGGCAGAAATCGACATCCAGGCCTTGCCAGTTGCCTTGGCTGTCGGGGTTGGAGAAGCCGGGCAGACCGGGATTGACGCCGCACTGGACGAACCCTTTCTGCTTCACTGCGGTCAGGGTCGGTCCCGCGACAGCCGCACTGGCCCCAAGAGCGATTGCGACTGCGGTCCCCATCGCGGCAAGAATTTTCGTTTTCATTCGGTCCTACCCTGTTTCTTAATTCGAAGTTTGAGCTTGCGAGCAACTGTTCGCACACCCCACGAAGTTCTAGCAATGTTTGAGCCACTTGGAATAGCGTTTGATTGTAGCTGCCCCCACAAAAGTGCATGACCCCAATCGCACCATCCCGTCTTTACGCTACGCATCATTGCTTCGATCGATCGAGTATGAGCTAAAACCTGCCCATCTGTCCCATCCGTTTTAGACGGGGGTTGGCCGGAGCGTTCCGGAATGCCAGACTGGAGTTCCTCTTCCGGCAGCTTATCCGATTGTTGATCGCACCAGCTCGCTAAAACGCCTCTTTTCTCAGCAGAAGCCATGAAAAACGTCAAGCCAGACACGATCCTTACCCATGCCGGCAGCAATCCCGGCGCCAACCATGGCATCGTCAATCCGCCGGTCTATCATGCCTCCACCATGCTGTTCCCGACCGTCGAATCCCTGGAGGACGCCGGGCATTCCTTCGAGGGCGTGCGCTACGGGCGGATCGGGACACCGACGTCGCAGGCGTTCGAAACCGCGGTCGCGGAGCTGGAAGGCGCCTACAAGGCGGTCACGGTGCCGTCCGGACTGGCCGCGATCACGACGGCGCTGCTGGCCTTCGTCTCGGCCGGCGACCATATTCTGGTGAGCGACAGCGTCTACGGCCCGAACCGCCTGTTCTGTTCCGACATGCTCAAGCGGATGGGTGTCGAGGCTGAGTTCTACGATCCGCTGATCGGCGCCGGCATCGGCCGGCTGATGCGCCCGAACACACGCGTCGTCTTCGTCGAATCGCCGGGCTCGCTGACTTTCGAGATCCAGGACGTCCCCGCCATAGCGGCGGCGGCGAAGGACGCGGGCGCGGTCGTCATGATCGACAATACCTGGGCGACGCCGCTGTTCTTCCGGCCGTTCGACCATGGCGTCGACTTGTCGATCCATGCCGCCACCAAGTATATGGTCGGCCATTCCGACGCGATGCTGGGCGTCATCACCGCCCGCACGCCGGAACTTTGGCATCGGCTGAAGCGCTATGCCGTGCAGTTGGGCACCTGTGCCGGGCCGGACGACATCTATCTTGGCCTGCGCGGGTTGCGAACCATGGGCACCCGGCTCCGCCAGCATCAGGCGACCGGGATCGAACTGGCCCAGTGGCTCCGAAACCGGCAGGAAGTCGCGCGCGTTCTCCACCCTGCCCTGCCCGACGATCCCGGCCATGCGCTTTGGCGGCGCGATTTCCTGGGCGCCAGCGGTCTGTTCGCGATGGAGCTGAAGCCGGTATCCAAGCAGGCCATATCGGCATTCCTGAACGGCATGGAGCTGTTCGGCATGGGCTATAGCTGGGGCGGCTACGAGAGCCTGATCCTTCCAGCCAACCCGGAAAAGCTGCGCACCGCGTCCACCTGGAAAAGCCAGGGTCCGATGATCCGGCTTCACGCGGGACTGGAGGACATCGGCGACCTGATCGCGGATCTCGAGCGGGGACTGAGCAGACTGGGAGAGGCGGCATGACCGCGACTACGCATGACGAATTGCTGGCCCTCGTCAGCTTCAATGCCGACGGACTGGTCCCGGCGATAGCGCAGCAGCACGATACCGGCGAAGTGCTGATGATGGCCTGGATGAACCGGGATGCCATTGCCGAAACGCTGGGCACCGGCCGGGTTTGCTATTACTCCCGGTCCCGCGCGGGACTGTGGCGAAAGGGCGAGACCTCGGGGCAGGTCCAGCACCTGAAGGAACTGCGCGTCGATTGCGACGGCGATACCCTGCTGCTGCTGGTCGACCAGGAGGGCGTGGCCTGCCATACCGGACGGCGCAGCTGCTTCTATCGCGCCGTCAGGGATGGCGGCGTCACCACTATCCTGGATGTCGAATCTCCACCCGAACGGCTCTACGGACCTCGCGATCCGCAGTAAGTCGAAATGTTTCGAGTGAGATTTTTAAGGCTTTGGAAAGGGTAATCTTCGTGGGCTTTTCCAAAAAATTTTGGAAGTCTCCTTTCCTTTGATCTAGATCAACGTAGCCCCCCAGGGTGTGAGATAGAAACACTCTTGTCTCTAACCCTCCCTGTAATCGCCTTTGAGCCAGGGGTTCTTCAAGAACCTCTGGCTTTTTTTATTTCGCGCCCAACGCTCATGATTAGAAGCGCACAAGTAAATTGCAGCCAAAAAAGAGGTGACAGGCTAGCTGTCACCCTGAGGCGAATGCGCGATGAGTAGAGGATGCGAACCAACCTCGTCCTCGATGCACTCATCGGGGATCCGGTCATAACCCGGTCGCATGGTTAATTTATCTGGACCCGGCGGTTGCCGACACTGCGCACGCGGGACATCACAGGTTTGTCACATTCTCCTATCGGCTTTCAGCGCGGCCGACGGAGGTAGCGCAGCAGCGCACTGATCAGCGCGATCGGCACGACGACGACGGCCCCGACCAGGATGTAGGGCAACGCCCAGTCCGCCACTCCCTTGAACAGTCCTCCTACGGCAAGCACCGTGTCCCAGGTATCGTTCAGTATCCCCATGGGATTGATATCGAAGAACGATATGGCCAACCCGACGATCAGTGAGAGTACGAGAATTCTGATGATCCAACTCATCGGGCCGAAACGCTCCATCTATTCCAGGTTCCATCATGCACCGTGACGGTGAACCGCTGTCAGATCGGTATCCGCGTACGAGAAAAAAACCACCGACCTGCGGAATAGTTGATGCAGCCAGACTGTTTTAAAGGAGTAGCACTGCGGAAGTCATGGATAAGCCGGGTTACACGGCAATAGGAGATGGCATGGTGGTGGAACACGAGCATTGGGCTGTCGCGAACCTGCTTATCGGCCGCTACGGTCGTCAAGCCGTCAGTCAGGCCGAGGCGCGCGCGGAAGATGCCGATGCGAATGGCGACCGCGAGGGCCGGGAGATCTGGCAAAGCGTAAAGGGAGCACTGAGCCGTCATCACGGCTGCCTGAGCCGGTACGAATAGCCGCCAGTTTCCAGCTCGGACACCCAGCATCGGACTTATGTCCTGATCTCGCAAATTAGGCTAATTTACCCGAATTATTTGCTGCTGATGCCGGCAAAATCCATGCCTGTGACGGCTGGATCCTGACCATCGCCGGCAAGCCAAACGCCCTGCCACCTCCCGCGCCATCCCGAGTTAGACAGCCCACGTTCTCAGACAATAGTCATAAGTCGAAGGTCGGATGTGACAGGGGACTTCGTCGATCAATCAACTGCCTTCCATTCAGGCTTTTTTCATCCCCAGAATCTGGGGATAACTCTGTGGATCGAGGTGCGCTCGTCCAGCCAAACCCTACCACTTGAACCCAATGCACATTTTTTAGGCACGCTCAGCGCATGATGCTGTCAAGCAAAACTTTCTAGTTTCAGGTGGAAGTTTAGCAGTGCAAAATCAGTATTCGTGTGCCATAGACACAACACTCCCAGCAATACTTTCGTGATCCCAGAGTAGTTGCATCCGAGCCTTCCAGCCACATCACTGACTACAAAACAGCCAGCCATCTAAGCATGGTTGGTGCAGATGCTTATCCGAACGACCTGGACAGGCCTTGGCCGGGCTCTCCCCCGTATATTACGAACATGAAGGTTCCTCCGAAGAGCCGGCGAGGACCGGTCACGCAGCCCGGCGGCATCGTTCCTCAGCGCCGCTTCGGTCCAAAACGCTTGCGCGGCGCACCGCGAAAGCCTTGCTTCGGCCGCCCGTGACCTGGATCGCGCTGGCGGCGTGCCCGGGACGCCAGAAGCTCGCCAAGGCGGGAGGAAAGGGCGGCCCTGCGCTGTGCAACGATGGCGCGATCCGGAAAAAGGTCCGGAAAACGGCGCGATGCCCAATAATAGAGATCGCAGGCACGCGAAAGGTCCTCCAGCGCCTGATCGTCCAGCCCCTCGGTCCGAGCCGGAACGACATGCCCGACAGCCATCGCCTCACGACGTTCGACCGCCTGTACGATCGTCGTGAACAGCCGGGCCTCCGCTTCCTTCTCCAGGTCGGCCGGAATGAACAGCAGGTTCAGCTTGTCCGCGAAAATCAGAGAACGCTCGTCCAGCAACGCCGCATGCCGCCGCAATGGTGCCAGTTCGGACACGGCATAGGGCGAACCATCGGTTTTCGCCGCCGAGAACCAATCGAGCAGGAGGGCCAGTTCCGACGTGCCGCTGTAATCCGCAAGGCGCGCCAGCATGCCACGAGTCGGCCGGACGGTAAGGGCCGTCTTCGGCCCCAGGCGTGGATCGGGGCGCCCCAGAAGGGTGCGCAAAGCCTGCGGCGTATTGCGGGCGACCACACCGAACTCACCCGTCTCGAACTGGCCGAAGCGTCCGGCGCGTCCCGCGATCTGGCGAACTTCTCCCGCGGAAAGCGGCCGAACAGCAGTGCCGTCGAATTTTTCCAGCGCCGTGAACAGGACACGCCGGACCGGCAGGTTCAGTCCCATGCCGATGGCATCGGTCGCCACGACGACGTCAACCTCCCCCGACAGGAACCGCTCCGCTTCCCGTCGCCTGACCTCCGGCGCCAAGGCTCCGTAAAGCAGGGCCGCCGTCAGATCGCGGGACTGGACGGCGTCGCGGATCAGATGGACATCGCGGCGGGAAAACGCGATCAGCGCATCGCCTCGCTCGACATCGTCCCACTCAAGCCTACGCTCGATCATCCGGAGAGGCGTCTTGCGCTCAAGCTCGACGATCTCCAGCGGCTCGCCCAGATGCGCCGCCACCCTTTCGACCAGGGATCGGGCCTCGGGCGCACCCAGGAGGTACACGGTGCCGGCAGGCACCCCCATCAAGGCCGATGTCCAGGCCCAGCCCCGGTCGGGGTCCGCCAGCATCTGTATCTCGTCGATCACGGCGACATCGACCGGCCGGTCCGGATCGAGCATCTCGATGGTCGATGAGAGGTGCCGGGCATCCGGCACTCTCGCCTCCTCCTCGCCGGTCAGCAGCGTCGTCGGCGTCCCATCCCGGTTCAAGCGATCGGCGACCTCAAGGGCGAGCAGGCGCAGCGGCGCCAGATAGAGGCCCGAGCGTGCCTCCCTGAGAGCCTCCAGTGCCCGATGGGTCTTTCCGGAGTTGGTCGGTCCCACCACCAGGACCAAGCGGCGGGCCATGCCGCGCGCCACCGGGAACAGACGTTCGAAGCGGGAGAAATCGAAGTGGCGGTCCACAAAGGCGCGCCCGCGCGCTTCAGCCCGGCCGCGTCGCCAGATATCGTATTCCCGGTCCCAGCGGCGCAGGATCTCGTCGGCGTCCTGATGATTGCGCCCCGCCCGAACCAGACGGTCGCATAGACTGCCGAAGGTCCAGCCGTCGTCGGGTGTCCCCGCCTCTTCGGTATAGATCCAGAGCCTTTCGGCGAGACGGCCGGCATCCTCGTGCAGGCGTTCGATCAGGGCGGCGTCGGCGTTCAGGAACCTGTGCAGGTCGGCCTCGTGCAGGCCGCTCAATTCGTCGACGTCGATCGTACGGGAGACCGCGAAGCGGATCGGCTGCGTCATCCCTGTCCACGGCATCTCGTCCGTCATGACCAGCTTGACCCGATCCCGTGCATCGCCGGGATGAAGCGAGATATGCGCACCGTCGAGCACGCGTCTTGCCGTCTCCAGCAAGCCGTTCCGCCGCAGTTGCCGGTCGAGTTGCCCCAGTATCTCCCGGACGATGGCTTCACGCCGTGCCGCGGGCACCAGCAGGTCTCGCTTGCCCCGGGGCAGAGGCAGCCCCAGCGGAGCCAGCCCGACCTGCTCCGCTCGTTCAATGCGGGCAAGACCGGCGTCCGCAAGGGTCAGGCAATCGGGATGATGGCGTGCGATTTCGTGGATCAGATCGGGATCGGCTTCGGCAGGCGCCGCAGGCGCTTCCGGGTGGTCGGCCATTCGGCGGCTCCAGAACTTCATTCAGCGGCGAACATGCGTGCAGCCACGCCACAAGGTCAACTAGCGACGTTGAGTTCATCCGAACTGGGAGAGATTTGAGGCCTGCAGGGGGTTTCTTGTTCCAACGTTCAAGGTTCCATGCCTTGAACGAGACGAAGGGCCCTTGATCGAGAAGAAGGGCGGGCACCGTCAGGTCCGTAAAGTTCAAAACAACGACATGAAACTTCAAAGGTCCATCATGTTCATTGCTTTGGTCGGACAATGCATCTTTCGGCCTTTAGTGATCTGTATCGAACTGGATAGGTCCAGCATTGCAATATCCAAAAAGTTTTATAGATATTTCTATCTCATTGGAGCAAATTTCCCTTCGAAAAGTAGGGACACTAACCCAATCGAGAAGAGCCTCGTGAATATCGGCGAGCTAACTTAAGGATGTGTTTGATGTCAGCGGTCGGCATGAACCATGACGAAATGCAGCGGTTGAACTTCCTGATGATCGATGACGAGACGCGCAAGGCCCTTGGCGAATTCGTGCCTGCGCTCAAGGAATTGCTGCCGTCGATCCTCGACGCCTTTTATTCTCACCTCAGGAAACACCCTGAGATGATGAAGTTCTTTTCCAGCGACAGCCGGGTAAGCCACGCCAAGTCAGCCCAGTTCGATCACTGGATGAAGCTCTTCTCCGGACGTTTCGATGCGGACTACTTCGCCTCGGTGAAGAAGGTCGGACTGACACATAGCCGCATCGGCCTTGAACCGCGATGGTATATCGGCGGTTATACCTTTACCCTCAGCATTCTGCTGGATGCGGCGACCCGCCAACATCGAAGCATGCTGCACCCGGAAGCCGCCCGGCAGAAACTGGCGTCCCTTCTCAGGGCCATCAACCAGGCGGTCATGCTCGACATGGACCTGGCGATCAGCGTCTACCTTGAAGAGAACAAGGCGACGCTTGACCGGAAAATGGACCAGCTTGCCGCCGATTTCAGCGGATCGGTGCTCGGCATCGTCCAGAATGTCAACGGCAAGGCGGACGAACTCTCGATAACCGCCGATACCATGTCCGCCTCGGCCGAAGAGACCAACCGGCAGGCGATTGCGGTTGCCGCCGCCGCCGAGCAAGCAAGTCAGAACGTCCAGACCGTCGCGTCCGCGGCGGAGGAGCTTTCCACGTCTATCCGCGAAATCACCGTCCAGGTCACCCGGTCGTCGGACCTGTCGAACCGCGCGGTGGCGGACGGAGCCAGGACCAACGAGTTGCTGGCGGCTCTGGCAAGTGCCGCGAACAATATCGGTACCGTGGTCGGCCTGATCAACGACATCGCCAATCAGACGAACCTGCTGGCGCTGAACGCGACGATCGAAGCCGCCCGGGCCGGCGAAGCGGGCAAGGGCTTTGCGGTCGTCGCCAACGAGGTCAAGCAACTCGCCACCCAAACCGCTCGTGCTACGGGCGACATCAAGGGTCAGGTGACGGAGATGCAGACGGTGACCGACGGCGCGATCGGTGCGATCAAGAGCGTGCTGTCCGGCGTGTCCGACATGAACGAGATCTGCACCCTGATCGCGGCCGCCGTGGAAGAACAGGCGGCGGCAACCCGGGAAATCGCCCGCAACGTGGATCAGGCCGCCGCCGGCACCCGCGAGGTCGCTCTCAACATCTCGGGTGTAACGGCGGCTTCCACCGAAACCGGCCATGCCCTGGTCCACGTTCAGCAGGCCGCCGGCAATCTGAACAGCCAGTCGGTCGCCCTTCAGAACGAGGTCGATACCTTCCTCAAATCCATCAAGGCAAGCTGACCGGCGGTCGAGGCCGCCGGACCGCAGTTCCGGGAGTTTGCAGTTCGTGGAATCTGCTGCGTCGCCTCAGCCTTCCGCTGGCGCGACGCGGAGGATTTCTCCGTCCGATTCGTCGGTCAGCAGATACAGATCGCCCTTGTTGCCTTGTATGACCGCCCGGATGCGCTCGCCAAGGCCACCGAACAAGCGCTCCTCGTGTTCGACGCGGGAGCCGTCCAGTTCCAGGCGAACGACATCCTTCGCTACCAGTCCGCCATTGAGCAGGCTGCCCTTCCACTCGGGGAATGCGTCTCCCGTGTAGAAGAGCATGCCGGACGCGCCGATCACCGGCGTCCATTGGTAAAGAGGGTCTTCCATGCCCTCAGCTTGCTGCTTGCCGGTGCCGACGGGCGAGCCGTCGTAATTGACGCCGTTCGAGACCACGGGCCAGCCATAATTCTTGCCCGCCTGGGGCCGGTTGACCTCGTCGCCGCCGCGAGGACCGTGCTCGTTAACCCACAACTCGCCCGTCGCGGGGTTCAGCGCCGCGCCCTGGATGTTCCGGTGGCCGTAGGACCAGATCTCCGGCAAGGCGCCGGGGCGGTTCACGAAGGGATTGTCGTCCGGCACGGATCCGTCCGGGTAGATCCGGACGACTTTCCCGAGATGGGAGTCGAGGTCCTGCGCCTGGGTGCGGAACTGTTCCTCCGACCGTTCGCCGAGGCCGATGAACAGGTGACCCTCCCGGTCGAAGACCAGCCTGGACCCGTAATGCTTGGTACTCCGCACCTTCGGCTTCTGTGAGAAGATCACCTTGAGATCGTTGAGGGCGCTGCCGTCCGCACTGAGCGCCCCGCGCGCCACGGCAGTCGAGTTGCCGCCCTCTCCCAGTTCGGAATAGCTTATATATACCAGCCGGTTCTGCCGGAACTGCGGATCTACTGCCACGTCGAGCAGACCGCCCTGCCCCCTGTTGTCCACTTCGGGCACGCCGGTCAACGGTTCCGACAACTTGCCGTCGGCCGTGACATGACGAAGATCACCCTCCTTCTCCGTTACCAGGAAGCCTCCATCGGGAAGGGCAGCCATTCCCCAGGGTTCCGTCAAGCCGTCGGCGAAGGTGGTGACATGGATTTCCACCTTTTCGGTACTTATGACCTTGTCCATGGCGAGTGCTGGACCGGAGGCGGCCAGCGTAGTCATCGCCAGAGCCAAGGCAGCGGTAACCGGAGAGACGTTGGGCATCGGTTGTAGTCTCCTGGACTTTGCGTTCTTCAGGAAACTGTAGTTATGGGCCAAAGCGGGTTGAGCAACAGGCATCGAACTTCAACTTCAATCCGATTATCCCACTATCTGGACATTAAGAAACCTATTTGACGCATCATCGCTCCGTGCATACGATCGACATCCGGGAATGCGGCGACGGAACGGCAACGATGGCGGGCGATCAAGCGGGAGTTCTGGAACGGCCTGAAAAACAGCAGGGAACCGGAACGCAGACACTGCTCCGCGGGCTGGCGTTGCTGGAATGCGTGGCCGACGGCATCGGCGACGTCAAGGGCATCGCATCCCGCCTGGGAACACCGAGAAGCACGACCCACAGGATGCTCAACAGCCTGGTTGCCGAAAGATATCTGCTTCACATTCCCTACAAAGGCTACCTGCTGGGCCCGAAGCTGATCCAACTCGGCATGAAAGCGCTCGAGCAGCGTCCGCTGATAGCACTCGCCCGCCCGCATATCGAGGCGTTGGCGATGCGCACCGGCGACACGGTCCATCTTGGCGTCCTTGAAGACGGCGATGTGTTCTACCTGGACAAGATCGCCGGCACACGCGGACTGGAGATGAGGTCGCGCGTCGGCCGGCGGATGGCCCTGGCGTCGACCTCTCTTGGAAAGGGCCTGCTGCTTGGGCTGCCGCGCGACAAGTGGCGGCAGTATTACGAACGTGCGGTCGACTCCGAGGTAGGGATGCCGGACCGTCCCTCACAGGACCGTCCGCCTCTGGCCCCGTGGCCGGAATTCGAGCGGCGGATGGCAAGCTATGTCGATCGGGGCTGGTCTTTCGACCTGGAGGAAAACGAGATCGGCATCCGATGCGTCGGCGCTCCCGTGCGGGATGTCCGCGACCAGGTGGTGGCGGCGGTCAGCGTCGCTAGTGCCGTGCCCTACATGCCGGATGACCGCATGGCGGAACTTGGTCCGGTCGTCCGCGCCACCGCCGAGGCGATTTCAAAGGAACTGGGATGGAAGCCGGAATGACGGCCGCCTTGATAGCGCTCGATTGGGGAACGTCGAGCCTGCGGGCTTATCTGATGGATGGGAAAGGCCGGGTACTGGAACGGCGCTCCAACGGGCACGGCATCCAGAACCTGCCTGTACCGGGCGCCGCCGGGTTCGAGCAGGTATTCAGCGCGTTATGCGGCGAGTGGCTGAACCGGTCTCCGAAGCTGCCCGTCGTCGCCGGCGGCATGGTCGGCAGCGCCCAGGGCTGGGCCGAAGCACCCTATGTCCGCTGCCCGGCCGATACTGCGACGCTGGCCGGAAGTGCCGTAACCGTGGAGAGCGCCGCCGGGGTCCGCCTGCTGATTGCGCCCGGCGTCATCTTCGACCCGGCGGACGACACGCCCGACGTGATGCGGGGCGAAGAGATCCAGATCGCCGGCGCGCTTGCGGACAATCCGGAATTCTCAGCCCGCGCCTGCGTGGCATTGCCCGGCACCCACTCCAAATGGGTCCAGGTCAGCGACGGCAGGATCGTCCGCTTCGCCACCTATATGACGGGCGAGCTGTTCGCTGTTCTGACCAGGCACTCGATTCTCGGCCGGCTGATGCCGAAGGGTACCGATAGCGGCGCCGAGACGCGCGAGGCCGCCTTTACCGCCGGGGTCGAAGCCGCGCGCAACGGCTCCACCGGGGACTTGGCGCATCAGATCTTCGCGGCCCGCACGCTTGGCCTGACACGCCGGCTGCCGGCGGACGCGCTGAAGGATTATCTGTCGGGGCTGCTGATCGGGAACGAACTGGTTTCGGGTCTTGCCCTTGTCCGGGACACCCTCGACTCCGATACACCGCTTGTCCTGATCGGCGAAGACGCCCTATGCGACCGCTATGTCAGCGCTCTCGCTGTGCTGGGCGTCCGGCCGGCTGCCAAGCTCGACAACACGGCCCCACGCGGCCTCTTTCAGTTCGCCGTCTCGGCCGGACTTGTCACGCCCAATTCCTCCGAAGGAGCGACCATCCCATGACCGGCACTCCCCTGGCCGCACGGATCGACACCGCCTTCGCCACCCTGCCGCTGGTAGCGATCCTGCGCGGCCTGACGCCTACCGAAGCGGAAGACACGGCGCAGGCACTGTACGAGCGCGGCTTTCGCCTGATCGAGGTGCCGCTCAACTCGCCCCAGCCGTTCGACAGCATCGCATCGATCCGCAAGCTGCTGCCGGCCGATGCGCTGGTCGGGGCCGGGACGGTGATGACGGTGGAGCAGGTATCGAGACTTTCCGATCTGGGCGCAGAGCTGGTCGTGATGCCCCATGCCGATGCCGAGATCATCCGGGCCGCCAAGGCGCGCGGCATGGTCAGCCTGCCCGGTATTACGACTCCGACCGAAGCCTTCTCCGCGCTGAAGGCAGGGGCCGACGCGTTGAAGCTGTTCCCCGCCGAACTGATCGGCCCGAAGATCGTGAAGGCGATGCGGGCGGTACTTCCCCCGGATGTCCGGCTGCTGCCGGTGGGCGGCATCTCGCCGGACACCATGACGGACTACCACGACGCCGGTGTCGCCGGGTTCGGGCTGGGATCGGCACTTTACACGCCCGGGATGACCGTGGCGGAGGTCGCTGAACGGGCCAATCGCTTCGTCACGGCCTGGAGCAGGCTGAAGGCTCGATAAGGCCTTTGCTTACTTTCCGGCGGGCTTACTCCTCGGCGGAAGGACAAAGGTTGACGTCGTCGATTCGGCACACTGCCGGGATAGTCACGTGGGGGCGGGAGCGTAGTCGGAACGAGCGGATTTCGATACGCCCCTGCCCCTCCAGCCATGTCACGGCCTTTTGGATCAGGCGCGGGTCGGTGCCCAGTTGTTCGCTGATGTGGTTGAAGGATACGGCGACGGCCTTCCGTTCGAGCAGGCGATTGCGGCAGGCGCCCGCCACCTTTTCAGCCAGTTCTGGAATGCCCTGGTCCTGACCCAGTTGAACGACGATCCCCATAGACGGTGTCCTCCCCAGAGAAGCGCCCTCGTTCTTTTTGTTGTTCGCGATCCTTCGGCCGGGCGGTTCTGCCTCCGGACTTAATCTTGTATGCGCTTGGTCTGCGACATTCTGTCGCCCCAGGTAGTTTGCCGTGCCTGAGGCGGCAAGGCTAGCCGATTTCGCCAAAGGTCGATTTTGAATAGACAGCGGCGTACCGCATTGCGGCATATGGTGTTAGGCTTACACGCTGCGCCCTGCCCCCATTTCCTCTGAGGCGAATTCATGGCGATCCACGTCGCACTCAATCACAAGACGTTCTACAAATATGACCGGCTGGTTTCACTGGGTCCGCAGATCGTCAGGCTACGCCCTGCCCCCCACTGCCGGACGCCTATTCTCAGCTATTCGTTGAAGGTCGAGCCTAAGCATCACTTCCTGAACTGGCAGCAGGACCCGCAGTCCAACTATCTGGCACGGTTCGTCTTCCCGGAGAAGACCGACTTCCTGTCGATCGAGGTCGATCTCGTCGCCGAGATCTCGGTCATCAACCCGTTCGACTTCTTCCTGGAGCCCAGCGCGGAGCAGTGGCCGTTTGAATACGAGCCCTGGCTTCAGCGGGAACTGCGCCCCTACATGGAGACGACGGAAGTCGGTCCCAAGCTCAAGGAATGGGTCGCCGGCGTGTCGCGCGACAAGATGCAGTCGGTCAACTTCGTGGTGGCGCTCAACCAGCGACTCCAGCAGGACATTGGCTACGTCATCCGGATGGAACCGGGCATCCAGACGCCAGAGGAGACGCTGACCCTCAGGACCGGGTCGTGCAGGGACAGTGCGTGGCTGCTGGTCCAGATCATGCGGAATCTCGGCCTGGCGGCCCGCTTCGTGTCCGGCTACCTGATCCAGCTCACGGCCGACCAGAAGAGCATCGACGGTCCCAGCGGCACCGAGGTCGATTTCACCGACCTGCACGCCTGGACCGAAGTCTACCTGCCCGGCGCCGGCTGGATCGGTCTTGACCCGACCTCCGGGCTGCTGGCCGGCGAAGGGCATATCCCGCTGGCCTGTACCCCCGACGCGTCGAGCGCCGCGCCGATCACCGGCGCCGTTGACGAAGCGGAGGTCGAGTTCGGCCACGAGATGTCGATCACCCGCATCTACGAAGCGCCGCGCGTCACTAAGCCCTATACCGACAGCCAGTGGGGCGCCATCGAGGCGCTGGGCCATAAGATCGATATCGAGCTGAACGAGGGCGACGTCCGCCTGACCATGGGCGGCGAGCCGACCTTCGTGTCGATCGACGACGCCGAAGGCGCGGAGTGGAACACGGCCGCCGTAGGACCTACCAAGCGCGCCTATGCCGCCAACCTGCTGGACCGGCTGATGCGCCGCTTCGCGCCCGGCGGTCTGGTCCATTACGGACAGGGCAAATGGTATCCGGGCGAAAGTCTGCCGCGCTGGGCGCTGACGATCTATTGGCGTCAGGACGGCGACGCGCTGTGGGCGAATTCCGACCTGCTCGCCAAGGAGACGGTCGATTACGGATTCGGCACGCAGGAAGCCGGGCTGTTCCTGGTGACGCTGGCGAAAAGGCTCGGGATCGACCCCAGCCTCGTGCTGGCGGCCTATGAGGACCCCTGGCACTACCTGCGCAAGGAATCCCAGCTTCCCGTCAACGTCGATCCGCTGGAAAGCAAGCTTGAGGACAAGGAGGAGCGCGCCCGCCTCGCCAAGGTCTTCCAGCGCGGGCTGAACGAACCGGTTGGCTTCGCCCTGCCGATCAACCGCCGGATGGACCAGAAGGGTCCGGTCTGGTTGTCCAGCACATGGCCGCTCCGCCAGGAACGGCTGCTGCTCGCTCCCGGCGACAGTTCGCTGGGCTACCGCCTGCCGCTGGGCTCGCTGCCCTGGGTCGATATGCGCGACTATCCCTTCACCTGGGAACAGGACCCGTTCGACACGCGTGGTCCGCTGCCGCCGCACGCGGTACCGCTGCGCCAGCGCACGGTCGAGCCGCCCAAGCCGGAAGCGCTCCGCCGGCAGGCCTATCAGGCCATGGCCGAGGTCCGCACCGAGATCCCGGAAGAGGGCAAGTCCGCCTGGTGGATCGTCCGCACCGCGATGTGCTGCGAGGCGCGCGACGGCAAGCTCTACGTCTTCATGCCGCCGATGAGCATGCTTGAGGACTATCTGGCGCTGGTCGGCGAGATCGAGGCGACGGCGCTCGAGCTGAACATGCCGGTCATTATGGAGGGCTACCCACCGCCCCGCGACCCGCGCCTGAACAGCATGGCGGTGACCCCGGACCCCGGCGTGATCGAGGTCAACATCCATCCGTCCCATTCATGGGACGAATTGGTGCGCAACAACTTCGCCCTTTACGAGGAAGCGCGGCTGGCGCGGCTGGGTACCGAAAAGTTCATGCTGGACGGCCGCCATGTCGGCACCGGCGGCGGCAACCATGTGGTGGTCGGGGGAGCGACGCCGAACGACAGCCCCTTCCTGCGGCGGCCCGACCTGCTGCGCAGCCTGATTACCTACTGGCAGAACCACCCGGCGCTGTCCTACATCTTTTCCGGGCTGTTCATCGGCCCGACCAGTCAGGCGCCGCGCATCGACGAGGCGCGCAACGATTCGCTCTACGAACTGGAAATCGCCTTCAACCAGATCGACCATGCGGCCGACAGCGGCTGGTGTCCGCCCTGGCTGATCGACCGCGTGCTGCGCCACCTGCTGACCGACATGCAGGGCAACACGCACCGGGCGGAATTCTGCATCGACAAGCTCTATTCGCCGGACAGCAGCAGCGGCCGGCTGGGTCTGGTGGAGTTCCGGGCGTTCGAGATGCCGCCGCACGCCCAGATGAGCCTGACGCAGCAACTCCTGATGCGGGCCATGATCGCCCGGTTCTGGAAGACGCCGTACAAGAACAAGCTGGTGCGCTGGGGCACCGAGCTGGCCGACCGCTTCATGCTGCCCCACTTCGTCCAGCAGGACCTTGCCGACGTGCTGGCCGACATGCGCGAGCACGGCTATGCATTCCAGGATGAGTGGTTCGCCCCCCACTTCAATTTCCGCTTTGCGCTGTGCGGCGAAGTGGCACATCGCGGCATCGTGATGGAGATCCGGCAGGCGCTGGAACCGTGGCACGTCCTAGGTGAAGAGCCGGGCGGCGGCGGCACGGTAAGATACGTGGACAGCTCGGTCGAGCGGGTTCAGGTCAAGGTTAGCGGTCTGACCGGTTCGCGTCATTCCGTCGTTTGCAACGGGCGCCTCGTTCCGCTGCATCCCACGGGCGTTGAAGGGGAATTCGTCGCCGGCGTGCGGTACAGGGCATGGCAGCCGCCTTCCTGCCTGCATCCGACCATACCGGTCCAC
Source organism: Skermanella aerolata KACC 11604 (assembly GCF_000936425.1). GTDB lineage: Bacteria > Pseudomonadota > Alphaproteobacteria > Azospirillales > Azospirillaceae > Skermanella > Skermanella aerolata. The sequence continues at coordinate 368,891 of NZ_AVFK01000002.1, read as the reverse complement.
AGCCCGCTGGTGTTCGATATCCTGGATACGTGGTCGGGACGGTCCGTCGGCGGCTGTTCATATCATGTTGCTCACCCGGGGGGACGCAATCATGAAACTTTCCCGGTAAATGCGCATGAGGCCGAGGGACGGCGACTTGCCCGCTTCTTCCCATTCGGTCACACTCCGGGACATATGGAGACGCCGCCCGAGCGGCGCAACCTGGAGTTTCCGTTGACCCTAGACCTACGCCTTGGCTGAAACTGAAGCACCAGAACCTGAAGAGCGTTCAGCCGTCGCCGGCCAGGGTCCCCCGACCAGCGACGGCCGCGTGCTGTATTACGGCACCGGCCCCGTCTTCGACGAGATGGTTACCGGAGGTGGCCGTCTGCGGCCACACTGGCAGAAGTTCATGGGTGCCCTTGGTGCCCTGGACCCGTCGCTGATGCATGAACGGTGGGAGGCGGCGCGCCGCCTCCTCCACCAGAACGGCGTCACCTACAACATCTATGGCGATCCGCAGGGAATGGAGCGGCCGTGGCCGCTCGACATGATCCCCCTGCTGATTCCCGCGGTCGAGTGGGAGAAGATAGAATGCGGGCTAGTCCAGCGGGCCAGCCTGCTGAACTCCGTTCTGGCCGATCTTTACGGCAAGCAGGACCTGGTCCGGTCCGGCCGCCTGCCACCGGCGCTGCTGTTTTCCGACAGGGGGTTCCAGCGCGCCGTGCACGGCGCCGTGCCGACCGGCGGGGTCTACCTGCATCTCTACGCCGCCGACCTCGCCCGGTCACCCGACGGACGCTGGTGGGTGCTGGGCGACCGAACGCAGACGCCGAGCGGCGCCGGCTATGCGCTGGAGAACCGGTCCGTCGTCAGCAGGATCCTGGCCGATGCCTTCAAGGACGGCAACGTCCAGGCGCTCGCCCCCTTCTTCACTTCGCTCCGCGAGATGCTCGTCAGTCTGGCCCCCGCGAAGACGCCGGATCCAAGGATCGTGCTGCTGACGCCCGGCCCCTACAACGAAACCTACTTCGAGCACGCCTATCTCGCCCGGCATCTCGGCATCACCCTAGTCGAGGGTGGCGACCTGACGGTGCGCGACCGACACGTCTTCCTGAAGACGCTGAGCGGGCTCGATCCGGTCCATGTCATCCTGCGCCGCCTGGACGACGATTATTGCGATCCGCTTGAGCTTCGGACCGACAGCTCGCTCGGCGTCGCCGGCCTGGTCCAGGCGGTACGTGCGGGTACCGTGACGGTCGCCAACGCGCTCGGGAGCGGGCTTGTCGAGTCGCTCTCGTTCAAGCCGTTCCTGCCCATGCTGTGCCGTCACCTGCTGGGCGAGGAATTGAAGATACCTGGCGTCGCCATGTGGTGGTGTGGCCAGAAGGAAGAGCGGACCTATGTCACCGAGCACCTGGACCGGCTCGTCATCAAGCCCGCCTTCGCCCATCTGGGAGTGGAACCGGTTTTCGGCGCATCGCTGACCAAGGCCGAGCGCGCCGCCCTGACGGCGAAGATCAACGAGCGGCCGGGAGACTTCATCGGGCAGGAGCAGCTCGGCCTGTCCACGGTGCCGACCTGGATCGACGACTCGCTCCAGCCGCGCCCGCTGGTGATGCGGGTATATCTCGCGGCCAAGCCGGATGGCGGCTATACGGTGATGCCCGGCGGATTGACCCGCATGTCCGCCACGGCGGGCCGGCTGATCGTGTCGATGCAGCACGGCGGCGGCAGCAAGGACACCTGGGTCCTAGGCCGCAGTCCATCGGAATACAGGGTCGCGACCTCGCGCATCCAGGGAGTGCCGTCGGAAGTCCGAAGCATGGAGCCCAGGACGATCGCGGCGCGCGAGGCCGAGATCAGGCCCCACAGCGGTGACCTGCCGTCGCGCGTCGCGGACCAATTGTTCTGGCTGGGACGCTACGCCGAGCGGTCGGAAAGCGTGCTGAGGATCCTGCGCGGCGTCTACAGCCGCCTGTCCGACGGCGCCAGGCCAGGGGCCAACGACCAGCTGGTGCCGCTGATGCGCCTGATGGACTGGTCCGGCATGGTGCCGCGCGACTTGGTCGACCTTGCGGAAAGCGGAACGGGCCGCGGTTTGCGGCAGGCGCTTCAGGGTGCGGTGTTCGACGGCAGCCATCCCAACAGCCTGCGCGCCAACGTGCAGCGCCTGCACCGGACCGGCGCCGGCGTGCGCGACCGCCTGTCGCTCGACATGTGGCGGGTGATCACGCAGCTCGACCGCCAGTGCGAGCCGGCATCGGCCCGCTCCCGCGTCGATACGGCGATGCTGCTGCGGCTGGACGACCTGATAACGACACTGGCCGCCTTGGCGGGTCTTGAGCAGGAAAGCATGACGCGCGGTCCCGGATGGCGTTTCCTGGACATCGGCAGGCGGCTGGAACGCGGGATCAACTGCGTGACGCTGATGCGCGGAACGCGCATCGCCGACGGCGCGGGCGACGATCCGGCGGTTCACGAGGTCCTGCTGGAACTGGGCGAGAGCTTCATGACATACCGCGAGCGTTTCTATACCACCGCCCAGCGGACGCCCGTGCTGTACCTGCTGCTATGCGACGAGACCAATCCCCGCGCGCTTGCCTACCAGCTCTCGCACCTGTCCCGGCATCTCGCCGCCCTGCCCCGTCCACCGATGATCGACTCCAAGTCCCAGCACAGTCCCACGGCGGCGGCTATCCGCCTTGTGGACGAGGCTCGGGAAGTGCTGCGCGAACCCGACATCATCCGCGACCGGTTCGCCCTCCGGAGCGCGCTCAACAGGCTCGCCGACCGGCTGCCTGAAATCTCGAACCTGCTGGCCCATGCCTATTTCAGCCATGCCTTCTCCCGCTCCGCCTGAACCCGCCGCACCGGAACCGGTTGCCGTGACGCCAGCCGCTCCGGTGCCGGACGAACCGGAACCCGTGCCGGAGCAAGTGCCGGAGCAAGGCCCGGAACCGACCGGACCATTACGCTATCGTACCCGTCACACGACGCGCTACGAGTACGGAGAGGGTGTGTCCGTCTCCCAGCACATCGTCCATCTGCTCCCGCGCGACAACCCCCGTCAGGTCTGCACCAGTGCCGTGCTGTCGGTCTCGCCCGAGCCGTCGATCCGCAACGAGTGGCAGGATTATTTCGGTAATCCGGAAGCCTACTTCGCGGTTCAGGAACCCCACCGGACGCTGGTCATCGAGTCACGCATCGAGCTTGAAGTGAAGCCGCCGGCTCCGCTCGATCCGACGGAAACGCCTTCATGGGAGACCGTATGCAAGCTGGCCGCCGATCCGGAGACGCCGGACGCGATCGACGCCAGCCAGTTCCTGTTCGACAGCGTGATGGTCCGCGCATCGCCGGCATTGGCAGAATACGCGGCTCCCTCCTTCAAGGAAGGAAGGCCGGCGGCGGACGCGGCGCTGGACCTGATGCGCCGCATCTTTACCGACTTCACCTTCGACTCGACCGCGACGACGGTGGCGACCCCGCTGACCGAGGTGCTGGCCCATCGGCGCGGCGTCTGTCAGGATTTCGCCCATCTTGGGGTCGGCTGCCTGCGTTCCGTAGGATTGCCCGCACGCTATGTCAGCGGTTACCTCCGTACGCATCCGCCTCCGGGACGGCCCAGGCTGGTGGGCGCTGATATGTCGCATGCCTGGTTTTCCGTCTGGTGCGGCGACGAGGCCGGGTGGATCGACCTCGATCCGACCAACGACAAGCCCGTTGATGCCGACTACATAACGCTGGCCTGGGGCCGTGATTACGATGATGTGAGCCCGGTCCGAGGGATAATTCTCGGCGGCTGGGGGCATACGCTGAACGTCCAGGTCGATGTTGAACCTATAGATGATTGAGCTATCCAACTAAACCCTTCGAATAATGATACCCCTACCAAAGTAGGATTATTTTTATTATAATCTCCCGTGAATTTTAAAAGCCTTGCGGGAGAAGGCGTGAAGGACAGGATCTCAAAAATTGCGATGGGGCTGGCCGACAGAACGTTGGCGAATATCGACGGTGACTTGTCGCTCAGCCAGGTCCACGACCTTATCCAGCCGTTCCAGCACTCGTCGCTGATCCAGCGTCGTCGCGCCGCGCTGATCGTTTCGCGTGCGCGACTGGTCGCTGGTGTCTTCTCGATCCTGACGCCGCTCTGGATCGTCATCGACATGTATCTGTTCACGTGGCCGCAATGGGGATATCTCGCGGCCCTCCGGATCGTGGCCAGCGCCGCCTTCGGAGCCTTGGCGGTCTGGTATCGAGGCGGGGAAGGCATCTGGCATGCGTGGAAGGCGCTGGGATGGCTGCTCGCCGTCCCGGTGATGTTCTTTGTCGCATCGCATCCCATGGTCAACCAGTTCGACCCTGACAGCCCGGCCGCCGCGATCGCGGCGGGCTACGCTTTCCTCCCCTTCGTCATGTGCGCCGGCCTCAGCGTCTTCCCCATCACGGCGCTGGAAGGGGTGCTCTTCGCATCGCCGCTGGTTCTGGCCCATCTCCTGGCCGGAGTTTACGGGTCGGCCATTTTCCCGTTCAATTCCTACCTGGGGGCGATGTGGCTGCTCCTCCTGCTGTCGTCGGTCGCCACGCTTGCGGCCATGAGCCAGCTCCACTTCCTGATGGCTTTGGTTAACCAGTCGTCGCATGACAAGCTGACCGGCACCTATGCCCGCCGGATCGGCGAGGAGATGCTGAACCTCCAGTTCGGCAACGCCCGCCGCAACAAGCGCCCGCTCTCCCTGGTTTTCGTCGATCTGGACGACTTCAAGAAGGTCAACGACCGCTTCGGCCACGACGAAGGCGACCGCGTCCTCCGCAATGCCGCCCAGTCCCTGCTGAGCGGGCTGCGCCAGGGCGATCTGGTGATCCGCTGGGGCGGAGAGGAGTTCCTGGTCGTGATGCCGGATACTGACACCCCCGGAGCGCTGACGGCCATCCGCCGTCTTCGCTCCGAAGGGCTGGGAGTCCGGCCGGACGGCAATCCGCAGACGGCCAGCATCGGTATCGCCGAATGCATCGCCGAAGCGCCGGAAAGCTCCACCCAGCTTGTCGAGATCGCCGACCACCGGATGTATACCGCCAAGCAGTCCGGCAAGGACTGCATCTGTGCCGGCGAGGAAGCGATGCCGGAGATCCTCGAAGCGAGAGAGCTCGAGACGGCCTGAGAAGCAGCAGTCAGTGCCCCAGCGACTGCTGCCGGACGGCGACACCTGACGTTTTCTCCTCCGGATGGGCGAACTGCTTGATCATCAACGCAGCCGCCGCAATCAGGCCCGGTATGGCCAGGATCGTGAAGATCTCGCTGAAGGTCATTTGCCGGCGGGAAAGCTCGGCCACCAGGAACGACCCGGCAATGCCGCCGAAGCGCCCCAGGCCCAGCATCCAGGCGACCCCCGTCGCTCGCCCATTGGTCGGATAGAAACCGGCGGCGAGGGCCGGCAGCGACGACTGCGCGGTGTTCATCAGGGTGCCGCCGACGAACACGACCACCACCAGCAAGCCAAGGTTGCCTGCCACCTGACCGATGGCATAGATGGCGAATGCCGTCAGCACGAAGCCGGTGGCGATGATCTTGTTGGCGTTGAAGCGGTCCATCAGCCAGCCGAACAGGATGGCACCGACACCGCCCAGAGGAAACAGGGCCGAGATCAGCGCCGCGTTGTGCTGCTCCAATCCTGCATCCCGGAACAGGATCGGCATCCAATTGATCAGCGCATAGAAGATCACCAGCCCCATGAAGTAGGTGATCCACAGCATCACCGAACCGACCGCATAAGACCTTGAGAGCACGACGCCGATGCCGCTCTTGCCCACCGGCTGCGCCATCGTCGCCTTTTCGCTCATGACGAAGGAAGTCGCGTTAGCGGCAGATGCCGAGATGCGGCGGAGCACGGCGCGGATGCGCTCAACCGGCGCGTTCTTGGCGACCATATAGCGGACCGATTCCGGGAGTAGAACGATCAGCAGAACCGTCAGGATCAGCGGAGCGACGCCACCCAGTATCAGCACGCTGCGCCAGCCCCAAATCGGGATCATCCAGGCCGCCAGGAAGCCGCCGAACGCGGCGCCTAGCGGAAAGCCGCAGAACATCGCGTTGGTCAGCATCGCGCGCTTGCCGTCGGGACAATACTCGCTCATCAGGGTGACGGCGTTGGGCATCGCGGCGCCCAATCCCAGTCCGGTGACGAAACGCCAGATGACGAGATGGTCCAGCTCAGCCGAGAAGGCGGAGGACAAACACGCGGCTCCCATCACAAAGACGGAGCCGACCAGCACCGTCTTGCGACCGAAGCGGTCGGCCATAGGACCGGAGGACAAGGCGCCGAATGCCAGGCCGAACAGGGCGGCGCTCAGCACGGGCGCCAGCGCCGGGCGCTGCACGCCCCATTCCGTTATCAGCGAGGGCGCTATATAGCCGATAGCCGCCGTGTCGAAGCCGTCGAGCAGGACGATGAAGAAACACAGGGCGAAGGTCAGCCACTGGTAAGGCGAAAACGGATTGTCGTTGAGAAAGTCTTGAACGTCGACACTGCGTTCCGGCGGCATCGGTTTCCCCCATTTATATTGTCGTTGTTTCTCATAACCGCCGTCGGCTCACCCGATCGGCATGCCCACGTAGTTCTCGGCAAGCATCGTGGCCGCCGCCCGCGAGTTCACGACGTTGTTCAACTCCGATACCTGAAGCCGGTTCTGGAATGCATCCTGGTCGGGGAAGCGGTGCAGCATGGACGTCATCCACCAGGAGAAATGCTCCGCCCGCCATACCCGCTTCAGCGCGATGTGCGAGTAGGCGTCGAGCCGGTCGCGGCTGCCCGATTTGTAGAAGCCGGCAATCCCCCGGCTCAGCACGACAACGTCGCCGACGGCGAGGTTCAGCCCCTTTGCACCGGTCGGCGGCACGACATGGGCGGCGTCGCCAGCGAGGAACAGCCTGCCGTACTGCATCGGCTCGAACACGAAGCTGCGCATGCCGATGATGCCCTTCTGGAAGATGCGCCCCTCGTTGAGCTGCGATCCTTCCGCCGTGTCGAGCCGAGCGTGAAGCTCCGCCCAGATGCGGTCGTCGGACCAGTTATCGACGCTATCCTTGGGATCGCACTGGAAGTAGAGCCGCTGGACATCGGCGGAGCGGGTGCTGACCAGGGAGAAGCCGCGCTCGTGGTGGGCGTAGATCAGTTCTTCCGAGGACGGCGGCGCTTCGACCAGGATGCCGAACCAGCCAAACGGGTAGATGCGGGAATACTGGCTTCTCTTGTCTTCAGGGATGTTCGAGCGGCACATGCTCTGCGAACCGTCGCAGCCGGCGACGAAGTCGCAGGCAATCTCACGCTGCTCGCCGTCCTGGATGAACCGGATCTTCGGGCTGTCACCGTCGATGCCGTGCAGACTGACGTCGCTGACGCCGAACAGGATCTCTCCGCCGGTCTCCAACCTTGCCTTGACCAGATCCTTGATGACTTCGTGCTGGGCGTAGACGGTGATCGCCTTGCCTCCCGTCAGGTCGCTGAGGTCGATGCGGTGCCCCTGCCCATCGAAACGCAGTTCGACACCGGTATGGACGAAGCCTTCCCGCTTCATCCGCTCGCCTACACCGATCTCGGTCAAGAGGTCGACAGTCCCCTGCTCAAGAACACCGGCGCGGATCGTGGACTCGATCTGTTCGCGGGTCCGTGTTTCCAGAACGACGGAAGAGATGCCTTCGAGATGCAGAAGATGAGACAGCAAGAGACCTGCCGGTCCCGCTCCGACGATGCCGACCTGGGTGTGCATCAGCCTTTCCTCCACGATGTTTTTGCTTACAACAGGGCGGCTGCGCATTGCGTCAGCGGCTACCCCGGAAAATTGACGTCAGGATAGCGGCTTAAGACGAACCGTGAATGGACAGATCCGTCTAGTCCTGGCATTTTTCGAACATTGGTAAATGTTCGCTATGCGAACAATCAGGGCTGAGCGGAAGCGGGACTGGATGACCGGCGAGATACCGACATATGAACTGTATGGCGAAGACAGCGCGGCGCCCGAGCTCGACATCTTGCACTGCGAAACCATTGCCGCCCGCAGCACCCTTCACGCTGGCCTGATAAGCCCGCACCGGCATGCCAACCTGTTCCAGCTCTTCTTTCTTAGATGCGGCACGGTGCGGATGACGCTGGACGGCAACGATCTGGAGCCGCCGACGCCGTGCTTACTGGCGATCCCGTCCATCACGGTCCACGGCTTCGCCTTTACCGGCGTTGATGGCTGGGTGCTGACGATGCCCGACGTCCTGATCGAGCGGCTGACGGCTCATGCGCCCGACCTGACACTTCACCTGGACAAGCCCCATGTCGTGGATGCCGTAGATCAGGACGTCGAAGCGCTGTTCAGCCGTATCGCAGACGAGTTCAGCGATATCAGGCCGGGACGGCTGCTGTCGATCCAGGCCTGTCTTGAATTGTTGCTGGTTTGGCTGGCGCGGCGCCTGCTGATCGAGCGTCAAGGCGGCGTCTCCTTGCAAAGCAAGGCGGAGACGCATGTCCGGCGTTTCAGGCAATTGGTGGAGACGGGGTTTCGGGAGCAGCGCCCGCTCGACCGTTATGCGCGGGAGCTTGGCATGACGACGACCCAGCTCAACCGGGTCTGCCGGACCGTTTTGGGCAAGTCGGCGCTGACGGTGATCCACGACCGCTTGGCTTTGGAAGCGAGGCGCGCCCTGGTCTACACGTCCATGTCGGTGGCCGAGGTCGGGTATGCCCTGGGCTTCTCCGATCCCTCGTACTTCACCCGGTTCTTCGTCCGGGCGGCAAAGACCGCGCCGTCCGAATTTCGCCGCAGCCAGCGCGAGCGGCTGCGGCGAAATTCGTAAGGTGCCGGCAGAACGCCGTTACGCAGACTGCCTTTACTGTGCGGCGGCCTGCTGAACGATGCGGTTCTGCTCTCGCGTCTTCAGGAACTGCACCTTGGGGAAGTCTTCCTGGGTGCGGTTCATGTGCCACGTGTTGCGCGACAGGAAGACCAGCGCGCCGTCGTGGTCCTCGGCAAGGTTGGCCCGGTTGCTGTCGACGAACCGCTTCATCTCCAGCGGGTCGTCACACTCGATCCAGCGCGCCGCATCGACGGACGCCGTTTCGAACCGGGCGGCAATGCCGTATTCGGCCTCGATCCGCGCCGCCAGCACTTCGAACTGAAGCTGGCCGACGACACCGACCAGCCAGTCGGAACCGAGCATCGGCTTGAAGACCTGACTGGCCCCCTCCTCCGCGAAATGCTCCAGCGCCTTCCGCAGATGCTTGACCTTCATGGGATCATCCAGCCGCACGCGCTGCAACAATTCGGGCGCGAAGCTCGGCACGCCGGTGAACCGCAGGTCCTCGCCCTCGGTCAGCGTGTCGCCGATCCGCAGGCTGCCGTGGTTCGGAATGCCGATGATGTCGCCCGGCCACGCGTCTTCCGCCAATTCGCGGTCGCGCGCCAGGAACAGCACTGCATTGTTGACGGCAAGCTGCTTGCCCGACCGCATATGCTTCAGCTTGACGCCGCGCCGGAAATGACCCGAGCACAGGCGGAAGAACGCGATGCGGTCGCGGTGGTTCGGGTCCATGTTGGCCTGGACCTTGAACACGAAGCCGGTGACCTTGGCCTCGTCCGGCTCGACCAGCCGGCCATCGGCCGGCTGCGGACGCGGGGGAGGAGCCAGCTCACCAAGACCGCGCAGCAGTTCCTGCACGCCGAAATTGTTGATGGCGCTGCCGAAGAAGACCGGAGTCAGGTGACCGGCTCGGTAGGATTCAAGATCGAACTCCGGACACAGCCCGCGCGCCATCTCTACCTCCTCGCGGAGGGTCGCGACGGCATGGGCGGGCAGAAGCTCGTCCAGCCGGGGATCATCCAGGCCTTCGCACTTGATGCCTTCGCTCGCCACGTCGCCTTGGGTCTTGTCCATCAGGACAAGCTGGTCCTTGAGCAGATCGTAGCAGCCGAGGAAGCCACGACCGGAGCCGATCGGCCAGCTTGCCGGCGTCACGTCGATGGCAAGCGTGTCCTCAATCTCGCTGATCAACTCGAACGGATCGCGGGCTTCGCGGTCCATCTTGTTGACGAACGTGATGATCGGCACGTCGCGCAGACGGCAGACCTCGAACAGCTTCCGCGTCTGGCTCTCGATACCCTTGGCGGCATCGATCACCATGACGGCGCTGTCGACGGCTGTCAGCGTGCGATAGGTGTCTTCGGAAAAGTCTTCGTGGCCTGGAGTGTCCACAAGGTTGAAGGTCCGGTCGGCATAGTCGAAGTTCATCACAGACGCGGTCACCGAGATGCCGCGTTCGCGTTCGACCTTCATCCAGTCCGACCGGGCGCGCCGCTGCTCGCCACGCGCCTTCACAGCACCCGCGAGCTGGATGGCACCACCGAACAGAAGCAGCTTTTCGGTCAGTGTCGTCTTCCCGGCGTCCGGGTGCGCGATAATCGCGAAGGTCCGGCGCCGGGAGACGGCTTCTTGCAGATCACTCATGCGATCCTCCGCCTGTCGTCTCCCAACTTAAACCTTCAGGCCTTAGCTGGCCGAGGAATAACCCCGGCGGCCGCCGCCCGTCGAACGGTCACGATCACGGTCCCGACGGGCCGGATTGAAACCACCGCGCTCGCCGTGCGGACGGTCGCCGCCGCCGCGATGCTCGGCAGGACGGCCGTCGGCATGACGATGCTCGGTGTGGGGCCGGTCACCGCTGCGCTCGGCATCCGGACGACGGGGACCGCCGCCAAAGCCGCCGGGACGGCCACCGGGAGCACCCTGCCCGCCACCACGGTACGGACGCTTGGCATAACCGCCGGGAGCGGAGGCGCCGCGCGGACGCTCGGACGGCTCGAGGCCGGCGATGGTGTGGTTGGTCAGCGCCTTGCCGATGTAGTTCTCGATCGCCTTGACCTGCTTCCAGTCGTTCCGGGTAAAGAACGAGTAGGCGGTGCCGGTTGCGCCGGCCCGGCCGGTGCGGCCGATACGGTGCAGGTAATCTTCCGCGATCTTCGGCAGGTCGAAGTTGATGACCTGGGTGATGTCGGAGATGTCGATGCCGCGCGCTGCCACGTCGGTGGCGATCAGCAGCCGGATACGGCCGCGACGCAGGTCATCGATCGTACGGTTACGCTGGTGCTGCTTCATGTCGCCATGAAGAGCGCCGGCGGCATGGCCCTTGGCGCACAGCTCCTCGGCCAGACGGTCGGCATCGCGCTTGGTGGCGGCGAAAACGATGGTCTTGCCTTCGGCATCGGTCGAGACGAGGTGATCGAGCAGGCGATGCTTGTGGCCGAGATCGTCGGCGCGAAGCAGGCGCTGGTCGATGGTGTCCAGGCTGACCTGCTTGCCGGCGATGTCGATCCGCTCCGGGTTCTTCAGCAGACGGGCGGCAAGGCGCTCCATCGGGCCGTCGCAGGTGGCGGTGAACATCAGCGTCTGGCGGGTCGGCGGGCAGGCGGCGGCGATCTGCTCGACCGGCTCGATGAAGCCCATGTCCAGCATGCGGTCGGCTTCGTCCAGCACCAGCAGCTCGAGGCCGCTGAGGTTGACGCGGCCGCGCTCCAGGTGGTCGATCAGGCGGCCCGGCGTGGCGACGATCAGGTCGACACGACGCTCCAGCATGCGAAGCTGTTCACGGTACGGCATGCCGCCCAGGATCACGCCGGTCTGGACGCGGTCGAACTTGGAATATTTGCGGACGGCGTCCAGGATCTGGGTCGCCAGTTCGCGGGTAGGGGACAGGATAAGGACGCGCGGCCCGAAATTGCCGGGTGTGCGCGGGGTCTTCAGTTTTTGCAGAGCCGGCAGCACGAAGGCCGCGGTCTTGCCAGTTCCGGTATTGGCCGACGCAACCAGATCCCGACCAGCCAGCGCCAGGGGAATAGCTTTTTCCTGGATCGGAGTCGGCTCATTGTAGCCAGAGGCTTCAACGGCCTGGAGAAGGGTCGGGTGCAGGTCGAGTTCAGCGAAAGTCATGGTCAAAAAGGTCATCCTCGGTACGTGTTTCCCTAAAGCGGGGCACGCGGCCGCCACTTTGGGACAAGACAAAGGCAACGCTCTCACCGGAAGGACCGATGATGAACGTCGCGCGTAACGAGCGGCTGCTTTCGGAAAATGAGCGAGCGGGTCAATCGGGCGAAAGTCGCGTCCGAAGGTCCGCAATACAATATCCGCAAGGCACGAGGGGCCGAAATGCGGATACGGCACCATGCCGACCGTCGGGGGCCCAAGCCACTCAACAAGGGCTTAAATAGCATCTCCGTCAGAAATTACCAGAGATGATTTCCAGTAAATCCGCGCCCGCGACAAGCTGGCATACCCCGAAGGCCAGTGCCGGCGGTATTACCACCAGAATAGACCCTGTCATGAACCCGCCAAGTTGCCCAAAGCTCGCGGTGGGATCGAGGTCGGCGAACCGACCGCCTTCGACGCCCAGAGAGCTCCCACGCTCAACGCATCCTGGATCGGCCTGCCGCCAAGCAGGCCATGGATCAGGCCCGCGATGAAAACATCCCCAGCACCCGTGCTGTCCACCACGTCGGCCGGCACGGCGGAAACGTTGACGACACCGGTTGGGCCGTAGGCGGTGGCTCCTCGGGCACCATCGGTCACGACCATCCACCGCAGCGCGTCACCGGCAAGGCCCTGGGCATAGGCCAGGGGATCGGCAAGTTCCCGCTCGCTCATATGCGCCGCCGAGTTGACAAGGACATGGGCAGGCCAGTCGCCGGTCCCTGGGGGCGGCGCGTGGGACACGACGAGGCAGCGGTCGAGACGTGCCCGCATCAGGCCGGCCACTGCCGTACCGTAAGTCTTTATATAGAGCGCATCGGCTGGCTCGTCCGCGTCGGGAAGAGGTGGAGCGTCGGAAGCCTGCGCCGTTCCCCGGATGATGGTGCGCTCTCCGTCCGGGTCGAGCAGCACCATGACAGGCGGCGACGGCTCGTCAAGCCGGCGCACGCGCGACGTGTCGGCGCCGAAGCCGGCGAGTTGCGAAAGCATGTCGTCACCCGTGGGGTCGCCGCCGACTTCGGCGAACAGGCTGACGTCGTGCCCGGCGAGACAGAGCGCCACCCCGGTATTGGCGCCGCCTCCCCCCAGGCGTCCCGGCTGGAATCGGCCTTTCAGCTGGGCGCCATTGCTGACGGGACCATCGAGCCTGACGACGATGTCGAAGTTGATACGGGCGACGATCTGAATTTTGACCATGACAAAGGACTCGAGAAAACTGTTCACGGGAGGGCTTGGCCGGGTGATGATCGGTGTTCCGGCCGGCGCCGGACGACTTCACTCGACTTTCGAAAGGTGGGTCACCAATTGGGAAGGATGGCGCAGTGTATTCCTGTACGCATTTCCAATCCACCGCCACTCTGGCGGCCCCTTCTGACCCATTGCCGGTCCATCATGAGGGACCTGGGCGCGCCGGCTGTCCTGATCGACGGTTGCTTGCGTGATACGCCCTTCGGGCCGAGGATCATCGCCACCCTGGACCTTCCGCCCCAGATGGGCAAGACGGCATTGTCCGGGCATCCAGCCTACCGGCTGGTGATGAGGGACGCGGCTGGAATGGTCGCGTTCTCCCGCATGGCTGCCCATGGCGCCAGCGGCATCGACCCGATCACCGCCAGTCGGGAGCAGGAGGAGGTGATGTGGCAGGTGATCGTGCTGCCGGCGGGAGTGGTGCTGATCGCGCGCACGGAACAGGCCGATTTCGGCCCGTTCCTGCTGGAGGAAAGCGATCCCGATGAGCGGCGGATCGATCTGGTCAACCTGCAACTGGACTTCGCAGTGGAGACGGGTGCCGATAACGTCCGGCACGCCTGACCGCAGGGCCGACTACATCAGCCCTTATACGCCACCCGCCAGACCGTATCGGCGGCGTCGTCCGCCACCAGGATCGAGCCATCCGGCAGTTCGGTGATGCCGCAAGGGCGGCCGTAGACTTCGCTTTTCGACTGCTCGGCGACGAAGCCGCTCAGGAAGTCCTCTGCCGGGCCGCTGGGCCGACCGCCGGCGAATGGGACGAACAGCACCTTATAGCCCGACAGGTCGGCGCGGTTCCAGGAGCCGTGCTGGCCGATGAAGGCGCCGCCCCGGTAGCGTTCCGGGAACTTGGCGCCGCGATAGAACATCAGGCCGAGCGACGCCGTGTGCGAGCCGACCGCCAGATCGGGAACGATCGATTTCTCGACCAGATCCGGCCGCTTGCCGGCAAGGCGCGGATCTTCGATCGAGCCGAAATAGGCATAGGGCCAGCCATAGAAGCCGCCGTCGCGGACGCTGGTGATGTAGTCGGGGACCAACTCGTCGCCCAGTTCGTCCCGCTCGTTGACCGCCGTCCACATGGCGCCGGTCTCCGGTTCCCAGTCGAGGCCGACGGGGTTTCGGAGGCCTGAGGCGAACAGACGTTCGCCGCTGCCGTCAGGGTTGATCTCCAGGATCGCGGCGCGGCGCTCCTCCTCCTCGATGCCGTATTCGGCGACATTGCTGGCCGAGCCGACAGTGACGTAGAGCTTCGTGCCATCGGGGCCGACGCGGATGTTGCGGGTCCAGTGGTTGTTATAGCCACCGGCCGGCAGGTCGAGGATCTTGCGGCCCTGGGCCTCGATCCGGGTCTGACCCTCGGCATAGGGGAAGGTGAAGACGCCGTCGGTGTTGGCGACGTAGAGGGTGTCGCCGAGCAGAGCCATGCCGAACGGCTGATTAAGGCCGATGAGAAAAGTTTCGCGGATTTCCGGCACGCCGTCGCCGTCGGCATCGCGCAGCAGGGTGATGCGGTTGGCGCTCTGGCCGAGTGCGCGCGACCGCATGTCGCCCTGAACGGCGGGAGAGTTGGGGTTGTGGGTCGGCTTGAGCTGGGTCCGTGCTTCGGAAACCAGGACGTCGCCGTTGGGCAGCACGTGGAACCAGCGCGGGTAGTCCAGACCCGTGGCATAGGCAGTCACTTCGAAACCGTCCGGCGCCGAAGGCTTCATGCCCCCCGGCCAGCCTACCACGGTCGAGAAGTTGAGCGCCGAGGGCGTTTCATAGGGCTTCGGCAGCGGAGGAACGGTCGGCTGAGGCGATGCGGTCGAGGTCATGGCGTGACTTCCGTCTTTCTCAGGTTCGTCCAGGGGCAGCGGAGAAGCCGAGCCGCCTGTCGGTCAGATAAGGGTTCGATGCGCGGATGACGGCGAACGCCGCCGGATCGATATCCGCAATCAACACTCCCGCGGCCGTTTCGGATGCACGGGCCAGATCGGAGCCGTCCGGAGCGGCGATGCCGGAAAGACCCGCATAGGTGAAGGCGTCGTCGCGGCCGGCATGGTTGGCATAGGCCACGAACACCTGGTTTTCGAAAGCGCGGACCGGGACGATCGACCGCGCGATGAAAGCGGCATGGTCGCAAACCGGCAGGGCGGTCGGCACCAGCACGAGGTCGGCGCCGCTGGTAGCCAAATGCCGCACCATTTCCGGGAACTCGACGTCGTAGCAGATCACCATGCCAGCCTTGAGACCGCCGATCCGGAAGACCGGCGGAGCGGTGTCGCCGGGGTGGAACAGCGACTTCTCGTAGTCACCGTATAGGTGCATCTTGCGATAGACGTGTCGTCCGCCGTCCGGCGTCACGGCGACCGCGCTGTTGTACACGACGCCGTCGGCGGCCTCGGCAAAGCCCGCGACGATGGCGATGCCGGTTTCAGCAACGATGGTTTGCAGGCGCTCGACGTGCTTGCCGTCGGCGGGTTCCGCCGTCGCTCGAATGGTCTCCCCTGCCCCGTAGCCGGTAAGCGCCAACTCGGGCGCCAGCAGGCACGCCGCTCCGGCGCCGACGGCTTCAACAGCCGCGGCCTGGATGGCACGAAGGTTCGCTTCGATATCGCCGCCAACCGCTTCCATCTGAAGCAGGGCAAGGCGGAAGGGTTTGTTTTCCGGGGTCAATCTTTCGAACTCCAGGCGCCGAGCAGCTTCGGCAGGTCGCCAAACCGGGCGATCAGACCGAAGATCAATGCCGCCACGGCGACGAACAGGATGCTGACCGCCGCCATGGTCGGCGTGTAGCCGTAGCGGAGCGAGTTGAAGATCTTGATCGGCAGCGTTTCCAGCGTGAAGCCGACAGCCATATAGGCGACGATGTACTCGTTGAGCGACAGCACGAACGCGAAGGCGAAGCCGGAGATCAGGTAGGGCCGGATCAATGGCAGGACGATGGTGCGGAGGATCGTCCTGTCGTCGGCTCCCATGGTCGATGCCGCTTCGACCAGCGAGCGGTCGATCGACGCGAAACCCAGCGACAATGTCACCAGCGGCAGGGTGACGAAGAAGATGCCGTGCGCAACCACGACGGTCCACGGCTGCCCGTAAGCTCCCACCGTGGTCCAGAACGCCAGGAACCCCAGTGCGGTGATGACGGGAGGCAGCACGAACGGCGCTGTTCCGAGCATCTGGAACACTCGCGCCCAGGGCGCGTGCCGCCGCCACAGGAACCACGACAGCGGGAAGGCGATGCAGACCGCCAAGGCCGCGGCCAGCGTCGCCACCACCACCGATGCCGTCAAGGAACCGCGCCATGCGGCATCGGTAAAGACCGAGCCGTACCAGCGCATCGAAAATCCGACCGGCGGAAACACCAGCGTCCGTTGGGCATTGACGGAGACACCCGCGATGACGATCAGGGGAGCCGCCATGAACAGAGCCACCAGCCCGAACAGAACGCGGCGGAACAGGGTACCGGTCATGTCGCGGCGTCCTTTCGTCCGACCAGAAGCGCCAACCCGACCAGCGACAGCGTTACCAGGACCAGGAACACCGCCATGGCCGCCGCGAACGGCATGTTCGACTGATAAACCGCCTGATCCGTGATCAGCACGGACAGTGTCCAGTGCTGCGGGCGGCCGAGCAGTTGCGGCAGCAGATACGATCCCAGCGCGAAGACGAAGACCATGATGAAGGTCGCGACGATGGTGTTGCGTAGCGCCGGGACCACGACGGTCAGGAACGCCTTCAGCGGATGTGAGCCCAGTGTCCGCGCCGCCTCCATCAAGGTCGGGTCCAGTCGCGCCATCGCCGGGTACAGCACCAGCACGGTATAGGGGAAAGCCTGATAGACCATGCCGGTCAGGACGGCGCCGAAGTTGGGCGTCAGCGCAACCGGCTTGTCCATCATGCCGAGCCAGACCAGCAGGTTGGAAATGCCGGCGGTGCGCGACAGCAGCGTGGACCACGCGAAGCCGATGATGACTTCGGACAGCGACAGCACCGACAGCAAGGCCACCAGCCAGCTCACTTGAACCCAGCGTTTGGCGCGCGCCAGTTCATAAGTGAAGGGGAACCCGACTATCACGCAGATCAAGGCGACGCAGGCCGCCAGCCCGAGCGAGAAGCTGAGGACGCCGCCGAAGAAGGTGGAGAGGAAGCGGGCGTAGCTCTCCAGCACGAAGTCGGGCGTGTAGAAACCGCCTTGCTGGCGGCGGAAGAAGCTGACCATGACCATGATGCCGAACGGCACCACGAAGAACACCGTCAGCATGACGGCCGGGAAGGCCAGCGGCGAGTAGTCGGCGATCCGCCGGGGCGGCTCCGGCCTCACGATGACAGGACCCGGCAGGCTTCGGGGTCGAGCCTCAACCCGACGGTGTCGCCCACCTGAAAAGCCGCGCGCTCGCGCGGCGAGGTCACCGCGACGATCTGGGTGCCGCCGGCATCCACGAAGGTTTCGATGCTGGCTCCCAGGTCGCGGATGAAGCTGATGCGCCCGGTCAGCGGCGCTTGGTCGGCGGGGACCAGATGGACGTCCTCCGGCCTGACCGACAGGGTGGCCTGATCGCGTCCCGCACCGAGCGCCACTCCCGGAATCGTCCCTCCCGGCGCCGACACCCCCTGCCCGTCCATGGCTTGCCGTACCGGCAGCAGGTTGGTCGAGCCGATGAAATCGGCGACGAAGCTGTTGACCGGCTTGCGGTAGATTTCGACCGGAGAGGCTGCCTGCTGAATGCGCCCGTTGCCCATGACGACGACCAGATCGGCCATGGTCATGGCCTCGCGCTGGTCATGGGTCACGACGATGGTGGTGATGCCCAGACGTTGCTGAAGCTTCCGCAACTCGACCTGCATGGCCTCCCGCAGCTTGGCGTCCAGGGCTGACAGCGGCTCGTCCAGCAGGAATAGCTTGGGCGACAGCGCCAGGGCGCGGGCGATGGCGACGCGCTGGCGTTGGCCGCCGGACAGTTTCGAAACCGGACGGCCGGCAAAGCCGCCGAGATCCACCAGCGCCAGCAACTCCTCCGCCCGCTTGACCTGATCGGCCTTGCCGACGCCTCGGATGCGGAGCGGATATGCCACGTTCTCGCCGACGTTGAGGTGCGGGAACAGGGCCAGCGACTGGAAGACCATGCCGAAGTCGCGCTGATGCGCTGGGAGCTTCGTGATGTCCTTGCCATCGATCAGGATGCGGCCAGAGGTCGGTTCCTCAAGGCCGGCGATCGTCCGCAGTAGTGTCGTCTTGCCGCAACCGGATGGTCCCAGCATGCAGACGAAGGTGCCGTTGGGGACGGACAGATCGACGTGATCGACCGCCGCGACGTTGTTGAAGCGTTTGGAAATGCCCTCAAGGACAAGGCCGGACATCGGGCCTCCAACTGGATCGGGAAATCGGTACGCCGCTCCCCGACGCCTGGGGATCGGGGAGCGGCGGCACGGACAGGTGTCAGCCGGCGACGATCAGTTCGGTCCACTTCTGGTTCAACCAGTCGGACTTGGTCTGATACAGGTCGTAGCGCGGGATGATCGGCGCGATGTCGGACGACACCGACGCGAACTCGTCGTCCGTCAGGTCGGTGACTGAGCGTGCGACCGTCGGCGCTGTGCCGACGTTGCGCGACAGGGTCGCCTGGATCTTCGGCTGCGACATGTAGTCGATGAAGACGTGGGCTTCCGCCGACTTGGTCGAAGCGCTGGAGATCGCCCAGCAGCCGCTGTCGAGGATGCCGCCTTCCTTGGGGAAGGTCGAGCGGACGGGGTTGCCGTCGGCGGCGGCGAGGCCAGTGACGTCGTGATAGTACTGGCCCATCGGGATCTCGCCCGACTTCAACGCCTGCTCGAACTGCGCCTCGTCCCTGTACCACAACCGGACATTGGGCTTCAGCTCGGCCAGCTTCTGCATGACTTCGAGGATGCCGTCCTCGGTGTCGAGCTTGTTGGCACCGCCGAAGAAGGTCTTGGCCGTGACTTCCAGCAGGAAGGAGTTAGACACCAGCGCCAGCAGGCCCAGCTTGTCCTTGTTGGCGGGGTCCCACAGGGCGGTCCAGGAGGTCGGTGCCTCCGGATAGACGTCGGTGTTGGTGACCAGCGTGATGTACCACGACACCGCACCGATGCCGGCGATCCGTCCGTCCGGGTACTTGTTGACGAACTGCGGCAGCAGGTTCTTGACGTTGGGGATCTTGGCCGGGTCGAGCGGTTGCCACAGGTCGATTGCCTGCCCCTTGAGCATGGCGACCTGGGACATCATCGACACGTCGGCCGGAGCCTGCTTCGCCTTGGCCGCCTGGGAAAGCTGAACCAGCCACGCCTCACCCGTAGGCTCGGAGATTGACTGGACTTCGATGCCGGTGGCGGCGGTGAAATCCGGGAAGATGTGCTGGTCGAAGGACTCCTGGAAGTATCCGCCGTAGACGCCGACCTTCAGCGACTTGTCCTGTGCCCTGACGATCGACGGCATCGAGAGCAGTGCTGTCCCGACGGCGGCACCTGCCAGAACCGTGCGCCGGGTGACTGCCGTCTTTCCAATACCGGTCTTGGCATTATCGGTCATCGTTTCACCTTCCTGTTCTGTCTTTTTGCGTTTTTATTGCTTGTTGCCGATCAACGGGCTGAAGACCATCAGGCTGAGGATCTCGAACAGCATCTGGGCGCCCGCCTGGGCCGTGTTGGTGCTGGCGTCGTACTGAGGAGCCACCTCGACCACGTCGCCGCCGACGATGTTCAACCCCTTCAGTCCGCGCAGGAGTTCCAGAGCCTCGCGCGTGGTCAGCCCACCGATCTCAGGCGTGCCGGTGCCCGGCGCGAAGGCGGGGTCGAGGCTGTCGATGTCGAAGGAAACGTAAGTCGGGCCATCGCCGACCACGGCACGGGCGCGCTCGATCACGGCCGGGATGCCGAGGCCCGTCAGTTCCTCCGCATGAACCACGGTCATGCCGCTGTCGTAGGAGAACTCCCACAGGTATTCAGCCGGGCCACGGATGCCGATCTGGATCGTGCGCTTCGGATCGAGCACGCCTTCGAGTACCGCTTCCCGAAATGGGCCGCCGTGGTGGAACTTGGTCCGGTCGAAGCCGCCGCTGGTGTCGCAATGGGCGTCGATGTGGATCATCCCAACCGGCCGGTCCTTGCCCAGGGCTTTCAGGATCGGCAGCGAGATCGAGTGATCGCCCCCGACCGACAGCGGGGCAACGCCGGCGTCGCGGATGCGGGCGATGTGCGCCTCGATATCCTCGTGCGAGAGGTCCAGGCTGAACCGGCTGCGGAACGGCACGTCGCCGATATCGGCGACCCGCAGGTCCGACACCGGGGCCGTCTTCAGCACGTGGTTGTAGGGACCGATTCGCTCGATGGTACGCAGAGCGCGCGGGCCGAACCGGGAGCCGTTGCGGTTGGTGACGCCCAGATCCATCGGAACGCCGAGGATAGCGACTTGAAGGTCGCCGAAATCTGGGTTCTCGGGATCGATCGGCCGATGGGGAGCCGTCAGGAAGGTCGGCATGCCGGCATAGGGAGCCAGCCGGGTTCCGTTGGAGAAGATGGTGTCCGCGACCTTGCGGAATTCCGGATCGAAGATGTCGCCGCCGCCGAGCGATCCGTACTTGTCCCGCAGGCGTTGCAGTTCGTCCTTATCCATGGATGGCTTTACCTCATGATGAGTCCGCGGAACCGGTCGGGCAGCGTCTCGATCGCAGCCCTGTCCGCATTGGCGAAAGCGATGCGCAGATGGCGCTCGTTGCCGGGTCCGAAATAGCTGCCGGGCAGGCAGAGCACGCCGCGCTCAACCGCCAGGGCCTCGGCGACCGTAGCGGCAGGTGCGTCGAACGGGTGGCGCAGGAAGGCGAAATAGGCGCCGATGGCGTCCAGCTTCCAACCTTCCAGTTGGGCGACGGCAGCGCGGAAACCGTCCGCCCGCGCGACGATCTCCCGCCGGTTCTCCTCCCGCCACGCCACCATCGGCTCCAGAGTGGCAGCCAGCGCATGCTGCCCGGCGCGCGGCGCGCAGATCTGGAGGCAGTCCATCACCTTGGCGAATTCGCCCAGGAAGTCTTCGCCCGCGATTACGGCGCCGAGCCGGTGACCGGGGACGCAGAAGGATTTGGAGAAGCTGTAAAGCTCGACCAGCGTTTCCCGCCAGTCCGGCTCGTCGAACAAGCCATGGGGCTTGGCGCCGGCATCGGACAGGAAGTCGCGGTACGTCTCGTCCAGGATCAGCGCCACGCGGCGCTCGTGGCAGACCTTGAAGATCGCCCGAACCGTTTCCGGCGGATAGACGGCGCCGGTCGGGTTGTTCGGGCTGATCAGGACGACCGCGCGCACCCGACCGTCGATGGCCGCCGCGATGTGGTCCGGATCGGGGATGAAGCCATCCTCGGCCAGCGCCGGGACCGCCCGCGCCTCGATCCCGAGCATGTCCAGCGTCATCTTGTGATTGAAGTACCAGGGGCTCGGTAGCAGGATCGCGTCGCCAGCCTTCGCCAGCGCCATGGCCGCGATGAAGAACGCCTGATTGCAGCCCGACGTGACCGCGACTTCACCGGATGCTATCCGGCAACCGAATGTCGCCGAGACATGCGCCGCATATGCGTCGCGAAGGTCCGCGTCACCCAGGATCGCACCGTATCGCGCCATCAGCGGAGACGCCGCCGCACTCGCCAGCGCTTCCAGGATATCGGGATGCGGCGGGTAACCGGGAACGGCCTGCGCCAGATCGACCAGCGGGCCAAGATCGCCCTTGTAGCGGGTCGCCCAGGCCTGCGCCTCGGGGATCGGCGGGCTCGATGTCGCGAGCAGATGAGGGTTGACGGGTATCACCAGAAACCTCCAGACGCGGGGAGTATTCCCCGCCTGTCTTTCGGTGATACAGCGTTAATTTCCCGAAATCCAGGGAGCATCGTTAGATGCCGATGCTCCCTTTCGTCTGGTCATACCGGATCGCTTAAACGACGGAAACCTTCAGCTCGGTTACCCCGTCCACGCCGCCGACCAGCACGTTGCCGCGCTTGACCGCGCCGACGCCGGCGGGGGTGCCGGTGAAGATCAGGTCACCGGCGGCAAGCGTGAAGTAGTCGGACAGGTAGCTGATCATCTCCGGCACCTTCCAAATCATCTGGTTTAGGTCGCCTTCCTGGCGCAATTCGTCGTCGCACTTCATCCAGACGCGGCCCTGGTTCGGATGGCCCAGTTCGGATGCCGGAATGATCTCCGTGCAGGGAGCGGACGCGTCGAACGCCTTGCCGATTTCCCACGGACGGCCAAGCTTCTTGGCCTCGCCCTGAAGGTCGCGGCGGGTCATGTCGAGCCCGACGCCGTAGCCGTAGACATGGTCGAGTGCCTGATCGATCGGGATGTTCTTGCCGCCCTTGGCGAGCGCCACGACCAGTTCCAGTTCGAAATGGACGTCGTCGGAGCGGTCCGGGTACGGGAACTTGCCGTCGGTGACCAGATTGTCCGGGTTCTTCTGGAAGAAGAAGGGCGGTTCGCGGTTGGGATCGTGGCCCATCTCGATCGCGTGGGCGGCGAAGTTACGGCCGATGCAGTAGATCCGGTGGACCGGGAAAAGAGCGTCGGAGCCGCGAATCGGCAGGCTGGGGGTGGCGGCGGGTTCGAAGGCCCAGCGGCCGGTGTTTGAGGCACTCATTGACGGACTCCAGCGTAATATTCGACACGTTTTTCAATGGCGCCGACGAGTTCGGACACCAGGATGGCGAAAGCGAAGACGAGAATGGTCAGGGCCCAGAACCGCTCCATCAGGAAATTGCGGGAGTAAAGCTCGAACAACTCACCATAACCGATGACCGAGACGAGAAGCTGCCCGATCACCACTCCCTTCACACCGCGGATCATGCCCAGGCGGATGCCGGCGAGAATCTCCGGCAGGGCCGCCCAAAGCAGGATTTTCAGATAGACGTCGCGCTGCGACGCCCCGAACGAACGGCTCATTTCGACCAACGAGCCTGAGATGTGCTTGACGCCGGCCTGGGTGTCCAGGGCGATGATCCAGACCGCGAACAGGAAGACCGTCGCGACGATGGTCGCGTCGCCCAGCCCGAACAGGATCATCAGGATCGGCACCAGGGCCGACAGCGGCGCGCTGACGAACAGGTTGACCCACATGCCGAGCAGCCTGTCCGCCGCCCGGAACCGCCCCATCAGCACGCCGAGCGATACGCCGGCGACGATGGCCAGCACCATGCCGGTGACGAAGCTTCGCAGCGTGACGGCGGTGGCGGCCAGGAACTGCTTGGTCTGAATCAGCTCGACCATCGCGACGACGACGGAAGACAGCGGCGGGATCAGGAACATCAGGTCCAGCTGGCCGACGATCTCCCAGATCAGGCACCAGACCAGCAGCGAGGACATCATGGGCAGGCGGTAACCGAACAGCATCATGACGGCATCTCCCCTTCCCCGCTCAATCGACAAACTGCTTCAGGCCGTCCCAGATATCCTCGACCGTGTCGAGATACCGGCGGTCGCGGCGGATTTCGTCGGGCGTGCCGTCGCGCGGGATATCCGGCTCGATGATCCGGGAAACCCGGCCCGGCCGGCGCGACAGCAGGACGATCCGATCGGAGACGTAGACCGCTTCCTCGATGCTGTGGGTGACGAAGATGAAGGTCTTGCGCTGGACGCGGCGCAGGTGCAGCAGGTCTTCCTGGAACTTGCGCCTTGTCTGCTCGTCCACGGCGGAGAACGGCTCGTCCATCAGCAGCACGTCGGCGTTGACCGCCAGCGCTCGGGCCAGTCCGACGCGCTGGCGCATGCCGCCGGACAGTTCGTGCGGATAGCGTTCCTCGAACCCGGCAAGACCGACCTCGGCGATGTAGCGCCGCGCGGTCTCGTGCCGCTCCGCCTTTGGCGTTCCGCGCAGTTCCAGCCCGAAGGCGACGTTGCGAAGCACGGTCGCCCAGGGCATCAGCGCGAAGTCCTGGAAGACGAAGGCCCGCTCCGGCCCTGGTCCAGTGACCGCCTTGCCCTTGACGAAGACCTGACCGGCGGAAGGCTCCAGCAGGCCGGCGATCATCTTCAGCAGCGTGGTCTTGCCGCAGCCGCTGGGACCCAGCAGGGAGATCAGCTCGCCTTCCGGGAAGTCGAGATCGATTTCCTTGAGCGCCTGGAAGCCGCCGTAGAACTTCGACAGGCCGCGGACTTCGACGATGTTGTCACGGATTGCTGGCATTGGGCGCTCGTGGATGCGTGGCAGGGCGGCCGGCATCAGGCAATCTCCCTTTTCTCGGGCCGGAACAGGGTCAGCTCGACGCGCTGCAAACCCCCTACGGTGACGGCGGAGAATACGATGATGGAAACGACTGTCGCGTACATCTCGGCATAGTTGGCGACCGAGCGGTGATAGGTGATCAGGTCGCCGATGCCGGTCGGCGTGATCAGCAGCTCGGCCAGCACGATGCCGATGAAGCCTGCCGAGATGCCGAGCCGCAAGCCGGCGAAGATCAGCGGGCTGGCGTCGGGAATGACGATCTTCGCCACCTGCTGCCAGCGCGTCCCCTGGAACGACCTGCACATCGCGACCAGCGACGGATTGACGTTGCGGACCGCCTTGTAGCAGTTCAGCACGATCACCGGCAGCGCCAGCACGCAGACCGCCAGCACCTTGGACGTCATGCCGATGCCGTAGACGAAGGTGATCAGCGGGATCAGCGCCGCCATCGGGGCCGCCTGCATCACGATGAAGACGGGAGCGGCCAGCCATTCCGCCATCGGCCGCAATCCCATAAGGACGCCGATGGACACCCCCAGCACGGCCGAGATCGCGATGCCGATCAAGAGCGGCTGGAGCGTCGTGGCATAGGCCCCGATCAGGCTGCCGTCCAGCACCATGCCGACGAAGGCCATGAAGGTCTGGGAGAACGGCGGCAGCGCGTAGTTGATCGGGATCTGCCCCGCGATTTCCCAGGCGCCGGCGAACAGCCCCAGGGACAGCAGGCGCCACAGCAGGGTGTGATCCCGCGTGGCCGCCCACCTGATCCAGCCCGGTACTTCATTGTTAGGGACGGAGATATGAGCCATTACTTGCGGCCGACTTTCTGCAAAGCCTGATCGAGCGGCCCGAGCGTCCAGAAATCCTCGACCTTCAGGCTTGCCGGGTCGCCCTGGATCTGGCCGGCCACGGTATAGAACTCGAAGTCGTCGCGCGCCGCATCGGCGCCGCCGCCGTTCGCCGGGAACAGCCCGACCTCGACCGCGTCGGCGTAGTAGGGCTTGATGTCCTCGACCACCTCGGGCGGCAGGTCCGGCAGCAGGCTGTACTTGCTTCGGAATTCCGTGACCACGGCCGGATTGGCGTTGATCTCGCGGAAGGTGGTCAGCAATTCCTCGGTCAGGATGTTGACCGCGTCCTTTTCCTTCTGGAGGAAATTGGTGTTGGCGTAGAGCGCCTCGTCGCTGGCGTCGATGCCTTCGACCGGCAGCACCTTGAACTTGCCGGGCGCCTTGGTCTCCAGCAGCCGCCAGCCGGCCGAATCCACGATGGTCGCCTTGACGTTGCCCTGGAGCAGGGCTCCGGTCCGGACTTCGGACCCTGGAACGTAGCTGACCTGTCCGTATTTGATGCCGTTCTTCTTGGCGAGCAGGTTCATGATCGCCTCGGTGCCGGAACCGCGCGAATGAACCGCGATCTCCTGGCCGTTGAGGTCGGACCAATCCTTGTAGAACTCCGTGTTGACCACGGGATAGAAGCGCAGCGTGCTCATCTGGTAGAAGATGCGGATGGGAGCCCGGACCTTCTGGAGCAGAGCGTAGGGCGTGCCGACGCCGACATCAGCCTGCCCGCCGACGACGGCCTGGGCGGCGATGTCTTCCGACTTCAGATAATTGATCTCGATTTCGACGCCGCGCTCCTTTGCGCGCTCCAGCGCCGTCAGGAAACCCAGCGCCTCGACCGACGCGATATCGCCGAAAGCGACCCGGATCTTGCCGGCGGCGAAGGCATCGGATGCCCAGCCGCCAAGCCCGGCGGAGAGCGCCAGCGCCGCTC
The DNA here is from genome assembly GCF_000936425.1 of Skermanella aerolata KACC 11604. Taxonomy (GTDB): domain Bacteria; phylum Pseudomonadota; class Alphaproteobacteria; order Azospirillales; family Azospirillaceae; genus Skermanella; species Skermanella aerolata. Next base: position 342,681 of record NZ_AVFK01000002.1, on the reverse strand, counting down.
CGAGATGGACCGCTTTCCGGGCAAACCTTGATGGAGTTGGTAATTTCATCGCTTCCTCCCAGGAAGGCCGCCTGTCACCGACATCGATGACGGCGGTGGTGTGAACTTCGCTCACCGGGTGGGTTGATCCCAACCATTCGTAACCAATAAGACAATGGTAAACAGATTGTTTATGGGACGTCAAGCAATCCCCTTGCGTAATAGCCTAGTTTCGGGCGATTATCTTCTGACCAATCCGAACATTGGTTGAGAGATCATGACAACTGACGGTGTCGATCCCCAAGGCACGCTTACCCAGCTTCGCGCTTTCCTGGCGCAGGCTCCGCTGTCGGTGGACAGCCGCCTCCCGCCCGAGCGCGAGCTATGCCAGCAACTCGGCGTCAGCCGGGGGGAGTTGAGGAAGGCGCTCGCGACCCTGGAGGCGGAAGGCCAGCTCTGGCGCCATGTCGGCAAGGGCACCTTCATCGGCGCCCGCCCGGCGGAAAGCCTCGCGGACCTGTCCACGGCGACCAGCAGGACCAATCCGGCCGAAGTGATGCAGACCCGCATCCTGATCGAGCCGGAAATCACAAGATTAGCGGCGCTGAACGCGACGGCTGCCGACATCGCCGAAATGCGAACCTGCATGGCGCGCTCACGCTCAGCCACAAGCTGGCGGCAGTATGAGTCATGGGACAATCGCCTGCACCGCTCCATCGCGGAGGCGACCCGCAACACCCTGCTGCTCGCCATGTTCGACACGCTGAATGCAGTGCGGCGCGCCGTGGTCTGGGGACGGCTGCGGGCCAACAGGACCCGTCCTGACCCCGACCACCACAGCTTCAAGGAGCACGAGGAGATCGTCGGCGCGATCGCCGACCGCGACATGAACGAGGCGGCGCAGGCCATGCGGCGCCATCTCCAAACGGTGGAGCGTAAGCTGCTGAACTACAGCCAATAGACCATATTGACGGGACTCTTTTTGCCTCGGTCGAATCGCAGGCCGCGACTCATCTCCGGTCATGCTGTTGAGCCGCCACAGGAAAGCCCACAACCTGTGGAGGATACTTTCGTTACTTCTCGCTCGTGCTCGGCGTTGTTTTCCTGCTGATCGGCATTGCCGGCTTCGTTCCGGGCCTCATGCACAGCCCCGAACACGTGGGCGATGTCGAGGTCACGCAGAATTTCGGACGGCTGATGGGATTGTTCCCGGTCAACGCCCTGCACAACGTCGTTCATATCGTCTTCGGTATCTGGGGTATCGCCGCGTATCGCAGCTATACCGGCGCGCGGGGTTACTCCAAGGCCGTGGCGGCCCTCTACGCCGTGCTCGCGGTCATGGGTATCATTCCCGGCCTCAACACCACCTTCGGCCTGATCCCGCTGTACGGTCATGACATCTGGCTGCATGCCGTCATCGCCATCGCCGCCGCCTATTTCGGCTTTGTCGCCACCGACCGGAGCGTCGGGTATTCGAGCACGACGACCACCACGAACCACCGGATCTAAGAAGGCTGGCCGTGGCCGCCCGGCATTGCCGGGCGGTTGTGCTTACCGCCCGGTTTACAGTTCCCGAAGCGTCAGGCCTTGACCTTGGCAGCCCGTTTCGGCTTCTCGGCGACTTCCTTGGAAGCGGCCGTGGTCTTTGCTTCGGTCTTGGATGCGGATGTCTTGGCAGCGACGGCCGGCTTGGATGCGGCGGCCTTGCGCGTCTTCTTCGGAGCCTCAGTGGTCTCAGCAGCTTCAGCAGGTTCGGCGGCCTCCACCTTGGGCGCCGCAGTCTTCTTGGCACGCGACTTCTTTACAGGAGCAGGCTCCTCCGCCGTGGTCGTCGCACCTTCGGGCGCAAGGGCAGCCTCGGCCGATCCGAGCTGACGCGACAGGTCGTCCGTCGGACCATCCGAATCAGCCGCATCGTCTACCCAGCCGTCCTCGGCACGAATTTCCTGAACAGCCATCGACCAATGCACGTCGCCGCGCCCATCCGGGCAGCCTTCGCGCTCCCAGATTTCGTAGGCGCGCTGTTTGATACGGTCTTCCTGTTCTGGTGACATGATGTCCTCCAAGCACGGTTGTTTTAGGCCCAAACACATGCCACCGCACGATGTTCCGGGATTGAATAATCATAAAGAAGAGGCTCTGGGAAGCAAGTTCCCAGAGCCATTCAGTTCATCCGCCAATCAGGTTGGCGTCAGGGAGGTTGGTCGTTCTTACGATCGCCGGGCAAGGTGCCGGGATCAGTGGGCCGAGGCGCCTTCGGCACCGATGCCGGTTTGAGAGCGGATGTACTGCGCTTCGAAGGCGCGCTCCTCGGCACGGGCGTTCTCGCTCTTGTCGATGATCGAGAAGAACCACGACCCGAGGAAGGCCAGCGTAACCGAGAAGATCGCCGGGTTGTCGTAGGGGAACGGTGCGCTGCCCTTCGGGTGGGCCAGCACGCTTTCCCACACGGTCGGTCCCAGGATCACCATCACGGTGGCGCTGATCAGGCCCATGAAGCCGCCGATCAGGGCGCCGCGGGTGGTCAGCTTGGACCAGAACATCGACAGGACGATGATCGGGAAGTTGGCGCTCGCCGCGATGGCGAAGGCAAGACCGACCATGAAGGCGATGTTCTGCTGCTCGAAGGCGATGCCAAGGACGATAGCCAGGACACCCAGGGCGACGGTCGCCATCTTGGAGACCCGGATTTCCTGCTGCTCGTTAACCCGGCCACGGCGGAACACCGAGGCGTAGAGGTCATGGCTGACTGCCGAAGCACCCGCCAGCGTCAAGCCCGACACGACGGCCAGGATGGTGGCGAAGGCGACGGCGGAGATGAAGCCCAGGAACAGGTCACCGCCGACCGCCTTGGCCAGATGGATCGCCGCCATGTTGTTGCCGCCCAGCATGTTGGTCAGTGGATTGACCGTGCCGTCGGGACCGGGACGGAAGAACTCGGGGTTGTTCATCAGCAGGACGATGGCGCCGAAGCCGATGATGAAGGTCAGGATGTAGAAGTAGCCGATGAAGCCTGTCGCGTAGAAGACCGACTTACGGGCTTCCTTGGCGTCGGCGACGGTGAAGAAGCGCATCAGAATATGCGGCAGCCCGGCGGTGCCGAACATCAGCGCGATGCCGAGCGAAATCGCGGATATCGGATCGCTGACCAGCGTACCCGGCTGCATGATCGCCAGATGCTTCGGGTGCATGTCCACGGCGGCCTGGAACAGCGCACCGAAGTTGAAGTTGTACTGGACCAGCACCATGATCGCCATGAACGAGGCGCCGGAGAGCAGCAGGACGGCCTTGATGATCTGGACCCACGTGGTCGCCAGCATGCCGCCGAACGTCACGTACAGGATCATCAGGATGCCGACCATGACGACGGCGTAGACGTATTCCAGACCGAACAGCAACTGGATCAGCTTGCCGGCACCGACCATCTGGGCGATCAGGTAGAGCGCCACGACGACCAGCGAGCCGGAAGCGGCCAGCAGGCGGATCGGTGTCTGCTGGAGCCGGTACGAGGCCACGTCGGCGAAGGTGTACTTGCCGAGGTTGCGGAGCTGCTCCGCGACCAGGAACAGGATGATCGGCCAGCCGACCAGGAAGCCGATCGAGTAGATCAGGCCGTCGAAGCCCGACGTGTAGACCAGCGCCGAAATACCGAGGAAGGACGCTGCCGACATATAGTCGCCGGCGATCGCCAGACCGTTCTGGAAGCCGGTGATGCCGCCGCCGGCGGAGTAGAAGTCCTTGGCGGTCTTGGTCTTGGACGCGGCCCAGTAGGTGATGCCCAAGGTTCCCGCCACGAAGAGCAGGAACATGACGATGGCGGTCCAGTTGGTCGCCTGCTGCTGGACGGCGCCCGCGATCGCATCGGCAGCGAACGCGGTACCGGCCGTACCGACGGTCAGGGCGGCGGCCGCTCCCGCGATTTTCAGGGAAATGCGCTTCATCGTCTGGCCTCCTCGATGATCTGCCGGTTCAACTCGTCGTATTCGGAATTGGCGCGACGGACATAAATTCCGGTCAGCACGAAGGCCGTCACGATGATGAAGAGGCCGGCTGGAATGCCAAGCGTGATAACGCCGTAGATCGGTATCCCGAGCACCGAAGGCGCGAATGCGACAACCAGAATGAAACCGTAATAGATTGCCAGCATCAGGATCGATAGCTGCCAGCCGAATTTAGTTCTCTTTTGAGTCAATTCGGCGAATTTTGGATTGTTCCTGATCCTGCGGGTCAGTTCTTGTTGCATTTGGGGTCTCCTCGGAAGGCTGTTTTTACAAGGCCGCCTCCATCGAGCAATCTTTAATCTTATCTTCAGCATTTGGGACCCCCGACCTTGGTCTATGGTTAATAAATTTCGAGAAACACGCGGCAAACGGAATTAAACTAAGGAATGGAAACCTGGGTCGTGGCCCTGGTGTCGCTTGGCACTCTGCTCGTCCTGTTCGCCGTCGCATGGCAAGGCGACCGCTGGGCCGCGTCCGGGCGTCCGCCTACCCGCGCGCCGCTTCTCTACACCCTCAGCCTCGCGGTCTACTGCACGTCCTGGACCTTCTACGGCTCGGTCGGGCGGGCCAGCGTCAGCGGTTTCGACTTCCTGCCGATATATCTCGGACCGATCCTGATGCTGGGACTGGGATGGCCGGTACTGGCGCGGCTGGTAAGGATCGCCAAGGCGGAAAACACCGTCTCGATCTCCGACTTCCTGTCCGCCCGCTACGGCAAGAGCCGGGCGGTAGCGGCCCTGGTAACCGTGACGGCGGTGATCGGCGTCATGCCCTATCTGGCGCTCCAGTTGAAGGCGATCACCATCAGCTTCGAGGCGCTCACCGGCGCAGATACCGCCGACCGCCTGGTATCGGCGGATACCGTGCTGCTGGTGACGGCATCCATGGCCGTCTTCTCCATCCTGTTCGGCGTCCGCAACATCCACGCGACCGAACATCACCGGGGACTGGTCCTGGCCGTAGCCTTCGAATCGCTGGTCAAGCTGGCCGCCTTCCTGGTGGTAGGGATCGTCGTGACCTTCGCGATCATGGGCGGACCGGCGGAGCTTTGGGGCCGGGTCGCGGCCGATCCCCGGCTGAGCAGCCTGATGGTGCCGGATCTGGCGACGTGGAGTTGGTGGACCATGACGCTGCTGTCCGCCTTCGCCATCCTGTGCCTGCCCCGGCAGTTCCACGTCGCTGTGGTCGAGAACGTCCATGTCGATGACGTACGGACGGCGGCGCGCCTGTTCCCGCTCTACCTGATCATCATCAACCTGTTCGTCATGCCGGTGGCCCTGGCGGGGGTCCTGCTGTTCCCCGACGGCACCGTCAGCGCCGATACCTTCATGGTGTCGATCCCGATGGCCGAGGGATGGCCGGCCGTGGCGCTGATCGCCTTCATCGGCGGGCTGTCGGCCGCGACCGGGATGATCATCGTCGCGGCGGTGACGCTCAGCACCATGCTCTGCAACGATGTCGTCGTCCCGGGCCTGATGAGGATACGGCCTGGCAACGCGGCATGGCGCGACGATCCGGCCCGGATGCTTCTGGTGGTCCGGCGTTCCGCCGTCGTTGGGATCCTGGCGCTGGCTTACGGTTTCCACCGGGTTATCGGCGAGACCTATCCGCTGACTACGATCGGGCTGGTGTCGTTCGCCGCGGTGGCCCAGTTCGCCCCTGCCCTGTTCGGCGCCATCCTGTGGCGGCGCGGCAACCGGGCCGGGGCTATCGGCGGCATCGCTATGGGCTTCGCCGTCTGGGCCTATACGGCCCTGGTGCCGTCCGTCGCCGACGCCGGCTGGATCGATGCCGGCCTGGTGGTCCATGGACCGCTGGGGATCGGCTGGCTCAACCCGCGCGCCTTGATTGGCTGGCCGGGACCGGATCCGCTGACCCATTCGGTCATGTGGAGCCTCGGCCTCAATCTGACCTGCTACGTCGGCTTGTCTCTGACGATGCGGCAAGGGGAGATCGAGCGGCAGCAGGCGGAGCGATTCGTCGGAATGGGTTCCGACGGCACCGCTCCCGCCTTGCGCGGCATGACGCGGATAGCCGACCTGCACGCGCTGGCCGCACGCTATGTCGGGTTCGAGCGAGCCGACGCCGTCTTCGCCGGCCGGCCCGGCTGGCTTGACAAGGCCGATGCGGAAGCGGTCCGGCAGACCGAAAACTTGCTGGCCGGCGCGCTCGGCTCCGCGTCCGCCCGCGTCGTGGTCGCCGGCATGCTGAAGGGCGGGCGGCTGTCGCAGCTCGACGCACGGTCGATGCTGGACGAGGCGTCGAAGGCGATCCTGGCCAACCACGACCTGCTGCGGACCACGCTGGAAAGCATCGCCCAGGGAATCTGCGTGGTGGACCGCGCAAACCTGCTGGCGACCTGGAACCGGCGCTTCGTAGAGCTCAACCAGCTGCCGAACGGGTTGCTGAAGGCCGGCATGCCGCTAAGCGACGTGAAAGCCCTCATCCGCCCGCGCAACGACGGGACGGAGCTGGAGGTGGCGACCCATCCCATGCCCGACGGCGGATTCGTCATAACCTATACCGACGTGACGGAGCGCAGCCGGGCAGCCATGGAACTCCGGGAAGCCAATGAAAGCCTGGAGCGCCGGATCGGAGAGCGGACCGCCGACCTGCTCATCGCCAAGGCGGAGGCCGAGCGGGCGAACCAGGGCAAGACGCGCTTCCTCGCCGCCGCCGGTCACGACCTGATGCAGCCGCTCCACGCCGCCCGCCTGTTCCTGTCGGCCCTGGCGGAACGGAGCGGCGATCCGCTGGTCGGTCAGACCGACGCTTCGCTCCGGTCGGTCGAGGAGTTGCTGGGCGAGTTGCTGGACGTCTCCAAACTCGACTCCGGCGTCGTGACGGCGAAGCCTTTGGACTTCAGGATCGACGAACTCTTAGGCCCGCTGAAGGCCGAGTTCACCGCCCAGGCCGGTGCCCACGGGTTGGGCTTCCGGATGGTCGGGTCGACCGCCGGTGTGCGCAGCGATCCAGCCTTGCTGAGGCGCATCCTGCGCAACCTCCTCAGCAACGCGATCCGCTATACCGGCTCCGGCCGGGTGCTGCTGGGATGCCGTAGGGGACCGAACACCCTCCGGATCGAGGTGTGGGACACTGGCATCGGCATTCCGCCGGACAAGCTGGAGGACATCTTCATCGAGTTCCGCCAGCTGGAGGACGCGCCGGCGGAACGCGGCAAGGGCTTGGGCCTGGGCCTCAGCATCGTGGAGCGTCTTGCCGGAATCCTGGGCCACAGCGTCTCGGTAAGGTCCACTCATGGCCGGGGCAGCTGTTTCGCGATCGAAGTCCCGCTGGCGGCCGGGCCTGTCAGCGCACCAAGGACAGTTCCGCAGCGCCGGGCACGGAACTTCAACGACGCGCTGGTCCTGTGCATCGACAACGATCCGGCCGTCGTACAGGGAATGGAAACCCTGCTGACGGGCTGGGGCTGCCGTGTGCTGGCCGCATCAGACGGAGCAAGCGCGCTTGCCGTCCTGGACGGCAGGGTGCCGCAGGCAATCCTGAGCGATTACCACCTCGACCGGGGCGCCACCGGCATCGAGATCCTGGAGGAACTGGCGCGGCACTTCGGGTCGCCAGTTCCCACCGCCCTCATCACGGCGGACCGCAGCGGTGCTATTCAGGCGGAAGCCGCCGAGCGCGGCTACGCCGTCGCCCATAAGCCGATCCGCCCCGGCGCGCTCAAAGCCCTGGTGTCGCGCCTGACAGCTGGGCATCGTCCCGGCCCAAGCTCATCCCTCACCCCGTTGCCCGCCCTGCCTGCTCCTCGCGCGGAGGCTCGACCACCAGACGTCCCGCAGCGATGATCACCTGCGTCCGGCTGTAGAGGCCCAGCTTCCGCAGGATCACCGTGACGTGGGCCTTCACGGTGGCTTCCGACACGGCCATTTCGAAGGCGATCTGCTTGTTGAGCTTTCCGGCGGTGATTCCGGCCAGGACGCGCAGCTGCTGGGGCGTCAGTGTAGCGACACGGGCGGCGAAGTCCGGTTCGTCCTGCTCCTCGGGAGCGTCCTCGAAGCCGTCGCCAAGTTCGGGAAACCAATCGCCACCGTCCAGCACGGTCCGCAGGGCCTCGGCGATCCGCTCCACCGGGGCCGATTTCGGCACGAAGCCCGAGGCGCCGTAGCCCAAGGCCCGGTGGACTGTGGCCGGATCCTCCAGGGCCGAGACTATGACGACGGGAATAGCCGGGTATTGTCCCCGCATCAGGAAAAGGCCGATAAAGCCGTTCATCCCAGGCATGTGCAGATCCAGCAGGATCAGGTCGACTGCGCCACTGACCGATTCGATCGCTTCCATCGCCGGATCGAAGGCCCCGGCTTCCAGGATCAGCGCACCTGGAAAAGCCTGAGCCACGGTCTGGCGCAAGGCTGCCCGCATCAGCGGATGGTCGTCGGCAATGAGGATGGTGCAGGCCGGCATTTCGGCTCTTTCGCGTTTCGCTCCCGATGAACGATTATCAGGTGCGGCTGTCCCGGCTGCAACCAAGGCATACGGCTATATCGAACGCTAAAGTCGAAGCGCGTTTGCCGCTGAGTCTTTAGCCGACGATTCGCCAGCTTCCGTCCGGCTGCTGGCATGCTTGACCGAATGCCGACTGCACCCGGCCCCCGACGACGACCTGCTGCTGGAACTCGCGGCAATAGGCGCCGGATGCGGCCCAGCCCTCTCGGGTCGTTCTGACGGCGCCTGCGTTACCGTTATACGGATTGCTCCACTGGATCGGGGCACCCACCGGCGCCGCGTAGGCCTGCGCCGCCGCCCTCCTCGCATAGACCTCGTCGGCGCGGTCGAGCGAACTGCCGAAACCCGAACCCAGCAGACCGCCGAGCAGGGTTCCGGCGCCGACCGCGGCCAGCTTGCCGGTTCCGCCGCCGATGCCCGATCCGGCCCAGCCACCCAGCGCAGCACCACCCAAGGTTCCTAGGAACTGCTTGGTTCCGGAACCGAAACCCGGCGAAGCGTACGAGCCGCCGGGATAGAGGTTGACGCCGGTTCCGACATTGAAACCGTTATATCCGGTGCCATACCCGACGCTGGCGTAGGGTGAGCACCCCGCGACCATCGCCAGCGCGACAAGCGCCAGAACCGGCTTCTTCATCATACCCTCCTCGGAGTCGGTGGACTCCGGGTGATCATCTCCAGGTTACTGCACGATCTGCCAGGTGCCGTCCTGTTGCTGGCAAGCCCGGCCCGTCGCCTGTTCCGCCCGGCCGCCGACATAGATGGTCTGGTTGAACTCGCGGCAGTACTGGCCATTGGAAGTCCTGCCCTCCCGGGTCGGCGTCACGGTGCCATAGTTGCCACTCTCCGGATTTTCCCACCGGATCGGCTCGCCGATCGGGGCGGAATAGGCACGGTCGGCTGCCCTGGTGGCATAGCTCTGGTCAGCGCGGTCGAGCGACTTGCCGACTTCGCCGCCGAGCAGCGCCCCCAGGAGCACACCGCCGGCGGTCGCCGCCAATTGGCCCGTTCCCTTGCCGAACTGCGCGCCAGCCAGACCGCCCGCAGCGGCACCACCCAGCGTTCCCACACCCTGTTTCGTCCCGATGCCTTCAGCGCATCCGGCAGTCGCCAACAGCGACGCGGACAATAAAGTCGAAAGGACAAGCTTACGCATCATGCACCTCTGGTTTCGCATCCAGAGAGATAAACACATGAGACGCCGAATTAAGCCCCATACGAAAGGGCTACAACTCCTCGGCATTTGGTCAGCGTTGCGGAACCCAGGGACGAATGCCCCGCTCCGCCGTGACCGTCTCGACCCTTGGCTCGGGACCCAAAAGGTAAACCGCGTGGGCACCACCGCGCAGCAGGCGCCAACGGTCGATCACAACAGGGGCGCGGCATCCTCTTGGCGCCGGATCGGGCGTGATCACGATATCCGCTATCCGGCAATCCTCCGCCAGCGCATCCCGGCTCTTCGCGAGAACGACGATATAACCGCCGCGTCGGTAGAGGCATCCCTGCCGATCGCAACTGAGCATACCGTCGGCGCTCCTCCCCTCGCGCGGCCAGACCGTGCTTTCGGTCGACCCGTCACGGCGCAGCCAGACCCCGGCGTCGAATTTGCCCGACGTCTTCGTGGACAGCGCCAGCCCGCCCGACGCTTCCCGCACGGCCATCAGCTTCCCCTGATCGTCGATCAGGATATCGGGCCGGAGCGTGAAGGCCAGCGACATGACGCCCAGCGCTATGACCGGCAGCCCCCACAGCCGCCAGCGGCCCCGCCACAGCATAAGCCACAAGCCGCCGGACACCATCAGTGCCAAGCCCCAGGGCGGCATGGCCGGAACCAGCTTGGTGGAACCGGGAAGCGCCGCCACGATGCGGGCTGTTTCCAGGATAACGGTGACGCCCCAGCCCATGACGGTCAGTGGCCATTCCTCAAGACCGAACGGAAAGGCAAGGTATGAGATCATGCCGGCCGGCATGACCCAGACGGATGTCACCGGGACCGCGATCATGTTGGCGATAACGCCGTAGTACTGGATCTGCTGAAAATGGTAGAGCGAGAACGGCATCGTCGCCAGGGTCGCGATCACCGAAGTCACGGCGATGCCGGCCAGATGCATCCAAAGGCGGCCGAACCATCCCAGTTTCCTGCGCATCTCCCCCCAGGGGCCGCTGATGACCTCGTATGCCGAGATCAAGGCGACGACCGCACCGAAAGACATCTGGAAGCTGGCGCCCACGACGCTGTCCGGCTCCTTCAGGATGACGATGGCAGCGGCGAAGGCGATCAGGCGCATGCTGAGCGGGTTGCGGTCGAGAAGGATGGCGAGCATGGCAAGACTGGTCATCAGGACGGACCGTTCGGTCGGGACCGGCGACCCTACCAGCAGCATATAGGCAAAGGCGCCGGCGACGGCCGCCACGGCCGCTATCTTCTTGATCGGCCAGTTCAACGCCACGGGTTCGATCAGCGCCAGCAAAGCCCTGACGGGCAAGAACACCAGCGCTGCAACCAGACTGACATGGATGCCGGAGATCGAGAGCAGATGGGCAAGGCCCGATGCCCGGAAATCGTCCATCACGGAGTCAGGGATGGCAGTCTGCTGGCCGGTCAGGAAAGCGCCGATGACGCCGCCCTCCGCCCCACCGACCGTTTCGCCGATCCTGGTCCCCATCGATACCCGCAGCCGCTCCGCCGCCGCCATGACCCCGGTCCAGAAATCGAGCGGCCTGTCCTCTATCCGCTGGACCTTGCCGACCGCGTAGCCGACGCCGCCGATCCCGGCGAAGAAGGCGGAGCGGCCGAAATCGAAGGCGCCGGGCATGGCCGGCCCCGGCGGCGGCGAGACGACCGCCACGATCCGGACCCGTTCGCCCGGCAGCGGCAGTTCCGAAGCGTTCCGCAGGCGCAGCCTGACACGGCCCGGAGTAGCCGCCGGATCGATCCGGGGAATCGACAGGTCGGTCAGCACGACCCGTCCGCCTTTTTCAAGCTTGTCGATGCTGAGGACACGTCCGGTAACCGGAACCGGTCCGACTTCCTTCACCAGCATGGGAGCGGAAACCAGCGCGGTTCGCACCTGAGCCGCGGCAAACCCGAGAGCCGGGGCGAACAGCACCAGGCAAACCAGCAATGCAAGGTCGAACCGGCGCAGAAGCATGGCCGACAGTGCCAGCAGCGACGCCGCGATGGCTCCGCTCCAATCCGGCGGCTCGGCCGGCAGCAGGAAATAGCCGACGACGCCCAGGCCGATGCCCACGGGTATCCAGAGAATCCAGCGCTCCCGCTCCGCCGCGAAGCAGGCGCCCAGCCGGCGTAGCGGGTTGCGCCACCCAGACCCCCGGCCCGCGAGCGCACCAGCCATGCCGTAAACTGTGGTCCGCGATGCGTGACTACCCATCATTCCGCCGGTTGGGGTGCATGGCCGGCCCCAGTGTGATATGTCTGCCCAAACCATTCTAGCAGTCCAGATCGGAATTGCGGTAACGATGACCGTCGTCACGCGTTTTGCGCCCTCGCCCACCGGATTTCTCCATATCGGCGGGGCGCGTACAGCCTTATTCAATTGGCTGTTCGCCCGCCATCACGGCGGCACCTTCCTGTTGCGGATCGAGGATACCGACCGCGCCCGCTCCACCGAAGCGGCGGTCGAGGCCATCCTCGACGGCTTGAAGTGGCTCGAACTAGGCTGGGACGGCGACGCCGTGTCGCAGTTCGAGCGGCGCGGCCGCCATGCCGAAGTCGCGCACCAGATGATGGAGGCCGGCCACGCCTATCGCTGCTACGCCAGCCCGGAAGAGCTGGAAGCGATGCGCGCCGAACAGAAGGCCGCCGGCCAGCCGATGCGGTACGATGGGCGCTGGCGCGACCGCGACCCGGCGGAAGCACCCGCCGGGGTCTCGCCCGTGATCCGGCTGAAGGCGCCGCAGGAAGGTGAAACCGTCTTGGCCGACCATGTCCAGGGAGAGGTGCGGGTCCAGAACGCGCAGCTCGACGACATGGTCCTGCTGCGGGCGGACGGCACGCCGACTTACATGCTCTCGGTCGTGGTCGACGACCACGACATGAACGTGACCCATGTGATCCGCGGCGACGACCACCTGACCAACACCTTCCGCCAGATCCAGATCTATCGCGCGATGGGCTGGGACCTGCCCCAGTTCGCGCATATCCCCCTCATCCATGGGGCTGACGGCGCGAAACTGTCGAAACGGCACGGCGCGCTGGGCGTTGATGCCTACAGGGACATGGGTTACCTGCCGGAAGCCGTGCGCAACTACCTGCTTCGGCTTGGCTGGGGTCACGGCGACGACGAGATCATCTCGACCGAACAGGCGGTCGAGTGGTTCGATCTCGGCGGCATCGGAAGGTCGCCGTCGCGCTTCGATTTCGCTAAGTTGGACAACCTGAACGCGCATTACATGCGATTGGCTGACGACGCCCGTCTGGTCGGCCTGATCGTGCCGCTCATCGAGGCGAAATCAGGAGCACCGGTGAATTCAGAAGCCCGCGACCTGTTGACGCGGGCAATGCCGGGACTGAAGCAAAGGGCGAAGACGCTTGTTGAATTGGCGGACTCGGCGCACTTTTACGTAGTGGCCCGGCCGCTCAAGATGACCGACAAGGCGGCCGACTTGGTTACCGGCGAAGGGGCTGCGGTACTGGCGGAATTGGCCGAGCGGCTGCGTCCTTTCGACGCTTGGGATGCCGCATCGATCGAGGCGGAAGTGAGGCAATACGCTGAAAATAAGGGACTTAAGCTTGGCAAGGTAGCTCAGCCGTTACGGGCGGCCCTGTCCGGCTCGACAGTTTCTCCACCAATTTTCGAGGTTGCCGAGTTATTAGGGAAAACAGAAACACTGGCGCGCATTGCGGATATTGCGCAACCGCGCTAAGGCCCACGCGCTGCGTTGCCAACACAGCTTCGCAGCATTATTCTCACTTGATATGAGACGGTTCGGGTTTTCCCGACGCCGCAATCACAAGGAAGTGCCGAGATGAGCCAGAAAACGGTTACGCTGACTGATAACAGCACCGGGAAGACTTACACGCTGCCGGTGCTCCCAGGCACTACCGGCCCTGAAGTGATAGATATTCGTAAACTTTACGCCGATAGCGGTTATTTTACCTACGACCCCGGCTTTACTTCGACCGGTAGCTGCGAGTCCAAGATTACCTATATCGATGGCGATGAAGGTATTCTGCTGCACCGCGGCTATGCGATCGAGGATCTGGCAAAGAACTGCAATTTCCTTGAAGTCTGCTACCTGCTTCTCCACGGCGAGCTTCCGTCCCCCGAACAGCTCGTCACCTTCGACAAGACCATCACCTATCACACGATGGTCCATGAGCAGATCAACTACTTCCTGCGTGGCTTCCGCCGCGACGCCCACCCGATGGCGATCCTCTGCGGCGTGACCGGCGCCTTGTCGTCCTTCTATCACGACAGCACGGACATCGAAGATCCCAAGCAGCGGATGATCGCCTCCCACCGGCTGATCGCCAAGCTGCCGACAATCGCCGCGATGGCCTACAAGTACTCGGTCGGCCAGCCCTTCATGTATCCGCGCAACGATCTCAGCTATGCGGAAAACTTCCTCTACATGACGTTCGGCGTGCCCTGCGAGCCGTACGTGAACAATCCGGTGCTGAGCCGGGCGATGGACCGCATCTTCATCCTGCATGCCGATCACGAGCAGAACGCCTCGACCTCCACGGTCCGTTTGGCGGGCTCGTCGGGCGCCAACCCGTTCGCGTGTATCGCCGCCGGCATTGCGTCCCTGTGGGGCCCCGCCCATGGCGGTGCCAACGAGGCGGTGCTGAAGATGCTCCAGGAGATCGGCGACAAGGACCGCATCCCCGAGTTCATCAAGCGCGCCAAGGACAAGAACGACAGCTTCCGGCTGATGGGCTTCGGCCACCGCGTCTACAAGAACTTCGATCCGCGCGCCCAGGTGATGCGAGAGACCTGCCACGAAGTGCTGGGCGACCTTGGCATCAAGAACGACCCGCTGCTCGACATCGCGATGGAGTTGGAGCGTATCGCTCTCGAGGACGAATACTTCATCGAGAAGAAGCTGTACCCGAACGTCGATTTCTACTCGGGCATCATCCTGAAGGCCATGGGCTTCCCGACCAGCATGTTCACCGTGCTGTTCGCCGTCGCCCGCACCGTGGGCTGGATCGCCCAGTGGAAGGAAATGATCGAAGATCCGGGACAGAAGATCGGCCGTCCGCGTCAGCTCTATACCGGTGCGACGCAGCGGACGTTCATTCCGCAGAACGAGCGTGGCTGACCGGCGCGTCACTTCCCATATCGGCTCGGGCGGGTCCAATGGATCCGCCCGCAATCCCCCTGTGAGCATTGCGACGACTCGCGGCGCCCGCATCTTCCCTCAGGCGGCTAACGACAACCGTGCTCCCATGCGGGTGCGGCTGCTGCGTCTGGCGCGCTGGATCCTCCTGCTGGCTATCGTCGGCGGAATAGCCTGGTACCTGCTGCGGCACTAACCCGCTGCGGTATCGACCCAATGAAAAAGGGCGCTCCGTGGAGCGCCCTTTTCGTTCTCGCGCGACTATGGCGCCGCTACGTAGATTTCACCTACGAACGTTCGATCAGTTCCACCTTGTAGCCATCCGGATCCTCGATGAAGGCGATCACGGTGGTGCCGTGCTTCATCGGGCCGGGCGGACGCGGGATCTTGACGCCTTCCGCCTCCAGCTCCTTGCAGGTGCCGTAGATATCCGGCACGCCAAGCGCGATGTGACCATAGGCGGTGCCGAGCTGGTAAGGCTCCTTCTGGTCCCAGTTGTGCGTCAGCTCCAGGACGGTATGGTCCGATTCTTCGCCATAGCCGACGAAAGCCAGCGTAAAGCGGCCGCCTTCGAAGTCGGTACGGCGCAGCAGCTTCATGCCGAGCAGGCGGGTGTAGAAGTCGATCGATTTGTCCAGGTCATAGACCCGCAGCATCGTGTGCAGCATGCGGAAATTCGCCATCTCATATCCCTCCGGTTTTCTTGGATACCGTATCAACGTTTGACGTGCCGTTCCGGCCTTCGAGTATGCCGAATACCACGTCTGCCGCGCGCTCGCTCGGCGGCGGACCTCCCTGCCCCAGCCAGCGCGCGACTTCGGCAACTCCGTCCCGCTGCTCAGTGCGGGCGGCGGGATCGTCGAGCAGTCTGCCGACCGCCCCCGCCAGATTTGCCGGCGTGCAGTTCTCCTGAAGGAACTCAGGCACCAGCATCCGGTCCAGCATGATGTTGACCAAGTTGGCGTATCTGACGTGGATGAAGCGCCGGTAGAGTCCGACGGTGACCGGGTGCATTCGATAGGCGATGACGGACGGCAGCCGCGCCAGCGCCAGTTCCAGCGCTACGGTCCCCGACGCCGCCAGCGCTACTTCCGACGCGGCAAAGGCGTCGTACTTGTCCTGGTCTCCCTCGACCAGGATTACCGGTACCGGCCACCCCGCGGCCTCGGCCGCAACCGTGTCGCGCACGTGGGGCACGGTAGGAACGACGGCGACAAGGCCGGGTTGGCTCGGCGCCAGACGCTCCAGCGTCGCCTTGAAGTCCGGCAGCAGGCGGCTGATCTCGCTCCGGCGGCTGCCGGGCAGGACCGTCAAGAGACGGGTATCGGGAGAGATACCGTGCTTGGCACGGAAGCGACCGGCATCTCCCGAGGCCGCACCTCCCTCTACGATGGAATGACCAACGAAGGTGCAGGGCAACCCTTCCCGCTCGAAATAGGGCGGCTCGAATGGCAGGAGAGCCAGCAGGTGATCCAGAAAGGCGGCGATCTTCCGTGCCCGTTTGGGCCGCCATGCCCATACCGTCGGCGCCACGTAATGGACGAAAGGAATGCCGGAGCCTTTCAGGCGCTTGGCGACGCGGAAGCAGAAGTCCGGTGCGTCGATCGTCACGACGACATCAGGTCGCCTGTTCCGGATCTCCGCAGTCGTCTGCTTCAGCCGCCGGATCAGGTTGG
This sequence comes from Skermanella aerolata KACC 11604, assembly GCF_000936425.1. Classification (GTDB taxonomy): domain Bacteria; phylum Pseudomonadota; class Alphaproteobacteria; order Azospirillales; family Azospirillaceae; genus Skermanella; species Skermanella aerolata. The sequence goes on along the minus strand of NZ_AVFK01000002.1, from coordinate 326,252 downwards.
GCAGCCGGGGCAGAAGCTCGGCGATGCCCATCAGCGATAGCTCGTGGAGCGGGAACAGGGTTTCGAGCCCCTCCGCGATCATGCGGTCGCCACCGATCCCGGCGAAGCGGATGGGACCGTCCGCCTTGCGCTTCATGGCGGCCATCAGGCGCGCGCCGAGCAGATCGCCGGAGGGTTCGCCGGCAATCAGGAAGACCAACGGTCCTGTTTTGGAACTCACGGAGTGTTGTCCAATCCAACCACGAAAAGACCGAGCCGATCGGCCTGTGCTGCTATCGCATCCCGGTCCAGCGCGATGGTCTTGCCTGCCTCGACAGCGATGCCGCGCAGGCCTGCGGCTGCACACCGCTCCACCGTGACGACGCCGACGGTGGGCAGGTCGAAGCGAAGATCCTGGGTTGGTTTGGTCATCTTGACCAGAACGCCGCCGGGACCGTCCCGGCGCAGGGCCGCGCAGCGCTCGATCAGGGCGTCGGTACCCTCGATCGCCTCGATGCCGAGCACCAGGCCTTGCTGAACGATGACGGCTTGACCGACATCCAGCGGCCCCAGGGCACGGATCACGGCGACACCGCGCGCGATATCTCCTTCGGCCTGCTCGTCGGGCCTGAGACCGCCAAGCGGTCCCGCCGGTGTCAGAAGATCTCGGAAAACGTCATGGGCAGCCACCACGTGAAAGCCTTCGCCTTCGAGCTCCGCCGTAACCGCCTTCAACAATCCGTCGTCGCCAAGCGCACGGGCGCCGATGCGGGCGAAAAAGCGGGCGCCCCGCCAATCCGGCTTAAGCTCGACAAGGCTGGGACGGCGTACCCGGCCGGCCAGGACGATATCGCGCGCACCGGCGGCGCGCAAGGCGTCGAGCATAGTGCCGGCTGCTCCCAGGCGGACCCAGAGATCGACATGGCGTCCGATGCCCTCGGGCTCCGCATGGCCTTCCAGGCCAAGCACGAACGCCTCGCGGCCGATCGACCGGCAGGCCTCCAGCAGCCTCACCGGCAGGTCGCCGCCGCCCGCGATGATCCCGAGCTTAGGAAGCATTCTCCACGCGGGGCTGGCAGATCGGACGCGACGCTTCGGCGCGGATGAAGGACAGGATGTCGCCGACCACGGGCTGATCGCCGAACTCCTCGCCGACTTGGTCGATCCGCTCGGCCAGCGTCTTGTCCGCCGCGAAAAGGGTCTTGTAGGCTGCGCGGAGCGTGCGGATAGCGTCCTTGTCGAACCCGCGCCGCTGAAGGCCGACGAGATTCAGGCCATTGAGACGGGCACGGTCACCCATCACGAGGCCGAACGGGATGACGTCCTGCTCGACACCCGACATGCCGCCGATCATGGCATGGGCACCGATCCGGACGAACTGGTGGACCGCCGACAGGCCTCCCAGGATCGCGTGGTCGCCGACACGAACATGGCCGCCGAGCGTCGCGTTGTTGGCCAGGATGACGTTGTTGCCGACGATGCAGTCATGCGCGACATGGGACGCCATCATGAACAGGCAGTTGTCGCCGACCTTCGTCACCATGCCGCCGCCTTCCGTGCCCGGATTCATCGTGACGTGCTCACGGATGCGGTTGTTGGCGCCGATGATCAGTTCGGACGGCTCGCCATGGTACTTCAGGTCCTGAGGAGCATGGCCGATCGAAGCGAACGGGAAGATCTGGGTGCCCGGACCGATCCGGGTTCTCCCCTCGACGACCACATGCGAGTGGAGCCGGACGCCATCCTCCAACACCACATCGGGACCGACCACGCAGAATGGGCCGATTGTGACGGAAGCGCCGATCCGGGCGGCCGGATCGACGATCGCGTGGGGGTGGATGGATACTGTCATGCTGCCTGCTCACTCATCCAGGATCATGGCGGCGAAGGTCGCTTCGGCGCAGAGTACACCGTTCACCTTCGCCTCACCCTTGAACTTCCAGACATTGCGCCGGTGCTGGATCTTCGTAACATGGATATGCACGGTGTCGCCCGGCGTCACCGGACGGCGGAAGCGGGCATCGTCGATCGACATGAAGTAGACCAGCTTGCCTTCGGACTCCGCACCCAGCGTATGGACGACCAGGACGCCCGCCGTCTGGGCCATGGCTTCCACGATCAGGACGCCCGGCATCACCGGCCGCTGAGGAAAATGGCCCTGGAAGAAATGCTCGTTGATCGACACGTTCTTGATGCCGACGGCGCTGACATTAGCGATGGCGTCCGTGATCCGATCGATCATCAGCATAGGATAGCGGTGCGGGATCATTTCCATGATACGCAGGATATCGATATCTATGCCCGGGGCGTTTTCCGCCGTCTTGTTCTCAGATGTAACTTCCATAACTATTCTTCCTTGAGACGGGACCGCTTCCCGCGGGTCAGGTTTCCCAGGGTCGTGACCTGACGGAACCATTGCTTCATGGGAACCGCCGGGGACCCTCCGACCTCGGTTCCCGCCGGCACATCGCGCATGACGCCGGACTGGCCCGCGATACGAGCACCGGCGCCAATCTTGAGGTGCCCGGCGATGCCGGCCTGCGCTGCCAGCACGACATGGTGATCAAGTCGCGTACTTCCTGAGATACCGGACTGCGCGACGATGACGCATCCCGGTCCCATGGTCACGTTGTGCCCGATCTGGACCAGATTATCAATCATCGACCCGCGCCCGATCACGGTGTCGGGTCCGGCACCACGATCGATAGTCGAGTTGGAGCCGACCTCGACATCGTCCTCGATGATCACGCGGCCGAGCTGGGGAACGCGGACGAAACCCGTCGGGTCCATCGCGAAACCGAAGCCGTCCGTTCCGATCCGGACCCCCGGATAGATGTTGACACGGCTGCCGATCAGACAGTGACTGAGCGACGCACAGGCGCCGATCGTCGTGTCGTCGCCGATCTCGACCCGTTCGCCGACGACGGCGTTGGATGCGATCCGGCACCGCGCGCCGATCCGGGCACCCGCGCCGACCACGGCACCGGCCGCGACTTCCGTCCCCTCGCCGATTTCGGCGGTTGGATCGACGATGGCGCCGGCGGCGACACCGGAACGGGGAGCCGGCAACGGATAGAACGCCTGGGCCACAAGGGCGTAGGCGGTATAGGGCTTGCGGGTCACCAGCAGCGCCATGCCCTGGGGGGCGCGCGACACGACATCGGGGTGAACCAGACAGGCTCCGGCCCGGCTGGCTCTGAAAGCTTCGACGTACTTCTTGTTGTCAAGGAAGCTGACATCCGTCGGGCCAGCGGCGTCGAGAGGAGCCACGTCGGTGAATACCGTGTCCGGGTCCGTTCCGGGACCTATCTCCGCACCGGCTATAGTAGCCAGTTTCTGGAGCGTGAAGGGTCCTGCAACGGTGAAAAAACGAGGATCCGGCATGGCTCCCTTCTTTATGAGGTTTCGATGGCTGCCTTTGCCCCGGATACAGGCCCGGGGTCAAGTCAACTCTTGGGTACCGTTACCGGAACCGTCGGCAATTTTTTGTTCAATCGGTCAAGCACGGCCGATGTCAGGTCCAGGGACTTCTCCGCGAGCACCACCTGCTGTTTCGCGAGGACCAGCGTCGCCTTCTGCTCCCCGGCCACCTCGGTCACGATCTGGAGAACTGTATCCCGGACCTTGGTCATGGACTCGTTGAAGGCCTGATCCAGGACGCGCTTGCGCGCCTGGACGGTACGCTGGACGTCGGCGACCTGCTGCTCGAACTCCCGCCGCTTCTGGCCGAAATCGTCGGGAGACAGGACGGAACGCTGGCGGTTCAACTCCTGCTCGACCGCACGAAGCCTGTCTTCCTGCTTGGAGATCTCGTTCTGATAAGTCTCGCGCTGGGCTTCGAGCTGCTTCTGAATGTTCTTCGAGGCAGCCGCCTCCTGGAGGATGAACTGAACGTCCACAACCGCGACGACCGAAGCCGGAAGTTCGGCCCAGGCACCGCGAGGCTGCCCTGCCATAAGGCAGAGAACCATCGCGATGCCGGCCAAGCCCGGGACGAGACGACGCCGGAGCGGAAGTTCAGCCACCATGGATCAGAACCGCGTTCCGAAGCTGAAACGGAACTCTTCCACCTTGTCGTAGTCTTCCTTGATGATCGGGAAGGCCAGATCGACGCGGATCGGACCGAGCGGCGACCGCCAGGAGATACCGACGCCCGCGGCGAGGCGGAGGGAGTTGTCATCGACAAGCCGCTCAGCACCGATCGGTGTAGCGTCCACTTCGCTTAGAGTGCCGATATCCGTAAAGGTATGACCAGTGACGCCGAATTCATCCGGCAGACCGATCGGGAAAGCCAGTTCGGCGCTGGCACGGGCGAACCGGTTGCCGCCGAGGGAGTCGTCGCTGTTCAGTTCGCGAGGACCGACGCCGGCCGGCGCGAAGCCGCGCAGGCTGTCGCCGCCCAGGAAGAACCGATCGGAAATCGCGACGTCCTCGCCGAAGCCGACGATATAGCCCACTTCGCCCAGGAAGCTCAGCACGGTGCCTTCGGTGACCGGGAAATAGACGCCGGCGCCCAGCCTGTTGCGCGAGAAATGCGCGTCGCCGCCAAGACCCGCGATCTCGTTGTTGAGGCGGATGAAGTAGCCTTCGGTCGGATTGATGCGGCTGTCGCGCGCGTCGTACATCAGTTCCTGGCCGACCAGCGAGACGATCCGGGTACCTTCCTGCTCGCGGATGAAGCGCGACGCATCGGCCGCCACGTTCTCGATCTCGGTCTGCTGAAGCGTGTAGTTGAGGCGCTGCCTCAACCGCTCGGTCAGCGGATAACCCAAGCGGAAGCCGATGCCGGTGTTGGCTTCGTCGTAGGAGCTTTCGTCCTGGTTGTCGCGGGTGATGCGGAAGACATCCACGCCGGCCGCCAGATCGCGCTCCAGGAAGTACGGTTCAGTGAAGCTGAGATCGAACTCCTGGGTGCGCCCCGACACCGTGGCGGAGAAGCGCAGGTCCTGTCCGCGGCCCAGAAGGTTGCGTTCCCGAATGCCGAAGTTCGCCAACGGACCGTCGATGGTCGAGAAGCCGGCGCCGATCTCGATTTCACCGGTAGACTGTTCCTGGACATCAACCTGGATGACGGAACGATCAGGCTGGACGCCCTCGGCGGTCGTAATGTTGACGCGCTCAAAGAAACCGAGGTCGCGGATGCGGCGCTCTGACCGGCGCAGCTTGGAGGTATTGAACGGGTCGCCTTCCACCAGGAGCATTTCGCGCCGGATCACTTTGTCCAGCGTGCGGACGTTGCCCGTGATGTCGATCCGGTCCACGAAGACCCGGGGACCTTCGCCGATATCATAGACGACGTCGATGGTCCGCTGCTCGCGATTGCGTACGATGCGCGGCTGAATATCGACGAACGCGTACTGAAGATCGCCGACGGCATTGGTGAGGTTGGTGATCGACGTCTCGACCTCTTCCGCGTTGTACCAGTCGCCCTCTTCGGTGGTCAGCCGGTCCTTCAGAAGGTCCGGATCCAGGTCGCGGAGTTCCGTCTCCACGCCGATCTTGCCGAACTTGTAACGTTCGCCCTCCTCCACCGTGAAAGTGATGAAGAAGCCGTCGCGGTCGGGCGTCAGCTCCGCCACGGCGGAAACGACGCGGAAGTCGGCATAGCCGCGCGAAAGATAGAAACGGCGAAGCTTGTCGCGGTCGAACGTCAGCCGATCCGGGTCATAGGTATCGTCGGTCGTCAGGAAACGGTACCAGCGCGACTCGCGGGTCTGGATCTCTTCCCGCAGCTTGCTGTCGCTGAACATCTCGTTGCCGACGAAGTTGATCTTGCGGACGCCGGTACGGGCGCCCTCATCGATCTCGAAAACCAGATCCACCCGGTTCTGGTCGAGTTGGATGACCTTCGGCTCGACCGTCGCTGCGAACCGGCCGCTGCGGCGGTAGACTTCCAGCAAGCGCTGCACGTCGTTCTGGACGCGGGTGCGCGTATAGACGACGCGGGGACGAAGCTGGACTTCGCGCTCCAGGTCGGCGTCTTCGATCCGCCTGTTGCCTTCGAAGGCGATCCGGTTGATGATCGGGTTTTCGACCACATTGACGACAAGGGTATTGCCGTCGCGGCGGAGGGTCACGTCGGCGAACAGACCGGTGGCGAAAAGCGCCTTCAGCGAGTCGTCGATCCGCTGCGGGTTGAAGGGATCGCCCTGCTTGACGACCAGATACGAGCGGACTGTGGCCGGCTCGATCCGCTGTGTGCCTTCAACTTGGATGCCCGCAATGTTGCCGCCTGAAAAATTGGCCTGCGCCACCGTCGTCGGCTGCCCCTGACCAAACCCCTGAGCCAGCGCAATCGCGGATGTCGCCGTGGTCGCGCACGCAGCCAGCAGGCAGGCCGCCATAAACCTGTTCAGCCCCAACTCAGACCCCCAATAAAACTACTTATCCCGTCAGGAAATCAGATCACGGAAAAAATCGACGACACGAAGATGCACCAGGTCGTTCCACGTCGCGAACACCATCAAGGTAAGCACCAGCGCCAGCCCGATCCGAAAGCCATACTCCTGAGCCCTATCGCCGAGGGGCTTACCACGGATCGCCTCAACGGCATAGAACAACAAGTGGCCACCGTCCAACATCGGGATGGGGAAAAGGTTTATCAGTCCCAGATTTACAGACAGAATGGCCATGAACCATATCAGTGCCACGATGCCGCTTTGCGCCACCTCGCCCGACATCTGCGCGATTCGAAGCGGCCCGCCCAGTTCCTCGGTTCCGCGAGAACCGCTCACCATCTGGCCTACTGCGCCGAGCGTCCCCACCGTCAGGTTGACGGTCTCGCGGCCTGCCTGCCAAAGCGCTGTCAGCGGATCGTGGCGGCGGTATTCCATGCCGGCACGGCCGATACCGAGAAGCCCGATGGTGTGGGAATTGCCCATGCGGTCGGTGACCGTGGTCACCTGCGGCGTCACGCTGATGGGAAGCCGCTGCCCGTCGCGCTGGACGACGAGCGCCAGCGGAGTGCCCTGATTGAACCGGACGATCTGCTGCACTTCCTCGAACCGCTCGATCGCTTGGCCGTCGACCTCGACGATGACGTCGCCCGGCAGCATGCCGGCCTGGGCAGCGGCGCTTTCCGGCTGAACCGATCCGATGTCAGCCGGCGTGAAGGGCTGGCCGTAGATCGAGAAAAGCAGCGTCAGGCCAATGATCGCGAACAGGAAGTTAGCGATGGGACCGGCGGCCACGATGGCGGCGCGCTGGCCTAGACGCTTGTGAAAAAATGAGATCTCTCGCTCGGCCGGCGTCATCGACCGGACGGCACCGCTGGGTGTGCTGGCGGCATCCGCGTCGCCGAACATCTTGACGTAGCCGCCGAGCGGGATGGCGCTGAATTTCCAGCGCGTGCCCGCCTTATCGGTGCGACCGAACAATTCCGGTCCGAAGCCGATCGAGAAGGTTTCGATCCGCACCCCGTTGCGCCGCGCCACCCAATAGTGCCCCAGCTCGTGAACGAACACGAGAACGGTCAACACGACCAGGAATGGGATGACATAGGTCCACAGACCGCCGAGGAATTCCATTGGTTCTCCAACCGCCCGCGGTTCAGGTTTCGTCGTTTCGCCGGGCCAATATCATACCCGCCTCGCGGCGGGCTTCGGCATCGATATGGCGTACCGTATCCAAATTATCGAGGCGGGAATAAGGCAGCTTCTCCAGCGTTCCTTCGACCACGGCTTCGATGTCGAGAAAACCGATCCGGCCATCGAGAAAGCCCTGGACAGCTACTTCGTTCGCCGCGTTCAAAATTGTAGGAGTGCCCCCGCCGCTTTGCAAGGCGTGGCGGGCCAGCCGCAGTGCCGGGAAGCGGACCGGGTCAGGCGCCTCGAAGGTAAGCGCTCCGGCGCTGAGCAGATCGAGCCGCGCCGCCGGCGCTTCGATCCGGCTCGGCCAGCCGAGCGAGAAAGCGATGGGTGTGCGCATGTCGGGCGTGCCGAGCTGAGCCAGGACCGACCCGTCCACGTATTCAACCATGCTGTGAATGACGGACTGGGGATGGACCAGGACGTCGACGCGGTCTTCCGGCATGGCGAAGAGGAAATGCGCCTCGATGATCTCGAGGCCCTTGTTCATCATCGTCGCACTGTCGACCGAGATCTTGGCGCCCATGCTCCAGGTCGGATGAGCGCAAGCCTGGGCTGGTGAGGCAGCGGCCATGGTCGCACGGTCGGCCTGACGGAACGGTCCTCCCGATGCCGTCAGGATCAGGCGACGAATCGACTCGCGCCGCTCGAAGTCGAAGACCTGGAATATCGCGTTATGCTCGCTGTCCACCGGCAGCAGCGTGGCGCCGCTGTCGCGTACGAGGTCCATCATAAGAGGACCGGCGCAGACGAGGCATTCCTTGTTGGCGAACGCGACGATGGCGCCGCGGCGCGTCGCGGCCAGGGTCGGCTCCAAGCCGGCTGCGCCGACGATTGCCGCCATCACCCATTCGGCAGGCCGCTGGGCGGCTTCGACGACCGCCTCCGGCCCGGCCGCGACCTCGATCCCGGTGCCGGCAAGGGCGTCGCGCAGTGGTTCGTATCCGGCTGGATCGGCGATCACGGCAAGCTTGGGCTGCAGTGCGCGCGCCTGCTCGACCAGATGGGCGACGTTACGGCCGGCGGTCAGCGCTTCGACGACATAGGCGTCCGGATCGCGGGCGATCAGTTCCACCGTGTTGCGTCCGACCGACCCGGTCGACCCGAGAACCGTCACATGCCGAGGTTGATTCGGCGCATTGATTTGTTGGGCGGCGGCTACCACCATTCGAGAACTTTCCCCAGGGTCGCGTGGAACAGCGCAAAGACCGGCGCTGCGACAATAAGCCCGTCTACGCGGTCAAGCAAACCGCCATGTCCGGGGATGAGATGCCCGCTGTCCTTCTTGTCGAAGTACCGCTTGACGCCCGACTCGAAGAAGTCGCCGGCTTGACTTACCACGGCCAGGACGGCGGCCAGCACGGCTGCGAACCCGGGCCGGGCGGCGCCATAGGCAACTGCCACGCCGGCACCGAAGATAGCGGCGCTGACCATTCCGCCGATCAGTCCCGCCCAAGTCTTCTTCGGACTTATACGAGGTGCCAGCTTAGGCCCGCCGATCGTCCTCCCGGCAGCATAGGCCCCGATGTCGGTGGCCCAGACGGCAAACAGCAGGTAGATGAGCAGTCCCAGCCCGTCCTCCGCAATGCCCCGTACCCAAAGCAGGGAAAGACTGCCGAAGACGATGTATGGAATTCCAAAAGCCAGGAGACGGCGATGCTGTGCGTGCCCGACGGTCGCCGCCACGAACAGGGCCACCGTCAGCAAAGCCGCCAATCCGAGCGAAAACTCGACCCCGGCGATGAAGTCGACTACGAGGACCGCCCCGACGGCGCCGATCGCCAGCAAGGCAATCGCGAGGGTCCGTTCCGGTTCGACGAGCCTTACCCACTCTGCGGCTGCGAGCAGGGCGAACGCCAGCATCAGGAGCTGGAAGATCCAGCCCCCGAAGTATACCGCCAGCAGAACAAGGGGGCCGAGAACCAGTGCCGAGAGGAACCGGGTGCGGAGGTCCCCCGCCCTACCGCGTCCCGACGGCGCCGTAGCGCCGGTCGCGCTGGTTGAATTCTCGGATTGCATCTTCCAGATCGCGCTTCGTGAAATCGGGCCACAGCGTATCGACGAAGACCAACTCGGTATAGGCCGACTGCCACAACAGGAAATTGCTGATACGCTGCTCCCCGCTGGTCCGGACCAAAAGGTCGGGATCGGGGACGTCGCGTGTCAGCAGACGGGCGGAGAAGCTTTCCTCGGAGATCTCGTCAGGGCTCAACCGCCCTTCCAGGGCATCGCGCACCATCTGACGGGTGGCTTCCACGATTTCCTGCCGCGCACCGTAACTCAGCGCGATGATCAGATTGAGTTCTTTGTTGTTCCGGGTAAGCTCTTCGGCCTTTTCGATCATGGTCACGATATCGCCGGACAACTTCGTACGGTCGCCGATCACCCGCAGGCGGACGCCGTTTTTATGAAGTTCCGCGATTTCGCTGCGCAGATAGAAACGCAACAACTGCATGAGGTCGAAAACCTCACCTTCGGGCCTGCGCCAGTTTTCCGACGAAAAGCCGAACATGGTGAGGTATGGAACACCAAGCTCCCTGGCAGCCTCGACGGTGCGGCGCACAGCCTCGACTCCCTTGCGATGGCCGGCGGTCCGTGGCAAGCCGCGGGCCTTCGCCCACCGGCCATTGCCGTCCATGATAATGGCGACATGCTTCGGAGGCGCGTACGGCACGGTCGAAATCTCCTGCATCGAGATCAGACCTGCATGATCTCTTTTTCCTTGGCCGTCAGCGCTTCGTCAATTTTCTTGATGTGGGCGTCTGTCATCGATTGGACCTCTTCGGCCCAAGTCTTGTGCTCATCCTGACTGATATCGCCGCCCTTTTCCATACGCTTCAGCATGTCCATTCCGTCGCGCCGCACATTGCGGACAGCGACACGAGCCTGCTCGGCATAGCGGGAAGCGACCTTGGACAGTTCGGTCCGGCGCTCCTGGTTCAAATCGGGAATAGGCACACGTACGTTCTGGCCATCGGTCTGGGGGTTGAGCCCGAGACCGCCTTCGCGGATAGCTTTTTCCACCGCCTTGACCATGCCGCGGTCCCATACCTGTACGGTAATCAGCCGTGCCTCGGGCACGCTGATGGTACCGACCTGATTGAGCGGCATCTGCTGGCCATAAGCCTCGACGGTGATTGGCTCCAGGAGGCTTGCAGAAGCGCGCCCGGTACGCAGGCCTCCGAATTCTTTGCGCAGCGACTCGAGGGCGCCGTCCATGCGGCGGCTCAGATCGTCAATATCAGGGTCGGCCACTTTAGTTCAGCCCTCTTCCGTGATGATCGTGAACTTGCCGCGTCCCGCCATGACTTCGGCGAAAGCTCCGGCCGTGTGGATCGAGAACACCAGGATTGGAATTTTATTCTCGCGCGCCAAAGAAATCGCCGATGCGTCCATGACCTGAAGGTCCTTTGCCAGGACTTCCAGGTGGGTCAGCGACTCGAAGCGCTGTGCCGAGGGATCCTTGTTGGGATCGGCGGAGTAGACGCCATCGACCTTGGTCCCCTTCAGCAAGGCATCGCAGCCCATTTCGGAGGCGCGCAGCGCTGCGGCGGTATCGGTCGTGAAGAACGGATTGCCGGTGCCGGCACCGAAGATCACGACGCGCCCCTTCTCCATATGACGCACGGCGCGTCGGCGGATGTAGGGTTCACAGACGCTGGCCATCGGTATGGCGGACTGGACGCGGGTCTGGACGCCGCGGCGCTCCAGCGCACTCTGCATCGCCAGTGCGTTGATCACGGTGGCGAGCATGCCCATGTAGTCGGCCGTCGCCCGCTCCATCCCGGTAGCGGCTCCGGAAACGCCCCGGAAGATGTTGCCGCCGCCGATCACGAGGCACACTTGCACGCCCATACCGACGACCGACTTGACCTCGCCCGCGACGCGGTCGACGATTTCAGGGTCGAGCCCGTATTCCCGGTTGCCCATCAAGGCCTCGCCGGAAATTTTCAGCAGGACGCGACCATACCGGGCGTTGGTGGGCATCGCCCCCTCCATCGCAGCCATCAACACAAATCCTCAGAAACAGCTTCGATCCAGCGGCCGAGTCCCGACATTGCCGGCTCCCGGCCGATGGTGACAGTAGCCGTCAACCTCAGCGGCCGACATTCGCCTGTGCGGCGACCTCGGCGGCAAAGTCGGACTGCTCCTTTTCGATGCCTTCACCCAGGACATAGCGAACGAAGCCGGCGACCTTGATCGGAGCACCGATTTCCTTCGCGAAGTTTTCGACGACCTTGCGAACCTTGTTCTCGCCGTCGATCACATAAACCTGCTCGAGCAGCACCACTTCTTCATAGTACTTGCGCAGCCGGCCTTCGACCATCTTGGCGATGATCTCCTCCGGCTTGCCGCTGGCGCGCGCCTGATCGGCCAGAACGCTCCGTTCGCGATCGAGTGCCGAAGAATCCACGTCTTCGATGTTAAGTGCTTCCGGACGGGCAGCCGCGATGTGCATGGCGATCTGCTTGCCCAATTCGAGCAGCCGGTCCCGGTCACCGGTCGATTCCAAGCCGACCAGCACACCGATCTTGCCCAGGTTGGGGGCGAGAGCGTTGTGGACGTAGCTGGCGACGGCGCCGGAGCCGACCTCGATGCGAGCGATACGGCGAAGATTCATATTTTCGCCAATCGTCGCGACCATATGAGTGATCTCTTCGGCGATGGTACGCCCGGCATCCGGGAACTGTGCCTGCTGAAGGGCGTCCAGATCGCCGTTGCCAGTCAGCGCCTGACGGGCGACTTCACTGGCGAATGCCTGGAAACGCTCGTTGCGGGCGACGAAATCGGTTTCAGAGTTCACTTCGACCACCGCGCCAACGGTGTCGGAGGTGGCAACCGCGACAAGCCCCTCGGCTGCGACGCGGCCCGCCTTCTTGGCGGCGGCGGCAAGACCCTTCTTGCGCAGCCAGTCGACGGCCCCTTCAAGGTCGCCGGACGTTTCCGTCAGCGCCTTCTTGCAGTCCATCATACCGGCGCCGGTCTTTTCGCGCAGCTCCTTGACGAGCGAGGCTGTGATTTCGGCCATCTTCGGTCTCTTCCTGAATGATCGGTCTTATCAGTTCACCAAAAAAAATCGGCAACCGGACGCGGCGACCGCGTCCGGTTGCCCGCTCAGGCGAATTAGGCCTGCGCGCCTTCCGTCACGGGAGCGGCATCGCCCTCGGCGACCGGAGCGGCTTCCTCGTCGGTCGGCAGCTCTTCCTCGACGCCCTCTTCCTGCTCGCCGACATCGATGCCCGACGCGATCATCTCCGCCTGGAGACCGTCGAGGACGGAACCGGCGATCAGGTCGCAGTAGGTATCGATGGCGCGCAGCGCGTCGTCGTTGCCGGGGATCGGGAAAGCGACGCCATCGGGATCGGAGTTGCTGTCGATGACCGCAACGACGGGAATGCCCAGCTTATTGGCTTCCTGAACCGCGATCGACTCCTTGTTGGTGTCGATAATGAACAGGATGTCCGGCAGGCCGCCCATCTCCTTGATGCCGCCCAGCGCCCGCTCCAGCTTGTCACGCTCGCGCGTGAGTTGGAGGGTTTCCTTCTTGGTCAGGCCGATATTGGTGTCCTGAAGCCGCTCTTCCATTTCGCGCAGGCGCTTGATCGACTGGGAGATGGTCTTCCAGTTGGTCAGCATGCCGCCGAGCCAGCGATGGTTGACGTAGTACTGACCGCAGCGCGAAGCGGCGTCGGCAACCTTCTCCTGGGCCTGGCGCTTGGTGCCGACGAACAGTACGCGGCCACCGCCCGCCACCACGTCGCGAACCGCCGTCATGGCGCGGTGCAGCATGGGGACGCTCTGCTCAAGATCGATGATATGAACGCCGTTGCGCACGCCGAAGATATACGGCTGCATCTTCGGGTTCCAGCGACGCGTATGGTGACCGAAGTGAACGCCGGCTTCCAGCAGCTGGCGCATGGTGAATGAAGGCATCGGCATGGAAAACAGTCCTTTTCCGGTTACTCCGCCGCGAGCGTGGTCCGCACCATGCGAACACCGGAGCGGGCCATCGGCGAATGTGCCGAAGGACCGCAAGCCCGCGTGAGGTTTTGCGACGCGCGATAGATAGCTTGCCGCCTTCCGTTTGGCAACCTCCGTCATCAGGCGTCGCAACCTGCCTGGAAACGTCGTTTGTCCGATTCGCCGGGTCCCGGCGGTAGACGATCGTTTTCTTCCTAAGCGCCGTTATCCATAAGGGGCAAAAAACGCTTATAGTTGTCATTATCACCGCCAAGTACATACCAACGCGTTTAAAGAAACCATATGGCAGCATGTTATAATATCCAAGTATTCATTATCATGGTTTCTTAAACACGAATATGTCGAATTTGATTTCTTTGCATTGAAATTGAAACGCTTTTGAGTCAAAAAATAAATTGTCCACGGCTGGACCGTCCGCTGGACAAGAATTATCCAGTAATTATGCCTCTGAAGCACGTGCTTCAGTGATCGCTAGAGTTTTGCCAAAGATAAGGAAGAAAACTATGTCCTATGCATCCGAGTATCGCATTGGATTTGGAGCTGAGCTTGATGTCAGCAAGCTCTTCGTCCATGTCGACGATACCGAAAACTTCGACGAGAACAGCTTCGCACCGGTCGCCGAGCGCTTTAACAAATATGGTGTCGCCGTATTGGTGTGCAAGGAACGGCCCGAGCCGCGCGTCAACAGTGTCGCGCTTAAGCAGTACTTCGGCAATGTGATCCTGCACGACCGCGCTGACGAAGACGGTATCGTTCCGATCGACCCCACGGACCCGATCCCCGGCTATCTCGGCTCCACCTGCGCCGATCATCCGCCCCACACCGACGGCGCCTTCTCGCTGGAACCGGAACAGGTCCTGACCCTGCAATGCATCGTCGCCACCACGGATGGCGGCATGACCCAACTGGTCAGCGGCGACTCGGCCTATGACTATATGGCGCGCAAGCACCCGAAGCTGTTGCCGGCGCTGTTCCGTCCCGATGCGATGAGCATTCAGCGGACCGATATCCGCTGCCTGCGCCCGATCTTCAACTGGGTCGGCGGCCGGGTGCAGATGGTCTACCGCGAAGACGATGTGGCTGCCACGATCATTCACCCCGAAGCGACCGAGGCGTTCTCGGTACTGCGCGAGTTCATCATCGATCCGGAAAACATCGTCGAGTTCCGCCTGCAACCGAACTGGATTGTCGTTCTCGACAATCTTCGCCTGCTGCATGGCCGCACTGCCTTCCCGACCAGCCAGGCTCGACGGATGAACCGGCTGAACTTCGACGGCACCGGCCCGTTCGGCCGCTATCTCAGCTTCGGCATCATCCCCACCTTCAGCGAACTGGCCGTCGCAGCCTGAATCAAGAAGGCCCGGCGGTGGAAGCCGCCGGGCCTTCTTGACTGGGCTTGCAGGGATGTCATGTTTTCTAGGTAGCGGTTTGAACTATGGATCGCCGCCGGCAGCCCGTTCGGCTGATACAAGCGCGGTTGATCAGTAACTCAGTAATCGAAGCTTCGGTCCGGTGAAGCGGCGGGATGCAGCATCCCTTACCGCCGCACCTTCTCGAAGGTTACGCCACGCGTGCTGAGTCGGCCCGGTCGGAGCGAACCTGCTCCAGGAAACGTCCGACTTCACGCTTGAGAATGTCGGCCTGATGAGACAGGTCATTCGAGAACTCGCTGATCTGCCCGGCAGCACCACCCGTATCGCGAGCGGCACTTTCGACGAGGCCGATGTTCCTGGAAACTTCCTGGGTCCCCATGGCCGCCTGATCGACATTGCGCGCGATCTCGCTGGTCGCGGCAGTCTGTTCGGAAACCGCCGATGCGACCGATGCGCCGATACCGCCGATTTCAGCAATGACAATCGAAATCGAGCCGATTGCCTTGACCGCATCGGCGGTGCCTGTCTGGACGGCTGCGATCTGGGCGGCGATTTCTTCGGTTGCCTTGGCGGTCTGGTTTGCCAATCCCTTGACTTCGCTTGCGACCACCGCAAACCCTTTGCCGGCTTCGCCGGCCCGTGCGGCTTCGATCGTCGCGTTCAATGCCAGCAGGTTGGTTTGGCTCGCAATGTCATTGATCAGGTTGACGATCTGCCCGATGCTTTCGACCGTTTCGGATAGACGCTGGATCAGGCGGGTCGTTTCCTTGGCCTCCAGGTCGGCCCGCGACGCGACCGTCCGCGAGCGTTCGACCTGAGACGCGATCTCGTTGATGGAAACAGCCAGTTCTTCCGTCGCGGCCGCGACGGTCTGAACATTGCCCGATGCCTGTTCGGCGGCGCTCGCTACCGACGTCGCCTGCGTGCTGGTCTCGGTTGCCGTGGATGCCATCTGCCTTGAGGACGACTGCATCTGGGACGCGGCCGTAGTGACCGCGTCCACAACGGTTCCGACCTGGCTTTCGAAGGAGTCGGCCAGACCGCGCAAGGCAATCCGGCGATCACTGTCGGCTTGGCGCTTCTGCTGCTCCTGGCCCTGTTCAAGGCGGAGCTTCTCGATCGCGTTATCCTTGAACACATTGATGACCCGGCCCATCTGTCCCAGCTCATCCTTCCGGTCCACCATCGGCACCGTGATCGTCAAATCGCCCTCGGCCAGCCGGAGCATCGCCTGGGAAAGGATGCCGATCGGCTTACTGACCAGGACTCTCAGGAGAATCAGCAGAAGTCCGATTACGATCGCCAATATGATCGCCGCAGCGACGATCGAGTTCGTGACAACCCGTTCCACTTCCTTCTTGAGCCCTTCCTGGCTCCAGAAGACGGTTAGCTTTCCGATCGGGTCGGGGGAAGTGCCAAAGAACACGTCGGTCACGATCACCGTGTTGCCACGGAATTCATAACCCAGCGTGTATTCCGCGGCTCCCGCCAGCCGAATGGCCCGTCCATCACGAGCAAGATCGTCGGAACCGACCTTCGAAGCCGATTCGTCGCCATGCTCCACAAGGACTTCACCGGTCTTGCCTGTCACGCGAAAGGCGAATGCCTGCGCATCCTCGCCGGACGACAGCCGGGCGAACATCTTCACCATGGCAGCGGCCTGCTTGAAATTGATCGCCGGGGCGATCTGCGCGCCGACGAGTTCGGTAATCGTGGCCTGCGAGTTCGCGGCGCCAGCCTTCAATATTTCCTGCTGGGACTGCCCGGATAGCCAGATCATGATGCCGAAGCCGATCAGAACCGCGACAGCGATAGCGAGAGCCACCTTGCGGCCGATGGACACAACGCGATCTCCCTTGCCGTCTTTCGGCTTCCTTACAGCTGATCCAGTGACATCAGACATCAACTTCTCCTTCTTCGAGCATACCCATTGCCGACCTCAGCACGTCCACCACCCGGTCTCATTGCCAATCCGATTTCCGTGGCAGACCAGTGGCTTCGGCCCCCATAAAGCAAGGCGGTGGAAAGTTAAAGTTGCAAGATTTTAGACTAAATACAACTAAAATAGCCAAAAATCCTGCTTATGCATCTCAAAGCGTCTCAAACTTCTTCAAGAATGAGATTTTTATCCGTACATGAGTATATCCTATTACCTAACCGCGATATGCATGACAGTTTGTCGCGTTTGAACCCCACGGTATAGTGCGGGGAGTGAACAAGTCCTGAAAATTGTAATCAACAACCAACCCAATGCCGCATCCTTCTATCACAGGCTTCAAACTGAAGTTGAAATGCCTACTATCCCATAAGCAGGTCGGTGGATGAGGCCCAGTTCCGACGGCCTCCACCGCCGTCAATGATGAAGCCCATTTAGATATTTTTAAGAGTGTCGATAGCAAATAAGTTATAGTACTTTCGACCTTACACCAAGAGTCATATAGCGCCTGAGGAGAAATCGTGGTGAAGAACAAGCTGTCATTCGTGGCGGTAGCGCTTGTCGCGCTTGGCCTGTCGGGCCAGGCCGTGGCGCAGGCCAAGATCGAAGTCGGTGTTACCTGGGCCGGCAAGTCAGGCGCCACTACCCGGCTTTACACAAGCATGAAAGACCGGCTGCAGGAAATCGCACCGCAGATCTCTCTCGAATTCGCAGGTGAGCAGGCAGATATCGCCAAGGTCGAAGAGACGATCAAGAAGTTCGACTCTTCAAAGGCAGCTACTGTAGCTTTGCGCGACAGCGCAGCCACCCTGCTGGCTACGCTAAAGACCGTGAATCCGACTTTTCTCGGCGGGACTAATAATCCCAAGTTTTACGGAACGATCAAGAACATACAGGCCCCCGAAGGCAATATCACCGGCGTCACCTACTTCCTCCCCAAGGATATCATCATCCGGAGCTTCATTTCCCTGCTTCCGGAAGCGGACTTCTTCAGCTTCATTGGCGACACGAAGCACTCCAGCTTCGCTGTCGACAAAGAAGGATCAGAAGAAGCCTGCAAGCAGTTGAAGTTGCGCTGCACCTTCAATGCCGTTACGACGGCGGATGAAGCTAAAGACATCGCGGCGCGCAACCCGGATGGCGCCAAGGCTTTCGTGCTGATGAACCACGGGCTGCTGATCGACAATACCAAGGCCATCGTCGCCAGCGCCGGCAAAGTTCCTACTTTTGCGTTCGGCGATGCATCGGTCAAGGACGGCGCCGTCGCTGGCCTGGTTGCCGATGTCGGCAAGCTTGGCGTTCAGCTCGCCGATGCCATCAACGACGTTCTGGTGAAGAAAAAGCCTGTCTCTGCGGTTCCGGTCGGGTTGGACAACCAGCCTCTGCTCGTCATCAACATGGGCAGCGTCAACCGCCTCGGCCTGAATATCCCGCTCGAGATTCTCTCGACCGGAACGGTCGTGGATTGATTTCGGGCGTCTTTCGACGAAAAGAAGGGCCGCGACGGTTCGCCGTCGCGGCCCTTCTTTTCAGCTTCCCATGTCCGCACCGACCATCCTTGAACGCTCAGGATGACCGAACAAGCGATGGATGCTACGGTTCGCCTGTATAGGGTGGGATACAACTTGGCGGCATCGGTCCCTTGTTGCGACGACCTCCTTGAATTTCTTCCCAGGCATGGGCAAGCAGTCCGACGGCGCGTCCGAGGATGAAGATTCCGCGTCCGAGCGGGGGCGCAAAACCCAGTTCTCCCAGCACAGCCGCAATCGCTCCGTCGATGTTCGTCGGCAGCAGAAAACCTTTTTGAGCTTTCAGTTCGGCTTCGATCAGCAGCGTCACCGCCAAGTGGTTGCCGGCGATCGTCCCGTCCGATTTCGCCTGCTCGAGAATCTCGAAGATCCGTGCGGAGCGAGGATCGATCGGATGGAGATGTTTGCCGAAGCCCGGAACGAATTTTTCTCCCGCAGCCCTGCGCTCCGCCAGTTCACAGCGAACCGCCTCTTCCAGGGAGTCGAATCGGGATGCCGACTCTAGGATCTTCTCGAACAGCTCCATGCACTGTTGACCGGCACCGCCATGATGATCACCGAGCAGGGTGATGGCGGAACCCAGGGCGGCATTCAGCCCGATACCGCACGTGGCGCCCATCCGCGCCACTGCGGATGACGGAGACTGAGGTCCGTGATCGACCGTTGCGACCAGAACCGCCTCCAGCAGCCGCGCTTCCGCATCGGAAGGCAGTTCACCCCTGAGCATCAGCCAGATGGTCGGGACAAATCCCACTTTGCCAATCAAGTCCTGAATCGGAATGCCCCGGAGATTGACGATACCGGGTTTGAGTTCAGTGATCCCCGTGCTCCACCATGCGAGCATCTGGTCCTTGTCGACCGGAGGCTTATGGGGCTTGCCGCGGGCAACCGCTTTTTCCGATCCGCTCATCGCGCGGCACTCCCTTTGAGAACCTCGATTTCCTCCTGCGAGAAACCAAGCTCGGCAAAGATCTCGTCGTTATGCTGGCCAAGCAGCGGAGGCGGCGTATCCACGGTAGGATCGCCGCCGGACAGTCTGAAACCGCTCCTGCTGACGGTGATATCGCGGTCGATACCGGGAACGCGCGGCAACGTCCGCAGGAAGTTGCGCTCCTGAATATGAGGATGCTTAAGGATATCCGGCACCGTCATGACCCGTCCCGATGGGACACCCTCGGCATTGAGCCTTTCCTCCCAATGCTCGGCCGTGTCTTCGACCAGCGCGTCCTCGATCTCGTCCTTCAGGGTCGCCCGGTTGGCCATCCGCGCGGTCCTGCTGCTGAAGCGGTCGTCGGCTGAAAGATCCGGGCGTCCGATCAGCCGGCAGAGCGTGACGAACTGGTCCTGCGTATTGGCCGAAATGTTGATTTCGCCGTGACTGGTCTTGAACAGGCCCGACGGACTGGCCGTGATGTTCTCGTTGCCGGACGGCTTCGGCTTCTTGCCGGTGATCAGATAATTGGCGACAGCCCAGCCCATCGTGACCAGCGTGGATTCGATCAGCGAGACATCGGCGAACTGCCCTTCACCACTCACCGAACGCCGGAATAGGGCAGCGCAGACCGCGAAAGCCGCCGTCAACCCACCGATCGTGTCGCAAACCGGAAAGCCGACCCGCAGCGGAGCCGACTGGTCGTCGCCGGTTACGCTCATGATGCCGGACAGGCCCTGAATGATCTGGTCATAGGCCGGCTTGTTGCGCCACGGACCATCCTGTCCGAAACCCGAGACGGCGCAATAAACCAGATCGGGCTTGATCTCCTTGAGCGCCTCGTAGCCGCAGCCCAGCCGGTCCATCACACCAGGACGGAAGTTTTCGAGAACCACATCGGCGGTCTTGACCAGCCGCCGGAAGGCCTCCTTGCCCTCCGGGGACTTGAGGTTCAGGGTGATCGACTTCTTTCCCGCGTTTTGGGCAAGAAAACCCGTCCCCATCCCCTTCGAGCTGAGTTCGGGATCCATACCGAACTGGCGCGCAAGGTCGCCGGCCCCGGGAACCTCGACCTTGATCACTTCCGCTCCCAGGAGCGCTAACTGAAACCCGCAGAATGGACCCGCCAACACGTTGGTCAGGTCGATGACGCGGACACCTTCAAGCAAGGATGACACATGGTTCTCCAATCATGAAACGGAGGAAGAAGGGGTCGTGCACACCGCTGGGTGTACTCAGATGTCGACGGGCTCGTCGGTTTTGGATGATGGCTGCGCCATGCCGACGTAGACCGCGCTGCCGACCACCAGAACTGTCCCGCCAACGGCCATCGCATCTGGAAAGTCGTCGAAGAGGAGGACGCCGAACAGCAATCCCCAAACGAGCTGCGTGTACTGGAAGGCGGAAACGCTCGACACCGGAGCCCAGCGCAGGGCCTGAACCAGAAAGAAGTGGCCGGATGACATCAGAAGACCGGTGACGAACATCCAGCCGAGGTCCGGCCAATCCGGCTCGATGTAGACCGATGGAAGCATCGGCAGCGAGAAACCAAGGATGCCGATCACATGGGCAGCCACCAGCGCGCCGCCCGGTTCACCCCCGCCGACGGTGCGCAGGATCATGGCATTGCAAGCGAACAGCACGGCCACCGCCAGCGATGCCAGGTAACCCGAATTGAAGTCCGTGACGCCTGGACGCAGGATGATCAGGATGCCTGCGAATCCGACGGCGATCCCGATCCAGCGCCTCCAGCCCACCCTCTCGCCGAGAACCACGGTCGACAGGCCGGCGGCGAACAAAGGACCGGAAAACTGCACCGAATAGGCGGTCGACATCGGAAGCCTGCTGAGCGCATAGAATACGCAGACCGCCATGGAGCCGGAAATCACCGCGCGCATGAGCACCATTCCCGGGCGGGCGATCCGGATCCTTCCCTGGCGCCTTGCGTAAAGCAGCATCAAAGCCACCGGAAGCAAAGCCGCCAAGGACATGTACGCCATAAGCTGGAAGATGGAATAATGGGAGCTAAGTGACTTTACTATTGCATGAAAACTTGGAAACAAGGCAAAGGCAGCAACAGCCGCCCATAATCCGTGCGAGGTTTTATTCTGAGGCATGCAAAGCATTGCGCGGGCGAGCAAATCGCACCTCCGGATTGAACCAAATACTCAAATCTCGAATGAGTTCAATGGATTGAACGATCGATGTAAATTGATAAGCTTTAGCTCTAATTCTGTCAAGAAAGAGTTTTTATTAAAATCAATGGAATACTGGAGTATGGATTTACTTGGGAATGCACTTATAGGACAATCTAGCCTTGCTGCTTGACTTCACTTCTGCACTATACAGGGCGCACGCAAATAGAAACGCCGTGCCGGGCGCTGTTGCGAGCCCAGGCACGGCGTTCGCGGCCGCAATCCTATTGTCCGTCCGGCTTATGACCCGGCTTTTAAGCCTGATCAGAGATCCAGTACATCGGCGACACCGGGAATCGCCTTGATCGCCGCCCTGCCCTTCGCCGAAACCGCATAGGCGCCGGGCAGCGCGATCTCCGCCTCTCTCAAGCCGCCCACATCGACAAGGATCGATATCCTGCCCCTTCCCCGTCCGATCTGTTCGAGGATATTCCGAAGATGCGGCGCTGCAGCGGGCTCGTTGAGGACGATCTGCAATCCTTCCGCCGCAAGGGCGACCTCGTCCTCCAGCGGCTTCACCTGGTGGCAGGTCAGCCGCATATCCTCGCCCTGGACCTGCACGTCAACCATCAGGACGACGCTCTTGCCCGGCTCGAGCAGGTCGCGCGACGTTGCTAGAAGCTCGGAAAACAGGGTGACCTCGTAGACGCCGGTCGAATCCGACAGGCTGACGAAGGCGAAGCGGTTACCGCTCTTCGCCACGCGCTCCTGCCGGTTGATCACGACACCGGCCATCGGGAATCGAGTGGAACCGCCGCCACTGGCCTTCTTCAGCAGATCGGCTGAATTCACCACGCGCAATCGCGCCAGCGGCTTGGCGAAGCCGTCCAGCGGATGGGCCGAGAGATAGAAGCCGATGGCGCCGAATTCATGCGCCAGCCGGTCCAGTTGGTCCCAATCGGCGACCTTGGGCAGGTCGGGCACCTTCAGCGTCACGCCCGCACCGCCGCCGAACAGACTAGACTGGCCGCTCTCGCGCTCGGCGACGGCGGCCTGAGCGTACCGGATCAGGGTTTCGACACCGCCATGGACCTGCCGCCGGTTCGGGTTGAGACTGTCGAAGGCACCGGCGCAAGTCAGGTTCTCAAGCTGCCGCTTGTTGATGACCTTGGTGTCCAGGCGCCGCGCGAGGTTGAACAAGTCGGTGTACCGGCCCGTCTCTTCCCGCTGCTTGACCAGAGCTTCCATGGCCTGCATGCCGACACCCTTGACGGCGGCAAGCGCGTAGCGGATCGCGCGCTCGCCGTCCGGCATCGCTTCCACACGGAATACCGCGTTGGACTTGTTGATGTCGGGCGTCAGCAAACGGATCTTCAAGCGCACCAGCTCCTGCCTGAAGGTATTCAGCTTATCGGTATTGCCGAGGTCGAGCGTCATGGACGCCGCGAGGAACTCGACCGGATAATTGGCCTTCAGGTAG
Organism: Skermanella aerolata KACC 11604; assembly: GCF_000936425.1. Lineage (GTDB taxonomy): Bacteria > Pseudomonadota > Alphaproteobacteria > Azospirillales > Azospirillaceae > Skermanella > Skermanella aerolata. Next base: position 303,321 of record NZ_AVFK01000002.1, on the reverse strand, counting down.
GCTGTCTGGTAGGCGACCAGGGCATAAGCGGCAGCGTGCGACTTGTTGAAGCCGTAGCCGGCAAACTTGTTCACCTGATCGAAGATCAAGCCGGCCTGATCGCCATCCACGCCTTTGCCGACGGCACCGTCGATGAACAGCTTGCGCTGGGCGTCCATCTCCGCCTGGATCTTCTTGCCCATGGCCCGCCGCAGCAGGTCGGCGCCGCCCAGCGAATAGCCGGACAGCACCTGGGCGATCTGCATGACCTGTTCCTGGTAGATCATGATCCCGAAGGTGTCCTTCAGGATCGGCTCGAGCCAGGGATGCATGTAGTCGGCTTCTATCTCGCCGTTCTTCACCGCGATGTAGGTCGGGATGTTGTCCATCGGACCGGGGCGATACAGCGAAACCAGCGCGATGATGTCGTCGAAGCGGTTCGGCTTGAGGCGTCGCAGGACGTCGCGCATGCCCGAACTTTCCAGCTGGAACACGCCGGTCGTCTCGCCGCGAGACATCATCTCATAGGTCCTGGAGTCGTCCAGCGGCAGGTTCGACAGGTCGATGGTCTCTCCGCGCTCGACGATCAGCTCGACTGCGCGTTGCAGCACGGTCAGGGTCTTGAGACCAAGGAAGTCGAACTTAACCAAGCCGGCCTGTTCGACGTATTTCATATTGAACTGGGTGACCGGCATGTCGGAGCGTGGATCGCGATAGAGCGGCACCAGCTGGTCGAGAGGCCGGTCGCCGATCACGACGCCGGCGGCATGGGTCGATGCGTGACGGAACAGGCCTTCCAGGCGGAGCGCGATCTCGATCAGCCGCTTGACCGACTCGTCGGAGTCCCGCGCCTGCTGAAGCATGGGCTCGCCGTCGATCGCCTGTCCCAGGGTGACCGGATTGGCCGGGTTGTTGGGCACCAGCTTGCAGATCTTGTCGACCTGCCCATACGGCATCTGAAGCACGCGTCCGACGTCGCGGAGCACCGCGCGAGCCTGGAGCTTACCGAACGTGATGATCTGGGCGACGCGGTCGTAGCCGTAGTAATCCTGCACATAACGGATCACCTCGTCCCGGCGGTCCTGGCAGAAGTCGATATCGAAGTCGGGCATCGAAACGCGTTCGGGATTGAGGAACCGCTCGAACAGCAAGCCGAAGCGTAGAGGATCGAGGTCGGTGATCGTCAGCGACCAGGCGACGACCGATCCGGCGCCTGAACCGCGCCCTGGCCCGACGGGAATGTCGTGCTTCTTCGCCCATTTGATGAAGTCAGACACGATCAGGAAGTAGCCGGGAAACTTCATGTTCTCGATCACGTTCAGCTCGAAGTCGAGCCGCTCGCGATAGGTCTTTTCGGTCTGCGCCCGTTGCTCGGGCGTCATATCGGGCGTGAACACCTGATGTTCGAGCCGATCGGTCAAGCCGATATGAGCTTGGTGCCGAAGTTCCTCCGGCTCGGTTCGGCCTCCTGCGGCCGCCGCGGTAAAGGCGGGTAGAATCGGCTTGATCGGTCGAAGCAGGTAACTGCACCGGCGCGCGATGACCAGAGTGTTGTCTACAGCCTCCGGTAGGTCTGCGAACAGGGCGCGCATTTCCTCAGCCGACTTGAATCGGTGCTGCGGTGTCAGGCGCCGACGTTCGGCTTCTACGACATAAGCACCCTCGGCTATGCAAAGCAGGGCGTCATGGGCTTCGTACATGTCCTCTGTCGCGAAGAAGCAGTCGTTGGTCGCGACCAGCGGCAGATCCATGCGATAGGCAAGATCGACCAGATCAGGTTCGATCCGATCCTCGACCTCAAGCCCGTGGCGCATCAGCTCGACATAGAGCCGGTTGGGAAACAGCCGCTGAAGCTGTCCCGCGACTTCCTCCGCCACGGCTTTCTGGCCTTCGGCGAACAGTCTGCCCACCGAACCAGACGGACCACCGGTGAGTGCGATCAATCCTTCGGTGAAGCCTTCAAGGTCGCTCAGGGAGATCTGCGGCGCCGATGTCGGATCGCCTTCCATGAAGGCCTTGCTGACCAGCTTCGTCAGGTTGACGTAACCAGTCTCCGACTGGACAAGCAGCGTCAGCTGGTCAGGCATGTTCAAGCCCTTGCCTACCGGCTTGCCGCCGCCATTGGCACTCGGCCCCATCCGGCGGATGCCGACCTGACATCCAAGGATCGGCTGAACACCGGAGTCGGCCGCAGCAAGCGAGAATTCCAGTGCGCCAAACAGATTGCCAGTGTCGGTAACCGCTACCGCCGGCATCTCCTTCTTCTGGCAGAGCTTGACCAGCTCCTTGATCTTGATCGCCCCCTCGGAGAGCGAATAGGCGGAGTGGACTCGCAGGTGGACGAAATCGGCGATCGGCATGGAGGATGGGACTCAGGCAACGGTCAGGGAAGCGGTACCAACATGCCAAGACCGCGCCTCTGCGTCATGTGCAAGTTTTTCTTGACGCCCCTGCGCTCGTGATCAGGAAATGCATCCACGCATAACCCGTCATGACGGGATGCGAGCATTGGCTCCGGAACTCGTCCTCGATCCGCTGGAATCAGGCGGCTAATCGCCGGGCGAGTTACCAGCTATTCCTATCCCTTTTCGCTCTCGAAAACCCGGTGGCCAGCGGTCCCAAATGATTTACACCTTCGAATTGGCGTCTATGCTGCGCGACTCGGGGCCATGATGAGGCCCAGCCGCTTTCCCGGCACCATCAGCCTGTGATCGATCCGAAGAGGTGGCAAACCGCCGTTCGCAACAGACCTCAGACCATCGGTTCCCCAATCGCTGGACCAGAACATGCCGACTCAACTCCAATTGTCCTCGTACTAAATCGGCCGTGCTGTCCTAATGCAGCTTCGGATCGATCGTCATGCAAGGCTGGTCTTCAGGAACTCGACCGTTCGGCGCCATGCGAGTTGCGCCGCTGCGGCATCGTAGCGCGCCGGATTGGTATCGTTGTTGAAGGCGTGATTGGCGCCCTGATAGATATGAATGTTGTAATGGACATCGGCCTTCTTCAGCGCTGCTTCGAAAGCCGGAATACCTTCGTTGATGCGGTCGTCCAGGCCGGCATAGTTGAGCAGAAGCTTTGCGCGGATCTTGGATACATCGTCAAGCGGCGGCGTCCGTCCATAGAAGACGACGCCCGCGTCGAGCGACTGCGACACCGTTGCCAGTGAGCCGACCATGCCGCCGCCCCAGCAGAAACCTATTGCGCCAACTTTGCCGGTCGAACCTTCATGTCCTTCAAGGAAGCCGACCGTACGCACGAGGTTTTCGACCGTCGCCTTGTTGTCCAACTGGCCTATCAGCGCACGCGCCTGATCCTCATCGGCTGGCGTTCCCCCCAGAGGACTCAGCAGGTCAGGCCCGACGGCCAGGAAGCCCTCCAGCGCAATGCGGCGCACGATGTCTTCGATGTGTGGGTTGAGTCCACGGTTCTCGTGGATGACGATGACGGCTGGCAGCTTCCCGGCGCCCTTGGGTTTAGCCAGGTAGCCTTTGATGTCGCCTGGCGCCCCGCTCCAGATGACCCGGGAGGTTTCCAGACGAGGATCGGCCGGCGCTACGACCTCCGCCAGAGCGTAGTTGTTCTCAAGCAGCGGAAGCAATGCCGACGCCGCGGCCGTGCTGCCGGCAAGGGCGGTCAACCGGCTGATGAAGACGCGGCGGTCCAGGGGTGCGTGGGTGTACTCGTCATAGAGGTCGATGATCTTCTTGTCCATGATGCGCCCTTCTGCCCTTCCTCGCTGCCATCCGGAGGCCCCTGCAAGCGCTCCGGCCGAACAACAAGGTAGACCATCCTTCAATGCTGGACCAGCACACCGTCCCGCAGTTCGAGCACCCGGTCCATCCGAGCGGCGAGGTCGAGATTGTGGGTCGCAACCAAAGCCCCGAAATCTCCAACCCGGACGAGGTCTGCCAACATGGCAAAGACACCCTCCGCCGTCTTGTGGTCGAGGTTGCCAGTCGGCTCATCCGCGATCAGCAGCTTGGGCCGGTTGGCAAGCGCCCGGGCGATGGCTACACGTTGCTGCTCTCCACCGGACAATCGCGCCGGCCGGTGACTGGCGCGCGCGCCGAGCCCGACCATTTCCAGCAGTTCCATGCCGCGCTTGCGTGCCGCTGATTTAGGAACGCCCGCGATCATCTGCGGCAGGACGATGTTTTCCAGCGCGCTGAATTCCGGCAGGAGATGGTGGAACTGATAGACGAAGCCGATGGATTGCCGACGCAAGGCCGTGCGGTCCGCGTCCGACAGAGCATTGGCCAGCTTGCCGGCGATCCGGATATCGCCGCCATCGGCCTTCTCGAGCAAGCCTGCGATATGCAGCAGCGTCGACTTGCCGGCTCCCGATGGACCGACGAGCGCCACAAGCTCGCCCCCCTTGACCTGAAGCGATGCGCCGCGCAGCACGTCAAGCGGCTGCCCGGCCTGTCTGAACGTCCTGACGACGCCATCGATCCGGATCATCGGCTCCGCCGGATTTCCACCGGCCAAAAGATCGCTCCTCGACTCACTCATAACGCAATGCCTCGACCGGATCGAGCTTGGCAGCCCGCCATGCCGGATAGATGGTGGCGCCGAACGACAGCCCGAGCGCCATGAGGACGACGCGGCTCACTTCCCCATAGTCGATCTCTGCCGGCAATTGGCTGAGAAAGTAGATTTCCGCCGAAAAGAGTTCGGTGCCGGTCAGGTTCTGGAGGATCTGTCGGATGGCCTCGATGTTCTCGGCGAACGCGACGCCCAGCACCAGGCCGAAGACCGTGCCGATGACGCCGATGCTTGCCCCCGCCAGGAAGAAGATGCGCAGGATCATGCCGCGCGTGGCGCCCATGGTCCGCAGGATCGCGATATCGCGGCCCTTGTCCTTGACCAGCATGATCATGCTGGAAATGATGTTGAAGGCGGCGACCAGGATAATCAGCGTCAGGATCAGGAACATGACGTTGCGCTCGACCGAGAGCGCGTTGAAGAAGCTGGCGTTGGACTGCTGCCAGTCCACAAGTCTGGCCCGGCCGCCTATCACATCCTGAACGGGTGCCCGGTATTGGGAAATCAGGCGCGGCTGCTGAACCATCAGCTCGAGGGTCGTTACGGCGTCGGGAACCCGGAAGAACACCTGCGCCGCCGGCAGCGGCATGAAGATGAAGTTATTGTCGTACTCGAACATACCGACGTCGAATATCGCTGCGATGCTGTAGGCCCTCATGCGCGGAACGGTACCGAACGCACTGGGATTGCCTTGGGGGCTGATCAGCGTCAGTTCGTCTCCCACCCGAAGCCCGAGCCTTTGAGCCATGCGGATGCCGATCGCGACGCGCTCGTCACGGAAATCGTCCAGAGTCCCACGAACGATGTGGTTGGACACGGTTGGCCGTACCTTGAAATCCTCGGGTGAAATGCCCCGAACGATAGAGCCCGATGACACCCCACGCACCGTCACCAGCGCCTGTGCCTCGACGGTAGGCGTAACAGACGTCACGCCCGGAATGCCCCGCAGCCGATCGGCCATCGCCCCGTAGTCGGTCAGCGGTCCCTGAAGTGCGTAAACGTTCATGTGGCCGTTGAGACCCAGAACCCGCCCCAGCAGCTCGGATCGGAAACCGTTCATAACGGCCATCACGATGATCAGCGTCGCCACGCCAAGGCCGATGCCCAGGAGCGAAAAGCCGGCGATCACCGAAATGAAGCCTTCCTGCCGTCGCGCGCGAAGATAGCGCATCGCGACCATGCGTTCGAAAGCGCCGAAAATCATGCCTGTCAGGCCTTTTTGGACTTGGAGTGGATCGCCGCTGGCCGGCGGCCGCCGGAGTTCGAAGGTCCGCCGGCCGCTCCGGCTATCAGGAGGCCAGCTTCGCGAAAGCGGCTTCGCGCGACAGTTCCTCGCGTTCACCCGTGGCGCGATGCTTTAATTCGACCACGCCGTTCTTCAGGCCGCGCGGCCCGATCGTCAGATGCCAGGGAACCCCGATCAGATCCATGTCGGCGAACTTGGCGCCTGGCCGCTCGTTGCGGTCGTCATACAGCACCTCGACCCCGGCGGCATTGAGGTCACGATACAACTCTTCGCAGACCCGGTCGCATTCGGCATCGCCGGTCTTCAGGTTGATCAGGCCGACCTTGAAGGGCGCCACCGACTCCGGCCAGATGATACCGGCATCGTCATGGCTCGCCTCGATGATCGCGCCAACCAGCCGCGACACGCCGATGCCGTAGGACCCCATCTCGACGGTGATCTGCTCGCCGCCCGGACCGGCGACCACGGCACCCAGCGGCGCCGAGTATTTGGTGCCGAAATAGAAGATGTGGCCGACTTCGATGCCGCGCGCATTGACCAGTTCTTCAGGCGTCAGCGGCGACGTCGCGGGATCGTGCTTTTCGTCGGTCGCGGCGTAGATGTTGGTGTATTTCTCGAAGAACGGGCCGAGATCGTCGTCAAACCCCGGTGCGCTCTCCAGCACGTTCAAGTCCAGCCACTCCTTGTCGCAGAAGACGCCGCTCTCACCCGTTTCCGCTAGGATGATGAACTCATGGCTGAGATCTCCGCCGATCGGACCGGTATCGGCCTGCATCGGGATGGCCTTCATGCCGAGGCGTGCAAACGTCCGGAGATACGCCAGGAACATCTTCTGATAGGAGCGGCGTGCGCTGGCACTGTCGATGTCGAATGAGTAGGCGTCCTTCATCAGGAACTCACGCCCGCGCATCACTCCGAAACGGGGCCTGATCTCGTCCCGGAACTTCCACTGGATGTGATAGAGGTTGCGGGGCAGATCACGGTAGCTCTTGACCGCGGAGCGGAAGATATCGGTGATCATCTCCTCATTCGTGGGGCCGAACAGCATCTCACGATCGTGCCGGTCCTTGATGCGGAGCATCTCCTTGCCGTAGTCGTCGTACCGTCCGCTCTCCTTCCAGAGCTCGGCCGGCTGGATGGTCGGCATCAGCAGTTCCTGCGCGCCCGCGGCATCCTGCTCTTCCCGGACGATCTGTTCGATCTTCTTCAGGACGCGGAAACCCAGCGGCAGCCAAGCATAGATGCCGGCGCTCGTTTGCCGGATCATGCCGGCTCGGAGCATCAGCCGGTGCGAGACGATCTGCGCCTCGTTGGGGTTTTCCTTGAGGGTAGGCAGGAAATAGGCGGACAACCGCATTCGGGGTCTCTCGGGGCTCGTGGAGGATCGGGCATTCGGCCCGGTCCAATGGCGAGAGGACTGTAGGGAATAGCGGCGCGCAAGTCCATGGCCGGGGGTGACGCACCCGCCCCCGGCCCGCATTGCCGCTTACTTCGGAAGCGTGCCCTGAACGCCCTCGACATAATAGGCCATCGAGAGGATCTCGGGATCGGTCGCGGTCTTGCCCTCGGCGATCACGACCTTGCCGGACTGGTCCTTGATCGGCCCGGTAAAGGGGTGCAGCGCGCCGGACTTGATGTCCGCGATTGCCTTGTTACCCAGCTCCTTGACGTCAGCTGGGATGGCATCGTTGAAGGTCGGCAGGAACACGGTACCGGTCGCCAGACCGCCCCAGTAATCCTCGGCCTTCCAAGTGCCGTCCAGTGCCGCCTTGACGCGCTGTTCGTAGTAGGGATTCCAGTCGTCGACGACCGATGTCAGGTGCGCCTTGGGCCCGAAACGGCTCATATCGGACGATTGTCCGAAGGCATAGATGCCGCGGGCCTCCGCCTCCTGGATCGGTGCGGGGCTGTCGGTGTGCTGAGCCAGAATGTCGGCGCCCTGATCGATCAGGGCCTTGGCGGCGGCGGCCTCCTTGCCTGGATCGTACCAGCTGTTGACCCACACCACCCGGACCTGGGCTTGCGGATTGACGCTGCGCAGGGCCAACGTGAAAGCGTTGATGCCGCTGACCACCTCGGGGATCGGGAAGGAACCGATATACCCGATGATGTTCGACTTGGTCAGCTTGCCGGCGATCAGGCCGCAGACGGTCCGGCCCTCATAGAAGCGGCCCGAGTATGTCGCCACGTTGGTCGAGCGCTTATAGCCGGTAGCATGCTCGAACTTGACCTTGGGGAAGCGCTGCGCGACCTTCAGCGTCGGGTTCATGAAGCCGAAAGAGGTGGTGAAGATCAGCCCGTGGCCGCCTTGGGCAAGCTGCTGGATCACCCGCTCGGCATCCGGACCCTCGGCGACATTTTCGACATAGGTCGTCTCGACCCTATCGGCGAAGACTTCGGCTACGTGTTTGCGGCCAAGATCGTGCTGATAGCTATAACCATGGTCGGATACCGGGCCGACATAGACGAAACCCACCTTCAGCTTATCGGCGGCAAGCGCCTTGCTGCCAAACGTACCGCCAAGGGGGCTTGCAGTGAGAGCTGCGGCGGTCCCGGCCACCGATAGGCCGAACTGGCGTCTGTTCATCATTGTTCTTGTTCCCTCCGCGAGAGTTGGGTCACTCAACCCAGTGATCTGACCGGTGATCTGACTGTTCGGCAAGATGCTGACCAACTGGCAGCCTCGACGCACGCCTATCCATTCAGGATGAAGTCCCGGGAAAGGGTGGAATAGCCGGATTTTTGGTGAAAGACCTTACGCATTTTCGACGTAACTGACGCTGTTCGTGCTGTTGAACCGCTCGGCGTGCAAGAATGCGCCTATACCTTTTCGTGTGCACCAAATAAGCGATTCATGCAACAGATTTTGGCTGGATGTCTCAGAGACCGTGCTTGGCGGATATTCTTGGATCATCCAGAAAATAAGTGACGGTCATGTAGGCAGGTCGTAAAGTTGAGCACATAAGAAAAATGGCCGCGCTGTTACCGCAGCGCGGCCTGAAGTTAGGGAGGAATCGCCACCAGGCGTCGGTAAGAGGGATAAACCCTCTCAGCGAAAAAAATTATTGTATGAGGAACTGAACAAGGCAAGCCACAAAATGGGGCTTGCCTTTCCTTTTGCTTATTTTTCTGCTTTTTTGATTATCTCCTAGGCTACTGAATAGGTTTCATTCAATACATTGCCTAAAAAATTGGCTCAGTAACCTGTAAAACCGGCTCTCTTGGCTCGAATCCAGGGTGGACTTATCTGCTCCAGTCGGTCATGAACCGGACAGCCTAAATTATGGGCACCCGGCAAATAGCCGAGACTCATCAGGAATTCCCCGACTATCTCCCCGCCGGTAAAGCGGAATTGTTTCTTGAACAGCTTGACCCATTCCGGCTTCGGCAGCGGATGATGAGCATCGATCCATGCGGCGAAGCCACCATGGCTTTGCCGAAGCGACTGCACCCGCCGGGCGTTCTCGATCACCGCATCGATCTTCAACCGGTTGCGGATTATCCCGGCATCGGCAAGCAGACGCGACCGTTGCTCGTCGCCGTAAGCGGCGATACGATCCACGTCATAATCCTCGAAAGCCGCCGCAAAGGCCGCGCGTTTCTTCAGGATCGTCAGCCAGGATAAGCCCGCCTGATTGATCTCCAGCACCAGGCGCTCGAACAGGACACGTTCATCCGCGGAGGGAAATCCGTATTCGGTGTCGTGGTAAGGCCCATGCCATGGGTGGCCGGGAGCGGCTTCGCAATATGTCAGGCCCATGGCGGTGCCCTGCTCCGATCGGTCAGTTCCGGAAGGAAATCAGTCCGGATGTAACGGTTAGATAGATCAGCACCCAGACGATCGCGGAAACTACCGTCGTGATCAGAAACTTGAGGCCGATCCTGGGCTTCGCCGGCGCTCCGGCCGCCTTGCCCGCGTCCGTATCGTCAGGTGTATGAGCGCCCCAGGGAAGGACGGCGAAAAGCACCGTCCACCAAACCACGAAATAAATCGCTACTGCCGTGATCCAACCCATCGATCAGGCCTGCTCCAACTCGACCAAGGTCCCGAGGAAGTCCTTCGGGTGGAGGAACAGGACCGGCTTGTCATGGGCGCCGATCCGGGGTTCGCCATCACCTAGTACGCGGGCACCCTCGGCCTTCAGCTTGTCACGGGCCGCCAGGATGTCCGGCACCTCGTAGCAGACGTGATGGATGCCGCCCGACGGGTTGCTCGCCAGGAACTTGCCGACTGGGCTTGCGTCGCCGAGCGGATAAAGAAGCTCGATCTTGGTGTTGGGCAACTCGACGAACACGACAGTCACACCATGCGCCGGCTGATCGACCGGCGCTGATACCGTGGCGCCGAGCGTATCACGGTAAAGAGCCGTCGCCTTTTCAAGATCGGGTACGACGATTGCCACGTGGTTGAGCTTGCCGATCATGGTTCCCCCTTTGGTCTTGCTGATTGCCGGCTGCCATAGCCGGACAGGCCACACCTATAGCCGAACCAGATGGACTTCGGTGAGCGGCTTTTTGCCCTGGGTCGCATTGAAGCTGCGGCGAACTGCGATACGTGCGGCCTGCCGCACCGCTTCGTCGTCGAGCCTGGACTGGACGGGCAGATCCTCGACCGCCTTACGGACGGCGAAGCCCACCTCCGCCAGGATCTCTCCCGCCTCCGGCCCCTCGATCAGGCCCATCACCGTCACTTGGGGCTGAGTGACGAGCGCGCCCTCCGCATCGATGACGAGGGTGGCGACGGCCGCACCGTTATACATCATCCGGTGACGCCCGCGCATGACTCCGGCATCCAGCGGGACTATCCGCTTACCGTCGAGAGCCAGCCTGCCATGCTGCACCTGCCCGACGATCTCGGCGGGTCCGGGGGCCAGCCTTATGATCGATCCGTTCTCCGGGATAATAGTATCCGGAACCTGGCATGACCGTGCAATACGGGCGTGCTCCGTCTGGTGGCGGATTTCGCCATGGATTGGAACTGCGAGCTTCGGTCGCACCCACTGATACATCCGTGTCAGTTCGTCCTGCGCCGGATGTCCGGAAACGTGGACGAAAGCGTCATCGGCGGTAACGACCTCTACCCCTTGAGCGATTAGCAGGTTCTGTACGCGGGCAATCGCCCGCTCGTTGCCTGGGATCTCCCGAGAGGAGAAAATGACCGTATCGCCCTTCTCCAGCACGATCTCAGGATGATCGTCGGCCGCGATCCGCGCCAGAGCGGAGCGTGGTTCGCCCTGGCTGCCGGTGCAGATCAGAACAGCCTTTTCCCGCGGCAGGTACCCGGCATCGTGTTCCGTCAGGAAAGGCGCCGCATCCCTTAGGTAGCCGCTCGCGCGGGCCGCCTCATTGATGCGCCAGAGCGAACGGCCTACAAGAGCCACGTTCCGGCCATTTGCGGCAGCGGCTGCCGCGATGCTGTCCAGCCGGGCAACGTTGGTCGCAAAACAACTGATGGCGATCCTGTCCTCGTACCGGCCGAACAGCCGGACGAGGCTTTCCCGGACGGCAGCCTCGGAACCGGATGTACCCGTGACCGTCGCATTGGTGCTGTCGCAGACCATGGCCAAGGCGCCCTCGTTACCCAGCCGGATCAGAGCGGCCTCATCCGTCGGCCCTCCGGTGACGGGAGACGGATCGAGCTTCCAGTCGCCGGTATGGAGTACAGCTCCCAGCGGCGTCCGGATGATGAGCGCGCTCGGCTCCGGCACTGAATGGGTCATCCTGACCAGTTCGACGTCGAAAGGACCGGCCATGAACCGGCCCGAAATCGGCAGCTCGTTGATAACCACCTGACCGGTCAGGTTCTTCTCGATCAGCTTGGCCCGCAGCACGGAGGCGGTGAACGGCGTTGCATAGATCGGGCAGCGGAGTTGAGGCCAGAGATGGGCTACCGCGCCGAGGTGATCCTCGTGGGCGTGGGTGATGACCAATCCCGCCAGATCGTCGCGGCGCTCCGCAATGAATGACGGATCGGGCATGACGACATCGACGCCGGGCATCGTCTCGTCCCCGAACGATATTCCCAGATCGACCATCAACCACTTGCCGTCATGACCATAGAGGTTCAGGTTCATGCCGATTTCCCCAGAACCTCCAAGTGGTAGAAACCAGAGGTCATGGGGGCCGGGACGGTGCGGATCCGGGAATGAGTTCATGAAATCATATTCCGCTTGTGAACGAGCAACAGTCCGCGCAGCGTCAATTCATTGTCGATATGATGAATCATGGATGTGGCTTCGGCAAACTGCGCGCCAAGCCCTCCGGTCACGATAACGGTGACGGGCGGATCTCCTGTCGGCGACAGTTCGGCCTGTATCCGGGTGAGCAATCCTTCGATCATACTGAGATAACCCCAGAACATCCCGGATTGCATTGCGCCTACGGTCCCGCGTCCGATGACCGTCGCCGGCCGCACGATGTCGACCTTGGGAAGCTGAGCCGCCACACGGTGAAGCGCATCCAGCGCAAGACTGGGCCCGGGCGCAATGATGCCGCCACAGAAGGCCCCATCGGCATCGACCACGTCGAACGTCGTTCCCGTACCGATATCGACGACGACCAGAGGTGACGGATAGATCGAAGTCGCAGCCAGCGCGTTGAGAAGGCGGTCGGCTCCCGCTTCCCGCGGATTGTTGATCCGGATTTCAAGACCGAGATGGATACCCGGCGCGCCGACCCGCATCGGCTCCACGCCGAAATGATCGATACAGAGGCGCTGAAGGTTGAACGTTGCAGCGGGTACGACGCTGGCGAGGATGGCTGCGTCGACATCCTCCCGCTTCAGTCCGCTCATGGTCATCAGGGCGACAAGCCAGACCGCGTATTCGTCCGCAGTTCGGCGGCCGTCGGTTGCAATCCGCCACTGGCCCCTCTTGCGATCACCGTCGAAGATGGCGCAGACCACATTCGTATTGCCGGCGTCGATCGCAAGCAGCATGGCATTGGCCCCTCGGTCAATCGGTCTGGGAAGGAGTCCCCGGCAGGGAAGATGAGGCCAATTCAGGGAAGAAGACGTCGCCGGCCGTGATCCGCATCCGCTCTCCCGATGGCAACTCCAGAAGGAGTGCGCCGTCGCCGTCCAGATCGGCGAAGGATCCAGCCAGGGTCCGCTTCTCCAGTCTTACGGTGACCGGTCCGCCGATACCACGAGCCGTCTGTAGCCAGCCCTCGCGGATGCGATCGAATCCCTCTTTGAGCCAGACATCGTACCAGGTGCTGAAAGCCTGGAAAAACCGGACAAGAACCGGACCCGGCTGATTTATCCGGCTACCCTCGTTGCATAAGGATGTCGCTGGAAATTCGGCGTCGGCCGGGTAGTGCTGAACGTTGATGCCGATGCCCAGGACCAGCCATTCAAGTCCGCCGGATCCGTCCGTTTCCGATTCCAGTAAGATGCCTGCAACCTTTCGATCATCGATCAGGACATCGTTAGGCCACTTGCAGCAGCAGACGGCCTCAGGGAGCAGTGGTTGCAATGCATCGGCCAGTGCCCCGGCTGCGGCAAACGACAGTTGCGCCGCAGTCGCGGTGGAGCACTTCGGTCGCAGAATGATGCTGGCGTAGACATTACCCTCGGGCGAGGACCAGGGGCGCCCCCGGCGGCCCCTGCCCGCTTCCTGCCGTCCTGCCCAGACGAGGGTGCCGTGCTCGGCCCCCTCGTCCCGGGCAAGTCGCTTGGCCTCTTCGTTGGTGCTCCCCAGGCAATCATAGGCAACGAGCCGATATTCCGGAGGAAGTCCCGGCAGTGTGCTCGCCTGAGGCGCCTGCCTGGTCATCCGGCGGCGAACAGCGACGCGGCGGCCGCAGCGGCGCCGTTCAGAAGCGGAGCCGGGAAGAAGAAGAACAGGAGGGTAAACAGGCTGGTCCCTGCGATGACCAGCGAAACCTCGCCGCTGATGGTTCGGTCAAGCGCTTCGACCGGTTCGTCGAAATACATGACCTTGATGATACGCAGGTAATAGTAGGCGCCCACCACGCTCGCCAGGACGCCCATCACCGCAAGCGAGTAGAGATGCGCTTCGATAGCGGCCTGGAAGACGAACAGCTTGGCGAAGAAACCAGCTGCGGGAGGAATGCCGGCCATCGAGAACATGAAGATCAGCATGGCAAGTGCCAGCATCGGGTGAGTCTTCGACAGACCCGCCAGATCGGTGATCTCCTCGACCATCCGGCCGTTCTGGCGCATGCAAAGGATGACGCCGAACGTTCCGATGTTCATGAAGATGTAGATCGCCATGTAGAACATCACGCCGCGGACACCCAGTTCGGTGCCTGCCGCGAGGCCGACCAGCGCGAACCCGATGTGGCCGATCGAGCTATAGGCCATCAGACGCTTGATGTTCGTCTGGCCGATCGCGGCGAAAGACCCCAGCACCATCGATGCCAGTGCCGTGAAGTAGATGATCTGGCGCCATTCGTCGACCATCGAACCGAACGGCTCGATCAGCAAACGGACGAACAAAGCTACCGCTGCAACCTTGGGGGCTACGGCGAAGAAGGCGGTGACCGGCGTGGGAGCACCTTCATAGACATCCGGCGTCCACATGTGGAAAGGCACGGCGGAGATCTTGAAGGCCAATCCGGCGGCAACGAAGGTCAACCCGACGACCAAGCCGATCCCGGCATGACCGGTAGCCTGGCCATGGGTGGCGAACTGACTGGCGAGCATCGAGAAGTTGGTCGTGCCGGTGAAGCCATAAATCAGCGATGCACCGTACAGCAGCATACCCGACGACAGGGCACCCAGGACGAAGTATTTGAGCCCTGCCTCGCTCGATTTGGCGAAGTCGCGACGGAAGGCGGCGATAACGTAGAGGGCGAGGCTCTGAAGTTCGAGCCCAACATAGAGCGAGATCAGATCGTTCGCCGACACCATCATCAGCATACCGATCGTCGCCAGAAGCATCAGCACCGGAAACTCGATCCGCTTCATCTGCTCGCGCTCAATGTAATGGATCGAGATCAGAACGGACAGTGCCGAGCCTAGCAGCACGAGCACTTTCATGAATGCGCCGAAGCTGTCCATGATGAACAGGTTGCTAAAGGTGATCTGCTTGGTTCCCGCACCGGTAAGGACCAGGACGACGGCGATCAGCAGCACGCCGACCGTCAGGTAGGAAATCAAGCGGGTACTGGTGTCGCCTCGAAAGACGCCGAGCATCAGCAGAACGAGGGCCGATACCGCCAGGAAGATCTCCGGAGCGGCCGGAGCGAGATCGGGAAACGGAGTCATGTCTGTTCTTCTCCCGCCTTATCGAACCGCGACGCTGGTGCCGACGCCGTCGGTCAGAGCGGTCTGGTAGTTCTGGATCAATGCCTCGACCGACACTGAAATCACATTGAGGAAGCTGGCCGGATAGATGCCCATCCACAACACCACGACGACCAGCGGCGCAAATATCGCGATCTCCCGAGGGGTAAGATCGAGCATGCCTTTGACGTCGTCGCGAGTGATCTTGCCGAACACGACCCTGCGGTACAGCCACAGCATGTAGGCAGCCCCCAGGATGATCCCGATCGTCGCCAGAAGGGCCACCCAGGTATTGTCCTGGAACGCTCCGACCAGGATCAGGAACTCGCCGACGAAGCCGCTGGTACCGGGAAGACCGACCGATGCCAGCATCATCAGCATGAACACGACGGCATAGCGCGGCATGTTCTGGACCAGACCGCCGTATCGGGCGATCTCCCGCGTATGCAGACGATCGTAAACGACACCGACGCAAAGGAAGAGCGCGCCGGAAACGATGCCATGGCTGAGCATCTGGAAAACCGATCCCTCGACGCCCTGCTGCTTGAGCGAGAACATGCCGATGGTCACGAAGCCCATATGCGCGATCGACGAGTAGGCGATCAGCTTCTTCATGTCCTCCTGCGCCAGAGCGACCAGCGAGGTGTAGATGATCGCAACGACGCTCAGGGTGTAGATCAGGGGCGTGAAGTAAGCCGAAGCTTCGGGGAGGATCGGGATGGAGAATCGCAGGAAGCCGTAACCGCCCATCTTCAGCAGGACGCCTGCAAGAATGACCGAACCGGCCGTCGGCGCTTCGACGTGGGCGTCCGGCAGCCAGGTGTGGACCGGCCACATCGGGACCTTCACGGCGAAGGACGCGAACAGCGCCAGCCACAGCCAGATCTGCATGCTCCGCGGGAATTGGGTCTGCATCAGCGTCGGCAGATCGGTAGTGCCGGCCACGAAGTACATGGCCAGGATCGCCAGCAGCATCAGCACCGAGCCGAGCAGCGTGTAGAGGAAGAACTTGAAGGCCGCGTAGACGCGCCGCGCGCCGCCCCAGACACCGATGATCAGGAACATCGGGATCAGCACGCCTTCGAAGAAGACGTAGAAGAGCATGAAGTCCAGGGCGCAGAACATGCCCACCATCAGGGTCTCCAGGACCAGGAAGGCGATCATGTATTCCTTGACGCGGACTTTTACCGACTCCCAGCTCGCGAGGATGCAAAGAGGGGTGAGGAAGGTCGAGAGCAGCACGAACAGCACGGAAATGCCGTCGACGCCCATATGGTAGTTGATGTTGAACGCGGGGATCCAGTCCGCGCGCTCGACCATCTGGAATGCTGCGGTCGTGTTGTCGAAGTTCAACCAGATGAACAAGGACAGCACGAAGGTGATCAGCGAGGTCCACAACGCCACATTACGGGCGTTGCGCGCCACTACGTCAGGCTCACCGCGGATCAATAAGATGAACGCGGCTCCGACGAGCGGCAGGAATGTCGTTAGCGACAGGATGGGCCAGCCAGCCATGATCAGTCTTGCCTCGCCGTATCAACCGAAGAAGTAGAACCAGCCGACGAGCAGGACCACACCGATCACCATGACGAATGCATAGTGATAGACGTAGCCGGACTGCAAGCGGGCGGCACGAAAAGCGACGTCGCGGGTTGCGGCGGCGATGCCGTCAGGTCCGACGCCATCGATGATGGCACCGTCACCCGATTTCCAGAGGCCGTAGCCAAGATACCGGGCCGGCTGGACGAACAGCCGGTCGTACAACTCGTCGAACATCCATTTGCGATAGACGAACCGGTAAACCCCGCCGAGCGCATTCGTGACGATGCCGGGGAGCTGCGGCACGAACATGTAGAACAGGTAAGCCAGCGCGATACCGATCACGCCCGCGATGAAGGGAGCCAGCGGGACCCAGGAGGGAACGTGGTGCGCCGCCTCGACCGTATCGTGCTCGTGCAGCACGAAGATCGCTTCGCCCCAGAAAGCCTCCCGGCCCTCGCCAACGAACCAGTTGTAGGCGAACATGCCGGAGAACAGGGCACCGACGGCGAGAACCGCAAGCGGAACCGTCATGATCGCGGGGCTCTCGTGGACATGGGCCATGACCCGGTCATTGGCGCGCGGGCGGCCATGGAAGGTCAGGATGATCAGACGCCAGGAGTAGAAGGCGGTCATCAAGGCGGCTGCGATGCCGAGCCAGAAGGCATAGGCGCCGACGCCGGAGTGTGCCGCATAGGCCGCCTCCAGGATCATGTCCTTGGAGTAGTATCCGGCAAAGAAGGGAATGCCCGCCAAGGCAAGGCTGCCGATCCACATCATCGCATAGGTGATCGGGATCAGGCGCCAGACACCGCCCATCTTCCGGATGTCCTGCTCGTCCGACATGGCGTGGATCACCGATCCCGCGCCGAGGAACAACAGGGCCTTGAAGAAGGCGTGGGTCATCAGGTGGAACATCGCGGCGCTGTAGGCGGAAACGCCGAGCGCAAAGAACATGTAGCCGAGCTGGCTCATGGTCGAGTAGGCGATGACACGCTTGATGTCATACTGGGTCAAACCGATCGTCGCGGCGACGAAGGCCGTCGAAGCACCGACGATCGCGATGACGTTGAGAGCTATCGGCGCGTATTCGAAGATCGGCGACAGACGCGCGACCATGAAGACGCCGGCGGTCACCATCGTCGCGGCATGGATCAGCGCCGACACCGGCGTCGGGCCTTCCATGGCGTCCGGTAGCCAAGTGTGGAGACCGAGCTGGGCCGACTTGCCCATGGCGCCCATGAACAGCAGCAGGCAGGCGACGGTCAGGGCATCCAGGTTGAAACCCAGGAAGTTCATCGTCTGTCCGGCCTTGCTGGCGGCGGCGGCGAACACCGTGTCGAAGTGGACGGAGCCGAACAGATAGAAGATCGCCATGATGCCGAGCGCGAAACCGAAGTCGCCGACTCGGTTCACGATGAAGGCCTTCATGGAAGCGTTGTTGGCGCTGGGCTTCTCGTACCAGAAATTGATCAGCAGGTACGAAGCGACACCGACGCCTTCCCAGCCGAAATACATCTGAACGAAGTTGTCCGCAGTCACCAGCATCAGCATGAAGAAAGTGAACAGGCTGAGATAGGCCATGAACCGCGGCTTGTGGTGGTCATGGCTCATGTAGCCGATGGAGTAGACATGGACCATCGACGACACGACGTTGACCACGATCAGCATGACCGCTGTCAGCGTATCGAACTTCAGGGCCCACGAAACCTCGAAGGTGCCGCTGTCGATCCAGGTAAAGAGTTCGATCGTCCGGGCATTGCCGTGAAGCGCCACGTCCACGAACAGCCAGATCGAAAGCAGGGCGGATAGCAGAACAGCGCCAGAAGTAATGTACTGGGACCCCCGGTCGCCGATCAGGCGCCCGAAGAACCCTGCGATGAATGCCGCCAGCAGCGGCAGGAAAATTGCTGCAATTTCCATGATCGCCGCCTCAGCCCTTCATCATATTGATGTCATCCACCGCGATGGTGCCGCGATTGCGGAAGTAGACGACGAGAATGGCAAGACCGATGGCAGCCTCGGCAGCGGCGACAGTCAGGATGAACATCGCGAACACTTGACCGACAAGGTCATTGAGGAACACCGAGAACGACACCAGATTGATGTTGACTGCCAGCAGGATCAACTCGACGGACATCAGGATGATGATCACGTTCTTCCGGTTCAGGAAGATTCCGAAGACGCCGAGCGTGAACACGATCGCCGCGACGGTGAGGTAATGGGCGAGACCGATTTCCATTCAGACACCTCCCCGGGTCGGCACCTTGCGGATCGCGACCACTTCGTCCCGACGGCGCGAGACCTGATTACTGATGTTCTGACGGCGTACGCCCTCACGCGACCGCAGGGTCAGCACTATGGCGCCGATCATCGCGATCAGCAGGATCAGGCCGGATGCCTGGAACAGATAGACGTAACGCGTATAGATCAGCAATCCCAGCGCATGGGTGTTGGTGACCTGATCGGGTGTCGGAGTCGGAGCCGCGACGACCGTCGTAAGATCCGGTGCTATGACCCAGGTTCCCAGTACCAGGGCCAACTCCACCAGCAGGACAAGCCCTACTGTGATCCCGATCGGCAGGTATTGGAGAGTGCCCACCCGGAGTTCGCGGAAGTTGATGTCCAGCATCATGACCACGAACAGGAACAGCACTGCGACGGCACCGACATAGACGATCACCAGGATCATCGCGACGAACTCCGCGCCGATCAGCACGAAAAGGCCCGCCGCGTTGAAGAAGGCAAGGATCAGGAAGAGCACGGAGTGCACGGGGTTGCGGGCCGTTATGACCATGACGGCTGATGCCACCAGGATCGCGGCAAAAAGGTAGAAGGCCAGGCTCTGCACGATCATGGCGTTCCCCGCCTCTTAAGATGAGGGAAGGTGTCTGTGCTCACTTCCAGGTCCCTTTGTCGGGTTCTTGCAGTGTCTTGCGGACCATCCGGGGACACGCCGCCGCAGCGGCGCAGACCCCACATGTGTTGGGGCTTTTTAGCGGTAGGGAGCGTCGGTCGCAACATTGGAGGCCAGCTGGGCTTCCCAGCGGTCACCGTTCGCGAGCAGCTTTTCCTTGTTGTAGAAGAGTTCCTCACGGGTTTCCGTGGCGAACTCGAAATTCGGACCCTCGACGATGGCATCTACCGGGCAGGCCTCCTGGCACAGACCGCAATAGATGCACTTCGTCATGTCGATATCGTAGCGGGTCGTCCGGCGGCTGCCATCATCACGCGGCTCCGCCTCGATCGTGATGGCCAGCGCCGGGCAAACGGCCTCGCACAGCTTACAGGCGATGCAGCGCTCTTCCCCGTTGGGATAACGGCGCAACGCGTGCTCTCCACGGAACCGCGGGCTGATCGGCCCTTTCTCGAACGGATAGTTCAGGGTAACCCGCGGCCGGAACATGTAGCTGAAAGTCAGGCCCAGTCCGGACAGCAATTCCGTCAGGAAGAAGCCCCGCGCAGTGCGATCCAGCAATGCCATGTCTTCAGTTCTCCTGTCATGGAGCCGGCGGGATTTCTGGTCCGCCGGACACGCATGAAATCATGCAAGGGTTACGAGGGCAGCCAGCCGAAGGTGACGAGGACACCAGCGGTCAGGACGACCCAGAACAGCGAGAACGGCAGGAAGATCTTCCAGCCCAACCGCATCAGCTGGTCATAGCGATAGCGAGGCACCGTCGCGCGGACCCACAGGAACACGAAGAGCACAAACGCGATCTTCAACGCGAACCATATCGGCCCGGGTATCCAGTTGAACGGCGCGATATCGAACGGCGGCAGCCAGCCGCCCAGGAACAGGATCGACGTCATCGCGCTCATGAGGATCATGTTCGCGTATTCGCCGAGGAAGAACAGGGCGAAGGTCATCGCCGAATATTCGACGTTGTAGCCGCCGACCAATTCCGACTCGCCTTCCGGCAAGTCGAACGGTGCGCGGTTCGTCTCGGCAAGGGCTGAGATGAAAAAGACGACGAACATCGGCAGCAGCGGGATCGCGAACCATACCGTTCGCTGGGCGTTGACGACGTCGCTCAGGTTGAGCGACCCGACGCAGAGCAGAACGGTGATGATCACGAAGCCGATGGACACTTCGTAGGAGACCATCTGCGCCGCGGATCGGAGACCGCCGAGGAAGGCATATTTCGAGTTGGACGCCCAGCCGGCCATGATGATGCCGTAGACGCCCAAGGACGAAATCGCGAACAGATACAGCACGCCGACATTGATGTCGGCGAGCACCATCCCATCGTCGAACGGGATCACCGCCCAGGCGATCAGCGCCAGAAGGAATGTCAGCATCGGAGCGAAGACGAACACCATGCGGTTTGCACCCGCAGGGATGACCGTTTCTTTGCCAAGCAGCTTCAGGCCATCGGCCATCGGCTGCAACAGGCCGAACGGGCCGACGATATTCGGTCCCTGCCGAAGCTGCATGGCCGCCAGCACCTTGCGTTCCGCATATGTCAGGTAGGCGATACCCACCATCAGCGGGACGATGATCGCAACGATCTGGAGAACGATGATAATCGTCGGCCAGGCGTAGCCGGTCCAAAGTTCAGCCATGGGTGCCGGTCCTCTCCCTGGCGGCCAGCACGAACGTCTCGGTGCATTTGGCCATGGTGGCCGAGGCGCGGCTGATCGGGTCGGTCATATAGTAGTTTTCGATAATCGGCTCGAACGGTGCGTTTTCGATCGTGCCGGCACGCCCGAACGTACCCCACTCGGCCGCAACCAGAGCTTCGATGCTACGGAACACGGGGCTGGCGTCGGCCAAGCGCTTCCGCACATGAGACAAGCTGTCATATGGCAGCTTGACACCAAGCTGTTCGCCCAGGGCCCGGATAATCTTCCAGTCCTCACGCGCCTCGCCCAATGGGAACGCAGCCATGCGAGCCATCTGGACCCGGCCCTCGGTATTCACATACAGGCCGTTCTTTTCGGTATACGCGGCTCCAGGCAGGATCACGTCGGCGCGGTGGGCGCCACGGTCGCCATGATGCCCCTGGTAAATCACGAAAGCCTTGCCGAGGCTTGCAGTGTCGATTTCGTCAGCACCCAGAAGGTAGACGACGTCGATCTGCCCCGCACTTGTAGCAGACAGGATTTCCGCAGTGGCTTTGCCGCCCTGTCCAGGCAGGAATCCGAGTTCCAGGCCGCCGACCCGTGCAGCAGCCGTGTGCAGCACGTTGAAGCCGTTCCAGCCGTCCTGGACCAGATTGAAGCTTTCGGCCAACTGGCGAGCCAGAGCATGGACCGCCGGACCGTCCGCTCGGCGCAACGCACCTGAGCCGAGAATCAGCATCGGCCGCTTGGCATCCTTCAGCACGTCGCAGAAGGCGTGCTTGCCGTCGACCACGTCCTGGAGCGTCTGAGGACCGGCGCCCAGGTATGTGGTCGGATATGTCAGATCCAGCTGCTGACCGATGACGCCGACCTTCAACCCGCCCATCAGATAACGCTTGCGGATGCGGGCGTTGACTATCGCCGCTTCCCAGCGCGGATTGGTCCCGATCAGCAGGATCGCATCCGCCTGCTCGATACCGGCGATCGTCGTGTTGAACAGGTAGCCTGCGCGGGCGGAAGTGTCGAAAACAGCGCCATCCTGACGGCAGTCGAGGTTCCTGGATCCTAGGCCTTCGACCAGATCCTTGAGCGCCACCATCGACTCGGCGTCGACCAGATCGCCGGCCAGCGCCGCGATCCGTTCGCCCGGTACACCCTTGACCTTGGCGGCGATGGCCGCGAAGGCTTCGGCCCAGGTGGCCGGCTGAAGCTTGCCGTCCTTGCGGACATAGGGGCGGTCCAGCCGCTGGCGCTTCAGACCGTCGTAGGAGAAGCGGCTCTTGTCGGCCAGCCACTCTTCGTTGACGTCCTCGTTGAGGCGCGGGATGACGCGCATCACTTCCGGACCGCGCGTATCGACGCGGATGTTGCTCCCGACCGCGTCCATCACATCGATGGTCTCGGTCTTTCGCAGTTCCCAGGGACGGGTCGTGAAGGCGTAGGGCTTCGAGGTCAAGGCTCCGACCGGACAGACATCGATCAGGTTGCCGGAAAGCTCCGACGAAATGGCCTGCTCGATGTAGGTGCCAATCTCCATGTGCTCGCCGCGACCGGTGGCACCCAACTCGGGAACGCCGGCGATTTCGTCCGCAAAGCGGATACAGCGGGTGCAGTGGATACAGCGGGTCATGATCGTCTTGATCAGCGGACCGAGATACTTGTCCTTGACCGCTCGCTTGTTCTCTTGGAACCGCGACCGGTCGAAGCCGTAACCCATCGCCTGGTCCTGAAGATCGCACTCGCCGCCCTGATCGCAGATCGGGCAATCCAGCGGGTGGTTGATCAGCAGGAACTCCATGACGCCCTTGCGGGCCTTATGGACCAGATCGGTATTGGTCTTGATGACCATGCCTTCTCCGCAAGGCATGGCACAGGATGCGACAGGCTTGGGAGCCTTCTCCATCTCGACCAGACACATGCGGCAGT
Source organism: Skermanella aerolata KACC 11604 (assembly GCF_000936425.1). Classification (GTDB taxonomy): domain Bacteria; phylum Pseudomonadota; class Alphaproteobacteria; order Azospirillales; family Azospirillaceae; genus Skermanella; species Skermanella aerolata. Next base: position 280,267 of record NZ_AVFK01000002.1, on the reverse strand, counting down.
TAGCGGGAACCGACAGCCGTTCGTGATAGCAGAAGCGCGGGATTTCGATGCCGATCTGCTCGCAGGCCTGCAGCACGGAAGTACCCGGCTCGACCTCGACCTCGATCCCGTCAATCGTTAGTTTGGGCATAGTGATGTCTCGTCGCTACGTTCGGCTACCGGTTCATTCCGCCGCGACACGCTGGGTGCCGGTATACTGCAGGATGCGCCGTTCCATTTCGGGGCGGAAATGCCTGATGAGGCCTTGAACCGGCCAAGCCGCCGCGTCACCCAAGGCGCAGATCGTGTGCCCCTCAATTTCCTTGGTGACATCGAACAGCATGTCGATCTCGTCGATACGGGCCTTACCTTGCACCATGCGTTCCATCACGCGCCACATCCATCCCGTACCTTCGCGGCAGGGTGTACATTGGCCGCAGCTTTCATGCATGTAGAACTTCGACAGGCGCGCGATCGCTTTCACCACATCGGTCGACTTGTCCATCACGATGACGGCGGCCGTGCCAAGACCCGAGCGCTGATCGCGAAGACTGTCGAAGTCCATCAGGACCGTATCGCAGATCGACCGCGGCAGAAGCGGAACGGACGAGCCGCCAGGGATGATCGCCAGCAGGTTGTCCCACCCACCGCGCACGCCGCCGGCATGCTTTTCGATCAACTCCTTCAGCGGAATGCCCATCTCCTCTTCCACGTTGCACGGATTGTTCACATGCCCCGAGATGGAGAAGACCTTCGTGCCGGTGTTCTTCGGGCGTCCCAGTCCCGCGAACCATGCAGCACCGCGCCGCAGGATGGTCGGGACCACCGCGATGCTTTCGACGTTGTTGACGGTCGTGGGGCAGGAATACAGGCCAGCCTGCGCAGGAAACGGCGGCTTATTGCGCGGCTGCCCCTTCTTGCCTTCCAGGCTTTCGATCAGCGCAGTTTCCTCGCCGCAGATATAGGCACCGGCACCGCGATGCAGATACAGATCGAAGTCCCAGCCGGACCCGCAAGCGTTCTTGCCGATCAGACCGGCTGCGTAGGCCTCGTCGATCGCCCGCTGAAGGTTGGAGCCTTCGTTGTAGAATTCGCCGCGGATGTAGATGTAGCAGGCGTTGGCACCGATCGCGAAGCTGGCGATCAGACAGCCCTCGATCAGCTTATGCGGATCGTGGCGCATCAGATCCCGGTCCTTGCAGGTACCGGGCTCGCCCTCGTCGGCGTTGATCACCAGATAATGCGGCCGTGCGCCCGTCTGCTTGGGCATGAAGGACCACTTGAGGCCGGTGGAGAAGCCGGCGCCGCCACGACCGCGCAGACCCGACTCCTTGGTCTCGTTGATGATCCAGTCCCTGCCCTTCAGGATCAGGTCTTTGGTATTGTCCCAATCGCCCCGCGCCCGTGCGGCCTCCAGCCCGAAGTCTTCGAAGCCGTAGAGATTGGTGAAAATGCGGTCTTCGTCCCGAAGCATCACAACCCCTCAGTCATCGCCCTGGGTGGAACTTGCCGTCTGCGCCGAATTCGACTTCGGCACGGGCGTCTTGAGCGAGGTTAGCCCTCCGGCCGGACTGGACGTCTGGCGTCCGCTTACCGGACCGGCGACCGGGCGTTCGCCACGGGCGAGTGCGTCCAGCAGCTTTTCGGTGCTCGGGCCGTCGAGATCCTCGTAGTAGTCATCGTTGATCTGAACCATCGGCGCATTGACGCAGGCACCCAGACACTCGACTTCGATCACCGTGAACTGACCGTCCGGCGTGGTCTCACCCAGGCCGATGCCAAGCTTGCGTTCGCAAGCCTTGACGACTTCGTCCGAACCCCGGAGCCAGCAGGGCGTCGTCGTGCAGACCTGGACGAAGTGCTTACCCACCGGCTTCAAATTGTACATCGTGTAGAAGGTTGCGACCTCGTACACGCGGATGCGCGGCATTTCGAGCATGTCCGCGACGTAGTCCATCGCCACCCGCGGCAGCCAGTTGTCGTTCTGCCTTTGCGCCAGATCGAGCAGAGGCATTACGGCGCTGGCCTGTTTGCCGGGCGGGTACTTCGCGATGATGTGTTTGGCACGCTCCAGGTACTCAGGCTCGAAGGCGAATTCCTTCGGGCCCTCGGGAGCGGCTGTTCCGTTTGCACTCATCGATCGATTTCTCCGAACACGACATCCATGGACCCGATGATCGCCACGGTATCCGCCAGCATGTGGCCCTTCGACATGAAGTCGAGACCCTGGAGGTGGGCGAAACCGGGAGCGCGGATCTTGCAGCGATACGGCTTGTTGGTTCCATCGGATACCAGGTACACCCCGAACTCACCCTTGGGCGCCTCGACCGCCGTATAGGTTTCTCCAGCGGGTACGTGGTAGCCTTCGGTATAGAGCTTGAAGTGGTGGATGAGGGCTTCCATCGACCGCTTCATTTCGCCGCGGCGCGGCGGAGCGATCTTGTGGTCCTGAACCTTCACCGGTCCGTCCGGCATCTTTTCCAGGCACTGACGGATGATCTTGTTCGACTCGCGCATTTCCTCCATCCGGACGAGATAGCGCGCATAGCAGTCACCCGTCAGTCCGACGGGGATGTCGAAGTCCATCTGGTCGTAGACATCGTAGGGCTGTGCCTTGCGCAGGTCCCAGGCTACGTTCGACGCACGCAGCATGGGACCGGTGAAGCCCCAATCCAGAGCCTCCTGCTCGCTGACGATGCCGATGTCGACGGTACGCTGCTTGAAGATCCTGTTCTCTGAAAGCAGTCCTTCCAGATCGTCCATGAACTTCGGGAAGCGCTCGGTATAGGCCCAGATATCGTCGGCGAGGCCCGCCGGCATGTCGAGAGCGACTCCGCCGGGACGGAAGTAGTTGGCATGGAGCCGGGCGCCGCTGACGCGCTCGTAGAACTCCATCAGGATCTCACGCTCTTCGAAGCCCCACAGGGACGGCGTGATCGCTCCAACGTCGAGCGCGTATGTCGTGATGTTCAGCAGGTGGTTCAGGATCCGGGTGATTTCGCTGAACATCACGCGAATGTACTGAGCACGAGGAGGCGGCGTGATGTGGAGCAGCTTCTCCACGGCCAGCGCGAACGCATGCTCCTGACACATCGGCGAGACGTAGTCCAGGCGGTCGAAGTAGGGGGTTGCCTGGATGTAGGTCTTGTACTCGATCAGCTTCTCGGTGCCACGATGCAACAGGCCGATATGGGGATCGGCCCTCTCGACCACTTCGCCGTCCATCTCGAGCACGAGGCGAAGCACCCCGTGAGCCGCAGGGTGCTGCGGCCCGAAATTCATGGTGAATGGCTTGATCTTCGATTCGGCGGCGGTTGTAGCGGTAGGCATTACTTGTTGCTCCCCGGCTGGGCGGCACCTGTCGGGGCTTCAGCCTTTTCATCGCCCGGAAGCATGACGTTCGTCATGCCCTCCCATGGGCTGAGGAAATCGAACGAGCGGAAATCCTGCGTCAGCTTGACCGGCTCGTAGACGACCCGCTTCTGCTCGTCGTCGTAGCGCAGTTCCACGTAGCCGGTCATCGGGAAATCCTTGCGAAGAGGATGCCCCTCGAAGCCGTAGTCGGTCAGGATGCGACGCAGATCTGGGTGATCCGAGAAGAAGATGCCGTACAGGTCCCAAGCTTCGCGCTCGAACCAGGGAGCTGCGCTGTAGACCTCCGCCAGGGACGGTACGGGCGTGTCTTCGTCCGTGTTGACCTTCACGCGGATACGCAGGTTATGCTTCAGGCTGAGCAGATTATAGACCACCTCGAAGCGCTCTTCGCGTGACGGATAGTCGGCGCCGCACAGATCCATCAGCTGCTTGAACTGACAGTTTGAGTCGTCGCGCAAAAATGTCATCACGCGAACGATCGATGCGCGCTGTACGATTATGATCAGCTCGCCAAGTTCGATACCGGCGGATATCAAGGTATCCGCCAGGCGCGCCTGTAGATGATCGCTCAGTTCCTGAAGCGCTTGGTCGCTCATGATCCGGGACTGCCTTGCTTAACGCGCGATGCGATTGCCGCGCTTGATCTTCTTCTGGAGCTGCAGAATCCCATAAACCAGGGCTTCAGCAGTCGGCGGACAACCGGGAACGTAAATGTCGACCGGGACGATACGATCGCAGCCGCGCACCACCGAGTAGGAATAGTGATAGTAGCCACCGCCGTTGGCGCAGGATCCCATCGAGATCACCCACCGCGGTTCGGCCATCTGGTCGTATACCTTACGAAGCGCCGGCGCCATCTTGTTGCACAAAGTCCCCGCCACGATCATCACGTCACTTTGACGCGGGCTCGGACGAGGAATGACGCCGAATCGGTCGAGGTCGTAACGCGGCATGTAGGCGTGGATCATCTCCACGGCGCAACAGGCCAAGCCGAAGGTCATGGGCCACAGCGACCCGGTACGTGCCCAGTCGAGCAGGGAGTCGAGCTGAGCTACGACGAAGCCCTTGTCCTGCACTTCGTCGGTGACCGTCTTGAGATACGCATCCTGATCGGCACCGGGTGCGAGAGGCGCCCCTTTGCCCGGCAAGATCAGGCCGGAGGACGTCTGGCCGGGAGCCGTGCCCTGGCTCACGGACGGCTGGGTGGAAGTCACTCCCATTCCAGCGCTCCTTTCTTCCATTCATAGATGAAGCCGATGGTCAGCACGCCGAGGAACACGACCATCGACCAGAAACCGAACAATCCGATGTCACCAAGGGATATGGCCCATGGGAACAAAAACGCAACTTCGAGGTCGAAAATGATGAACAGAATGGCGACCAGATAGAACCGCACATCGAACTTGCTGCGGGCATCGTCGAACGGCTCGAAGCCGCATTCGTAAGCGGAAACCTTCTCGCTGTCCGGCTTCTGTGAAGCCACCAGGAATGATGCCCCAACGGCGGCACCTGCGATGACCATCGCGATCCCAAGGAAGATCAGGATCGGCAGGTATTCGACGACCAGCGGATTGGCCATAACGCTCCTCGCATGAGACTGCTTTTAGCATGACGAGCCAGGCTCGTGATGGCCGACTCCAAGCCAGCTTGGCAGTTTTTCAATTGGTTACCCGACCCGTCGGGCAGGGGCGAATATAGGCTGAAAGGGAGATCAAGGAAAGACAATTAGGCGAATTTTCGAACGGCGAAAACGCCCCATAGCTTGCGCTGAGCGTTTGAATTTGTTCAGATTTTCTAAGGAAAATGGCGCGAGTGACGGGACTTGAACCCGCGGCCTCCGGCGTGACAGGCCGGCGCTCTAACCAACTGAGCTACACCCGCGTCTTGGTGGCCGGTAAGTACGACATGGCCCTGCCCCTGTCAATGGCCGAACGAAAAGAAAGCGAGGTTCTTTGCTAGACCTGTCTGTTTCTCAAACGGAATGGGCGGTTCAAGAAACTGTCGACGATTATCGGGCAAGGACGAGGTGCGCCAATAAACCGCACCCTGACGCGGGGGACGGATTGGCGAAAACCGCAAGTCGCTGAAGCAGTAGTGGGAGGCTGGATGGTGGGCGATGACGGGTTCGAACCGCCGACCCTCTCGGTGTAAACGAGACGCTCTACCGCTGAGCTAATCGCCCATCCATGTCGAACCGCTTCTAGCAATCTTCAGCGGGACACACAAGACCGTGAAATCGTCTTCTCAGCGATCAGAGCGACTCACGCTCCGCTCCTTGGACTGACAAGGTCGAAAAGAAACCGGCCGCCCGATAGAGCGGCCGGTTTCCAATTTCGGCTTGGAAGCCTTAGTTCAACGCGTCCTTCAAGATCTTGCCGGCCTTGAACTTCGGTTGTTTCGAAGCAGGAATGTTGATCTTCTCGCCAGTCCGCGGGTTGCGTCCCTCGGAAGCCGCACGGTCGGATACGTCAAAGGTCCCGAAGCCGACGAGGCGGACTTCTTCGCCCTTCTTGAGCGACTGGATGATGCCATCGAAGACGGCATCGACGGCCTTGGTGGCATCTATCTTAGACAGCCCTGCCGCATCCGCCACAAGCGCAACGAGATCGTTCTTGTTCACTGGTGAGCCCCCCTTGGAAAACCGCATAAACAAAGCTTGAACCCTCCGGCTCAATCCTCGCGCGGAAAGTGTATACCGACACCGCCGCACCCGGAGCAATACAGGGCGCGGCGGTTGAGGGAATTTATGCGTTTTCCAGGTGTGATCTCAATGCCGAATTACTTCCTCGTGGTCACCATCGGCCACCGGTGGCGCTACCTTCGTCGCTTCAGAAGGCTCGCTCCATTCGATCGGGACCAGTGTCTGCGTCAACGCATGGTGGAGAACATCATCCGCCATGCTTACCGGGATTATCTGGAGACCCTTCTTCACGTTCTCCGGTATCTCGGCCAAGTCCTTTTCGTTGTCTTTCGGGATCAAAACCGTCTTCAAACCGCCCCGCAGAGCGGCCAGAAGCTTCTCCTTGAGACCACCGATCGGCAGCACCCGACCGCGCAACGTGATCTCGCCAGTCATGGCGACATCTTTACGCACCGGGATGCCAGTCAGCACGGACACGATCGACGTGACCATCGCGACGCCGGCGGAAGGACCGTCTTTCGGAGTCGCCCCTTCAGGCACGTGGACGTGGATGTCCTTCTTGCCGAACAGATCGGGCCTGATGCCGAACACCGTTGCCCGCGACTTGACGTAGCTTTCGGCCGCCTGGACCGACTCCTTCATGACGTCGCCCAACTTGCCCGTCGTCGTGACCTTGCCCTTGCCGGGAAGCATCACGGCTTCGATCGACAGCAGTTCGCCGCCCACTTCCGTCCAGGCCAAGCCGGTGGTGACGCCGACCAGATCCTCGAGTTCAGCTTCGCCGAAGCGGAATTTCTTCACGCCGGCGTACTTGTCGAGGTTGCGCCGGGTGACCTGGATCTTGTCGAGACCCTTCATCAGGATCTCCTTGATCGCCTTACGGGCGAGGTTGGCGATCTCCCGCTCAAGGCTGCGGACGCCGGCCTCGCGGGTGTAGTAGCGGATCAGGTCACGCAATGCGTCGTCCGAAACCGTGAACTCACCCTTCTTCAAGCCGTGCGACTTGAGCTGCTTGTCCAGCAGGTGCCGTTTGGCGATTTCGACCTTTTCGTCCTCGGTATAGCCGGCAACGCGGATGATCTCCATACGGTCCAGCAGCGGCTGCGGCATCCGCAGCGTATTGGCCGTGCAGACGAACATCACGTCCGAAAGATCGTAATCGACCTCCAGATAATGGTCGGCGAAGGTAGCGTTCTGCTCCGGATCAAGCACCTCCAGCAGCGCCGATGACGGATCGCCGCGCCAATCGGCACCCAGCTTGTCCACTTCGTCCAGAAGGAACAGGGGATTGGACGACTTGGCCTTCTTCATGCCCTGGATGACCTTGCCGGGCATCGAGCCGATATAGGTCCGGCGATGGCCACGAACCTCGGCCTCGTCCCGTACGCCGCCGAGCGACATCCGGACGAAATTACGGCCGGTCGCCTTGGCGATCGACTTGCCGAGCGATGTCTTGCCGACGCCAGGCGGACCAACGAGGCAGAGGATCGGTCCCTTGACCTTGGTCATGCGCTGCTGAACGGCAAGGTATTCGAGGATGCGCTCCTTGACCTTTTCAAGACCGAAATGGTCGGAATTCAGCACGCCTTCGGCGAGCTTGATGTCGCGCTTGATCTTGGTACGCTTCTTCCAGGGGATGCTGACGATCCAGTCCAGGTAGTTGCGGACAACGGTAGCTTCCGCCGACATCGGGCTCATGGAACGCAGCTTCTTCAGCTCCGCCAGCGCCTTCTCCCGTGCATCCTTGGACAGACGGGTCTTATTGATCCGGTCTTCGAGCTCGGCCACTTCATCGCGGCCGTCTTCCGACTCGCCGAGCTCCTTCTGGATAGCCTTAAGCTGCTCGTTCAGATAATACTCGCGCTGGGTCTTCTCCATCTGCCGCTTGACGCGGTTACGGATGCGCTTCTCGACCTGAAGAACACCGATCTCGCCTTCCATGAAGGCATAGACTCGCTCAAGCCGCTCTCCGACCGTCGCCGTCTCCAGAAGCTGCTGCTTCTCGGGGATCTTCAGCGCCAGATGGGAGGCGACGGTATCGGCCAGCTTGCCGGCTTCGTCAATCTGATTGATCGACACCAGCACTTCCGGCGGGATCTTCTTGTTGAGCTTGATGTACTGCTCGAACTGGGAAACGACGGCGCGCGACAGGGCTTCAAGCTCCTGCGACTCGCCGGCCTTTTCCTCGATCAGTTCGGCATGAGCCTGGAAGAAGTCGTCGTTCTCGGAAAACTTCGTGATCGAGGCGCGTTGTCCGCCTTCTACCAGAACCTTTACGGTGCCGTCAGGCAGCTTCAGCAACTGAAGCACGGTACCGATAGTGCCGACGGAATAGATGTCCGCAGGCGTGGGATCATCCTGTGAAGCGTTCTTCTGAGTGACCAGCAGGATCTGCTTGTCGTCCTTCATCACGTCTTCCAGCGCGCGCACCGACTTTTCGCGCCCTACGAACAGCGGCACGATCATGTGCGGGAAGACGACGATGTCCCTCAGCGGCAGGACCGGATACAAAGCTCCACGGGGGATTTCAAACATATGATGCGCCTCTCGTGTGAAGGCCGTCAGCCCGAAATAGGCCTGAAAAGAGTCTCACCCCTTGGTGGGCGTAAGAACAGTCATTGGCTGTTCCTAACGTGGCCCAAGTCCCCTGCCCCTTCAAGGTCTTGACATGTTGAAGAGGCATCATAGGGACGTCAGGCCCGTTTCATGCGCCGGGAGCGAGATCGCCGCGCCGGTCGGAATAGATGTAGAGAGGCTTGGCCCGTCCCTCCACGACTTCCTTGTTGATCATGATTTCCTCCACTCCCTGGAGCCCAGGCAGTTCGAACATCGGATCGAGCAAGATGCCTTCCATGATCGACCGAAGGCCCCGCGCTCCGGTCTTGCGGGCGATCGCCTTGTGGGCGATGCCCTTCAAGGCCTCGTCGGCAAACTCGAGGCGTACGTCCTCCATCTCGAAGAGCCGCTGGTACTGCTTGACCAGCGCGTTCTTTGGCTTGGTCAGAATTTCCATCAGCGCCGCTTCATCCAGGTCCGATAGGGTCGCGACGACAGGCAAACGGCCGACGAACTCGGGGATCAAGCCGAATTTCAGGAGATCTTCCGGCTCCACATCCCGAAGGATGGCGCCGGTCTGACGTTCGTCGGGACCGCGTACGTCCGCGCCGAAGCCGATCGATGTACCACGCCCCCGCTGGGCGATGATCTTCTCCAGACCGGCAAACGCACCGCCGCAGATGAACAGGATGTTGGTGGTATCGACCTGGAGGAATTCCTGCTGAGGGTGCTTGCGTCCCCCCTGCGGCGGTACCGAAGCGACCGTTCCTTCCATGATCTTCAGCAGTGCCTGCTGCACGCCTTCGCCGGATACGTCACGGGTGATCGACGGGTTGTCGGACTTTCGGCTGATCTTATCGACCTCGTCGATATAGACGATCCCGCGTTGGGCACGCTCGACATTGTAGTCGGCGGCTTGGAGCAGCTTCAGGATGATGTTCTCGACGTCCTCGCCGACGTAACCGGCTTCGGTCAGCGTCGTCGCGTCCGCCATGGTGAAGGGAACGTCGATAATCCGAGCGAGGGTCTGCGCCAGCAGCGTCTTGCCGCAGCCCGTCGGGCCGATCAGCAGGATGTTCGACTTCGCCAGTTCGACGTCGTTGTGCTTGGTGCCGTGGGCGAGTCGCTTGTAGTGATTGTGGACCGCGACGGATAGTACCCGTTTCGCGTGGTCCTGCCCGATGACATAGTCGTCCAGAACGGCATGGATATCGCGCGGCGTCGGCACGCCATCCCGCGACTTTACCAGCGTTGTCTTGTTCTCTTCGCGGATGATGTCCATGCAGAGTTCGACGCATTCATCGCAGATGAACACTGTCGGGCCGGCAATCAGCTTGCGGACCTCGTGCTGGCTCTTTCCGCAGAAGGAGCAGTAGAGGGTATTTTTCGAATCGCCGCCGGTGGACTTGGTCATATGGGCTCCGTCACAGCACCGAGTGACGTTTGGTCCGGCGGGCGGTCGATAAACCGTAGCAAACGAGCCGTTCCAAACGCCTTTAGAAACAGGTTGTCCCGGGAGAGCCCTTCATGGGCGCGCCCGGTGGCGGGTCCGGAAACCGATCCCGCCACACAGGGACAATCCTATTCAACAACACGTAATACACGGCGATCAATATCTAGTTGGCACTATCGTGCCGGGATCTAGCTGGTCCGCTCACGTGCTCGAAGTATCGCCACCGGTAGAAGGACGGCTTGCGACGACTTCGTCGATCAGGCCGAAGCTTTTGGCTTCCTCGGGCGACATGAATTTGTCGCGTTCCATGGCCGCCTCGATCACGTCCAGCGTCTGGCCGGTGTGCCGTGCATAGATGTCGTTGAGGCGCGACCGGAGCTTCAGGATTTCCTGAGCCTGGATTTCGATGTCGGCAGCCTGGCCCTGGGCACCGCCGGACGGCTGATGGACCATGATCCGGCTGTTTGGCAGCGAGAATCGCTTCCCCGGCGCGCCGGCGGTCATCAGGAGCGAGCCCATGCTGGCGGCCTGACCGATGCAGACGGTCGAAACCGGCGGCCGGATGTACTGCATGGTGTCGTAGATCGCGAGACCCGACGTGACGTAGCCGCCCGGTGAGTTGATGTAGAAGGAGATGTCCTTGTTTGGATTCTCCGACTCCAGGAACAAGAGCTGCGCGCAGATCAGGCTGGCCACGCCGTCATTGACCGGGCCGATCAGGAAAATGATGCGCTCCTTCAAGAGGCGCGAATAGATGTCGAACGCGCGCTCGCCACGATTGGTCTGTTCGATGACCATCGGAACCAGAGCGTTCATCCGCGGCTCGAAATCGTACATGCTTTTCGACTCTCCCGTTCCCCATGTGCCGACCGCACCGCCTCAGGCGGCATGATGGGCTTTGATCCTTGCGGCGGCCCGCCGGAGAATTCCGGCGGTACCGCCTTACGGTTCGGATCAGGCCTGGGCCGTACCTTCGGCTTTGGCTGTACCTTCAGCCTCGTCCGTACCTTCGGCTTCGTCCGGATCGCGCACCAGTTCCTCGACCGATACGGTCTTCTCATCTACCTTAGCGAGTTCAAGGATGAAGTCGATGACCTTATCTTCGAACAGGGGCGCCCGGATGTTGTCGATCGCCCGCGGCGTATTGCGGAAGAACTCGAACACCTCGCGCTCCTGACCCGGATAACGCTGAGCTTCGGCGACCAGTGCCTTGTTCAGCTCGTCCTGGGTCACCTGAATATTGTTGCGCCGACCCACTTCTGAAAGGAGCAGGCCCAACCGGACGCGACGTTCGGCGATGGAGCGATACTCGGCCCGAAGCTCGTCCTCGCTCTTGCCGGCCTCTTCGGCATCGGGACCCCCGCGCTTCAGTTCTTCCTGAAGCCGGTTCCAGATGGTCTCGAACTCGATGTCGACCATGCCGGGAGGCACGTCGAAGCTGTGGGTTTCGGCCAGCTTGTCGAGCAGGGTCCGCTTCACCCGGCTACGCGAGATGCCCGCGTAATCCTGGCCGATACGGTCCTTGATCATCTGCTTCAGGGCGGCGAGGTCTTCAGCGCCGAACTTCTTGGCGAATTCGTCGTCGATGACGGCCGGGGCCGTCTCGCGGATCTCTTTGACGTCGACCTCGAACACGGCCTCCTTGCCCTGGAACTCGGCGGCGCCGTAGTTCTCGGGGAAGGTCACCGTGATGGTGCGGTGATCGCCCGGCTTGCTGCCGACCAACTGCTCTTCGAAGGTGCCGACGAAGCTGTTGCTGCCCAGCTCGAGCTGGTGATCCTTGGCATCCATGCCCGGCTTCGCTTCCCCGTCGAGGGTGCCGGCGAAGTCGATGACCAGGATGTCGCCGGTGCGGGCTTCCCGCTCTTCGGCGATAGGCTTGCTGTCACGGCTGCTCTTGGACAGACGCTCCAGCGTCTCATCCACCTGCTTGTCGTCCACTTCGGCGACGACTCGCTCCAGTTCGATCGTGGAGAAATCGACAGGCTCGATGTCGGGCAGCAGTTCGACCGCAAGATCGTATTCCAGGTTGCCGCCCTCTTCGAACGAGGTGACCTGGATCTTGGGCTGAAGCGCCGGACGGAGACCACGCTCGTCGATCGCCTTCTGGGAGCTGTCGTTGACGGCGCGCTCCAGCACCTCTCCCATGACCGACTGGGCGTAGCGCTGCTTCACGATCGGAAGCGGCACCTTGCCGGGGCGGAAGCCCGGCAGCCTTACGGTCCTGCTCAGCTCCTGGAGCCGGCTGTTGACCTGAGTCTCGATCTCCTGGGCGGGGATGACGACCTTGTATTCACGCTTGAGGCCGTCGGCGCTCGTCTCGGTAATCTGCATTGGACTGGAAGCCTGTTTCGTTGGCGACCGGTGCGGCCGGTCGCGGCTTGAGAACCTCGGGTACGGCTGACCTTGTGGTGCGGGCGAAGGGACTCGAACCCCCACGACTTCCGTCACTGGAACCTAAATCCAGCGCGTCTACCAATTCCGCCACGCCCGCACAGGCAGCCCCGCGCAGGCGATTTAAGTCACCCGCCCGCCGGGTTCGCCTCTATAGCACACCGATTTCTGGACAAACAGGCTAAATGGACAAGTCGCGAGAACCGGCTGAAACGCGGCTCTCACCCGCAGGCCCAGTTCAAGCGCGACAGCCCGGCGTTCAAGCCAGGACCCGCTCGCTGAAGAGTTCGGCGAAGGAGCTGAGCGCCAGCGTGCGCAATTCGTCCGCCGTATCGACCCTCTCGTAGTGGACGCTGAAGCGGACATGAGTGATGCCGACACTGTCTTTGGACACTGCGAGCACCCGCGCGGTTTCCACGGACTTGCCGCGGGTGGTCCGCCGATACACCGATCCTTCAGTGATGTCTGCCGGAGCCTTCTGCCGTCTCAAGAACATGTATGCCGTCCCGCGCTGGCTTGGTTAATGTCAGTGGGATCAAGACTAGCCAGCGGCTGTTTATGAACAGTTAAAGGCGGTTAGGTGCATTTTATGTAAAAAGCCATCAGTTTATCCTGTACTTTTCAGATGCGCGCGCACTTGCGAGGAGGTGCTGATTTTACCATCCCCGGTATAGGCCTCGTGATTGGCCTCGATATGGGTCAGTTTATACCGGTAATTGATCATCATTCCGGCTGACTGACGCAAGCCGTTGTCTGAGGTGTCGGCCAGCCAGTTCAGCCGCTCCATGCGGGCGCCGTTGGACAGATGGAAATGAGCGACCGGATCGCGGGCACGATTACCCGACTTCACGTCGACCAGATACGTGGCGCCAAGCCGAAGCAGGATTGGCTTGAGGACCTTGAGCACAGCATCGTCGCGGTGCCATCCAGGCCGGTCCAGCAGTGCCTGAAGGCGGTCGCAAGGCTCTGGCACGACGTTGTCGGGATCGGCGAAAAGCTCGGCGATACGGTTTCGCTCGGACGCGGTCAACACACCCTCTCCGCCGCTTTCCCGGTCAAGTTCCGCATCTAGCCAGCGCCTGAAACCGGGAATCGGAGACAGCGTTGCGAAGTTCTTGAGGTTCGGGAACTCGGCCGCAAGACTGTCTACGACGCGCTTGATCAGGAAATTGCCGAAACTGATGCCGGCCAGTCCCTTCTGGGCATTCGAGATCGAGTAGAAGATGGCGGTATCCGCCGTCTGCGGATCCTGTACGGGCGCCGCCTCGTCCAGCAGGGTCTGGACGTTGCCGGACATGCCGGTCACCAGCGCCACCTCGACGAATATCAGGGGTTCGTCCGGCATCCTCGGGTGGAAGAAGGCGAAGCAACGGCGGTCCGAGTCGAGCCGATCCTTCAGGTCCTGCCAACCGCGGATCGCATGGACCGCCTCATAAGCGATCAGCTTCTCCAGGAGCGATGCCGGGCTGTCCCATGTGATCCGGCGCAACTCCAGGAAACCGACGTCGAACCAGTTCTTCAACAGTGACTTCAGGTCGGCTTCGAGCGCCGACAGCAGCGGATCGCCACGCGACCACTCCAGCAGTTGCGCTCGCATGTCCACCAGGAACTTTATGCCTTCGGGCAGACCGTTGAACTGGGTCAGCAACCTCATCCGTCCCGGTTCGAGCGCACTCCGCAGCGCCCGCTCGGCGTCGCCGCGCGATGCCGGATCACCGGCCTGATGGAACACGTCGACCGCCCGGTCCACGGTGGCGCGGTCCACGTCGAAATCGCGGGCCAGCACGTGGAGGAAGTTGCGCCGGCCCGTCGAGTCGAGGCCGAGATAGGTCCGGCCCAGCTCCGCGGCGCGCGCTCGGGCGCTGACTTCACCGCCGCGCCCTTCCAGGCAGGCCTGCATCTGAAGACGGAGCCGGTCGGCATCCTCTCGCGGCAGATGGGGACGTGGCGTGGCGCCCACCGCCTCGCGGGAGAAGGCCGCTATATCGCGCCACGCGGTCCTCAGGTTCTCGATGGTACGGTCAAACAGCGACGGCGCCGCCTGCTCTTCAATGGAAGTCGGTAACTGGGTCATGCCGCTGATTTTGAAAGAGTCGTGCCGTGCGGATCAAGGGTAAACGGAAGTGTCGCAACCATCTTCACGGGACCGTCACGAAGCCTTCCGCCAAGTCTCGCAACACTCCCGGCAAAACCTCCGCAATGTCCTCCGCGATCAGCCCATGGCCGAATCTCGTGGCTGCCTCGCCATGAAGCCATGCGGCAGCGGCGGCGGCATGGAACGTCGGCATGCCCTGTGCGATCAAGCCCAACGCCAAGCCCGCCAGGACGTCACCCGCCCCTGCCGTCGCCAGCCATGGCGGTGCGTTCCCATTGATCGCGGCACTGCCGTCCGGCCGCGCGATCACGGTATCCGGCCCTTTTAGCAGCACGATCGCCCCGGCGCGACCGGCGGCGGCACGTGCCTGCGACAGTCTGTCGCCTTCGATGCCGAACAGCCTCTTGAACTCTCCGGCATGGGGCGTCAGCAGGCATTGCCCCGTAAGCCGTCCGAAGAGTTCCGCGGGTGCCTCGGCGAATGCGGTGATGGCGTCCGCATCGATGACCGTCGCCTTCGCTGCATCCAAGGCTTCCTCCACCCTGCGGCGCGTCGCGGCGGAGATGCCGGCTCCCGGCCCGATCAGGACGGCGTTACGGCGCGGATCGGCCATCAGGCCGGAAAACGACTCGGCAGCGGTGAGAACGGTCACGATGGTTCCGGGATCGGACGCGGCATAGATCGGAAAAGACTCTTCCGGACAGGCGATGCTGACCAGCCCCGCCCCTGCCCGCCGCGCCGCCCGTGCAGCCAGCCTTGCCGCTCCCGTCATGCGGACGCCTCCCAGCACTACGGCATGACCACGATCGAACTTGTGCCCGTCGGCCTTGGGCCAGGGGAAGTGCGGCAGCCACAAGGCGGGGTCATTGTGAAAAATCCTCGGCGCGATCTTCTCAAGCACGGGGTCGGCGATGCCGATATCCGCAACCACGACCGTCCCGCACAAACCGCGCCCCGGCATGAGAAGGTGCGCGGGCTTCCTTCGAAAGAAAGTGACGGTCAGCGCCGCCGGCGCCGCAGTGCCGAGCACCAGGCCGGTGTCTCCATCGACGCCACTCGGCACGTCCACCGCGACGACCGGAATGGCGCGAATGCCCAGCTGCTCCACGAGATCACGCACGGCGCCTTCCAGCGGCCGCGCCAGTCCGGCACCGAACAGGGCATCGACCACCAGCGCCGCCCCGTCCAGCAGACCGGATGACAAGGCGAGCACTTCGCCCCTCCAGCGCCCTGCCATAACGGCGGCATCGCCGCGCAGGGCGTCCACCTTACCCAGCAGTCCGAGCCGGACCGGCCAGCCGAGCTGGTCAAGCAGGCGCGCCACGACGAAGCCGTCTCCGCCGTTGTTGCCAGGGCCGCAGAGGACGGTCACCGGGCCAACCGGCCATCGAGCCGCGATCTCGCGGACCACCGCGGCGCCTGCCGATTCCATCAGGACCTCACCGGACCTGCCGCTCTCGATGGTCAGCGCATCGGCGCGGTACATCTCTGCGACGGTCAGGACGGCGTTCCGAAGGTTCATGACGGTTCTCCCGAACAAGCGCTTCACGAGGGATCAACGGCTCGGAACGAAAAAAGGCCGCGGCGGTCTCTCATTGGGACCGATCGCAGCTTACCGGCGCAACAGCACCGCTGGATGAATGATGACGTCATCAAGGGAAGGTGGGGCGACGGATGGGACTCGAACCCACGACCACTCGGACCACAACCGAGGGCTCTACCAACTGAGCTACCGCCGCCACCGTTGGGGCCGTGTCTATGCCAAATCGCAGGAACCTCGTCAAGGGCGGAAAACGCTGATTTCCCGTCCTTACCCGCATCGTGGCTCGGTCTGCCGGCGCGTCAGCGTTGCACGAACCTATATGCCACTTTTTTAGACATCTTGATCATGGAAACATCAGTTGCTTGCCAGCCATTACGGCATACACTCGCCGAAAACCGCCGGGCGGAACATTTACCCTTGGCACTACGGCGTTGGCATGCCTCGTGCTTTACGGGATGATGAGCACCGCTCGGTGGCGCGCCGCCATCCACGGGGAGTCGTTGATCAGCATCATGAAAAAAATCGAAGCCATCATTAAGCCGTTCAAGCTCGACGAAGTGAAGGAAGCCCTTCACGAGGTCGGCATCAAGGGCATTACCGTCACCGAAGCCAAAGGCTTCGGAAGACAGAAGGGTCATACGGAACTTTACCGTGGCGCGGAATACGTCGTGGATTTCCTGCCCAAGGTGAAGATCGAGGTCGTGATGGACGACAGTCTGGTCGATCGCGCGATCGAAGCGATCCAGACGGCCGCCCATACCGGCCGCATCGGCGACGGAAAGATCTTCGTGACTCCGGTCGAAGAAGTCGTCCGCATCCGTACCGGTGAGAAAGGCAGCGACGCCGTCTGACCGGGATGCCGATCGGGGCTGGGCTTACCCGAGCCCATGACGTCGGGCACGTGACTGCGGGACAGTCATAAACCCCTGCCATGCATGGCTCGGGGTCCCAGGTGATGCCCCCTAACCGGCAGGCCTTGGCGCCGGTCCGCAGCGGCCGCGCGTCCGGCTTCCAAAGCGCAGGCGCAAGCCGTCCGACCATCTCGACGGACATCTTTTTCGTCTTGATGCCGGATCGTCATAATACCGGTTTGCCATAATGCCACCTACGGGCAAGCTGTGGATTGTGCGTCCGGAAAGGTCGTGACATAACAACGCCCGCGCGCGTCACCAAATCGGCCTCACTCCGCCCAGGCCAAGGTGGAGATGAGCCAGCGTCAACCATAGAAAACGGATTCCGAGGAATGTCTGACATCAGCAAGGTCTTCGACCTGATCAAGGAACACGACGTCAAGTACGTCGACCTTCGCTTCACCGATCCGCGCGGCAAGATGCATCACACCGCGCAGCACATCTGCACGATCGAGGAAGATTCGTTCACCGACGGCATCATGTTCGACGGATCCTCGATCGCCGGCTGGAAGGCGATCAACGAATCCGACATGGTCCTGTTGCCGGACGCTGCGACCGCCGTGCTGGATCCGTTCGCCGCACAGCCGATGCTGAACATCTTCTGCGACGTCTACGATCCGGCCAGCGGTCAGCCCTACAACCGTGACCCGCGCTCGATCGCCAAGGCCGCGCAGTCCTACATGGAGTCGGCCGGCATCGGCGACACCGCCTATTTCGGTCCGGAAGCCGAGTTCTTCGTGTTCGACGACGTGCGTTACGAAGTCTCGATGAACGAGTGCTTCTATAAGGTCGACAGCGAGGAAGGCCCCTACAACAGCGGCCGGACCCAGCCCGACGGCAACCTGGGCCACCGCCCGACCATCAAGGGCGGCTACTTCCCGGTCCCCCCGATCGACTCGGCTCAGGACCTGCGGGCCGAGATGCTGACCGTGCTGGGTGAAATGGGCGTCGAGATCGAGAAGCATCACCACGAAGTGGCCGCTTCTCAGCACGAGCTGGGCATCAAGTTCGCCACGCTCGTCAAAACAGCCGACAACATGCAGCAGTTCAAGTATGTCGTGCACAACGTCGCGGCCGCCTACGGCAAGACCGCCACGTTCATGCCGAAGCCGGTGTTCGGCGACAACGGTTCGGGCATGCACTGCCACCAGTCGATCTGGAAGGAAGGCCAGCCGATCTTCGCCGGCTCCGGCTACGCCGACCTGTCCGACATGGCGCTGTACTACATCGGCGGCATCATCAAGCATGCCCGTTCGCTGAACGCCTTCACCAACCCGTCTACCAACAGCTACAAGCGCCTGGTTCCGGGCTACGAAGCTCCGGTTCTGCTGGCCTACTCGGCCCGCAACCGTTCCGCTTCCTGCCGCATCCCCTACGTCGCCAGCCCCAAGGGCAAGCGCGTCGAAGTGCGGTTCCCCGATCCGTCGGCCAACCCGTATCTCGCTTTCGCCGCCATGCTGATGGCCGGCCTCGACGGTATCCAGAACAAGATCCATCCCGGCGAAGCGATGGACAAGAACCTGTACGACCTGCCCGCGGAAGAGCTGGCCGCGGTTCCGACCGTATGCGGTTCGCTCCGTCAGGCGCTCGACAGCCTGGAAGCCGACAACGATTACCTGACCAAGGGCGACGTGTTCGCTCCGGACATGATCGAGGCCTATATCGAGCTGAAGCGCGAAGAGCAGATGGCCTTCGAGACCTCGCCGCACCCGATCGAGTACAAGATGTACTACTCGGTCTGATCCTGCGGGATCCGGCAGCTCACTTTTTGGGCAAAATGGAAGGGGTGGCGGATTTTCCGCCGCCCCTTTTCATTTGGGTTTTTCCGAAAAATCTGTCAGTGCAAACTTTACCGGGACTAAAAAATCGTGCAGGTTTATGCATGATTTTGCAGACAGCGGGCTGATGCCGGTTGAAGTCTCCGGAAAGTGCGATGCGTGACGATCCCTCGAGCCTGCCGTTGCGCCTGAGCGGTGTTCGCTACTCCGTCGGCGAAGCGACGCTGATTCCGGCGCTTTCCCTAACTCTCGGCGGACACGGGATAACGGTCATTCTCGGACCGAACGGTGCCGGCAAGAGCCTGACCCTCCGTCTCTGCCACGGGTTGATAAGACCGACGGCCGGTTCGGTGGAATGGCTGGGTCCCGGCGCCGCGACAATCCGCCGCCGCCATGCCATGGTCTTCCAGCGTCCCGTGATGCTGCGCCGCTCCGCGCGCGGTAACCTCATCCATGCCCTGGCCCTGGCCGGATTCGGCTACCGAAGCCGCCGCACGGCCGCCGGCGCGGCCCTCGAACGATTCGGCCTGATCGATCTGGCCGACAGGCCGGCGCGCGTCCTCTCTGGCGGCGAGCAACAACGTCTGGCGCTCGCCCGCGCCTGGTCGCTGCGCCCCGAAGTGCTGTTCCTCGACGAGCCGACCGCCAATCTCGACCCGACCGCGACCAGAGCGGTCGAGTCGATGATCGAGGAGTTCGTTCGCGACGGCATCCGGATCGTCATGACGACCCATGACCTCGGCCAAGCCCGGCGCCTCGCAGACGAAGTCATGTTCCTGAACCGTGGAATGCTGATCGAACATGCGCCCGCGGCCTCATTCTTCGACCAACCGCGGACCAAAGAAGCCGCGGCCTTTCTCAGAGGAGATCTCCTGTGCTGACAGAACTGAACCGGCGCCTGTTCGGCGCCTTGGTGGCCGCCGGCCTGTCCTTGGCCGCCGGCCTGCCCGCGGTCGCCCAGGACGAATTCATCACCGTCGCATCGACCACATCGACCGAGCAGTCCGGTCTGTTCGACTATCTCCTCCCCCTGTTCAAGGCGAAGACCGGTCTTGACGTCCATGTCGTCGCCCAGGGCACCGGACAGGCGATCGAAACCGGCCGGCGCGGCGATGCGGACGTTCTGTTCGTCCACGATACCAAGTCGGAGGAGAAGTTCGTCGCCGATGGCTTCGCCAAGAAGCGATACGACGTCATGTACAACGACTTCGTCATCGTCGGGCCAGCGGCCGATCCCGCAGGCGTCAAAGGCCTGAAGGACGCCGAAACCGCCCTGAAGAAGATCGCCGCCGCCAAAGCGCCCTTTGCGTCGCGCGGTGACGACAGCGGCACCCATAAGGCTGAACAGCGCCTTTGGCAGATGGCGGAAGTCGACGTCACATCCGCCGGTACCGGCGGCTGGTACCGTTCGACCGGCTCCGGCATGGGTCCGACGCTCAATACCAGCGCCGCGATGGACGCCTACGCGCTGACCGACCGGGGGACTTGGCTGAACTTCCGCAACCGGGGCAACCTGACGATCCTGGTCGAAGGCGATAAGCGGCTGTTCAATCAGTACGGCGTGATGGCTGTGAACCCGGCAAAGCACCCGCACGTGAAACTTGAGGACGGAGCGCTTTTCGTCAATTGGCTGCTGTCTAAGGAGGGACAGGATGCCATCGCCGGCTATAAGATCAACGGCGAACAGCTTTTCTTCCCCAACGCCGAAAAATCCGGCTCCTGACCGCGGGGTCCTGAGCGGGGCGGCACCGTGGATCGATCCATGTCCGACCTGATGAACACCCAGGAAGTAGCGGCCTATCTCCGAATCAAGGAGCGCAAGATCTACGATCTCGTGCGTCAGGGCGGCATCCCCTGCACGCGCGTCGGCGGCAAATGGCTGTTTCCCAAGGACAGGATCGACCAGTGGCTGGAGCGTGCCGCCCCCGTGATGCCGGAACACCGCGCGCGCGCGACAGCCGTCGCTCCCCGTGTCATGGCCGGGAGTCACGACCCGTTCCTCGAATGGTGCGTCGCTTCTTCCGGCTGCGGCCTCGCGATGCTCAGCGGCGGCAGCCTCGACGGCCTGGAACGGCTGGCAGTCGGCCAGGCCGCGGCCTGCGGCATTCACATTCTCGACCCGGAGTCCGGCACGTACAATGTGCCGGTACTGGAACGTACGCTGCCCGGCCATGACATCGTCGCGGTGGAATGGGCTTGGCGTGAGCAAGGGTTGGTTGTTGCTCCCGGCAATCCGCACGGCATCGCTTCGCTCGAAGACGTCGCGGCAGGCCGTGTGAGAATGGCGATCCGTCCGCCAGGGTCGGGTGCCAGGGTCCTGATGGACCATCTGCTCGACAAATCGGGCATCCTCCTGAACGAGCTTTCGCTCACGGAGTCGCCGGTACGGAGTGAGTTGGAGGTCGGCTTGACGGTGCTGGACGGGAGGGCCGACACAGGGCTGGCCGTCCGGGCCATAGCCCGGCAGCTTCGCCTTGACTTCGTCCCGCTGCACCGGGAGCGATACGATCTGATCGTCCGGCGGCGGGATTATTTCGAGCCCGAAATGCAGGCCCTGCTGACGCATTCCCGCTCTGCCGACGCCTTGGCCAAGGCCGACGACCTGCAGGGTTACGATCTCTCGTCGGTCGGACGCGTCTGGTACAACGCACCCTGAGATCGTCCGTGCTAAAAACCATAAAAGGTGATCTTAAAACGAAACGGCGCCACGACTGTTGTCGGGCGCCGTTTCGTTTTAAGATCACCTTCTGGGAAGGTGGCTCCCGGTGCTGGACTCGAACCAGCGACACGCGGATTAACAGTCCACTGCTCTACCAACTGAGCTAACCGGGATCAACGAGGCGGTTTTTAGCAGCCGAGTTTCTGGTTCGCAAGAGGAAATTTCACGGAAAATGAGAAGCCGTACTCAGCGGATTCCAGCCGCCCTGCGGATCGCCTGGATATCCTGATCGAGCTGTTGGAGGAACCGGGAACGGTCCTGCTTGCCCAGCGGAGCGGGGCCGCCGGTGATAAGGCCGGACTCCCGAAGATGCTGGCTCAGCTCGCGTCCGGCCAGCGCCTGCCCGATCGTAGCGTCGGTGAACGGTTTGCCGGTGCTGCCGATCACGCGGGCACCGTTCTTCAGGCAGCGGGAAGCCAGCGGAATATCGGCGGTGATCACGATGTCGCCGGCACCGGCATTGGTCGCAATCCAGTCGTCCGCCGCGTCGAACCCGGCTCCCACCACGACCAGCCGGATACGTTCGTGGAGCGGTATCCGGAATGGGCTGTTGGCGACCAGGGTGACGCTGAGCCCATAACGCTCGGCGACACGATAGACCTCGTCCTTCACCGGGCAGGCGTCGGCATCGACATAGACATGCAGCACTTGGGAAGTCCTCGTTTTACAAAACTTAACCGGACTCGTTTTATCACAGAGC
This sequence comes from Skermanella aerolata KACC 11604, assembly GCF_000936425.1. Classification (GTDB taxonomy): domain Bacteria; phylum Pseudomonadota; class Alphaproteobacteria; order Azospirillales; family Azospirillaceae; genus Skermanella; species Skermanella aerolata. Next base: position 258,123 of record NZ_AVFK01000002.1, on the reverse strand, counting down.
GTAACGCGATTGACGGGAAGACCAATGGACTGGCGGCGAACGGCGGGAATGGCGGCATTTATAGGCATGGCCCTGACGGTCCCGACATTGCCGGCATCCGCCACTCCGGCTGAAGCACGGTCCGTCGCCGTAGCTTCCAATTGCAAGCCTGGCAAGATCGAACCGCTGCGTCAGACTGTCGGCAACAGTCCCGAAACCGTCTTCAAGGTGATGTGCACGGGAGGCAAGTCCAAGGACGTCTTCGTTCTGGTCCAGTGCCGTGTGCACCAGTGCGTATTGCTGCGATGAAGTGGAATGCGGCCATGCCAGCAAGTCGGCGGATCCGGATAAGGGCCGTCATCGCCGCCACCCTGATCGGCGTCCTGCCCGGCGGCTGCTCGATGCTGGAAGGTCCGGCCACCGCGGCGACGGCTGGCGTTTCCACGGTCCTGCTGATCAACACCGGCAAGACCATCACCGACCACGCGGTGTCCTATGCTCTCGACGAAGATTGCAGCATGGTCAACTATGAGAAGACAAGGCATTACTGCCGCGATTGGCCGGATGTGACGGCGCGTGCCGAGCCGGAACTATACTGCTACAAGACCCTTGCCCAGGTTGAGTGCCATGCCCGGCCGGAGCCCTATGGCAACAAGGAAACTCTGGTCGGAATCCGCCCGGCTTGGCCCACCCCTGCGGCACCGCCGAAGTAACGCTACGCCATTGCGCCGTCAATCCCGGTGTTTGCGCGCGTATAACGCTGCCAAAGCCCGCATAGTCTGCTGATGCTTGGCTCCCGCCTTGGTCGGCGGAACCGGATTGGTCGTACCGAGCTTCAAGGGAGATGCCGATCTCGGAGCGGGGGCCGCCGGACTGGGCCGGGGCGGCAGAGCACCCTGCCCCATCAGCGACAGCGCCTTGTCCAAGGCTTCCGGCGACAATTCGCGCGGCGGTCCGGGCTTCGGCACCGGAACTTTAGGCGCGGGCGCCCGGACGATTGCCGGTGACGGGGGCTGCGCTACGGCAGCACTCTTTTCGGCTGCGGGTTTCGTCACCCGCTCGATCGTCCCCGTGACGATGCCTTTCAGGTAAGGCTCCACAAGTCCGCGAAGCAGTCGGTCGTCCGCCTGCGCCCAGCCCAGCAGTATATCCTGCGCACGGGCGCGACTGCCCTGGGATGCGACCAGCGCTTCCTTGATTTTCGAGGATGTATAGCTGTCGGACATTGGCGGCCACCGCGACGAAACTGCGGCTACAGTGTTTCGCCTTGAGGTTAATAAACTGTAACGTCCGCGTTTCAGTCTACGGCGAAAGTCGCTTTCCGGGACCACGGCACGCTATTCGCCCTACTCGTTGGTTCCGGTAAATCTGAATTTGGCTTCAACGCCCGCTGCCCAATGTTTTTCGGATGTCGGAGGAGCATCGGATGAGTAGGCAATCTCATTATTCGGCATGCCACGCCGCATCCAGTCGAGAATATACCCGTAGTCCGTCCGGTCCTCTGTTCCTGGAGGAAGAACCGGCAATGCGAGAGGTAAAGGGACCTCAACCGCGTTATCGCGCGTATATCGATCTTTCTTCGACATTGGCCAACCTTAAGCTGATGATTTTGAGATCGTCACCATCCTTGCGGTATACCACAAAGAAGATTGGAGAAGCCTTCGCAATTTCCAAGGCAACCAGCGCATTGAAGCGGGGAGGCCGTCTGGATGCTCGACATCGAGCCTCTTGAGGATTCTCGACCAGTTCAATCTATTTGCGATTGCAAAATCTCTCGGCCGTTTCTCATAATGAGCAAGCCTGTTAGCCTCGTCCCAGACTATCTGGCGGAAGCTTTCGGCATGCCTGCGATAACCATGCTTATTCAATTTGTTCGCCCTGTACCTCATGCCGCAGCGAAGATCCATGCAATAAGTTAAATTTGCATGCATCGGAATGCGGATGCTTGTGGGGACGGGCAGCCGCGGATGGTTCTGAGCGACGCTGTCAGCCGCCTCATCTATAAACCTGAGCACTCTCGCCAAAGCCATGGGTTTGGGATTACAATCGAAATCATGATAGTCGAGATCTACTCGGACCTGATTTGTCCCTGGTGCTATATCGGCAAGCACCGGCTGGAACGCGCCCTGACCGAACGAGCACGTTTGCCGCTGGAGCGCCGTTGGCAGCCTTATGAACTGAACCCCGACATGGCGGTGGGCGGCATCGATCGCTTCGCTTATCTGTCCACCAAGTTCGGCGGAGCCGAGCGCGCGCGGCAGGTCTATAGCGTGATCGAGGAAACGGCCGAGCGCGACGGCCTGCCCATGAGCCTCGACCGGATCAAGCGCACGCCCAACACCTTGGCAGCCCATCGGCTTGTCCGCTTCGCCAGCCGCGTTCAACTCGCCGACCGGATGACGGACCTGCTGTTCGCAGCCTATTTCGTGGAAAGCCTGGACATCGGCGACCGCGAGGTGCTGCTTGCCAAAGCGGCGGAAGCCGGGCTCGACCCAGATCTGGTGCGCGACCACTTGGCCGGAAACGCAGACGTGGCGGCCATTCGGGCAACGGAGTCGGTCGCCCGTCAGATCGGCATCCAGGCGGTACCCTGCTTCATCTTCAACCGGCGCTATGCGCTGGCTGGGGCACAGGAGCCGTCTGCCTTCATGCCGCTGCTCGATCTGGCGGCAGAGGAGGTCACGCCCCTGCCCCATCGGGTCATGCGACCAGCTTAGCCAAATCCTGCATCAGCCGGTTGACGCCTTTCACCCGCGTCGCCGTATCGTCCCAGGTGCGGGTATAGACCAGCTTATGGTCGGGCCGCAGCTTCATCGTGCCGACCTGCTTGCCGATGAAGATGATCAGTTGGTCCGGCCGGGCGAACGAGTTGTTGTGGAACGACAGCACGGCACCCTTCGGTCCGGCATCGACCCTCTCCACTCCAGCCGCGCGGCAAAGCTGCTTGATCGTCATGACGTCGAGCAGGTTCTCCACTTCGTCCGGCAGCGGTCCGAAACGGTCGATCAGTTCGGCTGCGAAACTATCGATCTCCTGCCGGTCCACCAGTTCCGAAATCCGGCGGTAAAGCCCGAGCCGGACGTTCAGGTCGGCGATGTAGGCCTCCGGTATCAGCACCGGCATCCCGAGGTTGATTGATGGCGTCCATTGGTCTTCCGCCTCCGACAGCGTGCCGGCGCCGCTCCGCGCCGTCGCCACCGCTTCCTCCAGCATGTGCTGGTAAAGCTCGACGCCGACTTCCTTGATATGACCGGACTGCTCCTCGCCCAGCAAATTGCCGGCGCCTCGGATATCCATGTCGTGGCTGGCCAGCTGGAAACCGGCGCCTAAGCTGTCCAGCGTCTCGATCACATGGAGGCGCTGGGTCGCGGTGGCCGACAGCACCGTCTTCGGCGCATAGGTCAGGTAAGCGTATCCCCGGACCTTCGAGCGGCCGATCCGGCCGCGCAACTGGTAGAGCTGCGCCAGCCCGAACAGGTCGGAGCGGTGGATGATCATCGTATTGGCATTGGGAACGTCCAACCCGGACTCGACGATGTTGGTCGCCAGCAGCACGTTGAACTGGCCGTCGTCGAAGGCGGTCATGACCTCCTCCAACTGGGTCGCGGCCATCTGGCCGTGCGCCATCACGACCTTGACCTCCGGCACCAGTTCCTGGAGCCGTTCGTAGACGCGCGGCAGATCTTCGAGGCGCGGGCAGACGTAATAGGTCTGCCCGCCGCGATAATGCTCGCGGAGGATCGCTTCGCGGATCACCACGGGATCGTAAGGCAGAACGAATGTCCGCACCGCCAGCCGGTCGACCGGCGGGGTCGCGATCAGGCTCAGCTCGCGCACTCCCGCCAGAGCCATCTGAAGCGTGCGCGGGATCGGGGTCGCGGTCAGGGTCAGCACATGGACATCGGCGCGAAGCTGCTTCAGCCGCTCCTTCTGCTTGACGCCGAAATGCTGCTCCTCGTCCACGATCACCATGCCGAGGTTCTTGAACTGGACCGTCTTGGACAGCAGCGCATGGGTGCCGATCACGATATCGACCGTTCCGGCTGCGAGACCGTTCTTGGTCAGCTTCTGATCCTTGGCCGTCACCAGCCTGGAGAGCTGCCCGATCCGCACCGGCAAACCGGCGAACCGCTTCTCGAAGGTGCGCGAGTGCTGGCGTGCCAGCAGCGTCGTCGGCACCACCACAGCGACCTGCATCCCCGAAAGCGCCGCGATGAAGGCCGCCCGCAGCGCCACTTCGGTCTTGCCGAACCCGACATCGCCGCAGACCAGACGGTCCATCGGACGGCCGGACTGCAAGTCCTCCATCACCTCTTCGATGACGCGAAGCTGATCCTCCGTCTCCGGATAGGGGAAGCGCGCCGCGAATTCCGCGTAGATTCCATCCGGCGCCGAAACGGCCTGCCCCCGCCTCAACTCGCGCTCCGCCGCGATCTTCAGCAGCGCTTCGGCCATGTCCTTCAGGCGCTTCTTGACCCGCGCCTTGCGGCCCTGCCAGCCGACGCCGCCCAGTTTGTCCAACTGCGCCGTATCGGCAGCCGAGCCGTAGCGCGACAGCAGTTCGATGTTCTCGACCGGCAGGTACAGCTTGTCGCCGCCCTCGTAGATCAGCCGCAGGCAGTCGTGCGGAGCGCCGGTCACCGTCAGCGTCTCGAGCCCGTCGTAGCGCCCGATGCCGTGATCGACATGGACCACCAGATCGCCTTCGCTCAGGCTCGACAGCTCGGCGATGAAGTTGGCCGAGCGCTTCCGCTTCTTGGTCGGCCGCGCCAGCCGGTCGCCCAGGATATCCTGTTCGGTGATGACCACGACATCTGGAGCGGCGAAGCCGGTTTCGATGCCCAGGACGATCAGCGCCGTCGTTCGCCGGTCGAGCCGCCGGGCACCTTCCCAGCTTTCGCAGATCTCGACCCGCTCGATCCCATGGTCGCGCAAAACCGTCAGCAGCCGGTCGCGCGCACCCTGGCTATAGCCGGCGACGACGCAGCGCCGATCCTGTTTCTGAAGGTCCTCGATATGCGACTTCAGGGCGTCGAAGACATTGACGTCGGGCCGGGCACGGGCTTCGGCGAAGTCGCGGCCTCGCCTCCCTTCGGCGTCGACGCCGGCCTGCCCCTCCGCTAGCGCGAACGGGATCAGCTGACCGACCGCACGGGCCGACAGCAGATCGTCCCAAGCCGCCTCATCCAGGAACAGCATCGCCGGAGGCAGCGGCTTGTAGACGGGATTGTTGGCCTTCTTCTCGACCGACTGGAGCGTCTTCCGTGCATGGTAGAAATCGGCGATCTGGGAGAAGCGGGCGTCCCGCGACTCCTCCGCCTGCGGGTCTAGGGTCACAGCCGCATCCGGAACGTAGTCCAGGATCGTTTCCATGCTGGAATGAAACAGCGGGAGCCAGTGCTCCATGCCGCCATGCTTGCGCCCGGCGCTGACCGCCTCGTATAGCGGGTCCTCGTCCAGCACGACGCCGAACAGCTCGCGGTAGCCGGACCGGAACCGGGCGACTGATTGCTCGTCCAGAAAGACCTCGGACATCGGCTTCAGCGCCACTCCGTCGCGCTTCTCCGTCGTCCGCTGGCTCATCGGGTCGAAGGCCCGCACGCCTTCCAGCTCGTCGCCGAACAGGTCGAGCCGTAACGGCTCCTCGGTCCCCGGCGGGAACAGGTCGATGATGCCGCCCCGGATCGCGAACTCGCCCGCCTCGCGCACGGTCTGCGCCCGCGTGTAGCCGTTATGGGCCAGATAGGCCTGCAACTTGTCCAGGTCGATCCGGTCGCCGATCTTGGCAACGAACGTCGCGTGGCTGAAGGCGCCGCGCGGCGGCACCTTCTGAAGCAGCGCATTGACCGTCGTCAGGATCAGCCGCGCCCGTCCCTTGGACGGCTCGATCAGGCGGGTTAGGCCTTCGACCCGGCGGCTGACGATATCGACGTTGGGCGACACGCGGTCATAGGGTAGGCAGTCCCAAGCCGGGATCTGGACAAGTTCCACCTCCGGCGCGAAGAACGCTACCGCTTCGGCCAGACGCGCCATGCGCTGATCGTCCAGCGCCACGTGCAGCAACCCGCCGGCCCCGCGCCGCTTGGCGATGTCGGCAAGGATGCGGGCGTCCTGCCCTTCCGGCGCACCGGCGATCAGAAGGCGGGACGGGCGGCCGGGGTCGAGGTTTATCTTGATCAAGGCGGGAATATCAGACTGGAAAGAGCGTCAGGCGACGGTCGTTTTGAAATTGAACGCGACCAACAGCCGCATCACGTCGTTGTCGTGCTCCGGCGGAACCGGCTCGCGCGCGGACATCCAGTTATAAAGATCGGGATCGCTCAATTCCAAGAGCCGCTCGTACCGTTCCAACTGGCCCTCGCCGAAATTCGGCAGGTGCCGGTCGGCGAAGCGGCCGAGCAGGAGGTCCGCCTCGCGGGTGCCGCGGTGCCAACTCCGGAAGGTCAGGCGCTTGCGCCGGACTTCGATCGTCTCGGCGGGCTTTTCGGCAGGAGTCTCGGCGGGCGTCTCGGCAGTCATGGGGGTCACCCTCTAAAGTGCGGCCCCCACGATATAGCCCCCGGAAGCGACGCTGTCAGCGAGTTAAATCGCCCGCATCACTCGGCCTTGGCCGACTTGTCGTCCCCGGTGATGGCCTTGAAATCGGACTTCCGGATCAAGATGTTGGTTCCCTTGGTCCGATCCACTACCTGGGATATCTGCACGTCCGAGGCCGCGGACAGATAGGCATAGGCGACGGCGCGGTCCATGCCCAGCCGCTCCTCCAGGAACCGGAGGGCTTCTCGGACAGAATCCTGCGTCGCCAGATCCAGGTCCGGATTCAACCCTACCGGGATCCAGTACTCGTCCGTTTCCGCGAACAGCTTCTTCAGGGTCCCCGATGCGGACGGGATCGCCGGATCGCCCTGTTTGAGCAGCGTCATCCTGAAGGTAGGCCGCTGGGAATGCTCCAGCGCGGTCAGGGCCACTTCGCCGTCACCCTGCGCCATGTGCGGGTCGCCGGTGTAGAACATCGCTCCCTTGACGAAGACCGGCAGGTACAGGGTCACTCCGGCGCCGAACTCGTTGATGTCGATATTGCCGCCGAAGACGTCGGGCGGGATCGAGTTGACCGGCTGGTCGGTTGCGGATGCGACGCCCATGATGCCCATGAAGGGTTTGGCCGGAAAGACGACTTCCTTGCCATCCCGGTTCTTGATGACGCCGTACCAGTCGTCGCCCTGCTTGCGGATCGGCGTGAAGACGGAGACGTTGCCGTATCGGTCGGGAAACTCCGGGGTCGCGTCTTCGGCCGGGCTGGTATTCTCGGGAAATTCGCCGGGCAGCGCACCCTTGCCGTGACGGTTGGAAATGACGCCGTAGGGAACCCGCGGCACGACGGACAGGACATCCACCTTCAGGACGTCGCCCGGCTCCGCCCCTTCCATCTCGACCGGACCGGTCACGATATGCGGCCCGTCCTTCTTGAAGTCATGGGGCATACCGGACGACGCGATCCGGCGGGCATCGTCCAGGATCATGGTCTCGGGAACGCCCTTGGACGTGAAGAACTTGACGGGATCGCGCCCCTGGTCTTCCAGGATACCTTCGTGCGACACCGTGTCGAACACCACGGTAGCGCCGCTCGGAACGGTCAGTACGGGCTTCGTGGTCGCATTGGGCAGGTAGCCCCACTTGATGGTCTCAAGCGTCGAGGGCACGTAGTAGATCCCCTCCGGCATCCCCGGCACCGGCACCTTGCCCGGCTTGTCGCTAAGCGGCTGCAAGGGCATTTCCTGGGCAAGCGCCTCCTGAAAAGCCAGCGGCCCGGATATCAGGAACAGGCTGCACAGCAGCATTCTCTTGAACGGCATAGTCTTCTCCCGCATCTGCGATGGCGTGGACAAAGCTTTCCGTCACCTGGCGGCCTCGGGATCAGGCATTCTTTCTGCCTGTTATGGCATTCTTTCTGCCTGTTATGATTGTGGCCCCGGACGCTAACGCGTCGCGGAGCCACAAGGACCAACCATCTTGCAGGATCGAAGTTCCGCCGTCAGGCGCAACGGACATCCGTCAGGAACCGTGCCACCTCGTTCCGCAGCCGGTCCGCCTCCCGCGCTAGACCGCCGGCTGCCGAAAGCACCTGCCCGGCCGCCGCCCCCGTTTCCGTCGAAGCCTGGGAAACGCCGACGATGTTGCCGGACACCTGCTGGGTTCCCATCGCGGCCTGCTGGACGTTGCGGGAGATATCGCCGGTCGCGGCGTTCTGCTGCTCGACCGCGGCGGCGACGGCGGCGGAGATCTCGTTGATCTGCGAAATCGTCCGTCCGATGTCGCGGATCGCATCGGCGGCCCCGCCGGTGGCCTGCTGTATCTCGGTCACCTTGGCCTGGATCTCGCCGGTCGCCCTGGCGGTCTGGGTCGCCAGCGCCTTGACCTCCGATGCGACCACGGTGAAACCCTTGCCAGCTTCACCGGCACGGGCGGCTTCGATGGTGGCGTTCAGCGCCAGCAGGTTGGTCTGACCGGCGATGGAGTTGATCAGTTCGATCACCTGCCCGATCTGCTGGGCCGCTTCGGTCAGTCCCTGCATCAATCCGTCGGCTCGGCCGGCATCCTCGACAGCTCGGGCGGTGATCCTGACCGAGTCCGACATCTGGCGGCTGATCTCCTGGATCGAGGCCGACAATTCCTCGGCCGCCCCCGCCACCGTGTTGACGTTGGTCGTCGCCTCCTCCGACGCCGCCGCGACGATCGTCGCGCGATGCGACGCCGTTTCAGCCGTCCTGGTCATCGCACCGGCGCTGTGTTCCATCTCGGTCGCGGCGGACGAAACGGCCTCGACGACGCCCTGGACGCTGGACTCGAAGCCGTCGGCAAGGCGCAGCAGCCCAGCCTTGCGCTCTGCCGCCGCCTGCCGCTCGATCTCTTCCTGCCGGGCCTGGAGCCGCTTGACCTCCTGGGCGTTCGCCTTGAAGGTCTCGACCGCCCGCGCCATGCCGCCGATCTCGTCCGCCCGCTCGGTGAACCTGACCTCGACGCCGAGGTTGTTGCCTGCCAGCTCACGCATGACGGTGCTGAGGTCGCGGACGGGCCGGGAGATGCTGCGCGCGATGAAGAACGCCATCGCGATGCCGCCCAGCAGGGCGGCTCCGGCCAGGACGGCTCCCTGCCGACGCGAGTCGACCGCCGTATCGGTCATGTCCGAAAAGGTCTTCCCCTGCAGGTCTATGCTGGCCCGGTGGAGGCCGGCGATGCTGTCGGACAGGGCCTCGGCGGTGCGGATCCGCCCTTCGCTGGCCGCAACGAACCGATCGGTCGCCTGGACGACGGCGGCCAAGGCCTTGCGGTACTCGTCGAGGATCGGCGGCAGCGCCGCCGCGAACCGCTGAAGCCTGCGGCCGTCTCCGGCAACCGCCGAGTAGGCCGTCAGCACGTCGACGAAGCGTGCCGCTTCCCGGTCGGCGATACCCGCATCCGCAGGATTGCGTGACGACATGTAGCGGGTCGCCGCCAGGGAGCTGTTCCGCCCGGCCTCGTCCAGACGGACCGTCAGGTCGATGACTTCGGGCTTCCCCTCCCGCAGGGCCGCAGCGATGATGGCGGACGTCGTCGTGCCCAGCGCCGTCGCGGCCTTGACCAGTCCGGCGCCGCCGACGCGCCGCTCCGATACCGCGGCGATGCTCTCCATCACGGCCTGATCGTACCCGTTGCCGGCGACCGAGATCGCTTCGAGCAGCGCCCCGTCGGCCCCCGCCGCGCTCTGGCCGATACCTCCCAAAGCCTCGCCCAGCGACGCCACCGCCGCCTTGGCCGCGCCCAGGTCGGCATCGGTTTCCGACAGGGCGTACTGGGTCAGCGCGGTCCGCGCCTCCTCCATCCGGATCGCAAGGCTGCTGGTGACCGCCGCCGCATCGCTGACCTGTCCGAGTTCTCCGATGCCGGCGACCGTCGTCACGGCATTGCGGTCGGATCCGAAAGCGATCATCCCCAGCAGGACCAGCGGGAGGGCGAAGCCGCCGGATATCCTCCACGCAATCGGAACGTTCGAGAGCTTCAAGCTGATAGGCATGCCATTCTCCCCGCGCAGGCCAATGGCGCTACTGGACGTTCCGGATGCGCGCGATCGTTTCCGCGCCGAACTTCTTCTCGAAATCGGGCATCGCCACGGCCGCCGCCTTGGCAAAGCCGGCGCGGTCGAAGTCGGCAACGACCTGGAGACCCTGTTGCTGCAGCGTCTTGACGCCGTTGGCCTGGGCTTCCGCCGCCGCCTTGCGCGACGCCTGCCCGCCTGCCTGGGCGGCCTCCCGGAACGCCGACTTGTCCTCGTCGGACAGGTCTTCGAACGCGTCGATCCCGATCAGGAAGGCGGCGGGATCGTAGCTGTGGGAGGTCAGCGTCAGGTACTTCTGAACCTGGGCGAACTTGGCCGACAGGATCGTGGCGATCGGGTTCTCCTGCCCGTCGAACTGGCCGCTCTGGAGCGCTCCATAAAGCTCCGGAAACGGCAACTGGGCGACGTCGGCTCCCAGTGCCTTGAACCCGAGGACCATGACCTCGCTCTGGGGGACCCGGATCTTCAAGCCCTTGACGTCTTCCGGCGCGGTGACGGGGCGCTTGGAGTTGGTCATGTGGCGCATGCCGTTCTCGCCCCATGCGAGTGCGACCATGTCCTTGGCGCGGAACTTCTCCAGGTACTCCTGGCCGATGGCGCCGTCGAAGACGGCATGGGCATGGACGGCATCGCGGAACAGAAAGGGGATGCCGAAGATGCCGACGTCGGGCACGAAATTCAGCATGGGAGCGCCAGTCACGAAGGTGACGTCGACGGTGCCCAACTGGACCGCCTTGATCGCCTCGACCTCGCCGCCCAAGGCCGCGTTCGGATACAATTCGACCTTGTAGCGGCCACCGGTACGCTTCGTGACTTCCTCGGCGAACGCGGCGGCTCCGGCCCCCAACTGAGACTCCGGCCCAAGGATATGACCGAGCTTGAGTATCCGCGCCTGCTGGGCCTGTGCCCCGCCGGCTCCAGCCAGCAGCAATGCGGTCGTCATCAATACGGCGGCACGAAATTTTCGGAACATCATCGATACCTTTGCTGAACAACTCTCAGCAAGTTACCTAAAAGTGGGTAATCCTAAAATTCGTCTAAACGGTTTATTATGTTGCGCTGCATCTATGCACTTCGTTCGGATTCATCTTTTCCGAACGTTTCGGCAGACGGTTGGACCGGCCCGCCTCCGTCGTGCCGCCACGTCGAGCGGCGGGAGCGCCGATATCACTCGTGCCACCATGGCATGCAATGCCGGTATGGCCGATGCGACTGTCATGTCCATGCGTGACATACCTCCCGGGCGGCGTGCAAGGTTTCGGCGACCTAATAAGGTGCATCGCAACCAAGATCTCGGTGATACCGACGCCGGTTTGCGGAGATTAGCGATCCCAATAGGGCGGATCGCCGAAGGCCGTTCGCAGATGCGCCGCCAATGCCCGCAGCTTGGCGGACGGCCGCCTCCCCTCAGGGTGCGCCATGAAGATGAACTCGTCCTCCGGCCGAGCGCCGACATCGACCACTTCCAGCTTCCCGGCTTCGATGGCGGACCCGACGATGAACATCGGCATCAGGGCGATGCCCAGCCCGGCGATGGCGGCATCGCGCAGCATGTCGCCGTTGTTGGCGCGCAGGGCTACTTGGGCACGCACCATCACGGTTCCGTCCGGCAGCGGAAAACGCCAATCCGCGACGCCGCGATTGGTATAGAAGAGCCCTCGATGCCCGTCGAGGTCCTCGATGGATCCCGGAGCCCCATGCCGTTCCAGATAGCCCGGCGATGCGACCAGCACCCGCCGGCTGGCCGCCAGCTTCCAGGCCGTCAGGCGGGAGTCGCCAAGCGGTCCGTGCCTCACCACGGCGTCGAAACCGTCAGCGGCGGCATCGACGCGCCGGTCGTCGAGGTCGAGCGTCAATTCGATCCGGGGATGCTGCACCAGGAACGGGTAGAGGGCAGGCCCCAGATGCATCCGCCCGAAGGTCACCGGCGCCGAAATCCGCAGCGGTCCCGCCAGCGTGCCGCGCCGTTCGGCAAGGTCGGCCGCCGCTTCCTCGACCTCGCGGACGATGCGTCCAGCGCGTTCCAGGAAGGCGGACCCGTCTTCCGTCAGCGACAGCTTGCGGGTCGTCCGGTGCAGCAGGCCGGCGCCGACGCTTCGCTCAAGCTCGGCCAGCCGCTCGCTGACGACCGATTTCGACAGCCCGAGGCGCCTAGCCGCCTCGCTGATCGAACCGGCTCCCGCGACGGCGACGAACGCCGCGATGCCATCCAGCTTCATCGTTCGGCCCTGATTGTTCGACAGTTCCAAATAACAGGTCTGGTAAACGCAGCCTAATCCTAACGCCGGCACCATGCCATATCCTCGTCGATCGGAAGCGACACCGCGCCGCGCCTCAACATCGGAGACCACCCATGGGACGCCTGCAAGACAAAGTAGCCCTGATCACCGGCGCCAGCGCCGGCATCGGCCGCGCCACCGCCAAGCTCTTCGCGGCGGAGGGAGCCAAGCTGGTCGTCGGCGCCCGCCGCGAAGCGGAACTCTCCAGCCTGATCGCCGAGATCGAGGCGGAAGGCGGCACCGCCGTGGCGCTGGCCGGCGACGTTCGCTCTGAAGACTACGCCAAGGCCCTGGTGACGCGGGCGGCCGAGCGATTCGGCCGGCTCGACATCGCCTTCAACAATGCCGGCACGCTGGGCGAGAGCGGTCCCAGCACCGGCGTATCGGAGGACGGCTGGAACCAGACCATCGCGATCAACCTGACCGGCGCCTTCCTAGGCGCCAAGCACCAGATCGCGGAGATGCTGAAGCACGGCGGCGGATCGGTGATCTTCACCTCGACCTTCGTCGGCTACAGCTTCGCCTTCCCTGGCGTCGCGGCCTATGCCGCCAGCAAGTCGGGCCTGATCGGCCTGACCCAGGCGCTGGCCGCCGAGTTCGGCCCTCGCAACGTGCGGGTCAACGCCGTGCTTCCCGGCGCAGTCGATACCGCCATGTACCGGGAGATGAACGACACGCCAGAGCAGGTCGACTTCATCACCGGCCTCCACGCCCTCAAGCGCGTAGCATTGCCGGAGGAACTGGCCCGCTCCGTCCTTTATCTGGCATCCGACGACAGCGCCTTCGTTACCGGCACGGCCTCGCTGATCGACGGCGGCGCCTCCATCACCCGCACGTGAACCCGTCCCACAACTACAGATCAAGGACCCCCGTCATGAACAGACTCAACGGCAAGCGCGCCCTCGTCACCGGCGGCACCAGCGGCATCGGCCTTTAAACGGCCCGCCAGTTCCTGGAGGAAGGCGCCCGCGTCGCCGTCACCGGCACCAACCCCGCCACCCTGGATGCAGCCCGCAGTGAATTGGGCGACGAGGTGCTGGCGATCCGCGCCGACGCCGGAGACGCCGCCGGCCAGCAAGCGGTCGCCGAGGCGATCCGCCAGGGCTTCGGCGGCCTGGACATCCTTTTCGCCAACGCCGGAGTCGCCGACTTCCGTCCGGTCGAGCTGTGGGACGAAGCCGGCTTCGACCGCTCGGTCGCGATCAACCTGAAAGGTCCGTTCTTCCTGGTCCAGGCTCTCCTGCCCATCTTCGCCGATCCCGCGTCGATCGTGCTCAACACATCGATCAACGCCCGCATCGGCATGCCGAACTCCAGCGTCTACGCCGCCACCAAAGCCGACCTGATCTCCCTAGCCCGAACCCTGTCCGGCGAGCTGATCCAACGCGGCATCCGCGTCAACGCCGTCAGCCCCGGCCCGGTCTCCACCCCGATCTACGGCAAGCTCGGGCTGTCGGAGGATGATTTGAAGGCGATGACCGCCACCATCCAGGGCCAGATCCCGGCAGGCCGCTTCGGCAATCCGAGCGAGATCGCCAAGGCGGTGGTGTTCCTGGCATCAGACGAGTCGGCTTATACGGTCAGCAGTGAGTTGGTCATCGATGGGGGGATGAGTAACTTGTGACGGTGGCGCTCCACCTTGCGGGTAAGCTCATGACTGGATATATTACCGGATACAAACCGGAGGCCGATCATGAGCAACACGTCTCAGAAACGCGCGATCAAGAACTATCGGCATCGTCTCGCCGAACGCGGTATGGCCCGGTTCGAAGTGCTGGCACTGGAGGCGGATCGCGACCTCATACGGTCTCTCGCAAAACGCCTTGCTGACGATGGGCCGGAAGCAAACCGGATTCGTTCGATAGTCAGCCAGAGCGTTGAAGGCGCTCCTCCACCAAAGGGGGGCATTCTGGAAGCCCTACGGCGGTCGCCCTTGGTCGGAGCCGACCTCGACCTAACGCGGTCGCGTGAAACCGGCCGCAAGGTTGACCTGTGACTCGCTATCTGCTCGACACCAACATAATCAGCAATATCATCAAACCGACTCCTTCGGACTCGCTGCTGACCTGGATGGCAGAGCAAATTGACGAAGATCTTTTCATCTCCGCCCTCACTATCGCTGAAATCCGGCGCGGCATTTTGGAAAAGCCTGCTGGGCGCAAGCGCGACCAACTTGAAGCTTGGTTCTCCAGCCCGGAAGGCCCTTCAGCGCTCTTCGGCGGCCGAGTGCTATCTTTCGATGAGAAAGCTGGCATAATCTGGGCGCGACTGATGACCGAAGGAAAAACAATGGGACGACCTCGCAGTGCGCTTGACACTATCATTGCCGCAACTGCCGAAGCCAACGACTGTATAGTTGTCACCGACAACGAAAAGGATTTTATCGATGTTCAAATTCTCAATCCCCTTCGTGGATGACCATAACGGGCAAATAGATGTTTCATGAATCTTTTAAATAGATAGATTATATGAAAAACTCTTGAACGCATCTTAAAGCTAAAGAAAATTTGACAAACCCTTAATGATTTTCAAAATAAATAATTAAGATGCAAAAACTCAACAAGCTATGCAAATGCTCAGCCTCGAATGACTATAATCGAATCAAAGCGCTTTTTGTTGACGGAATCTATTGTGTCAATTTTTTGAATCTTCCCTCAACTCAATCCCAATCCTCCCCGCCGCCCCCCTGATATGCCCCGCCATCGCCCCCGCCGCCCGCGCCTCATCCCGCCCGTTCAGCGCCGCGACGATGGCCTCGTGCTCACTCACCGTCTCCCAGATCCGTTCGTGGTGGATGAACGGCAGGCGCTGGATTTCATCCATGACGCCGTTCACGGTGCGGAATAGCTCCATCACCATGCGGTTGCCGCTGCATTCCACGATGGCGCGGTGGAAGATGCTGTCGCATTCGGCGACGGCGATCAGGTCGCCGGCTTCGACGGCGGTGCGCATCCGCGCCACCGACTGGCCGATCGTGGCCAGATCCTCCGCCTTGGCGTTCCGGGCCGCCAGGGCGGCCGAGCGCGGTTCCAGCATCAGGCGGGTCTCGTAGACTTCCAGCGGGGAGTAGCGGTCGGCGAAACGCCATTTGGCCTGGGGCGCTCCGTCCTCGTCAGGGCCAAGGACGAAGACGCCGCGCCCAACCTCGACCCGGACGAGCCCCAGGGTTTCCAGCACCGACAGGGCCTCGCGCAGGGAGGCGCGGCTGATGCCGAATTGTTCGGAAAGCTCGCGCTGGGCCGGCAGCCGGTCACCCGGCTTCAGGGTGCCATCGAGAATCATCGCCTGGATTCGCTGAACCGCCGATCTGGGAACCAGCACTCGCCCGCCGATCACATTCATCCGAACTCACTCCCCTGCCCTGCGGATTCGCGTGCTGTCCCCTTTTAGCCAGTTGACCCTATCCTGGAAACTCGCTCAAATCCACTGGTCTGGCCGGTCAGACCAGTTGCGAACAGCAATCAACGACAACGGCGCACCGGCCACAGGGATCGGCCACCGTCACGATAAGCATCGAAGCATCATCACAGGGAGCGTTGGGAGACGACATGCGCAGGACATTTCTGAAGGCCACCCTCAAGACCGCCGCGGCCGCCGTGATGGCGACCGCCGTCTGTGCCATCGCCGGCAATGCCGCCCAGGCCGCCGACCTCACGGTAGGCGCTAATATCGGCAACGTGCCGTGGGAGTTCCAAGACGCCACCGGCAAGAATGTCGGGTTCGAGATCGATCTGGTGGAAGAGATCGGCAAGCGGCTCGGCAAGTCGGTGGAGATCGTCAACATCCCGTTCAACGGGCTGTTCTCGGCCGTCCAGTCCGGCCGGATCGACATGGCGGTGTCCTCCATCACGATCACGGAAAAGCGGCTGGAATCAGTCAGCTTCGCCCAGCCCTACTATGACAGCGACCAGTCGCTGACCGTGATGGCAAAGAGCGGCCTGTCCAAGGTCGAAGACCTCAAGGGCAAGACGGTCGGCGTCGATACCGGATCGACCGGCGACATGTGGGCGACGCAGAACGTCGCCAAGTACGGCTTCTCCGATATCCGCAAGTTCGAAGGGCTCCAGCCCGCGATGCTCGACCTCGCGGCAGGCCGACTCGACGGCTACATCAGCGATATCCCGGCGCTGCTCTACTACAGCAAGGACAAGCCGCAGTTCAAAGTCGCCCAGCGCATCCCGACCGGAGAGCGTTATTCCATCATGCTCGCCAAGAACAGCCCGCTGGCGCCGCAGGTCAACGACCAGATCACCGCCATCAAGAAGGACGGCACGATGGCGACGCTGCACGAGAAATGGTTCGGCGCGAAGCCGGAAGCCGGCACCAGCACCGCCGAAGTGCTCGACATGCCGAAGCCGAAGTCCTGAAGCTGGAAAAGCCTTGAGACACGGCGGGAGCAGAATACCGACGCATGGATATACTTGACACCTTCTTCAACTGGACCGTCTTCCGGGACTCCTTCCCCCTGCTCCTGCTGGGGCTGACCACCACGATCAGCCTCGGCGTCACCAGCATCCTGATCGGGCTCGTCAGCGGCCTGTTCGTGGCTCTGGTCCGGATGTACGCGCCGACGCCGTTCGCGGCCCTGGCGGTCGCTTATATCGACCTGTTCCGTGCCATTCCGATCCTGGTGCTGTTGGTCTTGATCTACTACGCCCTGCCCTTCGTCGGGTTGCGGCTGTCGCCCTTTGCGGCAGCCACGTCGGCGCTGTCGCTGGTGAGCTGCGCCTATTCCGCCGAGATCTTCCGGGCCGGCATCCAGGCGGTGCCGTCCGGCCAGTTCGAGGCGAGCAAGGCGCTCGGGCTGCGGTACTGGAGCATGATGACCTTCGTCATCCTGCCCCAGGCCTTCCGGGTGGTCATTCCGCCGATCACCAACAACTGCATTAACGTGATGAAGGACACGGCCCTCGCCTCCGTCGTCGCCATGCCGGACCTGCTGAAGCAGGCTACCCAGGCCCAGGCGCTGGCGGCCAATCCCACTCCGCTGGTCGGTGCGGCATTGATCTACCTGCTTCTGCTGCTGCCGATGGTCCGCATCGTCGGCACGCTGGAGCGGCGCTTCGCAATTGGAAAACGCTGATGGGCATCATCACTCCCCAGCCTCTCCACCCCGAGGCCTTCACCCCCTTCGGCGACGTCATCCAGGCAGGCCTGGGGGAGGTCAGCCGGGTCAACGACGGCCGCGCCGACCGCTTCGACAGCGGCGCCAGGCTGGACCGCCTGCTGGCGGAGACGGTTCCCGTCGCCGCCGTCTACCGGATCGACGCCTCCACCCTGCCGCTCCGGATCGGGCGGCTGGAACGGCATCCGCTGAGCAGCCAGCTCTTCATTCCGATGAACGCCGGCCGCTACCTGGTGGTCACCGTGCCATCGGACATCAAAGGCAACCCGATCCCGGCGGAGGCAGCCGCCTTCGTCGCGACCGGGTCCCAGGCCATCAACTATCAGCCCGGCGTCTGGCACTGCCCGCTGGTGGCGCTGGACCAGCCGGCCGACTTCGTCATGGCGATGGGAAAGGCGCTCGACCCCGCCATCGATTGCCAGTTCTTCGATCTGCCCGCCGCCCTGACGGTCGGCCCGCTATCCAATCAGGTTCAATAGGAGTTATACCGGCATGCTGCCTGCCCTCGACCTCGATTACGTCCGGGCCCAGTTCCCGGCGCTGGCCGGCGACTGGGTTTTCTTCGACAATGCCGGCGGGTCGCAGACCTTGGTGACGGTCGCGGAGCGCATTTCCGACTACCTGCTGACCAGCAACGTTCAGCTCGGCGCCAGCTACGCCGTCTCGCAGCAATCGGGCGCGCGGGTCCGCGACGCCCATCTCAGCATCGCCGAACTGATCGGAGCAGCCCGCCCCGATGAGATCGTCATGGGGCCGTCCACGACGGCGCTGATGTATACGCTGGCCGCCGCCCTGGCGGAGGAGATCGCACCAGGCGACGAGATCGTCGTCACCGATACCGACCACGAAGCCAATATCGGTCCCTGGCTGAAGCTGGCGGAGCAGAAGGGCGCCGTCGTCAAGACCTGGGCCGTCCGCCCGGAAACGCTGGAACTGGAGCTTGCCGACCTCGACGCGCTGATGACGCCGCGTACCAAGCTGGTCTGCTTCACCCACGCGTCCAACATCCTGGGCACGATCAACCCGGTCGCCGAGATCACCCGCTTCGTCCACGAACGCGGCGCCCGCGTCGTCGTCGATGCGGTGGCGCTGGCGCCGCACCGCGCGGTCGAGGTGGCGGCTTGGGACGTCGATTTCTACATCTTCAGCTTCTACAAGGTCTACGGCCCACACCATGCCGTGCTTTACGGCAAGTACGACCACCTGCTGGCCCTGCCCAGCCTGAACCACTTCTTCATCGGGCGGGACGTCGTCCCGTACAAGCTCCAACAGGGCAACGTGAACTACGAGCTGTCGGTCGGCTGCACCGCCATCACCGACTATATGGTGGAACTGGGCGGCCGCACCGGCAGCCGGACCGATCGGCGCGGCCAGATCCTGGCCGGTTTCGACGCCATCGCCCAGCAGGAGGAGCAGTTGGCCGAGCGCCTGCTCTCCTTCCTGCGCGGCCGCAACAGCGTCCGCATCATCGGCAATCCCTCCGCCGACCGTGGACGGCGGGTGCCTACCATCAGCTTCATCGCCGAGAACCATCGATCGGACGAGGTCGTGACCCGCGTAGACGAGCACCGGATCGGCATTCGCTACGGCGATTTCTACGCCCGCCGCCTTATCGAAAAGCTGGACCTGACCCGTCATGCCGGCGTCATCAGGGTTTCCATGGTCCACTACAATACGGTGGCCGAGGTGGACCGTCTGGTCGAGGCTTTAGACCGGATCTTGTAGGCGGTTTGAGACTAATACCAGGGGCCGAATACATCGACGTGTGGGGAACATGCTTGTTGGGCCACGGCCCAACCTACGGTCCCCTGCTTCGTAGGTTGGGCCGTGGCCCAACACTTGCTTACCGCCCGTCAGACCCGTCGGCTCCTGGCATCAGACGATCGTCCCTTCCGGCAGGTCGTAGCAATGGTCGGCGATCGCTCCTGATGTCGTCAGCCAGATGTCGTCGCGCCGGGCCGCGATATGGGCAAGCGCCCGGCGCAGGTGCCGCAGCCGGTAGGGCTGGCCGACCAGATACGCGTGAAGCGCTATGCCCATGACCAGCGGCCCTTCAGCCGCCTGCTCCAACATCTCGTCGAACTGATCGACGATCATGTCGGCAAAATCCGCCGCCGTGTCCTTGCGGCCCACGATCGACGGTATGTCGTTGAGTTCCTGCGGATAGGGCACCGAAAGGATCCTGCCGGTCCTGGTCTTCAACCAGACCGGCTGATCGTCCATGCACCAGTCCAGCACGTATCGGTAGCCCTGCTCGTGCAGCAGGTCGGGAGTCACCCGGCTTTCCGATATCCAGGGGCCGAGCCATCCCGCCGGGGCCTTGCCTTCCCGCCGCGCGATCTCCGCCGTGCTTTTAGCGATCAGCGCCGCCTCGGCGGCTTCCTCCAGCGTGCCCTGGCGGGCGGCATTGGTCCAGCCGTGGCCGACGATCTCGTCACCCCTGTCGCGGAAGGCCGCCACCAGTTCCGGGCAGTAGCCGTACAGGGAGCCGTTGACCAGCACCGATGCCGAGTAGCCGAGCTTGTCGAACAAGTCGAGCAGCCGCCACGCGCCGACCCGGTTGCCGTAGTCCCGCCACGCGTAGTTGAGGACGTCGGGCTGCGGCCCGGCTGCGGAAAGCTCCGCCCCCATCCCTTCGCCGAAGGCGAAATGCTCCAGGTTGAGGCCGATATAGACCGCCAGCCGCTTTCCCCCCGGCCAGTCCCAGGCGGGCCTCCCCCTGATCGGGGAATACGTGTAGCGTCCGTGATCCGGCAAGCCGCCACCGGAATATTTGTCCATGCGGGAGAAACCTTATTGCGTGTCCTGTCTCGGTCCGACCGCAACGTTAGCCGAGGGTGCTCGGCCGCTCCCAGCCCCCAATGCCGGTACCCCTGTGGCGCGATAGCCCACCCCCGTTTCCATCCGGTCACGCGGATTGACTCGTCATACCCCTTTCGGTTCTCATGCTAAGAAATAAGCAAATGGAGGACTCGCATGAACCTCACCCCAAGGATGGCGATGGCCGGCATGATGGCCGCAGCACTTCTTTTATCCACTTCCGTCCTGCCCGCTAAGGCCCAAACCGCCGATCCGGCGGAGCCTGCACCGGTCGAAGCCGCAGCTCCGGCTCCCGAGCCGCCGAAGGCCGACATCGCGAGCGCCGTCACCTGCCAGGTGCTGATCGGCCAGTTCGACGACAGCGTCGCGGCCGCCAAGGTGGAGGACGCCGTGAAGGCATCGGCGCGCACGTTGCGCGGCGAGGGCAACAAGGCCTGCAACGCCTGGGACTATCAGGCCGGCATCGGCAGCATCAGGGTCGCGATAGAGACGATTGGCCGCAAGCCGATACGCTGATGCCGCGGCCTGTCGGACCGGTGCGGTTACAAAGCTGAAATCTTTGTAACTTACGGTTCACGTTAAGTTAAAAAATCTCTCCAGCCGGACGATGGAACGCCCCGAACAGCCCCAGCCTCGGGATGGTCGGGCGGCTCTCTCGTCGCAGGGACGTCATGAAGCTCAAGACGACCATCGCTGCCGGGTATTTCACGGTCATTGGCCTCGTCGCCGTCGTCGGTGTGGTCGGGCTGCTCGGCCTTTATCAATACGCCGCCTCGGTCGAGAACGGCACTGCCGCAACCCGCTTGTCACTGGCGATGGGCGAGGTTCGCGCCCTGGAATGGAGCGCCCTTCGGGGCGACCTGTCCGCCTCGGCGGACGCCCAGGGCCGGCTCGCATCGATCGTCGACCAGTTCGCGACGCGCGGAATGGCGGCGGAACAGGCGTCCGCCGACCGTTACGCGCAGGCGTTCCAAAGCTTCGTCGGCATCGAGGAGAAGCTGCTGGCGGGCGACACGGTCATCGGCAAGTCGGTCCAGCAACTGGCCTCGCTGTCGGATGTACTGGTTACGTCCCAGGTGAAGCTCGCCCGCGCCGCCGGCCGCGACCTGGAAGAGGCGGAGGCGGCGGCACGAGCCGCGACTACCCTCGCCGATCTCGTGGAGTCGATCCGTGACGGCGTGGTCAATGCACAGCTTGCGGAAATGGCGTTCCTGAACCACCCCGACAGCAGCGAGATCACCCCCGCCCTGGAAGCGCTCGATGAGGCTGCCAGCCTGACCGCCCGCCTGCCGCCGGAAGACGGCGGTCCCGCGCGAGAGATCATCGAGGCCTACACCATATCCATCGGCGAGACCTCGGCGGCCTATGCCGGGTACGAGAGCTACCGCGAAGTCATCCTCCGGCTGCTCGGCGAGCTGGACCGGCTCCACTCGTCCCTGCCGCCCGGCACCGATGCCTCGACCCGGTTCGAAGCGGCGGAACTTACCGCCTGGGCTTGGCGCGCGCGGGCGAACGGCACTTTGGGAGAAAGCCTCAGCATCCCGCGCATCAGCCATCCCGAGCTTGACGCGATGAAGGCGCTGGCCGTCCGGGTAATCGACCTGACCAGACAGATGGCAGCCGCGCGGTCCGAACTTCTTCAACTCTCGACCGTGGACGAAGCGCAGTCGCGGGGCATCGCCTTCTCCATGGAGAACATAAAGGAGCGCTATTTCGCGACCCGCTCGGCCGCCGAAGCCAAGGCCGTCGAAGCCCGCGAAGGCTATATCCGCGCCATGTCCGCCGCCGACCGGGGGCGCCAGATCCGGGCAGCCTCTCTCCAGGTCGCCCTGGCGCTATCCGATCTTTCTTCCGGTAAGCGCGAAGTTCTTCGGGAAGAGATCGCCGGCACCATGGCTCGAGTCGCGGGACATCTGGACGAGATCGCCCAGCAGACGGGGCAAACCGACCATATCGCGACCATGCGCGCCTTGCTGGCTCCGCTTGAGGCAAGTTTCGTCCAGCAGATCGACCTCCAGTCCACGGCTGTCCGCCTGGCGCGCGACATGAACGCGGCGGCAGTCGAAGCTTCGCAGCAGGCCCGCACTCTCTCGGATTCGGGATTGGCCGCCGCGGAAGCGGGGAAGCAGAACTCGGTCGTCTTCATCGTCACCACTCTGGCGCTCGCCACGCTGGCGGGACTGGGCTTCGCCTTCGTGCTGGGCCGCCATGTCTCCCTAGGCGTCACGCGCATGAGCGAGGCGATGAGCGCCATCGCGCATGGACAACTGGATACGGACATTCCCAACCAGGGGCAGCGGGGCGAACTGGGCCAGATGGCCGAGTCGCTGGTCGCCTTCAAGGACAACGCCCGTCTGCGGATAGAAGCGGAACAGCGTGCCCAAGACGCTCGCCATCAGGCCGATGCCGAACGGCGCGAAGTCCTGGGGCAACTTGCCGGCACCTGCGAAAGCCGGCTGCTGCCGCTGGCCCAGCAGGTTTCCTCCGCGTCCCGCCGTCAGTCGGACGATGCGCGTCAGCTTCTGGACATGGCCGAGCAGGCCATGAAGCGCTTCGGAACGGTCGCCGACGAGGCCGGGAGCACCGGCCGCAATCTCGGCTCCGTCGCCTCCGCGACGGAGGAGATGGCCGCCTCCATCGCCGGTATCGCGCACAGCATGCTGTCCACCGCGGAACTGGCGCGCCGGAGCGTGACGGAGGCCGACCGCGTTCGCGACAATCTGGAAAGTCTTGTCCAGGTCGCGGCAAGTGTCGGCGATGTGGTGGTCCTGATCCGGGAGATCTCCGAACAGACCAACCTGCTGGCACTGAACGCCACGATCGAGGCCGCCCGCGCCGGCGAAGCGGGCAAGGGCTTCGCCGTGGTCGCGAGCGAGGTCAAGAGCCTCGCCAACCAGACTGCCCGGGCGACCGAGGAGATTTCGGCCCGGATCGACGGCATCCGCGCGGAAACGCTGAGCGCCACCGACGCTATCCGGGGGATCTCCTCGATCATCGAACAGATGGACATCGCCACCGGGTCGGCAGCCGGCGCCGTCGAACAGCAGCGCAGCACGACGCGGGAGATCGCGCAGACCACCCAGGGGGTTTCGTCCAGCGTCGACCGCATCAGCACCGACATCGCCGTCGTCAGCGACCGCGCCCGTGAAACGGAAACGGTCGCCCGCGCCCTTCAAGCGGCAGCCGAAAGGCTGGGCGGAGAGGCGGACGATATGGAGCGGACGGTCAACGACTTCATCTCTCAGATACGCTCTCTTTGAAAATCGCGGGTATACTCAGAAAACATGCAAAATCCTATCGTTAACAGATCGGAAGTTTTTAGTTTAGATAGTTAAGGTATGAATTCCGCCGCACACTTCGACAGCACCGTCCACTCCCATCACGACCTCTACCTCGTCGGGCTAGCGGCGCTTATTTGCCTGTTCGCCTGCTATACCGCATTCTCCCTGCTGGGGAATGCGCGGGAATTCTCCTACACCCGCCGATACCTGTGGGGTGCCGCCGCAGCGATCGTGGCGGGTTGCGGTGCCTGGGCAACTCATTTCGTCGGCATGCTGGCGTGGCGACCGGGATTCCAGATCGGCTATGACGTCGGCCTGACGGTCTGGTCGTTCGTACTGGCCATCGCAGGCTCATCGGCCGGCCTCTCGGCAATGCTGAGCGGCCGGCGTTCGGAGCGGACGCGAGCAGCATGGGCAGGTGTCCTGGCCGGCGGGACCATCACCGCCATGCACTATACCGGCATGGCTGCCGTCCGAATGCCGGCGGCGATCGATCACAGCGGCATCGCCGTGGCGGCTTCGGCCGTCATCGTCATCGGCATGAGCACCCTGGCATTCCGGATCGCAGGCCGTACCGACGGCTCGGCGGACTATCTGCGACGTCTGGCCGCCGCTGTGGCACTCGCCGCCGGCATCTGTGGCCTGCACTTCACCGGCATGGCGGGCCTTTCCGTGATCCACGACCAGTCCCTCGACGTGTCCCGGCACGTCCTGGCGCCGACTTCGCTCGCCATCGCTGTTGCGGCGGTCACCGTGATGATCGTCGCCTTCGGCCTGACCGGATCGATCCTCGATCAGCACTTGGCATCGCGCGCTGCCCGCGAATCGAACCGGTTGCGCCGCTACATAACGGAGCTGGAAGCGACCCAGCGGGAGTTGAAGGCGACGACCACGGAACTGACGATGGCGCTGGAGGCCGCCGCAGCAGCCAGTCAGACCAAATCGCAGTTCCTCGCCACGATGAGCCATGAATTGCGGACACCGCTCAACGCGATCATCGGCTTTGCGGATCTCATGGTCACGGAAATCCACGGCCCGCTCGGCGACGAACAGTATCGGGACTATGCGCGGCTGGTCAGCGACAGCGGCTCGCACCTGCTGAGTCTGATAAACGACGTACTCGATCTGGCGCGACTCGATGCGAGCCAGCTGAACCTGATTGAAGACGTGATCGAAGTCGACCGGCTGCTCCACGACGCCGTCCGGCTGATCGGTCCGCAGGCAGGCAAAGCGGAAGTTTCGGTGTCCTGGCGCTCCGAGCAGCCGGGCATCCGCTTGCGGGCCGACACGCGCCGTATGCGGCAGGTCATGCTCAACCTGCTGTCCAATGCGGTGAAGTTCACGCCGCACGGCGGCTCGATCGACATCGACGCCAGGATGACGAAGCAGCCTTGCGGAATTGGGCTTGAGATCACGGTGAGCGACACCGGCATCGGCATGGCGCCCGATGAAATCCCGCTGGCTCTGGAACGGTTCGGGCAGATCGACAACGGCCTGGACCGCCGCTTCGAAGGGACCGGCCTGGGGCTTCCGCTCGCAAAGCTCCTGATGGAAGTCCATGGCGGCAAACTGGAAATCGCAAGCTTACCCGGGAACGGGACGAGCGTGATCCTGTCCATTCCCTCGGACAGGGTTATCGAACCAGCACCGGATATGCTTGCGGTCGGTCGATAGACCGTAACATTTCCCCTGGACATATTGCGATGCAATATAAAATCCCCGTACGATAGTAATTTAGAGGATTGGCAAGCCGTTTGTTGCATGCAACACTTTGTCCATTGCCAATACCATCAACAGGGCACGGCTAACATAAACGCGAAAAAACGCGATGGGAGGACGAAACCAATGACCGACGATGCGGGCAAACAAACAGACGCGTCCAATACTTCTACCTCCAATAGTGATGAGGTCACGCAAGACCTTGAAGCGACCCCACCGTCGCGCCGCGGCTTTCTGACAGGTGCCGTGGCGGCTGCCGCCGGTACGGCTGCGGCTGGACTTTCGATGCCCAATATCGCCCGTGCTCAGACCGTGACGATGCGGTTCCAGAGCACGTGGCCGTCGCGCGATATCTTTCACGAATTCGCCCAGGACTACGTCAACATCGTTAACGGACTTTCCGGCGGCCGGCTGAAGCTGGAACTGCTGCCGGCGGGCGCGGTCGTCGGCGCGTTGCAGCTTCAGGACGCGATCATCGCCGGCGCCCTCGATGGCGGGCATGGCGTCGCCGGCTACTGGTACGGCAAGAACAAGGCCTTCTCCCTGTTCGCCACCCCGCCGTCGTTCGGCTGGAACGCCAACCAGATGCTGGGCTGGATTCGCTATGGCGGCGGTCAGGCGCTCTATGACGAACTCGTGCAGGACGTGCTCAAGCTCAACCTCGTCGGTTTCCTGATGGCTCCGATGCCGACCCAGCCGCTCGGCTGGTTCAAGAAGGAAATCAAGACCGCGGAGGACATGAAGAACCTCAAGTACCGCACCAACGGCCTTGCCGCCGACATGAACCAGGAACTGGGCGCCGCCGTCACCATCATGGGCGCCGCAGACATCGTTCCGGCGATGGACAGGGGCCTGCTGGACGGCGCCGAGTTCAACAACCCGACTTCCGACCGCATCCTGGGCTTCCCCGACGTCAGCAAGGTCTACATGGTGCAGAGCTACCATCAGGCCAGCGAGTGCTTCGAGGTCATCTACAACAAGAACAAGTACGATAGCCTGGGGAAAGAGCTTCAGCAGGTCCTGAAGATCGCCGCCGACGCCGCATCGGCCGACATGGTGTGGAAGACGATGGCGCGCTATCCCAAGGACATGCAGGCGATCAAGGATCGCGGCGTCAAGGTCTACAAGACGCCGGAAGCCGTCCTTCAGGCCCAGTTGAAGGCTTGGGACAACGTCGTCGCCAAGCTGTCCGCCGACCCGTTCTTCGCCAAAGTGATCGACAGCCAGAAGACCTGGGCCAAGCAGGTCGTCGGCTTCGAGATGGAATGGGAAGTTCCCCGCGAACCCGCCTACAAGCACTTCTTCTCCTGACGGGAGCGGCGCTCATCGGGCCGGTGGCGGGCATTGCCCGCCGCCGGCCTTTGCTTTTCAGCCCGCCAGGGAAAATCGGCGGGGAGGCAGGCGCAGGACGTGGTCGGGCGCCCTTTCGTGGAACGCCTTCACCGCTTCCACGATGCGGCGGGCCAGCATGTCGGTCATGTCGAGGTGTGCCGCGCATTTCTCCGGCACTATGATGTCGATATCGTGGTCGTACCCCAAGTCCGTCGTCCGGACATCGACATCCTCGAGCTTGGGTCGTAGATGGTCCGCGAGCTTTACCGCATAGTCCTGCGGATCGAACCGGTCGTTCCAGTCCCGATCCGCATTGAGCCGGTTGGTGCTCAGAGTGATTTCTATCTTGATCATGTCGTTCTCGACATCCAGAGCGGCCAAGTTCAAGGCGTTACGTCTCCTTGAGACCGATGGTAAAACAGCGATCCTCTACAAATCGTTTCTAATACGGATCGTTTCCCATCCTCCTCGCCATGCCGTGAGGTCGCAGCAGCCAACCAACATTTGATTACGACGGGAAAATAAGCAGAATGACGCGCTCTCGCTCCGCCCCGGCTCCCGGTTCAAGGCCGATTCACAGGGCGCCAGTCCATCGTATGGAAGTTCGAAATGCCGAAATTGTCGTTCCCCAAGGAAAAGATCTCGATCCTTCTGCTCGAGGGGATTCACGATAACGCCGTCGCCGATCTGGCCGACCACGGCTATGCCAACGTCACCCGGCTGCCCAAGGCGCTGGACGAACAGGACCTGATCGAACAACTGGCGGGCGTCCATATGCTGGGCATCCGCTCGCGCTCGCAGCTTACGGAAAAGGTGCTGCGCGAAGCGGACAAGCTGATGGCCATCGGCTGCTTCTGCATCGGCACCAATCAGGTGAACCTCCCCGTGGCGCGCCGGCTGGGTATACCGGTGTTCAACGCGCCGCACAGCAATACCCGCAGCGTCGCGGAACTTGTGATGGGCGAGATCATCATGCTGATGCGGGGGATCTGGGACAAGTCGCGCATCGTCCACGAAGGCGGCTGGATGAAGTCGGCCAAGGACAGCTATGAGATCCGCGGCAAGGTGCTGGGCATCGTCGGCTATGGCCATATCGGAACGCAGCTTTCCATCATAGCCGAAGCGCTCGGCATGCGAGTGCGCTTCTTCGACGTGCAGAAGAAGCTGGCGCTCGGCAACGCCCAGTCCTGCCGTACACTGGACGAGTTGCTGACCCTGTCGGACGTGGTCAGCCTGCACGTGCCGGACACGGCACAGACCCGCAACATGATCGGGCCTGAGCAGCTCAAGGCGATGAAGAAGGGCAGCTATTTGATCAACGCCGCGCGCGGCAGCATCATCGACATCGACGCCCTTGCCGACGCCCTGAAGTCGCGCCACGTGCTGGGCGCCGCGATCGACGTCTTCCCGGAGGAACCGGCCGGCGACGCCGACGAGTTCGTCAGCCCCTTGCGCAACCTGCCCAACGTGATCCTGACGCCGCATATCGGCGGCTCGACCATAGAAGCGCAAGCCAATATCGGCAACGAGGTCGCGCGCAAGCTGATCGAGTATTCCGACAACGGTTCGACCATGGGTGCCGTCAACTTCCCCGAAGTGCAGCTTCCCGTACGCGAAAGCGGGGTCCGTTTCCTGCACATCCACGCCAACGTCCCAGGCATCCTGCGCAAGCTCAATGAAGTGTTCTCCTCGCGCGGGCTCAACATGGCGGCCCAGTATCTCCAGACCGATCCGGAAATCGGCTACGTCGTGTTCGACGTCGACGGTGAAGTGGACGACCAGGAGATCCTCGCAGACATCCGCGCCATCGACGGCACGCTGCGCGCGCGAGTGCTCTACGACCGCCGCGCCTGAGCCGACAACTGCGCCGCCAGGACCGCCCGGCTCAAAGCCGGGCGGTAGTTCTTTACTGTTAAATCGGTGACAGTGTCATATCTATTACTTAGCAGGAACGAACGGTTTGCTCAATTGGCGGCAGGTGCCGCCGCTCCTACCAGCTTGAACACCGCTTGCCCGTGTCCACTCGCCTACCCTCGCCTGCAAACCTATCTTCAATGTTCCGCAAGCAAACTTTCGTCGAAGCTGATAGATTACGCTCAGTTGCGCTAGAGGGAGTTACGCCGGGCGAAGACCCATTGGATCGGATTTGCAGCCGTATTCATCCTTCCTTGTATCGAGGAACGTGATAATCAAATTCGCAACGAGCAAGAATAAGCAGGAGGAGACAACATGAAACATCCGCGTTCCACGCTAAGCCCTTGGACCGCCTTATCCCGCCGCACCGTCCTGGGCCTCGGCGCTGGTCTTGGAGCATTGGCATTGGGGGCGATGTCCGTTGCCACCCCTACCCCGGCAGCTGCACAGAGCGCTTATCCCAGCCGCCCTGTCACTCTCGTGGTGCCGTTCCCCGCCGGCGGTTCGACCGATCTGGTGGCGCGGCTGGTCGCCTCCAGGATGACCGGCGTGCTCGGTCAGCAGATCGTCGTCGAGAACAGGGGAGGCGCCGGTGGCAACCTCGGCTCGGCGGCCGTCGCCCGTGCGGAGCCTGACGGCTATACCATCCTGATGGGCACCGTCGCGACCCATGCGCTCAACCCCGCCCTTCAGAAGAAGATGCCTTACGACGCGGTCAAGGACTTCGCGCCGATCTCTCTGCTGGCGCTGATCCCCAACGTGCTGGTGGTATCCAACGACTTCCCCGCGAAGAACGTCAAGGAGCTGATCGAGCTGCTGAAGGCCAAGCCGGGCGAGTACAGCTACGCATCCTCCGGCAACGGCACCCCGCTGCACCTGTCCGGCGAGTTGTTCAAGAGCATGGCCGGGGTAGACATGGTCCACGTCCCATACAAGGGCGCCGGTCCCGCACTGGTGGACGTGATCGCGGGCCACGTGCCGATCATGTTCGACAACCTGCCGCCGTCGCTGGAACAGATCCGGGGCGGCAAGCTGCGCGGACTTGCGGTCACGACGAAGGAGCGGGCGCCCTCTATCCCCGACCTGCCGACCATCGCGGAAACGCTCCCTGGTTACGAGACCTATAGTTGGAACGCCTTCTTCGCTCCGGCCGGCACGCCCAAGGCTGTGATCGACAAGCTCAACGCGGCGTCGCTGGCAGCCCTGAAGGACCCCGAGGTTTCCGCCAAGCTGGCCGACCTCAGCGCTACCGTGGTCGGCTCGACACCCGAGGAACTGGCGACCCACGTCAAGGATGAGCTTGCCAAATGGGCGCCCGTGGTGGCGGCCTCCGGCGCTCGCATCGATTGACGCGTCCCGATCCATCCACCCCTCCCTCCAATCCAACCCCAAGCAAGCAAAGTGGCGCCCAGCCTCCAAGGCCCAGGAGCGCCACACCCAAATGAGCTGGGAGGCTCAAACACGAATGCGTAGACTGACCCTGATCGCTGCGGCCCTTGCCCTCTTCTCCGGCACGGCCGCCGCTCAATCCGATTACCCGACCCGTCCGATCACCGTCATCGTGCCGTTCACCGCCGGCGGCCCGACCGACACCGTCGCCCGTCTGGTGGCGGAACCGATGACGCGGGCGCTGGGCCAGCAGGTCATCATCGAGAACGTCGGCGGCGCCGGCGGCACTCTCGGCGCCCGGCGGGTTGCTACCGCCGATCCCGACGGCTACACGCTGCTGCTGCATCACATCGGTCAGGCGACCAGCGCCTCGCTGTACCGCAAGCTGTCCTACAGCCCGGCCAAGGACTTCGCCGGCATCGGCCTGATCACCGACGTGCCGATGACCATCATTTCCCGTGCCGATTTCCCGGCCACCTCGATCAAGGAGCTGATCGAGACGATCAAGACGAAGAAGCAGGACATCACGCTGGCCAATGCCGGTGTCGGCGCTGTGTCGCATCTCTGCGGCATGCTGCTACAGTCGGCGCTCGGCGTGCAGGTGACGACCGTTCCTTACAAGGGAACCGGCCCCGCCATGACCGACATCCTCGGCAGTCAGGTCGATATCCTGTGCGACCAGACCACCAACACGACCGGCCATATCGGTACCGGCAAGGTCAAGGCCTTCGCCGTGACCACCAAGGAACGCCTCAAGACCCTGCCGAACCTGCCGACCATGGACGAATCCGGCGTCAAGGGCTTCGAAGTGGTGGCCTGGCATGGCCTCTATGCGCCCAAGGGAACGCCGAAGCCGATCGTTGACAAGCTGGCCGCCGCCCTCCAGGGCGCGTTGAAGGACGAGAAAGTGATCGCCCGACTGGCTGACCTCGGGGCCGAGCCGGTCTCTCAGGAAGCAGCCACCCCGGCGGCGCTCGACAAGTACCTCGCCGATGAAATCGCCAAGTGGAAGCCGGTGATCGAATCCGCGGGTGTTTACGCCGACTGACAATTCAGCTTAACTGCTGGGTTGGATCGGTTCCCGAGGGGAAGAGGCTGTTTTCGGGCGGCCCCTTCCCCTCGGGAGCTTTCCAACGGAAAAGTCCAAGAACGACAGACAAGTACCGGATCGAATGATCAAAAGGTACGGGGGAGGCAAAAAGCCATGGCTGCAATGATGGAGAAGCCGAGGGACGTCGTCAGCGGGGTGGTCGTGATGGCTATCGGCGCCGGCTTCCTGCTGAACGGCCTGGAGTTGGAACGCGGCAGTTCCTTCCGGATGGGTCCGGGCTATTTTCCGACGGTTCTCAGCGTCCTGATGATCGGCCTCGGAATGCTGATCACGATCCTGGCGATCCGCAAGCCGGCGACGGACAGCGGTTTCGGCGGGTTGCCCTGGAAGGGGCTGGCCCTGATCATCGGCGCCACGGTGCTGTTCGGCTTCACTCTGCGCGGTCTTGGGCTGGCGCCCGTCTTGGCGATCACCGTCCTGGCGACCGCCTGGGCCAGCCGCTATGCGACCTTGCGCGCCTCGGTGCCGCTGGCTCTTGGCCTCGCTGCCTTCTGCGCCTTCCTCTTCATCAAGCTGTTGGGACTGCCGCTGCCGTTGACCGGTCCCTGGCTGACCGCTTCCTACTGGTCGCCACCGGAAACGACATCGTCAGTTACCGTACCCGTGGAAGAAGCCGCGACCTCCTCCGACGCCACCCGCGCCGTCGCTACCCGATAGGAGATCCCAACAATGGAATTGCTCGGCGATCTCGGGCTTGGCTTCGCAACGGCGCTCAGTCCCTACAACCTGCTCTACTGCTTCATCGGTGTGCTATTGGGAACCGCCGTGGGCGTGCTCCCAGGTCTTGGTCCCGTCGCCACCATCGCGATGCTGCTGCCGATCACGTTCGGCCTGCCGCCGGTTTCAGCGCTCATCATGCTTGCGGGCATCTATTACGGCGCCCAGTACGGCGGCTCGACGACGGCGATCCTGATCAACCTGCCGGGCGAAAGTTCGAGCGTGGTCACGGCGATCGACGGCTACCAGATGGCGAAGCAGGGCCGCGCCGGCCCGGCGCTCGCCACCGCCGCCCTCGGCTCCTTCTTTGCCGGCACGGTCGCGACGTTCCTGCTCGTGCTGGCGGCCCCGCCCCTGGCGGAGGTCGCGCTCAAGTTCGGCCCGGCGGAGTATTTCTCGCTGATGGTGCTCGGCCTCGTGGCCTCGGTGGCTCTCGCCAGCGGCTCGCTGCTCAAGGCCTTCACGATGATCGTGCTAGGATTGCTGCTGGGTCTGGTCGGCAGCGACGTGGAAACCGGCACCCAACGCTTCACCTTCGACATGCCGGAATTGGCCGATGGCCTCAACTTCGTGGCTCTCAGCATGGGCGTCTTCGGCTTGGGTGAGATCCTGCGCAACCTGGAGCACGAACACAGCCGCAGCGTCATGGTCAAACACGTCAGCGGCCTTATGCTGTCCAAGGCTGACTTCAAGCGGATCATCGGTCCTGTATTGCGCGGTACCGGCCTGGGCTCGGTCCTCGGCATCCTGCCCGGCGGCGGCGCCATGCTGGCGTCATTCGCCGCCTATACGATGGAAAAGAAGATTTCGCCCAACCGCGCCCAATTCGGCAAGGGCGCCATCGAGGGCGTTGCGGCACCGGAGTCCGCCAACAATGCCGGCGCGCAGACGTCCTTCATTCCGATGCTGACGCTGGGCATCCCGTCGAACCCCGTCATGGCGCTGATGATCGGCGCGATGATCATCCAGGGCATCACCCCCGGCCCCAACGTCGTGACCGACGAGCCGGAACTGTTCTGGGGCATGATCGTATCGATGTGGATCGGCAACCTCATGCTGGTCCTGCTCAACCTGCCGCTGATCGGCCTGTGGGTCCGGATGCTGACGATCCCCTACCACCTGCTGTTCCCGGCCATCATCGCGTTCTGCTGCATCGGCGCCTTCAGCGTCAACAACAGCGTGTTCGACGTCTTCATCATGGCTGTGTTCGGCGTGGTCGGCTACACGCTGATCAAGCTGGACTTCGAGCCGGCGCCCCTGCTGCTCGGCTTCGTGCTCGGTCCGATGCTGGAAGAGAACCTGCGTCGCGCCATGCTGCTCAGCCGCGGCAGCCCGATGGTCTTCATTACGCATCCGCTCAGCCTCGGCCTGCTGCTGGTGGCGGCTGCACTGCTGCTGATCGTCGTCCTGCCCTCGGTTCGCTCGAAACGCGAGGAAGCCTTCAGCGAATAGGCCCCACAGGCTCATCCACCGCCCGTCCCTTTCCCGATGGAGCAACCGATGTCGATCAAGGATCTTCTGGTTCACGTCGATCAGTCCCCGGCAACGGCAACCCGCCTGGACGCCGCCCTCGACCTGGGCGAGCGTTTCGGCGCCCATGTCACGGCCCTCCACCTGATCGCGGAACCGTTCATGCGCTCCATGGCTGGCTATCACCTGCCGGCCGACATCCTGAAGGAGCATCTGCGTCAGGCGGAGGCGGAGGCCGAACAGGTCTTCGCCCAAGCCCGCGAAGCAGCGGAACATCGCGGCATCTCCCTCGATGCGCGGGCCGAATCCGGCTCGCTCGACCGCCTGCCGGCTTTGTTCGCCCGCAACGCCCGCAACGCCGACCTCGTGATCGTCGGCGAGCCCAACCCGGAAGCGGGCGGCGCAGACGAGACGCTTCTGGTCGAAGCCGCCTTCATGGACACCGGCCGGCCGGCGCTGGTCATCCCCCAGGCCGGCGCCGTCAAGCTCCCGCCCGAACGGATCATGATCGCCTGGGACGGCTCCCGTGAGGCCGCGCGCGCGGTCCACGACAGCATGCCCCTTCTCCGACTTGCCGAGGAAGTCGTCATCCTGATCGTCGACGCCAGCAAGCTGGGTCCGCGCTTCGGCCAGACGCCCGGCGCCGGCATCGTGGCGCATCTCGGCCGTCACGAAGTTGCCGCCCGAATCGCACAGGTGCAGAGCGGCGGCAGCGCGATCACCGACCTGATCCTTGCCGAAGCCAAATCGGCCGGGGCTGACCTGATCGTCATGGGCGGCTACGGCCACTCCCGCCTGCGCGAGTTGATGCTGGGCGGCGTCACCCGTCACATGATCGAACGGATGACGCTTCCGGTCCTGCTGGCACACTGAACCTGGAGACCGCCGCGCGCGGAAGGCGCGGCGGTCTCAACGATGCCGGCTGAAGTTTCTCCGCCTCTCGGGCTACGATGACCCGTCGGCACCGTAGTTCTCCGGCTCGCGCTTTCGCTCCGGTTCCGGCCCGCCGTTCGGCCCTTTCCCTTGCTCGTGCAGCGGACTGCGGACCGAAGCGCCGTGCGGCTTCGCCTTGCCCTTGGACCGTTTCGGGTCCTTCTGCCGCCACCATGCATCCAGCCGGTTCATCACAGGCGTCACCGTCATGCCGTGGACCAGGATCGAGCACATCACCACGAAGCCGGTCACGGCCCACAGGATCTCCTTCTCCGCCAGCGCCGTGTGGTTGACCGCATAGGCCAGGTAATAGAAAGATCCGATCCCCCGAATACCGAACAGGCCGATCACGAAGCGCTCCGACATCGGCAAGCCCGATCCCGTCAGCGCGATCAGTCCCGCGACAGGCCGCACCAGGAACACGAAGGCCAGACCGGCGAGCATCGCCTCCCACGTCAGCGCCGACAGCAGTCCGCCGGCGATGGTGCCGCCGAACAGCACCAGCACGACCATCATCAGCAGCTTTTCGATCTGCTCCGAGAACGTGTGCAGGCTTTCATGGAAGTCATGCGACCGCTCGGTATGGCGCAGCGTCACCGCCGCGACGAACACCGCCAGAAACCCATAGCCGTGGACCAGCTCGGTGACGCCATAGGAGACCAGAGTTATTCCAAGCGCCGCTAGTCCCTCGCGCGTATCGGCGATCCTTGTCTCGGCGGGCAGACGGAACGCGAGCCAGCCCAGTACTCTGCCGACGATCCAGCCCACGACCAGACCCGCTGCCAGTTTCCAGAAGACATCGACCGCCAGCCACTCCGCCATCCACCAGTCGGGCGTCAGCCAGTTCGCGGCACCCGCGCCGATGGTGGCGGTGCTGGCCGCCATGGCAATGGCGAAATTCGTGAAGGGAAACGCCAGCCCGTCGTTCAGGCCGGCTTCCGAGGTCAGGCTGAACCGCACCTCGTCCTCGCCGCCCGAACGGGGCGGTCCGACCTGGATATCCGCCGCCAGCACCGGGTCTGTAGGCGCCAGGACGGCGCCGAGCAGGATCGCAGCCGGTAGGGAAAGCCCCAGTATCCACATGCTTAAAAGGGTGATGCCCAGGATCGACAGAGGCATGGTGACACCCAGCAACAGCCAGGTGGTCCGCCACTCCCTCAGGCCCATTGGCCGATCCAGCTTCAGCCCGGCCCCCAGCAACGCGATGATCACCACAAGCTCGGTAATGCGCTCGACGAAGCTCGACTGCACCAGGAAGTTCGGGTCGGGTCCCGTCCCCGGCACCATGAAAAGCCCGAACCCAAGCATGACGCAAAAGATCGGCAGCGACAGCGGAGCATTGCGCAGCAGCATGGGAAGCCATGCGATGGCCAGGATGACCACGCCAAGCCCGGTCAGGAGAACGATGTAAGAGTCCATAAAGCTTTCTGAAGTTCCGGCGCGATACCGCCCTTCTGCAACACTCCCGGCAGGCCGATGTGCCGGAGAGCCCTGCGCGCGGCAGCCGTGCTGAGCGCCTTACTATCCGGCGACTACTAACAAAAGGTAGTATACCGCAACCGTGGATCATACTATGTTCATGGAACGTTACCGAAACCCCGGCGTTTTCCTCACCAGATTTCATCCTTGCCAATTTCCTCCCCAACTTCCTCCCGCTCAACCGGTCCCGCACGGAGCGCATGACACGGCCCTTTCGCCGACATCAGGAGATGGTCAACAACATCGTTGGCGCTATCGCCCGGCGAGAAACCGATGTGCGCGACATCCTCGCGGCGGTCACTCCCGGCGGCGGCAAGAGCCTACTCCCCGTGATCGCCGCCGCTCGCCTGATCCAGGCCGGCGTAGCCGAACGCGTCTGCTGGATCGTGCCGCGCGACAGCCTGCGCCTTCAGGCGGAGGAAGCCTTCGTCGATCCGCACTGGCGTACCGCGCTAGGCCATAACCTGACCGTACGGGCTGCGGAAAATGCACCCGATCCGTGCCGGGGCCTGCAAGGCTACGTGACGACCTATCAGGCCGTGGCCGCCGCGCCCGAACTTCATCTGGCCGAGTTCCAGCGGCACAAATACCTGATCGCGATCGACGAACTCCACCACCTGCCCGCCCTCTCCGATCTCGACACGCTGACCGTGGCCGCCGACGAGACCGCCTGGAGCCGAACCATCGTGCCGCTGCTGGAGCTGTCCGCGGTACGCCTGCTAATGTCCGGCACATTGCAGCGGACCGACGGCAAGGCGATCCTGTGGTTGCCGTACAGGAAGCCGCAGGGCATGCGGCGCGTCCGCGAAATCGACTTCACCGCCGACAACTGGGCCATCGTCGGTTACAGCCGCCGTCAGGCGCTGGCCGAACGGGCGGTCCTGCCGGTGACGTTCGGAGCGCTCGACGGCGATGCCGAATGGCGAGATCCGCTGTCGCAGGAGCGCAGCGTCGAAAGCCTGAGCCAATCCGGAGAATTGGCCCACGATGCCCTATTTACCGTCCTGCGGACGGAGTTCGCCGACGCCATGCTCCGCGTCGCCTACAATGCCTGCCGCGATCACCGCACCGCCCGCCGCAAGGCCATCGGCGCCCGGCCCG
The DNA here is from genome assembly GCF_000936425.1 of Skermanella aerolata KACC 11604. Classification (GTDB taxonomy): domain Bacteria; phylum Pseudomonadota; class Alphaproteobacteria; order Azospirillales; family Azospirillaceae; genus Skermanella; species Skermanella aerolata. The sequence goes on along the minus strand of NZ_AVFK01000002.1, from coordinate 221,381 downwards.
GCGACGAGGTCCGGGGCCTCGGCAAGCTGCTCGTGGTCGCCCCCGATCAGGCGACCGCGTGGCGTTATGTCGAGCATCTGAGGAAGCCCTTTCCCGACGACCTCAAGCAACTGATGGTGCGGGCAGCCATGAGCGACGTCGCCGACGCCCAGCAGGCCATCGCCGAGTTCCGCATGCGCCCTTTTCCGGCGATCCTGGTGACGGTGTCGATGGCCTATGAGGGGATGGACTGCCCGGAAATCTCCCACATCGCCTGCCTGACCCATATCCGCTCCCGCCCCTGGCTGGAACAGATGATCGCCAGGGCCACCCGCGTCGATCCCCATGCCGGCGACTACGAAGGTCAATCCGCGCTGGTCTACCACCCCGACGACCCGATGTTCCGCGCCTTCCGCCACGATATCGAGACCGAACAGGGCACCAAGGCCCGCATCGTCCGCCGCCGCGCCCAGCACAGCCTGCCGCTGGAGGAGATCGAGCACAACCGCCCGCCGGCCATCACCCCCTTGCACAGCAACGCCACCGCTCTCCGCTTCGACGTCGTCGCACCCGGCCCCGACTTCGGCATAACGGCAGCGGCCAATGCCAGCTCCGGCACCCTGCCCCTGTTCGACCCGCCCTCCGTCGCCGAACACCGCCTGCGCCAGCGTATCGGCCAGATGGTCGCCGCCCAGGTGATCGAGGACGAGGACGCCCACCTGATCCGCCGAAACTCCGGCTACCATGCCTACAACGCGATCCTGAAACGGGTGCTCGGCAAGAGCCGCGCCGAAATGCACCTGTCCGAACTGGAAGCCGCCGTCGGCTGGCTGGAGCGCAACCGCCTCAGCGACCACGCCGGCCTGATCGAGAACGACCCCCAATACCGCTGGTCCGCAACCCGCCGCCCCAGCTCCATCCGGCTCGGGCCGCACAAGTTATGACCGGTGGTTCTCAGAGTTTCAGGTTTGAATAAACGCTTCAGATCGTCGTACCAAGACTTGATCTTGACATCTCCCAACTTCAATTTTGTGGAGAAACTCACCAATAAGCTCGATACTGTGCAGATCATTGCAAACAACTTTGAATCTAGACTGAGGTCTTTACGCCGGGAGATACCAAGATCAAGTCTTGGTATGACGCTTATGAAGTTTTTTATGCAACCCTGTTAAGCACGAATCGCGCGCGCTTCTGTTGAGAGTAAAGGACCATCCGAACCAGATGCAAGGAAGCGACACATGACAGACGAAGCACAGGCCGCCGCCAAGGCTCAGGAACGCCTCAAGGGCGACAGCACAATTCCGCAAGGCGGCGGAGAGGGCGGCAAGAAGGACACCACGACATCGGGCGGCACCGGCAGCAAGCAGGGGCCAGCCTCCGATGCCGCCCCCAACCTGAAGCCGCGCAAGCCCGGCGACAGCTAAAGCCGGATCAGGCTGCGGAAACCGCCTTCAGGGCGGTTTCCAAGTCCGCCCGCAGGTCCTTCACGTCCTCCACCCCGACCGACAACCGGATCAGCCCGTCGCTGATGCCCAGAGCTTGCCGCTGATCCGGTGGAATGGTCGCGTGCGTCATGATCGCAGGATGCTCGATCAGGCTCTCCACACCCCCTAAGCTCTCAGCTAGCGCGAACAACTGCGTCCGCTCCAGCATCCGCTTGGTTTCCGCCAGACCGGCATTCAGTTCGACCGTGACGATACCGCCGAAGCCGTGCATCTGCCGCCGCGCCAACGCGTGCTGCGGATGGCTCTCCAACCCTGGGTAGATCACCCGCTTGACCTCCGGCCGGGTTTCCAGCCAGCGCGCCAATTCCAGCGCGTTGCCGCAGTGGCGCTCCATCCTCAGCGCCAGCGTCTTCAGCCCGCGCAGCGCCAGGAAGCTGTCGAACGGCCCGCTGATCGCTCCGACGGCGTTCTGGAGGAACTTCATCTGGTCGCGCAGCTCGGTGTTCTCTCCCACCACCACCGTTCCGCCGACCATGTCAGAGTGGCCGTTCAGGTACTTCGTCGTGCTGTGGACGACCGCGTCGATTCCCAACTCGATCGGCCGCTGCACCCAGGGGCTGGCGAAGGTATTGTCCGCGACCGTCCAGATGCCGCGTTCCTTGGCGAAGCGGGCGATTGCTTCCAGGTCGCTCAGCTTCAGCATCGGGTTGGTCGGAGTCTCGATCCAGATCAGCTTCGTCTCCGGCTTAACCGCCGAGGTCAAGGCATCCATGTCAGCCAGATCGACATAGTCTATCCGCAGGCCGGCCGAGCGCTTCCGCACCCGCTCGAACAGCCGGAAGCTGCCGCCGTAGAGATCGTCCGACGCCACCACATGGGCGCCGGCATCCAGCGTTTCCAGCAGCGTCGAGATTCCGGCCAGCCCCGAGGCGAAGGCAAAGCCCGCCGTCCCGCTTTCCAGATCGGCGATGCAGCGCTCGAACGCCATACGGGTCGGGTTCTGGCTGCGCGCGTATTCGTACCCCTTGTGGACGCCGGGGCTTTCCTGGACGAAGGTCGAGGTGGCGTAGATCGGCATCATGACCGCCCCGGTCGATGGATCGGGGGACTGCCCGGCATGGATGACGCGGGTGGAGAAGGCCAGCCGGTTCGCGGAATTCGAGTTCATCATTGCCCCAGGCGGAAGTGGTTGATCATGTCGACCCGCGTCACCAGCCCGATGAAGCGGTCGTTCTCCGTGATGATGGCGACTCGGTCCGCCGCGAAGATCGGGAACAGCGCGTCGATCGGCGAGCGCGCATCCAATGTCTGGAGCGAGCCGGTCATGGCGTCACGGACATTCCGCTGGAACGCCTTCGGCCCGCCATGTCCCGAGATATCCCTGAGCAGGTCGCTCTCGTCCACCAGCCCGACCAGCTTGCCGTCCTCGATCACCGGCAATTGTGAAATATCGGCTGCCCTCATGCGGCTATAGGCGGTCCGCAGCGTGTCGTCCGGTCCGACCGAGATCGTGCCGCCCCTGTCGTAGCGGCGCGTCACCAGATCGCGGACGTCGCCGTAATGGGGCCGGTCGGTGAAGCCCTGCTCCAATAGCCAGAAGTCGTTGAACATCTTGGACAGGTACTTATTGCCGCTGTCGCAGATGAAGGTGATGACCCGCTTCGGCACCGTCTGGTCCCGGCAGTAGCGCAGCGCCGCCGATACCAGCGTACCGGACGACGATCCGGCCAGGATGCCTTCCAGCACCAGCAGGTCACGCGCCGTCTCGAAGCTTTCGCGGTCGGGGATGGTGTAGGCCGAGGTCACAAGTGACATGTCGGCGACCGGCGGGATGAAGTCCTCGCCGATGCCCTCGACCGCCCAGGAACCAGCCTCCAAAAGCTCTCCGGTCTTGACGTAATGGGCCAGCACCGAGCCTTCCGGATCGGCCAGCACCATTTCAGTTTCCGGCGACACGCGCTTGAAGAAGCGTCCCAGCCCCGTTAGCGTCCCGCCCGAACCGACGCCGCAGACAACGGCATCGACTTGTCCCTCCATCTGCCGCCAGATCTCCGGCGCCGTCGTGGTCTCGTGGGACAGCGGGTTAGCCTCATTGCCGAACTGGTTGACGTAGAAAGCGTTGTCCAGGCCGGCGGTGATTTCATGGGCCAGGTCCTGGTAATACTCGGGATGGCCCTTGCCGACATCGGAGCGGGTGATCCGCACGTCAGCCCCCAGCGCCCGCAGGTTCAGGACCTTCTCTCGAGCCATCTTGTCCGGAACCACCAGGATCAGCTTATAGCCCTTGCGGGCCGCGACCAGAGCCAACCCCAGCCCCGTGTTGCCCGCCGTCGCCTCGATGATCGTGGCGCCCGGCTTCAGGCGGCCGTCGCGCTCCGCCGTCTCGATCATCGACAGGGCGATGCGGTCCTTGATCGAGCCGCCGGGGTTCTGGCTTTCCAGCTTCACGAACAGCCGGCACGGTCCGGTGTCGAAGCGGGTTATCTCAACCACAGGCGTATCGCCGATCAGGCCGAGCACCCCCGGCCGGGGCGCCGTCGATATCTGAGTAGCTGGCATGTCACAAACTCACTTCGATGTTGAGTTGCAGAAGACATGGACGCAGAAAACCACCAGTCACCCTATACCAACGTCATCCCCCGCCCGGCGCAAGCGCCAATTCAGGGCTATCCGACCGAACGTTCCGGCGTTTCCATATCCCTTGGAACTACGAACACCCCATCCGCGCTTTCTTTCCATAGCGCCCCGATCAACGGCACCAGGACCCCCAGATGCCAGCAACCCGCCTCCTCGTCGCCGCCATCCTGTGGCTCAGCCTGCCGGCATTCGCGGCGGCACAGTCCGCCACCGACCGCGTCAATGCGCTCAACCAGGGGATAATCGCTTTGATGAAAGCCGCTGAACAGAAGGTCCCCGCGCGCACCCGCCTGCAACAGTTCGAACCTGTCGTCCGGGAAAACTACGACCTGGAAACCTCGCTTCGGGTCGCCGCATCCCCCGACTACGACCGCGCACCGCCCGACCAGCAGAAGTCGCTCCTGGAAGCCTTCGCCCGCCGCAGCGCCGCCCAGTACGTCCAGCGCTTCACCGGCTACGGCGGCGAGAGCTTCGAGACGGTCGGCGACCGCGTCGGCCCCCGAGGCACCACCCTGGTCGAAACCCGCCTGATCCGCCCGAACGACAAGCCGGTGACGCTGACCTACGTGCTCCGCCAGCGCGACGGCAAATGGGGCATCGCCGACGTGCTGCTCGACGGCACCATCAGTCAGCTTGCCGTGCAACGCTCCGACTACGCCAACGCGCTCCGCAACGGCGGCATCGCGGCGCTGACGAAGGAGTTGAACAGCTACGCGGATGGGGTGGCAGCGGGGCGATAGCCTCGGTACCTCCTGCCAGAGGTGATCGGTCGCATGCCTCGGCCGTAAGGCGGAGGCGATACGGCATTGACGCCATTAGAGAACGTATATAAAAAAGCTACATAAATTGTAGGTTTTTTGGATGTGTAACTATGGAAACATACAGAAAAGATTACCGCCCCCTGCCGGACACAGAAGGTCTTGAACATGTCCGGATGAGCAATGCGAGTTCGCCTCTCGATTACGACAAGATCAGGGAACGTATGACCGCCGCAGAGGATCATATCCGCTCAAGGACTGAAAAAATGATAAATCGCATGCGTCATCAAGACCTGGAATAATGAGCGAATCAGTTTTTGTAGACCTTAAACGTCGCGGCATGCTGCTCGACGCTGGAAAAAAGACAGAGTCGCTCTTCTCGAGTTTAGGATTTCCTGTTTCTTTCCTGCGTAAAAGCGTTGCAATCGATAAAGCTCTCACTGACTACCTGAAGCTGCGAACCGAGTTTGCCGAGATCCAGGGGACGGGTGATAACCTGCTCGCCAACCACAAAATTGCTGCCTTATACATCTGGACACTGGCCAATTATACAGCATCAGAGTTCTTCACATTCAAGGGCAAGGTACCGAATTCAGGAAAACGTATCGCCCTTGTAACGTTTATGTATTTTGTCATTTATGGCATTTTAGAAATAGACCCTCAAGATATGGATGAGTCGATTCAGGACGACCTTGAGTACTGCCTTCTCAAAGAACGCCCAGAAAATCTTGAGTGGCTTTGCCTAACCATGCATGCCTTCTGTAGATATAGAGGCAAGCCCACTAATATAGTAGAATAATCTACAAATTCTAGAACCATTTTCACTTAATATTTAGCGAACTATTCGGCAGAGGAATGCTGCTGAGTTGCATTCATGCCCACCCCCGGCGCCTTCGATCTGTTTCCACCCACCCGCTCCCGCATCCGCTGGAAGATCACGTAGAGCATCGGGATCAGGAAGATCCCCAGCGTCGCCGCCGCGATCATTCCGCCGAACACCGCCGTGCCGACCGCCCGCCGGCTGGCCGCTCCCGGTCCGGTCGCGATCACCAGGGGCAGCAGGCCCAGGATGAAGGCGAAGCTGGTCATCATCACGGCACGGATACGCGCCCTGGCGCCGCCGACCGCCGCGTCGATGATGGAATCCCCATGCTCGCGCCGCTCCTTGGCGAACTCGATGATCAGGATGGCATTCTTGCTGGCCAGCGCTATCAGGACGACGATGCCGATCTGGGCGAAGATGTCGTTGCTGAGCCCTGCGAGCCACAGCGACGCCATCGCACCGACCAGTCCGACGCTGACCGACAGCAGCACGGGAATGGGGATGTTCCAGCTCTCGTACAGGGCCACCAGGAACAGGTAGGCGAACAGCACCGCGATCCCCAGGATCACCGTCGTCTGCCCGGCCGCCGCCTTTTCCTGCAACGCCGTCCCAGTCCACTCGAAGGTGTACGAACCCGGCAGTCCCGTCGCCGAAACCCGCTCCATCGCGGCCAGCGCCTCGCCGGAGCTTCGCCCAGGGGCGGCCTGCCCGTTGATGGTGACGCTCCGCAGGTTGTTGTAGCGGATCAACGATTGCGGCCCCAGGATCAGCCGGACTTCAACCAGCGAGCGCAGCGGCACCATATCGCCGGCGCTGTTCCGGACATGGATGCGGTAGATGTCCGTAACCTTGGCGCGGTCGGCGGCCTCCGCCTGGATGTTGACCTGCCAGACCCGGCCGAAGGCGTTGAAATCGTTGACGTAGCTGCCTCCCAGCGACGCCTGGAGCGCGGCGAAGATGTCGCCGACAGCGACTCCCAGGGCCTGCGCCTTTTCCCGAGCGGCCTCGACGTAAAGCTGCGGTGTATTGGCGGCGAAGGTGCTGAAGACGGCCCCCAACTCCGGCTGCTGGTTGGCCTGGAAGATCAGCCCGCGCATGGTCGCCGCCAGATCGGCGGCGCTGCCGCCCGCCAAATCCTCGAGCTGGTACTCGAACCCGCCGCTCGAGCCCAGACCTATGATCGGTGGCAGGTTGAACGGGATGACCGTGGCGGCGCTGATCGCCGCCAGCTCGCCCCGGATGCGCCCGATGATCGAGGCGACCGACAGGCTAGGATCGTCGCGCTCCTCGAACGGCTTCAGCGACACGATCATGAAGCCTGCGTTGGACTGGTTCAGCCCGTTCAGGAAGCTGTAGCCAAGCACGGTCGATACGTTCGCAACACCCGGCGCTTCCGCCACGATCCGCTCGACCCGCTCCGCCACCGCCAGGGACCGGTTGACCGACGCACCCTCCGGCAGTTGCATCTCCATGAAGAAGGCGCCCTGATCCTCTTCCGGCAGGAAGCCGGACGGCGTCACCGTGAACAGATACCCGGCACCCGTCATTGCCAACACCAGGAAGACGATGCCCAGCAGAGCCCGCCGGACCAGCATCCTGACGATGGAGGAATAGCCGTCGCAGGTCCGATCAATCACGTTCAGCACCCGCCCCATGATCCCTTTCCGCCCATGGCTGGGCTTCAGCAGGATCGAACAGAGCGCCGGGCTGAGCGTCAGCGCGTTGATCGCGGACAGCACCATCGATACCGACACCGCCACCGCGAATTGCTGATAAAGTTGCCCGGTGATACCCGGCACGAAGGCTACGGGCACGAACACCGACAGCAGGACCAGCGTGATGGCGATGATCGGGCCGGTGATTTGGCCCATCGCCTTCCGCGTCGCTTCCTTCGGCGGAAGCCCGTCCTCCTCCATCACGCGCTCGACGTTCTCGACCACGACGATAGCGTCATCGACGACGATGCCGATCGCCAGCACCAGGGCCAGCAGCGATATCGTGTTGGCGGAAAACCCCAGCGCCAGCATGATGGCGAAGGTGCCGATCAGCGATACCGGCACCGCTATCGTCGGGATCAGCGTCGCCCGCCACTGACCCAGGAAAAGGAAGACGACGGCGACCACCAGTACGAAGGCCTCGATCAGCGTATGGATGACCTCTTCGATGGTCGATGACACGAAGACGGTCGTGTCGTAGACGACCTCGTATTCGATATCGTCGGGGAACCGCGTCGCCAGCCTTTCCATCGTGGCGCGGACGCCCTCCGCCACCGCGACTGCATTGGCGCCCGGCGCCTGATAGACTCCCAGCATGGCGGCCGGCTTGCCGTTCAGCCGGCTCGACTGGTCGAACGACTTGGCCCCCAGCTCGACCCGCCCGACATCGCGCACCCGCACCACCGAACCGTCGGGATTGGCGCGGACGATGATCGCGCCGAATTCCTCCGGGCTGGTCAGCCGCCCCTTGGTCTGGAGCGACAGCTGGAACTGCTGGTCCTCGGAAATCGGCTCCGCTCCGATTCGCCCGACCGGAGCCTGGACGTTCTGGCTGCCGATAGCGGCCGAAACGTCCTTGGACGTCAGCCCGAAATTGGTCAGCCGCGTCTGGTCCAGCCACACCCGCATGCTGTAGTCGAGTGCTCCGAACTGCGAGGCCTGCCCGACGCCGGGTATCCGCGCCAGCGCATCGGTCAGGTTGATCGTGACGTAGTTGCTCAGGAACAGCCCGTCATAGGTCCCGTTGGGCGAGTACAACGAAATGACCTGGAGCAGGGCCGACGACATCTTGCGGACGTCCAGCCCCTGCCGCGTCACTTCCTCCGGCAGCTTCGCTTCCGCCAGCTTGACGCGGTTCTGCACGTTGACCGTATTGATGTCGGGATCGGTCCCGACCGCGAAGGTGACCGTCAGCGTGTAGCTGCCGTCGTTGCCGCTGGTCGACTTCATGTACAGCATGTCGCTGACGCCGTTGACCTGGGACTCGATCGGCTGGGCGACGGTGCTCTCCACGACATCGGCCGAAGCGCCGGGGAAGAACGCCGTCACCCGCACCTGCGGCGGCACGATGTCGGGGAACTGGGCGACCGGAATCCGCGTCAGGGCTATCAGGCCGGCCAGCGTTATCACGATGGAGATGACGAAGGCCAGCCGGGGCCGGTCGATGAACAGGCTGCTCAGCATGACCTTACCCTCATGTACCAGCCGGGGGAGCCATGGGACTGGCGGTCACGACTTGTCCCGGCCTGACCTTCTGCCCGCCCTCCACAATGACAAGATCGCCCTCGTTCAAGCCCTTCGCGACCGTGATCCTGCTCCCCTGGGCCTGGCCGACCTCGACCCGCCGGGGTTCCACCTTCTTCTCCGACCCGACGACCAGAACGAAGGGACCGGCCTGATCGATCTGCAAGGCAGCCTGCGGGATCACCAGAGCCTCTTCGGGCGCCGATTCCTCGATCACGATCTCGGCGAACTGGCCCGGCACCAGCACGCCGTCCGGGTTCGGGAACTCGGTCCGCACCGCGACCGTGTCGGTCCCCGGATCGACCTTGACGTCGAGGAAATTGAACTTGCCTGCCTTGCCGTACATCGACCCGTCGGCCAGCCGCAGCTTTACCGCCAACTCCCCTTCCTTGCCCGATGCCTGACGCTTGCGGACATCCAGCAGCTCCCGCTGGCTGACCGGGAACGTGACATAGACGGGGTCCTGGCTGACCACCACCGCCAGCGGGTTCGACTGCGGTCCCACCAGACTGCCGACCGTATATGCCGCCCGTCCGACCCGCCCGCCGATCGGTGACGCGATCTTCGTGTAGCTCAGGTTGATTTCGGCGTCCCGAAGCGCCGCCTTCGCCTGAAGCACTCCGGCGCGGGCGACGCCGGCGGCGGCCTCGCGCTCATCGACCGAAGCTTCGGAGATGTTGTTGCGCTTCAGCAAGTCGCGGCCTCGGCTGAGTTGGACTTCGGCATTCGCGACCTCCGCCTCCGCCCTGGCGACCTCCGCCTGCCGTTGGGCAAGCTGCGCCTCATAGGGCTCCTGCTCGATCAGGAAGAGCGGATCGCCCGCCTTGACCACCTGCCCCTCGGTGAACAGCCTCTCCCGCAGGAACCCCTGTACGCGTGCCCTGACATCCACTTCATCGACCGCGACGACCCGGCCGATAAAACTGTGATTGGCGGTCACCGCCTCCCGGTTGACGGCGGTTACTCCGACAGCCGGAGGCGGCGCCTGGGACGCCGCACCGGTTGCCGCATCTTTGCGGTCGTCGCACGCCCCGAGCGACAGCAGAGCGGCAAGGGCCGCAATGCTCCGCAAAGATCTGATTCTCATTGAACTCTCCCCGCTGCCGCACCGGCTTCCGGCAATGGGGAGTATTCTAACGAAGTTACCGATTACGCCTCAGAATTGCCGTGCAACTTACTGTAATCCCCCAAAAACGCCGGGTGACGTACACGTACGTCGGAACCTAGCCTCCCGTCAGTCGTTCCCAAACCAGGGGAAATCAGCGGAAAGGCCGGGGCCATGACATGGAAGAACGGCTGGCGTGCGGCGTGCGGCACGCTCCTGATGCTCATGGCGCTCGGCGCGTCGCCCGCATCGGCGCAGGTCCCGGACGATGTACTGGTCGTCGGGCAGATCGCGGAGCCGAAGTCGCTGGACCCGCACGCTGTCACGGCGACCAACGATTTCCGTATCCTGATGAACCTCTATGACGGTCTCGTCCGGGTCCGCAGCGGCACGCTGGAGATCGAACCGGCGCTGGCCGAGACTTGGGAAGTTTCATCTGACGGCAAGACCTACACCTTCAAGCTCAGGCAGGGCGTCAAGTTCCATGACGGCGCGCCGTTCGACGCCGAGGCCGTCAAGTTCAACTTCGACCGCATGCTGGACGGCAAGCACCCGCAGCATGACACCGGTCCCTTCCCGCTGGCCTTCTTCTTCAGCGCCATCGAACGAACGGAAGCCGCCGATCCGCGAACAGTCGTCTTTCACCTGAAGGAACCTTACGCCCCGCTGCTGTCGAACCTCGCCTACCCGACCGGGCTGATCGTATCACCCGAAGCCGTCCGCAAGGGCGGCAAGGACTACGGCCGTAAGCCGGTCGGCACAGGGGCCTACCGCTTCGCCGAATGGCAGAGCAACACCAAGGTCGTGGTCGAGCGTAATTCCGACTACTGGGACGGCGCGCCCAAGCTCCAGGCCGTGATCTTCCGCCCGCTGACCGACGCTAACACCCGCTTGACCGAGCTGCTGGCCGGCGGTCTCGACCTGATGGTCGAGGTTCCGCCCGACGCGGTTGACCTGCTTGGCAAGGCCGGCGGCTTCAAGTTCCATGAGCAGGCGGGACCGCATCTATGGTTCCTGATTCTCAACACCCGCGAAGGTCCGTTCAAGGACGTCCGGGTTCGGCAAGCGGTCAACTACGCCATCGACAAGGAAGCGCTGGTCAAAGGCGTCCTCCAGGGAACCGCCACGGTGGCGGACAGCATCGTCCCCGCAGCGTTCGAGTGGGCGCATGACGACACGCTCCAGCCCTATCCCCACGATCCCGACCGTGCCCGCGCCCTTCTGCGAGAGGCCGGCGCCGAGGGCGCCGAGCTGAAGTTCCTGGTGGCGGAAGGTGGCTCCGGCATGCTGGCGCCGGTCCCGATGGCGACCGCGATCCAGGCCGACCTTGCCAAGGTAGGATTCAAGGTCACGATCCAGACCTATGAGTGGAACACCTATCTCGGGCTGGTCAACCAGGGGCTAGTCGGCAAGGGCGACATGGCGGAGATGGCCTGGATGACCAACGATCCGGACACGCTGCCCTTCCTGACGCTCCGCACCGATGCGCTGCCGGAGAGGGGCGGCTTCAACTCCGGCTACTATTCCAACCCTGAGGTGGACAAGCTGCTGCTGCAAGCCCGCCAGTCCACCGACCGCGACGCCCGCGCCGAACTCTATCGCCAAGTCCAGCGCATAGTCCGCGAGGACGCCCCCTGGGCCTTTGTCGCCAACTGGAAGCAGAACGCCGTCACGACGGAACGCGTGCAGGGTTTCGAGCTTCAGCCCTCCTTCCTGCTCAACCTCGCCCATGTCTCCAAGGCGGCCCAATGACGGAGACCTGAGCAATGCTGTCCTACGCGCTCCGCCGTCTGGCGATGATCGTCCCCGTCCTGCTCGGCATCTCCGTGATCGTCTTCCTGATCATGGCGATGATCCCCGGCGACCCGGCGCTCGCCATCCTGGGAAGCTTCGCGACGCCCGAGAACACGGCGCAGCTTCGCCAGGACCTTGGCCTCGACCGTTCCCTGATCGAGCAATACGCCGTCTGGCTGGGAAACCTGCTCCAGGGCGATTTCGGCCGCTCCTACAGCCTCAACCGACCGGTGCTGGACGAGGTAACCGAACGCCTTGGTCCGACGCTGCTGCTGGCGGGAGCGTCGCTGATTCTCTGCACCATCCTGGGGCTGGCGGCGGGCGTCGTCTCCGCGGTGCGCCAGTATGGCTGGCAGGACAAGGCGCTGACGCTGGCCGTCCTCGTAGGATTGTCCACCCCGTCGTTCTGGCTGGGCTTGATCCTGGTCCTGATCTTCTCGGTCGGGCTGCGCTGGTTCCCGGTCAGCGGCATGTACGCGATCTACGGTGGCGGCGGCCTTACCGATCTGCTGCACCATCTGGCGCTACCCGCCTTCACCCTCGCCGTGGTGGCTACCGGAGTGATCGCCCGCCTGACCCGCTCGACCATGCTGGAGGTCTTGCGGCAGGACTTCGTGCGCACGGCCAGGGCCAAGGGCGTGACCGAGAGGACGGTGATCCTCCGCCACGCGCTCCGTAACGCTCTCGTCAACATCGTGCCGATCATCGGCATCCAGACCGGGTTCGTGCTCGGCGGCGCCGTCTATATCGAGACGGTCTTCCAGTGGCCGGGCATCGGCAGGATGCTGGTCACCGCGATCTCGACCCGCGACATCCTGCTGGTGCAGGGCGGCGTGCTGGTGGTAGCGGCCTGCTACGTCCTGATCAATCTTGCGGCCGATTTGATCCAGCACATGCTGGACCCGAGGATCGGCACATGACGGCGACCACCACCACTCTTCCCGCTGCCCGGCCCGGCACCTGGGCACGCTTCGGCCGCAATCAGCTTGCCGTCGCCGGCGGCTTGATCCTGGCGGCCGTCGCATTGCTGGCGATTGCCGCCCCGCTGCTGCCCCTGCCCGACCCGAACGCCACCGATCTGCCGAACCGGCTGGCTCCTGTCTTCAGCGCCGGGCACCTGCTGGGAGCCGACCACCTTGGCCGCGACATGCTTTCCCGCATCGTCTGGGGAACCCGCGTCAGCCTTGCCGTCGGCCTGATCGCCGCGGTCACGGCGGCGGTGATCGGCTCGACCATCGGCATCGTCGCCGGCTTCTGCGGCCGGTGGGTGGACGGCGTGCTGATGCGGGCGATCGACATGCTGATGGCGTTCCCCTACCTGCTGCTGGCGCTCGCCATCGTGGCGGCCCTGGGTCCGGGCCTGCTCAACGCGCTGTTCGCGATCTCCATCGTCAACATCCCGTTCTTCGCCCGCGCCGTGCGGGGAGTCACCGTTGGGCTGAAGCGGCGCGACTACGTCGCCGCCGCCCGTCTCAGCGGCCAGGGCAACCTGACGATCCTGACCGGCGAAATCCTGCCGAACCTGCTGCCGGTCATCGTCATCACCTTCTCCACCACGCTCGGCTGGATGATCCTGGAAACGGCGGGGCTGAGCTTCCTCGGCCTCGGCGCGCAGCCGCCCCAGGCAGACCTCGGCTCCATGCTGGGCGAAGGCCGCAGCCTCCTGCTGGTGGCGCCGCACATAGCACTGATCCCCGGTCTGGTGATCCTGCTGGTTGTTATCGGCATCAACCTCGTCGGCGACGGCATCCGCGACCTCGTCGATCCACGGCTCGCATCCGGCGGACTGGTCCGCCCCGGCCCCGCCACCGCCGTCGCCTGTGACGCCATCCGGCAGCAAGCTGGCAATCCCGCCGCTCCGGACGCGATCCTCAGCGTCCGTAACCTCCGGACCCACTTCCTCCTCAACGAGGAGCGCTACAAGGCGGTGGACGACGTCAGCTTCGACCTTCGCCCCGGCGAGTGCCTGGGCATCGTCGGCGAGTCCGGCTCCGGCAAATCGGTCACCGCCCTCTCGCTGCTCGGCCTCGTGCCTACTCCGCCCGGCGTCATCGTCGGCGGCAGCATCCGCTACCGGGGCCAGGAACTCCTGGGCCTGCCGCTGCCGAAGCTTCAGGAGCTGCGCGGCAACCGCATCGCCTTCATCTTCCAGGACCCCCTCGGCACCCTCAACCCGCTGATGACCGTGGGCGAGCAGATCGTCGAAACCATCACCCGCCACCAGGGCGTCACCCACGCGGAAGCCCTGACCCACGCCATCGGCCTGATGGACCGCGTCCGCATACCCAACGCGCGCGACCGCGCTTCCGCCTACCCGCACGAACTCTCCGGCGGCCAGCGCCAGCGCATCGGCATCGCCATGGCGCTGGCCAACGATCCCGACATCATCATCGCCGACGAGCCGACCACGGCGCTCGACGTGACCATCCAGGCGGAAGTGCTGAAGCTGCTCCAGGACCTCCGCCGCGAGCGCGACACGGCGCTGCTGTTCATCACCCACGACTTCGGCGTGGTATCGGAACTGTGCGACCGCGTCATGGTCATGTATGCCGGCCGCATCGTGGAGACCGGCACCACGGCTGAAGTCCTGCGCGATCCGCGTCACCCCTATACCCGCCGCCTGATGGCCTGCGTCCCCGTGCTGGGTCAGCCGGAACGCGCCCTCGACGCCATCCCCGGCCTGCCGCCCGCCGTCAACCACCTGCCGCCGGGCTGCCATTTCGCCGATCGCTGCGACCGGGTGATCGACCGGTGCCGGATCGGCTCGATCCCGCTCGAAGACCTCGGCCCCGGCCGCTCGTCCCGCTGCATCAGGGCTTTCGAACCATGACCCACGCGCTGCTGGAAGCCGCCGACCTGCACAAGAGTTTCGGCGGAGACGGCTGGTTCACCAAGCGGCAGCCGGTCCACGCCGTCCGGGGCGTCAGCATCGCGGTGCGTCCCAGTGAAACGCTCGGCATCGTCGGTGAGTCCGGCTCCGGCAAATCGACCCTCGCCCGCATGCTGGTCGGCCTGGAAACGCCCGACAGCGGCACGATCCGCATGGAGGGGCATGCGGTAGCGAAGCGGCGCTCGCTGGATTTCCACCGGCAGGTCCAGTTCGTCTTCCAGGACGCGTCGAGCGCACTGAACCCGCGCAAGACCATCCGCCGCATCCTCGAAGACCCGCTCAACCACCTCCTCGGCCTGACGAGAAGCCGTCGGCGCGAGCGCGTCGAGGAGCTGATGGCGCTGGTCCATCTCCGCCCCGAGTTCCTCGACCGCTATCCCCACGAGTTCTCCGGCGGACAGGCTCAGCGCATCGGCATCGCTCGCGCATTGGCGGCAAAGCCGCGCCTGATCGTGCTGGACGAACCTGTCTCAGCCCTGGACGTCTCGATCCAGGCGCAGATCCTGTTGCTGCTGAAGAAGCTCCAGCAGGAATTTGGCCTCGCCTACGTCTTCATCAGCCACGATCTGGCCGTCGTCGAGACGTTGTGCGACAGGGTCGCCGTGATGCGGAACGGCGAGATCGTCGAGCAGGCTCCCCGAACCACCCTGTTCAGCCAGCCCCGGCATCCGTATACGAAGACCCTGCTCGCAAGCGTGCCGGGCGGATTGGCTGATACCGCAACAGCCTGACAGCCGCGCTCACAACGGCATGCGGAAGGTGAACCGCGTCTCCTGGTCCGACGATTGAACCGTCAGCGTCCCGTCATGGGCGCGCGCGATCTCCGACGCTATATAGAGCCCCAACCCGAGGCCTTGCTGTCCGGGGCTGGCCGATGCCCGTGAGAACGGCTGGAACAGGTTGCCCAGGATGTTTGCGGGGATCGGAGCGCCGCTGTTGGCAACCGAGATTTCAAGGCCTTCCTCGCCGCTCGCCGCCTCGACCCGCACGGCTCCGCCGGGATCGCCATGGGTGAACGCATTCGCGAGCAGGTTGGACAGCAACTGCGCGATGCGTCCGCTGTCGCAGGCCACGGGTTTGTTCAAGGCGAAGCGGCTTTGGACGATGCGGTCCGGCCAGACTGCCCGCATCTCGGCGACCGTCTGCTCCAGCATAGCCTCCAGATCCGGATCGACCACCCTGGTCACCGAGAGGCCGCCGCCCAGGCGGCCGCGCGCGAAGTCGAGCACGTTGTCGATCAGACCCGCCATGCGCGAGGCACTTGCCTCGAGCAGATCTACGATCCGCATCGCCTTCTGGCTGAGCGGCATAACCCGCAGAATCTTAGCGCCCGCATCGATCGAGGCGAGCGGGTTTCGCAGGTCGTGCCCCAGGACGGCGATGAACTGCTCCCGCAGTTGCGCCGTCTCGCGCTCGTCCAGCAATGCCTTCTCGCTGGCCATCAATCGTTCCTGAACGTCCAGGTGAAAGCCGATCAGATCGGTGAACAGCTTGAACATGCCGATCGTCGCCGGCGTATTCACGCGGGCCGGTTTCGGGTCGATCGCGCACAAGGTCCCGAAGAACCGCCCGTCCGGACGGTAGATCGGCATCGAGATATAGCTTTGGAATCCGTACATCCGTGGAGTCGGATGGCCGCAATAGATCTCGTCCTCCGCCACGTGGTCGATGATGACGGGCTGGCCGCTGTCGCGGATTTCGTCGCAGATCGTCGAAGCGACCTGGAGTTCGCCGCCGGGCTGGAGACCGAGCGAGATCTCGTCGCGGATGGCGCAGGCGATCCATCGGTCCTCCGTCACCCGCGCAACCGCCGCGAATCCCATTCCCGTGGTACGGCAGACGACTTCAAGGATCGTCGGGACGGCGTCGATCTTGACGATAGCCGCCAGATCGTCAGCAAGGTCATCCTTCAACGCCGGCTCCTCGCCAACAGCAACGCAGCCGGGCGGATGGCGCCGGCAACGAGCAAAACTAGCGCGTACAGGGCCACCAGTGCAAGCGTAGGAAGCTAACCACACCAACATGTTACCCGACATATATCTTACTTCATATTTATTTAAGATTTTAGGTATCTGTAGTGGAGCAGTCCGGTCCGGGCCGGGCCGGATATCGAACCGAAGAGGCGTGCAATGCCGCGAGCCGATCTCGTCAAGGTCATCTGCGTCGATGACCAGGAAAGCATGCTGCGCCTCCATCGCTACGCTTTCTCCCAGCTCGGCATCCGCAAGGTGACGGAATGCACCACGGCCCAGGCCGCCCTGGAAGCGGTGCTGGCAACCGATTTCGACATGATGACGCTGGACTGGAACATGCCGGGCACCGACGGGCTGACGCTGTTCAAGATGCTCCGCAGCAATCCCAAGACCGCCAAGCTGCCCATCGTCATGGTCACCGGCAATGCGGAGGAACACTCCGTCAAGACAGCCATCGCGGCCGGCGTCCGGCTGTTCCTGCGGAAGCCGGTGGCGATCAAGGACCTGAAGGTCCGCGTCGAGGCGGCCATCGGAAAACTGACCTGAACCGCTTCGCCCAAGCGACAAGCCGAGATTAAGGAACGGCGATGAAACCGACTTTGTCCGTGCCGATCATCGGCAAGGTGCTCCTGATCCTGGCCATCCTGGCGGTCGCGGTATCCGCCGGGATCTACCGGATCAAGGCGATCCAGGACCAGACCGAGGCCCAGTTCACCGCCCTGATCGACCCCGACGCCGTCGGCATCGTCTGGATGGCGCGGGCGCGGGCGACCGCGATGAACACCGTTCGCCTGACGTTCGAAATGCTGGGCGAGCCGAGCGGGTTCCGTGCCCGGCAGACCAATGCCCGGATGAAGGAGGAAATGGTCAATCTCGTCCTCCGCATCGCGGAAGCGGAACGCCATCTGCCGGATTTCGCCAGGGACCTGAAGCTCGCCCGCGACGCCTTCGACCGGGTGACCCAGCGGATCGAGCCGCTGACCGCAGCCAAGCTCGCCCAGAATGACGGCGCTCACGGAGAAGCGCTCCGCGAGCTCGTCCGGCCGGTAATCTCCTCGGTCGAGGAATTCGATGGCCTGATGAACAAGCTGATCGATCAGGCGCAGGAACAGGCGCGGGTCCAGGCCCTCGCTACGGTTGAGCGATCCCAAGCCGACAGCGGCATGATCGTGGCCCTGGTCGCGGCATCGCTGGTGGCGGTCTTCATCTTCGCCCTCACGCTGCTGCGCCTGACCGTGGTCCGCCCGCTGCATCGGCTGATCGCCACCGCCAAGGACATCCTGGGCGGCGCGCTCGACCGCACCGTGGAAGGCGTCGAACGCGGCGACGAGGTCGGCGATATCGCCCGCGCCGTCCAGCTTCTCAAGGACACCCTGGCAGCCTCCGACGACCTGTCGCGCCGTACCCAGTCGGCGGCGGAACAGGTGGCCGCCGCGACCAGCCAGGCGGCGGCGGCGGTCGAGCAGGTGTCCGGCGGGTCCCAGCGCCAGATGCAATCGGTCGAGGCGATCACCGGCTCGGTCTCGCGCACCACGGCGATCATCGGCACCATCGCGTCGGTCAGCCTGTCGGCCAAGGACCGCTCCCGCGCCGCCGCGACCCAGCTTGCCAGCGGCCTGACCCAGATGACGGCGATGACCGCCGCCGTGCAGGAGATCGCCGTCACCAGCGCCCGCATCAACAGCATCACCCAGAGCATCGGCGAGCTTGCCACCCGCTCCAACATCCTGTCGCTGAACGCGGCGATCGAGGCCGCCCGCGCCGGCGAGCATGGCCGGGGCTTCTCGGTCGTGGCGGAGGAAGTCGGCAATCTGGCGCAGCAGACCGCCAATCTCGCCCAGGAGATAGCCTTGCTCGCCGCCGACAGCGGGGAGCGCATCCAGAACGGCGTCAGCATCGCGACCGACGTCGGCGGCGTCATGAACAGCGTCGCCGCCGCCATCAACGAGACCGACAGCCTGTCGGAAGACATCGCCCAGTCCATGGAGGAACAGGGCGCCGTGCTTCAGCAAATCGAACTGAGCCTGCAACGCCTGACCGAGATCTCCAACGCCAACGCCACCGCCAGCGAGGAAATCGCGGCGACCATGATCGAACTGACGCGGCTGGCTGACAGCACCCGCCAGCAGGCCGAATCGGTGCGCCGTCCGGCCAGCGGCGCCGCCGCGTGACGACCGGCGGAACCGACGTGCCAGAAACCCAGCCCAGCGTCCTGATCGTCGACGACTCGTCGATGATGCGCAGCCTGCTGTCGCGGCTGGTGGAAGGCGACCGCGACTCCGGCGGAAACAGCATCTGGCGCTTGGCCGGCACGGCTCCCGACGGGCGTGTTGCGATCACCCAGGCGCGCGAGCTGTGCCCCGACATCTGCCTCCTCGACTTGGAAATGCCGGTGCTCGGCGGCCTCGACGCGCTGCCGGCGATCCGCGCCGTCTGCGACGCCGCCGTCATCGTCGTGTCGTCGATAGCAGCACCCGGATCGGCGGAACGTCGTGCCTGCCTGATGGCGGGAGCATCCGCCGTCGTCGCCAAGCCGTCCGGCGCCGTCAGCGCCGATCTGGTGGAGATCAGCGGCCGGGCCATCCTGTCGGCGATGCGGGCTGCCCTGGCCCGGCCGGAGGGCGCCTGATGCCGCCGGTGCCGCAGGTGACGATACCGCCGCTGGCACTCGACACCTGCCGCCTGATCGGGGCGAACCCGGCCGGGCCGGTCGGCGCCCGCCTGATCGAAGCGTGCGGTGCCCTGTCGCCGCAACGGACCCTGGCGACCGGCACGGAGCGCGACGCGCTGGTGTCGATGCTGATAGACGGCGCCACCAACCGCGAGACCTACTTCTTCCGGGATCGCCGCCAACTCGGGCTGATGGCGGCTCTGCTGCGGGACGATGCATCCCCCGGCGTGCCGCTGACGCTGTGGTCGGCCGGCTGCGCTACCGGGGAAGAAGCCTATTCCCTCGCCATCATGCTGCGCGCAAAGGGTTTGCCCGCCAACGTGACCGGCACCGACGTCTCGCGGCAGGCGCTGACGACGGCTGTGGCCGCGCAGTACCGCACCGGCCAGATGTCGTCCTGCCGGGAAGTTAGGACCGAAGACGAAACCTACCTGCCGGCGATGCCCGACGGCCGCCGTACCGTCGCCGGCGAGATCCGCGCCGCCGTCCGTTTCGTCGAGCACAACATCCTCTCCGGCATCCTGCCTCCGCCGCAGCGATTCGACGCGGTCGTCTGCCGCAACGTTCTGATCTACATGGACGCGGCATCCCGGAGCGTTGCCCTGCGGGCTCTGGCGTCGGCGGTCAGACCCGGCGGGCTGCTGCTGCTGGGTCCCGGCGACGTGGCGCCGCCGGTCGATCCGGCGGCGCTGGGTTTCCGTGCCCTGTTCCGCGACGGCGCCGGCGTGTTCATCAAGGGGAAATCCGATGGCCGCTGATGCCGCCGCAGCCGATACGACCGCAGCTGGCCATCCTTCCGTACTGGCCTCCGTCCTGGCCTTCGAGCGGCGTGGACAGGCGTTCTGCTGCCCGACCGCCGATGTGCTGGAGATCATCGAGGAACCGGCCCTGGACGATCCGGGTTATCCGACGCCCTTGGTCGCCGGGGTCCTGCTGTACCAGGACCGGTTCGTCGCCGCCGTCGATCCCGCCTGCATTTTCGACCACGTCCCCGAACGCCGGGGCGACGTCATCCTGATCCAGGGACCCGCCGGCGCCGTGGCCCTGCTTGCCGACAGCGTGCTGGGCTTCCGGACGCCGGCGGCGCTTGCCCCGGCGCCGTGGATTCCGGCGGGCCGCATCTGCCGGTCGGCGGCGGTGATCGAGGGCATCGGACGCGCCTTCGTCCTGGCGGGCGACGGCCTCGGCGACGTTCCTTCCGCATCCAGGGCAACCGCTCCTGGGGAGTTCCCCGGCACGGCGTCCTGCTCCGGCCGTCGGAATGAGCCGGACGCGGCCCATGCCGCGCCGATGCATCTGGTCTTCACGGTCGCCGGACGCCTGTTCGCCGCCCAATATTCCGACGTGCAGCGGATTCTATACCGGCAGCGCCCGTTCCGGATACCGGGAGCGCTGCCGCCCATCGACTTTGCCGTCGACGTGATCGGCGCCATCGTTCCGGTGCTCGACCTTGCCAAGGCCGACATGCATCCGGCATCGGCCGACTTCGTCGTCCTGTCGTCGTCCGTGGGTCCGCTGGCGCTGCGGGTGGACGGGATAGAGCGGCCGCTGGCGCTGGTCCGCGACGTGACGGAACCGGGCTGGTTCCCAGCTCCCGGCGTGGCGGGCATCGCGCGCAAGCCTGGAAGCGATGCCGCCGAGCCGAAGGATCACGCCTATTCCGTCATCACCGGGGAGATGCTGTTGCGCGGCCTGACCGCCGGCGCCGCATTGTGGGAAGGACGGCCGTCATGACGCTTCCGCCGCCGGGCACGGCTCCGATGCGCGTCCTGATCGTGGACGACTCCGCCTTCATGCGGGCGTCGCTCCGCCACATCGTCGGCAATACGCCCGGCTTCGTCGTGGCGGGAGAAGCCACCGACGGGCTGACGGGGGTGGACGCGATCCGCTCGCTTCGGCCCGACATCGTCACGCTGGACATCGACATGCCGGGCCTGGACGGCATCGGCGTGCTGAAACGGGTGCGCGCATCCGCGGCAGGACCGCCCGTCTTCATCATGGTCAGCGCCTTCACGACCCAGGGCGCCAGCCTGACCGTGACGGCTCTCAGCTGCGGCGCCATCGACTTCGTGCCCAAGGCATCGGAGCACTTCAAGACCGATCTCGCACAAGTGGGGGAGTTGCTGCGCAGCAAGCTCGCCATCGCCGCCGCCATCCTGACCGGCCGCGACCGTCCGCCCATGCGACCGGCGGCCCAGATCCCCGCTGCGATTTCCCAGCCCGCCGCTCCGGCCCAGTCCCTCCCTCCGGCCCGGCGCTCCTCTGCCGCCGGCGCGCCTGATGTCGTCGTCATCGCGTCGTCCACCGGCGGTCCGCAGACGCTGCCGCAGGTCCTAGGTCCGGCCTGCCCGTTCAAGGCCCCCATCGTCATCGCCCAGCACATCCCGCCGGTCTTCAGCCGGAGCCTCGCCGACTCCCTAGCCGCCACGCTCGGCGTCGCCGTCGTCGAAGCGGAGGACGGCCGGGAGCTTTCCCCCAACACCGTCTATCTGCTGCCGGGGGGACGCAACGGCGAGCTGGTGCGGGTCCGCGCCGGCGTCTTCGCCCTGCGTCTCCTGGACGAGGGCACGGCGGTCTACCGGCCGAACGCCGATATCCTGTTCCGCTCCGCCGCCTTGTCGGCGCGGCGTCCGGTCGGCCTGATCCTGACCGGAATGGGAACGGACGGGACGGAGGGCGCCCGGGCGCTCAGCCAGCGCGGTTGCCCCGTGCTGGTCCAGGACCCGGCCTCGGCCGTGATCTGGGGCATGCCGCGCTCCGCCATCGACGCCGGTCTGGCGACCGAAGTGCTGGATGCGCCCGGCCTTGGGCAGCGGCTTGCCGCAATGGTAGAGAAATCCGGATGAGCCCGACCGATCCCGACGATCCGACGGAGGAATTCTGGGCCCTGTTCGGCGCGGAACTGGATGAGTACCTGACCGCCATCGAAACGATCCTGGCCGCCAGCCCGGTCGACCTGACGCGGGTGGACGAGCTGTTCCGTGCCTTCCATTCCGTCAAGGGCGGTTCGGCGGCGCTGGCGCTCCGCTGCGTCGAAACGGTGGCCCACGCGGCGGAGGATGTCCTACACCTCGTCCGTGCCGGCAGCAGGACGCTGGATACCGGTCTGGTCAGCGCCTTGCTGGAAGCGCTGGACGAGATGCGCCGCCTCCAGGGCACCGCGATGGCGACCCGCACCGACCAGCCGGTCAACGCCGCCATCGTCGCCAAGCTGAAGAGCCATCTGACGCAAACGCCGGCGCCAGCGCCCGCCGCGGCGGTTCCCGCAGCGCCGCCGCCCCCGCAACCGGCTCCGGCGCCGATGCCTGCCGCTCCGGCGCTGACTATCGGCGATGCCGATCTGGAAGCCTTGCAAGACGCGACGCTTGGCCTGATCGGCGCCATCGACGCGGAAGACCCCACTGACTCGGCGGCCCTGCTGGCGGAAGCGGCGGATACAGCCGGCCTCGGCGGTATCGCCGGTGCTGCGCGCCGGCTGGCCATCGGCGGACGCTGGGGCTGGCTCGACCTCGTGCTGCGCCTGCGGGGAGCCGAAACAGCCAGCGGCAGGACGATCGGCGCCTTCGCCCTGACCGCAGCGCTGGAAGTTCCGTTCGGCGACCTGTTGCTGGAACATGCCGGCGCCCTCAGGACGGAACCGGACGAACCGGCGGTCTGGCTGCACGCCTCCCGCCTACTCGCCGCGATGGAGATCGAAGCGGGCGTCGAACTTGCCGATCTGGTGGCGACCCGCCTGCTGCGCGGAGAGGATCTTCCGGACACCGAAGCTCTGACCGACCTGTGCGCCCTGATCGGCATCTCCGCCAGTTCCGGCATGGACATCCCGCACGAGGAAATCACGGCGCTGCGGGACGCGTGGTTCGAGGTCACCGGCTTCGCCGCCGCCGGCGACGCGTCCGCCTCGCCGCCTTCGGCGGGCCAAGCCCATCCCTGGCCCGCCGAAACCCTGATCCGCATGGCGGAGGAGGCGGCGTCCGGCTGCGCGTTGACCCTGGTCCTGCTCGACCTGGAAAGCGACCCGGCGGCGGTCGATGCCGTGACCGACCGCCTCCGCGCGGAGCGCTGCCTGTACAACCGCTCGCGCCTTGACTTGGGCGGCGGGATGTTCGAATACGTCGTCGCCGTTTTGGGCAGCCCCGATGCCTTCGCGGTGGCGCTGGCGGAAACCGACCCGTCACACGCCTGTCTGCGTTCGGTCCTCGTGACCGACTCCAACGCCGCGCCGGGACGGGAAGCAGGCGTGGTTTCCACTACGTCAGCGCCGTCACCGCCGCCAGTGCCGACAGTGCCGGCATCGCCGCCGCCGGTCCCCTCCCCCCTCGCCGGCGTTCCCGCCGCCGCCCCGGTCGCTCCGCGCCCCGTCGATGCCATGGTCCGCGTTCCGAGCGCCGCGATCGACGGCTTCATGGACCTGATCGGGGAACTGCGGCTGGGCCTGACCGCGCTGTCTCGCGTGCTGGGCGAGGACGGCTCGCCGCAGGCCGTCCAGCCCACGCGGGCGACGCGGGAGGAGTTCCGGCGGCTCGACCGCGCCGTCCGCCAGCTCTACGACGGCGCAATAGCACTCCGCGTCGTTCCCATCGGCACGTTGTTCACTCGCCTGCTCCGGCCGATCCGCGACACCGCCGTCCTGGTCGGCAAGGAGGTGGCGCTGACCACCGCCGGCGAGGACGTGCAGGTCGATAAGGCGATGATCGAGATGCTGGTCGATCCGCTGACCCATATCGTCCGCAACAGCGTGGACCACGGGATCGAATCTCCCGAACGGCGTCTCGCCTCGGGCAAGCCCGCCGCCGGATCGATCCGCATCCGTGCCCGACAGACCGCCAGCCTCGCCATCATCGACGTCGAGGACGACGGAGCCGGCATCGACGGCGCCCGCGTCCGCGACAAGGCGGTCGGCAAGGGCCTGATCGGGACGGCGGAAGCGGCGGGGCTCTCCGATGCCGACGCGCTGAACCTGATCCTGCTGCCCGGCTTCTCGACCAGGGACGAGGTGACGGCCACATCCGGTCGTGGCGTCGGCATGGATATCGTAGTCACCGCGATCAAGAAGCTCGGCGGCCGGCTGACCATCGACAGCCGCATCGGCGCCGGCACGCGCATGACGATCGAGTTCCCGGTCTCGGCCGCCATGCAGCGCGTCCTGACCGTGGAAACAGCCGGCCAGACCATCGCCATCCACGAACGCTCGGTGCGCGAGGTCGTGGAAGTTCCGTCACGCGACCTGCAAAGGGTAGGACGGCGGCTGACCCTGTCGCTGCGCGGACGCTTTCTGCCCGTCCTCGATCTCGGCGCCTTGCTCGGCCTGCGGGAAACGCCGTCCGGCCCGCTCTCCGGCAACCGCACCGTCGTCGTCGCCGACGACGGCGATTCCAGGATCGGCCTGATCATCGACCGCATGGCGGTACGGCGCGAAGTCTTCTTCAAGCGCCTGCATCCGCTGATCGAGGTCAATCCGCTGATCGCCGGGGCCGCCGTGGTCGGCAGCGGCGGCGTGATGTTCACCCTCGACACTACAGCCCTGTTCGCCCGCGCGGCCCACTGGCTGGAGCCTGAGCCTGCCGAAGCGGCTCCGGTCACCCATACCCTCATCATCCATCCTGCCGACCGAAGGGAGGAGCCATGCTCCATCGACTGAGCATAGCGACCCGCCTGGGTTTCGCCGCCTGTCTGTTCCTGGCTCCGGTCGGCTATGGCCTGTGGGTCCAGACCAGCGCCAATCAGGCGCAGATCGTCCAGGCGCATCGGGAGGCAGACGGGGCGGCCTATCTGCGCGGTATCGACGCCGTGCATTCGGCGCTCACCCGCGCGGTGGTGCTGCGGCAGTCGCTGGACGGCGACGGCTTGGCGGCGAAACTGGCGGAACTCCGCACCGGCTTCGGCAGCGCGCTGGAAACCGAAGCGCTCTCGCAGAAGGCGGAGGTGCTGATCCGCGCCAGGGACCGTTCCGCCATGAAGGTGGAAGCCCGGCGGGCGCTCCGCAGGCTGGGGCAGCAGGTCGCCAACCGTTCGGGCATCGTGCTCGACCCCGAACTGGCGTCGTACTATCTGGGCGACATCTTCGCGTCCAGCCTCGCCGACCTGCGCGAACAGTTCACCGAACTCCGGCGCAACAATGCAGGCGGCGCCGGCCATGATGCCGACGGCGACGCCAAACGGTTCGACGGCGCGCTGCTCAGCGGCCGGATCGAGAACCTGCTGCAAAGCATCGAGTACGCGGTCGCGACCGCGACCGGTCCGCAGGGCAATCCCGCTATCAAGGAGACGCTGGACAAGACCTTCCAGCCCTTCGGCATGATGATGAGCCATGCCGTGGCGATGATGGAGAGCGGCAGGGGCGATCCCGCCGCCGTTCAGGCCACCTTCGACGCCATCGACCGCTTCGCCCAAGCTGCCAACGACCAGTTCGTCGAACTGCTGGACGCGCGTGCGACCCGCCTGCGGGAGGAGTCGCTACGGACCGCCGCCATCGGCGGCGCCTTGTCCCTGCTGGCGCTGCTGTCGGTCGTGGCCCTCGTCAGGCAGGGCGTCATCCGGCCGTTGCGCCGGATGACGGAAGCGCTGGGCCGGCTGGCCGATGGCGACATCGCGACCGAAGTTCCAGCCTCCCGGTTCGACGACGAGATCGCGGCGCTGGGTGCCGCCATGCGCCGCTTCAAGCAGGCGCTGGAGGACTCCCGCTCGCTGTCCAACACGGTGGTCCAATCGACCATGCACGTCTCGGTCGCCACCGGGCAGGCCGCCGCTGCCATCGCTCAGGTATCGGACGGCGCCCACGGGCAGATGGCGTCGGTCGAACGGCTGCGCCGTTCCTTCCTGGAAACGCGGGAAGCGATGAAGGAAGTCGCCGCCGTGACCCGCACCGGCCAGGAACGCTCCCGCGACGCGGCGGA
Source organism: Skermanella aerolata KACC 11604 (assembly GCF_000936425.1). GTDB lineage: Bacteria > Pseudomonadota > Alphaproteobacteria > Azospirillales > Azospirillaceae > Skermanella > Skermanella aerolata. The sequence goes on along the minus strand of NZ_AVFK01000002.1, from coordinate 195,171 downwards.
CCGGCTGGAGGAAAGCCTGTCCGACATCGACGCGATGGCCGATGCCGTCCGCGAGATCGCCGACATGAGCAGCGAGATCAACCGCGTCACCGTCGCGATCGGCAAGCTGGCCGCCCACTCCAACATCCTGTCATTGAACGCCTCGATCGAGGCATCGCGGGCGGGCGAGCATGGCCGGGGCTTCTCGGTCGTCGCGGGCGCCGTCGGCACGCTGGCCCAGCAGACCTTGAAGCTGGCGCAGGAGATCGCCGAACTCGCCCGCCGTAGCCACGACCGCATCGGCCGCGGGCTGGAAGTTGCCGCCGCCGTCGGCCGCCGGATGCAGGAGGTTTCCGTCACCATCGCCGAGACCGACAGCCTGTCGCAGATCATCGTCGATCAGGTTGCGCGCCAGCGCGAGAGCGTCGACGGCATCGAAACCGCCCTGATCGAGCTGTCGGAGATTTCCCACGCGAACGCGTCGGCCGCCGAGGAAATCACCGCCACCATGCGCGGCCTCGCGGCGCTGACCGACGACACCCGTCTCCGGGCGGAGGAGGTCGCGGGCAGCGCCGGCGCTTGAAGTATGGCCCAGTCACTACTTTGACGCCCGGCCCTGCACGTAGGTTTCCCTGACCGCCCGGTCGTCGCCCAGCGTCATCAGGACGAACAGTTCCTCGTCCAGGTCGCCCTCGATCGTCTCCATCCGGTGCGCCATCGCCGGCGTCGCCCGCGCATCCAGCACCACCAGATCGGCGAAACAGCCCGGTTCGATCGTCCCGATGCTCCCGCCCATCCCCAGCGCCAGCGCATTGCCGCGCGTCATCATGTGAAAGGCCGACAGCGCCGGCAGGTTCTGCCCGCCCAGTTGCAGCACCTTGTAGCCCTCGGCGGCGGTCCGCAGCATGGAATAGCTGGTGCCGCCCCCGACATCGGTCGCCAGCGACACCCGCACCGGATCGGCCCCGCCGCTCAGCCGCTTCAGGTCGAACAGCCCGCTGCCAATGAACAGGTTGGACGTCGGGCAGAACACCGCGACCGACTTGCTGTCCGACAGCCGCCTGACCTCGTCGTCGTCCAGGTGGATGCAATGACCGAACAGCGACCGCTCGCCCAGCAATCCGTAGCGGTCGTAGACATCCGTGTAGTGCCGCGCATCGGGGAAAAGCTGCCGCACCGTCTCGATCTCGCGCAGGTTCTCCGACAGGTGCGTCTGCATGTAGACGCCGGGGTTCTCCCGGTTCAGCGCGCCCGCCGCTTCAAGCTGTTCCTCGGTCGAGGTGATGGCGAAGCGCGGCGTCACGGCGTAGCGCTGCCGCCCCTTGCCGTGCCAGCGCTCGATCAGCGTCCGGCTCTCGTCGTATCCGCTTTGCGCTGTATCGCGAAGCCCCGGCGGGGCGTTGCGGTCCATCATGACCTTGCCCGCGATCATGCCGGTGCCGCGCCGTTCCGATTCCGCGAAGAAGGCCTCGACCGATCCGGGATGCACGGTGGCATAGACGACCGCCGTCGTCGTGCCGTTCCGCAGCAGCTCGTCCATGAAGAAGACGGCGTTCCGCTCGGCGTGGCCGGCATCGGCGAAGCGCTGCTCCTCGACGAAGGTGTACTTGTTCAGCCATTCCAGCAGTTGCGCCCCGTAGGACGCGATCACCTGGGTCTGCGGGAAGTGGATATGGGTGTCGATGAAACCGGGCACGATCAGTCCGTCGGGATGATGGTCCACCGCCGTCCCCGGCGGCAGGGCCGGCGCCAGTTCCGACGCCTCCCCGACCGCGTCGATGCGGCCGTCCCGCACCACCACGATGCCGTCCTCGATAAAGCAGTAGCTGCTCCGGTCGCCCGGTCCCGCCGGTTCCGAAACGAAGCTCAGCAGCCGTCCCCGGATCGCCTTCAAGTCCGATCCCACCATATCCCGCATCCCTCCAGTCTCCCCCTGCTCACTTGGCCCTGCTCACTTGGCCCTGCTCACTTGGCCCTGCTCACTTGGCGGCGACGGCGGTCCAGGCCGCCAGCACCCGCCGCTCTTCCGGCGTGATCATGGTGATGTTGCCCGGCGGCATGGCGTTGGAGAACACCGCCTGCATCCTGATTTCCCCGGCATGGCGCGTGATTTCCTCCGGCGTTTCCAGCCGGACGCCCTTGGGGGCGGTCGCCAGCCCTTCCCATCCCGGAGTTTCGGCATGGCACATGCTGCACCGGGAAATCACGACCTCTTCCACCTGGGCGAAGTCGACCGGTTCCGCCGCATGGGCGGTGCTGGCGACCGCATCCGCGTTTGGACCCAGCGCGCTCAGCCAGATGATGCCGACGACGCCGGCTACGGCGACGCCCCAGGTCCACCACGGCGTCGGCTTGCCGGCATGGCGACTGTTGAAGAAATGCCGGATCGTGGCGCCGACCACCAGCACCAAGGCGACGATCGCCGGAATATGCCCGGTGCCGAACGCCAGCGGATAGTGGTTGCTGATCATCAGGAACAGCACCGGCAGGGTCAGGTAGTTGTTGTGAAGCGACCGCTGCTTGGCTTCCTTGCCCAGGGCCGGGTCCGGCTCCTTGCCCGCCAGCAGGTCGGCGACGACCTTCTTCTGGTTCGGGATGATGATCATCGCGACGTTGGCCGCCATCATCGTCCCGATCAGCGCACCGACCTGAAGCATCGCGCCGCGTCCGCTGAACACTTCCGAAAAGCCCCAGGCCGCCAGCACCAGCATCGCCAGTCCCGCTAGGGCCAGCCCCGTATCGTTCTTTCCGACTGGCGACTTGCACAGCCTGTCATAGGCGACCCAGCCCAGCACCAGCGTTACGACGCTGATCGCCACCGCCTGCCACTGGCTCAATTCCATGACGCCCTGGTCGATCATGAACAGATCGGCGCCCCGGTAGTACAGGACGACCAGCAGGAAGAAGCCGCTGATCCAGGTCGCGTAGGCTTCCCATTTGAACCAGGTCAGTTCATCGGGCATTTCGGCCGGAGCAACGTTATACTTGACCATGTGGTAGAAGCCGCCGCCATGGATCTGCCACGCCTCGCCGCTGGTTCCCTTGGGCAGCCGTTCGCGCTTCTTCAGGCTGGCGTCGAGATGGACGAAATAGAAGGACGACCCGATCCAGGCTATCGCCGTGATGACATGGAGCCACCGCAGCATGAAATTGACCCACTCCCAAACGATGGTTTCCATTTCGTCCTCTCCACTGTTCACTTTGGCGCGCATCGTGTCGGGGGCTTGGATACCCAGGCGATGCCGTGTTGACTGAATTGGTAGACATGTCCGTGCCGACCGGGAAGCGGGGGCGTTCGGCAGGACCTTCAAATAAACCGGTAAGATCGGGTAAACCGGCGAAAAAGCCGGTCACCCCCGCCGGACGCGGGAATGGGCGGCACAGGGAAGGGTAACGGATTTGTCATTGCTCGAAAACATGCGAACCTTCGTCCGCGTCGTCGAAATGGGAAATCTCTCGGCGGCGGGGCGCAGTCTTCGCATGTCCCCGGCGGTGGTCAGCCATAGAATTCAGCAGTTGGAGCAACATTTGGGCGTGCGTCTGCTCAACCGGACGACGCGTCAGCTCCAGCCGACCGAGCACGGCCATATCTTCTACCGCGACAGCCTGGAAGTACTGGACGCTGTGGAACGCGCCCAGACCAACCTCGCATCGGCCAGCGGCGTACCGTCGGGCAGTCTGCGCGTCACGGCGCCGCTGGGATTCGGCCGCCGTGTCCTGGGGCCGATGATCCCGAAGTTCCGCGAAGCTTTCCCCATGGTCGATGTCCGCCTGCGCCTGTCCGACCACCTGATCGACCTGCTGCATGAGGCGGTAGACGTCGCGATCCGCATGGCCGTGCTGCGCGACAGCACCTTCGTCGTCCGCAAGATCGCCGACTGCCCGCGCGTCCTCTGCGCCACGCCATCCTACCTGGAAACCGCCGGAGAACCTGAGCAGCCGGAAGACCTCCAGGCCCATAACTGCCTGCTGCTGCGCTTCCCCGGCTCCCAGCAATACCAGTGGACCCTGACCACGCCGGACGGTCCCGCCAAGATCTCCGTCACCGGCAGCTTCGACGCGGACTATGGCGACGTGCTGACCGACTGGCTGCTGGCCGGACACGGCATCGCGATGAAACCGGTCTGGGAAATAGCGGAGCACCTGAAGAGCGGCGCGCTGAAAATCGTCCTGCCGGCCTTTCCGCCCGAACCCGCAGTCCTCGCGGTCCTCTATCCGCACCGCAACCTGCTGCCCGCTAAGGCCCGCGCCTTCGCCGACTTCGTCGTCACGGAAACTCGAGCCACCCTCAGCGAAGCCCTGGCCTACGACCCGCGCTGAAGCGCTTCGACCAGAAGTGCTCCGGCCCGATCCACCTCTTCCGCGGTAGTGAACCGTCCCAGCCCGATCCGGATGCTGCCGAAGGCATCCTCCACCGACCGGCCCATCGCGAGCAGCACGTGTGACGGCCCGCCCTCCCCGCTGCTGCACGCCGATCCGGTCGAGAGCGCCAATTCCGGCAGGTCGAGCAGCCGGTCCGCCGCATCCAGCCCCGGCACCGCGACATGCAGGCATCCCGCCAACCCCATGCCCTCGGCTGAAGGACTGTTCCGCCTCAAGCCCGGCACGCCGTCGGCCAGAACAGCGAATAGCCGTTCCCGCAACTCCCGAAGCCGTGCCGCATCGGCAGCCCCGCGCTCGCGCGCGATCCGGCAGGCAGCACCCAGCCCGACGCACAGCGCCGTCGGCAAGGTCCCCGGCCGCTGACCACCCTGCTGTCCGCCGCCGAACAGCAGCGGCCGCACGGCCACGCCCTGCCTCACATACAGCGCGCCGATCCCCATCGGTCCATAAAGCTTGTGCCCGGACAGGCTCGCCAGATCGATACCCATCGCCGCAACATCCAGCAGACCCGTGGAAAGCGCCTGAACAGCGTCGGTGTGGAACAGCCCGCCCCGCTCGCGGCAGCGCCTCGCCAGGTCGGCGACCGGCTGGATCGTCCCGACCTCGTTGTTGGCCGCCATCACGGAAACCAGCGCAGGCCCGTCGATCCGCACCGCATCCGGATCGACCCGGCCCGCTGCATCGACCGGCAACGTCTCCGTCGCATGCCCGCGCCGCGCCAGTTCCCCAACGCAGGCCAGCACGCTGGGATGCTCTACGGCGGAACACAAAACGGGCCATCCCTCCGGCACGCCGCCCAGCAGCGCCAGCGCATTGGCCTCGGTAGCGCCCGACATGAACAGGATTTCTCCCGCCCTCGCGCCGATCAGGGCAGCGACATCACCGCGCGCCCGTTCGATCGCTTCGGCTGCCCGCCAGCCGCGCCGGTGCCCGGCGGCATGCGGATTGCCGGCGGCTGCAACCCCCATCCACGGCAGCATTTCCTCCAGCACCGCGGGATCGAGCGGCGTGGACGCCAGGTGGTCGAGATACATCAGCCCGTCCGCAGCGCCGCCGCTCACCCGCTTGTGCTCCCTAATCCTCCGCGTCAGCGGCCCTGGCATTGCGCGTCGCCGACGAACCGCCCCGGAACCCAACCGCCACGACATAGGTCTCCGCCGAGTCCGCCCGGCTCGCCGGCGGCTTGGCATGCTTGACCGAGGCGAAGTCCTTCTTCAGCCGGTCCAGCAACGTGCGTTCGGTACCGCCCTGGAACACCTTGGCGATGAACGCCCCGCCGGGGGACAGCACCTGCGCCGCGAAGTCGTAGGCCAACTCCGCCAATCCCATGATCCGGATATGGTCGGTCTGGGGATGCCCGGTCGCCGGCGCCGCCATGTCGCTCAGCACGATATCCGCCGGCCCGTCCAGCGCCTCGTGCAGCCGGTCCGGCGCGTCCTCGTCGTTAAAGTCGCATTGGAAGGTGATGGCGCCCTCGACTGGTTCCATCTCCAGGATGTCCAGCCCGACGACCTTCCCCTTGCCCGCCTGCGGTTTGACCCGCTCGACCGCGACCTGCGTCCAGCCACCGGGTGCGGCGCCCAGATCGACCACCCGCTTGCCCGGCGCCAGCAACTTGAACTTGTCGTCCAGTTGCAGCAGCTTGAAGGCAGCCCGGCTGCGATAGCCGCGCTTCTGCGCCTCCACGACATAGGGGTCGTTGAGCTGGCGCTGAAGCCATAGCGTCGACGACAGCGAGCGCTTCTTGGCTGTTTTGACGCGCACGCCGAAGTTACGGCCGCTGGGAGTGTTCGGTCCGGATGATTTGCTGGTCATAACGTCTGATATAGCAATAGCTGGCCGTTTTCGCGCGGCAATTCGCCGTTCATACCCCGTTGGCGGCGATCAAATCCACCAGGATGCCTTCCCGCAGACCACGATCCGCGATCCGCAGCCGCGTTACCGGCCAGGTGTCGCAGATCGCCTCCAGCACGGCACAGCCCGCGACCACCAGATCGGCCCGCTCCCGCCCGATGCACGGATACGCGGCGCGACCCGCGAAATCCAATTCCAGCAAGCGCCGACTGACGGCCCGCGCGTGGTCGATCTGAAGGTAGCTGCCATCGACGATGGACCGCTCGTATCGTTGCAGTCCTAAGTGGATCCCCGCCAGCGTCGTGACCGTGCCGGAGGTGCCGAGCATCTGGACCTCGCCGCGCTCGACCGCCCGCTGGATGCCGTTCCGCGCCTCGAACGCCGCCAGCGCCGCCGAGATCTCATCGACCATCCGGACATATGTCGCGGCCGAAACCCGGTCGCCGCCATAGGACTCGGTCAACCCAACCACGCCCTGCGGCACCGAGATCTGGTCGATCATCCGGGTCCGCCCGCCCGCTCCCAGTTCCAGCCACATCAGCTCGGTCGATCCGCCGCCGATGTCGAACACCAACGCCCCGCGCACGGTGGGGTCGAGCAGCGGGGCGCATCCCGCCAGCGCCAGCCGGGCTTCCTCGTGGGTCGAAATGATGTCCAGCGCGATGCCGGTTTCCCGCTCCACCAAGTCGATGAACGCGTCGCAGTTCTCCGCCCGCCGGCAGGCCTCGGTCGCGACCGCCCGGACGGCGGTGACGCCACGCCGCTCCAGCTTGGCGGCGCAGATCCGCAATGCCGCGACCGAACGTTCCATCGCGGCATCCGACAGTCGGCGCGACCGGCTGACGCCCTCGCCCAGCCGCACGATCCTGGAAAACGCATCAATGACCCGGAACCCGCCGCCCATCAGCGGGCGCGCCACCAGCAACCGGCAATTGTTGGTCCCGAGGTCGAGGGCGGCGAACACCGGACGCATGTACGAAGCCGGGCGCATGCCCGCCGCCGTCCCCCGCCGATCGATCCCCAATTCGATGTTCACATCGCCCTCGAAAGTCCGACCGAACAACCGAAGGGCTGTCCCGGACATGGAATGGTAACCTAAGCTGCCCCAGGGATGAAAGGATGCCTTTAGCCGATGCGGCACCCGACCGATGGATGAGTGCAAAAAAATCTTCAGAAAGGGCTTTCCAGTCCGGCAACCCTTTGCTATAAGGCGGCTCCCGAGCACAGAGCGGCACAAAATACGGTGCGGCGACAGCTTGATGGGGGATCGTCTAGTGGTAGGACAGCGGACTCTGACTCCGCCAGCCTAGGTTCGAATCCTAGTCCCCCAACCATTCCAAATCAGGCACTTAGCCGAACTCTCCCGAACGCTCGACTCGCTTCAGTAAGCACCCGGTAAGCACCGCAGCGGGTTTCATGCGTCCGAGTTGTCGGCAATTGAGCAATCCAGCGGCAGTATCCTCGTTTTCGCCCATCCCGACGCGGTTGCAGCCATAGCACATAAGACCTTCGAATTTCTGCTCTGGGTTGAGACATTTCCGGCTATGTGGAATTCGATTTTCTTCGGCAATGAAGAAGCATGGCGAACCCTGGGCACGATCATGGACAGCCGCCACCCGCCCGGACGCTCTCCGTGACAACAGGGGCTGGCTTATCGGTGGGTTTACGGCTGCGCTGGCGCTTGGGGCGGCGGCTGGGATTGCTATCGGCACAATTCGCTGGAATCGACAGTCTGCTGCGACCATCGCATGTCTCTACGCTCACGAACCTGTAACCGGGGATGTTGCGGATGCCCGGCGCGAGGATCTTCCCGAGCCGGTCGAGCGGTATTTCAGGTTCGCGCTGACGGCAGGGCAGCCACTTGTCCGGCATGCATTCATCCGCTGGAGCGGCGAGTTGCTGATGTTCGGCTCATCGGGCTGGCGGCCGTTCAGTGCGGAGCAGCACTTTTACGGCAAGCCGCCCGGCTATGTCTGGGATGCGAGTGTCCGGGTGGCACCCTTCCTTCCAGCCCGTATCCGCGACAGCTATATCGATGGCGTCGGTGCATCCGAGGCCTCGATCGTTTCGCTGGTGCCGCTGAAAGGTCAGCATGGCACGCGGGAGGTCGCCGAAGCCTCGCTCATGCGCTATCTGGCGGAGGCGGTATTGGCTGCCGACTGCCCTGCTGCCCCGGCCGGGGCTGTCGTGGTCCGCCATCGATGCCGACGCCGCACGGGCGACGCTGACCGACCGGGGCCTGTCGGCGGCGGTCGATTTCAGGTTCGGGGAAGCCGGCGAGATCGTGAGCTGCTCGGCCGACCGTTACCGCGCCGCCGGCGCCGGCGTGGTGCTGACACCCTGGCGCGGAACTTACCGGAACTATCGACGGATCGCGGGCATGATGGTGCCCACCGCTGCCGAGGTCGCATGGGTCCTGTCGGGAAGGCTCATGCCTGTCTGGCGCGGGCGTCCCCTCGATATCGAGTACGGTTTCATCGACTGTAAAGGCCCAGGCTGAAAACTCGCGGCGTACCGGCCGGCACCATGCCCGACGGAACCGAAATCATTGGACGGGAGGGGCAGCGATCCCATTTAGTTCGCATGATTGAACCTGCCGTCCATCCCAATCCTCCCGGCCCCGGCCAGGAAAGCGTCTGGTCGTATCCGCGTCCGGCAATTGCGGAACCGTGCTCCCGGCATATCAGGATATTGCATTTGGGGATCATAGTAGCCGACACCGTGGCAAGCGTCCGCACGATCGAGACGAGCCATCCGCCCAGCTACTACATCCCGCCCTCCGACATTATCCCCGGCGCGCTTTGGCCATCGGCTCGACGATCGTTCTGCGAGTGGAAGGGCGACGCCGTCTACTTCGATCTCGCCGTCGGCGGCGTGAGACTGCGCGATGTCGCGTGGAGCTATCCCGCCCCCAGCCCGGATTTTCGGGTCCTGCGGGACTACGTCGCCTTCTATGCCGGAGCCGTCGACGAATGCTTTGTGGATGGCGAACGCGTCACACCGCAGCCGGGCGACTTCTACGGCGGCTGGATCACGTCCCACGTCGCCGGACCCTTCAAGGGTGTACCCGGCAGCCGGTTCTGGTAAATCTCGGAGCAGGGAGCTATCCAGAGTTATCCGAGGTTCGACTCCAATGCTAATGGCATGCTCCTGTGCTATGCCAGGAAACGACGCCAGTTGGACCGAAAGCGTGATCCGGTTCATTTAGAACCTATCAATGCTACTCCAGACTGCCTGCATGAACAGGATCATGCGTGAAGTTCTCTTCTTCACCCTCGCATCCGCAATCATCCTGCCCACGCCAATGCTACTCCTGGCCTGGATGACAGGCCGGACGTTGAGGGAAGTGCTCTTCCGCTGACGGTAACGGAAGCCGTAAAGCGCATGGCTGGAACGTTATTTCCATCTCGTGTCGGCGTCATGGGATGGACGGTTTCCACACGCGGTCGCCTATCCCGCCGCTCAGGCGCCAATCTCGCGATGCTCAATCAGGCAATGATGCGGTCGTACAGGCTCATCACATCGAAGCGCGTCGTGATGAACCATGACGCTTCGGCACCGGCAACATGCGTTGGATTTATAGATGCCGCTGTCCATCCTCGCACCGGCTCAACTCCTCCATGCCGGTTCAGACAGACGTTGGATGAAGAATTCGGCCAGCGCGGCGACCTTTGCCGGGCGCGTTCGGGCCGACGGGGTGATGAAGTAGAGGCCTCCCACGGGCAGCGACCAGTCGGTCAGGATGGCGGCGACACGTCCGTCGGCGAGATATTCGGCGGCCATGAACTCCGGTAGTTCGGCGATCGCCAGTCCTTCCAGGAGCATGGGCACCAGCGCGTCGGCGTTGGTGACGCGCAGTGGGCCGGACGGCGTCACGCTCTCCTCGTCGCCTTCGCCGTTGGTGAAGCGCCAGATGTCGCGCTGTGACCGGTAGGCATAGCCCAGGCAATGGTGGCCGTTCAGCTCGCGCGGGTGCCGGGGCTGCCCGTGGCGCGCGAGATAGGCGGGAGCGGCCAGCACCAGGGGCGCGATAGGGCACAGCATACGGGCGACCAGCGAACTGTCCGGCAGTACCGCGATGCGGAGTGCCGCATCGAAACCGCCGCCCACCAAGTCGACGACGGCGTCGCTCAGATGGAGATCTATGGCAACCTCCGGATAAAGGCGGAAGAAATCCGGAAGCAGGGGCGCCACCCAGCGCAGCCCGAACGACATCGGCACGGCCAGGCGGATCAGGCCGCGCGGGCGGCTGGACATCTCGCGCGTCGCATTCTCCGCAGCTTCGGCCTCGCAGTAGATGCGCGTGGCGCGCTCTGCCAGAGAATGGCCGATCTCCGTCAGGGCGAGCCGGCGGGAAGTGCGGTTGAACAACCGGGCGCCGAGCCGGTCTTCCAACCGGCTGACCGCCCGCGAGACGGTGGCGACCGACACGCCCAGGGTGCGGGCGGCACCGGCGAAGGAGCGTTCCTCCGCCACCTTGGCGAACATCGCCAGTCCTTCGAAATCTGGGAGCTTCGACATCGACAAATCTGCAATGATGAGTTCCAGCCATTTCTATTTCAGCGCGATGCCACCGTCCATACCTTTGAGGGCATGCAGAACACACCCAACGCTGACAAAGAGATTCCAGATGTCTCACAAGCTCGATGGTAAGATCGCTCTCGTCACCGGTGGCACCAGCGGCATCGGCCTCGCTACGGCCAGGCGCTTTGCCGCGGAAGGCGCCTTCGTCTATCTCACCGGGCGCCGCCGGCCCGAACTGGAGGCCGCAGTCGCCGCGATCGCCGCGGCCGGCGGCAGCGCGACGGGTGTCGCGGCCGACTCGTCCAGCCTCGCCGACCTCGACCGCCTCTATGCCCAAATCCAGGCCGAGAAGGGCCGCATCGACGTGCTGTTCGCCAATGCCGGCGGTGGCGGCATGCTGCCGCTCGGCGCCATTACGGAGGAGCACTACGAGGACACCTTCAACCGCAATGTGAAGGGTGTTCTGTTCACGGTGCAGAAGGCGCTTCCGCTGCTTGGACGCGGCGCCTCGGTGATCTTGACAGGCTCCACGACCGGCAGCATGGGCACGGCGGCTTTCAGCGTCTACAGCGCGAGCAAGGCGGCCGTGCGCAATTTCGCCCGCAGCTGGATCCTGGACCTGAAGGACCGTAGAATCCGAGTCAATACGCTCAGCCCCGGTCCGATCCGGACCCCGGGTCTGGTCGACCTAGCCGGCCCTGACGCTGCACAGCAGCAGGGGCTGGTGGATCAACTGGCGGCGCAGGTGCCGCTGGGCCGCGTCGGCGATCCCGACGAAATCGCCAAGGCTGCGGTCTTCCTGGCATCCGACGACAGCAGCTTCGTCAATGGCATCGAAATGTTCGCCGATGGCGGCATGGCCCAGGTTTGACCTGGGGTTCGCCGGGGTGGAAGAGGCTTTGCGGCCGTCTTCCGCTTAGGCGGCCGTCAAGATCCGGTCACGATGCCGGAGAGCCGGTGAAGAACTTCTCCAGTTCCGCGAAACCGATGGCCTTCTTCGAAAAGCCGAAGGTCCCTTCCTCCTTCATTTCCCGTGCCGCTTCAACGAACGCTCCGAACGCCAGCCGTGCCAGGGCGGAGCCGATGCTGATGCGCTTGACGCCGGCGTCCGCCAGTTCCGCTACGCCAAACGTCGCTCCCGGCATGCCCATCACGACGTTCAGCGGCTTCGTCACCGAATTGCACACCGTCCTGATCGTGTCGAGATCCGGGAGCCCCGGCGCATAGAGCACGTCTGCGCCGGCCTTCTCGTAGGCTAGCAGCCTCCGGATCGTGTCATCGAGATCGGGGCGGCCCCACAGGAAGTTCTCGCACCGGGCGGTGAGCACGAAGTCCTTGCCGAGCGAGCGGCATGCCTGCGCGGCGGCTTCGATCCGCTCGATGGCCAGCGCCGGATCGTAGATCGGATCGTCGGTGCGCCCGGTATGATCCTCGAGCGAACCGCCGGCCAGACCGATGCCGGCGGCAACGCGGATCGTCTCGGCAGCACTCTCCGGGCTGTCGCCGAATCCTCGTTCGAGATCGGCCGAAACCGGCAGGGAGGTGGCGGCGACGATCGTCCGGCAATGATCCAGGATCACGTCCCTGGACACGTGGCCATCAGGCACTCCGAGCGAAAACGCCATGCCGGCGCTGGTGGTGGCGAGCGCCTTGAAGCCCATGGCAGCCAGAATGCGCGCCGTACCGGTATCCCATGGATTGGGAATAACGAACACGCCGGGCTCTTCGTGGAGCGCTCGAAACGCAGCACCTTTATCCAACGCCACTTTTTCCTCCAGGCTGGAACTCCATCGAATGCGTACGAAAGTATTGTGCCAATACGAGGATATCGCCGCAGGCGGCACAGGGACAGGATAGCCTTTCCCGCTCTCCGGGGAACAAACTATCCTTGCGAACACGATTTGCATCCGGTGAAGGCCTCCAACTCGACGAGCAGTACCGTCTTGCGCATCTTCCCCTGATCGCTCCAGATCATCCGCGCGTGATCGCGACCCAGGCCGGAAAGGTCTACATGATGGGGCGGCATCCAGAAACGTTCTCGCTGGTGCTGCCCATTCCAGGCGACGCCCTGCTTCGTTCAGCAGCTTTTCAGGAACTCGACGCCGACCTCCGCTCCGAACTTCACGTGTCCGAGCTTCCGGAAATTGTGCAATCCGTCGACAGCTGTGACCGGCGTGCTTTGGCATTGGATGCTGAGTTCATAGGAACTTGATGATGCTGACTATCGGCGCCATCCACACGGACTCGCGCGGTCCAGCCGATTTGCGAATCCTCTGAATGCATCAGTAGATGACCAGGGCCAAGGCAATGTGCCGGCACGAAAGCCGCTGCCAGCCGCAACGGTCGGGGTATCGACATTGTCACCAACGTTGGGATCGCGGCCACGACCGGCATTCCCATGGTCTCACCCGACTTCGCACAACGGGTAGGGATTCACCCCACAGAAGATCCAGCACTGGGAACGAAGGTGCGCCCGCGAGAATGATTTGACACCTCCACCCGCGATACGTTGGCATGTTGCTGGCGTTGCAATTGATGATCACTATTAAATTACTTAGCATGAACCGACAACCTCCCGAGCGTTTCGTCTGCACAACTGAGTGCAGCCGGTTTTCCTCCGAAAGGTGCGGTGTTTCGACTCATGCAGAAGCAGTTAGACGCTCTATTTCGCCAGTACCATGAAGAGTTGTACAGCTTCGCCTGCCGAAGGCTCGGCCGTTGCGACATCGCCGCCGACGTGGTCCAGGACGCGTTCGTGCGCTACGCCGATATGGCGCAGTTCGATACGGGCTGCGATGCCGTGGAGCAGCCAAGGCTGTTCCTGTGCCGCATCGTCGGCAACCTGATCATCGATCTGGCCCGGCGCGACCGCCGCCGGGGCAACCATGCCATTCTCGACGACGTGGCCGACCATGTGGCAGACAGCCAGCCTTCCCCCGACAAGGCCTTGGAAACCCGCCAGCGGCTGGCCTTGCTCCAGACAGCCCTGGGCGAGCTTCCGCCGTCCTGCCGCGACGCGCTGCTGCTCAGCCGGGTCGAAAAGCTGACCCATGCCGAGGTGGCGGAGCGGCTTGGCGTGTCATGCAGCATGGTGTCGAAGAACATCATGCGGGCGCTCCGCCATTGCGAGCGCCGCGTCCCTCGTCAGTGATGCTCCGGACCCCGGATAAGCCGCCGCGCAAAAAAATTTGCTCTTCTGGAAATAATGCTGTCGGGTTCCAATTCCCCATCGTCAATGAGGGTAAGAGTCATTCGCATTTATATCGTGGGGCATTGTCATGAGCCGGGATGGAATTGAAGCGTCGATGAGCAGGGTGTGTTTGCGGCTTGGGTTGACCGCCGCGCTGATTTCCGCAGGCGCCATCGCACCGGCAGCCAGCGCCCAGCCGGAAGGCGACGTGATCCAGCTCGATCCGGTGACGATCGACGGATAGGCGCCTCGGGCGCCGGCCACGACCGAAGGGACCGGCTCCTTCGCCAGCCCGCTGGCTTCCGCCGGCTCCAAGGGACCGACGCGGCTTCGCGATATCCCGCAATCGGTCAGCGTCATCACCCGGCAGCGGATCGAAGACCAGAACATGACACGGCTGGAAGACGCCCTGCGGCGCTCGACCGGGACCACCGTGCTGTCCAACGATCAGGGGCGTTCCAGCCTGTTCTCCCGTGGCTACGAACTGGATTCCTACATGGTCGATGGGCTGCCTTCGCCCATTTCCAGCGTCTACGGCACGCAGCCGGACCTCGCCATGTTCGACCGGATCGAGGTGCTGCGCGGCCCGTCCGGCCTTTTCGCCGGTACCGGCGAACCGGGCGGCTCGGTCAATCTGGCGCGGAAACGGGCACTCGACAAGTTCGGGGCCAGCGGGTCCGTCACGGCAGGGTCCTGGCAGGGCTACCGGGGCGAGGCCGACATCACCGGCCCGGTGAGCGGGTCCGGCCGGGTCCGGGCACGCGGCGTCGTGGCGATGCAGGACCAGGACACCTTTGTCGACGTCACCGACAACAAGAGCAAGCTCGGCTATGGCACGGTCGAGGTTGACCTGACGGAACAGACCACGCTGTCCTTCGCGGCGTCCCATCAAGAGAAGGACATCACCCCGTTCAACGGCCTGCCGGCCTATGCCGATGGAAGGCTGCTGGACGTCCGGCGCTCCACCTTCATCGGTGCGGACTGGAACCGGTTCGAGAATTCGTCGAACGAGGGCATCGTCGATCTGGAGCACCGTTTCGACGATGGCGGGGAAGCCCGCGTGGCGCTGCGCTATGTCGATCGCGACGCCGACTTCAAATATGCCTATGCCCGCACCGCCGTCAATCCGGTGACCAATTCGGTCGGCATGACGGCCCTGGCGCGCGACTACGAGGAAACTTCGCGCGCCATGGACGCCCATGTCAGCAAGCCGGTTCCGTTCCTGGGCCAGACCCACAACATCGTCGTCGGCACCGATTACCGCCGCTACGATCAGCGGATGTACCAGGGTACCGCGAACCCCGCAGGCACCGTCAATGTGTTCAAACCGGCGACCAACATCGCCGAACCGGCTATCGCCTTCACCACGCGCACCCGGAACGTGCCGGAGCAGGTTTCCGGTTATGCCCAGGCGCGGATCAAGCCGCTGACGCCGGTGACCGCCGTCCTGGGCGGCAGGCTCAGCTACTACAGCCTGGAATCGACTAATCTGGTCAACAACGTCAAGACCAAGAGCGAAGTGAACGGCAAGTTCACGCCTCAGCTCGGCTTGATTTACGACCTGACCGACACGATTTCCGCCTATGTCAGCTATACCGACATCTTCCAGCCGCAGACCGCCACTGGCCGGGATGGCCGTCCGCTCGCCCCGCGCGTCGGCAGTCAGTATGAAACCGGCGTGAAGGGCGAGTTCCTCGACGGTGCGCTGACATCGACCCTGGCGTTCTTCCGCACCAGGGACGAGAACCGGGCCGTCGCCGACCTCACCACTCCGGGCGTGTCCAATGCCGCCGGCGAAGTCGAATCCCAGGGGATCGAGATTGAAGTCAGCGGCGAACCGCTGCCGGGCTTGAGCGTCTTCTCCAGCTACTCCTACCTGCTCAGCGAGTATCTGACCGGCACGCCGGCGCAGGTCGGTCAGGTCTTCAACACCTGGACGCCGAAGCACACGGTCAACCTGTTCGCCCGCTATGCCTTCGAAGGCCCGCTGGACGGTTTCAGCGTCGGGGGAGGCGCCAAGGCGGTTTCCAGCTACTACGGCCAGTCCGGGGCCACCCGCTGGATACAGGACGGCTACATGCTGTTCGACGCCCAGGTCGGCTACGAGGTGACCGAGAACGTCAGTGCTACCTTCTCGGTCAACAATATCCTCGACAAGAAATACTACTCGCGGGCCGCGAGTTCGACCGTATTCAACTACTACGGTGAACCGCGCAGCGCATGGCTGAAAGTATCGGCCAAGTTCTGACACGGCGGCTGACGACACACTGCCGTCAAATAACTGTTCCGATAGAATGAAGGGTTGAATTTCATGATCAGGGCGGTTCTGCTCGTCATGGGGTTGCTGCTGACGGCTGCGTGGATGCAGCCGGCTGCAGCAGCCGAAGTCATCGATCTGGCCGGGCGCACGGTGACATTCCCCGCCAGGGTGGAGCGCATCATCCTGGGCGAAGGCCGGTATCTGCCGACGCTTGCCATCCTTGACCGGACCGACCCGCTGAAGCGCGTGGTCGGCATGA
Source organism: Skermanella aerolata KACC 11604 (assembly GCF_000936425.1). Classification (GTDB taxonomy): domain Bacteria; phylum Pseudomonadota; class Alphaproteobacteria; order Azospirillales; family Azospirillaceae; genus Skermanella; species Skermanella aerolata. Next base: position 178,722 of record NZ_AVFK01000002.1, on the reverse strand, counting down.
TGGGCGAATTCACCCTGCTCGACCCCACCGGGTATCAGCAATACCTCGACCGGTTCCCGGATCTGGGAAAAATCACGCAGGTCGGACAGGCGTCGGGCGACAGCTTCAGCGTCGAAAAAGCCATCGCCCTTGCCCCCGATCTCGCGATCTTCGCGTTGGAGGGGCACAGCCCATCGCCCAAGAACATCGAAACCGTCGCCCAGTTGGAGGCGGCGGGCATCGCCGTGGCGTTCATCGACTTCCGCAAGGACCCGCTGGTCAACACGCCGCGCAGCATCGACCTGCTGGGCAGGCTGCTGGGCCGCGAGGCGGAGGCTGCGGAATTCACGGCATACTACGATGAGCAGTTGAAGCTGGTGACGGATCGGCTGGCCAGGGTGGGCGCGCGTCCCAGGGTCTTCCTGGAATCGCGGGTCGGCCGGACCGAAGAGTGCTGCGCCACGATGGGAAACGGCATGATGGGCCGGTTCATCGAGAAGGCGGGCGGAACCAACATCGCCACCGCCCTGGTGCCCGGCCCCAGCGGCACGATCAATCTGGAATACCTGCTGGCGCAGCAGCCGGACATCTATATCGCCACCGCGATCGGCTCGGCGGCGGGTGCGGCCAAGGCACCCCGGCGCGTCGCTCTTGGGGCGGATGTGCCGCCGGACTTGGCCCGCGAAACGCTGGCCCGCGCCACCGGCAGGCCGGGGATCGCCGATCTGGACGCCGTCAGGTCCGGGCGCGCCCATGCGATCTGGCATCACTTCTACAATTCCCCCTTCAATGTCGCCGCCGTCCAGGCTTTCGCCAAGTGGTTCCACCCTGCCCTGTTCGCCGATCTCGACCCCGGCGAGACCCTGCGCACGCTGTATCGGCGCTTCCAGCCGGTAGCGGCCACCGGCACCTACTGGATCGACCTCAAGTGAGCCGGGCGCATACCAATACGGCCGATGCCGGAGCCGCGCCGCTGGCACGGCTTTACGGCCGGTTCGTCTGGAGCAGGCTTGCCGTCATCGGCATCCTGGTCGCGGCACTGCTGGTATCGGTGCTGTTCGACGTGGCGACCGGCCCGTCGCCGCTTTCGGTGGCGGACATCGTGACCGGGCTGCTCGACCGCGGCGCCCTGCCGCGCGGACAGGCCGTTACCCTGTGAGACCTGCGGCTACCCTTCGCCGCGATGGCGGTGCTGGTGGGTGCCGCACTGGGATTGGCGGGGGCGGAGATGCAGACCGTCCTCAACAACCCGCTGGCCAGCCCCTTCACGCTGGGCGTATCGGCCGCCGCGACGCTGGGAGCCTCCCTCGTCATCGTGATGGACCTCAGCGTTCCGGGGATCGGCGCCACCTATCTGATACCGGCGGGAGCCTTCGTGTTCGCCGTCGGGTCCGTCATGATCATCCAGATGCTGGCCCGCAGCTTCGGCGCCACGACCGATACCGTCGTGCTGTTCGGCATCGCCATGCTGTTCGCGATGAACGCCCTGCTCTGGCTGGTGCAGTACGTCGCCAGTACCGACGCCTTGCAGCAGATGGTGTTCTGGACGATGGGCAGCTTGGGCCGCTCGACCTGGGACAAGGTCGCGGTGGTGGCTGCCGTGCTGGGGGTCTGCCTGCCGCTGTCGATGCGCAAGGTCTGGGCCATGACGGCGCTGCGCGGCGGCGAGGATCAGGCCAAGAGCTTCGGTATTTCGGTGGAGACCCTGCGGCTCCGGGTGCTGCTGCGGGTCAGCATCCTGGCCGCCGGCGCCGTGGCCTTCGTCGGCACCATCGGCTTCATCGGGCTGGTCCGTCCGCACATCGCCCGTCTGGCCCTGGGAGAGGACCACCGCTTCTACCTGCCGGGCAGCGCGCTGGCGGGGGCGCTCCTGCTGTCGCTGGCGTCCATCGCCAGCAAGAACCTGATTCCGGGCCTGATCCTGCCGGTAGGCATCGTCATGGCGCTGGTCGGCATCCCCCTGTTCATGACGCTGATCCTGACCCAGGGGCGGAAGCTGTGAGCGCCGGTCTTTCCCTAAACGGCATTTCGGTCGGCTATGGCGGGCGGGCGGTGCTGTCCGGTCTCGATCTTCCCGCCGTGGCGCCCGGATCGGTCGTGGCGCTGCTCGGCGCCAACGGCGCCGGCAAGTCGACCCTGCTGAAGGCGATGGCGGGCCTTGGCGGAGCGACGGGACGGCCTTCCGGGCAGATCATCCTGAACGGACAGGACCTTGTCGGCATGCCCCTGGAACAGCGGGTCCATGCGGTGGGCTACCTGCCCCAGGCGCTGCCCCAGGGCAGTTCGCTGGTCGCCTATGAAGCGGTGCTCAGCGCCGTGCGAGCGGTCAGGCCCGATACCCCGCGCGACCATGTGGAAGCGTCGATCGAGCGCGTCTTCGACACGCTGGGCCTGCGCCCGCTGGCCCTGCGGCGGCTGCGCGAGCTGTCAGGCGGCCAGCGCCAGATGATCGGGCTGGCGCAGGTGCTGGTCCGCAATCCACGCCTGCTGCTGCTGGACGAGCCGACCAGCGCGCTCGACCTCCGCTGGCAGCTTACCGTGCTCGAAACGGTGCGGCGCATTGCCGATGCCGAACGGTCGATCTGCGTCATCGCCATCCACGACATCAATCTGGCGCTCAGGTTCTGCGACCACGTGGTCGTTCTAGGCCACGGCCGCGTCCTGGCGTCCGGCCCTCCGACCCATGCCCTGGACTCCGACGTGCTCCGCCATGCCTACGGCATCGAGGCGCGGGTGGAACAGTGCTCCCGAGGTTTCCGCCTTGTTCTGGCCGACCGCGCCTTGCCCGATGCGGGCAGGGCCGCGACCCCTTTTCAATAGGAGAACACCGATGAGAAGAAGCGCGGTATCACAGCCGGCGGTACTACCGCCGAACGGGCCGGCTGCCGACAGCGCCACCCGGCTGCTGGCTGAATACACCGCCCGGTCGCCTTTATTCTTCGCGTCCCCCCAAGGGACCCTGCTGGCGCAGGAGGCTTTCGCCACCGTGCCGAAAGCCGCCGCCGGCGCCTCCCCCGCCACGCTGGCCCAGCGCGTTTCCCGCTCGCTCGACGAGGCGCGGAAGGCAGGACACCCCGATCCGGTCGCGGTCCGCGCCGTGCCCTTCGACCTCTCCGCCCCCGCCCGGCTCATGGTCGCCCGCAACCTGCGCAGCGCCGACCGCCTCTCGCTCAGATCGGCGGAGTTCCGCTACGCAGCAGAATACGACAAGACCCTTGGTCTAGACCGCCTCATGTATCGCGCTGCCGGTTCTGCGGAAACTCGTCGTGAGGACCTTCGTCGGGGAAATGCAGGATCGGCCGAGGCGTGCCTGATCCCGATGCGCGCCGGCCCCCTGCTTCGAGGCATCGACGATGGAGCTCGCACTGGCCCTGCTCTTCCCCATGACCAGTCCCGGCATTCGGTTTTCCTCCGGTACCGGCATACAGCACCCCACTGCTGAGGATCGGCTGCGCATGCAGGGGGTGAGGCAATGAGCGATTCCTGTTCCCATACCGGTTCGATCCGGCACGTCCATCCAAGCGCCAAGGGCTGCGAGGACTGCCTGAAGATCGGCAGCGAGTGGCTTCATCTGCGGGTCTGCCGCACCTGCGGCCATGTCGGCTGCTGCGATCAGTCTCCGCATCGGCATGCCACGACGCATTTTCACGGCACTGGACACCCGATCATCGAAGGCTACGATCCGCCGGAAGGCTGGGGCTGGTGCTACGTGGACGAGGTTATGCTCGATCTTGGCGACGACACGACGCCGCAGGTCGGGCCGATCCCGCGCTTCTACTGACCGGATGACCGGAAGCTTCGGGAAGCCGCTTCGACGCCCCGCACGATCGGCGTTCCGTCCAGACCGCAGCAGGCTCAGACAAGACCGCTTACCAATAATACGGCATGATACGCCGCAGTACCGGATGGAAACCGTCGAGTTTCCCCAACCCGAAAGGAACCATGACCATGGCAACCATCAAGACCAGGGACGGAACTGAGATCTTCTACAAGGATTGGGGTTCGAAGGACGCCCAGCCCATCCTCTTCTCCCACGGCTGGCCGCTCTCGGGCGATGCCTGGGCCGCGCAGATGCTGTTCTTCGGCACGCAGGGCTACCGCGTGATCGCGCATGACCGGCGCGGCCACGGCCGGTCGGGTCAGCCCTGGGACGGCAACAACATGGATCAGTATGCCGACGACCTGGCCGAGCTGATCGAGCATCTCGATCTGAAGAACCTCGTCCTGATCGGCCACTCCACCGGCGGCGGCGAGATCACCCACTATGTCGGCCGCCACGGCACGGGCCGCGTCGGCAAGATGGTCCTGGTCGGCGCCGTGCCGCCGCTGATGCTGAAGACGGAGACCAACCCCGAGGGCACGCCGCTGGAGGTCTTCGACGGCATCCGCAAGGGAACGGCAGGCGACCGGTCGCAGTTCTTCAAGGACCTGACGATGCCGTTCTACGGCTTCAACAAGGACGGCGCAAAGATCAACGAAGGCCTGCGCGAGAGCTTCTGGCTGCAAGGCATGATGGGATCGATCAAGGGCGAGTACGACTGCGTCCGCGAGTTCTCGGAGGTCGATTACACCGAGGACCTCAGGAAGATCGACAAGCCGACCCTCGTGATCCACGGCGATGCCGACCAGATCGTGCCGATCGCGGCCGCCGGTCTGAAGTCCGCGAAGATCGTCAAGGGCGCACAGCTGAAGGTCTATCCCGGCGCGCCTCACGGTCTTGCGGAAACCCTGGCCGATACCTTCAACGCCGACGTCCTCGCCTTCATCAAGGACTGAGGCCGACGTACCGGATCGAAGCCGGATGAAAGGGCCGGTCCCGCGCGTCAAGGCGAGACCGGCCCTTTCCCATCGGTCACTCCGTTCATTCCGCTCGCTGTCAGGCCCTAGTCTTCGCCCAAGTCTTCAGACGGGCTCGGGATGGAGAAAGGCGTGGATCGCCTGGACCACGACCGATCCCTCTCCGACGGCGGAAGCCACCCGCTTCACGGATCCTGACCTGACGTCGCCGACGGCGAAGATGCCGGGCAGAGTCGTTGCATAGGGCGATGCCAGAGGCTTGCCGGCGCCGTCGGCGCCGGTCCTGACGAACCCTTTCCGATCGAGGTCGAGACAGCCCCGCAACCATTCGGTGTTCGGCTCGGCGCCGATCATCACGAAGATGCTGCCGACATCCACCCGCGCTTCCTCTCCGGTCGCATGGTTGGTCCAGGTGACGGCGCGAAGATCGTCGTCGCCGTGCAGCGCGGTAATCGCTGTCCGGGTGTGGACGGTGATGCGGGGAGAGCTGAGGATGCGCTGCACCAGATAGTCCGACATGGTGGCGGAGAGGTCGTTGCGCACCAGCATATGGACGTGCCGCGCCGTTCGGGACAGGAACATCGCCGCTTGACCGGCCGAGTTGCCGCCGCCGACGACCACGACGTCCTCGCCGGAACAGACCTGCGCCTCCATCTGCGTCGCCGCGTACTGGATGCCCTGACCCTCGTATTTATCGTAGTCGGGCAAGTCGAGCTTTCGGTATCTGGCCCCGGTCGCCACCACCACCGCCCGAGCGCGCAAGGCCAGTCCCTCGTCGAGTTCCAGGCGAAGGGGGTGGTCCGAGCAGTCGAGCGACACGGCGGAACGGGATACCGCGAGCCGCGCTCCGAACTTCTGCGCCTGGATATGCGCCCGCCCCGCCAGCCCCTGGCCGGAAATCCCGGTCGGGAACCCCAGATAGTTCTCGATCTTGGAGGAAGTGCCGGCCTGCCCACCCGGAGCCAGGCTTTCCACGACGATCGTCCGCAGGCCTTCCGACGCCGCAGAGACGGCGGCAGCCAGCCCCGAGGGACCGGCGCCGACCACGGCGACGTCGTAGACGACACCCTCCTCCGGCGCTTCCATGAGGCCCAGACGGTCGGCGAGCGCCGCGTTGGACGGATTGAGCAGGGTCGAGCCGTCCGGCGCGATGACCACGGGAAGATCGGCGGCACCAAGCGCGAAGCGTTGAAGCAGCCCGGAAGCGCCGTCATCGAATTCGACGTCCACGATCTCGAGCGGGTAGCCGTTGCGCGTCATGAATCGCTGGAGACGCATGAAGTCGGCACCGTGGCGATGGCCCACTAGGAGGACGCCACCCTGGGAATGACGGATGAACCCGACGCGGCGCAGGATGAAGGCCCGCATGACGATCTCGCCGATATCCGGCTCCCCGGATATCATGTTGCGGAAGTCGGCGTTCTTCACCCGGAAGACCCGCGTGCCAGCCTTCGCCAACCCCGACAGGAGTACCTGCCGGCTGTTGAAAAGGTTCAACTCGCCCGAGAACTGACCGGGCCGATAGGTGTAGAGGGTGGATCGTCCGGAACGGGCGCTTGTCGCGAAGATCTCGATCTCCCCGGCGATCAGCAGGAAGAAATCGATGCTGCGCTGGCCACGCTCGAACAGAAGCGTGTCTTCCGCAAACCCCTCTTCCTCGCCATAGGCAGCCACTCGGCGCATCATCTCCGGCAATAGATCGGGAAAGGTCTGGGCTTCGCGGAGCCAGGGGTCGGTCGGATCGATCTCCGAGGGAGGGATCATGGGCGGGGTCACGGTTGGACCGCTGGAGAGCAACCCAGCGATCGTAAGGTGAAAACCATCACCCTTGCTTGCAGGGAATTCCGCCGTCTTGGACGATCTCGCCTGCTTCGGCCCTAGCCGGGTGCGGTTCCATCCAAAATGCGCAGGGATCGGCAAGACGTATCCCGGCCCAGGGGGTTGGATGCGCTATCCCAGGACCGCGAAGCCATCACGGTCGCCCAGAATGAGATCACAGCACCATGAACTTCGTCCATCGAACCATTCGCGCCAACGGCATCCGGCAGCATTTCCTGGAAGCGGGCTCCGGTCCGCCCGTCGTGCTGCTTCACGGCTTTCCCGAGACCAGCTATGCGTGGCGCTACCAGATCCCGGTCCTGTCCCAACGTTTCCGCGTGATCGCTCCCGACCTCCGGGGCTATGGCGAAACGGACAAGCCGGCGACCGGATACGACAAGAGAACGATGGCGCGCGACCTCGTGGAACTGCTCGCGTCGCTCGACATCGACAAGATTGCACTGGTCGGGCATGACCGCGGCGCCCGCGTAGCGACGCGCTTCGCGAAGGATCACCCGGGGCTTCTGGACAGGCTCGTGGTGATGGACAACGTCCCGACCCGGATCGTCTCGCGCGCCATGAACGCGGCGACGGCGCGGGCCTACTGGTTCTTCCTGTTCCATCTCGTGCCCGACCTTCCGGAAGCGCTGATAGCGGGACGCGAGGACATCTGGCTACGGCACTTCTTCTCCGATTGGTGCTTCAATCCGCACGCCATCTCCGGCGCCGACTTCGACACCTATGTCGCGGCTTATCGTGCTCCCGGCGCCGTGCGCGGCGCGATGGCGGACTACCGGGCCAGTGCGCAGGACATCGAACAGGACACGGCGGATGCCGATACCCGCATCGCCTGTCCCGTGCTGTCGCTCTGGGGCGCCGACTTCGGCGCGGTGGCCCAGACCTTCGACATGGCTGCCGTCTGGGCCGAAATGGCCAACGACCTGCGTACGAAGGCGATCGAACGCTGCGGACATCTGCCGCACGAGGAGCAGCCGGATATCGTCAACGAACTTCTTCTCGACTTCCTCCAGGGCTGGAACGGATAAGCGCCGGCACTGAGGCAAAAGGCCGTTGATGCCAGTCAGCCTCCCCCTTTCGGACTCTCCATTTTGCTAATAAGAATCGTTTGCAATTAGCTTACGAACCATGAGAATAACTCTCATTCTTATTCGCATGGGGACAGAGAGTGCGCAGACAGGAAGTTGGTGGCTGGCGGCCGCAGGGGACGGCGCTGGGCATATTGGTCTTGGCCGGTTTTATGGCGCCATCCGTGGCGATCGCGCAGGACGGTGGTTCGGGCGCGTCCGGCGCACCGGTGGAACTGCCGGCGGTGACGGTTACCGGTCAGGGAGAAACGGCGCTGACGCCGGTCACGGGTTACGTTGCCAACCAGCAGGCTACCGGCACCAAGACGGATACCCCGCTGATCGAGACGCCGCAGTCCATCTCGGTCATACCCGCCGACCAGATCCGGGACCAGAACGCACAGTCGCTGAACCAGATCGTGCGGTACACCGCCGGCGTCACGCCGGAGACGCGCGGTGCCGTGTCCACGCGCTACGACCAGCTCACGATCCGCGGCTTCGATGCCGATTCGTACTGGAACGGCCTCAAGCTCCAGTCGCTCTACTACGCCGCTCCCCAGCTCGATCCCTTTCTGCTGGAGCGGGTCGAAGTGCTGAAGGGACCGACCTCGGTGCTCTACGGCCAGTCTCCGGCCGGCGGCCTCATCAATCAGGTCAGCAAGCGTCCGACGGCGACCCCTCAGAACGAGGTCGGGTTCGAGTTCGGCACCAACAATCACCTGCGCGGCACGGCCGATTTCTCCGGTCCGATCGACGCGGAGGGCAAGTTCCTCTACCGCCTCAGCGCCGTCGGCCTCACCGAGGACGGCCAGTTCCGCACGACGGAGAACGAGCGCGTCGCCCTTGCCCCCACGTTCACCTGGCAGCCCGACGCCGATACCAGCCTGACGCTGTTCGGCTTCTACCAGCGCGACCCCAAGTCCAACTCCTACGGCGGCGTCCCGCCGGAGGGAACGGTCCTGCCAAACCCATTCGGCAAGATTCCGGTCGATTTCTATGACGGCGATCCGAATTTCGAGAAGTTCGACCGGACGCAGAAGTCGGCCGCCTACGATTTCGACAAGCGGTTCAACGACACCTGGAGCCTGCGCCTGAACGGCCGCTGGCTGCGCACCGAGGCGGACTACGACAGCGTCTATGCCAACGGCCTGCAACCGGACTTGCGCACGCTCAACCGCGGCGTCGCGACCTCGCGCGAGGCGATGGATTCCTACACCCTGGACAATCAGATCGAAGGCCGGCTCGCCACCGGGCCGGTCAGCCATACGGTGCTGGCCGGCTTCGACTATCAGCGGCTGGACGGTCACTACGCCCCCGGCTTCGGCGTGGGTCCGTCACTCGACGTCTTCGCGCCGGTCTACGGGCTGCCGATCGTCCCGCCCGACACCAGCCGTACCGATCTCAAGTCGAACCAGTACGGCGTCTATATCCAGGATCAGCTGAAGCTGGGCGGCTTCGTGCTGACGCTCGCCGGCCGCAAGGACTGGGTCGAAACCAAGACGACCACCGAGTTCGGATCGTCGAACAAATCGGATCAGGCGCTCACCGGCCGCGCCGGACTGACCTACCTCTTCGAGAACGGCATCGCGCCCTATGTCAGCTACGCCGAATCCTTCAATCCGCAGACCGGTACCGATTTCTTCGGCAACGTCTTCGATCCGGAGGAAGGAACCCAGTACGAAGTCGGCGTGAAGTATCAGCCGCCGGGGACCAACAGCCTGTTCACGGCGGCGGTCTTCGAACTGACCCGCAGCAACCTGCTGACCAGCGATCCGGCCTTCCCGGGGTTCTCCGTCCAGAGCGGCGAAGCGCGGTCGCGCGGCATCGAGCTGGAAGCCAGGATGGCCGTGACCGACCAGCTGGACGTCATCGGCGCCTATACCTTCCTCGACACCGAGTACACCAAGGACAACGACGGACGCGAAGGCTTCCGGCTGGCCGCCATACCGCGCCACCAGGCGTCGGGCTGGGCCAATTACCGTATGCCGGAAGGCTCGGTCCTGGAAGGTCTCAGCATCGGCGGCGGCGTGCGCTTCACCGGCAGCACCGTGAACTCGGCGAACACCTTCAAGGTGCCGTCCTTCACGCTGGTCGATGCCGCGGTCACCTACGACCTCGGGTCCCTCACCCCCACGCTGGCCGGTGCCGAGGTCTCGCTCAACGCCAAGAACCTTTTCAATAAAGAGTACGTAGCATCCTGCTACTTCGGCGAGTGGTGCGCCTATGGCTATGAACGGACGGTGACCGCCGGCCTGCGGTACCGCTGGTGACCCGGTCCCTTCCCTCTTGGCGCCGCCGGCAAAGGAGATTGCCATGAAACCCGCGAACCTGCGTCGCTGGCGGCTGGTCCACCGATGGACCAGCCTGATCTGCTCGGTGAACCTGCTGATCCTCTGCGTCACCGGACTGATCCTGGTATTCCATCATGAGATCGAACACCTGATGGGCGACGAGTTCGATACCAGCTACACGGAGGGGCAGGCACGCCTGCCCCTCGAATCCCTGGTCGGCGTTGCGCGCGCCACCAATCCGGGGCTGGAGCCCAAGTTCGTCTCCTTCGATCCCGAGGAACCCGGCGCGAACTTCATCTTCATGAGCGCCCCCGGAGTCCGCGACTTCGAAGACGGGCGCTGGGTCATGCTGAACGGCTACACCGGCGCCAATCAGGTCCTGAAGCCGCCGGAAGAAACCCTCACGGGCTTCCTCCTGAAACTGCACGTGGACCTCTTCGCGGGCTTCGCCGGCCAGATGTTCATCGGGGTCATGGGCCTGCTGTTCGTCGTCAGCACGGTCAGCGGACTGGTCGTCTACGGTCCCTTCATGAAGAAGCTGGCCTTCGGCCTGCTGCGGTTCCGCCGGGGCACCCGCATCGCCAATATCGACCTGCACAACCTGCTGGGGGTAGCGACCCTGGTCTGGGCCCTGGTGGTCGGATTGACGGGCGCCATCCTGTCGTTCTCGCCGCTCATCCTCACCTACTGGCAGGAGACGGAACTCGTCTCCATGATCGGCCGCCATACCGAACCGATGACGGGCACCCCGGTCACGGTCGATCAGGCGGCGCAGGCCGGCCTTGCAGCCTTCCCCGGCATGCAGATCGCCTTCATCGCCTATCCCGGCAACGAGTATGCCAGCGACCGCCATTTCAGCGTGACGGTGCGCGGCCAGACCGAGCTGACGCAGAAGCTGCTCAGCGTCGCCCTGGTCGACGCCGAGACCGGACAACTGACCGAGACTGCGGAGATGCCGTGGTACATCACCGCCGTACTGCTCTCCGGCCCGTTCCATTTCGGCGACTACGGCGGTCTGCCGCTGCAAATCATCTGGGCGCTCTTCACCATCATAACGGGCGTCGTGACCGTCGCCGGCTTCGTCGTCTGGGTGAAACGGCCGCGGACGCGCACCGCGACGTCCGAGGCAGGCGTGCAGGATGCGTCGGACTCCCGGATGGGGAGCAAGGCATGAGCGGCGTCTGGCGCTTCCCCGTGATCCTTGCCGCGCTTTCCCTGCTCGGGCTCGCCTCCGCCATCGTCGGCGACGGCCTCTGGCACTGGGTCTGCTGGATCGGCCTTTCCGTGCCGCTCGTCGTCTGCACGGTCAAGCTCTGGCGGCAATGGCCCCCGCGCGTTCCATCGCCGTCGCGGGCAGGAGGGCGCTAGGGTCACTCCGCCTCGGCCGGCCCGGTCCGGACCATCACCAGGGTATCGGTCCCGGACTCCGGAGCCCATACCTCACCGGGCCGGCCCAGGATCTGACGCACATTGGCTTCCGGCCGGGGATGCCGCTGCACATCGAAGTTCTGTGTCTCTGGATCGAAGCGCACCAGCGCATTGCCGCCGAAGTCGCTGAGCCAGATCTTGTCGTGTTCATCGACATAGACGGCATAGGCCAAGGGGTTCTCACCCGGAAGCTTCCAGCTGCTCCAGCTGTTCCCGGCCGGATCGTAGACGCTGACCTGCCCGCTGTTCCACTCGCTGACCCAGATCTTGCCTCGGCTATCCGACCAGACGCGTCGGGCACCCTGTTCGTCGGTCGGCGGTTCGATGACCGTAGCCTCACCCGTCTTGGTATCGATCCGCGCGATGTGGCTCCCCGCGAGAGAGGCATAGTAGATTTCACCGTCCGGCGTCGCCGTGATGCCATAGGGTCCCCGCCCTTCGGGCGCCTGGAAGACCTCGATGTCGCCGCTCGCGGGAACGAGCCGCCCGTAGATGCCGTTCTGCCCGGTGAACCATAGCACTCCGTCGCCGTCGAATGCCGCGGTATTCAGGTTTGCATTGGCGGTGCCGGCAGGCAGCGGATACCGCGTCACCTTTTTGGTGGCGGGATCGACCCGGACGATCGCATTCAGCCCGCCGTCGGTGATCCAAGGTGCCCCGTCCGGACCGACGATGACGCCATGGGGCGCCGAACCGCTGCCCAGCGGGATCTGCTCGACCTTGCCCGTTGCCGGATCGAGCCATCCCAATGCTCCGTGCCTTTGCGCCGTATACCAGACCCCACCATCGGGCGCCGGCGCCACGTCGTGGGGCCTGGAACCCGCAGGCAGTTGATATTCCTTCATGGGAAGGTCGGCGGAAGCATGCCCGATGCCGGTGAACAGCATCGCGGCGGCAACGGCGGTCAGTATCTTTCGCATCGAAAGCTCCTGGTCCAATTGACTGCCCCATCGCAGATAGGGCGGTCCCCAAGTGCATCCAACAAGTATACTGCTACACGCCGAGCGGACGCCTTACGCCGTCCCAGATACAGGGCGCGCCGAGATGGAAGGCATGCGCGGCAACATGCCGGCGATGTGAATGGCGTCAGGGTACTTCGGCACCGAATCGCCGGCGGTAGTCCCCCGGTGAAAGCCCCGTTATCTTGCTGAACACCTTGCGGTATGCGCCGGGATCTTCGTAGCCGACGTCCCAGGCGATCCGCTCGACCGTCTGCCGGGTGAATTCCAGCATCTCGCGCGCCTTACCGATGCGCAGGTGCTGGCAGTACTCGGTCGGCTTCAACCCTGTCGCCTTGCGGAAGCGGCGCAGGAAGGTCCTTTCCTCCAGCCCGGCCATCGCCGCCATCGTTCCGAGCGTCGCGTCGCGGGCGCCGTGCGCCTGAAGCCAGTGCTGGACCTTCAGCACGGCATCGTCGCCGTGATGCAGCTTCGGCGAAAAACTGCTGTAGAAGCGCTGCTCGCGGCCCGGCGGATCTATCAGCAGGAAACGGGCCGTCTCGATCATGACGGCGGGACCGAGCAGACGGTCCACCAGCCTCAAGCCCAGGTCGGTCCAGGCCATGACGCCGCCTGCGGTGATGATATCGCCGTCGTCGACGATCAGCTTTTCCGCATCGACCCTTATGCCCGGGAAACGCCCGGCAAGCGCGTCTGCCTGCGACCAGTGCGTGGTCACCGTCCGGCCTTCCAGCAGGCCGGTTTCGGCAAGCAGGTATGCGCCGATGCAGACGGATGCCAGCGTCGACCCGCCCGCATGACGCTCGGTCAGCCAGAGCGCCAGACGGGCGGTTACCGCGGGCTCCGGCAGGCCGCTCAGACTCGGCGGCGCCACGATGAAGCGCGGTCTGTCCCCTCCCCCATCGGCCGACTGTGGGTGCGTATCGAAGACCCGCTCGATGCTCATGGCTTCAGCAGCCGGCTGCCAGTGACTGATCCTGATCGACGGCGCTCCCGCCGGCATCCGAGCCGCTGCCATACGGTTCGCGACCTGGAACAGGTCGGTCAGCCCATGGATGGCGGCGAGTTGCGCGCCGGGATAAATCAGGAGGCCGATCTCGGCAGGTCTGTCGTCGCGCTGCATCATCGACCGTTTGTCAGTTTTAACCCGAGGAATGTCGGTTCCGCCAATCGGCACCATGCCCCGATGGGCCTATGGTGTCCAGCGGAAGGCCAAGGCCTCCACCACCCTATGCAAGAGGATCAAGGGATATGACCAAGAAAGCGCTGATCGTCGTCGACATCCAGAACGACTATTTTCCCGGCGGCAAGTGGCCGCTGGCCGGAGCCGAAACTGCCGCAGACAATGCAGCCAGGATCATCGGCGCGGCGCGGACGGCGGGCGACCTCGTGATACACGTCCGCCACGAGTTCGCCAGCGCGGACGCCCCGTTCTTCATCGCTGGTTCAGAAGGTGCGCAGATACACCCGAAGGTGCTGAACCGGCCCGGCGAACCGGTCGTGCTCAAGCATTTCGTCAATTCGTTCCGCGAAACCGAGCTTAAGCAACTGCTCGACGACAAAGGCATCGAGGAACTCGTGGTCGTCGGCAGCATGAGCCACATGTGCATCGACGGCATTACCCGGGCGGCCAGCGATTTCGGCTACAAAGTCACGGTCGTCCACGACGCCTGCGCTTCCCGCGATATCGAATTCGGGGGCGTCCTCGTGCCGGCGGCCCATGTCCATGCGGCCTTCATGGCGGCACTCGGCTTCGCCTATGCGACCATAGTCTCCACCGGCGATCATCTCGCCGCCACCGAGGAAAAATCGAGCGCCGCCTGACGCGGAGGCGCAGCTCGGCGCCGGTCGAGACTTCGGCGCAGGCTGGTCCGGCGGGCCAACCAGCCTGCGTCAATTCTCCGACCCGACACCATGGCTATCGATTAGCATTTCTTAAGCCGTTGAAGCTACCGCCTAACTATTTCCTGCTATCATTAGATGTTCTCTTCGTGATTATACCAACACAGACCAGCCTTGGGACTTCACCAAAACCCAGCTCTATCATAACATGAAATTTAGTTAATCATTTTAACTGGATTTTCGGAGCGAAAAACTCGACTCGGTGAGGATTGAAGCAAGGGGCAAAACATCCTAATCGACCCGGTCGGGCCATGACCAGTCGCATCCGACGATCCCGCCAGTCGACGTTCAGGGGATAACAATGACAGCACAAGCTGCCTCCACCATTGGGATCGAACGCACTCCATCCAACCTGGGACAGCGGTTTCGGGCACGGCGCAGCACCTATATCCGTCAGATGATCGATGCCGTTCATGCAGAAAGGGGATCCTGCCGGATCATAGACCTTGGCGGCACGGAACATTATTGGCGCCTGTTCGAACCGGCTTATCTGCATTCTAAAAATGTCAGCATCGTTCTGGTCAACCCGCTGCCGACAGGCACGACATCGGGCATCTTCACCTATCTCCAAGCCGACGCCTGCAATGTCACCCAGGCAGCCGACAACAGCTACGACATAGTCCATACGAATTCCACTGTGGAACATGTTGGCGACTGGTCCCGCATGAAAGCATTCGCCGGCGAAGTAAGGCGCCTTGCTCCACGATACTACGTTCAGACACCATATTTCTGGTTCCCTTACGAACCCCACTTCCGTCTTCCGTTCTTTCACTGGCTGCCGCGTTCCACGCGTGTTCATCTCCAGCACCAGTTCACGCTCGGTCACCGTCAGCGGCGCGAGACGATAGACGAAGCCATGCAGTCGATCGAAGAAGTCAGGCTGCTCGACATGGCTCAGTTCAAGTGTCTTTTTCCCTGTGCGCAGATGATCAGGGAGCGATTGTTCCCCTTTACGAAATCGCTGATCGCCTTGAAGAACTCGCCTCCCGCCTAGACTGCGAAGGATAGCCGCTTGACGCTGAACCGCCGCAGATTGATCGGCTACCTGGGGGCGCATGCCGGTCTTGCCGCTGCGGCGGCGCTCCCGGCGCCATTCGCTATTCCGCCTGCGCGTGCCGACGACGGGCTGCGCCCGATCAGGTCGGCCGCTCTCGAAGGAGGGCGGCGCTTCGGTGCGGCGGTCGCGACGCCCCGCCTTGCCGACGACCTATCCTTCCGCAACCTGGTACTGCGGGAGTGCGACATCATCGTCCCGGAATGGGAAATGAAATGGTACTCGGTAGAGAAGCAGCCCGGGCTTTACGATTATGGGGCTTGCGATGACCTTGCCGCCTTCGCCGCCGTCAATGGCAAGGACCTTCGGGGGACCACGCTGATCTGGCACCTGGGCTTGCCCGATTGGGTCAAGTCCCGGCTGAAGGAAACCGGCGGCTGGGATCTGGCGCTCACTTACATGACTTCCGTCATGAACCGGTTCAGCGGCATCAAGTCTTGGGACGTGGTCAACGAAGCGGTCGAACCGTTCGACGGAAGGGAAGACGGGCTGCGGCAGTCGCCCTGGCTCGACGCCTTCGGACCGGACTACGTCGCCGAAGGCTTCAAGAGGGCGGCCGAGATCGCGCCCCGTGCCCAACTCGTCTACAACGATTATGGAATGGAACATGACGCCCCCTGGAATCACAATCGCAGGAAAGCCATCCTTCAGCTGATCGATCGTGTTAGGAAGGCCGGCGGCAGGATCGACGCGCTGGGCCTGCAAGCACATCTGCGCTTGGGCGATCCCTGGGACCCGAAAGGCTTCGGTTCCTTCTTGAGACAGGTCGAGGCTGTCGGCATACGTCCCATCGTCACCGAACTGGACGTCCGCGCGGACCGCATGCTGGGGGACGACAAGGCCGTGGACGGCAAGGTGGCCGACATGTACACCTCGTTCCTGGAAACGGTTTTCGGCAACTCCCGGTGCGACACGGTCATCACCTGGGGGCTGAGCGACAACTACTCGTTCCACCGGCGGCGTAACCGACAGGACAGGCCCTTGCCGTTCGACGAGAACTACCAACCGAAGAAAGCCGCCGAGGCACTCGTTCGGGCACTCCTGGGAGCGAAATGACAGTCAGCATGTTGCCTCCGATCCAGTCCTATCCCGATCCCGCCATCAAGGTGCTCCACCCCAGCTTCGCCAAATATCACCAGCGACTGGCCGCGGTCGAGCGGCTGGCGACGGGCTTCCGCTGGTGCGAGGGACCCGTCTGGTTTGGCGACGGCCGCTACCTGCTCTGGAGCGATATCCCGAACGAGCGGATCATGAAGTGGGAAGAGGAAACCGGGACCGTCAGCATCTTCCGCAAGCCGTCCAACTTCGCCAACGGCAACACGCGCGACCGCCAGGGCCGGCTGGTTTCCTGCGAGCATGGCGGCCGGCGCATCACCCGGACCGAATACGACGGCGCCATCACCGTGCTGATGGACCGCTTCGACGGCAAGCGGCTCAATTCGCCCAACGACGTGGTGGTCAAGTCGGACGGCTCGATCTGGTTCAGCGATCCACCCTTCGGCATCATGTCCGACTACGAAGGCCACAGGGCCGAACCGGAACTGCCCAGCAACCTTTATCGCCTCGATCCCGCGACCGGAAAAGCCACTGTCATGGACGGGGAAATCGCCGGACCGAACGGCCTCGCATTCTCGCCCGACGAGAAACAGCTCTACGTCGTCGAAAGCCGCGCTTCGCCGCGTAAGATCCTCTCCTACGACGTGGTGGAGGACGGCACCCGCATCGCCAACCGCCGCGTGCTGATCGACGCCGGTCCAGGCACGCCCGACGGCTTCCGCTGCGACGAAGACGGCAACCTCTGGTGCGGCTGGGGCATGGGCGATCCCGACCTCGACGGCGTCATGGTGTTTTCGCCGGAGGGCGAACCGATAGGCCGGATAGCGCTGCCGGAACGCTGCTCCAACCTGTGTTTCGGCGGCATCAAGCGGAACCGGCTGTTCATGGCGTCCAGCCAGTCGCTTTACTCGCTCTACACCAATGCCCGCGGTGCTGTCGGCTGGTAACGGAAACTCCAATCCAGCGTCGATGTCACAGATTTATCTTAGGAGGTAGATCACTGTAGCGACTTACAAAAACCACCACTATCGGTGAGTATCTGGCCACGAACCACCCATATCGAGAGTGTTATGGCCAACATCGCCGAGTACATTCCGTCTCGAAGCAGCGGAAAGCCCATCACCTTCAGCTACTCCGGCCCGTCCGCGCCGCCATGCTCTCGCGACGATACCAAGGTCCGTGGATTTCGGCTGATCTTCATCTGGCTAGCCGCGATTCTGTTCAGTTGGATACTGGCCGGATCCGTCATTTATGGCTTGTTCCTGACAGTATCATCTCTGCTATCCTGAATTGCCTCTTTTCCATAACGATAAAAGCCGGTCACACTGACGACCGGCTGCGGGTATAATGCCAAAAGATTACCTGGGGAGGTAACATGCTGACGCTGGGTTCGAAGGCGAAGTACGGCAATCATGACTGCATAGTCGTAGGCCGGACCATCGAGGCGCATTCCCGCTACGACGTGCTGTTTACCGCATCTCGCCGGGTGGAACTGAACGTGCCGGAAAAGGACCTGAAGCCCGCCGGGGAGGAAGTCGCGCAGCCGGCCGGCCTCAAGATCGTGGAACCTTTCAAGCAGCACTCCTGAACCAGCGGATCGCGTCGCGCGCCCGAGCCTTGATCCGGCGTCCTGCCCGCACGACCGCTTGCCAGGCGGGAAGCGCGCGGAGCCGGGCGAGCCAGCCCGTGACCAGGCGGTAGCACAAGGCGAACCAGCGGATGGTCAGCAGCTTGTCGCGGCTGATTCGGAACAGGCGCTCGACCACGACGATCTTCGCGACCTCGGCGCCCGCGAGGATGGCGGCGCCCTGGATCGGATGACCGATCGCCATGACGTAGAACCCCAGCGGCTTCAGCGGCTCCAGGATCACCACCGGAATTCCCAGCAGGATCAAGCTGGGATACGGTCCGAGCGATGCGATCCAGCGGCCGGTTCGGACCAGGACCGGTTGCCGCCCCAGCCAGTTCAGCAAGGGCTTGAGGACGCCCAGGAAGACGGCGTCGATTACGAAATAGATGACGGCGACGGCCGACACGACCGGCGAGAGGATACGCCGGACCAGTGTGCGGAAACCTTGGCTCAACTCGGTTCTTCCCCTATGTCCTTCTTGCCCAATCCGACCTCCACATACAGCTTCTTCACCGCGACATAGGCGACCACGGTCAGCGGCGTCGCGAAGATGACGCCCAAGATGCCGAACAGCAGGCCGAAAGCGACGACGGCGAACAGCGCCAGCGCTGGGGCAAGCGACACCATCTCGCTTTGGATGATGGGCATGATGACGTTGCCCTCGATCTGCTGGATAACGATGTAAAGCACCAATACATAGAGCACCGTCGTCATATCGACGGTCGAGGCCGCCAGGAGCGCCGGGATCGCCGTGGCGACCGCACCGACCAGCGGCACGAACTCGCCCAGTCCCGCCAGTAGTCCAAGCGCCAGCGCGGACGGCACCCCGAGCAGCCAGAGCCCCAGGCTGACCATCGTCCCGACCATCACCATCGCCAGGAACTGCCCCTTGAGCCACTTGCCCAAGGCATCGCCCATCTTGTCGAGCGTATCGCGCGTCCTGTCCTCCGCCTCCCGCGGCACCAGCATGACCACCCCATCGCGGTAGAGGTTCGGCTGGGCCGCCAGGTAGACGCCGCCGGCCACAAGCAGCAATACGTTCCCAAGTCCACCGACGACGGTCATCAGCAGAGAACTCGCTTCCCGAACCACACCACCGGAAACGCTGGAGGGATCGAACTGCTCGACGGTCTCCAGGACGCCCCTGCCCCATGACGATCCTTGAAGGAATTGCCTGACGCTTTCCCAGGCCTGCGGCACCACCTGGACCAGTTGATCGACCTGCTCCGACACTTGGGCGCCGAACATCCAGGCGCACAGCCCAAGCACGACGATGCTCCCCAGCACCACGGCCGCGAGAGCCCAGCCATCGGATAAAGGCGTCCGTTCCGCCAGCCAGTCGGCGGAACGGCGCAGCATGACCGCCAGCAGGACGGCTCCGAAGACCAGCAGCATGACGTCCACGATCTGCCAAGCCAGCAGGGCGATCGTCACGACGATAAGGGCGACCAGCAGCAAGCGGGCAAAGCGCCCCGCGGACAGATCGGATGTACTAGGCATGGTCGTCAAACTCCGGAAGCGCCGGCAGGAATGCACAGACTTCCGGCAACGCATCGCCGCAGCGAATGTTTCCGACGCCGCTCTCCCGGCCTCCCAGCCAATGCAATAATTTCAATTCCCGGCGTAACGTTTTCCGCTGACGCCTGTTGTCCTGATTGCCGTCACGATGGCAGCCTGAAAGCAAATTCGAGGATATCACCATGAGCGACGACCGGACCGAAGGCTCTTTGAAAAAGATGAAGGGCGATGTGAAGGAAGGAGCCGGCAACCTCACCGGTGACAGCAAGCTCAAGTCGGAAGGCAAGGCAGACAAGGCCGAGGGCAAGATCCAGAACGCCATTGGCGCGATCAAGGAAGCCGTCACAGGCAAAAAGGAACCCTGAGTTCCTACCTTGCTATCGACTACAAGCGAGAGCGCGGTCCATTGGGACCGCGCTTTTTCTTTGACCCCTCCGGATGCCCGGCAGTGGTCGAAACAGCGCGGATCAAGCCGTTGAAGCGCCTTTGAATTTCGTTTAAGGTAGAGGGTAAGCAGCGGGGATCAGAATTCCCCGCCGCCCACTCTGTGATTAGAACCGCAGGACGAACAGGACCTTGGTCCCGAACGCCTTAAGCCTGATCCAGAGAGTGAAACGATGTTTGCTCATCGTTCTACTCCCTCAGTAGCGGAGGCGGCCGGGACATTCCCGGTCGCTGTCCGCACTTTCTCCATAGGGAATGCGGCTGTACCGCGCCACGCGTGGAATTGACGCGCTTTACCGTCCGGTGATTGCGAACCCAGTCCGTGCCGGCCGTCCTTCCAGGTTCAGCATCGCTTCGGCCGGAGCCATCCGGCTCACCACCTTGCCCCGGCGCAGCACGAACAGGCGAGTCGCCTTCAATCGTACCGCCTCAACCACGCCACTCGCCTGAAGCACTACGAGATCGGCGTTGCACCCTGGCACCAACCCATAGCCTTCCAGTCCCATCAGCTTTGCTGCATTCGTCGTCACAGCTTCGAAGCACGCGTGCATGCCGTCGATCGACGTCATCTGCGCCACGTGGACGCCCATGCCGGCGACCTCCAGCATGTCGCCGGAGCCCAGCGAGTACCACGGGTCCATCACGCAGTCATGCCCGAACGCGACGGTCAGCCCCGCCGCCATTAGCTCCGGCACCCGCGTCATGCCGCGTCGTTTCGGATAGGTGTCGTGCCGTCCCTGGATCGTGATGTTGATCAGCGGGTTGGAGATCGCGCCCAATCCGGCCTCCGCCATCAGCGGGATCAGCTTGCTGACATAGTAGTTGTCCATCGAATGCATCGACGTCAGGTGCGAGCCGACCGCCCTGCCCTGCAATCCGACTCTCTGAGTCTCGAACGCCAGCGTCTCGATATGGCGCGACATTGGGTCATCCGTTTCGTCGCAATGCAGATCGATCCGAAGCCCCCGCTCCGCCGCGATCTCACAGAGCATCCGCACCGATGCCGCTCCGTCGGCCATGGTCCACTCGAAATGCGGGATGCCGCCGACGACGTCGACGCCCATGTCCAGCGCCCGAGTCAGAAGCTCCGGCGCGCCCGGATAGCGCAGATAGCCGTCCTGCGGAAAGGCCACCAGTTGCAGGTCGAGATATGGCGCTACCCGCCGCTTGACCTCCAGCAGAGCTTCCACAGCCAGCAGCCTGGGGTCGCAGATATCGACATGGGTGCGGATCGCCAGCAACCCGCGCCCGACCGCCCAGTCGCAGTATTCGAGCGCCCGCTCGATCAGCGCTTCCTGGGTCAGCAGGGGCTTCAACTCGCCCCAGAGTGCGATGCCCTCCAGCAGCGTCCCCGACCGGTTGACCCTGGGCAACCCATAGCTCAGCGTCGCATCCATATGGAAATGCGGATCGACGAAGGGCGGCGTCACCAGACGGCCGGTTGCATCGATCTCCTCGGGTGCGCTCGCCTGGAGCCCTTGCTCCAATGCCGCGATTCGTCCGCCCTCGATCCCGATATCGATCCCGACGCGCCCGTCGGGCAGATTGGCGTTCCGTATGATCAGGTCCATCAATGCCGCTCCCCTTTCCTGAATGGGATCATCAACGCGCGCGGATAGGCCGCGCGCCGGGACATCAGCACCAGGGCCAGGATACTCAGCACATAAGGCAACATCAGAAACACCTGATAAGGCAGGGCCGGGCCAACGATCTGCTGCAATCTCAATTGCAGGGCGTCGAATGCCGCGAACAGCACCGCACCCAGCAACGCCTTGCCCGGCCGCCACGAGGCGAACACGACAAGGGCGATGCAGATCCAGCCCCGGCCATTGATCATGTTGAAGAAGAACGCGTTAAAGGCGGACAGCGTCAGGAATGCCCCGCCCACCGCCATCAGCGCGCTGCCGCAGACGACCGCCCCCATCCGGACCGCCGTCACGCTGATCCCCTGTGCCTCAGCCGCGGCGGGGTTCTCGCCGACCATCCTGACCCCCAGACCCAGCGGCGTCCGGTACAGCACCCAGGCCACCAGCCCGACCGCCGCCAGTGCCGCATAGGTCAGCGGCGTCTGGTTGAACAGCGCCTGTCCGATCACCGGGATTTCCGACAGCACCGGAACCGCCCAAGGCTGGAACGGCTCGATCGTCGGCGGGCTGGAAACCTGAGGCAGCACCATACGGTAGACGTAATAGGACAGGCTGGTCCCCAGCAGCGTGACGCCGATCCCGGTGACGTGCTGCGACAGTCCCAGGGGCACCGTCAGCAGCGCATGCAGCAGTCCCAGCATGCCGCCCGCCAAGGCTGCGACCATCACGCCGGTCCACAGGTCGCCGCCCTGGTAGACGGTCATCCAGCCGGCCATGGCGCCCAGCGTCATGATGCCTTCGATGCCCAGGTTCAGCACCCCGGCCCGCTCGCAGACCAGTTCCCCCAGCGTGCCCAGGATATAGGGCGTCGCGATCCGCAGAGTGGCCGTCCAGAACGCCGCCGATGCCAGCAGGTCGAGAATGTCAGTCATGTTCCCTCCCGCCCCTCATCCGGCCCGGACCCCGGACAGGCGCACCCGGTACCGCACCAGGAAGCCCGCGACCAGGATGCACAGCAGGCTGACCGCCACCAGGACGTCGGCGATGTAGTTCGGTACCGGCACGCTTCTGCTCATGGCGTCGGCTCCGACGAAGATCCCGGCGACGAACACCGAAGCCGCCACCACCGCCAGCGGATGAAGCTGGGCCAGCATCGCCACGACGATACCGCTGTAGCCGAAGCCCGGAGACAGGTCCAACGTCAGGTATCCGCGCAGCCCGGCGATCTCGGCGGCTCCCGCCAGCCCGGCCAGTCCGCCCGACAGCAAGGCCAC
The DNA here is from genome assembly GCF_000936425.1 of Skermanella aerolata KACC 11604. Lineage (GTDB taxonomy): Bacteria > Pseudomonadota > Alphaproteobacteria > Azospirillales > Azospirillaceae > Skermanella > Skermanella aerolata. The sequence goes on along the minus strand of NZ_AVFK01000002.1, from coordinate 155,901 downwards.
CCGCAGCATCACGCCGTTCACGGCAATCCCGGCAAACCCGGCCGCGCGCGGATTGGCGCCGACCGCCTTGATTTCGTAGCCCCACACCGTTCGGGTGTTCATCACCCAGAGCACGACGGATGCCGCCATCGCCAGCACGAGTCCCCAGTGAAGCCGCGAGCGCTCCACCAGCTTCGGCAACTCCGCCTCCGGCAGCACCGGCGCGCTCTGCGGCCAGCCCATACCCATCGGGTCCTTCAACGGTCCTTCCAGCATCATGGAAACGAACAGCAGCACGATGAAATTGAGCAGTAGCGTCGTCACGACCTCGTCGACGCCGAACCGCGTCTTCAGCACGGTCGGGCCGACCAGCAGCAAGGACCCCGCCAGCGCTCCGCCGATCAGGACGATCGGCAGCAGCGCCCAGGCGGGAAGCTCCAGCGGTCCGCTCCCCAGCAGCACGGCGACCAGGGCGCCCGCGTAGAGTTGCCCTTCGGCCCCGATGTTCCAAAGCTTCGCCCGGAACGCCACCGCCACCGCAAGACCCGTCAGCATCAGCGGGGTAGCCCGCGTCAGCGTCTCGGCCAGGGCGAATTGCGAGCCCAGCGCGCCCTGGTACAGCAGTCCGTAGGCCTGCACCACTCCCGTTCCCGTCCAGGCGATCAGCACGGCGCACAGCGCCAGCGCCGCGACCACGGCCCCGACGGGAGCCAGCACGCGGACCGCGACCGAGACATGCTCGCGCGGTTCAAGCCACATCGGGCAACTCCTCCCAATGTCCGGCCATGGCTAATCCCAATTGACATATCGTTACGGCGGCGCGCGGCATCGGCGGCGACAGGCGTCCCCGATGGATCACCGCGACCTGATCGGCCAGGGCCAGCAACTCGTCCAGATCCTCCGAAATCAGCAGCACTCCCGCTCCGGCCTTGCGAGCCGCCAGCAATTGTTCATGGACATAGGCGACGGCGCCGACATCCAGCCCGCGCGTCGGTTGGTTGGCCAGGATCAGTCCCGGCTTGTAGCTGAGCGTCCGGCCCAGGATCAGCTTCTGCATATTGCCGCCGGACAGCAGCCGCGACACCGCGTCCGGTCCCGGACAGCGCACGTCGTAGTCCTTGATGACCTCTCGCGCCCGCGCTCTGGCGGCATCCCGCCTCAGGAACCCGAGGCGCGAGAATTCCGGCAGCCGGACCCGTTCGGCGATCAGGTTCTCCCAGACCGCCATGTCGCCGACCAGCCCGGTCGCGTGACGGTCCTCCGGAATGCGCGCCACGCCGCGCTTGACCATCTCCAGCGGTCCCGCCACCACGACCGGCTTGCCGAAGACCTCCAGCCGCCCATCGTCCGGCACGCCCAGGCCGCTGACCAGATCCGCCAGCGCCGCCTGCCCATTGCCGGAAACGCCGGCGATGCCGACGATCTGATGCCGCCGAACGACAAGGTCGGCCCGGTCCAGCATGCCGCGCGCCGCCCGCACGGTAACCCCGGCCAAAGTCAGCACCGGCTCCGCCGGCTCCATCGGCTCGACGGCGGGAGCCTTCAGCGTCCGGCCGATCATCAGCTCCGCCAGCTCGCTTCGGTCCGTCTCCGCCGTGCGGCGGATCGCCACCAGCTTGCCTCCGCGCAGCACGCCGACGGTATCGCTGGCGGCCATCACCTCGTTCATCTTGTGACTGATGAAGATGACGCCCAGCCCTTCCGCCGTCAGCAGTTTCAGCGTCGAGAACAGCCGTTCACTTTCCTGCGGCGTCAGGACGGCCGTCGGCTCGTCCAGAATCAGGATGCGGGCATCGCGGTAGAGCGCCTTCAGGATCTCGACCCGCTGGCGCTCCCCCACCGACAGGCTGCCCACAGGCGCCGCGGGATCGACCGTCAGGCCGAACCGCTCCGCCAGCGCCGACAGCTTGGCGGCCGCGGCGCCGCGATCCGACCGGAAACGCCACAGCGGCTCCGTCCCCAGGATCACGTTGTCCAGCACCGACAGGTTGTCGGCCAGGGTGAAGTGCTGATGCACCATGCAGATGCCAGCGGCCAGCGCCGCCTTGGGCGATCCGCCCGGCAGCGGCTTGCCGAACGCCTCGATGCTCCCCTCATCGGCCACGTAATGGCCGAACAGGATGTTCATCAGCGTCGTCTTGCCGGCACCGTTCTCCCCCAGCAGCGCCATGACCTCGCCGCGCCGAAGCTCCAGCGAGATATCGTCGTTGGCGACCAGAGCGCCGAAGCGCTTGGTCACCCCTGCCAATCTCAGTACGACCTCGTGCATGAAGCCCCCTTAACTCCTGGGCTTCATCACATCGACGACTTCGGCTCACTGTCGTTGACGTCGACGCGGAACAGGCCGTCGCGGATTTCCTGCTCACGCTCCTTGACCTTGGCCAACACAGCCTCGGGGATCTTCTTCTCGAAGGTCCCCAGCGGCGACAGGCTCGACCCGCCGAACTTCATGGTGCTGAACTGGCCGTAGTCCTCGGCGCTGAACTTGTTCTCGCGAACCGCCGCGATGGCGCGGAAGATGGTCGGCTCCATATGCCACAGGGCGCTCGCGACCACCGTCTCGGGGTATTGCGCCTGGGTGTCGATCACGTTGCCGATCGCCAGCTTGCCGCGCTCCTTGGCGGCGTCCGACACGCCGAAGCGCTCGGCATACATGATGTCGGCACCACGGTCGATCATCGCGAAGGCCGCTTCCTTGGCCTTGGGCGGATCGAACCACGAGCCGATGAAGCTGACCATGAACTTGATCTGCGGGTTGGTCTCGCGGGCGCCCTGCATGAAGGCGTTCATCAGCCGGTTCACTTCCGGAATCGGATATCCGCCGACCATGCCGATGATGCCCGACTTCGACATGCCGCCGGCGATCAACCCGGTCAGGTAGGCCGGCTCCTGGATGAAGTTGTCGAACACCGACAGGTTCGACCCCGCCGGCCCGAAGCTCGACCCCATCAGAAAAGCCGTCTTGGGGTAATCCTTGGCGACCGCGCGCACCGGCCGCTCAACCGCGAAAGACTCGCCAACGATAAGCTGCTGGCCGGCCTCGGCATACTGGCGCATCACCCGCTCGTAGTCGGTGGCCGCCACCGATTCGGCCCAGACATACTCGATCTCGCCCCGAGACTCGGCTTCCTTCAACGCTTTGTGGATGCGTCCGACCCACTGCTGCTCGATCGGAACGGTATAGACGCTGGCGACCTTGATCTTGGTCTTGTCCTGGGCGAAGCCAGCAGTGGCTCCACCCGTCAGCGCCAAGGCACCCGCCACGATCCCGGTCGCCGCCAGCAAAACCCGCCGCCCGATCCTGCGTCCTGAAAACCCGCTCATCCCGTCAGCCCCTCTATCCGGTATTTTCTTTGTCATCTCAGCCCGGTAGCAACCCTCATGCCACGGACCAGGACGTGACGCCACGGCCCCTCTCCGTCCGAGAGGAGCATAGCTTTGCGGCGTCTGTCCAGATCCTGCCTAATACCTGGGCATGGGCGGCATTTATCGAGAAATGCGGGCCGGCCGCAATGTCGCAACCGGATGAGTCCCCGATCCTAACCTATTTTTCACTACGGCTGCCTGATGCTCAACCGGAGCGTGGATACATGGAAATCGGGTTGCGGCGATGGGTTGGCGTTGGCTTCGGGACCGGACGGACTGGGTATCGGCAGGCATTGCGCTGGTGCTTCTGCTGACCGCTCAAGCTACGATACCGTTGCCGGCCTCGGCAGCTCCGGTCAAGCCAACCATGTGGGTGGAGCCCGCTACTCCGGAGCGGACGCCGCTCGGCACCGCCCAAGCCTCCGGCGCCGTGATCTGGGCGCATGGCCTTTCGATGCATGACGAGGACTCGCGTTCTCCCACCCCGCCTTATGTCAAGGCGCTGGGCGAACAGGGCTGGGACACCTTCCGGCTGAACCGCCTGCGCGAGGCGGAGAGCCTGTCGGGCACGGCGTCCCGGCTAGCCAGAGCCGCGCGCGACCTGCGCGCCCAGGGCTACCAGCGGATCGGCGTCGCCGGCCAGAGCTTCGGCGCCTTCGCGGCGCTGGCCGCCGTTGCGGAAGATGGCGTAGCGGACGCCGTGATCGCCACGGCGCCCGCCGCCTATGGCAGCTTCTCCGAGTCGTTCGAAACATGGCGGGCCAATGCTACCGAGCTTTACCGCCTGCTCGGGCAAATCGGCGACACTCCGGTCATGCTGGTCTTCTTCCACGGCGACTCCTACGATCCCGGCGGCCGGGCCGATGCCTCCCGCGCCATCCTGGCTGCCGCCGAACGGCGGTCACGCGACCTCATCATCGACCAGCCCGCCGACCTGATCGGCCATTCGGCAGCGGCGAGCGGCCTCTTTGCCCGCCGTTTCGCCTCCTGCATCGGCCGGTTCATTGCCGGTTCCATCCGCACGGATGCTGACGAGGAGACTTGCGAATCTCCCTGGGGACGGCGTCCCGCTGCCGACCGAAAACCGGTCCGCGTCGGCGCCACCCTGGCGGCGGCAAGCCCTGCCGCCAGCTTCGACCTGAAAGGCTCCTGGTACGGCTTCTACCGGAACGGCCGGGAAGTGACGCTGCGCATCGACAGCGTCACGAGAGAGGCTGAGGGTGAGCGCGTCTCCGCGACCTACCTGCTGGGCGCCGGCCTTGTCCCGGAAGAACGCGCCGAGTCCTCCCGCCGAAACGGCCGTTTCACCAAGGGCGAGCTCGTGTTCGACGAGCCGGACTTGAACCAGCTCCGCTACCGGCTGCGTCCGGACGGCGCGCTGGCCGGTTCATGGCACTCGCGCGACGGCGCAGCCGCACTCGACACCGTGCTGCGCCGCCTGCCGTAACGCGGCCCCATCCTTTCCGCTTTTCCACCCCTTGGGATGGTGTAATCGGTTATCAATGAAGTCGGATAACGAGAAACGCACACCACTCGAGGAAGCGGAACCATGAAGGCCAGAGCCGCCGTCCTGCATGAAATCGGGCTTCTCCGCCCCTATGCCGACAGCAAGCCCCTGCATATCGAGGAAGTCGAGCTGGCGCCTCCCGGCCGCGACGAGTTGCTGGTCCGGATCAAGGCCGCCGGCCTCTGCCACTCCGACCTGTCCGTCATCAACGGCGACCGGCCCCGCCCGATGCCGATGGCGATCGGCCATGAAGCGGCGGGCATCGTCGAGCAGGTCGGCGAAGGTACCCAAGGCTTCGAGCCGGGCGACCATGTCGCCCTCGTCTTCGTGCCGAGCTGCGGCCGCTGCGGCCCCTGCTCCGAAGGCAGGCCCGCCTTGTGCGAACCGGGTGCCGCGGCCAACGCGGCCGGCACCCTGCTGGGCGGCGGCATGCGGATCACCGGACCGCATGGCAAGCCGGTCCATCACCATGTCGGCGTTTCCGCCTTCGCCGAATACGCCGTGGTGTCCGCTCGCTCCGCCGTGAAGATCGACCCCGACATCCCGTTCGACGAGGCGGCGCTGTTCGGCTGTGCCGTGCTGACGGGAGTCGGCGCCGTCGTCAATACCGCCAAGGTCTTCGCCGGAGCCAGCGTCGCCGTGATCGGCTTGGGCGGCGTCGGCCTCAACGCGATGCTCGGCTGCATCATGGCGGGTGCCGACCGAGTGGTCGCCATCGACATGATCGACCGCAAGCTCGACCTTGCCCGGCAACTGGGCGCCACCGATGTCTTCAACGCCGGCGCTCCGGATGTCGAAGCCGCCATCAAGCAGGCGACCGGCGGCGGAGTCGATTATGCCTTCGAGATGGCCGGTTCGGCCCCGGCGCTGGAAATGGCCTACCGGATCACAAAACGCGGCGGGACCACCGTTTCATCCGGGCTGGCGAACCCGTCCAAGATGATGTCGATCCCGGCCGTGACCCTGGTGGCGGAGGAGCGGACGCTGAAGGGCAGCTATCTCGGCGGCGGCATCCCCAGCCGGGACATCCCGCGCTACATCCGCCTGTTCAAGAAAGGCAAGCTGCCGGTCGATGCCCTGATGAGCGACCACATCAAGCTGGACGAGATCAACGAGGCGTTCGACAAGCTGGCGGACGGAACCGCCGTGCGCCAGCTCATCATGTTCTAGCTGATCCGGATATCGATCGGTCGTGTTTTCCTCTTTCGATTTACTGCAATTTCAACCGATAACAGGCGGCGCGTGGTCCTGTTTGCGGGGGCACCTTCCCGTAATACAGAGGACAGACCCGTGTACTATCACGACAAGCGCTTACAGTATCCGGTCCGTGTCGAAACTCCCGACCCATTGTTCGCGCGGCAGCTACAACAAGCCATCGGCGGCATCGAAGGAGAAATCCGCGTCTGTCTTCAGTACTTCTTCCAGGCATGGGGTGCACGCGGTCCGACGACCAAGTATCGTGACATGCTTCTTCATACCGCGACTAAGAAATCGGCCATATCGAGATGCTGGCGACTGCCGTCGCCCTGAACCTGGAGGAAGCGCCGCTGTCGCTCCAGGAAACCGCGGCGGCAGCCAACCCTGTCGTCAATGCAGTGATGGGCGGCGAGCGTCCGCGCCACATGGTGGAGGGCATGCTTCATAAGCACCTGCTCTCCACCGGTCTGGCGGCATTCCCCGGCAACTCCGACGGCGTTCCGTTCGACTGCTCGCACGTCTACGCCAGCGGCAACCTTGCCGGCGACATGTTCGCTAACGTCACCGCCGAGGCAACCGGCAGGACGCTGGCGGTCCGGCTCTACAACGCCGCGCACGATCCCGGCATGAAGGACATGCTGAGCTTCCTGATCGCCCGCGACACCATGCACCAGCAGCAGTGGCTGGCCGTGATCGAGGAACTGGGCGGCACCGCGGCACTGCCGATCCCCAACAGCTTCGACCAGAGCCTGGAGAAGCAGGAATTCAGCTACGCCTTCTTCGGCACCGACAAGGACGGCAATCCTCCCCCCGCCGGCCGTTACAGCGCCGGTCCGTCGATGGACGGCAAGGGACAGTTCACGGCGGTGCAGGCAACTCCGATGGGAGACGAGCCGGTACTCGGCCCGGCGCGGGACGGTTCCGGCGCGCAGAAGGAGCAGATGTAAACTCGGAACGTCACGGCCCGGCGCCTCCCCGGGTCGTGACACCTCCACCGCCATGGCCTAAACTCCTGCCACACCTCATTCGACGAGGTAGTTTTAAGGAATATGGGGAGATGGCGGTGGGAATGGTGCCCGTCTCTATGCCGGCACTGAAGCCCGGCGCCGTTATCCATGGCCCGAAGGCCATGACCGATACGCTGCTGGGCGATTTCGCGCGTGAAATCCAGAGCAGAGGCTTCAAGGTCGCCGGCCTGATCCAGCGCAACGGCGATGCGGGCGATGACTGCGCTTGCGTCATGGACCTGATCGATCTCGGAAGCGGCGAGGCGATCCGCATCTCGCAGGATCTCGGCGCCGGATCGAATTCCTGCCGGGTCGATCCGGGCGGAATCGCCGAGGCTGGTTCCCGCTTGCGCGCCTCGCTGTCCGGCAAGCCCGACCTCGTCGTCGTCAACAAGTTCGGCGGGTTGGAAAAAGGCGGCGGCGGCCTGTCGGACGAGCTTCTTTTGGCCATGTCGGAAGGCCTGCCGGTGCTCACGTCGGTTGCCGGACGGCTGATCGACGAGTGGATGGAGTTCAGCGGCGGCCACTGCGACCTGTTGCGCCCGGACGATGCGGCGCTCTGGCAGTGGTGGGGAAGCCAGCGGCTCTACCAGGACCTCCTGCTCGGCGTCAAAGATGGTTCCGTCGCCCGGATCACGCGCAGCGCCCATTGGCTGCTGATCGAAGGGCCGGAAGCATGCGGGCTGGCGCGGATACCGCGCGGCGCCGACCAGGCCGGTCGCTTGCTTGATGACATGGCGGCACAGGGGCTTCGGCACCTGGCCGGCCTCGTCAACTCCATCGACCTGTTCGAAGCGGCCGTCGGCCTTGCCGCCCTGAACGCCCATTATAATCGTCCCGGCCTGGAAGTAGCCGGCGGCAACGGTCTGGACGCCTTCGCGGAGGAGGAAGGCCGCGTCGTCGCGATCGGCTCCTTCCCCGATATCGCCCGCCGCCTGCCCAACGCCCTCGTGGTCGATGCCCAGCCCGACGCTCACGAGTATCCGGCCGCCGCCGCCGACTGGCTGTTGCCCGGCTGCGCCGCCGCCGTCATCACGGCCTCGACCATCGCCAACCGCTCGCTGCCGCGCTTGCTCGATCTGGCACGCGGGGCGCGCGTGGCGCTGGCCGGCCCGGGCACGCCCCTGACACCACGGCTGTTCAGCTACGGCGTGGAGATCCTGGCCGGCTTCATCGTCGACGATCCGGCGGGCATGGCGCAATGCATAGCCGAAGGTGCTACGCCCCGCGGCTTCCGCCAGTTCGGACGGCAGGTCACGTTGCGCCGGCCGGGATGAGCGACAGCCGGCGGGCGGCGCTGCCGCCCTGGTTTCGCCCACCTCCTCCGGCGGCCTTCCCCGGCCATGCCCTCATCATCGGCGCCGGCATCGCGGGGGCGGCGACGGCGGCGGCCCTGATCCGGCGCGGCTGGCGGGTCACCGTCGCGGAGCGGCACGGCCACGTCGCCGCCGGGGCATCCGGCAATCCGGCGGGCATCCATATGCCACGCATCGTGGCCGGCTGTTCTCCCGAGCGCGATTTCCATGCCGCAGCCTTCCGCCATGGCATTGCGGAACTGGCCCGTCTGGGACAGGCGGTCACGCGCCAAGCCTGCGGCGTGCTTCAGCTCTGCGCCGGCGAGCGGCAGGTCCGCCAGCGCGACGCGGCGTTGCGCTCCGGTTTCCTGCCCCCCGACATGATGCGTCCCGTCGGTCCGGCGGAAGCTTCGGAACTGGCCGGCATCCCCATCGCCGGCACCCCCATCGATTGCCAATCGCTCTGGTTTCCCCAGGGCGGCTGGATCGAGCCTGGGTCGCTGTGCCGTGCCTTGCTGGCGGGAGCCGAGGTCAGGACCGGCATCGCCGTCACCGCTCTCCGGCATGACGGCAAGCTGTGGCACGCCCATGACAGCCTGGAGCCGGCTGACGCCGTGATCCTTGCCAACGGCATCGACGCCAGGATGTTCGAACAGTCGGCTTGGCTGCCGCTTTCGCCACGGCGCGGCCAGATCAGCATGGTCCGAGCCAGTGAGCGAAGCTCCCGGCAGCGCTGCGTCGTCAGTCACGACGGCTACATCATCCGGGCGACCAGCGGCGAGCACGTGATCGGCGCCACCTTCGACCATGTCGAAGACGTCATCCCGGCAAACCGCCAGTACGCCGTTGCCGCCGACGACGCCCGCAACCTTGCCCAGCTGGAAACGCGGTTTCCCGGCTTGCTGGACCCGGACTGCGTCCTTGGCGGTCGAGCCTCGCTTCGCGCCATGACCACCGACCATCTGCCGCTGACCGGCCCGGTGCCCCTCGTCGGGCGGTTCGTCGAAGACTTCGCCGGTCTCAGGCACGGACGGTTGGAGCGGACATTCGGCGAGGCGGTCTGCCATCCCGGCCTCTGGGTGATCGCGGGACTCGGGGCACGCGGCCTGGTAACCGCTCCGCTGGCCGGCGAATTACTCGCGGCACAGATCTCCGGTGGTCCCTGGCCAGTCGGCGCCGAGACTGCCGCGGCACTTCATCCCGCCCGTTTTCTGGTGCGCGACTTGAAGCGCTCGAAGATTTGATTAGTTCAAAAGGTACTGAAATAATCCGTTCGGACAGTCTCGCTCAAAAGAACTGTGCATACAAGGACACAGTGTGACTACAAGGCGAACGCGTCCACGAATTGCCACAGGCTAATTATCGTTCCCGGTGGCTACGGTCCGTTTCGTAGGTTTTTGGGGAAACGGGGCCGATAATGAATTCGTGGATGAAGCAGCGAAAAGCCTGCTTGATTAGTCTTGCGCTAGCTTTTGCTCTTGCAGCATGCGACAGCGAGCCGGAACAGAAAAGTGACACGGCGGCACCACCGGATTCGATCACCGAAAGTCAGAAGGCACCAGAACAGCCGCCACAAGAGCAGGCCGCGGTGAATCCGCCGGCCGACACGACGACCGCGCCCATCACGGAACCGGAAATCGTCGAGGGCACCTCCGGGGAGGAGCCAGCCGCCGGCGGCGAGTCGATCCCGCCTGACGAGTCGCAGGCGCCGGAGCAAGCGGTCGCACAGGACACCGAGCGGAATACCGCTCAGGATACTGTCGAGGACACCGCCGCTCCGCCACCTCCCTCGCAATCCACTCCGGAGCCGCCGGCCGCCGAAGTGCCCCGCCCCGCCACCGTCGCCCCGCCTCCGGCCAAGCCCCAGACGGCTCACGTGCCCAAGGCAGCGACACCTCCGCGCAAACCCGAGAAGCCCGCAGTCGCAAAGACTGAAAAGCCGGCGCGGCCTCCGGCAAGGAAACCTGACGCGATCCCGGCCAACATCCCGGCAGGCCACATCGGCGGCTCGATCCAGCAGGCCGTGGCCATCGCACCGGCGGAGCGGCTGCCATCGGACCCATCCGTCGTGCCCGCCCAGGCGCGGATGACCGGCGTCAACCCGGATCTGAGCCAGATGCAGTTCAAGATCCAGGAGATCCACTTCAATCCGGGAAGCGCCAACCTGACGCCCGGCGGCGAGCGGAAGACGCTGACCGCCAGCCGGTTCATCTCCGATCTTCAGGTCCGCGCGGTCAAGGTGGTCGGATACGCCGACACGGTCGGGCCTACCGCCTTCAATCAGGAACTGGCGCTGGCGCGAGCCGGCTCGGTCGCCAGCCTGCTGGAACGCGCAGGGGTTCCCGCCGACCTCATCGAGACTGTCGGAATGGGCGAGGCCAAGATGCCGATGCCGACGGACGACGGTATTTCAGAACCGCTGAACCGGTGTGTCGGCATCCTGGTTTCCGTCAACGAGATGCGCTGAACCGGGAAGCGGGCGCGCGAGGCGTCAGACCGGAAGGCCGACGCCGGAGAGCGTCATGCTTCCGGCGGCGGACGACGGCGCAACGGACCGGTACGCTGACCGCGACGCCGGGGTTTCCGATCCATGTTGTTGGGGCCTCCCCCATTGGGACCGCCACCGTTCGGACCGCCACCATTCGGACCACCCGGCCCCGGTCCCTGGCCGCCGTCCATGACCATGCCGTCCTCGCCCACCAGCTCCTCGACGGGCTCGGGCGGCCGGCGGTCGGCCATGGCGGTACGGTACCAGTGTTCGGCGTATTGCAGATGCCCCTGCGCGGTAATTTCGTCGCCTGCGGCCTTGGCATCCTGGGCAAGGTCCAGATAGCGGGCATGCTTGGTCATGGCGTCCCCGCGGACTCGTTCGGGAGTGCCGCCGTCCAGACCGGGGGCGCGGGATTGGCTACGATAGGGGGAGCGATTATGTCTTGGCGGCGGCACTTTTTCGTCCTTTGTTGGGTCCGGCCCGCCATGGTAGCGCATTGTTCCGGGATGCGCGCCATTTCAGCCGGTTCGATCCTTTCGAATAGACCGGTTCATAGCTCCGGTCATTCAAAATCGTCCATACCCGGCAAGGTTTAGCAAGAAGTGCGGCAACTGGGTCGCGCATCCGAGCGCGCGACCCGTTGAGGAAAGACGCTATTAAGCGTCGACGCCGCCCATGCAGAGATACTTGATCTCCATGTATTCCTCGATTCCGTACTTTGAGCCTTCCCGTCCGATGCCGCTTTCCTTCATGCCGCCGAAAGGTGCCACTTCGGTCGAAATAATGCCTTCGTTGATGCCGACGATGCCATATTCCAGCGCCTCGGCAACCCGCCAGACCCGGCCGACATCGCGGCTGTAGAAGTAAGCCGCCAGACCGAACTCGGTGTCGTTCGCCATCCTGATCGCCTGCTCTTCCGTGTCGAAGCGGAACAGCGGGGCTACCGGGCCGAAGGTCTCGTCTCGGGTCACCTTCATCTCGGTCGTGACATCGGCGAGGATCGTCGGCTGGAAGAACGTACCGCCGAGCGAATGACGCTCGCCGCCAACGACAACACGGGCGCCTTTGGACAAGGCATCGCGGATATGGTCCTCGACCTTCTCCACGGCCGCCATGTCGATCAGCGGCCCCTGCTGGGCGCCTTCGGTCATGCCGTCCGCCACTTTCAGCGTCTTGACCGCTTCGGCGAGCTTGGCGACGAAGGCGTCGTAGATGCCGTTCTGGACCAGCAGGCGGTTGGCGCAGACGCAGGTCTGCCCGGTGTTGCGGTACTTGGAGGCGATGGCGCCCTTGACCGCCTCGTCCAGGTCGGCGTCGTCGAACACGATGAACGGCGCGTTGCCGCCCAATTCGAGCGAAACCTTCTTCACCGTGCCGGCGCTCTGCGACATCAACTGCTTGCCGATCTCGGTCGAGCCGGTGAAGGTCAGCTTACGGACCAGCGGGTTGGTCGTCATCTCGCCGCCGATCGCCTTGGCCGACCCGGTCAGCACGCTCAGCACGCCGGCCGGCACACCGGCCCGCTCCGCCAGCACTGCCATCGCGAAGGCGGAATAAGGCGTCGAGGTCGCAGGCTTGATCACGATCGGACAGCCCGCCGCCAGGGCGGGACCGGCTTTGCGGGTGATCATCGCCGCCGGGAAGTTCCACGGCGTGATCGCGCCGCAGACGCCGATCGGCTCCTTGGTCACGACAAGCCGGCGGCCGGGAAGGTGCGCGGGGATGGTGTCGCCATAGACGCGCTTTGCCTCCTCCCCGAACCACTCGATGAACGAGGCGGCATAAGCGATCTCTCCGCGCGACTCGGCGATCGGCTTGCCCTGCTCCGCCGTCATGATGCGGGCGAGGTCTTCCTGGTTCGCCATCATCAGGTCGAACCACGTGCGCAGGATCTTCGCCCGCTCCTTCGCGGTCTTGGCGCGCCATGCCGGATAGGCCCGGTTGGCGGCCTTGATCGCACGGCGGGTCTCCGCCTCCCCGGCAGCCGGCACGGTGCCGAGCTTGCTGCCATCGGCCGGATTGGTGACGTCGATGGTTTTGCCGCTGTCGGCATCGATCCACTGACCGTCGACATAGCACCGCCCGCGCAACAGGTCCGCGTCCTTCAGCCCAAGCCGTGCGGCGGTTTCAGTCATGACGCTCATAGAAGTGGTCTCCTTGGCTTTTCTTCGTTCCGGACGGCGCATGGTCCGCAGCCGTGTCCTGTTAAATAACCACCGCCGCCAGGATTTCACCGGCCCGAGGTCCGATGATTAAAGCACCGAACAAGGATTCTGTCTCCGGTCAGGCTCGATTGAGCATCAAGGTCATGGCGGAGGCGAGCGCCGGTACGTGGTGGGTTGCGGTTTGCCGGATCGTCGCGACATTCAGGTCCTGGAAGTCATGGGCCAGCACATCCCTCATGCCTGCCATTCCTCGCCAATCGATACCACGATGATCTTCCCGGAAGGCCCGCGACAGACTTTTTGTAGCTTCGCCGATGATGATCAACTGGTAAGCCACCGCCGACAGACACCAGTGGTCCTTGTGAAAGTCGGCGGCGGGCACTGGTCCCACGAAGCTGGTTATCCGGCGGCAGGCGTCGCTAATATGCCCGACCGCATTCCGGTCAGACAGCAACATAGAGCGGATGCGCCACGGACCGGAAGAGCTGCGCCCGAGGCTGATTGCCGAATTCGACCAGCCCGGTCCAACTGTAGAAATGTGCTTTGCGGCCAAAGATCTCCGACAGCTCGTCCTGCATATGGACGCGGTCGAACAGCGACCATTCGGCATCCGGCTTGATCGTCACCAGCACGTCGAGCTCCGCGTCCGGATCGGTCCGCTCCCCTTCCGGCAGGTCGAGCAGCGCCAACTCCGACACGTTCCACCGGTCGCAGAAGGCTGACAGCTCCGCTTCGATGTTCCTGTATCGGTCGAGTGCGAGATAGCCCATGACGCGTCTCCGTTGCATGTCCGAACTATAAGATATCCAGTCCGGACATGCCAAGGTGGGCAGCAGTCCGGTTTACTTCTTACCCTTCGCCGCCTTCTCCGCCGCCCTGCGGGTGCGGAAGCTGGATGCCCAGCCTTCGTAGATCGACTGCCGTCCCCGAGCCACCGCCAGCGATGCTGCGGGAACGTCACGGGTGACCACGCTTCCGGCGCCGATGATGGCGCCGTCGCCGATCGTTACAGGCGCCACCAGCGAGGAGTTGGAGCCGATGAAGGCTCCGGCGCCGATTTCCGTATGGCTCTTGAAGAAGCCGTCGTAGTTGCAGGTGATCGTGCCGGCTCCGATATTGGCCTTCGAACCGACCGTGGCGTCGCCGATATAGGTCAGGTGGTTGACCTTGGCGCCTTCATGAACGCGGGCGTTCTTGATCTCGACGAAGTTGCCGATATGGGCATCGGGGCCGATCTCCGCCCCCGGACGCAGCCGCGCGAAGGGACCGATGATGGCGCCCGGCGATACGATGACCTCTTCCAGGTGGCAGAACGGCTTGATCTCGACCCGGTCCGCGACATCGACCCCCAGCCCGAACACGACGTTCTGCCCGACCAGCACGTCGCGGCCCAGCCGCGTATCGTGGCTGAAATAGACCGTCTCCGGATCGGCCAGTGTCGCTCCGGCGGCCATCGCGGCCGCCCTCAGCCTACGTTGCATGATAAGCTCGACCTCCGCCAACTCCGCACGGGAGTTGACGCCGACGACCTCGTCAGCCGGCGCTTCGACCACGCGGCAGGCATGGCCGGCGGCGCGCGCCACGGCGACCGCATCGGTCAGGTAGTACTCGCCCTTCGCGTTGTCGCTGCCGATGCTGTCCAGCAGCCCGAACAGCCGCGCACCGTCGAAAGCCATCAGACCCGCATTGCAGAGGGTGACCGCGCGCTGCTCCTCCGTCGCGTCCAGGTATTCCACGATGGCGTCCAGCCCGCCCTCGGCCCCCAGGATAAGCCGGCCATAGGCGCCGGCCACGGCAGGCCGCATCCCGAGCACGACCACGGCCGGATCGGAAGCCTCCCGACGGGCCTGGACCATGGCGCCCAGCGTCTTCGCCGTCACGAGCGGCGTATCGCCATAAGCCACCAGCACGTCGCCGTCGAAGCCCTCGAGCAGCGCACGGGCCGCCATCACGGCATCGCCCGTACCGCGCTGGTTCTCCTGAACGACGGTAGCATGAGGTGCGACCTCCGCCGCGACGGACTCCATGCCGGGGCCGATCACCGCGATGATCTTCTCGGGCGCCAGCAGGGATGCAGCCGCCACGACATGGGCGACCATGGAGCGGCCCGCCACCTTGTGCAGCACCTTCGGCAGATCCGACTTCATGCGGGTGCCCTTGCCCGCCGCCAGAATAATGCAGGCGAGCGGACGGCGGGTTTCGGTATGATGTGTCAGTGTCATGGTGCGGTTTTCGTCTGATCTGCGTTCAGGTGAGGATTGCCCCCTTGTGCCACACCTTGGGCACTTGCCAAAGCCCTTGATCCGGACTTGTACAAAACTGCCTAATTATCGTCCAAACGGACACTCCAAGCCACCCCTCACGCGGAACAACCGGATGCCTCAGCTTCAAGCCGTAATCTTCGACCTGGACGGAACCCTGATCGACAGCGCCCCGGACATAACGGGAGCGGTCAACAAGCTGCTGACCCGGTACAGCCGTCCCACCATCGGCGTGGAGCAGGTCAGGGGCATGGTCGGCGACGGCGCGCCGATCCTTCTCCGCCGAGCCTTCGCCGCGACGGGTGCCGAGATCGACCCGCTGGCGTCGGACGAGATCTACCAGACTTTCCTCGACTACTACGAACAGCAGCCCTCCTCCCTGGACTCGATCTTTCCCGGCGTGCCCGAGACGCTCGATCTCCTGCTGGCGCGCGGCCTCAAGCTCGGCCTCTGCACCAACAAGCCGGAACGGGTCACGACCGAAGTGCTGGCCCAACTCGACCTTGCCCGCTACTTCGAATCCGTTGCGGGCGGCGATACCCTGCCGGTGCGGAAGCCGGACGGCGGCCATGTCTCCTGGGTGATGGAGCGCCTGGGCGCTTCCAAGGACGGGGCCGTAATGGTCGGCGACAACCACAACGACATCGCGGCGGCACGCGGCGCGGGTATCCCG
Organism: Skermanella aerolata KACC 11604; assembly: GCF_000936425.1. GTDB lineage: Bacteria > Pseudomonadota > Alphaproteobacteria > Azospirillales > Azospirillaceae > Skermanella > Skermanella aerolata. The sequence goes on along the minus strand of NZ_AVFK01000002.1, from coordinate 139,960 downwards.
GTAATCGCCGTCAGCTACGGCTACCCGCACTTCCCCACCGCCGAGATGGGCGCCGACGCGATCATCGACCACTTCACCGAACTGCCTGCCATGCTGGACACTCTCGCCAACCGCTGAAGGCCCGAATTATTGAAATTCGCTGATGTCAGCGCCGTAACTTATTGCCCGCAGGCCCATTGATCGCGCGAAAGAGGGATGCCAAGTCGTCGCACTGGTTAATGCGATATGCGGCTCCAAACTTCGTCGTACCGGAACCAAGGGCGTCAAAGCCCTGTTCCGGGGCACACAGATCAAGGACTGGAGCGGACAATGGACATCGATCCGTTGATGTTGTCTCGTATTCAATTTGCTTTCACGATATCTTTTCATATTCTTTTTCCTGCCTTCACTATTGGCCTCGCCAATTGGATCATGGTGCTTGAAGCGCTGTGGTTGCGGACCGGCCGGGACGTCTATCGGATGCTGTCGGAATTCTGGACGAAGATCTTCGCGATCTCGTTTGGGATGGGCGTCGTGTCCGGCATCGTCATGTCGTACCAGTTCGGCACCAACTGGAGCCGCTGGTCCGACATCACCGGCAACGTGCTGGGGCCGCTGATCCAGTACGAAGTCGTGACCGCCTTCTTCCTGGAAGCGGCATTCCTCGGCATCCTGCTGTTCGGACGCAACCGGGTGCCGCGCGGCATGCACTTCTTCGCGGCCCTGATGGTGGCGCTAGGCACGATCATCTCGTCGTTCTGGATCCTGTCGTCCAACAGTTGGCTGCACACCCCCGCCGGGTTCGAGATCCGCGATGGCCGCTTCTTCGTGACGAGCTGGTGGGAAGTGGTCTTCAACCCCTCGTTCCCCTACCGCCTCGCCCACATGGTCACCGCCGCCTTCCTGACGACGTCCTTCGTGATCGCCGGCATCAGCGGCTGGTACATCCTTCGGGGCCAGTTCGCCGAGTACACCCGCATCAGCTACCGGATGGCGCTCGGCATGATCGCCGTGCTGGCGCCGCTTCAGATCCTGCTGGGCGACCTGCACGGCCTGAAGACGATGGAGATGCAGCCGGCCAAGATCGCCGCGATGGAAGGCCATTGGGAAGGCGGCGAAGGCGCTCCGCTGATCCTGTTCGCATGGCCGGACATGGAAGCCGAGGAGAACCACTTCGAGATCGGAATCCCTTACCTCTCCAGCCTGATCCTGACCCACGAGTTGAACGGCAAGGTTCCGGGGCTGAAGCAGTTCGCGCCTCAGGACCGGCCCTATGTGCCGATCGTTTTCTGGACCTTCCGCATCATGGTCGGCATCGGCTTCTTGATGCTGTTCGTAGGCTTGGGCTTCCTGTTCCTGACATGGCGGCGGCAGTTGTTCGAAGCGCGTTGGTTCCAGTGGATCACCGTCGCCACGACGCCTATCGGGTTCATTGCAATTATCGCCGGCTGGTTCACGACCGAGATCGGACGACAGCCTTGGATGGTCCAGGGCTTGGTACGGACAGCCGATGGTGTCACGCCGTCGCTGACGACCGCCGGCGCGCTCACCTCGCTCGGCGCCTTTCTGGTGACCTACGCGCTGATCTTCACTGCCGGGACTTACTACATCCTGCGCCTGCTCCAGATCGGCCCCAGGCCATCCTACGAGGATCTCGAACCCCATGCGGTAGCCGACGTGGGCCGCCCGAAGCGGCCGATGTCCCTGCCCGATGAACGTATCGAACCGGCGGAGTAAACCGAGATGGAATGGTGGCAGGACCTCACCCTGATCTGGACCGGCATCGTCGCCTTCGCGATCATCATGTATGTGCTGATGGACGGCTTCGACCTGGGCCTCGGCATCCTCTTCCCGTTCGCCGGCAAGGACAGCGACCGCGACGTCATGATGAACACGGTCGCCCCGGTCTGGGACTTCAATGAAACTTGGCTGATCCTGGGCGGAGCCGGACTGTTCGCGGCGTTCCCCCTCGCCTACGCGGTCATTCTGCCGGCGCTGTACCTGCCGCTGCTGGTCATGCTGATCGCCCTGATCTTCCGGGGCGTCGCCTTCGAGTTCCGCTTCAAGGCGAACGCCAGCCGCTTCCTGTGGGACCGCAGTTTCCACTTCGGTTCGCTGCTCGCGACCATGGTCCAAGGCATGGCGCTGGGAGCTTTCATCCAGGGCTTCCATGTCGAGGATCGCGCCTATGTCGGCGGCATGTTCGACTGGTTCTCGATCTTCTCCGTGGTGACGGGGCTGGCGCTGGTTTCCGGCTATGCGCTGCTCGGTTGCACCTGGCTGATCTGGCGGACGGAGGGCTCGCTCCAGGAATGGGCCTTCAACCTGTCGAAGCCGCTGTTCCTGGTCGTCGTCGGGTTCGTCGCCGTGGTCAGCATCTGGACCCCGCTGCTCAACGATACGATCGCGCAGCGCTGGTTCTCCTGGCCGAACATCCTGTACCTGTCGCCCGTGCCGATCATGACGGCCGGTCTGGCGCTGCTGTTCTGGCGGGCGATCAACAACCGGCGGGAGGTCCAGCCCTTCGTGATCACGATGGGCCTGTTCCTGCTGTCCTTCCTGGGTCTGGCGGTTAGCCTGTGGCCCAATGTGATTCCGCCTGACATCAGCATCTGGGACGCGGCCTCACCGCCGGAGACGCAGGAATTCCTGCTGGTCGGCATGGTCTTCCTGATCCCGACGATCCTGTTCTACACGGTCTATTCCTACTACGTGTTCCGCGGCAAGGTGACCGAGGGCGTTGGGTATCACTGAGCTACCGCACCCGAAGATACGATCGGCTCGGCCGAGGTCAGATGCATGATGACCTCGCCGAACCGGCTCTCGCCTTCCAGCCGGACCGGCACCGGCGGCATCCCCTCGACGACCGGAGCCAGCATCAGAGCCACCGGCTTCCTCTTCTCGTCGTTGGAGACGGCACCGCCGTCCTTCTTCCAGTTGCCCGCCAGCACCTTCGACGTGACCTGACACTGGACGGCGGCGCCGCTGAAGACGGAATACTTGCTGGGCGGCAGGTTCCTGCTGCCCATCTCCTTGAACGTCAGGTCGTAGCGCCGCCGTCCGTCGAACACTGGCACCGTCTCCGAACATCCGCGCCCAACGGCGACGGCGCCAGCCACCGACAGCACGGCGGACAGCGGATCGGTGGTTCCCGGCACCATCTCCGGCGGCACCGGCTCCCGCTCAGCTGGGTCGTCAGGCGGGCGAACCTCCGCAAGGACGCTGCCGCTGCCGTCGTAGTACAGGTCGACCGCGCGGTCCTTGCCGCGCCACGTGCCCGTCTGCTTATGGGTGCGGGGTTCCGCCTCTCCGGCATTCATCCTGCCGTCGGACCGCGCCAAGGTCTGCCAAGGGAAAAACGTCCCTAGGATACCCTGGGTCTGGGCATTGACCTCCACCATGTAGCCCTCGCGCCCGACATCCAGCACGATCGAGGCGTCCAGTACGTGGAACCCTCCCGCATAGATCGCGTAGCCAAGCCTGACCGGCTCGGCGGCTCCAGCCTGCGATGCGGTCAGCAGTGCCGCACCGCCCAGCAGAGCCGCCTTCCCGATGGACCGCCATGTTGTGAACATCCGCACAGAAGACTCCCGCAAAACCGTGGACGCTGGATTATCCATGTAGCTCCCGCGAATTGCCATCCAACCCGGCGCCGAATTTCGTGATCGGCGTTTCCGACGCTTGACATCATATCGGACGCCCAATAAATAGGGCCTCCGCCGCGACGGCCCCTGGGCCGGACGGTCAGAGGAATGGGCGCATAGCTCAGCGGGAGAGCACACCCTTCACACGGGTGGGGTCGTAGGTTCAATCCCTACTGCGCCCACCATTCCTCTCGACAGACGACACTCCCCAAGATTTCAGATCGAGTCCCGTTTTTTTGTTCATCCCCGGACTTGATCCCATAAGCGCTGTTCCAGAACATAGCAGCGCGTCACTCTGGCATTTTCCTCCGCTCTATCGTCATGCCAAGACTTGATCTTGGCATCTCCCGGCGAAAACTGCCGTGAGGATTTCAACCTGAAGCCCGGATTTCAACCGCTCAGTTCCTGAAAGGTGATACCAAGATCAAGTCTTGGTATGACGGGAAGGGAGAGAGAACGGCCAAAATATGGCTTACGCGAACTGATTTTGGCAAAACCCTTATGAACATTTAATTACCTTCGATTTTACCTCACCAAAATACTTTTCGAATTTCTCGGCAACCGATATTACAAAATCCTGACCGCCACCTGTCTCGTGAACGGACAAGCCGCAAAGTATTCGTAGCGCGTGCCGTGTTCCGCGACGAATTCCTGGAAGGCCTTGTACTCGTGCTCATGCCAAGTCTGGTTGCCGATATATTCGTCGAATACCAGAATGGAGCCGGGACGCAGGCGATCCGCCAGTCCTGTCAGCACCGTTCGGGCGGACGAGTAGATATCGCAGTCGATATTGACGAACCGCACAGGTCCGGGATGCCCGGCAAGGAATGGTGCTAGCGTATCCTCGAACCAGCCGGCATGAAGCGTCACGTTGGCGGGCACCGGCGGCAGTTCCAGTTCGGTCGTGAAACTGCCCTGCGGCTGGCTTCCCCAACCCTCCGGCAAGCCTTCAAATGAGTCGAAGCCGTGAACGGGTTGCCCGGCGGCTTCGGCGATGTGGGTGGTGGACGTTCCCCGCCGAACGCCGAATTCCAGCACCAAACCCGCCTGTCCAGCCGCCGCGACCGCATGCCGGAGCAGATGCCCGCTGCACCCGAAGAGGCGGAAATCCGCCGACAGGTGCGGCAGCAAGGCCCGAACGCCATCGATCAGCGCACTATGATGAGGACGTGCCGCCAGCGGTCCGGCGGCGATCGCCGCCGCCTCTTCCTCGTCCCCTACGAAAATCGCGTACGCCGCCAGGAACGCCCAGTACTTGCCGTTAGCTCCATGGCATTCCGCCGCGCGACGGAGGCGCCGAAGCGCCTCGTCCAGCGATACGACCTGAAGTGCGGCGGCATGACTCTGGAACCAGCCGGCCGCCAGACCGCCGTCCAGGTCAAGCAGCTTGTCCCACACTACCAGTGCTCCGGCGGCCTCGCCCAAGGCATGGAGGCACATCGCCTCTTCATAGAGAAGCTGCCCCGTCCGCACCTCTGCCGCTTCGGCAGCCTTCACCAACTGGATCGCATCGGCATACCGGGCATCGCGGCGGTAGGCGCCGGCCAGCGCCTCGCAGGCTTCGGCATGGTCGGGACGAGTTGCCGTCACCCGCTCCAGCATCCGTATAGCGGTATGGGGCCGTCCTGAAGCCGTGCAGGCTCGCGCCAGATGGATCAGGGTTTCCAGGTCGTCGGGGTCCATCTCTGCCGCGACGCCCAGATGATGGAGCGCCGGCTCGTAATCCTTCATTCCCAGATAAGCCCGGCCCAGCAGCGCGTGTCCATTCCGGGTCAAGACCTCCTGCCCCATCAGCAAACGCCGCGCCGCCCGGTACCGTTTGGCCGCGATCATCCCGCCGGCCATATCCTCGCAGTCGGATGCCACCGCCGGCTCCATGCTTCGCTCCACCCTTTTCGGACATAAGAACCGCTCCATAGCACGCCCAATCGCCGGAATGAATGTCGGCCGGAACGCCCCCGCCGATCGCCTGTTGGAGAGAAGACATCCACCTTTGAACGGAGGTAACCGATGTCCAATCACCCGCCCCCCGTCCCGCCCGCAGGCCGCTCCGACAAAGGGCCCGGCGCCGCCCCCGAAGGCAACGCCACGGCGGACACGCCGTCCGTGGACAGCACCCCATCCAACCTCAAGGAGCAGGACCGGCAGGGCAATATCAAGCAGAACACGACCCACAAGGGCTTTCAGCAGGACCGGTAATCATGTCCAGAAACACGGCAGACACCAACCGCCATAAAGGCGGCCCCGGCAGCAGCCAGCAGAACGCCGACAAGCCGGAAACCCACCACACCAAGGAACACAAGCCGGCACCGGGCGAGCCGACCAATCCGGACCGCAGCCGCGTTTCGGGCGGCGGTGGCGAAGGGGACCGGCACCATACCCATGACCCGGCCACCAAGAGCTGACACGGCTGGATAAGGCTGACAGATTCCGCTTGAGCGTCGGGCTGCGAATCCCCAGTTGAGCGGCATCATGACCAACACCGATGACCGCAGGCTGGACCGCAGCCTCGACCGCCTCCAAGGACGCCTCCCCAGCTGGATAGCGAGGCCCGTGGGCGGCCTCCGCAAGCCCGACGCGCGCTGGATCAGGATACCGTCCGGTGTCCTCCTGATCGTTGGCGGCTTCCTAGGTTTCCTGCCGATCCTCGGCTTCTGGATGGTTCCCCTGGGCGTGCTGCTCCTGGCTTTGGACGTCCCCTTCCTGCGCCGGCCAACGGCGGGACTGATGATCCGGGGCGAGCGCCGCTGGACCGAATGGCGGCGGAAACGCCGCCGGGACCCTCCCGCGTGACGATGCAGAGCTATGTAATCACTGAAAATTCAACAATCCGGCAGTGCCCTTGACAGGGCTTGACCGGGTGGTCAATCCTCTCCCGAACAATCGCCGCCGCCCTGGTCGGGACGAATAGTCCCGACCCCGCGCAGGACGGGCGATTCCATCAGAAAAGTACGGACAGGAAAGAGGCTGCTCGATGAACAAGTTCACCCGGAGTCTGATCGGAGCCGCCTTCGTAGCACTGGCGGCGACACCGGCTTTCGCCGAGACGCCGAAGGACAGCCTCGTCATGGCGTGGCAGTTCGACGACATCATCAGCCTTGATCCAGCCGAGATCTTCGAAGTGTCGGGCGCCGAGTACGGCGCCCAGGTCTATGACCGCCTGATCGGTATCGACCTCAAGGATACCAGCAAGATCGTTCCGGCAGTTGCGGAAAGCTGGACCGTTTCCGAGGACGGTAAGACTTATACCTTCAAGATCCGCGACGGCGTCAAGTTCCACTCCGGCAACCCGTTGACCGCGGAGGACGCCGCGTTCTCACTCCAGCGTGCCGTCAAGCTGAACAAGTCGCCGGCGTTCATCCTGACGCAGTTCGGCTTCACCAAGGATAACGTCGATCAGAAGATCAAGGCGGCCGATGCTCGAACGCTGGTGATGGAGACGGACCAAGCCTATGCGCCGACCTTCGTGCTGAACTGCCTGACTGCCGATGTTGCCTCCGTGGTCGATGCCAAGCTGCTGAAGCAGAACGAGAAGGACGGCGACTTCGGCTATAGTTGGCTGAAGACCAACTCCGCCGGATCGGGCGCCTTCAAGCTCCGCCAGTGGAAGGCCAACGAATCCCTGACGCTAGATGCCAATCCGGCCTACTGGCAGGGCGCCCCGGAGATGAAGCGTGTCATCCTGCGCCACATCGCCGAGCCGGCGACCCAGCGCCTGCTGCTGGAGAAGGGCGACGTCGATGTCGCCCGCAACCTGAAGCCGGAGCAGCTGGATGCCCTGCGGTCGTCCAAGGATGTCCGCATCGTCGAGGCGCCCAAGGGGACGCTCTGGTACATCAGCCTGAACCAGAAGAACCCGATCCTCGCCAAGCCCGAGGTCCGTCAGGCTTTCCGCTACCTGGTCGATTACGACGCGATGGGCCGGACGATCATGAACGGCATCGCGACGATCCACCAGTCGTTCCTGCCCAAGGGTTTCTTGGGCTCGCTCGACGACAAGCCGTTCAAGTACGATCCCGCCAAGGCGCGCGAACTGCTGACGGCCGCCGGTTACCCCGACGGCTTTACGGTCACCATGGACGTCCGCAACGTGACGCCCTGGACCGATCTGGCGCAGACGATCCAGGCCAGCGCCGCCGCGGCCGGCGTCAAGATCGAGCTGCTGCCGATGGACGGCAAGCAGGCGCTGACCAAGTACCGGTCGCGCAACCAGGACATCTATATCGGCCAGTGGGGCGCCGACTATCAGGACCCGCACACCAATGCGGAGACCTTCGCCTCCAATCCCGACAATGCCGACAACGGCCCGTCCAAGACGCTGGCATGGCGCAATTCCTGGGACATCCCGGAACTGACGCAGAAGACCAAGGCCGCCGTGGTCGAGCGCGATGCAGATAAGCGGGTGGAGATCTACCACGAGCTTCAGAAGGTCGTGATGACCGATAGCCCCTTTGTCGTGATGTTCCAGCAGGTCGAAGTTCCGGTCGAGCGCGCAAGCGTCAAGGGCCTGATCTGGGGACCGAGCTTCGACAACAACCTGTACCGGCTGGCATCGAAGAAGTAACCGGCATTGACCGATATCCTGAAAAGCGGCGGGACGACACCCGCCGCCCGGCCTCGCCGTCCTGCGGGGCCTCTAAAGCGTATCGCCGGGTTCCTGCTGTCGATCGCCCTGACGTTCCTGGGCCTGCTGCTGGTGACGTTCCTGATCGGCCGCGTCGTGCCGATCGACCCCGTTCTGGCCGCCGTCGGCGACCGCGCCAACGCCGAGACGTATGAGCGGATGCGGATCGAGATGGGGCTGAACCTGCCGCTCTGGCAGCAGTTCATCCGCTACGTCGGCGATGTCCTGCAAGGCGATTTCGGCACCTCGGTCTTGACCTCCCAGCCGGTGCTGGACGACGTCCGCCGCGCTTTCCCCGCAACGCTGGAACTCGCGACCGCCGCCATCATCATCGGCGTCGCCGTAGGCGTCCCCGCCGGGGTCTTCGCCGCCGTCCATCGCGGGCGCTGGCCGGACCATCTGGTGCGCGTGCTCGGCCTGGTCGGCTACTCGGTGCCGGTCTTCTGGCTAGGGCTGGTCGGCCTGCTGCTGTTCTACGCCAAGCTGGACTGGGCGCCGGGGCCTGGAAGGCTGGACGTGTTCTACGACGGGCTGGTCGATCCGGTGACCGGCGTCATCACGGTGGACGCCCTGCTGGCCGGCGAGACCGAGATCTTCTGGAACGCCCTGTCCCACCTGATCCTGCCGGCGTCGATCCTGGGGTATTTCAGCATCGCCTATATCAGCCGCATGACGCGCAGCTTCATGCTCGACCAGTTGCGCCAGGAATACATCACGACCGCACGGGTCAAAGGCATGTCGGAAACCCGCGTGATCTGGCGCCACGCGCTCGGCAATATCGCGGTGCCGCTGATTACGGTGGTGGCATTGTCCTACGCCAATCTGCTGGAAGGATCGGTCCTGACCGAGACGGTCTTCGCATGGCCGGGGCTTGGCCTCTACATCACCAACTCGCTGCTCAACGCCGACATGAACGCCGTGCTGGGCGGAACCCTCGTCGTCGGCGCCGTCTTCATCGGCCTCAACATGCTGTCCGACCTGCTCTACCGCCTGCTTGACCCGAGGGCGAAGAAATGACCGCTCGGGAATGGCTGCTGAGCGACACCCCGCAGTCGCGCTCTCAGGCGCGGATGGGCCGCCTGTACGGCGGCTGGCTGACGTTCACCGGCAACCGGCTGGCGATGGTCGGTCTCGGCATCGTCGTGGCGCTGATGCTGATGGCGCTGCTGGCGCCGCTGATCGCCACGCATCATCCCTTCGCCCAGGACTTGGCGAACCGGCTTCAACCGCCCAGCGCCGCCAACTGGTTCGGCACCGACCAGTACGGCCGGGACATCTGGTCGCGCGTCGTCTACGGCTCGCGCCTGACGCTCTACATAGTGCTGCTGGTGGCATTGACCGCCCCGGTAGCAGGGCTGCTGATCGGCACGATCTCCGGCTATCTCGGCGGCTGGACCGACATCGTCCTGATGCGGATCACCGACGTGTTCCTGGCCTTCCCCAAGCTGATCCTGGCGCTGGCTTTCGTCTCTGCCCTGGGTCCCGGGATCGAGAACGCCGTGATCGCCATCGCGATCACCTCCTGGCCGCCCTATGCCCGCATCGCGCGGGCGGAGACGATGACCATCCGGAACAGCGATTTCATCAGCGCCGTCCGGCTCCAGGGCGCCTCCCCGACCAGGATCATCCTGGGCCACGTGATCCCGCTCTGCACCTCCTCGCTGATCGTCCGGGTGACGCTGGACATGGCCGGCATCATCCTGACCGCCGCCGGGCTCGGCTTTCTTGGCCTCGGCGCTCAGCCTCCGCTGCCGGAATGGGGCGCCATGATCTCGACCGGACGGCAATACCTGCTGGACCAATGGTGGGTCGCCACCCTGCCCGGCATCGCCATCTTCGTCGTCAGCCTCGGCTTCAACCTGCTGGGCGACGGCCTGCGCGACGTGCTGGACCCGAAGAACTGATGACCGTTTCTCCATCCGCAACGCCTCTCCTCACCGTGGAAAACCTCCGCGTCCGCTTCCCGTCCCGCACCGGCTATACGGAGGCGGTGCGGGGCGTCTCCTTCACCGTCGGGCGCGAGAAGCTGGGCATCGTCGGCGAGTCCGGTTCCGGCAAGTCGGTGACCGGCCGCTCTCTGCTGCGGCTGGTGGCGCCGCCGGGCGAGGTCACCGCCGACAGGATCGAATTCGACGGCACCGACCTGCTGCATGCCTCGGAACGGAAGATGCGGGAGATACGCGGCCAGCGGATCTCGATGGTCATGCAGGACCCCAAGTTCTCGCTGAACCCTGTGATGACCGTCGGCCGCCAGATCGCGGAAGCCTACCGCGTCCATACCAAGGCCAGCCGGTCCGAAGCGCGCCGCCGCACGCTGGATATGCTCGGGGCCGTCCGCATCCGCGATCCGGAGCGGGTCTTCGACCTTTACCCGCACGAGGTTTCCGGCGGCATGGGCCAGCGCATCATGATCGCGATGATGCTGATCCCCGATCCCGACCTGCTGATCGCGGACGAGCCGACATCCGCCCTCGACGTGACGGTCCAGATGCAGGTGCTCGCCATCATGGACGAGCTGTGCAGCAGCCGGGGCATGGGCCTGATTTTCATCAGCCACGACCTTAACCTCGTTGCGTCCTTCTGCGACCGCATCCTGATCATGTATGCCGGCCGGGTGGTCGAAAGCTGCCGCGCCGGCGAGTTGCATGCGGCGAAGCATCCCTACACCCGTGGCCTGCTCGACAGCCTGCCCCGGCTGGACGACGACCGCGCCGAACTGCCGGTCCTGACCCGAGATCCCGCTTGGGCGGCGGAGGGTGGACGATGACCCAGGCCATGATCGGCATCGAAGACCTCGATGTCACCTTCGGCTACGGCGCCGCGACCGTCCATGCGGTCCAAAACGTCACTTTCCAAGTGAAGCCGGGGGAAAGCTTCGGATTGGTCGGCGAATCCGGGTCCGGCAAGTCAACCGTCCTGCGGGCGATGTCGGGGCTGAACCCGGACTGGTCCGGCAATGTCTCTCTCGACGGCCAGACGCTTGGACGCCAGCGCGACAAAGCGTTCTACAAACGCTGCCAGATGGTCTTCCAGGACCCCTATGGCTCCCTGCACCCGCGCCACACGGTCGACCGCATCCTGGCCGAGCCGGTCGCCATCCATGGGCTCGGCGATGCCGACAAGCGGATCGACCGCACGCTGCGCGAAGTCGGTCTCGGCCCGCAGTTCCGCTTCCGCTTTCCCCACCAGCTTTCCGGCGGACAGCGCCAGCGCGTCGCCATCGCCCGCGCCCTAATCCTGGAACCGCGCGTCCTGTTGCTGGACGAGCCGACCTCCGCATTGGACGTCTCCGTCCAGGCCGAAATCCTCAACCTGCTCAAGCGCCTGCGGGCAGAGCACGGGCTGACCTACATCCTCGTCAGCCACAACCTCGCCGTGGTCGCCTATATGTGCGACCGGCTTGCGGTGATGAACCGGGGACGCGTGGTCGAGGAACTGGATGTGGAAAGCCTGCGCCGGGGGCAGGCGCAGCAGGACTATACGCGACAACTGCTGCTGGCCAGCCAGGGCTACGACCGAGCCGTCGCCGACAGCTTCAAGGATTTCGCATAGGTACAGGAAGATGCACGTTCACGCAGCCGCCGGCCATGTGCTGACCGGGCGAACCGCGAGCGACGAGTTGCCGTAGCGCTCGTCGAAGGTCACTTCGGCCCCCACCCAGTCCGGCAGTTCGAACTCCTGCTCGGCGTGTTCCAGTTCGATCTCCGCCACCACCAGGCCGCTGTTGCGGCCGTCGAACACGTCGATCTCCCAGGTCATGCCGGCGAAGCCGACTTCGTAGCGCGTCTTGCGGATGAGCGTTTCGGGCGGCAGCCGGGACAACAGGGTGGAAGCCCATGAAAAAGGCACTGCGCGTTCGAATTCCGGACGGATCAGACCACGCCGCTCGCCCTTGATCGTCAGGAACGCTTGGTCGTTCCTGATCCGCACACGAGCCTTCTGGCCGCCGCTGCCGTTATCGAATGAGATATAGCCTTGCACTATCCTGTCGCCGTGGCGACAGAAATGCCGGACATCCTGGCAGACAAGGAACCTTCGTTCGATCTCGAATGACATAACTGCCAGCCGACGCTGTTGACGGGAGGGAGAGTAGACCGATACCGCGCCGTGGTAAAGGCCCGTCCTCACTTATGTAATAGCCGACAATACCTCTTTAGTCATGAACCCATTTCGCGGCACGGATTGTTGAGATAACGAACGGGCGGCAACTTCTTTGCCCGCCGCTTCCCTATTGGTCCCTGTTTCCCCATGCCGGCAAGAGAAGAAGACACCAAGCCCACCGGCGGCATTCTGCCGCGCCCCCGCCTACCAGACTCCCTGTCGCCCTTCCGCTACCCGATGTTCCGGGCGATCTGGCTGGCGACGCTGATGTCCAACATGGGCGTCTGGATACAGTCCGTCGGTGCGGCATGGCTGATGACGTCGATTACCGACAGCGCCCCCATGGTGGCGCTGGTCCAGTCGGCGACAGCATTGCCCGTGCTGCTGTTCTCGCTGTTCGGCGGAGCGCTGGCGGATTTGTGGGACAGGCGGCTGGTCTTCATGATCGGTCAGGTCATCGTCCTGTCGGGCGCCACGCTGATCGCGGTGCTGGAAGGCGTCGGGGCCGTGACGCCGTGGCTGCTGCTGGCGCTGGTCTTCATCCTGGATACCGGCTCGGCGCTGCGCCAGCCCGCATATCAGGCGACCGTCGGCGATCTGGTGCCACGGTCGGAACTGCCCATGGCCGTTGCCCTCAACAGCATCGGCTTCAACATCGCGCGGTCGGTCGGCCCGGCCATCGGCGGGCTGGTCGTCGCCGGCTTCGGGGTGCAGGCGTCGTTCATCCTCAACGCCGTGTCCAACGTCTTCATCATCGGCGTCCTGCTGATGTGGCGGCCCAAGCGCCCGGTCGACGAACTCCCGCGCGAGCATCTGCTGCCGGCGATGGTCAGCGGCCTCCGCTATGTCGGCGGCTCGCCGACCGTCCTGACCGTGATGCTCCGCTGCTTCGTCTTCACCGGACTGGCGGGTGCCGTCTGGGCGCTGCTGCCGCTGGTCGCCCGTCAGGACCTCGGCGGGGGCCCCTCCACCTACGGCATCCTCCTGACCAGCCTGGGCATCGGCGCCATCATCGGCGCGCTCAACATCGGCACGCTCCGCCGGCGGACCAGCGGACAGGTCATGGTGGCGCTGGGAACCACCTGCTTCGCGGTCGCGACGCTGGTGGTCGGCCTGATGCAGAGCCTCTACGCCGTCGTGCCGGCTCTGGTGCTGGGCGGGGCGGCCTGGATGACGACGCTGTCCAGCTTCAACGTCATGGTGCAGCTCTCCGCCGCCAACTGGGTCAAGGCGCGCGTGCTGTCGATCTACCAGATGTCGCTGTTCGGCGGGCTGGCGCTGGGAAGCTGGGGCTGGGGCCATGCGGCGGAAGCGATCGGCACCGGCCAGGCCTTGGCGATAGCCGGAGCCGGCCTGCTGGTCAGCCTCGTCCTCGGCTTCCGGTTCCGCCTGCCGGCCAACATCGCGCCCGACCTGTCGCCGATCACGGCCCTGCCCCGGCCGACGCTGGCGCCCGGCGTCGATGCCGGGCCGGGATCGGTCGCGGTGACCGTCGAATACGACGTCGATCCAGCCAAGGCCGACGCCTTCACCGCCGCGATGCGCTCGCTCCGCCGCCTCCGCAAGCGCGACGGCGCGGTGCGCTGGACGCTCTACCAGGATGCGGCCAAGCCCAGCCGCTGGGTCGAAGCCTTCCTGCTGCCGTCCTGGCTGGACGACCTGCGCCACCAGCGGCGCGCCACGATGGCGGACCGCGGGACGCTCGACCGAGTCCGCGCGTTCCACCAAGGAAACGAGCCGCCGCGCGTGTCGCACCTGCTGGCGCGCGGCACCCCCCGCATGGGGTGGCCGCCGGGCGCCGACGCGGCGGAGTGAAATGGCGGAATGATCAGGCGGCGTAGCGCCTGATCATCTTGGCGCAGAATTCCGCGAACTCCTCCGGGACTTGCGGCGCGCTGGTATGGTGTGGGGCGATGCCGCGATGCTCCGGCGTGAAGCAGAAGGTCACCGTCACGTCGAACTCCTCCAGCGCCAGCATCTGGCGGTCGAACCACTCCATAGCGTTCGGCCGGAAGCTGTCGGCCCAGCTCAGGCCGGTCCGCAGATGACGCACGCCCAGTTCCCGCATCGTGCGTACGGCATCCTCTAGCCGGTGGTCCTCGAAATGGAACCACTGGCACAGGCCCATGTCGGGCGCGTAGTTGTGGAAGTGCCGCATCGCCAGCTTGGGCGAACCGTCTTCCCGGATCAGCCCCATGTAGAAGTGCCGATAGTATGACGATCCCTCCGCCTCGCGGTGCCGGGTAGTGGCCTCCCACGAGCGCGGCAGGTCGTACAGGCTGTACCAGTGGATACGCGGCACCCGGCCGATCAGCAGGTCCGCCGTCCGCTGAAGCCCAAACTCCTGCACTTCCTCCGCCCCGAAGGTGGAGACGCCGACTTCCGTCACCCAGACCGGCAGGTTGGTGACGGACTGGATCTCCTTCAGCCGCTCCGGCCACTCGTCGATCTGCCACAGGTTCCAGTCCAGCGGGAAGCCGTGCAGCGCCACGACGTCCAGGTTGTCCAGCACACCCCGTTCCTGAAGCTTCAGGATGAAGGCCGGATCGATCGGCGAGATGCCGCCCAGGACGCGCAGCAGTCCGGGAGCCTCGGCCGCGATAGCCTGACCCGCCAAGGTCGCCATCCGCCCGAACCCGACCCAGTCGGGGTCGATTTCCGGGTCCCAGTGGGACTTGTTGTTGGGCTCGTTCCAGATCATCGCCGCTTCGATCATTCTTGTCCCCTCACTGGATAGACTGCCCCGATACCCGGTGCCGCGCGTTCGACCCGCCGGCAGAGATAGACCTCGTCCTCGGCCCGCTCGCCGATCTCGAATCCGCTGTCGCGGAGCATGGCTTCGACGCAGGCGCGGTTTGGAATCCACCAGTTGCTGTCGTCGTGGGAATAGCGATGCTCGACGAAGTGCATCTTCGGAAAGCCCGGCCGATCGAAGACCTTCGTCTCCTCGATCGGATAGTCCGGCTCCAGCGGCTCGACATCGGCGCTGCCGCGCTGCATCGACTGGAACAGCATCAGGTCGCGCGCGACATGGTCGTGGATCAGGTCCAGCGCCAGCAGCGGGTGCCGCAGGTGGTACAGCACGCCCATGAAGATGACGAGGTCGAAGCGCTCGCCCAGCTTCGCCACGTCGTAGACCGACAGATTGCGGAACTCGATCTCGACGCCGCTCATTTCGGCAGCGAAACGAGCTTGGTTCAGGTACATCGTTTCGGTATCGACAGCGACGACGCGGTCCGCGCCCCGGCGCTTCATCTCGATCGAATAGAAGCCGCCGTTGCAACCGATATCCAGCACGGTCATGCCGCGCAGGTCCTTCGGCACGGCATGGGCGAAGTGCCGCCACTTGACGTTCGGATAATCGCCCAGGAAATGGTTTGGGGCGGTTCGCACGCCCTTCAAGTCGATATTATGGAACCACTGGCCCAGATCGTCGATCCGGCGCCTGATATCGTCCTGCTCGCTCATTATGCTTCCTCGTTGATTCGCAGGATTCGGGGTCCCCAGGGACCGATTTCGACGGTGCTGATCGAAGCGGGCGCAATCTCCAGCCGCAGGAGCAGGTCGGTCGGCATGCCGAGCCAGTGCGTCAGCAAGGCCCTGATCACATCGCAATGGCTGACCAGCACCGTTGCACTACCGTCGGCAAGGGTCTCCATGTGGCGCAGCGCACGGGCCTGGACCTCCGCCATCGTCTCGCCACCCGGCGGCCTCGTGCCGCTACGGAAGTGGTTCCAGCGCCGCCAGTCCTCACGCTCCTCCAGCTCCTCGAAGGAGCTGCCGGTCCAGCCGCCGAAACTGATCTCCACCAGGGCATCCACCTGGACCGGGACGAGTCCTAGCCGCTCCGCGATGATGATCGCGGTCTCGCAGGTCCGCTCCAGCGGACTGCACTGCACGGCGTCGACAGGCCCGGCTTTTGCCAAGCGTTCGGCCGCGCGATACGCTTGCTCGCGTCCCGCGTCCGACAGTTTTACGCCGGACAAGCGTCCGGCAAGGACGCCCGGCGGCAGCACGTGGGAGCCGTGACGGACCAGATGGACTGTTTTGGTCACCATGGCCTCAGCCGCCCGGCAACCGCAACGTCAGGACTCGCCGGCAATGAAGCGAAGCGTCCGGGTTCGGGCTTCGGCATCGGTGAACTGCTGCGGCGGCGACTTCATGAAATAGCTGCTGGGTCCGATCAGCGCACCGCCGATACCACGGTCCAGCGCCAGTTTAGCGCAGCGGACCGCGTCGATCACGACGCCGGCCGAATTGGGCGAGTCCCATACTTCCAGCTTCAGTTCGCAGTTGAGCGGGACATTGCCGAAGGTCGTGCCTTCCATGCGGATGTAGCACCACTTGCGATCGGCCAGCCACGGCACGTAATCGCTGGGACCGACATGGGCGTTCTCGTTGGACAGCGGCACGTCCATCTGGCTGGTCACGGCATTGGTCTTGGAAATCTTCTTCGATTCCAGCCGGTCACGTTCCAGCATGTTCTCGAAATCGGCGTTGCCGCCGAAATTGAGCTGGTAAGTGCGGTCCAGCCGGACGCCGCGTTCGCGGAACAGGTTGGTCAGGACGCGGTGGACGATGGTGGCGCCTACCTGCGACTTGATGTCGTCGCCGATGATGGGCAGCCGCTTCTCCTCGAACCGGCGGCGCCAGACGTCGCGCGACGCGATGAAGGAGGGAATGCAGTTGACCAGCGCGCAGCCCGCTTCCAGCGCCTGTCCCGCATACCACTCGGTCGCCTGCTCGGACCCGACGGGAAGGTAGGACACCATGACATCCGCGCCGGTGGCGCGGAGGATGGCTGCGACATCGGCGACTGGCCGTTCCGATTCCGTAACGATCTGCCCGAGATACTTTCCAAGACCGTCAAGTGTCGGCCCACGCTCAACCGTCACGCCGGTCTTCGGCACCTCGGCGAAGCGGATCGTGTTGTTGGGCGGCGCCTGGATCGCCTCCGCCACATCGCGCCCGACCTTGCCTTCCGCCACGTCGAAGGCGGCGACGATCTCGATGTCGCCGATATGGTATCCGCCCAGCGTGACATGCATCAGCCCGGGGACCTGCTCGTCTTCCGGTGCGTTCCGGTAATATTCCAGGCCCTGCACAAGCGATGACGCACAATTGCCCACGCCGACGATCGCTAGGCGAACCTTTTTTCCACTCACTTACTTGCTCCATGTCGATGTTCTGGTTGCCGGCCGGTGGGCCAGCGAGAGGGAGCTATCGCCCGTACGGAATGGCGTCAGGCGAAACACGCCATCGAACGCCTTGTTCCCCACGGCTTTTCCTCGGTCGTCGGCCGACGCAGTAGGGCCATCCGATCATGTCATGAAGATCATTAGAATCCACATGGTCGTATGAAAAAAAACCGACTTTCCTGATCGAATACATCTGCCACACTCTGTGAACTCGATTTTGTGTAGTTGCTTCCAAAACAAAACAATCCAAGTCGATTGTGACAAGTCATCGAAATGACTTCTGGACGCCTTGGATTTCCATAAGTTTCATGATGAAGGTCAGATTATGACTATCGACAGAATGGAATGCGTTGTCATCGGTGCTGGAACGGCGGGTGCCGCCGTTGCGCGCCGGCTGGCCATAGCAGGCCACCAGGTCATGCTGATCGCCCGGCGCGGACGCGATGCGGACGACGGCAACGGCCTCGTGCCCGGACCGGGCTGGCCGGAACCCATCGAAGCCGCTGTCCTGGACCAGCCGGACACTCTCCGCGCCGTCCTTCGCGCGCGAAGCTTCGAGGCGCTGAAATCCTATTGCAAACTCACCGACACGCCTTTTTCCCCGACCGGCCAGTTCGTCGTCGCGCGCAGTGCGATGGAATGGCAGGCGCTTGCCGCCCTCAAATCCGAAATCGACGGCACGGCCGCTCTCGGACAGCCGCCTGTCCGGCTTCTCGATGCCGGTGAGGTCATCGGGCTCGAACCGGGTCTCAAATGCGTCGGAGCGCTACTGGCCGAAGATGCCGGTATCGTCGATGGCGACGCCCTGCGCCTGAATCTCCGGATCGACGCGGAAAATCGCGGCGCCTACGTGACGGAGGACAGCCGGCTCGTCGCGGCCTATCCGATGGGGCGGGGTTTCGAACTCGATCTGGCCGGCCATCCCGGGGAATTGACGACGCTCCGGTGCGACATCCTGATCAATGCCGCCGAGGAAGTCGAAGCCTATCAGGTGGCGGCCCGTATCGGCGGCATGAAGCAATACTTGCCCGGCGGCATGCCGCCGGCTCCCGGCAAACGCTATCACCTCGAAGGAACGGCGCCATTCCAGCGCCTTGTGGTGCCAAGCTGCCTGGACGAGGACGCATCGGCCCTTTTCTATCCAGGCTTCCGCGGCGATAGCTGGCTGGACGTGACGCATGCCCATGACGATGGCCCGGACATCGAAATCAAGACGCCGGTGCAGCACGGCATCAGGGGGCTGGTCAACGTGTTCGGGATGGATGCCCGCAGCGAGACGAGCCTCGCACTGGCGCTCGCCGACGCCATCATCGACGGCATCGCGGACCAGCCGCAACGAGGCTTCTTTCCGGGGGTTACGGGCAAGCTTGTCATGGCCTGAAAAGCTCGGGCATCGTTAACCTAAACGCTGCATTAACCATGCAGCGGGTAGTGTGCCGTCACCGGCCTCAACGGCATCCGGTGACAGCGCGAGACGTTATGACGACACCCGGCAGCATCCCCTTTTCTTCCACGGATCAACGCACACCCCAGACCGGCATCTTCGGCCTTTACAGGACGTTCTGGCGATATGCCGCCGGCAACAGGCCGCTGGTGGCGCTGTTCATGTCGCTGCTGTTTGCGGCACAGGCCGTACGCCTGACGATCCCATGGTTCTTCGGCCAAGCCGTCAACGCGATCCAGACCGCCGGCGGCCAGGACTTGGCGCTGGCCGGCTGGAACATGGCCATGATGTTCGGCGCCTGCGTGGTGGCCTGGGCGATGCACGGACCGGGCCGGGTGCTGGAACGTTTCATGGCGGTCCGCATCCGGGAGAAGTTCGCCGATACGCTCTACGACAAGGCCGTGGCGCTGCCGCTGCGCTGGCACGAAAGTCATCACTCGGGCGAAACGATCCAGCGCATGTCGAAATCGACCCAGGCGTTGTTCGGCTTTTCCCAGAACCAGTTCATCTATCTCCAGAACGGCGTCAGCCTGATCGGCCCCTTGGCGGCGCTATGCCTCGTCTCCACCGCGACCGGGACTGCGGCGGTCATCGGTTACGCCCTGATCTTCGCCATCCTGATCCGGTTCGATCGCATCATGGTCCGCCTCCTGCTGGAAGAAAATCGCTTCGAGCGTCGTTACAATGCCGAATTGATCGACTGCCTGGGCAACATCTCCACGGTCCTGACCCTGCGGCTCCAGGCGGCCACCCGTTCGGTGGTAGCCACCCGGCTGACCGCCGTGTTCGCCCCCCTGCGGCGGGGTGTCGTCATCAACGAGGCGAAATGGTGCGCTATCGACCTGCTAAACAACGGCATCCGGTGCGGACTGGTCGTGCTCTACGCGTGGCTTGCCTGGCGAAGCGAGGGCTTCATCCTGCTTGGCACCGCGGTCATGGTACACCAGTACTCGCAGCAGATCGGCAACGTCGTCGGCTCGATGGCGACGAACTGGCAGGAACTTGTCCGCTATCAGGCCGATATCGGCAGCGCCGACGAGATTATGTCGGCGCAGTCGCGTCCGTCCTCCTCAGCCCTGCCGGTGCCGGACGACTGGCGCGAGATCCGCATCGACGGACTCGATTTCACCCACGCCGGGCGGCGGGGATGTGTGCCGACCCTCGGCGTGCCTACCCTGAGCGACGTGTCGCTGACGCTCAAGCGCGGCGGCAGGATCGCCTTCGTCGGCGAGAGCGGATCGGGCAAAAGCACGCTGCTGCGCATCCTGGCTGGACTGTACGAGGCCGACCGGGTTTCCATCACCATCGACGGCGCGCCCCGTCCCGATCTCCGGGATCTGGCGCCACTGGCGACGCTGGTTCCCCAGGACCCGGAAGTGTTCGAGGGAACCTTCTCCCAGAACATCACGATGGGTATCGCATGGCCGTCGGAAACGGTGGAGCGGGCCTGCGACCTTGCCTGCCTCGCACCCGTGGTCGCGCGCCTGCCTGCCGGCCTGGACAGCGAGATCACGGAACGCGGCCTCAACATGTCGGGCGGCCAGAAGCAGCGTCTGGCGCTGGCTCGTGGTATCCTGGCATCGCGCGGCAGCTCGCTCATCATGCTGGACGAGCCGACCAGCAGCATGGACCCCGTTACCGAAGCCCGCCTCTACGACAATCTCCTGGCGGAGTTCCCCGACGCCTGCATCGCGTCGTCGATCCACCGGCTGCACCTGCTGAACCGCTTCGATACGATAGTCTGGATGGCCGACGGCAAGGTCGTGGACTCGGGCTCGCTCGCGGAGTTGCTGAGCCGCCAACAGGCGTTCCGTACGCTCTGGCAGAACTACGCCGGCAGCCAGCCGGTTGCGCCGGCCGGGCATGGGGATCTGGTGCTGGCGGCCTGACTGCAACCGGCTGACTTGAACCCGGCATGCTTCAGACCCGGCAGCCTTGGACCGGAATGCCTGCCCCCTCAGCTTTGGGGGTCGCGTCCCGGCATCCCGCGAGGCAGGATGCCGGCCTCGCAATAACCTGCCCGTTGCCGGAAGCGCGCCCGTAATCATGCTGCCGATCGTTCGCTCCATCTCGTCCCTCCTGATGGCCGTAGCCCTGCTGATGCTGGGCAGCGGGATGCTCAGCACGATGATCGGCGTCCGACTGTCGGGTGCCGGCGTCGGCGCCATGGCTATCGGTTTCGTCATGGCCGCCTACTATGCCGGCCTCACGGCGGGATCGCTCTACGGCTACCAAATCATCGTCAAGGTCGGACATATCCGCGCCTTCGCCGCCTTCGCCTCGGTCTTCTCGGTGGCGACCCTGGGCCATGCGCTCCACATCGACCTCGTCCTCTGGGGACTGCTGCGTCTGGCGGAAGGCTTCTGCATGGCCGGCCTGTTCATGTGCATCGAAAGCTGGCTGAACGAGCGCGCGACCGCCAGGACGCGCGGGCAGATGCTGTCGCTCTACATGATCACCCTCTACGGCGCCATGGCGGCCGGGCAGCAGTTGCTGATGCTGGACGATCCCAGCGGCATGCTGCGCTTCATCGTCACGGCGATGCTCACGTCGCTGGCCCTGGTCCCGGTGGCGCTCACCCGCAAGGGACCGCCGGTCCTGCCGGACATCGCATCGTTCGGCCTCCGCCGCCTGTACGAGGCGTCGCCGCTGGGCATCTTCGGGACCTTCGCCAGCGGCCTCGTCACCGGCGCAATCTATGGTCTGGCGCCCGTCTACGGCACGGAAGCCGGCTTCGGCAACGCCGGTACCGCCCTGTTCATGACCGTCATCATCCTGGGCGGCGTGGCGCTCCAGTGGCCGCTCGGCAAGCTTTCGGACGTGTTCGACCGCCGGACCGTGATCCTTGGCCTCTCGGCGGCCCTGGTGGCGGCCAGCCTGGGCATGGTCGCGGTCAGCGGGATGGCCGGCGACATGCAGGGGCAGGCCGTCATGGTGGCGGTGGCCGTCTTGTTCGGCGGCCTGTCTTTCACGCTCTATCCCGTCTGCGTCGCCCACACCAACGACCATATCGACAGGTCCGAACTGGTGCAGGCCAGCGGCGGGCTGATCCTGTCCTATTCCGCCGGAGCCACGATCGGACCCCTGGCCGGCTCCGCCGTCATGTCGGCGCTCGGCGGGCCGGGGCTGTTCGTCTTCACCGCTGCCAGCGCCGCCTCCGCCGTCGTGTTCGGCCTTTACCGCATGATGAGGCGCCCGGCTCCGCCAGCGGAAGCCCAGGGTCCCTTCCGCAGCCTGCCGCGCACGACGCCGGTCGCCAGCCCGCTCGATCCGCGCGGCGAGGACGAACCGCAACTCTCGCTCGACCTGGAAAGCGCATTCCCCAACGGGCGCCACGCCGCCGAATAAAGTCGCGGCCACCCCATTGGTTCCAGGGCTGGGGCGGGATATGCTGACCCGCCGGCAAGCTGATAAACCATCGATCGGGGCAATCCGGTCCCGAGCCCTTTCCGTGATCCAAGTGGAGTTCAGTTCATGGCCGCTCGCGCGCTAACCTTCTTCAAAGGCCAGTGGCTCGAAGGCAATCCTGGCATCATCGGTCCCATGAGCCATTGCATGTGGCTGTCGTCCGTCGTGTTCGATGGTGCCCGCGCCTTCGAAGGCGTGACGCCCGATCTCGACCTGCACTGCGAACGCGTGGTCGCCTCGGCCCATGCCCTGAGTCTTGCCCCCATGCTGACAGCCGGGGAGATCCAGGAACTGGCGCTGGACGGCATCGGCCGGTTCCCCGCGAACAGCGCCCTCTACA
Source organism: Skermanella aerolata KACC 11604 (assembly GCF_000936425.1). Classification (GTDB taxonomy): domain Bacteria; phylum Pseudomonadota; class Alphaproteobacteria; order Azospirillales; family Azospirillaceae; genus Skermanella; species Skermanella aerolata. The sequence goes on along the minus strand of NZ_AVFK01000002.1, from coordinate 117,222 downwards.
TCCGCCCGATGTTCTTCGCGGAGGAAGGCTGGGTGATGCCGGACGCGGCGAGCACCGCCTTCTGCCTGACCATCCACGAATCCCCCATGCCGGCCGTCCAGGGCTTCACTGCCTGCCTGTCGAGCAAGCGCCGCCCGCTGCCCGGCACCGCCCCGACCGACGCCAAGGCGTCGGCCCTTTACCCGAACGCCGGGCTGGCGATCCGGGAGGCGATGGCGCGCGGCTTCGACAACGCGATCCTGCTGGACCCGCTCGGCAACGTCGCCGAATTCGCGACCGCCAACCTGTTCATCGCCAAGGACGGCGCCGCCCACACCCCCGTCTGCAACGGCACCTTCCTGAACGGCATCACCCGCCGGCGCGTCATCGGACTGCTGCGCGACGCCGGCGTGCCCGTCTTTGAGCGCACCATCTCATGGGCCGAGGTGCTGGACGCCGACGAGGTCTTCTCGACCGGCAACTATTCCAAGGTGGTGCCGGTGACGAAGGTCGAGGACAGGACCTTCCCCAACGGTCCCGTCGGCCGGCGTGCCCGCGGCCTCTACTGGGACTTCGCGCACCGGTGACAGGCTCGGCCCCCACCAGACCTGCCCGCCCTGTCGTGCGCGACGGCCGCGACGATGACGCGGACCAGTTGATCGCGCTGATGGCCGCCGTCTTCGCCGAGTATCCTGGCTGCGTCCTGGACGTCGATGCCGAGGAACCGGACCTGCGCGCCATAGACAAGTTCTATCGTGACTACGGCGGAAGGTTCTGGGTCGCGGAACACCCCGGCGACGGACGCATCGTCGCCATGGTCGGCGGCCGTCCCCTGAACGGCGGCCCGCACTGGGAACTGAAGAAGCTTTATGTCGACAGCCGGTGCCGGGGCGCCGGCATCGGCCGGCTGATGGTCGGACTGGTCGAGCAGGAAGCGGTCCGGCAAGGCGCTCCGGTCCTGGAACTTTGGAGCGACACCCGCTTTCTCGACGGCCACCGGCTCTACGAACGGCTTGGATATGTCCGGCAGCCGGGCCTGCGGGAACTCCACGACCTCAGCAACAGCGTCGAATTCCACTACCTGAAACGTCTGGATTTGAAACGTCTGGAGACGCCGTGACCAACCCGATCTCCAAGGAAACCCGGTCGCTGGTCCGGATACTGGACCACCACGGTATCGATGTCGTACTCGACGTCGGCGCCAATGTGGGGCAATACGCGGCCCGCCTGCGCCAGGGCGGCTGGAGCGGCAGGATCGTCTCGTTCGAGCCGCTGCCCGATGCCCACGCCACCCTCGAAGCCGCCGCCGCTCCCGACGCGCTGTGGGAAGTAGCGCCGCGAATGGCGCTCGGGGCCAGTGCCGGAACGGTGTCCCTCAACGTGTCTGCTGAGTCAGACATGAGTTCCGCCCTGCCCTTCGTGCCCGAGATGGCCGATCTGCTGGACAGCGCCGCCTATACCGGTACAGTGACGGCGCCCCTGGCGCGTCTCGACGGGGTGTTCGGCGAGTATGCCGGCAATGCCAGTCGGGTCCTGCTGAAGATCGATACCCAGGGCACCGAAGCGGCGGTACTGGAAGGGGCGTCCGGAGTTCTGGACCGGATATATGGCATCCAGCTTGAACTCTCCATCGTGCCGGTCTATCTGGGCGAGCGGACTTATCTGGACATGATAGCGACCCTGGGCGAACTTGGTTTCCGTCCAGCGCTCTTCGTTCCTGGGTACTTCAACCAGCGGTCTGCGCGGCTAATATCCATGGATGGCGTCTTTATCCGCGAGCAGGAAAATTTCACTTAATGATCTGTAAATGACTTCTCCGCCATATCTGTGGTTCCAACCCTGCGGTATCCAGAAAATTCTCACAGGGATGGTCGGAAGTGATCCGTGGCCTTGAATTCTGTTTCGCGAAAGTGACGTCATGACGACGATCCTGATCATCGACGATAGCCAGCTCGCCCGCAACATGGTGTCGGGGATGGTGCGCGGCGCCCGGCCGGACTGGTTCATCGTGACGGCGAAGAACGCCGACGATGCCCTGGAAAAAGTTAACGATGTCGTCCCCGACGTGGCGATCGTGGACTTCAACATGCCCGGCATGGACGGGCTCAACCTCTCGTGCGCATTGCACGAGCGGTTCCCGGCTCTCGACATCAGCATCTTGACCGCCAATGTCCAGGACAGCATCCGGCGCAAGGTGACCGACAAGGGGTTCCGCTTCGTCGAAAAGCCGATCACGCAGGACAAGATGCGTGAACTGCTGGCCACCATCGCGTGACGACGCCCATGGAACTCTCGGATCCCGAACGCGATGCCATCATCGAGCTGTTCAATCTGGGCATGGGCCGGGCCGCCGGTGCGCTCGGGCAGATGGTCGATGCCGAAGTCTCCCTCTCGGTACCCAGCCTCGACATCATCCGCCGCACCAACGCGCCCGAGCAGCTCGGCTGCCCGATAGGCCAGCGCATCTGCGCGGTCCGGCAGACCTTCGCCGGACCGTTCGACGGTCAGGCGATGCTGATCTTCCCGGAGGGAAGCAGCCTGGAACTGGTGCGCCGCCTGCTGCCGGACAGCCCGCCCATCGGCGACATGACCGACCTGGAGGAGGAGGCGCTGACCGAAGTCGGCAACGTCATCCTCAATCATTGTCTCGCCAGCTTCGCCAACCTGCTGCACGCGGAGATACGAACCGAGATACCGGTCTATCAGATCGGCCGGCCGGAAGAGATCGTCGGAGCCACCGGCGCCTCCTCCACGAACGCCTATGTCCTGCTGATCCGGGTCGATTTCGGCCTCTTCGCGCAAAGGATCGAAGGACACGTCCTGTTCCTTCAGGATATCGCTTCCATTCAGGCCTTCCAGGCCGCCATCAGGGCGTTCCTGGCAAGCATGGACCAGTAAAGGACCGGGTCGTCAGTCGTCATGTCCTTTCCTTCCGCCCTGTATGGCCACCCCGATCTCTCCGGCCTGATCGTCCATAACAGCGATTTCGGCCTCCTCGTGCTCGATCGGGACGAGAAGGTCGTGGTATGGAACCGCTGGCTGGCGGTCCACTCCGGGATCGGGGAGGAGGAGGCGCATGGCCGGAAACTGACGTCTCTCTGGCCGACGCTTACCAACACGCGGGTCGCCCACGCGATTACCGAAGCCCTGTGCCACGGTCGCGCCGGTTTCATCTCTCATGCCTTCAACCCGATGCCGTTCCCCTTGCGGGCGCTGGCCGGGGATGGCTTCGGCGATCCGATCGACCAGCTAGTGCTGGTGCGGGCGCTCGACAGCGCCGACGGCCAGCGTCTCTGCCTCGTTCAGATCGAGAACATCTCCAGCGCCGTCCGCCGCGAGAAGCATCTTCGCGGCCAGATCCGGGAGCTTCAGGAAACCAAGGCGCGGCTCGAGCAGCAGGGCCGCGACATGGAGGAGATGACCCGCCGGCTGCGCTCCGCGCGCGACGAGGCGGAACGCGCCAACCGCGCCAAGTCCGAGTTCCTCGCCAATATGAGCCACGAGCTGCGGACGCCGCTCAACGCCATCATCGGGTTCTCCGAGATGCTGGAATCCGGCTATGGCGGCACCCTGAGCGAGCGTCAGGCCAGCTATACCAAGGACATCCACGACAGCGGCCAGCACCTGCTCCAGATCATCAACAACGTGCTCGACATGTCCAAGGTCGAGGCCGGGCAGTACCAGCTGTACGAAACCGCCGTCGATCTCCGCGACGTGGCGCGCGCCTCCATCGCCATCCTCAGCGGCCGCGCTCGGGAACAGGGCCTGACGCTCGAACTGGCGATCGACAGCACGCTGCCCTGCGTCATGGCGGATGAACGCACGTTGCGGCAAGTGCTGCTGAACCTGCTGTCCAATGCGGTCAAGTTCACGCGTGGCGGCGGCAGGGTCACGGTGACGGGTGGGGTTCAGCAGGACGGCGACTTGGCGATCCATGTCGGCGACACCGGCATCGGGATCGCCCCGGAGGCGCTCGACCTCGTCATGGAGCCGTTCCGGCAGGCCAATGGCAGTTTCAGCCGGGAATACGAGGGTACCGGCCTGGGCCTGACCATCAGCAAGAACTTCATCGAACTGCATGGCGGCAAACTGGCGATCGAGAGCGAGGTCGGCGTCGGTACGACCGTCAGCGTTATCCTGCCAGCGTTTCGGGTGCTGCATCCGGCCTGAACCCGCCGGGAAACGCGCGGAAGCGGGCGATCTTCACGTTCGTTTGGAGCGGAAATCCATTTTCGCTTGTTAGGAGTGGTATCCTCAACCCAGTGGAGGCCACCCATGATACCGACCCCACAACCGCTCCCGCCGGATGGCGCGCCGAGCCCGAATGAGGATCTTCCCGATCCCGGTCCCCCATCCGTGCCGGAGGTCCCCGATTCCGATCTGGCGCCCCGCCGAAACCCCATACCGACGGAATGACGCCATGGCCGCGCCCGAAAAACAAGTGAACCAGACCGAATCCCGTCAAGCCACCAAGGAAGGCGTCGGCCGCTACGTGCTGACCATCTCTTTCGCGCTTGCCGCCGTCGCCCTCGTGATCGCCTTCTTCGTCGTTACGTGATCTTCGTCGCCCTCTCCCCGAAACGGGAGAGGGCCGGAAGAGAGCCGGTTCTATCGGCTCAGACGCTTTGGTCGCGGGTGAAGGGCAGGCTCCTCACCCGCCGCCCGGTGGCGGCGAAGACGGCATTGGCGACCGCCGGACCGATCGGCGGTACTCCCGGTTCCCCGACACCGGTCGGTGCTTCGGTCGACGGCACGATATGCACCTCGACCTTCGGCATTTCCTCGATCCGCAGGACACGGTAATCGTGGAAGTTGGACTGCAGGACTTCGCCCTTGTCCAGCGTCACCTCACCGTACAGCACGCCTCCCAAACCGAATCCGATACCGCCTTCCATCTGTGCCCGTATGACGTCCGGGTTGATGGCGCGTCCGCAATCGACTGCGCAGACCACCCTGTCCACCTTGACCGATCCGTCCGGCTGCATCGTGATCTCGGCCACCTGCGCTACGAAGGTCGAGAAGGATTCATGCACCGCGACGCCGCGCGCCTTGCCCTCCGGAAGCTTGGTTCCCCATCCCGCTTTTTCGGCGGCCAACTCCAGTACGGCCTTGTGACGCGGATGATGGGACAGCAGGGCGCGTCGGAACTCCACCGGGTCCTTGCCGGCCGCATGGGCCACTTCGTCGATGAAGACTTCGGTGGAATAGGCGGTATGGGTGCTGCCGACCGCCCTCCACCACAGCACCGGCACGCCGACCTTGGTGGTGTGGAGGTCTACCGCAAGGTTCGGAATGTCGTAGGGCAGGTTCGCGGCGCCTTCGACCGATGTCCCGTCTACCCCGTCCTTGACCATGACGGACTCGAACGGTGTTCCGCCGATGATGGATTGTCCGACGATGCGGTGCTGCCACGCCACCGGCCTGCCTTGCACATCCAGACCGGCGGTGAGGGTGTGATAGTACATCGGCCGGTAACGGCCACCCCGGATATCGTCTTCCCGCGTCCAGACCAGCTTGACCGGCGTCCCCCGGTCGAGCGCCTTCGCGACGTGGATCGCCTCCACGATATAGTCCGACACGGTATTGGCGCGACGGCCGAAGCTGCCGCCTGCCATCAGCGTGTGGATCCGCACCTGGTCCGGCTTCAAGCCCGACGCGGCGGCGGCATTGCCCTGATCGATGGTCTGGAACTGGTCGCCCGCCCAGATCTCGCAGCGGTCGCCGTCAAGCCGGACGACGCAGTCTAGCGGTTCCATCGGAGCATGGGCCAGATAGGGAAATTCGAAGGCAGCGGTGATGGTCTTCGCGGCCCCGGCCAGCGCTTTCGCCGTATCGCCCTGGCTGCGGACGGGCATGCCCGGCTTTTCCGCCAGCGCCTTGTATTCCGACATGATCTCGGCCGTGCCGCGGGTTTCCGCCCCGGCATCGTCCCACTGAACGTTCAGCGCTTCGCGCCCCTTGGCGGCGGCCCAGAAGTTCGTCGCGACCACCGCGACGCCGGACGGCACCTGCACGACCTCGACCACGCCCTTGACCGCCTTGGCTGGGGCAGCATCCACCGACTTGACCCTGGCGCCGAACACCGGCGGCCGGGCGACAACCGCCGTCAGCATCCCTGGCAGGCGAACGTCCAGGGCGAACTGCGCGGTGCCGTCGGTCTTGGACTTGGCATCGACGCGCGGAACCGACGTTCCGATCAGCGTGAACCGCCCCGGGTCCTTCAAGGTGACGTCCACCGGCACCGGCAGGCCGGCGGCCTTGCCCGCCAAATCCCCGAACGTGGCGCTCCGCCCGGAAGTTGCGTGGGAGACGACGCCTTTCTCGACCGTGATCCCGGCGCGGTCGACGACCCAGTCCTTCGCCGCCGCCTCGACCAGCATAGCCCTCGCCGTGGCCCCGGCCTTCCGAAGCTGATCGTAGGAATTCGCGATGGACGAACTTCCGCCGGTTCCCTGCACGGGGCCGAATTGCAGGTTGTTGTAGAGCGACGCATCGGCCGGGGCGCTTTCGACGCGGATCTGCGCCCAGTCGGCATCCAGTTCCTCGGCGACTATGGTCGCCAATCCGGTGTAGACGCCCTGCCCCATTTCCAGGTGCTTCGACAGCACGGTCACCGTGTTGTCCGTCCCAATCCGCACGAACGCATTGGCGGCAAGGGTACCGTCGGCGGCATAAGCGGCGGAAGCGAATTTGGGCATCCCGCCGTTCCAGCGGAAACCGACCGTCAGGCCGGCCGCCGCCGCCGCACTTCCCTGTAGGAACCGGCGCCGGCTCGGTCTGGGATCCTTGGCGAAGTTCTTCAGCATGGCTCAGCCCTCCATCGTGGTGGCGGCGGCATGGATGGCGGACCGGATGCGGACATAGGTCGCGCACCGGCAGATGTTTCCGCTCATGGCGGAGTTGATGTCGTCGTCAGTCGGCTTTGGCGTCTGCTCCAGCAAGGCCACCGCCGACATGATCTGCCCGGACTGACAATAACCGCACTGCGGAACTTCAATCCGCTGCCAGGCGGCCTGGACCGCGGCAGCCGCCTTGCCGGAAATTCCTTCGATGGTCGTGACCGACTGGCCCTCGACGCTGCTGACCGGCGTCGAGCACGAACGCACCGGTTGTCCTTCGAGATGCACGGTACAAGCGCCGCATTGAGCAGCGCCGCAGCCGAACTTCGTTCCGGTCAAGCCGGCGAATTCCCGAACCGCCCACAGCAGCGGCATTTCCGGGTCCACGTCCAGGCTGACCGGCTCCCCGTTCAAAACGAATGAAACCGCCATTGCTCTCTCCCTGCCTCGATTTGCAATCGTCGTGTACGAAAGCTTTCGATCGCTGGCAGTGCGCACCGTCACTGCCCGGTCCAGTCAGGGGTGATAATGGATTGCCGCTGTCGTGCCTGAATAGTCTGTTTCAACGGTCAAATTCAGGAGTTGAAAAGTTCGACCGGCGGTCGGCAAGTGTTGGGCCACGGCCCAACCTACGAAGCAGGAGTCTGTAGGTTGGGCCGTGGCCCAACAGACATTGTCCACACAGGTCAATGTCTTCGGCCCCTGGTATTATTCGGGCTGGAGCACTTATGGGGTCAGAGCAGCTTGACCATCGTCCCGACGACTCCGACCGCTATGGCGAGCATCGCGCCCAGCTTGATCGTCATACGCTGTTCAAGAAGCGTGATTTCCGATCGGACGGCTGCGAATTCGAACTTCGATTCGGCCTTCATCCCACTCAGTTCGAGGCGAAGATCGACAAACTCGGCACGCGTCGCGGCGCGAAATTCGGCAAGCTCCGACTTCCCTTCCAGACGTGACTGATTGATCTTGGCGGTCAGTTCATCTCTCACCGCACTTATCTCAGCCTTGACCGCACCGACATCGGCCTTGGTTGCCGCCTGATCGTCCAGATATTCCGCCAACGCATCCACCTGCTCATGGGTAAACCCAGCTCGTTCAAGCTTGAGAATTGCCGCCGCACCCATGATGAATTCCCGTCAACAGCAGTGTCGCAGCCTAAGCCGCGCAGCGCTCATAACACATTTTCGCTAACTGCAATCCACTGCACTCATCCGCAACCGGCCAGCCTCCTGTGGCCCCTCGTCACTCCCCGGCACGCCTCCGGCCGAAGTGGACGAAGTCGGATGCTTCGTGGGGCGGGCACAGCAGGTCCTTGATCGGGATGCACAGGAGATCGCGTTCCGCTTCGTCGGCCGCTTCCAGCAGCTTGGCGCAGCGCTCCTGCCAAGGGGCTTCCAGGGCGACCAAGCCCCGCACGGTGCCGCGCAGCCCGATGCCCAGACCCTTCAGCAGGTCGTACAACGTCGACGAACTGAGATCGCGGGTCGCGACCCAGGCGCCCTGACTGGTACGGGCGACCCAGTGGCTTCCTCTCATCTGCTCCAGCATGCCGTCGATGATGGCTCCGCCGACGGGAACGCGGCCGATCAGGGTATGCCGCCTCATTCCGACGCCGAGATGGCTGGCGCGGAGCAGTTCAGCCAGGATCGCCAAAGCGACCGCCACCCGCTGGGCCGGCAGCAGCCCTTCCGGCCCGATCCGCGAGATCTTCCCGGCCCGCCATTCCGGCAAGGCCGCCGCAACCTCGGCTCCGATCAGCACCGTGGACCATGCGATATATAGCCACAGCAGGAATATCGGGATACTCGACAGCGCGCCGTAGATGGTCCGGTAGGCCGGAAACTGGGTGATGTACCAGCCGAACCCGTACTTCGAGAACTCCAGCAGCACGCATGCGGTCAGTGCGCCGATTACGGCGTCCTGCCAGCGCACCGCGCGGTTCGGGATCAGCAGGTAGATCAGGGTGAAGGCGATCCACTCGAACACGCCGGGCAGCATCAGCCGCCATGCGCGGAACGTGTCGGCTTCCGGGTTGAGCTGGAAGACGGCCAGCAGATAGCTGGAAAACGACAGGCTGGCGCCGAACAGCAGAGGCGTCAGGGTCAGGATCGCCCAGAAGGCCAGCAGGCGCGTAACGAGCGGACGCGGCTCGGAAACGCGCCAGATCGCGCTGAACGAGCCTTCGATCGTCCAGAACAGCATGACGGACGTGATCGCCAGACCGACGATGCCGAAGGCGGTGAGCTGGCCGGCGTTTCCGGCGAACTGGATGATCGTGTCCTGGATGGCGTCGCCGACTTCCGGCACCAGGTTGCGCAGGATCAGCGTCTGGGCCTGTTGCTGAAGCATCTCATAGGCCGGGAAGGCCCGGAAGATCGCGAAGCCGATGGTCATCAGCGGTACCACCGCCAGTAGCGAGGTATAGGTCAAGGCCGCCGAGGTGGTCAGGCAGTCGTCGGCGAAATAGCGCTTGAACAGGTATTCCATGAAGCTTGCGAAATCGCGCAGCCGCTTCGGGACCGATTGAAGCTGGTCCGGCAGATGGGAGATTCGGAAATCCATCAAGGACGCTCCCGGAGTTGACGCGGCCCGCACGGGGTTGTAGCTGGGAAAAAGCAATCCGGGTTACCGCTCATCCCGCCGTCACCCATCCCGCCTTTGATCCATTTTTTCTTTCGTGTACGATGCCGGCCGATTCCAAGCGCCGACAGCACATCAACGAGGCCTCGATGTCTACATCCTCTCAACTCATGGCCGGCAAGCGTGGTCTGGTCATGGGCGTGGCCAACGACCGGTCGATCGCCTGGGGTATCGCCAGCGCGCTCGCGGCGCACGGCGCCGAACTGGCCTTCACCTACCAGGGCGACGCCCTCGCGAAGAGGGTCAAGCCGCTGGCGGAGTCGGTCAAGTCCCAGATCGTCGTCCCCTGCGACGTAACCGACGAAGCGAGCCTCGACGCCACCTTCAAGGCCATCGAAGACCAGTGGGGAAAACTCGACTTTCTGGTTCATGCAATCGCCTTCTCGGACAAGAACGAACTGGATGGCATGTATCTCAACACTTCGCGCGCCAACTTCGCGCGGACGATGGATATTTCATGCTACTCGTTCACCGCCTGCTGTCAGCGGGCCGTCCCGTTGATGAAGGACGGCGGCAGCATGATCACCCTGTCATACTACGGGGCCGAACGCGTTATGCCTCATTACAACGTGATGGGTGTAGCAAAAGCGGCGCTGGAGGCAAGCGTGCGCTACCTCGCGACCGACCTTGGCCCCCAGAATATCCGGGTCAACGCTATTTCGGCCGGTCCGATCAAGACGCTGGCGGCCAGCGGCATCGGCGACTTCCGCTATATCCTGAAGTGGAACGAGTATAACGCGCCGCTCCGGCGCAACGTCACGATCGGCGAGGTCGGCGGTTCCGCCCTCTACCTGCTGAGCGAGCTGGGCAGCGGAGTCACCGGCGAAGTCCACCACGTCGACGCCGGCTACCATACCGTCGGCATGGTCGCGGTCGACTCGGCGGCGGAGACGGCGCAGCTTCTCCAGGGTCTCACCGGCAGCGCGGCCAAGGGCTGATATCATGGCGGGCAACAGCTTCGGCACGGCGTTCCGGTTCACCACCTGGGGCGAAAGCCATGGTCCCGCGATCGGCGCCGTCGTCGATGGTGTCCCACCGCGTCTGCCCCTGACCGAGGCGGACATTCAGCACTTCCTGGACAAGCGCAAACCCGGCCAATCGCGCTTCACCACCCAGCGGCGCGAACCGGATATCGTCAAGATCCAGTCCGGCGTGTTCGAGGGACTGACCACGGGCACTCCCATCTCGCTCGTGATCGAGAACCAGGACCAGCGCTCGAAGGACTACGGCGACATCGCGGCCAAGTTCCGGCCCGGCCACGCCGATTTCACCTATCAGGCCAAATACGGCATCCGAGATTATCGCGGCGGCGGCCGGTCCTCGGCGCGCGAAACCGCCAGCCGCGTCGCGGCGGGCGCCGTCGCCCGCAAGGTGCTGGGATCAGGCGTCACGATCCGGGGGGCGCTCGTCCAGATCGGGCCTCACCGGATCGACCGGTCACGCTGGGACTGGGACCAGATCGACGCCAATCCGTTCTTCTGCCCAGACGCAGGGACGGCGTCGCAGTGGGAGAGCTATCTGGACGAGGTCCGCAAGTCCGGCTCCAGCATCGGCGCCGTGATCGAAGTGGTGGCGTCGGGCGTACCTGCCGGCTGGGGCGATCCCCTGTACGACAAGCTGGACAGCGATCTTGCCCGCGCCATGATGACGATCAACGCCGTCAAGGGCGTGGAAATCGGCGACGGTTTCGCGGCCGCAGAGCTGTCGGGCGAGGACAACGCCGACGAGATGCGCGCCGATCCGGCAGGGGGCGTACGTTTCTTGTCCAACCACGCCGGCGGGATACTGGGCGGCATCTCCACCGGTCAGGACATCGTCGTACGCTTCGCCGTCAAGCCGACCAGCTCTATCCTGTCGACCCGGCAGACCGTCGACATGAACGGCAACGAGACCGAGATCGTCACCAAGGGCCGGCACGACCCTTGCGTCGGCATCCGCGCCGTTCCCGTCGGGGAAGCGATGATAGCCTGCGTCCTGGCCGATCACCTGATGCGTCATCGCGCGCAATGCGGTGGCTGAAGGTGCGGCGGCAAAAAGCACTTGGCGGATAGAATCGCCCAAAGAGAGCGATCGGTCGTATTTCCATCACGATTCCCATGTGGCCGAATTACCGTGTCGGATGTTCATGAACGATGAGCGATCGCACGGTATAGGGCGGAAATGCGCAATATCCCTGCCGAAATTGTTAACTATATGAAATCATCCGGCGATGCCGAGGTAGCGAAATCCGAGGCGACGGAGGGTGTCAATCTGGAACGCTTCCTCAAAGCTTTCTTCGATCAGGTGCCGGCGATCCTGTATATCAAGGACGATGCCGGCCGCTATGTGAAGATCAATCCGCATTGCGAGGCGACGTTCCAGGTAACGGACAGCCAGGCACGCGGCACGACCGACCATGATCATTTTCCAGCGGAATTCGCTGAAGTCTTCCGCCGGAACGATCAGCTCGTCCTGGAGACCGGTGGCTTCCACACGTTCGAGGAAATAGCCGTCGTCGACGGCGTGGAGCATGCCTTTCTCGCACGCAAGTTCCGTGTCAGCGACGACCGCAACGGCAAGCACTACGTCTGCGGCATCTCGACCGACATATCGTCGTTCAAGCGCTCCGAACAGGAACTGGCGGCCGCCAAGTTCGAGGCGGAACGGGCAAGCCGGGCGAAGTCCCAGTTCCTCGCCGCCATCAGCCACGACATGCGTCAGCCGATCCAGGCGGCCAGCCTGTTCCTGGGCGTCCTCGACGGCAGGATCGGCGACCCCAAGGCACGCGAGGTCCTGGAGCGCGTCAAGACCTCGATCGACAGCGTCCATGGCATGCTGGGCGACCTGCTCGACCTGTCCCGGCTGGATGCGGCACTGATCAAGCCGGCTCCCAAGCCGATCCAGCTGAAGCCGATGCTGGAGCGCCTCCACGCCGAGTTCGCCCCCCAGGCGGAGTTGAAGCGGCTGTCGCTCCGGACCGTGCCGACGAACGCCACCGTCGCCACAGATCCCGAACTGCTCGACCGCATCCTCCGCAACCTTCTCGCCAACGCGGTGTCCTACACCGCCAGGGGCGGTATCCTGCTGGGATGCCGGCGAGCCGGCGACAGCGTCAGGATCGTCGTCGCCGACACCGGTCCGGGCATCCCCGACTCGCACCAGCAGCATATCTTCGAGGAATTCTATCAGGTCGGCAACGCGGAGCGAGACCGCAGCCGGGGCTTCGGGCTCGGGCTCGCGATCGTCCGACGGATCGCCGACATGCTGGAACACCCGGTAGCGGTACGTTCCCAGCTTGGCAGAGGGTCGGCGTTCTCGGTCAGGGTGCCGCTGGCCGCCACCGCTCCGCGCGTATCCGATAGCGGCACCGAGGCGCCCTCCTCCTCCCGGAACGACCGCACGAACAGCCGGCCCGTCCTCCTGGTCGAGGACGACCCGGCTGTGCTGAGCGCCATGGTGATGCTGCTGGAGGAATGGGGACTGTCGGTCGTGACGGCGGGCTCGATCGAGGAGCTGGAGACCTGCATCCGCGAACAGACCGTTCCGCCGTCGCTGATCATCGCCGATTACCGGCTGCCGGGCGAGACCACTGGCACCGATGCGGTCGCCCTCGCGCGCTCCATGGTCACCGCCGACCTGCCCGGCATCATCCTGACCGGAGACACCGATCCCGCCCGCCTGAGGGAAGCACACGCCAACCACACCCGCCTGCTTCACAAGCCGATCCAGGCCCATCAGCTACAGCAGGTCATCGCGAAAATCCTGGACGGCGCCGTCGAAGAAGCGATGACGAAGCAGCAGGACGGCGCTAAAACGTGAAGTTGGGGAAAAGCGCCTGACCGGCTTCCGCGACACCCGCCAGAATCGCCGCAGAAACGAAAACCGTAGCGATGCTGATGCCGAACCCTGCCATCAGCATGACGCCGTCCCGCTCCGCCAGCCCCAGCGAAATCACGCAGAGCGCTATCGCAGGAAACCATCCCAGCAGGGGAATCGGCGTCATCAGGACGATGCACAACGCGACGCACAGCGTGCCGATCAGCCGCTCTCCCAGCGGACTTGTCATCCAAAGCATGCGCGGACGCAGCACGCCTTCCAGCCGGCGCAGACGCGGAATCAGCTTGTCCAGCATCCGTGCAGCCTGTTCCCGGCTGACGCTGCCCCGCAGCAGTTTCCTCGGCAGCCAGACCGTCTGCCTGCCCAGCATCAGCTGGATGGATAGCAGCACGAGCGGAATATCGAAGACGATCGCCATGCCGATCGGCAGCGGAAGCAGCGTCGGCAGCGACATCGCCAGCATGAAGCCGCCGAACGCGCGGTGCCTGAACACGTCGACCAGATCGGCGAGACTGACCCTGTCCTGCGGAAGATTGTCGCGAAGTTCAGTCAGAAGATCGGTGATCCGGCGACCGTCCTCGACTTCATGGGAGTCGACGACGGCGGTCATGAAAGCACAACCATGAAAAACGGTTTATCCGCGATCGTTTCAGGAAAGACGATTTCGTACACTACGGTACGGCCGTACATTTGGGCCGGAAGGCGAAATCCGCAACGGTACATACATGTCCGTCGTACCGCCGCACAATAGACCGATCCAAACTTCGCCGCTACCCCTTCAGGAGGAGATGACCTTGCCGCAGCCAGATTACGCGATGGCGCTTCCCGTGCCCGATCCGGAAACGCTCGACGAAGATCTCAAGGCGTACTTCGCAAAATGCCAGGAAAAGCTGGGACTGGTCCCGAACGTACTCCGGTCGTACAGCGCACGCCCCGAAAAGCTTCGAACTTTCATCAAGCTTTACAACGAGTTGATGCTGGGCGACAGCGGCCTCGACAAGCTCGAACGCGAGATGATCGCCGTCGTCGTATCTTCCGCCAACCGCTGCTACTACTGCCTGGTCGCACACGGACAGGCCGTACGCCGACTATCGGGCGACCCTCAGCTGGGCGAGATTCTGGTCATGAACTACCGCGTTGCCCATCTCTTGTCACGGCACCGGGCCATGCTGGACTTCGCCTGGAAGCTGACGGTGACGCCTAACCTCATCGGCGAGGAAGACCGCCAGGCCTTGCGGGCGGAGGGTTTTTCCGACGCCGACATCTTCGACATCGCCGATGTGGCGGGCTTCTACAACATGTCCAACCGCGTGGCATCGGCAGTTGATATGATTCCAAACCCCGAGTACCACCAGATGGACAGATAGCCCCCTGCGCCTCGTCAGGGGAAATTTCGGTCGGCATCTGGTCCAAGGTCGGATTTTTCGGGAGAAACCATGTTCCGCTTCTTCGTGCGCCTCTTCGCGCTGGTCGGATTTGTCGTCGTGCTGGTGGCGGCCGGCGGCGGCTACTATGCGTGGAGGCTTTGGGAACAGCGGGAGCCGATGCCCGAATCCATCGTCCTGGACCTCAACCTGGATCAGCCCCTGGAGGAACACGGAGCCGGCGGCAAGCTGTCCGACACCCTGTTCAGTCGGGGCGACACCCTGCGCGACATCGTCGATGCGCTGGACCGCGGCCGCACCGACCCGCGCGTCAAGGGCGTCGTCGCCCGGATCGGCGGCGACCGGTTCGGCACCGGGAAGTCGCAGGAGCTTCGGGCGGCCATCCAGCGTTTCCGCGCCAGCGGCCGCTTTGCCTTCGCCTTTTCCGAAAGCTTCGGCGAACTGGGACCGGGCGACCGTTCCTACTACGTCGCCAGCGCCTTCGACCGCATCTGGCTTCAGCCGGTCGGCCTCGTCGGTTTGACGGGCCTCGGCGCCTCGGTGCCCTTCGCGCGCGGCGCTCTCGACGAGCTCGGCGTCCAGCCGGAACTGCGCCACCGCGAGGAATACAAGAGCTTCATGAACACCTTCACGGAACGCGGCTTCACCGAGCCGCACCGGGAGATGATGGAAGCGCTGCTCGGCGACCTTCAGGAACAGCTCGTCTCGGGCATCGCGCAGGGCCGCAGCATCGATCCGGCGGCACTCCGCCAGCTGATCGACCGCGGCCCTTTCCTGGACCGCGAAGCGCTGGACGCTAAGCTGATCGATCGGATCGGATACTACGACGAGGTCACCGATGCTGCGCGGGAACGCGGCGGCGCCAATTCCGAACTGCTGGAGACCGCCGATTACCTGGATGCCGCCGGACCGCCTCACCGCACGGGACCGACCATCGCCGTGATCTACGGCACCGGATCGATCCAGCGCGGGTCCAACGGCGTCGATCCGCTGATGGGCGGCACCTCGATGGGATCGGACGACATCGCCGACGCCTTCGCCGAAGCCGCCGAGGATCCAGACGTCCGCGCCATCCTGTTCCGCATCGACAGCGGCGGCGGCTCCGCCGTCGCGTCGGAATCGATCCGGCGCGCGCTCGTCAAGGCGAAGCTGTCAGGCAAGCCGGTCGTCGTCTCTATGGGCGAGGCGGCAGCGTCCGGCGGCTACTGGATCGCGATGAACGCCGACAAGATCGTAGCGCATCCCGGAACCCTGACCGGGTCCGTCGGTGTCGTGGCCGGCAAGATGGTGACGGCGGACTTGTGGAACCGCTTCGGCATCGAATGGGGTCAGATCACCCGGGGACAGAACGCCGGCATGTGGTCGTCGCTCAGCCCCTACAGCGAAAGCGAATCGAAGCGCCTGGACACCATCCTGGACGACATCTACGGCGCCTTCGTCCGCAACATCGCCGAAGCCCGCAAGCTGCCGGCGGCAAGCGTCCGCGACATCGCCAAGGGCCGCGTCTGGACCGGCTCGCAGGCCAAGGCACTGGGCTTGGTCGACGAGTTGGGCGACATGGATACCGCCCTCGGCTTCGCGCGCGAGGCCGCCGGCCTGCCCCGCGACGCCGACGTCACCCTGGAACCCTTCCCCAAGCCCGAGCCGCAGTGGTTGCAGGCGCTCGACCTGATCACTGGACGGTCGGAAGCGCGGAGCGTTTCCGCCGTATTGACGGAGATCCACCCGTTGCTGCGCGACCTCGGCGCACTGGTCCGCGATCCCTCGCGGGACACCCTGAAGATGCCGCCGACTGGGCTGGTCCGCTAACCGGCCGAGACCGGCCGGAGCCGGCACAGGAACGTCGGCTCGGGCGGTCGGACGCTGGACTCGACGGTCGCGCACGACCCGTCGTCGATCGCGAACCCGAAGGCGCGGAAAGCGTCCTCGGCCCCCTGCCCGCGCCGGTCGCGGCGGAACATCGCCAGCACCGGCCCGTGATGTCCCGCCACGACTGCGGCGGCCTGCCGGGTGAACGGATCGTCGGCGCGATAGACATAATCGAAGCCGTCGAGGCGGAGAAAGCGGTTGCTCGGGTCGAATGCCGGGATGAAATGGGCATCGGCGCTGCGCCCCGCCATCAGGATCACGCCGTTCCGCAAGTCCCGGTAGGCAGCCGGCACCTCCGCCCCGACGAACGGATCGTCGCCCCAGTCCTTGCGGGCGAAGTCCGCCTTCTGCGTCGTCGCCACCAGCAGCAGGCAGCACGCGGCGGTCGCGACCGTGCCGAAACGCACGCCGGCCAGGGCCACCAGCATGATGCAGAGCAGCAGCGGGACCAGCATTTCCAACGATACGGCGTAGCGGTAGATCGAAAACAGCACCAGCCAGCCGGCATAGCCGGCTAAGGCGGCCCACAGCACCATCCGGGCATCGCCACAGCCGGCAAGCCGGCGCTCCGCCCTGCTCCGCCTGCCCATCAGGCGCGCGCCGGCGATGACGGCCGCCAGACACACCGCCATGGCGAAAGCCGCCAGCAGGCGGAAATCCCGCCACGGCGCTTCCGAGATCCGGTCGACGTCGAAGCTGAACACCGCCGGGTAGACCAGATACTCCCACAGGCCGACCGGCAGGTAGCGCAGGTCGCGGCCGTCGCCCGCCCCGGCGAAGGGCGATGCGAACAGCCGGTTGAAGAATGGGAAGAACGGGTTGCCGTACTCGGCGTACATCCGCGCCATCCAGAAGCCTGCCGTGGTCAACAGCCCCGCCCCCGCCCCCGCTCCCGCGAAGACGCAGGCCAGCACCCGGTCACGCACGGGTCCCGGCAGTGCCAGCGGAGCCGCCACGATGGCGGCGACGAACGGCGCCAGGGTCAGTTTCAGCCCCAGTCCCAGCCCCACGCACAAGCCGGCCGCCGCCGCCCGCCACGGCGTAACGCCGTCCCCGCGCCGCAGCAGGACCAGCAGCGCTCCCAGGAAGAACAGGCTGGCGATCAGGTCATGGTGCCACGATCCCAGCGTCCCCATGGCCGCGGCGGAGCCGAACCCGCTGACCGCCAGAAACGCCGGCAGCAGGTTGGACGCCGGGGCTGTTCCGCCGCCGCTCCCGTCCCTGCCCCAGCGATCCAGCACGCGGCGGGCGCACAGGAACAGCAGGATGACGTTGACGCCATGGATTGCCCCCAGACCGAAACCCACCACCCTCGCGGGAAGCGCCTCCACCGCCGCATAGAAGGCGACATCCAGGACGGGGTTCAGGAAGGTGTGGAAGACAGCCGGCAGGATGTCGAAACCCAGCCTGTCGTTCAGGAAAGCGTAGCCGTTGTAATAGTGGTAGTGCAGCAGGTCCCAGGCCATGCTCTTGCCCATATGGAGCGACAGGAGCCCGGCCAGCACGGGGCTGATCCAGATGAAGACGGGGATGGCGCGGTTGATCTGGCGAATAAGCTCGCCACCTCGGGCGGCTTCACCCGTAGTTGTCTCAGCGGTCATCGTTCACACTTCTCTTCAGCGGGCCATTACCTTTAGCGAGATTGCCCGCTTCCCTCGGAAAGTGCGGCATCGGGCATCGGTTCGCCTTCCTTCAGGTCGATGATCCGGTAGTACTGCCCGGCAGGTGTCGTTCCTTCTTCGACGACCTCGATCGCCTCGGACAGCGGCTTGCCATGGTATTCGCCCGACCCGAGCGAGAATGTCAGCCACTGCAGGCACACCTGCATGTCCCTGTCGGTACAAAGCAGACGCTCGTCCGCATTGCCGTCGAGACGAGACAGGATCTGCGGCCGCATTTCCTCCGCCCGCAGCGTCATGCCGTAGATGTCTTCCCGTCCCGAAAGCCTGATCGCCTCGAAGACGGCGGGCCAGACCTTCCAGTAGTCGCCGAGGATCAGGTGGATGTCCCGGTCCAGGGCGACCCGCGCGTAGTATTCGGAACTCTGCGCCGCACCCCCCGGCTCCGTCGCGATGAAACTGCATTGATCCGATGGCGGAAACGCTATCGGCCAGCTCGTCCGGAACAGGACCAGGGCCGCCATCAGCAGGACCGGAGGCGCCAGCGCCATGCCGATACGGCGCTCGCCGTCGACCAGGGTCTCGACGATGACGACGGCAAACAGGCAGGTGACAAGGACCAGGATAAGGCCGAAGTACCGGACATGGCTGATGTTCAGGATCACCCACTCGATGTTCGGCACCAGCATCATGTAGATCAGGCAGGCGACCGACAAGGCGATGGACCGCACCGCGATCGGGGCGACCACGGGATCGCCGCCGCTCCGCGCCGCGCGATGACGCATCTGCGTGACGATCAGTCCACCGACGAACAGAAAAGCCAGCAGCCCCAGCGCCGTGCCGTCGACCTCGGCCATGATCCGGTTCCAGGCCGTGGACAGGTTGGCCGGATCGAAGATTATGTTGTCGTACTCACGTCCGCCGATCCAGTTGGACAGTTTTTTGGAAACCATGTAACCGCCCAGGCTCATGGCAAGCAGCAGGACGTTCTGGATCGACGGGGCGAACAGGATCAGCAGCCCGAACAGCGGCGCCGCGACGATGATCAGCGATGCGTTGACCAGCATCGCCAGAACCACCAGCACCGACCCCAGGACCACGCAGGCCAGCGGCCATGCGATCCCTCGGCCACCGAGGCGCGACGTCAGCAGCATGGCCCCGGTCATCAGGGCCAGCGACAGGCCATAGGGCTGTCCGTCGGTCCAGAGGATGCGGATCAGGTCGAACTGGAAGATCGTCAGCAGAGCCGCCAGGGCGGCGGCGAAGCACAGCAGCAATGACGCCTTCGGCCGCAACAGAACGATGACGAACAGCGGGTAGGCCGCCGCCAACGAAGCCCGCAGCCAGACCTGGACCTGCTGGTTGGTGCTGATATCGTCGATCCAGGCGGTCACCACCGGCAGCAGGTTCATGTACCTGTTCTGGCCCCAGTAGAACAGTGTCAGCTTCTGCTGGGCCATGATCGACAAGATGACGGAATCCGCGTCATGGGCATTGCAGAACCGCAGCGACCATGTCAGCACCGTACCCGTCAACAGGCACAAGGCGATGACCGTCAGCCAATGCTGATAACTCTTGTCGGCCAACCATTGGGCGCCACCTGGGTCCTCCGCCAGATTGGGGGAGATTAAATGAGCCCAGAATTGTCGCATACAAAGAACTCCGCGGCACCAAACATCAAAGTTGTCGCAAATCAATTCAATGTCGCTTGCCAGAATGCGCCAATGAAACATTGCGATGTATTACTTCAACCCAATGTTTACTGCCCCGGAACAGCTGCGTCGCTATGACCTTTAGCGTGCGTTCCGGCTTTTTGTCTCTAACCCTGTCGGGCACCGCCGATCACAAATTCCCGATTGCCTTCCGGACCCAGAATAGGGCTTTCGACGATTCCGATGACGCTCCAGTCCGGCAGGCTGCCGAGCCAGCCCGAGACGGTTTCGCAGACTTCCCGGTGCAGTTCCGGGTCGCGAACCACGCCTCCCTTGCCCACCCGGCCCTTGCCGACCTCGAACTGCGGCTTGATGAGGGCGACCAGATGGCCCCCCGGCCGCGTCAGCATCAGGGGAGCGGGCAGAACGGTCATCAGGCTGATGAAGCTGGCGTCGCAAACCACCAGATCGACCGGTTCGGGGATTTCCGCAGCGGTCAGATGGCGCGCATTGGTTCTTTCCAGAACAACGACGCGCGGGTCCTGCCGCAGTTTCCACGCCAGCTGCCCATGTCCGACATCGACCGCGTAGACCTTGGCGGCGCCCCTCGACAGCAAAACGTCGGTGAAGCCGCCGGTCGAAGCCCCGACGTCCAGGCAGACTAGCCCCTCCGGATCTATCCCGAAGCGGTCCAGGCCCTCCGCCAGCTTCAGCCCGCCGCGCGATACCCACGGATGGTCCTGTCCCTTCAGGGCCAGCGGCGCATCCTCGGCCAGCAGCTGGCCGGCCTTGTCGATCCTCAGCGTGTCCGAATAGACCAGCCCCGCCATGATGAGCGCCTGCGCCTTGGCTCGGCTTTCGACGAGGCCTCGCTCGACAAGGAGCGTATCGGCACGGGAACGGCTCATGACAGGTGGTTTCCTTGAGCGGCCATTACCTGCCGCCGGCAGCTCAGGCCACCAGCGTCTTGAAGTAGTCTATCGTCCGCTCGAGACCCTGGCGCAACGGAATGGTCGGCTGCCAGTCCAGCAGCTCGCGCGCCTTCGTGATATCCGGACGCCGTTGCAAGGGATCGTCCTGCGGCAAGGGCATCTGCACGATCTCCGACCGCGACCCGGTCATCTCGATCACGATCTCGGCCAGCTGACGGATCGTGAACTCTCCCGGGTTGCCGATGTTGACCGGTCCGGTCACCGTATCCGGCGCATCCATCAGCTTGATGAAGCCTTCGATCAGGTCGTCCACGTAGCAGAACGACCGAGTCTGGCTGCCGTCTCCATAGATCGTGATCGGCTTGTCCTGGAGCGCCTGGACGATGAAGTTGGAGACGACGCGGCCATCCTGCGGATTCATCCGGGGACCGTAGGTGTTGAAGATTCGCACCACGCGGATGTTGACGCCGTATTGCCGGTGATAATCGAAGAAAAGCGTTTCGGCACAACGCTTGCCCTCGTCGTAGCAGGCGCGCGGACCGATCGGGTTGACGTTGCCCCAGTAGCTTTCCTGCTGCGGGTGGACCGCCGGATCGCCGTAGACTTCCGATGTCGAGGCCTGGAAGATCTTGGCTTTCACCCGCTTCGCCAGCCCCAGCACGTTGATAGCACCATGGACGCTGGTCTTGACCGTCTGCACCGGATCGAACTGATAGTGGATCGGAGAAGCGGGACAGGCCAGATTGAATATCTCATCCACTTCCAGGTAAAGCGGGAAGCAGATATCGTGCCGAATGACCTCGAAACGAGGATTGGCCAGCAGATGAAGGATGTTGTCGCGGGCGCCGGTGAAATAATTGTCTACGCAAATGACTTCGTCACCTCGCGAAAGCAGCCTCTCGCACAGGTGCGATCCCAGAAACCCAGCCCCACCTGTTACCAGAACGCGCTTGCGTGTGCTCATGTTTGTCATAATTCAAATTTTCTCTTGGCGAGGGGTTTCTTGGCGAAAGGTTTCTGGACGAAAGGCCGGAGCGCTCAAGGCACATACATCATAAAGATGCGGCGTGTCCACTCAAGGACATCGGGGCGGCCGGAGATACTGGTGCTCCTCCGGAACCCGCCCCGCCCGTCTCAGCGGCCGCGCACTGTGAGCCGGGGATTGCGGTCGAACACGAAGAACTGCCGGGCCGCATAATTCCACACGAAGGCCGATCCGGTACCGCAGATCTTGGCGATCATCAGCCCCATGCCCAGCGCTTCGATGCTGGCCGACGTGACGATGAAATTGATCAGCAAGCCGAAGCCGCTGACCAGATAGACCAGCATGAACTCCTCGCCCGTGGACCTCCCGGAAGACCGGAAGATCAGCTTGGACGACAAATACCAGTTGTTGAAGGTCGCCACGATAAAAGCGATGAAGATGGCGACGGCATAATGGAGGTCGAGGAACGTCACCGCCCCAAAGAATACCGCCCACTCGATCAGCGCGCTCAGTCCGCCGACGAACAGGTACCCGACCGCACCCGGAAGGTAACGGAGGATCTGCGAGACGCCATTCGTCATCTTATGATCCGCACTTACGCTGTTTTGAAAACGGAATATTTGATGATCGCGTAGATCGCCCTGAATCCATCCTTCAGGCCGATCTTCTTACCCTCGTCGTAAGTCCGCCCGTAATATGAAATGCCGACCTCGTAGAAAACGGCATGCTTCCTAGCCAGCTTCGCCGTGATTTCCGGCTCGAAGCCGAAGCGGTCCTCTTCGATCGTCACCGACTTTATGATCTCGCGCCGGAACACCTTGTAGCAGGTCTCCATATCCGTGAGATTGATGTTGGTGAAACAGTTCGAGGCGAATGTCAGGAAACGGTTCGCCAGCATGTGCCAGAAATAGACGACGCGATGGGCGCCGCCGCCGACGAAGCGCGACCCATAGACGACATCGGCGCCACGGTTGAGGATCGGATCGATCAGTGCCGGGTATTCCTGCGGATCGTATTCAAGGTCGGCGTCCTGGATCAGGACGATGTCGCCGGTCGCATGAGCGAACCCGGTGCGCAACGCAGCGCCTTTGCCCTGATTCTTTTCGTGATAGACGATCTTCTCGACCAGCGGTGCGATTTCCGACTTCAGCAGTTCGCGGGTGCCGTCGCGCGAGCAGTCATCGACGATGATGATTTCGATCTGACGGACATCCGCGGCGCGGACACGATCGACAATGGTCCGGATGGTATGCAATTCGTTGTAGCAAGGAATCACGACAGAAAGCGTGAAATTATCTTTATCGATCATGAGGTCTGCACACCACTTATCGGGATCGTCATTTTGATCTTTACCGGAATGGTTAGATTCTGCTTGCCTGACAGGCCCGCAACTCAGCAAACCAATCCTTCGCGAAGCGCGTCTGGAGCGTAGATCTCGGAGTTATGGTGCGGCATGAGTTGGACGTTGGTTAAGGGCCGGTTAAACAGGGCCTCTTTACTCGGGAATGCTGTTCCTGTCAGCCGAATTATGTGTGGCATAGGCCATTAAATCAAAGTGAGGCGATCATGACACGTTCAGCAACATAGGGTTTCAAACATCCACGACTTTCAAGCAATTTTGTTGCTTCGCCTGCTTAGTGCCCAACCGGCCGCAACACGCCTCGAAGTTCTCTCGAGCCATGCTGCGCCTACCGGAAAACCTGTCCTCAAGCCCGCGCGACGCCTTGACCGATGGCGTCGACACCCAGCGCCTTCAGCGCTGTCCCCACGATGTGCCGTGCGGCGAGACCCGCCTCGTCGTACTGCTTCGCTGGGCTGTCATGGTCCAGAAAACGGTCCGGCAACACCATCGGCCGGATCTTCAGTCCCTGGTCGAGCAGGCCGGCGCTCGCCAGGAAGTGCAGGACGAAGCTGCCGAAACCGCCGACCGAGCCTTCCTCGATCGTGATGACCACCTCATGGCTGGTGGCGACGCGTCGGATAAGGTCCTCATCCAGCGGTTTGGCGAACCGGGCATCGACTACGGTGGTTGACAGCCCGTGCGCCGCAAGGTCCTGGGCGGCGGTGATGCACTCCTGAAGGCGGGCGCCGAAGTTCAGCAAGGCGACCTTGGTGCCTTCCTGGACGATCCTGCCCTTGCCGATCTCCAGCACCCGGCCCCGCTCCGGCATGTCGCGGCCGACGCCTTCGCCGCGCGGATAGCGGAACGCGCTGGGACGGTCGTCGATCGCCGCCGCCGTCGCCACCATGTCCATCAGCTCGACCTCGTCGGAGGCCGCCATCAGGACCATGTTGGGCAGGCAGCCCAGATAGGCCACGTCGAAGGAGCCGGCATGGGTGGCGCCGTCGGCGCCGACCAGACCCGCCCGGTCGATCGCGAAGCGGACGGGCAGCGACTGGAGCGCCACGTCGTGGACGACCTGATCGTAGCCGCGCTGAAGGAAGGTCGAGTAGATCGCGGCGAACGGCTTGAAGCCCTCCGTCGCCAGACCGGCGCAGAAGGTCACCGCGTGCTGCTCCGCGATCCCGACGTCGAAGATCCGGCGCGGGAAGCGCTTGGCGAAGACGTCCAGACCGGTACCCGACGGCATCGCCGCCGTAACAGCGATGATCTTGTCGTCGGCCTCGGCCTCCTTGACCAGGGCTTCGGCGAAGACCCGCGTATAGGTCGGCGCGTTCGACTTGGCCTTGGCCTGGGCGCCCGTCACCACGTCGAACTTGGATACGGCGTGCAGCTTGTCGGCGGAAGCCTCCGCCGGGGCGAAGCCCTTGCCCTTCTGGGTCACGACATGGACCAGCACCGGTCCGCTGTCCTCGCTGTCGCGCAGGTTCTGCAAGACCGGCAGCAGGTGGTCCAGGTTGTGGCCGTCGATCGGGCCGACGTAGTAGAAGCCCATTTCCTCGAACAGAGTGCCGCCCGTCACCATGCCGCGGGCGTATTCCTCCGCCCGCCGGGCCGCCTGCTTCAGCGGACGCGGGAACTTGTCGGCGATGTCCTTCGCCAGATGGCGCAGGCTCAGATAAGGCTTGGACGAGATCAGCCGCGACAGGTAGGCGCTCATGGCACCGACCGGCGGAGCGATCGACATGTCGTTGTCGTTCAGGATGACGATCAGCCGGCTGTCGTCGTCGCTGCCGGCGTTGTTCATGGCCTCATAAGCCATGCCGGCGCTCATGGCGCCGTCGCCGATCACGCAGATCGTATGGTTGCTCCTGCCGGCCAGCTTGTGCGCCACGGCCATGCCGTAGCCCGCCGAGATCGAGGTCGAGCTGTGGGCGGTGCCGAACGGATCGTATTCGCTCTCCGACCGCTTGGTGAAGCCGGACAAACCGGCGCCCTGGCGGAGCGTGCGGATGCGGTCGCGGCGTCCGGTCAGGATCTTGTGGGGGTATGCCTGATGGCCGACATCCCAGATCAGGCGGTCGGCCGGGGTATCGAAGACATAGTGAAGCGCCACCGTCAACTCGACCACGCCCAACCCGGCGCCCAGATGACCGCCGGTCACGGAGACCGCGTCGATCGTCTCGATGCGCAATTCATCCGCCAACTGCCGGAGCTGGTCGGGTTTCAGCTTCCGGACCTGGGCCGGAACCATGCAGCGGTCGAGCAACGGAGTTTTACTGGTAGCGGTCAATACGACCTCCTCTGGTCAGACGCGCCGCTCAAGTTGACGCCTGTCAATGACGCCGCTCAACGACATAGGTTGCCACGGACTTCAGCAAATCCGCGCGTTCATCGAAGATATCCAGATGATGGGCGGCCTGATCGGCGAGCAGGCGCGCCTGCTCGCGCGCTCGTTCGACACCCAGGATGGACACGAAGGTCGCTTTGCCCGCCGCCGCGTCCTGCTGCACCGGCTTGCCGGTAACGGCTGGGTCGCCGTCGATGTCGAGCAGATCGTCGGCGATCTGGAACGCCAGTCCCAGGTCATGGGCATAGTTGTGCAGCGCCTGGGCCTGGGGCTGCGACGCCTTGCCCAGGACGGCGCCGGCGCAGCACGAGAACGCGATCATCTCGCCCGTCTTCAGCCGCTGGAGCCGGGTCGTCGATCCCATGTCGAACTGCTCGTGTTCGGCGATCAGGTCGAGCATCTGTCCGCCGACCATGCCGTGCATGCCGGCGGCCTTCGCCAGCGCCGCCACCAGCGAACAGCGCACCTTGGGATCTTCGTGGGTTGCGGGATCGGCCAGCACCTCGAACGCCAGCGTCAGCAGCGCGTCGCCGGCCAGGATCGCCGTCGCCTCGTCGAACTGGCGGTGGACCGTCGGGCGGCCCCGGCGCAGGTCCGAATTGTCCATGGCCGGCAGGTCGTCATGGACCAGCGAGTAGCAGTGGACGAACTCGACGGCGGCGGCCACGCGTACGGCGCAGTCCCTGGCCACGCCGAAAAGACCGGCGCTGTTGAGGACCAGAAAGGGCCGCAGGCGCTTGCCGCCGCCCAGGCATGCATAGCGCATCGCCTCGAACAGCTTGGCTTCGGTGATATTGGACATGGGCAGCAGATGGTCGATTTCCTGTTCGACCAGCTCCGCCGCCGCGCCCATCGCGGAGGACAGTTCGTTCGCCACTATTCGATCCGTACGGGTTCGGCGCCGATGGAACCGTCGGCGGCTACGGTAATGCGGTCGACCTTGGCCTGCGCTTCGCGCAGCTTGGTCTCGCAGTGGCGACGCAGCGACGTGCCGCGCTCATAGGACGTAATCGCATCGTCTAGCTTCGCGCGCCCCTCCTCAAGCTGGCGCACGATGCGCTCCAGCTCTGCAAGGGCGTCCTCGAAACTCAATGCTGCGACATCCGGGGGAATTGCGGGTTCAGCCATCATCCTACCGTCACCAGGGTACCCGGTGACTTTAGGGCGGTCACCGGCCTATCCGCAAGTCCGGGTTGGCTCCCCGGAAGGGCGGGTGGTTCTCCCACCCGACTGCGGAGGCCGGCCGGATCACGCCGCCATCAATTCCTGTACGTGTGCCGCGCAACTCGAGGCAAGGGCGCGAATGTCGTACCCCCCTTCCAAAGTGGATACGATCCGGGCACCGCAATATTCCCGCGCGAACTCTCCCAGCTTGCGGGTGACCCATACGTAGTCGTCGTCGACCAGATGCAGGCTCGCCAGCGGATCGCGGGTATGAGCGTCGAAACCGGCTGAAATCATGATCAGTTCGGGCAGGAAGTGCTCCAGCGCCGGGAATATCCGCGACGACATCGCGTGGCGGAATTCGGGGCTGCCAGACATCGCCGGCAAGGGTACGTTGACGATGTTGTCGGCGACACCCCGTTCTTCCACGAACCCGGTGCCGGGGTAGAGCGGCGCCTGATGGATCGAGGCGTAGAACAGGCCGGGATCGTTCTGGAAGATGTCCTGCGTGCCGTTGCCGTGATGGACGTCGAAATCGATCACCGCGACGCGAGAGATTCCATGGACCTTGCGCGCCTGTTCGGCGCCGACGGCGACGTTGTTGAACAGGCAGAAGCCCATCGCCTTGGCGATTTCGGCATGATGGCCGGGCGGACGCGTGGCGCAGAAGGCATTGCGCGCCTCTCCCGTCATGACGGCGTCGACGGCGGCGCACACGGCCCCGGCGGCACGAAGCGCCGCCTCGCCGGAACTGGGCGACAGGATCGTGTCGTTGTCCAGTTCGACATGGCCCTCGGCCGGGATCGACGCCAGCACCCGCTCGATATACGCGACGGGATGGACGCGGGCCAGTTGCTCGACTTCGGCACGCGGCGCTTCGCGCCGGTCGAGGAAATGGAAGGCCTCACCCTCGAGTGCCGCCAGCACGGCCTTCAGCCGTTCCGGGCATTCCGGATGCCCAATGCCGGTGTCGTGCTCGATACAGGAGGGATGGCTGAAAAGGGACGTATACATGCGGCTTCTTCTTTTTCTGAGCGTTTCCCCGCGCAACGGATGGATCGCACCACCGTCACGGCTTACCCCGCCCGGCATCCCGGGAAACCAGTCCTGGGAACGCGCCGCGTGGCTGAAGGGATTATCGGCTATTGCCGTATGCCGCGCCGCAACTATTCCAGAGGGTCGACAGCGCCATCTTGCCGCGCCCCGTCCGACCGCGACCTACGCCAGGAGCCGATGAGTTTGACCAGCGGTCGGCAAGTGTTGGGCCACGGACCAACCTACGAAGCAGAGGCCTGTAGGTTGGGCCGTGGCCCAACAAACACTGTCCCCGCAAGTCGATGTCTTCAGCCCTCAGCCCGCCGCGTCCGGCCGGCCGGCCTTGCGGATGCGGAAGGTATAGACGCCACCCGTCTGCTCCGCGCTGACAAGCTCGTTTCCCGTCGCTTCGCAGAAGGCCGGGAAGTCGCGGACCGCCGCCGGATCGGTCGCGGCGATCTCCAGGATGTCGCCCGGCGCCAGGTGTTTCATCGCCTTCCGCGCCCGCAGGACAGGCAAGGGACAGGTCAGGTCCCGGGCATCGAGCGTATGGGTCGTCATTATCCGCTTTTCTCCGGTCATGAAGTTTCGGCTCCGGACGGTGCTTCGGAACAATCTATGCGCCTTGACGCAAGAATGCCTGTGTACCGACATGTGGGTAGCCGCTATACTAAAGGTCGACGGACGGCTTGGGAACCTGGAGAACTAGATCCCCACCATGGACACCGGCAATCTCCAGGCGAAAGCGCGAGAGGCAGGCACGTTGCTGAAGGCCATGGGCAACGAACGCCGCCTGCTGATCCTCTGCCATCTCGCGGCTGGGGAAAAGTCGGTCGGCGATCTGGAAATCGCCATCGATCTCAGCCAGTCGGCGCTGTCCCAGCATCTGGCACGCTTGCGCCGGGACGGGCTGGTCACGACCCGACGGCAGAAACAGACCATCTTCTATTCGATCGACAGTACCGCCGCCGCCATGGTCATGAAGGCGTTGGAGGATCACTGGTCCTTCAGGCGGGAGCAGGCTTCCTGCTTCACTCAGCCTTCCGACGAGACGGGGACGGTCAGCGCCTGTCCGTGAGCGTCCAGCGCACGCCGACCGCCACCAGCGCCGCCCACCCCGCCATGAAGGACAGTCCGCCGACCGGCGCCACCGCACCCAGCGGGCTCGGTCCCTGCAGGGCCAGCAGGTAGAGCGCCCCGCAGAACAGCACGATGCCCGCCAGGAAAGCCCAGCCGGCGAAAGCGAGAAGCCGCGGCGAGCCAAGGCGGCCACCGCCCAGCCTTGTCAGCGATGCCACCCCGGCCAGCGCCAGCGCGTGCCACATCTGGTACTGCCCGGCGATCCTGAACAACTCGATCATCCGCTGATCGGTAAGTCCGTGGGAGGCGTAGGCACCGGTCGCCACCGCG
The DNA here is from genome assembly GCF_000936425.1 of Skermanella aerolata KACC 11604. Taxonomy (GTDB): domain Bacteria; phylum Pseudomonadota; class Alphaproteobacteria; order Azospirillales; family Azospirillaceae; genus Skermanella; species Skermanella aerolata. The sequence continues at coordinate 88,202 of NZ_AVFK01000002.1, read as the reverse complement.
ATCCCGCCGTTGAGTGCCGCCAGGACCAGCCAAATCCCGGCTATCCGCCCGATAGCGCGTTCCGTCATCCAACAAACTCCTGAAGGTCGGCTTGAACACCACGCAGGCGGTGGCTGTTCACCCTGTGTGGATTATCCGGATCTGGCCCGATCCTTGCTGAGTAGGATCGGGAAACCGGTCGCATAAGGTTCTACACATTGGCTTATGCAGGCTGCGTCGCATTTTGCAACTAAGGTCGGCGAAAGCAGGAAGATGCCTCGCACATCGCGTATCCAATTTCCGGCCGGCCAACCCGGCAGCATCCGGATCAAGACTTCCCGCACCGGCCAGCGACCGGAGGCGACACCCGATATCTCGCTGGAGATCACGCTCTCCGGAATCATGAACTCCTCGCAGGACGGTGTAGCGCTGCTGAGCGCCCTGCGCAACGCCGCCGGCCGGGTCGTGGATTTCGTCTGGGTCAGGATCAACCCGGCGGGCGAGCGCATCCTCGGCCTCAAGGCCGATCTCCTGATCGGCCAGAGCCTGCTGGCGACTTTCGCGGATATGGGGCGAAAAGGCGTGATCGAGTCCCTCTCGGCGGCGATGGAAGCCTGCGAAGCGCCAGGGGCCGTGCGTAGATGCGCCATCGCCGCCATGGATGCCTGGATCGAGTATTCCGCCGCCCCGATCGACGACGGCGTTGCGGTCACTTTCCGCGACGTGACCGCCCGGTATCGCGACGAAGCGATCCTCCAGGCGGCCTTGACGGAAGCAGCCAGGGTCGAGCAGGCCAAGAGCTCGTTTCTGGCGCTGGTGAACCATGAATTGCGAACCCCCTTGAACGGGGTCCTGTGTGCGCTCGACCTGCTGGCCGGCTGCGACGATGCGGACCGAGAGCTTTTCGTGAATACGGCTCTCAACTCGGCTCGCGATCTGAACAGGGTCGTAGGAGCCATCCTTCACCTCGCCAGTCTCGAAGCCGGTACAGCGGACATCGAGCCCGTCGCCTTCGACCTGCATGACCTGGTCGAGCGGGAAGCCGCCGTCATCGCTCCGGCGGCTGCCGCGAAGAACCTGTCGGTCGAATGCCGGATCGATCCGGCAGTGCCGCGCGGCCTGACCGGCTCTCCCGACAATATCCGGCAGATCCTCCGCACATTGCTGGAGAACGCGGTCAAGTTCACGCCCGCCGGTTCGGTGGAGGTGTCGCTCACCGCCTGCCCCAGGTACTCGCCCGGTAGCTCGACCTGCTCTTGCCCGGACATGCGCCACAGCGGCGCCATGGCGTGCTTCTCGCTGGCGGTCCGCGATACCGGGATCGGGATCGCCCCGGAGTTCCAATCGAGCCTGTTCGAGGCGTTTACCCAGTGCGATTCGTCGCTGAACCGGCTTCATGAAGGGTGCGGGCTGGGTCTCGCCATCTGCAACCGGCTCAGCCAGCGGCTCGGGGGTACCCTCACGGTCGACAGCCAGTTGGACAAGGGCAGCCTCTTCAGGCTGGACCTGTCGCTTCCCCTGGCGCCGCCCGCCGTTGCCCGGCGCGCGGCGCAGTCTTCCGCCGTCAAGAAGCGCATCCTGCTGGCCGATCCCGGCAAAGCCAGCGGAATGGTGACCGCCCTGATGCTGTCACGCGCCGGGTTCGAGGTCGAAACGGTAAACGAAGGTCTGGAAGCCCTGAGACTGGCGAAGCTTCAGCGGTTCGACGCCATGGTGATCGACATGCAGATGCCGGACATCAACGGCGTCCTGATCGTCAAGGCACTGCGCCACCTCGCCGGCTTCACCGGCCCGGTTCCCATCGTCGCGATCACAAGCGCTCCGAACGCCTGCGACGACCAGCGATGCCTCGCCGCCGGCGTGACCGAACTTCTGGTCAAGCCATTCCGCAAGAACAACCTGCTGGACCGTCTGGAACGGCTTGTCCATGCAGAAGGCGGGCGATAAGCAAGTGTTGGGCCACGGCCCAACCTACAGGCTTCTGCTGCGTAGGTTGGGCCGTGGCCCAACACTTACCGACCGCCGGTCGAGCTCTTCGACCCCTGGCGTCAGTCGAACAGCGCGTCGATCTCGGCCTGACTGATCGCCTTGCCCTGCAACTGCGGCCCGTTCAGCAGCTTCGCCTCCTCCGCCACCGGCACTTCCACGCTATGGGGCAGATGGGCGAAGGCTTCGGCTCCCCAGGTCTGGATCATGGCGACCACCCGCTCCTCGATGAAGTCGAGCGTCCGCACGACCTTGCCGATCCGCTGGCCGGTAATGTCCTGGAAGTTGCACGCTTCGAAGATGCTGACGACGGCGTCCATCATCAGGTCGAGGTCACGCTTGTCCGCCACGTCGGACAGCCGGGCCTTCATCGCAACAGCCGTCTTCTCGATCAGTTCGGCGGCGCTCAGCACGCCGTTGGTGGCGGTCTCGGTGGCGCTGACGATGGCGGCCAGTTCCTCCCCCGCCACTACCAGCCGGTCCTGCTCGGCCTTGGGATGGCGAAGCGCCGCGATCTCGACCTGGGTGTCCTGGATGCGCCGCTGGAGATCGGCCACGTCGGGGCCGACCTCCGCCGGGGCGGCAGGGGCCGGCTGGAGCGCCGCCAGTTCGTCCAGCCGCCGTTCGATCCTGTCGATCGCCGCCATGAACTCGGCGGGTGAGGCGTCGGCGATCGCCGGCGATGGCAAGGCTGCCGGCGCGGACTGCGGCGCCTCCGGTTCGGCATGGGCAGCATGCCGCAGCGGCAGGCCCAGGCGTTGCAGTTCAGCGGTGAATGGCTTTGCCGACATTGCGGAACTTTACCTGCGAATCTAGTGCGCTTGGATGCCCGAGTATGGCTGTATCAAATTTATTGAAAGTTAACATGCTGCACCGCACTCACCGCCGAGAACCTCGGCTTTAGGGCAGATCCGCTATAAGCAATTCGGCCTCCCCGACCGCCTCGATGGCGATGGCGCTCTCACCGGACACCACCGCTCCGTCGCGCTCGCCGACTTGCGTTCCGTTGACCCGGACCGTGCCGCGCGCGACCACCAGATAGGCCTGCCGCCCCTGCCCGATCGCGTGGGTGACCGTCGTTCCCGCCGGTAGCGTCGCTCCCAGCAGCGCCGCGTCCTGGTTGATCGCCAGGGCGCCCTTGTCACCGTCGCCCTCGCGTCCCGACGCCAGGACGACCAGCCGTCCTGCCGCCTCGCCCTTGGGGAACGCCTTGGTTTCCCAGCGGGGCTTGTGCCCCTCGGCGTCCGGCATGATCCAGATCTGGAAGATCCGGGCCGGCTCCGCCTCCTTGTTGAACTCAGCGTGCAGGATGCCCTTGCCGGCGCTCATCACCTGAACGTCGCCGGCCTCTGTCCGGCCGACATTGCCAAGATGGTCCTCATGGGTGATCGCACCCTCGCGGACATAGGTGATGATCTCCATGTCGCGGTGGCCATGGCGCGGAAAGCCGGTGCCCGGCTGGATCGTGTCGTCGTTCCATACCAGAAGCGGGCCAAGGCCGTCGCGCTCGCGATGGCGGTAGTTGGCGAAGCTGAAATGATAGCGGGCGGCCAGCCACTCGTTGTCGAACCGCCCCAGGGAAGCGAAGGGAATAACCTCGATCATCGTCGTCAGTCCTGAGTATCGAACCGGCCCCTGTCATGGGGAGCGTCGTAATCGAGCGCCGGTCCCTTGGGAACGATGCCGGTCGGGTTGATGGTCTTGTGGCTGCCGTAGTAATGCCGCTTGATGTGGTCGAAGCTGACCGTCTCCGCGACGCCGCCGGTCTGATAAAGATCCCGCAGGTAGTTGGACAGGTTCGGGTAGTCCTGGATGCGCCGCAGGTTGCATTTGAAGTGCCCGACATAGACCGGGTCGAACCGGACTAGCGTCGTGAACAGGCGCCAATCGGCCTCCGTCTGCCGGTTCCCGGCCAGCCAGCGCTGCCGCCCCAGCCGTTCCTCCAGACTATCCAGCGCCTCGAACAGCCGGTCGAAGGCTTCTTCGTAGACCGCCTGATCCGTGGCGAAGCCGGCCTTGTAGACGCCGTTGTTGACCCGGTCGTAGACATAGGCGTTGATCTCGTCGATCTCGCCCCGCAGGTCCTCGGGGTAGAAGTCCAGCGAGGCGTCGCCGAAGGCATCGAACTCCGAGTTCAGCATCCGGATGATCTCGGCCGACTCGTTGCTGACGATGGTCCGCTTCTGCTTGTCCCACAGCACCGGCACCGTGACCCGGCCCGACATGTCGGGCTTCACTTCCGTATAGACCTGGTACAGGAAGCTCTTGCCGTTGACGGAGTCGGCGTCCGGCGCCAGCTCCCAGCCGTTCTCCAGCATCAGCGGCTCGACCACCGAGACGGTGATCGCGTCTGCAAGCTTCTTCAGCTTGCGGAAGATCAGGGTGCGGTGCGCCCACGGGCAGGCCAGCGACACATAAAGGTGATAGCGTCCCGGTTCCGCCTTGAACCCCGACGAGCCGTCGGCGGTGATCCAGTTCCGGAACGCGCTCTCCTGCCGCTTGAACGCGCCGCCGGTCGATTTCGTGTCGTACCACTGGTCCTGCCAGCGTCCGTCGATCAGCAAACCCATCGTCGTCGTCCTTTCCTGCCGCGTGGTGCCCCGATTTCAGCCGTGAAGTATCAGCCGTGCAGCTTCGCGGCGATCTCTGCGACGTGGCGGCCCTGGAAGCGGGCGCCGTCCAGCTCGTTGGCGCTGGGCTGGCGCGAACCGTCGCCCTTGGCCAGCGTGGTGGCGCCATAGGGCGAGCCGCCGGTGATCTCGTCCATGTTCATCTGGCCTGCGAAGCTGTACGGCAGCCCGACGATCACCATGCCCTGGTGCAGCAGCGTCGTGTGGAACGACAGGATGGTGCTTTCCTGGCCGCCGTGCTGGGTGGCGCTGGAAGCGAACACGCTGCCGACCTTGCCGATCAGCTTGCCCTGCGCCCACAGACCGCCGGTCTGGTCGAGGAAGTTGCGCATCTGCGCCGCCATGTTGCCGAAACGGGTCGGCGTGCCGAAGATGATGGCGTCGTAGTCGGCCAGTTCGGCCGGATTGGCGACCGGAGCGGCCTGATCCAGCTTGACGCCGGCCTTGGCGGCGACATCCGGCGGCATCAGCTCGGGCACCCGCTTGATCGTGACTTCGGTACCGGGAACCGACCGCGCGCCCTCGGCGACGGCGCCGGCCATCGTCTCGATGTGACCATAGGTGCTGTAATAGAGTACCAGGACCTTCGCCATGTCTCGTCTCCCAAATTTGAATTCCGTCGGCGGCGATCCGCCGCCCTGACCCGACTGAAGATAGGGCGTTGCGCCGGAACCGATAATAGCCCAATCTCGAACTTGATTGTTTTGTCCAACGCAACAATCCAGGCGCAACAATCAGGAACCCGCTGCCATGGACCGGCTCGACGACATGCTGGCTTTCCTGCGCGTGGTCGACACCCGCAGCTTCACCGCCGCCGCCGACAAGCTGGGCGTCTCCAAGTCGGCGGTCAGCCGGCGCATGACCGAGCTGGAAAACCGCCTCGGTGCCCGTTTGCTCAACCGGACGACCCGAAGCCTCAGCGTCACCGAGGTAGGACAGGCCTTCTACGAGCGCTGCGCCCGGATCGTCGCCGATGTCGAGGAAGCGGAACGCGCCGTCGCCGACCTCCATGCCGAGCCGCGCGGCACGCTCAAGATCAACGCGCCGATGTCGTTCGGCATGATCCACCTCGCCCCCGCCATCGCCGAGTTCCTGCGCCGACACCCCGGCCTGGAAATCGACATGGACCTGAACGACCGCTTCGTCGACCTGATCGAGGACGGCTACGACGTCGCGGTCCGCATCGGGCGGCTGCGCGACAGCAGCCTCGTGGCCCGCCGGCTGGCGGTCAACCGCAACGTCGTCGTCGGAACGCCGGCCTATTTCAGGAAACACGGCCGTCCGGCGCACCCGGACGACCTCGCCCATCACAACTGCTTGCTCTACACCAACGCCTCGCCGTCCGACCAATGGCACTTCACGGTCGCCGGCAAGCCCTGCGCGGTCAAGGTGTCCGGCACGCTCCGGGTCAACAACGGAGACGTCCTGCGCGAAGCCGCCCTCGCCGGCCAAGGCCTCGCCATGCTGCCGACGTTCCTGCTCGGCGAGCAGATCGCGCGCGGCCAGCTCGACATGGCGCTGACGGAGTTCGCCGCCAACGACAGCGGCGCCGTCCACGCCGTCTACCCGCACAGCCGCCACCTGTCGCCCAAAGTTCGGGTCTTCGTCGACTTTCTCGCCGGACGGTTCGGTCCGGTGCCGTACTGGGACGCGTCCCTGCACGTCCTCTCCGGCGGATAAGTTGCGTTATCAGACGGAACTACAAGCTTAGTTCCGTTGTTGTCTCATCCAGAGCACCTTGATGCTTGTCAAGAATCAAAATTGCGAAGGATGAGGATATGAACAGGTTGATGCTCGGCGCAGCCGCCATCGCGCTCGGTGTGGGGACCATGGGGACCGTCCAGGCCCAGACCTCCACCAACACACAGCAGAACCTCCAGCCCGCCTCCTGCACCCAGCTTGACGTCGGCGAGGTCGCCAACCGCGTGGATAAGCTCCAGGCCGGCACGCAGAAGGAACAGCTCGAGCAGCTCATCCTGCGTGCCCGCGACGCCGCCACCGGCGGCAACGTGATGCAGTGCCGCCAGCTCCTGGTGGAAGCCGAAGCCAAGCTCCCCGGCGGCGCTCAGACCACCAAGGAAACGCCCGCCCCCGCCTTCCTCGGCGGCCCGGACAACCAGAACAGCAGCACCGCGCGCAGCGCCAATCCGGAACAGGCGCCGATCCAGGCCGACAACCTCGTGGCCGCCCTGCGCAACAACCCGCAGTTCAGCACGCTGGCGAAGCTGATCGAAACAGCCGGCCTCGCCGACACCCTCAGCCGCTCCGGCCAGCACACCCTGTTCGCGCCGACCAACGCCGCGTTCGAGAAGCTGCCGCAGGCGACGCTCGACCAGCTCGGTCAGGAGCAGCACCGCGACCAGCTACGCGCGATCCTCGCCCAGCACGTGGTCGAAGGCCACAGCTACGCCTCGACCCAGTTCCCGTCCGACATCAAGGCGATGGGCGGCGATCCGATCGACGTGTCGCTGACCAACGGCCGTCCGCGCCTCAGCATCGGCGAGCCGCAGCCGCAAGCGACGCCGCAGTCCCGCACTGCTACCGCGACCTCGACCGAATCCGCCCCGGCCCCCGCACCCACGCCATCAGCCGCCAACCAGGACCTGACCGACGCGCTCAGCGCCCTGGAGAACGCCAATCAGGCGCTCACCGGCGAGTCCCAGGACAACCAGCCGGCCCGCGACCAACTCGCCCGCGCCCGTCAGGCCATCGACCGCGGCCAGCTCCAGACCACTGACCGCCAGCCGCTCCAGCAGGCCGGCAGCGCCATCGACCGCGCGACCCAGGCGCTTCAGAACAACGACCGCGCCGCCGCCCGCACCGCCGTCAGCGAGGCCCTGCCGCCGCTGCGTCAGGCCGAATCGGCAACTCCGTCCAGCGCCAACCAGACCAATACACAGACCGCCGGCACCACCACGGGCAACTCCCAGCGCCCAGCCGACGCCTCCCCCGCAGCGATCACCGTCGGCGACATCCGCACCGGCAACGGCTTCGTCCACGGCATCGACACCGTGCTGATCCCGGAAGGCGTCCAGGAAGCCCTGGTCCGCTAACGCCCCGGCAACGCCAACCCTCCCCAGGCCGGCGCAGCGATGCGCCGGCCTTTTTTCATGGCGCCCCGCTGCCGTCCCCCTTGACGCCATTTAGCGGACATTGTAAGTGAATGAACGTTCACTCTCATCTGGCAGGACGGCATTCAGGGCATGGGACAGGGCGGCAAGGACGACGCTCCGGCATCTACGGCATCGGCAACAGCGATCGACGCCCGCGAGGCGCAGCAGCAGCGGATTCTCGCCGCCGCAATGGCGTGCTTCGCGCGCTCCGGTTTCCACAAGGCCAGCATGCAGGACATCTGCGCCGAAGCCGGCATGAGCGCCGGCAACCTCTACCGCTATTTCCGCAGCAAGGAAGCCATCATCGCCGCGATAGCGGAGGCCGAGCGCGTCCGCAACGCGGCCTTGTTCGACCTGCTCCAGCGCGCCGAAGACCCGGTGCGCGGCCTGATTGAGCTGGCCCGCTGCTACCTTCGCGACATGCAAGGCCGCGACGCGCCGATGCTCTGCACCGAGATCATTGCCGAAGCTCTGCGCAATCCGGAAATCCGGACCATGTTCGAACGCAACATCAACGAGGCCCACGCCGCATGCGCCCACGCGCTGCGCCAGGGCATCGCCCAGGGTTATGTCGATCCCGGCCTTGACGTCGACGTCGCCGTCCGCATGCTGATGGCGCTGGGCGACGGCATCGTCGCCCACCGTGTGATCGCCGATTTCATGACCGACGACAGGACCGAAGCCGTTCTTGAAGTCATGCTCGAACGCTTCCTGCGTCCCCACGCCGCATCCACAGTCGTACTCGCCGATACACTATCTTCACAACCGGCCGCCGCTCCGCTGCCGACCTCCGCATAAGGCCAAAACTCAATGCTGCGCACACAAGACCGCTTCTCGTTCTTCGGCAAGCTGCTGCTGTGCGCGGCATTGCTCGGCGTTCCCGCCACGGCGCCCCGTCCCGCCCACGCCGCCGACTCAGCCCCCGTCGCGACGCCCAAGCCGCCCAGCGTCAGCGTCGCTACAGCCGCGTCCGGCACGCTGGCGGAAACGATCCTCCTGACCGGCACGCTGGTCGCCCGTGACGAAGTCATGGTCGGGGCCGAGATCGACGGCCTCGCGATCACCGAACTCCTCGCCGAGGAAGGCGATCACGTCGAGCGCGGCCAGGTGCTCGCCCGGCTGTCGCGCGACATGCTGGACGCCCAGTTCGCCCAGAACGCCGCGTCCCTATCCCGAGCGCTGGCCGCCATCGCCCAGGCCAGGAACCAGATCGTCGAGGCGGAGGCCAACTCCCGCCAGGCCGACGCCGCCTATGCCCGGTCCCAGGCGCTGAACGAGCGCGGCAACACCACCGCCGAAAACCTGGAACAGCGCGAAGCGGCATCCCAGGTCGCCCGCGCCCGCGTCCTGGTCGCCCAGGACGCCCTCCGCCTCGCCGAAGCCGATAGGGCGCTGGCCGAAGCCCAGAAGCGCGAGATCCAGGTCCGCCTCGCCCGGACCGAGATCAAGGCCCCCGCCGCCGGCATCATCAGCCGGCGCGAAGCCCGGCTCGGCGCGCTGGTATCCTCCGCCGCCGACCCGCTGTTCCGAATTATCGGCGGCGGCACCATCGAAGTTCAGGCCGACGTGCCGGAAACCTCTCTGGCCCGCCTCCGCCCCGGCCAGACCGCTCTGGTCCGCCCGGCCGGCATGGAAGAACCGGTCCCCGCCAAGGTCCGCCTCGTCTCCCCCGAGGTAAACCGAACCTCCCGCCTCGGCAGCGTGCGCCTGACGGTAACCCCCGTTCCCGGCCTCGCCATCGGCGCCTTCGCGCGCGGCACGGTGGAAGTCGACCGCCGAGACGGCACGCTGGTCCCGCTCTCATCCGTGCTCTACCGCCCGGAAGGCTCCATCGTGCAGGTCGTCCGCGACGGCGTGGTGGAGACCCGCTCCGTCACCGTCGGCCTCAAGGCGGACGGCAAGGCCGAGATCCGCCAGGGCATCGAGCCGGGCGAGCAGGTCATCGCGATCTCCGGCACCTTCGTCCGCGACGGCGACAAGGTGACGCCGGTCCCGCTGGCAGCCATCCCGCTCTCCGCGATCCCCGGACAGCCCGTCGTCCAGACCAGCAGCAATCCCTGATCAGGAGCTTCGACAGCCATGGCGCTCAACGTTTCCGCATGGTCGATCCGAAGCCCGGTCCCGGCGCTGGTCTTCTTCACCGTCACCATGCTGCTGGGCATCGTCTCGTTCCAGGCGCTGCCGATCACCCGCTTTCCCAACATCGACGTGCCGGTGGTGTCCGTCACGGTGACCCAGTCCGGCGCCGCCCCGGCGGAGCTTGAGTCCCAGGTCACGCGGGAGGTCGAGGACGCCGTCGCCAACATCACCGGCGTCAAGCACGTCACCTCGACCATCACCGACGGCTCGTCGCTGACCGCGATCGAGTTCCGCCTGGAAACCGACACCGACCGCGCCGTCAACGACGTCAAGGACGCCATCGCCAAGATCCGGATGGACCTGCCGCGCACCATCGACGAGCCCATCGTCGAGCGGATCGACGTCGAGGGCCAATCGATCCAGAGCTACGCCGCCTCCGCCCCCGGCATGACGCTGGAACAGCTCTCGTGGTTCGTGGACGACGTCGTCAAGCGCCGGCTCCAGGGCTTGAAGAACGTCGGCCGGATCGACCGCATCGGCGGCGTCAGCCGCGAGATCCAGGTTCGCCTGGACCCCGACCGCCTCATGTCGCTCGGCATTACGGCGGCTGACGTCAACAAGCAGCTCCGCGCCACCAACATCGACCTCGGCGGCGGAAGGAGCGAGTTCGGCGGCCAGGAACAGGCGATCCGCACCCTTGCCGGCGCCCGCACCGTGGAAAGCCTGCAAGACACCCGGATCGTCCTGCCGGGAGGCCGCGAGGTCCGCTTGAGCGACCTCGGCGAAGTGACCGACGCGTTCGAGGAGCCGCGCTCCTTCGCCAAGCTGAACGGCAACCAGCAGGTCGTCTCCTTCAGCGTCTTCCGCTCCAAGGGCGCCAGCAACGTCGATGTCGCCCGCGTCGTGGAAGCCGAGCTGGCGACGCTGTCGCAACAGCACCCGGACGTCAGCTACACCCTGATCGACGACACCGTCAGCTATATCGAGGGCAACTACGAAGCCGCGATGGGCACCCTGCTGGAAGGTGCGGCCCTTGCCATCGTCGTCGTCTTCATCTTTCTGCGCGACTGGCGCGCCACGCTGATCTCCGCTGTCGCCATGCCCTTGTCGATCATCCCGGCGTTCTGGGTGATCCACATGATGGGCTTCTCGCTCAACCTCGTCAGCCTGCTCGCCATCACCCTGGTCACCGGCATTCTGGTCGACGACGCCATCGTCGAGATCGAGAACATCGTCCGCCACATGCGGATGGGCAAATCGCCCTACCGCGCCGCGATGGAAGCCGCCGACGAGATCGGCCTTGCCGTCATCGCGATCACCCTGACCATCGTCGCGATCTTCGCGCCCGTCAGCTTCATGGGCGGCATCCCCGGCCAGTACTTCAAGCAGTTCGGCCTGACCGTCGCGATCGCCGTCCTGTTCTCTCTATTAGTCGCCCGCCTGATAACGCCCATGATGGCGGCCTACCTGATGCGCCCGCACCCGGCGCGACCGGAAAGGGACGGCTGGCTGATGCGGGCCTATACCGGCTTCCTCCGCGTCACCCTGCGCTTCCGCTTCCTGACGCTGCTGGTCGGCATCGGCCTGTTCGCCGTGTCGCTCTGGAGCACGTCGCTGCTGCCGACCGGCTTCATCCCGTCGGAAGACGCCGCCCGCACCGTGATCTCGGTGGAACTGCCGCCGGGAGCGACCCTGGCCGACACCATGCGGACCACCGACAAGGTCGCCGGCATCCTGAAGAGCATGCCGGAAGTCCGTTCCGTCTTCACGATGGGCGGAACCTCGCCCACCGGCGCCAGCCGGGAAATCCGCCGCGCCACCGTCCTGATCATGCTGACGCCCAAGGGTACGCGCGAACTGACGCAGAAGCAGGTGGAAGGCGAAATCTCCAGCCGTCTGGCCGAAGTCCCCGACATCCGCGCCTGGTACGTCAACGAGCGCGGCGAGCGCGAGCTGTCGATCACCGTCATGGGCAACGACGGCCGCGCCCTGAGCGACGCCGTCGCCTCCCTGGAAGCGGCGATGCGGCGCGAACCCGGCTTCGCCAACGCCGCGGCCAGCGCCGGCCTCGACCGCCCCGAGATCCGCGTCGTCCCCCGGCTGGACGAAGCCGCCCGCTACGGCGTCTCCCCCGAAACCATTTCGGAGACGGTGCGGGTCGCCACCATCGGCGACGCCGACGCCAACCTCGCCAAGTTCAACGCCGGAGACCGCCAGATCCCGATCCGCGTCCAGCTTGAGGAATCCGCCCGCAACGACCTGCGCCTGATCGAGACCCTCGCCGTGCCCACCGCATCCGGCGCCGCCGTCCCCCTGACCTCCCTTGCCGATATCGGCTTCGGCCAGGGTCCGTCCTCGATCGAGCGCTACGACAGGGAACGCCGGGTCCTGATCGGCGCCGACCTCGTCGGCAGCCTGACGCTGGGCGACGCGCTGGAGAAGGTCAAGGCGCTGCCCGAAGCCGGCAACCTGCCCGCCGGCATCCGCATCCAGGAAAGCGGCGACGCCGAGATCATGGGCGAAGTCTTCTCCGGCTTCGCCGCCGCCATGGGCGCCGGCCTGCTGATGGTGCTGGGCGTGCTGGTGCTGCTGTTCCACAACGTCTTCCAGCCGATCACGATCCTGCTGTCGCTGCCGCTCTCCATCGGCGGCGTGATCGCCGGCCTGCTGCTGACCGGCAACGCGATCAGCATGCCCGTCGTGATCGGCATCCTGATGCTGATGGGCATCGTCACCAAGAACGCGATCATGCTGGTCGATTTCGCGGTGGAGCAGGAACGCAAGGGCATGCCCCGGATCGAGGCGATCATCGACGCCGGTCGCAAGCGCGCCCAGCCCATCATCATGACGACCATCGCGATGGCGGCCGGCATGCTCCCCAGCGCGATGGGAGCCGGCGACGGCGGCGAGTTCCGCGCCCCCATGGCGATCGCCGTGATCGGCGGGTTGCTGGTCTCGACCCTGCTGTCCCTGATCTTCGTCCCCAGCTTCTACACGATCATGGAAGGCCTCTCCGACTTCTGCGGCCGCATCTTCGGCCGCTTCATCGGCCCCAAGGAAGAAGACGACCCGCACATGCCCCCGCAGCACGCCAACCCCAACGTGAGGATGCGGGAGGCGGCGGAGTAATCCGGCACCGCCACCCAGTCCAACACATCGAAGATGTTGGGCCACGGCCCAACCTACGAGTACCGTCGCCCGTAGGTTGGGCCGTGGCCCAACAAGCAGGCCCCATCCCGTCACCCCGCCCCCATCCCCGCGAATACCAGCACACCCAATCCCGCCGGTTCCCCGCCCCTGCCCCCCGCCCTATACTCCCCGGCAGCACCCGCAGCACCGGCTCAGCACTTTGATTTATTTAAAATTCATCGCCACCCACGGGCGAATGCTCGCCTTCGGCTTCCTGCTGACCCTGTTCTCCAGCTTCGGCCAGACCTTCTTCATTTCCCTGTCCGGCGGCCATATCCGTGAGGAATTCGGCCTCTCCAACGCCAGTTTCGGTCTGCTCTATTCGGTAGCGACCCTGGGAAGCGCCACCGCCCTGATCTGGGCCGGGCGCTGGCTGGACACCGCCAACCTCCGCCACTACGTCGCCGCCGTCTGCCTCGCCCTAACCGCCGCCTGCATCGGCATGGCGACCGCCGGCCATGTCGCAATCCTGGGATTGTCTCTCTTCGGCCTCCGGCTGGCCGGACAGGGATTGATGCCGCACACCGCCATGACGACGATGGCCCGCCGCTTCGACACCGGCCGAGGCACTGCCCTGAGCATCGCAGCATTGGGACACCCGACCGGAGAGGCGCTGCTTCCCACCCTCATGGTCGCGGCCCTGGCCCTGCTCGGCTGGCGCACCGCCTGGAGCGTCTGCGCCGCCGTGCTGATCCTGGCCGTCCTGCCGGCATTGCTCCTGCTGCTCCGCCGCGATCCGGGCGAAGCCGCCGCCCCGGCCCCCGCCGCCCCGCTGAAGACCGGAGACCGCCCCATCGCCGCCAGGGACTGGACGCGGGCGGAAGTGCTGCGCGATCCCCGTTTCTACCTGCTGTTGCCGGCCCTGCTGGCCCCCGGCTTCATCAACACCGGAGTCTTCTTCCACCAGATCGCCCTGGTCGAAGGCAAAGGCTGGCCGCTGACGGTCTTCGCCGCCTCCTTCGCCTTCTACGCCGCGACCACCATCGCCACGTCGCTGTCCGTCGGCCCGGTCATCGACCGGATCGGAGCCGTCCGCCTGCTGCCCTTCTACCTGCTGCCGCTGGCGGCAGCCCTCACCGTCCTGTCCCTGAGCGACGCCCCGCTGGGAGCGGCAGCCTTCATGGCCCTGGCCGGCATCACCGCCGGCATGAGCGCCGTCATGGTCGCCGCCGTCTGGGCCGAACTCTACGGCACCCGCCACCTGGGAGCGATCCGCTCCATGTCCGTCTCCATCGTCGTCCTCGCCACCGCTCTCTCCCCCGGCCTGTTCGGCTGGCTGCTCGACCGGGGCGGCAGCTTCGACGGCATCGCCATGGGGAGCGCCGTGGGAGTGCTGGCGGCAGGGTTGCTGACGGTGCCGGCGATGCGGCATCGGGACCGTCACGCGTCCTGATTTTTCCTGTAACGGTCCGCCCGGTTGCCGTAAGAATGCTCCCCGACAGCCGCCACCCGCACGAGGGAACCCGTTCAGTATGACAGCCCTTCAGCTTCTGCTCGGTTTGGTGCTCCTCGTAGCGGGCGGCGAAGCCCTGGTGAGGGGCAGCGTGGCGGTGGCCCAGCGCATGGGCGTATCCCCCATGCTGATCGGCCTGACGCTCGTCGGCTTCGGCACGTCTACGCCCGAACTCGTCACCAGCCTTCAGGCCGCCCTGATCGGCGCGCCGGGAGTGGCGGTCGGCAATGTCGTGGGCAGCAACATCGCCAATATCCTGCTCATCCTGGGGGTTGCCGCCGTGATCCTGCCGATGGCGACGACCAAGGAGGCATTTCGGCGTGACGGAACGGTCCTGGTCGGCGTCAGCATCCTGCTCCTGGGCATCGCCCTGACCGGAACCCTCTCGCGCTGGGTGGGCATCCTCTTTCTGGGGCTGCTCGTGGCCTATACCATCTACACCTACTTTACGGAACGGCAGACCGAGAGCGCTTCGGCCGTCGTCCATGCCGCCGAGGCCAACGACGTCGCCGACTTGCCGCCTCGCGACATGGGGTACGGCCTTGGCTTCGTGTTCATCGTCGGCGGCATCGCCGCCGTCGTATACGGGGCGAGCCTCCTCGTCGAGGCGGCCCTGGTGATCGCCCGTGCCGCCGGCCTGTCCGAGGCGGTCATCGGCCTGACGCTGGTGGCGCTAGGCACATCGCTGCCGGAACTGGTGACCTCGGTCATGGCGGCGATCCGGAAGCATACCGATGTCGCGTTCGGCAACATCATCGGCAGCAACATCTTCAACATCCTGGGCATCGCCGGCATCACCGCCGTCGTCAGTCCGATCTCCATCCCGCCCGAGATCGTCCACTTCGACATCTGGATAATGGTCGCCACCGCCCTGCTCCTGGCGGTGTTCGCCACCACCGGCTGGCGCGTCAACCGCTGGGAAGGTGCGGCACTTCTGGCATGCTATGCGGGATACATCGCGGTCCAGCTCTCCCCAAGCGCCCGCGCGCTTCTCGGGATCGCCTGATAAGAGTCCGGCGGAGATGCCGGACTAAAGAGGTGACGCCAGCGAGAAACACCAATGCCAACACCGGATCAACTCGTAGGTCGGGCCTCTTCAGCCCGACAAGCACGCTCCCGACAAGCCGGAACTTGTCCAACTCAGGTACATTTCACTCTGACCACTTTATCCCGAAATCTTATTTCCAGAGGCCATATACGATTACTTAACGCCAATTAAGGTCGCTACCGCAACCCTCCAGAACACATCCTATGCGAGCACAATACCACATAATGCTACTTTTGAAAATTCTAAGCAGAATATGAGTTTTTTCATATATTTATAACGATGTTAATGGATCTTGCCTGCTGCGGCTCGCGATAGAGCAGCAACAGGGAGGGGATCTGACCGATGACACGCAATTTAAACTACAGTCGCGATATCCTCGCCATGGGAGACAAAGAGCTTGAGGTCTTTGTACACCTTTGGGTGGCACGACAGACTAAAACCTACGTAGACCACGAGGAGTTTGGTAACGCTAACGATCTTGGACGTGACATCGTGGGATTTGTTACAAACAGTCGTCACGAGGGGCCTTGGGACAACTATCAATGTAAAATGCTCGGTAGGACGCTTGATGATGCCGCCATGCACCAAGAATTGGCCAAGATCTTGTATTTCGCATCCGAGGGCCACTTTACGCCTCCACGGAAATACATCTTTGTCGCGCCTAAAGGATTTAGTCGAAAGGCCGAAAATCTCCTCAACAATCCGGAGTCATTTCGTCAAGAAATGTTAGACGAGTGGGATAAGCGCTGTGCTCGTAAGATCAAAGACAAACAAATTATCACTCTAACCCCAAATCTAAAAGATATTATCGAGAATTTTGAATTTAAGAACGTCAGCGGCCTTGATGTTACCAAGATTTTGACGCTTGACGGTATCAAGTTCGTATTAGCCGACACGTTCGGCGACGACCCTGGCGAAGCCCCGGCGGGAGTCGTTCCAAGCATGGTCGGTACGGAAGAAATCGAATACATCAGGCAATTGGTGGGTGTTTACTCAGATTATGAAGGGTGCATCTTTAACGGCGCGGACGACGTTATGAAGCACCCCCAATACGGCGTAAGCCTTAACTTGCAACGCCGCCGCTACTTCGACGCCGCCGCGTTTCAGCGCCACTTTAGAGATAATATTGCTCCGTCCCATGTAAATGCATTTAACGACGAAGTTTTTGCGGGTGTGTACGAAACTCACTGTTCCACGGTGGGGATGGACCGCCTAAACAAGGTGATGACCCTAGCTGCATCACTGCCTGTAAGTGGGATCTTCGGACGGCATAACAGAGCCTCCATCCAAGTAAAACAAGGCACTTGCCACCATTTTGCGAACGAGAGGGTATTATCTTGGAGGAAATGATTTTCACAAATACAGCACTATTTAATGGAACCATCGAAACCGGGCTTCGGTCATTAATGATTTTGGAAGCATTTTACCCGAAAAATCTGGATCTAGACTCTATTTCACTACTCGATTACTTCGTCGTTCACACCGCCGACCTCTGCGGGCCTGAGAGTCTGCATCCAACCGTTAGTGCTCGCGTAGGAGAATACCGGGTACGGCGAAAGCTCATCCAAGAAGGCCTGCAAATGTTAATTCGCATAAGTCTCGTCTCTGTAATAGAAGCCACAGATGGCATCCGATTTGTTTCAGCCGACGATGCCCCCGCCTTCGTGAAGTTGCTAGCCACGGATTATAATCGCAACCTGTCCGACCGGGCTATTTGGTTGGCCCAGCGCGCGCAACGGCAAGGTGATAGCTTCTTCGCTGAGATGCGTGCCTACATTGATCGATGGACCTTGGAGTTCCAAGCTGACGAGGGCTATGCCAGTGCCTGACACGACGTCCCCTCGGTGGATGCGCCTCCGCCACCTGACCTTTGTCGGTCCCAATCTCGCGCCTGTCGGCATTGAACTCGATGCGGGTTTGAACATCATCTACGGCGGTTCAAATGCCGGAAAATCCCATATCCTTGCCGTGATCAATTTCATGCTCGGGGGCAACACACCGCCCATCCTTGAAGAGGGCAAAGACTACGAAAGCATCTTGTTGGGGTTGGAGTTTTCTGACGGCACCGAATTGACGCTCCGCCGTGCCAGAAAGGGCGGCGACATTGAGGTATTCAATGGATTAGCAGGGGACGGCAATCTTGCTAACCGTACCGGCTCGGCAGTTTCCATTAAGCACGGCAAAGGAAAAAACGGCGGCATTTCTGAACTCCTATTGCGCAAGGTCGGCATAACATATCCAAAGGTAGCAGCGACCGAGGCGGCCCAACTCCAACCTTTTTCGCTCCGCCATTTAATACCGTACCTTTTGGTGGACGAGGATCGGATGTTCTCGGCAAACACGCCGACCCAGATCAGCCCTCGGAACTCTCCAACACTCGACAAGAACGTGTTCCGCGTACTGCTTACCGGTAAGGACGACTCTGCTATAGTGACGGTACCCAATCAGGCTGCTCTGAAGGCGGAAAACACTGGCAAGATCGAGCTACTTGATGAAATGATTGCCGAACTCGATAGTCAATTGACCGATTCGAGCGTAGAGGAGCTAAGGGAAAGTCGGGAACGTCTTTCCACCCGACTAGATGCTTTAGGAGAGGAACTCGCCGAAGTACAAGAACGTCTCGACAACTATATTCGTGAGCGGCGTGAGGCTTTAGACCAATAGGCTAACACCGACGCGCAAGTTACCCAATTGCTTGCCATGGAACAACGTTTTATCGATCTTCGTCAGACTTACTTGACCGATATCACGCGCCTTGAGGCCATTGAAGAGGGCGGCTTTTTGATGCGCAGGTTCGAGGACAAACCATGTCCGACATGCGGAGCTTTACCCGGCCATCAGCATAAGCCGCACCCGCTTGGAGCGGTAGAGCAGCAGCAGGTTGCAGCCCAAGCAGAAATTGTCAAGATCAAGCGCGATCTCACTGAATTGGAGTTGACCCTCAGAAATTTGCGAGTTGAACTTGTAGGTATGCAGGCGCGCAGCGAGAACTTTGCTGCTGTGGCAGCGACACATAACCGCGAAATTGACTGGTTGCGGCCTATGGAGGCCAGTACCAGGGCTTCGTACCGAAAGGTTCTGCAGAGGCTTGAGGACGCCGACCGAATAATCGACATTTCAGCACGCCGTCTCGACTTTTTGGCACGCCGTCAGGCGATCGAGGCTATCAAGGTGGGGCGACAGCGTGCAGAAGGCCTTAGCATTGGCATTGATGGACCCACGGGGCACAGGTTTGCCCAGACTGTACAGCGGGTCCTCGAAGCTTGGCAATATCCTGGCCTGGAGGCGGTCACGTGGGAGCAGCCGTTGTATGATTTTGCCGTCAACGGCACTCCACGTGGCCATAATGGCAAAGGTGTAAAAGCCATATTCCATTCAGCGTTCGTCGTTGCTGTCCTGATCTACTGCCGCGAGAATAAGCTTCCGCATCCGGGTTTCGTCGTCCTGGATTCGCCTCTCGTTACTTATCGCAAGCCTATATTGTACAAGCGGTATGGTGAACTGGACGCCGATGAAGCCGTCGTCGCGCAGACTGGGCTCGACCTCAAGTTCTACGAACACTTGGCTTCCTTGTCAGACCTTGGTCAATTCTTTGTCGTCGAGAACAACGATCCCCCAGCCGCCATAAGCGGCAGGGCCAGGATCGAAACTTTTTCTGGGAAAAATGGCTCCGGCAGACAAGGGCTTTTTCCGCCACAGCAATGATACTGGCCCCTCACCAACCCGCAAGGAAGGTTACTCTGATCATTCACTCCGCAGGCCCATGGCGCTTGTCGGTTGGATCGCCCTTGGTCGCTAGCCGGGATATCGTATAGCCGAATGCGAGGACGGCGAGCGGCATCACTACGTAGGCCAGAAACCATGTTTCGTTCATTTCAGACCTCCTGAAGTTTTCCGCGCCCTCAAATGATGGCCGATCGCGACACCAAACCAAGTAAGGCTGCCAACTCCAAGTGCTAACCCGGCTCCGTTTGCCGGACCAACACCATACAGGAAACTGACGGCCGGACCTAGGACACCGATAGCCAGACATGCCGTCGAAGCCCTGTCGAGCGCGTTGGCAGCCAGTTTGATCCGCTCATTGTAAATTATGGTCACGGTTGCCGATCTTTACACCCGGCGCCCGGCTCAAACCCGATGATATAAGTGCGGCTGGTCATTGGTATCTCCTTTGATTGGGCAAACGCGCCCAACATCAGTAAAACGAGGGTGCGCGTTCAGCGCGTCTTCGACGGCCTTGAAATTCTGCGTCGATGCCATCGGAACCGGGAGTTGTTGCCGATCTTCTTGTACGGAGGATTGAGGATGGCGTGAGTAAATCCGCCGCCCGACTTCATGCCCGCCCTACGCGATCGTCCTTCGATAGCCGTCCCTCAGCCGCGACGCCGACACTGGTTACCCCTCAAGTCAACGCCCCAGCCAAGTACAAACTAACCCGCATCCCCCCATGCGACACCGACACCGCCGGCTCTCCGAACGGCAGCCCCGTCGCCCTGGCAAGCGTCGCCTCGCTCGTCACCAGCCCAACCCTCCAGCCGACGAAGCAGCTCGTCAGCGTCTGCCCCAGCGCCGCGTATAGGGAGTAAAGCTGCTTCTTGTCCCCGATCCGGTTGCCGTAAGGCGGGTTGACGATGACCAACCCCGGCGGGCCGCTCGGCGCTACGAGGTCGGTGACCGCGTGCTGCCGGAACTCCGTCATCCCGGCGACGCCCGCAAGCGCCGCGTTGGTCCGGCTCATGGCGATGGCCCCCGCGTCGCGGTCGCTGCCATGGAACCGGACAGCCGGCTTGATATCGCCATCTCCCCCGACTTCACCCCCGGCCTCATCCCCGCCCCCGGCTCCGTCCCCTGCCCCGCGCATCCGGCTCCAGGTCGCCTCGTCGAAACCCGCCAGTTGCTCGAAGGCGAAGCGCCGCGACCGGCCCGGCTTCAGGCCGGCCGCGATCTCCGCCGCCTCGATGACGAAGGTGCCCGATCCGCACATCGGATCGACCACGGGTTCGGTCCCGTCATAGCCGCATTGGCGCAGGAACAGCGACGCCAGGGTTTCCCGCATCGGCGCCTTGTGGACTGCTTCCTTGTGGTTGCGCTTGTGCAGTGATTCGCCGGAAGTATCGATGCTGATGGTACACAGGTCGTCATCGATCCGCGCCTTGATGACCACTTCGGCCTCGGCGGAAATCGGTGCGCCCAGTTCTTCCCGGATCGCCTTTTCGATCCGCTGCGTCGCCGCCCCCGCGTGATAGATGCGGGAGCCCTTGCACGCCGCCTCGACGCGGACAGGCACGTCCGGACGCAGGAATTCGCTCCACGCGACCCGGCGGGCGCGCTTGTCGAGCTGGGCCAGATGTAAAGCGCGGAAGGCTGCCACGCGCGCCAGCACGCGGCTGGCACCTCGCAGTTCCAGGTTCGCCCGCCAGACCTCGGGCCAGCCGCCCCTGACGGTCACGCCGCCCTTGATCGGCGTGGGGTCGATGAAGCCCTTCTCGCGCGCCTCCGCACACAGCAAGGCTTCAGCCCCCGGAAAGGTCACAAGGAAGATCTCGATATCGCCGACTGTATCCATGCCGGCTACATAGCGCGTGGGCGCGTAATCATCGACACCTTTCTGGCGGCGGCTCTACGTGGCCGGGATGCCGCTGGCGGATAGCGTATCCGACACGGTGTCCTACCGGCTGGAACGGGTGCTGTTCGCCATAGTGGACGCGGACGCGAAGGAAAAGGGGTCGGAATGAATCACTTATACTGCTTATCTCGCGCCAAAATCCAAATTCTTATCTATACAACCAACCGCCCTTCCCTTCATTCAAGCCCCCAGCCGGGCCTTGTTCATCCGCAGCGTGACGACAACCCCTTCGGGCGGCCAATCGAAAGCGATGGTACCGCCGAGTTGGCTGGAAACGCTTCTCGTGACCAACTGGCTCCCGAAGCCCGACGGCTTGTTCAAGGCTTCGACCGGCGGCCCCCCGGTCTCGGTCCAGGTAATCACGACCTCGCTATCCTGCACGGTGCATGACACGGCGACCGTGCCGCTTTCCGTCGAAAGCGATCCGTACTTGATCGAGTTCGTCGCCAGTTCATGGACGACAAGGGCCAATGTCGTGGCCGACGCCTCTCCGACAAGCAACTCCGGCACGCAAACCCTGACACGAGCGCCGATCGCTCCCTCATCGTCGTAGGGTCCCAGAAGAACGGCGAGCAGGTTGGCGAGGACGGCAGCCTCCTTCGGCTGGCTGAGAACCGGGCGGACAAGGTCGTGCGCTCGGCTCAGCGCGGTAAGCCGCTGGGTCAGATCACGGTGCATCTCCGTCGTCGTCGCCGTCGATCGCGCCGAAATTCCGGTAAGTGCGGAGGCGATGGCGAACAGGTTCTTGACCCGGTGCGCCATTTCGTTCGCCATCATCTCGCGGCCTTCCTCGGCCAGTTTGCGCCCGGTCACGTCAAGGAAGACCCCGAACATCATCCGGCCAACAATGCCCTGGTCGTCGCCCCTGCCACGAGCCGATATCCACCGGACCTCAGCGCCGTGCAGGATGCGGAAGTCGATTTCATAAGCGCCGAAGATCTCCCGCGTCGACGCGAAAGCGGCCCTCACCCTGTCCAGGTCCTCCGGATGGATGCGGGCGGAAAGGTCCTCGAACGTTATGGCTCCTACGTCCACCCCCCACAAGCCATAGGCGCGCTCGTCCAGAGCGATCTCGTCGGTATCGACATTCCACGACCACAGCGCGATGCCGGCCGCGTCGGTGGCGATCCGCAGTCGATGGGCGTCCCACACCGGGGGGCTCACTGTTTTCCCTGACATCGCCATACTTCCAGTGCTGGATGGTTTCGCGAGCGCATTGGCCATCCTCCAACTTACATTTCAATAGGTCTACACATTGATGGCTCGATATGTTCAGCAGTTTTCTCGTCTCTGGCTGGTAGTATAGCCGATAGGATGCTTCCCGTAACGTGGCTTCTCTTAACAAAGATGTGGTTCAAACCGAACTGCTCGACTATAAAATTCAACAGGCTTGCCAACCTTTCCTATCCTTCACTCCCATAGCCACGACAGACCGGCTTCGTTATTCCCTCACGTCAGCGCCCAGCCAAGTACAAGCTCACCCGTATCCCTCCATGCGACACCGACACCGCCGGTTCCGGGTGTGTACACATGCCCTCGCCCACCCCCTCGCTGCCTCTGCAACAGTCCGGCCGGCGTGAAGCCCAGCAACTTCGATCAAAGTACGGGACGAGCAACACATCTCCCAATGCGCCCTGCCTCAATGCCACGCACCTACTTTATAATGCCTTCGACTCAATACCCACCGACCGGCAACACACCCGTCCATGTCGAACCATCGTACCTGAAAATCATAAGCTTTAAGCCGGCGCGGCACCATGCAACCTCGAAGGCGTAAGCTGGCCCATGGGGAGAAACGAGCATGACGAAGGTCTCCACCGTCCAGCAGTTGCCGGTGACGCCGGCGGATTCCTCTTCGCCCGAAGCGGCGCCTGAACCGCCCGTGCCGAAGGAGCCGGCGGCTCAGGCCAATCCCCTGCGCCGCACGGCGATGATCGTGATCGGGTCGGCGCTTCTGCTCTTCGGAGTGTCGGTCTTCATGGAACGGCGGACGCCCTCCACCTCCCAGTCGGTCGTCCAGGCTTATATCGTCCGCATGGCCCCCGAAGTTTCCGGGCGGGTGATCGAGGTTGGGGTGGTGGACAATGCGGTCGTCGCGGCGGGCGACGTGCTGTTCCGTATCGAACCTGATCCCTACATCATCGCGGTCCGGGAGGCCGAGGCGCGTCTGGCACGGATCGGCCAGACCATCGGCGCCTCGACGGCGGCGGTCGATTCGGCCCAGGCGCGGCTTGTCGAGGTCACGGCGAACCGCAACAACGTCCGCGATCAGGCGCAGCGGGCCGTCGAACTGGTCAAGCGGGGCGTCTATGCCCGCGCCAGGGAAGACGAGGCGATAGCCTCGCTGCAAGCTGCCGACGCCACGGTGGTCCGGGCGGAAGCCGATCTCGCCAAGGCGAAGCAGGAACTCGGTCCCGCCGGCGAGAACAATCCCGACCTCCAGGAAGCCTTGGCCGCCCTCGAGCGCGCCCGGCTCAACCTCGCGCGCACGACGGTTTCGGCTCCCAGCGCCGGTGTCGTCACCAACCTCCAGGTTGCCGTCGGCGAGGCCGTCGCCGCCGGCGAAGCCGTCATGACATTCATCGACTCCGGCACGGTCTGGATCGCGGCGGCGTTCAAGGAGAACAGCCTCCAGTTCGTCAGCCCCGGAGATCAGGCGCAGGTCGTCCTGGACTCCCTGCCCGGCCAAGTGTTTCCGGCACATGTCGAAAGCGTCGGATGGGGCGTATCGGGAGAAAGCGTCGATCCGACAACCGGACTTCCGACCATTCGTAATCAAAGCGGCTGGGTCCGGGAAGCGCAACGCTTCCCCGTCCGCCTGATCTTCGAAGGCGGATATCCGGCCGGCGTCCGCTACGGTTCGCAGGCGAATGTCGTGATCTACACGGGCGAGAGCAACCCTGTTATGAATGCGCTCGGCGCTTTCTGGATCAGGATCGTTTCGATGCTGACCTATGTCAACTGACACAGGAGGGCGGCGCCAGGGGTTGCGGATCGCCTTCGCGGTCGCGGCCAGCTTCACCACCGCCGTTGCCCAGGGCGAAGTCATTCCGTTCCTCGGAGCTGTTTTCGCCACCCAATTCCTGATGGCGAGCCGGCGGCCCATGGGGGTCCCGCAGGGTATCGGCTTCGTTGCGGTGATCGTGCTGGCGGGCTACGGCTTCATGCTTCTCACCAGCATCCTGGGAAATCGCCCAACCCCCTACCTGCTGATGCTCGGCCTGATCTACTTCGCCTGCTTCCTGGCGCAACTCAACCGCCGGGGTGGTCCGGCGCCGGGGTTGATCCTCATCATCGGGGTGGCAGCACCGCTGCTCGGCGTCCTCGATCGGGATCTCGGTGCATCCGTCGTCGTCATTCTGGGCAAGGCCGCCGCCAACGGCGTCCTGTTCGCATGGCTCGCGCATGTGGCGTTTCCCGACCAGGAAAGCGCCGACTCCCGCCCGCTCCCGCCACAGCATATCCACCGCCAAGCGACGCGCATCGCCTTTGCCAATACGGTCATCCTGCTCGTCATCTTCGCGTTCTGCGTCGCCGACGACGATCTCTCGACGGCCGTGGTCCTGCCGCTGACCGTCGTATCCCTGCTGGGCCAGATCGACCTTGTGACCAGTCCGCGCGCGGCGGCCGGTCTGGTGATCGTCAATCTGCTGGGAGGGATCGTCGCCTCGATAAGCTTCACGATCCTCCGACTGTGGCCGGAGCTTTTCTGGCTGTTCCTGATCGTCCTGACCGTCGGCCTTATCTTCGGAGGACTCGCCGCCGCCAATGTCACGACCGGGAAACTGTATGCCGGCGCGTTGATCACCTTCCTGATCCTGTTCGGACTCGGCGTCTCGCCGCTGCCCGGAAGCAGTGCCGAAGCATTCTCAACCCGGATCGCCTATGTCCTCGCCGCTGTCGTCTACACGATCCTCATGGCCGCGGTGCTCTGGCCGGCTCGCCCGGATTTGGGCAGCGCCGAGGTCAGGCACCCGGTATCCACATGAGTCGGAACGAAGCCGGCCGATCAGTGCGCCGCCGCCCCCGGTTCGATGATCCCCAGGAGCCGGAGCCCGAAGACGAAGAGTTGCACCGCCACCGCCGTCAGGAGGACGCCGAAGACGATCTCCGATACGATCAGCGACGTCGGATTGATCCGCTTGGCGATCTTGTCGATGTTGCTGAAGATCAGGTAGTCGAACGCGCCGACCGCGAGCACCAGGACCAGCACGAGCACCGCCGACCCGACGGTATGGACGCTTTCGGACGCGATGATCAGAACCGTGATGCCGACCGGATTGAACAGGTACGGGACCGCCAGCGGATAGACCGCAAGCTTGTCCGGATCGGCCGGCGCGTCCAGGTGTTCCACCACCTCCTCGCTGCCCAGCGCCATCTTCACGGCGATCAGCGCCAGGATGATGCCGCCGGCTACCGCGACAGCGCCGGTCGTGATGTGCAGCAGACTCAGCAACAGCCCGCCGGTGACGAATACCGCCAGGGCGGCGACCACGGCGGTAATCACCATGCGGCGGCCAATGGCGATCTGCTGCTCCGGCGGAAACTTCTTCGTCTTCTCCAGGAACGGCACCAGCGCGATCTTCGGCCCCATGCCGATCAGGAGCAGCAAAAGGAGCGTGGCGACGGTTTCCAAATTAATGACCGATAAATCCATGATGTCTCCATCGTCAGGTCTCACGGTCCCTGGTCGGATTTGACCGGCTCCGCCTGCCTAAAATTTACATTAAAGCAAATAAGAAAGGAAGCAGGCAAGGCGAACCGAAGAGTACAGCCTCTTGATTCATGCCGAACTTCTCGACGATCCAAATCCGGAGAATAGATAAGGGAGTAAGTAAAGTGAAATTATGAGTAATACCAGCAGCCGAAGACCTTGACCGACGCTCCTGCCGCCATGTCGGGCTGAAGAGGCCCGACCTACAGGAGCGCGCAATCCTTCGGACCGACGCTCCGGCCATTTTATACGAGCACGCTGACGTAGGTCGGGCCTCTTCAGCCCGACATCTAACGCTCCTGACCGGTCGATGTTAAATTCCGTTGGCACACCGCCGTCGAAATTCCCCGATGATTACAAGTGCTTCAATGGTCCCAGTATGGTAGGATTACTTTCCGATAATCGGCCACGCTGAACCCGCGTGCATCATAGCAAGGCTAACAGGAACAAGGCTAACAGGAAAGAGTGACACTCGATGACGAACAGTGACGTTTTTCCTATTTTCCTTCCGTGCCGCCGCCCGCTCCATGCCGCCCGAAGCGTCTGAATGATGACATTTGCGGCCTGGAGGGGGTGTGTACACATGCCCTCCGCCACCCCCTCCCCGCCCCTACAGCAGCCGAGGTTGCCGGGATTTTTCCTCCGCCGCAGCAGCCGGCGCCGCCGGCTCCACTTCCACCGGCTCGACCAGGGAGGCGTCCTCGTTCCGCACGTTGTTGACACGGGTGCTGACCGGGTAGGCTTCAAGCCAGTCCTCCGGACAGGGGCGCAGCAGCGCTTCGGCGGTGTCCTTCGGCGTCTCGGGGTTCATCCACGCGTCGTAGTCCTCGGGGGCCAGGATCACCGGCATCCGGTGGTGCAGCGGCTTCAGCACTTCGTTGGCGTCCGTCGTCACGATCGTCGCGGTTTCCAGCGGCTGGTCCAGTTCGGGGCCACCCTTCGGGCCTTTCCAGCTTTCCCACAGCCCGGCGAAGGCGAAGGGCTGGCCGTCGCGCCGGCGGATGCGGTAGGGCTGCTTCTTGCCGCCCTTCGGCACGCCATGCTGCTGCCATTCATAAAAGCCGTCGACCAGCACCAGGCAGCGCCGCCGGGCGAAGGCGCTGCGGAAGGCCGGCTTGTCCGCGACCGACTCCGACCGCGCGTTGATCATCCGGCTGCCGATCGACGGATCGTCGGCCCAGTACGGCACCAGCCCCCAGCGCATCAGCACCAGCTCGCGCCGTTCCTCGTCACGCAGCAGGCGGACGGCGGCGATCTCCTGGGTCGGGGCGATGTTGTAGCGGGGCGCCAGGTTGGGCAGTTCGGAAAAGCCGAAGATCCGGCTCAATTCCGCGACGGGGGTGGCAAGGGTGTAGCGTCCGCACATGTTATTTCCAGTTCGTGGCCCTACCGGCAACATAACCGTCTTCAGGGCAGTTCCAGCCATGCGCAACGTTACATGACAGCCTTGAGCGATTGCGGGGTTTGTCATCCGGCATATGTCGCTTAAACTCTATACCGCCTGCCTTCCGTGGCAACGCGCCGCGATGGCAGGCCAAACAAAGAGTTCACCGAATCGGGTTCCATCTGGGGGGTTGAAGAGCACATGACCAAGTTCGGCATTGGCCAAGCGGTTCCGCGTACCGAAGATGCCCGCCTGTTGACTGGACGCGGGCGCTACACCGACGACATCTCCCTACCGGGTCAGACATACGCCTATGTCCTGCGGTCACCGCAGGCCCACGCCGAGATCGTCTCCATCGACCTGGAAGAAGCCCGCAACGCCCCCGGCGTCGTGGCGATCTACACGGTCGAGGACCTGGAGGCGGCCGGCATCCAGAACATTCCCTGCAACGTCCCGCTGGTCCAGAAGGACGGTTCGCCGCTGGTGACGCCGCCGCGCCCGGCCCTCGCCAAGGGCCGCGTCCGCCATGTCGGCGATCCCGTCGCCTTCGTCGTCGCGGAAACGCTGGATGCGGCGCGTGACGCCAGCGAGCTGATCTTCGTCGATTACAGCCAGCTTCCCGCCATCATAGACACCGCCGGCTCGCTCGCCGCCAACGCCCCGCAGGTGTGGGAACAGGCGCCCGGCAACCTCAGCTTCCTCTGGGAAAAGGGTGACGAGGCCGCGACCGAGGCCGGCTTCGCCAAGGCCGCCAAGGTGGTCAGCATCGACCTGATCAATAACCGCGTCGCCCCGACGCCGATGGAAGGCCGGGCCTGCCTCGCCACCATCGACGACCAGGACCGCTACGTCCTCTACGTGTCGAGCCAGGGCGTCCACGGCATGCGGACCCAGCTCGCCACCCAGATCTTCAACGAGCCGGAAGAGAAGTTCCACGTGCTGACGACCGATGTCGGCGGCGGCTTCGGCATGAAGATCTTCATGTATCCGGAATACGTCCTGTCGGTGTTCGCCGCGCGCAAGCTGAACCGTCCGGTCAAGTGGACCTCCGACCGGAGCGAGGCCTTCCTCAGCGACGACCACGGCCGCGACAACGTTTCCCACGCCGATCTGGCGCTGGACGCGGACGGCAAGTTCCTGGCGATGCGGGTCTCCACCGTCGCGAACCTCGGGGCCTATCTCTCCAACTTCGGCCCCTACATCCCAACCGATGCCGGGACCGCGATGCTGGCGGGCGTCTACACGACTCCGGCGATCCACATCCTGGTCAAGGGCGTGTTCACCAACACCAACCCGGTTGACGCCTATCGGGGAGCCGGGCGGCCGGAAGCGGCCTATCTGCTGGAACGCCTGGTCGATGCGGCGGCGCGCGAGCTGAAGATGCACCCCGGCGAGTTGCGCCGGCGCAACTTCATCCCGCCGGAAGCGATGCCGTACAGCACTTCGCTTGGCCTCGTCTACGACACCGGCGAGTTCGCCCGCAACATGGACGACGCCCTCGCCCTGTCGGAATGGGACGGCTTCGAGCAGCGCCGGAAAGAGGCCCGCGCCAAGGGCAAGCTGCGCGGCATCGGCATGTCCACCTATATCGAAGCCTGTTCGGGCGGCGGACCGGAGCAGGCGACCATCCAGATGGACGGCGCCGGCAAGGTGACGGTCCTGATCGGCAGCCAGTCCAACGGCCAGGGCCACGAGACGGCCTATACCCAGATCGTCTCCGCCCGGCTCGGTGTTCCGATCGAGGACATCGAGATCGTCCAGGGCGACAGCGCCCGCATCAGCTTCGGCTCCGGCACCGGCGGTTCGCGCTCGATCCCGGTCGGCGGTGCCGCCCTGTCCGACACGGCGGAGCGGGTGATCGAGAAGGCCCGCGCCAAGGCGGCGGAGATGCTGGAAGCGGCCTCGGTCGATATCGAGTTCGACGACGGCACCTTCACCATCGCCGGCACCGACCGCAAGGTGACCATCCAGGACGTCGCCAAGGCCAATGCCCCGGCCGGCGGCGGCTTCGCCTTCGACGAGGAACGGCAGTGGACGCCTCCCGCCTCGACCTTCCCCAACGGCTGCCACATCTGCGAACTGGAAATCGACGAGGATACCGGCGGGATCGAGTTCGTCCGCTATACCGTGGTCGACGATTTCGGCAAGGTGCTCAACCCGATGATGCTCGCGGGTCAGGTCCATGGCGGCGTCGGCCAGGGCATCGGACAGGCGATCCACGAGGAATGCGTCTACGATCCCGACACCGGGCAGCTCCTGACCGGGTCCTTCATGGACTACGGGTTGCCGCGCGCCACCGACCTCCCCTTCGTCCAGTTCAAGCTGAACGAGGTGCCGAGCACGACCAACGCCCTTGGCATGAAGGGTGCGGGTGAAGCCGGCGCCATCGGGGCACCGCCCGCCGTCATCAACGCGGTGGTCGATGCGCTGTCGGTCTTCGGCGTCCGGCATGTGGACATGCCTGCAACACCGGAGAAAATTTGGCGTTTGATCAATGCGGAACGGCCTGCAATGGCCGCTGAATAGCGTCGCCGGGGTTTCCCAAGGCTCATGGCGAGGCGTATGCTCACCTCTCTGTGAGCTTTGGGGGACTTATGGCGGATTTCAGCCTGGATCAGGGCTTTGCTAAACTACTGCCTTCCGTAAAATCGATTGCGCGGGAGGCCGGTCAGGTCATTCTGCGCTACTACACCGATACGGTCTCCGCCCATGTGAAGCCGGACGGCAGCCCGGTGACGGCGGCGGACCACGCCGCCGAAGCCGTCATCCTGCCGGCCCTCCATCACCTGACCCCGAATATCCCAGTAATCTCCGAGGAGGAATACGCTTCCGGTAAATCTCCTCCTGGTGACCACCCGACCTTCTGGCTGGTCGATCCGCTGGACGGCACCCGCAGCTTCGTTGAGCACACCGGCGAGTTCACCGTCAACATCGGGCTGGTTAGCAACGGCATTCCGGTGCTCGGCGTGATGTACCTGCCGGTAGACGGCGACCTCTACGCCGCCGCCGGCCCGGGCACCGCCGTCCACTGCGAACAGGGCCGGCACGACGTTCCGATCTCCGCCCGGACCATTCCGGCGGACGGACTGGTCTGCCTGTCCAGCCGGCGGCATGGCGACCGCGAGAAGCTCGACGGCTTCCTTCAGGGCAAGCTGGTGAAGGAACACCGCCACTCCAGCAGCGCCCTGAAGTTCTGCGTGATCGCCAGGGGCGAAGCCGACATCTATCCCCGCTTCGGCCCGACCTGCGAGTGGGATACCGCGGCCGGTCACGCGATCCTGCTCGCCGCTGGCGGTTCGATCGAGACGCCGGACGGCAAGCCGCTGGGCTACGGCAAGCCCGACTACCTCAACGGCGAGTTCGTCGCCTACGGCCGGCGATGAACCTCAGCACCGCCGCCGTAACCGTCCTGACCACGGCGGACCCTGCCGAGAAAGTACGCCTCTCCCGCCGGTTCGCCGAAGAATGGCGCACCGGCGCTATTTCTCAACCTGTCGCTGCACCCCTTCCGGACCGGCCGGCCCGCCCGACGGAACCGCAACTCCTCCCCGTCCGCGACATGCCGCCCCGCCGGAAAGGCGGCAGCGCCGCCGGGCGGACGGCGTTGGTTCACGCCCTTGCCCACATCGAACTGAACGCCATCGACCTGTCCTGGGACATCGTCGCCCGCTTCGGCTCCGATATGCCCAAGAAGTTCAGCGACGACTGGGTGCAGGTTGCCGACGACGAGGCGCGGCATTTCGATATGCTGTCGCACCTGTTGGAAAGCCAGGGCAGCCGCTACGGCGCCCTGCCCGCCCACGACGGTCTGTGGCAGTCCAGCCAGGATACCGCGCACGATCTGGCCGCCCGGTTGGCTGTCGTTCCGCTGGTCCTGGAGGCACGCGGACTGGATGTAACGCCTGCAATGATCCTCAACCTCCGGAAATTCGGAGACGATGCGGCTGCGGATGCCTTGCAGATCATCCACGACGACGAGATCACCCACGTCGCCGCCGGCCGGCGCTGGTTCGAGTATGTCTGCGCCGAGAAGGGGCTGGAGCCGATCCCGACGTGGCAGACGTTGGTGAAGACATACTTCAAGGGCAGTTTGAAACGTCCGTTCAACGAGGTCAGCCGGTCCAAGGCCGGCTTCGCCGCCGCGTTCTATGAGCCTATCGCAGATTGAAAAACCAACCTACCTGCGCCGCGTAAGGACGAGGGCCGTCACGTCGTCGTTGAAGCTGCCGAGTGCCGCCAGCGAGTCGAGGACTCCGTCGAGAAAGTGGTTGTCGTCGGGAAGGTGCATGTGTTGCCGGGCGATCTCCAGTAGCCCTTCCTCACCCAGCACGGTGTCGTCGCTGGTCCAGAGTTCGCTGGCCCCGTCACTGTAGAGGAACAGCCGGGCACCGACCGGCAGGGGAACGTCGCGGTTCTCGTAGCGGGCCGAGGCGAGGATGCCGACCGGCAGCCCGCTGCTGTCGCCGAACTCCGGTACGTCGTCGCCCGGCTGCCAGATCATCGGGGCCGGAGCGCCGGCGGAAGCGTAGTGGAACGTGTCGGTCGCCTGATCGACCACGCCGACCAGCATGGTCGCGAACTGGCCGTTCCGCAGAAGCGGACAGACCCGTTCGTTCACTTCGCGCAGATGCTCGGCCGGATCGAAGTTGCTCAGGTCCATCTGGCGCAGGATCGCATGCAACCGGAAAGTGTTGAGTGCCGCACCGACGCCATGGCCGGAGAAGTCCACCAGCCAGACAATCAGCCGGTCCCGGTCGTCACGCCGCAAGTCCCAGAAGTCGCCGCCCAGTTCGGACGAGGGCTCGAAGTGAGCCGACAGGCTCAACCCGAGGTCCGTCCTTGCCTGGGCCAGCCGCGACGGCGGCGGCAGCAGCCGTTCCTGCATGCTCCGCGCCAGCGCCAGCTCCGTCTGCCGACGGTTGCGGTACTGTTGCAGGTCGCGCAGCAGCGCCTGGTTCTCCAGGTGGATACGAACCCGCGACAGCAATTCCGTCGCGTTGATCGGCTTGGTCACGAAGTCGGTGGCGCCGGCGGAAAACGCGTGCTTCCGGTCGTCCGAACTGGACAGGCTGCTCTGCACCAGGATGGGCAGGTCCTTCCAGGCCGGGTTGGCCCTGACCTGACGGCACACCTCGAACCCATCCATCTTCGGCATCATCAGGTCGAGCAGCATCAGGTCCGGCGGAGCTTCGCCGATCCTGGCCAGTGCATCGACGCCGTCCTCCGCCGTGCCGACATTGGAGAAGCCGCCACGCTGGAGCACGGCTACCAGAAGGTGCCGGTTGACCCGGTTGTCATCGACGACAAGGATCCGGGAGTTCCTGATGTTGACCGAAGCGGATGACGTTCCTGTCATGACGCTGCCTTGGCCCTCGGTGACTGGAATGCCTCCTTGGCAAGGAAGATCAGCGTCATGTCCTCACGCGGACGGTCGCCGACCACGCGGGCCAGCGCCGATGTCACGCGGGCACAGGCTTCGACCAGCGTCGGCGAGCCGAGCGCGGGAGCGGCCAGCTCGGCAAGGGCTTCCGGAGCGGATGAAATGCACTCCACCGGCAAGGCCGCGGCCACTGCGTTGTTGTACAGAAGCAAACGGGCGCCCGGCCCGAACGGCAGGACACGGGCGGGGAACACGCTGCCGCCACTCTCGCCGACCGACGCGCCGTCGCTGTCGCCGAGTTCCGCCACCCGGTTGCCGCACTGAAGCAGGATGGGCCGGCCGGCCGCGGCGGTGGCATAGGTGAAGGTGCCGATCATGGGATCGATCACGCCGTAGATGACGGAGACCCGCTCCCCCGATTCGAAAAGGTCCACCGCCCGCGCGTTGACCTCGCCGAGGAAGCGCGAGGGGTCGCCCGCCAGGGGCGCCAGTTCATGCAGCACCGTATGCATCCGGAACGCATTCAGTGCCGCGGATACGCCCGTGCCGGTCATGTCGAGCAGGTAGAGCCCGAAGCGGCGCTCGGACAGGGGAATGATGCCCCACAGATCGCCGCCCAATTCGCTGGATACCGCAGTGTGATGGCGGATGCGGACCCCGCTGTCGCGGCCGATCTGGTCGAACAGTGCCGGTGTCGGCAACAGGTGATTGTACATCTCCCGCGCCATGCCGAGTTCGCTTTCCAGACGTGCCCGATAAAGTTGAAGGTCCTGGATCAGGACGCGGTTTTCCAGATGGATGCGGACCCGCGCCAGCAACTCGTTGCGGTCGATCGGCTTGGTGATCAGATCGGTCGTTCCGAGCTGGAACGCCTTGTTGCGGTCCTCGGTGTTGGACAGTGCCGTCTGGACCAGCACGGGAAGGTCGGAAAACCGAGGATCCGCCCGCAGATGGCGGCAGACCTCGAACCCGTCCAGTCCCGGCATGACGATGTCCAGGATGACGAGGTCGGGCAACTCGTCGCCGATCTTCCGAAGCGCGTCGATACCGTCCACCGCATGCTGTATCCGCCGGAACCCGGCCTGCCGAAGCATCGCGGTGATGAGGGTGCGGTTGAAGTCGGTATCGTCCACGACCAGGATCAGGCAATCGTAGATGCCGATCTGGCGGGTTTCCGCTGAAGCCGGAGCACCGGTCATCGATCGAACCTCAGCCGGATGCGGCGTCCGTCATCCAGCAGTTCCCAACCCGACACGAGCGTCTCGATCAGCGAAATGCCGCGCCCGCTCGCAACGCTCGACTTGCGCGTCCCCGGTACGAATCCGGGTCCCTGGTCGATCACGTCGATCGCGATCCCGCCATCTCCCAGCAGGGCCGCCACCTTCAGCCGCTGGCAGGCAAGCTCCGGATCGGCGAGCCGGCCCTCGACTTCGTTGGAAAACCGCTCCAGGGCGGTAAGCGACGGGTTTTCAAGACTGTGAACGGAGAGGTTGCCATGAATGACGGCATTGCTGATCGCTTCCTGCAATGCCAGCTCCATGTCGTAGCACCGCTCCTCCCCCACCGGCTGCCGTCGGTCGAGGGCCTGGACGATGCGGTGGGCAAGCTGGAACCGATAGGCCGAAACCGTCGTCAGGGACACGAAGATCGAGCTGGTCCGGGCGAGACGCAGCGACTCCGCGACGTCCGCTACTGCCAGTCCGCCGATTTCGATGCATGTGCGGGCGCCACGGCTGAGAATTTCACCAAAACTCTCGTCATCGAGGTTTGCCGCCAGCACGGCGGCGCCGTCAAGCTCCCAGTCGGCGGGCAAGCCGGTTGCGGCCCGACCGCATCCGATGGCGGATGCCGAGGCAAACTCCTCAAGACGCTCGGCGGATAGGCCGACGCCGTACAGTGTGTTCGCCTGCATTCTTGATCACCGATCCCTGACGTCAGTCTTCGATGTCGATGACTTTGCCGAGTTGAGCGACGGTCAAGACGCGCTTGACCTGTCCCTGAGCCCCTCGCAGAGTCAGGTTCTTGTTTAGCTGACTGACTTCTTCACGGGCGACGAGGATCATGCCGAGCCCTGAGCTGTCGACGAATTCCAGGCCGCTGATCACGAGGATCTGCCGGTTGGCGCTGCTCTGGACCATCTCCTGGATCATGGCCCGTACCTTGCCGTGATCGTTGAAGGTCAGTCGGCCGGACAGGGAGATCTTGAGTTCGGCGCCATTCTGTTCAATTCGATAATCCATAAATCACCCTACCCCTTCACTACCGGCATACTCACCGGCGATTGTAATACTATGTATCATTTAAAACAATTCGATATTATCGTCATTGTCGCCACCGCCATAGGGCGCCTCCACTTCCGGATATGCCGCATCGAGATCGAGCGCGCCGTTGGCATCGAGCGCCGTCCCGTCCATCAGCATGCGCCGCACGAAACGCTGACGCAGTTCGCTCAGCGTCATCCCGGAGAGCAGGCGGTCCAGCCATTCCTGGGGGAACGAAGCCTCGGTCCCGACAGGCAGCGCGGAACGGGTCCTTCCTCCCAGATCGTCGAGCCCGGCGGCGATCACGGTCATGCCGTCGATCACATGATCCAGGCGCTGCTTCGCCAGATCCTGGAACTGCATGCGGGTGATGACCTGGTTGATGTGGGCGGAAATTTCCGTCGAAACCCGCGCCGCATCCTGGAGGACGCTCTGGAAATGATGGCTCTGCGAGACGAGGCTCATCATCGTCATGTCGATGCGGTCCTTGGCGAGCATCTGCGGCGACAGGTCGGTATTGGCGATGTCGCGCAGGATCTCGTGCCCTCTCCGCACGCCGATCACGACAGCGCCGACCTTGTCGCGCATCCGCCCGGCCAGATCGCCGGTCGCCTTGGAAAGCTGGCGCACCTCGTTCGCCACGACGGCGAAGGTCCGTCCTGCCTCCCCCGCACGGCTGGCCTCGATCGTGGCGTTGAGCGCCAGGAAGTTGGTCTGGCGGTTGATCTCGTCGATGTCGGCGATGCTCTTCTCGACCTCGCCGACATCGCGGACGACATCGTCCAGCACATAGACCATCGTCATCGCCTGCTTCGACAGGTTGACGATGTTGTTGACCATCTCGACCAGGATCTCCTGCATGGTCGCGACTACATGGTCCAGCGCTATCGGCTCCCCGTCTATCGTGACGGAGTTGGCGACCGAGATGATGTCCTCGACCCTCTGCGTCTGCTCCTTCGCGGAGGCCGCGAGGTCGCGGAAGCGGGAGCTGATCTCGATCGTGCTGGTTTCGACCAGCTCACTGGTCCGCCGCACCTCGTTGGCCAAGGCGTCCAGGCACTGGTGCTGCATGTCGGAGAAGCCAAGCCAGCGGGCCAGCAATTCGTCATAGCCGGCAAGGGACGTATCGGCGCCGGAGCCGGCTCCCCCGTCCTGAGGGCGCAGGTCGGCAGGCAGGGCCACGCCGGGCGCCGCGGCCTTGCCACCGGTGATCTTCAACAATCCGAATGCCATCGGTCACCCCCTCCAGCGCATCATCGCAAGCCGCGTCATTTCAGGCGGTCGCCGGGAGCGGCGGCGGCACGCAGCATTTCGGCCGGGATCTGGTTCAGCGGCATCTCGACGGCGATGCCGCCGGCCAGCTTGGCCATCCTGGGCATGCCGTAGACGACGCAGCTCTGTTCGTTTTCGCCGATGGTCCAGGCGCCTGCGGCCCGCATCGCGGCCATGCCGGAAGCTCCGTCGCGTCCCATGCCGGAGAGGATGACGCCGACGGCGCCGGCTCCCGCCACTTCGGCGACCGAATTGAACAGGACATCGACGGACGCCCGGTGACCGCTGACCGGCGGTCCGTCGGAGATCTCGCAGCTATAGCCGAATGCGTCCTTCCGCAACGCCAAGTGCCGATCGCCCGGCGCTATCAGCACCTCGCCGACGTTCACCCGCGCACCATGCTCCGCCACCCTGACGGTCAGCGCCGACTGGCGATCCAGACGGGCGGCGAAGCTGGGAACGTAGAAAGCGCCCATGTGCTGGACGATCAGGATCGGCGGCGATCCTTCCGGCAAAGCTTCCAGGATGTCCCTGATACGCTCAACCCCGCCGGTCGATGCTCCCAGCGCTATCAGCCGGCTGCCGCCGACGCGTCCCGCCACCTTGGCGCGGACCGGCTTGGGACGCGGCGCACCCAGGCGGGCACTGGCGGCGATCTTAAGCTTGCCGATCAACTCGTCGCGAAAATCGGCGAAGCGCTCGCCCTCCGCGCCGTTCGGCTTGCCGATGCAGTCGATCGCACCAAGCTCGAGAGCCTTGACGGTGGCGTCGGCGCCTTCCCGCGTCAGCGTCGAGACCATGACGACCGGCATCGGACGCAGCGTCATGATCTTGTCGAGAAAGGTCAACCCATCCATCTTTGGCATTTCGACGTCCAGCGTCAGGACATCCGGATTGGTCGCCTTGATCATTTCCCTGGCTTCGAAGGGATCGGCCGCGTGGCCGACCACCTCGAACCCCGGCTCCGCCGACAGCGCCTCGGTCAGCATCCGCCGCATCAGCGCGCTGTCGTCGACGATCGCAACACGGATCGGCTTGGCCATCATCAATCCCCGAACAACTCGATATCGCCTTCGACCGGCTTGGTCTTCAGATCGGACATGAAACGCATTTCGCTCTGGATCATGTCCGGAACCGCTTCCTTCCGAAGCAGCCGCCGCATCACCCGTCCGGTATTGGGGAAGTAGTGGACCCGGCGGGCCAGCATGCCGCCCAGGTCCTGTCCCACCAGCGTCAATCCTTCCGCCCTGATGAACTCGAGAACGAACTCCGCATTGTGCTTGCCGATCGGATTGCTGCAGGCGATCACCTTGGCCCCGCCGAAGACCTTCACTTCCAGCCGGTCGCGCCGGCCGCCGCGCCGCAGGATCTCGTTGATCAGCCTTTCCATCGCGACACCGCCATACCGGGCCGCCGCGGCGGCGCCCTCGTCGTGGCCGCGCGGCGCCTGCGGCAGCAGGAAATGGTTCATCCCTCCGAGTTGCAGGATGGGATCGCGGATGCAGGCGGCTATGCACGATCCGAGCGTCGTCACCAGCATCTCGTCCGGCCGCTGGGAGATCTTGTGCTCTCCGAGCAGGACCTTGACGGCATGTGCGCTGAAGCCGGGATGATAATAGCCTTCGCTCCGCTCTTCCTGATGGTTGTGCGCTCCGCGATGGCCATGATGGTTGGCGGCCGGCTTCATGATATCGCCTGATAGCTGGTCGGCCCGACCTGCTCGAACTGGTCGGAGACGCCATAGAGGCTTTCCGAATGTCCAAGGTAGAGGTGACCGCCGGCAGCCAGGAGCTGATGGAATTTCCCGATCACTTGGCTCCTGCCGTGACGATCGAAATAAATCAGGACGTTACGACAGAAGATCGCATCGAAGGGACCGCGCATCGGCCAGTCCTCCAGCAGGTTCAGCGGCTTGAATGTGATCAGCCGGCGCAGTCCGTCGCTCATCGCGAGCATCGTGCGCGATCCCTGCTGCTGAACCGAGGTATGGCGGTCTCGGATGGCGGCCGGTATGGCGGTCGCATTGTCGGCGGCATAAATGCCGCGCCGCGCCGTTTCGACCATGTGGGTATCGATGTCGGTCGCCAGAATCCTGGCATCCCATCGGTTTATTTCCGGCAGCGTCGACAGGACCGTCATCGCGATGGTGTACGGCTCCTCGCCCGACGAGCATCCCGCCGACCAGATGCGCAGGCGCGGCTTGGTCGTGACCTTGGCCTGACACTCCCTGACATGGGGAAGGACGACTTTGGCTAGATGCTCGAAGTGGTGAGGTTCGCGGTAGAACCGGGTCAGGTTGGTGGTCAGGGCATTGACGAGCAGGCCGATCTCGTTCTCACCCTGCTGGCTGGATAGGAAGGCGCAGTAGGCGTCGAAATCCGGCAGGTTCAGGTCGCGCAGACGGCGGGCCAGCCGTGAATAGACCATTTCGACCTTGTGCGAGGCCAGCGTTATGCCGGTAAGCTGCTGGAGGAGCGCCGCGATCTGATCGAAGTGGCCGCGGGTGAAATGGAATTCCCGCTCGCCGCTGGATCGCGGCAACGTGCCTTCACGCTGCCGCCCCCCGCTCGCCGACCCGTTCGCTCCTGCCGATCTGTCCGTCACGTCGTTTTTCCGATTCCGTTTCCATCCGGGGACTGCGCCCCTGGGATGCCGACACCCCGGTCCTGACCGCAAATGTCATCAAAAGGCCGCAAGTACGGTTTTCCGACCGCTGGTCAGAACTCCTTCCAGTCGGGATCGTCGGCGGTTTCGACGCGGCGCAGCGTGGACGCATGGGCAGCCGGCCGCTTGACGTCGGGCGCACGGGGCGGTGCCCCGACGCGCGCCGGGGCACCACGCCCCTGAACGACACCCTTGCGGACGGTCAGCGGCGCCGGACGGGACGACCCGCCGTGACCGCCATGTCCCGCCTGCGCGAATCCTGCATCCTGCTGGGCAAGCCCGCCGGCCACGCTGAAGAAGGAAATCAGCGACCCGAGGTCGTGCGCCTGCCCTTCCATCGAACGGGCCGCCGCCGAGCTTTCCTCGACCAGCGCCGCGTTCTTCTGGGTCATTTCGTCCATCTGGGCGACGGCGCCATTGATCTCGTCCAGGCCGTTCGCCTGTTCGGCGGTGGCGCGTGCGATCTCCGCGACCAGATCGGCGACGCGGCTGACGCCCGCGACGATATCCGACAAAGCTCCCCCGGCGGCACCGACCAGTTCGACACCGTCCCTGACCTGGGTATTGCTGTCGATGATCAGCGCCTTGATCTCCTTCGAAGCCTGGGCCGAGCGCTGCGCCAGCGTCCGGACTTCCTGGGCGACCACGGCGAAGCCGCGACCGGCATCGCCGGCACGCGCCGCCTCGACCGCCGCGTTGAGCGCCAGGAGGTTGGTCTGGAAGGCGATCTCGTCGATCACCCCGATGATGTCGCTGATCTTCTGGCTGGAAGCGTCGATCCGGCGCATGGCGTCGACGGCGTCGCCGGCGACCTTGCTGCCACGGTCGGCTGCGGTCCGGGCCGTCGAGGCGACCTCGTTGACCTGCTTGGCATTGTCGGCGTTGCTGCGCACCGTCGCCGCCAGCTCTTCCATGCTGGCCGCGGTTTCCTCGAGGCTGGAGGCCTGCTGTTCGGTCCGTTCCGAAAGGTCCAGGCTACCGGCCGAGACTTCGCGGGCGGCTTCCGAGATTGCGGCGGTGGACTGGCTGATCCGGCTGACGATGTCGGAGAGCTTCTCGGCGGTGGAGTTGAAGTCGCTCTTGAGGCGCTGGAACACGCCCTCGTAGTCTTTTTCGATCCTGCATGTCAGATCGCCGTGCGACAGCGACTGGAGCACGACCGCCAGATCCTCGGCCACGGCAGAAACGTTGGCAGCCAGCTTGTTGATGCCCTCGCTGACCGTCAGGAAGAACCCTGACTTGCCGGCAAGGTCCACGCGGCTGGAGAAATCGCCGCGAACCGCGCCGGCGACGATACTGCTGATCTCGTCCTCGATCTGAATCTCGTCGGTCAGGTCGCGCCACTCGATGATTGTGCCGAGGCGCTCGCCGCGTTGGCCGAAGACCGGATGGGCATTGACTTGGAACGTATGCCCGCCAGCCTTGGCGATGCCCTTGTGGCTCGTCGTCAAGCCGCCCAGCAGGCGGCGCTGGTGCGACGGGTCCTTGTGGAATACGTCGATATTGGTGCCGATAAGCGACTTGACGTCGAAATTCGGCAGGCTCTTCCGCAAGTCGGTCTCGCAGGTCGAGAACATCGCCAGGATGGCCTTGTTCATATAGACGATTATGCCCTGCGAATCGGCCATCATGATGTTGGCGCTGACGTTGTCGAGGCCGATCCGGGTGCGCACCGCCGCCACCGAAACCGTCTTGAGAGCATCCACGGCACGGGCCATGTCGCCGAGTTCGTCGGCGTTGCCGATATAGGGAACGGTAACCGCCAGATCGCCTTCGGTCAGGTCCGCCATGACCTTGCGG
Organism: Skermanella aerolata KACC 11604; assembly: GCF_000936425.1. Taxonomy (GTDB): domain Bacteria; phylum Pseudomonadota; class Alphaproteobacteria; order Azospirillales; family Azospirillaceae; genus Skermanella; species Skermanella aerolata. The sequence continues at coordinate 47,624 of NZ_AVFK01000002.1, read as the reverse complement.
AGGGAGCCGATGGGGTTCGTGATGCTTCTGGCAACAACCTGCGCCGCGATGACACCGATCATTATGGAGGCGGCGCAGAGAATCAGGGTGATGATGATGGCGGTCTTGACGGCCTTGACCGTAGCCGCTTCGAGAGCCAGTTCGCTTTGCTGCGCGGAGACGGCGATCTCGGTCGTCTTGCGGCCAATCTGTTCCGCCAGCGCCACCAGGATGTCGTCGCGCAGCCGGACAGCTTCCTGGGTGAAGGCCAGCACCTCCTGGAAATCGGTGAAATAGGCCCGGATATCCTCGCTCAAGGCGGTCATCGACCTGCGGAGCTGTGGGTCCTTCAGGACACCGTCCAGCTCTTCCAGGTGGGTCCGCAACTCCGCCACGTTGGCATCGACCTGCGCCCTTGCGGCGCCGTCTCCACTGGTGATGAAGCGGGAAACGATCAGCCGCGCCAGCAACCAGTGCTCTTGCGCCTCGCTGGCCGTGAACGATGCGGAAGCGACGCCATCGGCCGCCGACTGGTCCTTGATCTCCGTGAAGTGACTGGATATCCGCTGCGCCTGCGGTTCCATCCGGTCGCGCAGCAGATTGTCCTGCCGTGTCCGCAGGTCGACGATCTTGTCCAGGTTCGTGAAGTAGGTGGCGACGAGTCCGTCGATATCCGCCACCATGCGCTGGCGGACGGGATCGGCGATCCCGGTCCGGGCGACGGCGATGCGGTCGTTCAGTTCACGCCTGCGCTCCTGAAGCAGCGGCAGGACCTTGGGATCCCCGGTGAAGACGTAGTGCCGCGAATAGACCCGGAAATTGAATATCGCGCCTTCGACCTCCTTCGCCAGCCGGGTATCGTTCGCGATGACGGCGAGATCGGCGACATTGGCTTCCGTCGAGAGGAGACTGTATCCCCCGAAGCCGAATCCTGCGACGAGCAGCACGACCAGCAGGCCGAAGGCCAACCATAGGCGCTTGATGATGCTGAGCCGGGCCAGAAAGGAATTGCTGTTGGTCGCGGACATGTCGGGAATTTCCTCGCGGCGCACTGATCAGGCCTGGGCCTGATGCGGGATCTGGATAGAAGAGGATGAGAGTTCTTCGCCGGCCTCGCCGGCAAACAATCGGGTCACGTCGAGCAGGGTCACCATCCGGTTTTCGGCGGTCACTAGTCCGCTCAGGTATTGCTGGTCGATCAATCCGCTGTCGACGTCAGGCGGCGGCTTCACGTCGTCTCGGGCAACCGTAAGGATGTCGGAGATCGCATCGACAAGGATGCCTCGCGTGCGGTCGCCGACCTGAAGCACGACCACCACGTGACGCCGCGTCACCTCGGTCGAACCGCCGCCGAAGCGGGCGCGCAGATCGAATATCGGGATGATGATGCCGCGCAGGTTGACCACCCCCCGGACGAAGTCGGGCATGTTGGGCAGCTTGGTTTCCGGCGTCCATCCCCGGATCTCGCGGACCGACAGGATGTTGACGCCATACTCTTCCGTGCCGACCGTGAAGGTGACGTACTGTTCCTGGGCGGCGATCGGCCCGCTGGCGATTGAACCGATCTGGCCCCGCGTGGCGTTCGGCAGGGCGACTGAAGTGCCTGTTTCCATGGTCTCGAGTTCCCTAGCAGGCAAGCGCCGCGGCGGGCGGCGGCGGGCGGCGGGCACCGCGGTTTATGGTCTGCCGGCTCATTGTCTGGAGCCCGGCGACATCCAGGATCAGCGCCACCCGTCCATCGCCCAGGATGGTTGCCGCCGACACGCCGTCCAGACGCTGAAAGTTGCTCTCCAGGCTCTTGATGACGACCTGCTGCTGGCCGAGAACCTCGTCCACGACCAACCCCAGGCGACCGCCCTCCTCCGTCTCCACCAGCACGACCAGTCCGCGCGTCGGATCGCCGATGGCCTTGTCGATCCTGAAGAGGCGGTCGACGTAGACGAGGCGCACATACTCGCCGCGTGCCATGATGACGTCGTACTGGTTGGCGACGCTCTGAAGGTCGGCGCTCTTGGGACGCAGGCTTTCGATGATGTTGGTCAGAGGCAGCACGAAGCGCTGCTCGCCGACCGAGATGACCATGCCGTCGAGCACCGCGAGGGTGAGCGGCAGCGACAGGACGAACCTCGTCCCCTCGCCCGGCGTCGAATGGACGCCGATCCGGCCGCCCAGGCTTGCGATGTTGCGGCGGACGACGTCCATCCCGACGCCGCGCCCGGAAATAGCGGAAACCGTATCGACCGTCGAAAACCCCGGCAGGAAAATCAGGTTGTCGATCTCCTCGTCCGACATGCTGACGCCGGCGGCGACCAGACCCCGCTCCACGGCTTTTTCGAGGACGCGAGGGCGGTTGATACCCCGTCCGTCGTCCTCCACCTCGATCACGATGCGGCCGGACCGGTGCCGCGCGGAGAGGTGGACGGTGCCGCTGCGCGGCTTGCCGATCCGTTCCCGCTCGTCAGGGGATTCAAGTCCGTGGTCGATCGAGTTGCGGATCATGTGGGTCAGCGGATCGACCAGGTTCTCCACGACGGTCTTGTCGACTTCCGTCGTCTCGCCGGAGGTCGCGAGCTGGACTTCCTTGCCGGTCTGAGCCGCCACTTCACGGACGAGGCGCGGCATGCGGGAGAACACCGACCGCACCTGCTGCGCCCGGATCGCCATGACGCTTTCCTGAAGCTCGCGAGTATGCCGGCTCAATTCCTCCAGCCCTTCCACGAGCTGCTGGAGCGTGCCCGGCGGAACGTCCCGCAACTGTTCAGAGATCATCGCCTGGGTGATGACCATTTCACCGACGAGGTTTACCAGCCGGTCCACCTTGTCGAGATCGACGCGGATCGTATGGCCGCCGAGGCCGGAGCCGCCGCTTCCCCCCGCTTCGCCGGCCGGCCGGGCGGCGGACGGGGCAGCCGGCTGCTCGCCGCCGGCGCCCGGGATCGCGCAGCCGTCATAGACGGTGAGCTGGCCGGGTGGCACATAGGGCATGTTCTCGGAGAAGAGGCCGAAGGCCTCGTCCTCGCCGCCGTCGGCGGGGCCGGTCGTCTCGACGATATCGACCTGACAGTCGTCGACCACGAACTCAAACACGTCGCGGATCGCCGCTTCGTCTGTCGCTCCCGTCAGGGAAACCTGCCAGTACAGATAGAGGCTTTCGCCCTCCATGTCGTACAGCGACGGCACAAGGCCGGCGTCGCAGACGATTTCGGTTTCACCCAGACGCCTCAGCGCCCGTAACAGGAATGCGGGCTCGTTGCCGCTCAGCAGAAGGTCCTGCTTTGGCCGGAAATAGATGACGAAGCTGCGTAGTGATTCCCGCCGAACGGCCCGCTGCGGAGGGGGAGCGTCCTCCGCGACGGGCTCGTCCTTTTCGGCCTTCTTCGCGACCGCTGCCAGAAACCGCTTCAGATCGGCGGCGGCGGCATCCGTCAGTCCTGGAGGGGTGGCACGGTTGTCGCGGGCACAGGTCAGGAGCTGGGCCATCACGTCGTTGGCGCGGATAAGGACGTCGACGAGTTCGATGGTGACGCCGATCTGCTGCGACCGCAGCCGGTCCATGACGGCTTCGAACTCGTGCGTGAACGCGACAAGATCGGAAAAACCGAAGGTGCCGCCTCCGCCCTTGATGGAGTGGACGGCGCGGAAAACAGCGTTGATCTCGTCGAGGTCGATATTCTGCGGCGACAGCCGCAGCAATCCGGCTTCGGCGACGGCGAGCAGTTCGCCGCATTCATCGAAATAGGTTTGCTTGAAGCGGCTGAGGTCGTCGGAATAACCGCCGGTCATCGCAACTCAGCCCATGACCTTTTGGACGACCTGGATCAGCTTTTCCGGGTTGAACGGCTTCACGATCCAGCCGGTAGCTCCGGCGGCGCGCCCTTCCTGCTTCTTGGCGTCGTCCGATTCGGTGGTCAGCATCAGGATCGGAACCGTACGGTGCCCGCCGCTGGCGCGGACCTGCCTGATCAGCGTGATGCCGTCCATATTGGGCATGTTGAGGTCGGCCAGGATCAGGTCGACCTTATGGCTGGCCAGTACGACGAGCGCCTGCTGCCCGTCGATCGCCTCCACGACGTCGAAACCGGCACCGCGCAAGGTGAAGGACACCATCTCGCGCATGGTCCGCGAATCGTCGACCGTCAGCACTTTCTTCTTCATTTCAGGCTCCATTCCTCAAGCCAGCCGGCCAACCCCAGGTCATTGCAGACATCCGTCAGCACATCCGACGGCGCCGCGATCGCGAAACGTTGTCCGGAAAAGTCCGCATGGCGCGTCGCGGCCACCAGCACCTGCACCGCCGCGGTGCTCGCACGCTCGACCGTGGCCGCGATCACCACGATGTCGGAATATTCATTGAATGCCGCCCGTAGGCTTTCGACCAGCGGCACCGCGACTGGCAGATCCAGATCGTCGGGCAGACTCAGCGTCACTTTGCCGGCATCGTCTTCCGAATGGATCAGGGGCAGCAGATCGGCCAACTTCCTGTTTTCCCACAAGTCAATTACGACAACTCGATGCTGACGCGGAGTTCGGTGAGCCGAAACCCGGCCGGATGAAAACGTATCCGGGCATCCGATCAATAGGCCAAGGTCAACCCGTCCTCCCCGGTCTGTTATCAGATCGCAAGAGGTAGGTCTACCGGCAAAATATGACTAAAGATGTAATACGACGCCGTAACCCAAGCTTTCGAGCGCCGAAGTTTCAGGAGCGGCGCAGCTCACGCCGCCGGCGAACGAAATCGCCCAGTTCCATCCAGGGCGCCGTGTCCCAGTAGCCGCTCGCCCGTCCGGACGGGGACGGAACGATGAAGAGTTCGGCTCCGAACAGGGTTTCCGGCTGCCGGCCATAGTTGACCGACGCCCGGCGGAAGAAGTTCTTGCCGGCATGCTTGCTGTCGAAAGCCACGGCCGCGGGCCGGTAGCGCTCGATCTTGGCGATGAAGCCGGAAATGTCGAAACAGTACTTCGTCAGCTCCTGGTCGCTTCCCCATTCCGTCTTGCACAGGTCGGTGAGACCAAGGCCGTAGTCGAGCACTTGGCGGTAGTCGGCCGGTTTCAGCAGGCGGGGGGTCAATCCCGTGAGGTGAAGCGTCGGCCAGAACCGGTTTCCCGGTCTGGCGTAATAGGCCTGCTCCTCTTTCGACGTGCGGCTTGGCGCGGTGCCGCAAAGGACGAGATCGAGACCGGGTGCCAGGACGTCGGGAAGGATCATGGTGGGGAAGATGCCGCTTGGAGGGGTGGGTTGGTTGCGCAATGTCCCTGCCGTCAACCGCGCGCGGATGCAAACGGCCCGATACGGCGGTACAGGTCGCGACCTGAACTTTCGTATGGAAAGTCGCGCAACTGGGTAAGGTTTGAATAACTTTTTATGATATAGCTCGGGGTGACTCGTACCTCGGGATTGCTTCGCATGCGTATTCTGCTCGCCGACGACCACAACATGGTTCGGGATGCGCTGAAAAGCTATATCGAGCGCTTGGAACCCGACGCCCGGATCGTTTCAGCCGAAAGCTTCGGCGCGGCATACGACGAGGTTCAGCGGGACGGCGAATTCGCCCTGATCATTTTGGATCTCCGGATGCCGGGGATGGACGGGCTCGACGGCTTGCGGCGGATGCGGGAACGTCTGCCCAAGGTACCGATCGTCATCATGTCCGGCGGCGCCAGCCACGAGGACGTTCGGAACGCAATCGATATGGGCGCCCAGGGCTTTCTGCCCAAAACGCTTACCGGCCCGGCACTGGTCTCGGCGATCCGGCTCATCATGGCGGGTGAAAAATTTGTGCCTTTCGGCGCGGTGGACGCTCCGGCGGGCGATGCCGGCGATGCCGACAGCCATGCACCGCTGACCCAGCGCGAACGCGAAGTGCTTCAGTATCTCGAGAAGGGCTGGTCCAACAAGGAGATCGCCCGGGCCCTGGAACTTCAGGAGGTTACGATCAAGCTGCATATTCGCGGCATCTGTCGCAAGCTGGGGGCCAAGAACCGTACGCAGGCCGCCCTGCGGGCGCAGGAAGCGCGGCTGGCGCACTGAGCGGCCTAACGATCGCCAGATGAACAGCGTCACATGAGCAGCGCCGACCCGACCGTTCTGACCACCGTGCTTGCGGCTGTCCTGGGCCTGCTCGCTGCCTTGGCCGTCCGGCTGTGGCGCAGGGCCTTGCTGGCGGAGCGACTTTACCGCACGGCCCGGCAGGCGGAAGCGGCGGCATCCGAGGAATGCGAAAGGCTCCGGCACGCCATCGACTCGGTCCCCGGCGGGCTGGTGCTGTTCGACCGCGAGGAACGGGTCGTCCTTGCCAGTGCCGGCTATGGCGAAACCTATCCGGGTCTGGCCGGCGCGGTGACGCCGGGGATGCGTCTTTCCGAGCTGACACGCGATCTCGACACCACCGTCAAGCGGCTGCGGACCGCCGGCGGTCCGTGGGAAGAAACCCTGGTGGACGGCAGGGTGCTGCTGGTCGACGAACGGCGGACCGCCGACGGCGGCAAGGTCAGCCTCTTCACCGATATCACGCCCCAGAAGCAGGCCGAGCATCTGCTGCGCCACAGGCTGACCGCCCTGGAAGCGTCGATCGACGGCGTCGCCATCCTGGACCAGGCAGGCACCTTCACCTATCTCAACGACAGCCATGCGCGTCTTCACGGGTTCGAGGACGCGCGGGACCTACTGGGCCGAAGCTGGCTGTCGCTCTATGCGGCGGACGAGCGGGTCCGTCTCCAGTCGGATGTGCTTCCGGGCCTGGACGGTGCCGGGCGGTGGCAGGGCGAACTGGTCGGCCGAAGGCGCGACGGCACGACCTTCAACCAGGAACTGACGCTGACCTCGCTCGACGATGGCGGCATGGTGCAGATCGTCCGCGACATCAGCGAGCGCCGTAAGACCGAGGACGAGCGCACGCGCCTCAAGGAGCAGTTCCATCAAGCCCAGAAGCTGGAGGCGATCGGCCGGCTTGCCGGCGGGATCGCTCACGACTTCAACAATATCCTGGCGGCCATGATGGGCTATGCGTCCTTCCTGGTCGAGGACCTGGACGAGGCGGCGCCGGAACACGAGTTCGCCGTCCAGCTGATGGTCGCGGGCGAGCGCGCCAAGCGGTTGGTCCAGCAGATCCTTGCTTTCAGCCGGTCCGAAGGGGTCGAGCGCGAAACCGTCAATATGATCGCGGCGACCGACGAGACCCTGGCGCTGCTGCGGGCCACGTTGCCCAAGTCGATCAACGTCGTGACGCGCGTCGATGCCGTCTCGGCGCTGGTTCACGCAAACCCGACGCAGATGAGCCAGATCCTGATGAATCTCTGCGTCAACGGCGCGGACGCCATCGGCGCGGCGCCGGGCGAACTGACGATCGCCATAGACATGCCCTATCTGGACGGCGGCTGCGCGGAAGGGCTCAGGGTGACCCAGATCCAGGGCAGCGACCTGATACCGGCACGGATGGGACCGGGAAGACGGCCCGGTTCCAGCCGGATGTGGGTGGGCGTCCTGCCGATCGACCGCAGCCGGCGTGTCCGCTATGTCCGGATCTCGGTGATCGACACCGGTTCCGGCATGCCGGCCGAAGTCATGGAGCGGATGCTTGAGCCGTTCTTCACCACCAAGGGAATCGGCAAGGGTACGGGACTGGGGCTTGCGGCCGTGCATGGCATCATCAGCGCCCATCGGGGTGCCATGATGATCGAAAGCATGCCCGGCGAGGGCACCAACTTCAGTGTCTACCTGCCGACGATCGAAGGAGCGGTGAGCGAGCAGGCGCAACTGGCCGCCAACGCACCGCGTGGCTGCGAGCGTATCCTGATCGTCGACGACGAGGACATGGTGTCGTCGGTCCTGGCCCGGGGACTGGAACGGCTGGGCTACGAGGTCGCCTGCTGCATCAGCGCGGACGAGGCGCTCGAGGTGCTGCGGGAAGCGCCGGAGATCTGGGACATGGTCATCACCGACCAGATGATGCCCGGCATGTCCGGACTGGAACTGGCCGCGCGGCTGCGGTCGGAGTTCCCGTCCCTTCCGGTGATCCTGTGCAGCGGTTGCAGCGATTCCGCGGCCGATCTGGGACTTGGCGAGCATGTCGACCATGTCCTGGTCAAGCCGATCGACGCCGCCCATCTCGCGGAAACCGTGCGGCGCGTGCTGGACGCCCGCTGATCTCACGGCTATCGAGCGAGCCCGTGTCGCGGGCAGAGTGCCAAGCAAGGGCTTGCGTTGTTCATGGATTATCCTGGACAGTCGCTTCCGCGACCCACAGGTCTCCTCCGCACAACAGAAACGACCGCACGCCATGACACAGCAGACTTCCCAGCCGGACGTGACCGCAGCATTGCTCATCATCGGCAACGAGATCCTGTCCGGGAGGACGAAGGACGCCAACCTGCCCTTCCTGGCGGAAAAGCTGAACGGGATCGGCGTGCGCCTGCGCGAGGCGCGCGTGGTGCCCGACATCGAGGCGGAAATCATCGACGCGGTCAACGCGCTTCGCGCCCGCTACGATTATGTCTTCACGACCGGAGGCATCGGGCCGACCCATGACGACATCACGTCGGAATGCATCGCCAAGGCGTTCGGCGTCCCGCTGGAACGCCACCCGGAAGCCGTCCGCCGGCTTCAGGAGCATTACCAGACGGACCAGATCAACGAGGCGCGCCTGCGGATGGCCAATGTCCCCGCGGGCGGCATCCTGGTGGACAATCCGATCAGCAAGGCTCCCGGTTACCAGATCGGCAATGTCTTCGTGCTTGCCGGTGTGCCGATGATCATGCAGGGCATGGTCGACAACCTGCTGCCCCGACTGAAGGGCGGAGCACCGATGCTGTCGCGGACGGTGAGTTGCGCGCTGGCTGAAGGCACCCTGGCGGAGGGGCTCGAGGCCGTCCAGAACCGCTATCCCGCCATCGAGATCGGCAGCTATCCCTATCTCCGGCAGAGGCAGTACGGTGTCAGCCTGGTGCTTCGCGGCACTGTCGAGACCCTGCTCGACGAGGCCACCGACGCCGTCGCGGCGCTGGTGCGCGACCTGGGCGGCGAGCCGGAAGTGACGGTCGGAACGACCTGACGGGTACCTCTGACGGACAGGAAGGACGGATTTGTTTGAGCGACCAATTGTCGCAGTTCGTAAGCAGCCTACTTACGGACTCATGCAGGCCTTCGAGAAGCCATTGCTGTTCTTCCTCCTGAAGCACGTGACGAGCGGCGCCGTGGGAGGGCTGGCGCTTGGCGCCGGCCTTCTGGCACTGGACATCGCGGGGCTGAGGACGCTGATGGGCCAAAGCGAGGACGGCATAATCGCCATCCTCCTGCTTTTCTTCGGGCTGATGGTCACCTTCGGCGCGATCGCGATGGCAGTCGGCATCATGACCATGAACGGCCTGATCGACCACGACTGAGGTCCGCGAAACCGCTCGTGACGCGTCCGGAAGATCCGGCGGGAACCGCCCGGTTGGAATGAACCGATCAGAATGGGCCGAACGTCTGGTAGACGAAGACCAGACCGACGAGCACCGCAAGCCAAACGGCGGCCTTAGGCAGCCATTGCCCACCCCGGTTCATGCGGATGGCGGCCGGCGCCACGAGCAGCGCTACCAGCAGAAGCGAGACGAGTCCCAGCCAATTGATATCGAAGCTTTCCATGGCCTCCCAGATGTGCGCCAGGGTGCCCTTCTGCAAGGCGCTTGCGAGGGCGATGCGGGCAGTCTAGTTTAGCAGTATCTTCCCTGTGCCCGCTTGGCGGAATCGGTAGACGCAAGGGACTTAAAATCCCTCGACCTTTGGTTGTGCCGGTTCGACTCCGGCAGCGGGCACCATCGGGATGGCGGTGCCCAACGGCTCATGTCGCTTCCAAGCGACGCTCCCTTCCCCTTACTCAGATCAACTTGCCGCGCAGGTGGTCGGCCAGACGGACGGCCAGTGCCACGATGTTGACGGTGAGCATGGTGGCGCCGGATGTCGGGAAGACGGAACCGCCTGCGACATAAAGGTTCTCGATGCCGTGGACACGGCAGTTCTCGTCCACCACGCCGCGCCGCGGATCGCGGCTCATGCGGGTGGAACCCATGAAATGGGCCGAGGAATCGACACCCCTGGGCCAAGGCTCGTCCTCGGACTGGAAATCGATGCGCAGGCGGCCGATGCCGAGCGCTCCGAACTGCTCGGCCAGCAGTTTCTGCGTGCGCAGGATCGTGCGCTTGTCCAGGTCGCCCAGGCGCCAGTCCAGCGTCAGCTTCCGTTGGCCCAGCGCGTCGAGATCCGTCCCCAGCATGACCCGGCTGTCGCGGTTGGGGGCCTGTTCGGAGAAGAAGCGGGTCTGGAGGATCTTATAGGATTTGTCGCCGAAGCTGCGGGCGTAGAGCGCCTTGATCACCTGGTCCAGGTCTCCGATCACCGTACCGAGGTCGTGGGCCAGATTGTCCGGCACACGTCCATAGACGATCTGCTTGGCGATCCGACGCATGGCGATGAAGCCAGGCGTGCGCTCCCCTTCGTATGATTCCTCGAAGAAGACGACGGTGTTCAGGATGCCCTCGCGCTCCTGGGCTTCCCTGCTCGGCTGGAGGGCGTCGATGAAGGGGTTGACCTCGCTCTGGAAGCGCTGCTCCCAGCCCAGCGTCGCATAGTAGCTGGCGGTACCCTCCGGGATCGACAGCATGGCGAGGCCGGTGCGGAGCGTCGTGTGGGCCATGAAGTAGCGTCCGACGGTGTCGTGATCGTTGCCCAGCCCCTGGGGGCGCACCCGGTCCGACAGCAGCAGCAGGCGCGCGTTTTCCAGTCCGGCGGCCAGGACGAAGATCCGGGCGCGGAAACGATGGGTCTTTCCGTCGATCCCGCCGGTCCTGAGCGATAAGGCCTGCTTCGCTTCGGCGTCTGCCTCGATCTCCACCACATTGGCGTTCAGGTAGACCTGGCACAGGTTGCCGGCCGTCACCAGACCGGCGCGGTAAACCTCGCCGAACCGCGTCGGCGGGCTTTTCAGGAAGATCTTTTCGCTGATCGGATCGCCTTTCAGGGACAGCCGGCGGTTCCTGAAGGATTCGGATTGCTCAGCCCAGTAATCGGCTGAAAAGTTCGGAACCGGCAATTCGCAGTACCGGTATGCCCGCGGATAATACGGTTCCATCTCTGCGATGCCGAACGGCCATCCGCTGTCCGGAATCCAGGGCCGCTCCTCGAAATCCTGCGGATCGAGCGGTGCGCAGTTGCCGCCCCAGTGGCCGGTGGTGCCGCCGAAATAGCGCAGCCGGCTCCAAAGGAGGTCAATCTTCTGTTCGCTGATACAGTCGCCATCGTTCAGAGCCTGCACATCGTCATCGAAGTCCAGTCCGCCGCTTTCCAGCAGGCATGTCCGATGGCCCTGCCCCAGCAGTTCCATCGCCAGGGTTATGCCGGCCGCCCCTCCCCCGACGATACACACATCCGTATCGATGACAGTCTCATCCGGGACACTGCGCAGATCGATGAACATATGACGGGCAGTCCAGTCCGTGAAATCAGCAACAGGAAGATTGAGCTGAGCCTCCGCCTAAAGTATTCGGTTCCAGACTACGGCCAATCTCTCTTTCGAGTTAGCCATGGTCATCGGCACTCATTCATTCGGCACTGGCTGCCTTTGGCGAGAACAACGCAGCCTACACTCTTTCAAGAATACCGATGCAATAACAAATCTGGCCATCAAATATCACAGAGAATAACCCTTTAAGTCACCGCTTTATATCAAGAAACAACGTTTCGTTGATCCAAGTCAAAACCACTATTTTATGAAATGGATAAAAGTATATTAAATTTAAATCTGCTGAGTACCGTTGTATCATTGGTGATGATTTTGGAATTCGTTTGGCTTAGAACAGCTTGCCATTTGACCGCGACACCGATCGGCGCGACAGTATATTCGCCTGGAAAAAAGATCAGAGCTCATGATCAGCATCGTCATGCCGTCCTACAATTCGGCCGCATTCATTCATGAAGCGGTCGGCAGCCTAATTTCGCAGACCTATCCGCATTTCGAGCTGCTGGTATGCGACGACGGATCGTCGGATGCCACACAGAAAATCGTGAGGGACCTAGCGCGCCGGGACGGCAGGATCCGTCTCATCGTGAACCAGCATGGTGGCGTCAGCAGGAACTGCAACGTCGGCCTCAGGGCAGCGAAGTTCCCCTGGATCGCACGGCTCGATGCCGACGACGTGGCGGCTCCCGACCGGCTGGAGACTCAGATCAAGGCGGCCGAACGCCATCCGGAAGTAATCTGCTGGGGCGGGCGGGCGCACCTGATCAACCGGCAGGGCCGTATGCTGCGCGGCGCCCAGCTGGGACCGGTGAACGAAGCCGAATACCGGGAACTGCGCCGCTCCGGAAAAGTGATCTACATCCTCGGCCCTACCGTGATGTACCGGCGCGACGATGCGCTGGCGGTCGGAGGATACGATCCCCGGTTCGACGGCGCCGAGGACATCGAACTGCTGAGCCGGCTCGCCTGTCGGGGCTCGCTCCGGACATTGCCGGACGTGCTCACGCTCTACCGTATCCATGGCCAGAGCGTCACAGCGCATCGGTCCGCCCAGCAGCGCCACCTGTTCTCCTTCATCGAGGCGCGCAACCACGCTTGGCAGTCCGGCGGCGATCTGGAACTGGAGCAGTATCTTGCGGAACTTGCGGCGCGTCCCGCTTTCGAACGGCTGCGCGACAGCATCGCAGGCCGGGGAAGCCAGTATTATCGCAACACCAGCATCCACTTCGCCGAGCGACGCCTGATCAGCGCGCTGGGCACCGGCGCCCTCGCGGCACTTCTCCAGCCGTTGGCGACGTCCCATCGCTTCGGCCGCAGGGTACTGCGCGCCATAATACGACGCATATCCAGCCTTCGGAAGTCGGCCGCCGATCCCATCGGACTGGCAGCCGGAAGCGAAGGCGACCAGCACACCGGCTGACAAGACGCCGCCCGCCGGGCAGAAACGCAAACGGCCCGCTCCGGAACGGGAGCGGGCCGTCGGCTTTCAGGGCCGGCGCGTCGAAAACCGCGTCAGAACGCCTGAACCATCAGCATGTAGGCCAGACAAAGCGCGCCGATCCCTGCCGAATAAAGCGAGAGGTTCCGTGCGATCTCCTGAAGGTCGGACATGTTTTCCTCCGTATCTCGCGATTTGTCAGCTCAGCAGAGGCCGGGCGGGCGGCTCACCGGTGCGGCGCAGAAGAACGTCGCGGGCTGCGCGTTCGGCGTGGGCCGGGCTCCGGAAAGTCTTGCGGTCGAGAGTGCCGAAGGCCCAGTCGGCCGCATAGAAGATGAAGTGGTTTGCGTTGGCGACTACGATGCCAGCGGAATTCCCCTGGACTTCAATGGCATAGGCATGTGCTGAAGACATGGTGCGTACTTTCGCTTCGACGGATACCGCAAGCAGGTGCGTATCCAGATCGTGATTTCAGGCGGGGACGGTCGTCGCGATCAGCGACAACACATCCGCATGAAGCCCGAATCCTTGAAGCGGGAGAAACAATCGGCGTCTTTGGCCAGAATATTCGATGCCATGATCAGGTTCCTTGAAGTTCGACCGCAATGTTCATTGCGGTGCTTTAGCGTTTGTTGACGCGGCGCAAGCTGAACCAATCAAATGCCCGCGGGTCCGTCGGAACCAAGGCGATCATCCCGCGCATTCTCTATCGAGTCAATAGATAATGTGAATGCCGTCGTTGAATAGGTTTATTGTACAAATTTTTTAGTTTAAACTCGGCTAGCGGACGTATGGGTCTATCTACGCTTTTGCATATCTATCGCGAGGACGGAAGACGGGACTATGCTCTTCGTAAATCGAAAATACGCCGAACGGCATATCCGCTTCGGTGTTTCAATCAGCCGGGAATGCACTTCTCGAGCGAACGTCCCAGGATGAAACGCCATGACCAAGCTGCCTGTCATCGACAACGCATCACCCGAACCGACACGCCGCGCCTGCCTCAAGGGCGTCGCCGGGTTCGCTCTCGCGGCATTGGGCGGCCTGAATCAGGCGGCGCGGGCCGCTGCCATCCCCGAGCAGTCCATGCCGGAGGAGGAAGCGACGGTCCCGGCACCGGGTGTCGAGCCGGGAGCGCTGCTCGCCTATGTCGGTTCCCGCACGACCAAGGAGCGCAATGCCCGGGGCGAAGGGATCAACGTTTACCGGGTGGACCCGGCCACGGGCGGATGGACCCATATCCAGCTGCTGAAGGACCTTGTCAATCCGTCTTATCTCGCGTTCGATACCAAGCAGCGCTACCTGTACTCGGTTCACGGCGACGGCAACGAAGTCAGCGCCTTCAGCACCGATGAGTATTCCGGCGAGATCACCTTCCTGAACCGGCAATCCTGCGGCGGGAAGAACCCGGTCCACCTGACCGTGGACCCGACCAACAGCTACCTGATGGTCGCCAATTACGCCACGGGGTCGCTGGCGACGCTGCCGATCGACAGCGACGGCAGGCTGAGTGAAATCAGCGGTCTCGTGCAACTGCCCGGGACACCCGGCCCCCACAAGGTCGAACAGGCGTCGTCCCATCCCCATAACATTCCCTACGATCCGGAACAGAGTCATCTGGTGGTGCCGGACAAGGGACTGGACCGGGTCTTCGTCTTCAAGCTCGATCCCGATCAGGGCACGCTGGTTCCCAACGACCCGCCGTCGATCGCGACCAGATCCGGTTCGGGACCGCGTCACGTGGTCTTCCATCCGACCGCCGGGTTCGCCTATGTCATCAACGAACTGGACTCGACTGTCACGGCCTACGACTACGACCGTGTCACCGGCTCGCTCGAGCCCAAGCAGATCATGACGACCCTGCCGGCCTCCTTCACCGGAGAGAACCGAGCGGCGGGCATCGGGATCACCCCGGCCGGCAAGTTCCTCTATGCTTCCAACCGCGGCCATAACCAGATCGCCATCTTCGCGATCGACCAGACGACCGGCCTGCTGAGTTCGGTCGGCTGGGAGTCGACACGCGGAAAGATGCCCCGCTTCTTCACGCTCGATCCGTCAGGCAAGTTCCTGTATGCCGCCAACGAGGCCACGGACACGATCGTGGGATTCCGGATCGACGAGAACAGCGGCAAGCTGGCGCCGTTCGGCACCGTCGCCCATACCGGAAGCCCCGTCTGCATCGTCTTCCGGAACTCGCTCACGGTCTGACCCCGCGACACGGGGAAACGGAAGGAGTGACGGCAGCGCCGCCGTCACTCCTCGACCTTCGTCAATGCCGAATTGACCAAGCCGATCAGCCTGTCGATCTCGCTTCGCAATGCCGATACCTGGTCGATGACGGCTGTTATATCCGGTCCGTTGGTTACCACGTCCGCGGGCGTGGAAATGCCGTCGCCGGTATCGACCGGAAGAACGTCCGCGCTGCCGGCACTCTCATCACCCATGTCCACGATCCCTAAACCTGGCAGTCCACAACCTTGGCAGTCCTTGACTCTGGAATTCCCGCTCGACGGTTCCGGAGTGGGTTCGAGGTAGAAAAGCACACTTCCGTCTGAAGCGTCCAATACCACCTTACGGCCTTGCGGCAGATGGGTCCGACAATCCGCTTAAGCTGAACATTGCCGCTTGATTTCGGATCGCTATCCTGCCCCGACACCAGCAGCCATGCCGTTTTCACCCCTAAAGGGGGGCAGAGGTGGTGCAGGCTTGTGACAACTCCGCCTGAAGAGTGAAGATCTGCGGGAAAGCGCTGGACAGAAGCTCTTGTTCACTACCTCTTAGTGTTCGTGGCCTATAGACGCCCAGCGTTTTGCAAGATCCGAAACCAGTGATTATCGAGGAGCACCATGAATCGAGCCGAACTCGTGGCCGCCGTGGCCGACCAGACCGGGCAGACGAAGGCAGATGCCGGCAAGGCGGTAGATGCCGCATTCACCGTCATCGCCCAGGCTTTGGCGGCTGGCGACGAGGTCAAGGTCCCGAACTTTGGCAGCTTCAGCGTGGCTGATCGTGCAGCCCGTGAGGGACGCAATCCCCAGAGCGGTGAGAAGATCACCATCGCCGCGTCGAAGCAGGCGAAGTTTTCGGCGGCCAAAGGCCTGAAGGACACGCTCAACGGCTGACCGCCGCCAAGCGCTTTCAGGAACGCCCCTGTTTCGCGCCGGAGGGCAGTCTCCGGCGCGGGCGTCGGATTGGCGCCGCCCTATGAACGCGGCGCCGGTTCTCTTCCCGGCCCTTTAGTCCCGCTCCTTCCAGAAGGGGAGAGGATGATCGGGAAACGAAGGCCAACCGAATAGCAGATCCATCGAACGGCCCGGAGAAGCGGAAGCTTCTCCGGGCCGTTCGCATTCATATACCTGACGGAAGTGTCCGGCAGTCATTACCCGATCTATCGGTAGCAAAAGTCTCCATTAAGTCTCCGTGATGTTTTGAGATACGGCCTGTTGTGTTTGCACGATATGTCGGACAATCACGAGAGGATCGCCCCTGTGACGAATACAAACGATACCTCGTCACGTGGTAGCAACCCGGACAAGATCGGTGTTTATTCAACCGACGGGGATACCACGACCGCTTCCACCACATCGTCAACAAGCGCCTCGCCAGTCGGCGCCTCGCCGTTGAAGACCGGGACCACCACGGCTGGAGATGCTAACCGTACGGCAAGCGCCGCCACCGCGGCATCGCCGGCGCGCTGGATCATTCCCGCCGTCGTCGTGGTGCTGATAATCCTTGCCCTGCTTTATCTGTTCTGATCGGACCCGCACCATGGCCGGCATACCGGAAGACCAGATCGAAAATATTAGCGTTCCGGTTATCGAAGAAGAAATCGAAGTCGGCAAACGGCGTGTGGAAGGTGATCGCGTCAGTGTTCGTACGATAGCGCGCGAGCGGACCGAACTGATCGAGCAGCCGCTAGAATCGATAGAAGTCGAGGTCGAGCGAATCGCTGTCGGCAAAGCAATCGATACGGCACCGGATGTCCGGAACGATGGCGATACGATGATCATACCGGTCGTCGAGGAACGGCTGGTTGTCGAAAAGCGGCTGTTCCTGGTCGAGGAAATCCATGTGCATCGCCGCAGGGTCGTCACCCAGTTCCGCCAGAACGTAACACTTCGGTCGCAGGAGGTCGTCGTCGAGCGGCGTGATGCCGCTTCGGACCTCGACCGGACAGAAACTCCCCAAGAAGGATGATAGAAGATATGACTAAGACAGTTGTCGCCCTTTACGACAGTGCTTCGGACGCCGAAACCGTCAACACCGAATTGTCGTCCGCCGGTTTCACCGATACTGAAATCGTCGACAACAGTTCCATCGGCACCGACCGCACCGCCTGGAGCGGAACGGAAGTGACGGACTCGTCGTTGGCGGCAGGTGCTCCCGGCGTGGTCGGAACTCCGCTGGGCGCCATCCCCGAGACAGGCACTGCCACCTCTTCTTCGGCGGTGTCCGACGGCATCATGGGCCGGCTTCGCCGCGCCGGCGTTCCGGAAGACGACTCGCATGTTTATGCCGAAGGCGTGCGCCGCGGCGGCAGCTTGGTGATCGCCCGCTTGGCCGACGACAACGTCGACCGCGGTCTGGAAATCATGAGCAACTACCGCCCGGTCGACATCGACGAGCGCGGTTCGCAGTGGCGGACCGAAGGCTGGAGCAAGTACGACGAGTCGGCCGGCCCCTACGCAGGAACCGGTCTGACGGAAGCCGCGGGCTCTATGCGCAGCACCAACGAAACCTCGACGATGCGCACCGACCGAACCGATGTCGATACCTCCGCGACCTTGACCGGCGGTACGGGCATCGGCACCGGCCACACCCACGGTGGCGACGAAACGGTGATCCCGATCGTCGAAGAGCAGCTTTCCGTCGGTAAGCGCGAAGTCGAGCGCGGCGGCGTGCGGGTACGTAGCTACGTCGTCGAGACCCCGGTCGAGGAGAGCGTGCGCCTTCGTGACGAAACCATCACCGTCGAACGCCGTGCGGTGAACCGGGACGCCGACGTCACCGGGGATGCTTTCCGGGAGCGGACGATCGAACTGACCGAGACGGATGAAGAGGCCGTCGTCGCTAAGACAGCCCGGGTCGTCGAGGAAGTGGTGGTCAGCAAGGACGTCACCGAGCGGACCGAGAATATCTCGGACACCGTCCGCCGTACCGAAGTCGATGTCGAGAACACCACCGGGACCCAGCGGGCAGGTGCCGCGCGCACCGGTGTCGACCGCACGGTCGACCGCGACCTCGACGGCGACGCCACGGTGACGCCGAAGCGCGACATCTGAAACGACGCTTGAAGCCTGACGCTTGAAGAACAACGCCTGATCGATTCCCCCGGAGACGACTTACCTCGTCTCCGGGGACTTTTTCGTGGCTGATCCGTTGCAAACATCTGATTCACCATATGCAACGAGGCTGGACATGCCGTTTGCCAAGGTATGGCGGATCCTAGTGACCGCTTTCAACGGATGGCTGGATGACAGGGCCGCCAGCATGGGCGCCGCCATCGCCTTCTACACCCTGTTCTCGATGGCGCCGATGCTGCTCCTGATCATCGCGGTCGCGGGTCTGGTGTTCGGCGCGGAAGCCGCACAGGGCGCGCTGATGGGCCAGCTGGAAGGAATGATGGGGCGCGAAGGCGCCGCGGCTCTTCAAGCGATGATCGCCAGCGCGGGCCAGCCGGTTTCCGGCACGATCGCGACCGTGGTCGCCGTCGTCACCCTGATCGTCGGCGCGACCACCGTCTTCGCCGAACTGCAGGCATCGCTCAACGTGATCTGGAAGACCGAGCCTCCCAAGGAGCCCGGCATCGTCTGGCTCGTCCGGGTAAGGCTGCTCAGCCTGTCGCTGATCGGCGCGATCGGTTTCCTGCTCCTGGTGTCGCTGGTCGTCAGTGCCGGCCTGACGGCGCTCAGCGGCTATCTTGCGGGGATCATGCCCGGCCTGGACGTCATCATGCAGATCGTCAACCTGCTGATCTCGCTTGCGGTTATCACGACCCTGTTCGCCATCATCTATAAGCTCCTGCCCGATGTCAGCATTCCATGGCGGGACGTCTGGTTCGGATCTTTCATCACCGCCGTGATGTTCTCGATCGGCAAGCTGCTAATCAGCCTCTATCTCGGCAGCAGCAACGTCGCTTCCGCCTATGGCGCCGCCGGCGCCCTGGTGATCGTGCTGATGTGGGTCTACTATTCGTCCCAGATCTTCCTGTTCGGCGCCGAGATCACGCGGGCTTTTTCGGTTACCCACGGCAGCCGCGCGCGGCGCGGGATCAAGCGGGCGGCCGAGGTGGCGGCAAGATGAAGGGCTGCCGTCGAGGGGCAGATAGATCGGAAGACCGTAAAGAACTTGCAGCGGTCCGATGGCGGGTGCATCAATCCGCCCCATGCTCTTCAAGACACTGCTGATCCTGGCCGTATTGGCGATCCTGTTCCCCGCCGTCCGGCGCCGGTTGACGCGTGTCGGCTGGATGGTCTTCGGCGCCGTGATCGTGTTCCTGATGGTCGCGTCGATCGGCCAGCATCACTGACGGAGATGAGGGATCGGACCTTCACAGCTCGGCCAGGCACAAATCCACGTCGGCCGGATCGACCCGGAAGTTCCAGTTGTATTCCAGCGATGGAAACAGGGATTGCGTGATCGTTCCGGGGATCGCCCTGTGCCTCTGCCCCATCAGGCCGGTCAGGTGACGATAGAAGACCGGAAGATGCCCGGCGGGGTGCAGTTCGATCAGGAGCGCTTCCGGCGGAGCGAACAGCATGTTGGTGAAACCCGCACCATGAACGCCCATGACGATCTCCGCTCCGCCGAAGAGTTCGGCTTGAGCGTCGAATGAAAGCTCTTCGAGCCTGACCGGAACGAAGCCGTGGCGCGCCGCTATCGCGGCAACTGCGGCCTCGTTCTCGCAACGGCGGAACAGCGATCCCTGCCGGGAGATCAGGATGCGGCGCGGTCCGCCGCCCCGATTCCGCGGCAGGCCGCGGGTCAAGCGCTCCCGCACCGTCCTAGCCGCATCGGCACTCACCGATGGGAGCATCCAGTCCATCTGCCCATCCGGCCGCCGTGAACGCGGCACCAGACCGGAGATCCTCAGCTTGGCGAACCGCACCAGGGCCGGAGTGCCGGCCGACGTCATAAGCCGGGGGGGATCGACGCCCATCAGGTCCAATGTGCGGTGATGAAACGCCGACAGGTCACGGTTGACCAGCAGCGGCAGCCGCTCCCCATCGTCGATGGCGACCAGCCGAGGCAGCGTATCGAGCATCCAGTGATAATAGTTGCCGGTTCCGCCCAGGAACTCGACCGGCCGGTCGACCCGGCGGCGCGGCAGGTCGTCCCGAACCAGCGCCACGCCCTTGCCCGGCACCAAGACGAAGTTGTCCTTGCCGAGCGGAGGCGTGAAGACGAGGTCTAGCGCCATCCTGTCGCCGTCGATCAAGTGCCACTGATCGACGCAGAGATCGACCTCCGCCAGTTCGATCGCTCGGCCGCCTTCCGGCAGCGAACCGGTCAGCGGGAACAGCCGGCGGATCGCCTCGCCCGGTCCGGGTGCCCCGGCGCGCAGCCGGATCCTGGCTCCCGCTTCGGCATGCCCCTGCCGGGCGAGCCGATCCCAGCGTACGGTCGCCTCCTCCGTCCGGCCGGCATCGTCGAGCGCGGTTGCCAGATTGGACAGCACGTTCGGATTGTCCGGTTCCAGAAGTTCCGCCTCCAGGAAGGCGGCGACCGCGTCCCCACACTGTCGCCGCCGTGCCGCCGCCGTGCCGATCACCGTCCAGGCATGCACCGGTTCCCGGTCCTGGCCGATCAAGGTCCGGGCGATCTCCAGCGCCTCGTCGGGGAAACCCCGTGTCGCCAGCACTCCCGCCAGCGCCGCGAGCGACGCACAGGCTGCGGGAGAGCCGGCCGGCTGGCGGTCCAGCGCCCGCCGCAGCATCTTCTCCGCCCGTTCCAGGCTGCCCAGGCGGGCACAGGCGACTCCCATGTTATGGAGGGTGCCGGGATCGTCGGGCGCCAGAGCCAGCGCCTGCTCGAGCAGGGATGCCGCAGCCGGTTCGTCCCCTTGCTCCAGCAGGTCGGCCGCCACTTCGTTCAGCAGGCCGGGGGACCCGGCATGGCGCCGGATCAGGTCGGCGACGACCCGCGCCGCATCGGCCGGTCTACCTGACTGGCGTAGGGCGCGGCCGAGCAGAAGGGCGGTACCGCCGTTGCCCGGATCGAGCCGGAGCGATGTTTCGAATGCCTCTGCCGCATCGGCCGGAGCGCCTGCCATGGTATGGCAAAGGCCATGCAGATACGCCATGGCCGGATCGTTCGGCACCTGAAGGCGGGCTTGGCGGATCAGCCGGTCCGCCGCCGCCGTGTCGCGCTCCAGCAGATAGGCCTTGGCGCGCTCGAAGAGTTCGGCTGCGCCGATGCCGCCCGACCCGGTCACCCCGTCGTGATTTCCAGCGGCCACCCTGTACCTTTCAGTCTGAATATCGGGATGACGGATGGCGAAAAGCTAAGCGGCATCGTATCAAAAACTACAATATTCCCTTCGTTATACATCAGTTGGCAATATGCGGCGCTCTAAACTGTCGCCGCGGCGTCCCGGCCGCCCCGGATGCACCATCCTCCCTGCGAGCAAATCGAAGAAGATCAACGAGAAAGATGCTGGCGACCTGTTCCCAGGACGATCTGTTGAGGATAATCCAGACCATCGGCGTTCCAACGTTCGCGATGGACGTACTCGGCGACGACCTGTTCCATTACGTGGCCATCAACGGCCGTCTGGAAGAAATCACCGGGCTGTTCACATCGGCGGTGCTCGGCAGGACTCCGGCGGAAGTCCTGAGTCCGGCGCAGGCGGCGGCGCTGGAACAGCGGTGCAGGAACTGCGTCCGGCTGCGTGGAACGCTGGAATACGAGCACGAACTGGACCTGCGGGATACTCACCGCTGGCTGCGCGTGGCTCTGGTGCCGCTGTTCGACACCATGGGCCGGATCGTCCGCCTGATGGGAACCGTCACCGATGTGACGGAGCAAAAGCGGGCGGAACAGGATCTGCTGCGCACCCATGAACTCTACCGCGGCGTGCTGGACCAGCAGCAGGACCTGATCTCACGGTTCCTGCCTGATACCACCCTGACCTATGTCAACGTCGCCTATGCGCGCGCCATGGGCCGGCCCGCCCATGAGCTGATCGGCACCCGCTTCGCCCAGTCGCTGCCGGATCTGGACCGGGACAGGGTCCTGAGGCTGTTCCAGCGGAACCGGACTCAGGATGGATCGAATCCGACCGGGTTCTCCAACGAGAACGCTTTGATCAACAATGCCGGAGAACTGCGCTGGATTCGCTGGCGCAACGTCGCACTGTCGGACCCTGCCGGCAGGATTATCGGTTACCAGAGCGTCGGCACCGACATAACGGATCAGCGCCGGGCCGAAGAAGGACTGCGGACCGCGCGGCAAAGCCTTCGCGAAGCCATCGACAGCATATCCGAAGGCTTCGCGCTTTATGACCCGGAAGACAGGTTGTCGCTCTACAACCAGAACTTCGTCGTCGATACGCCACAGCTGGCGTCCTTCGCATCGCCGCTTGGCGTGACGTTCGAGCAGATCCTGCGAGCCGGCGTGGCAAGCCGCCAGATTGTCGATGCCGACGCCGCCAGGGATCCGGAACGATGGATCTCGGACCGGATGAACAGCCACCGTCATCCACCCGAGAACCCCATCGAACTGCGTCTTGCCAATGGAAGACATCTGAGCGTCGCCGAGCGCCGGACGAAAGACGGCAGTATCGTCTGTATCCAGACCGACATAACCCGCCTGCGCGAACAGGAAGCGAAGATCCGAGAAAGCGAGCGCCGCCTGAAGGTGATCCTGGATACCGCGGCCGATGCGATCCTGACGATCGACGAAGCCGGCCTGATCCGCGACTTCAACAAGGCGGCCGAAAGGATCTTCGGTTATGCCGCTCGTGACGTGATCGGGCGGAGCATCGAGATGCTGATGCCCGAAGACATGGCGAAACGTCACCAGGGTTTCATCGATACCAATAGAAGGACTGGCATCAACCGGATCATCGGCATCGGCCGGGAAGTTTGCGGCAAACGTGCCGACGGCACTCTGGTCGACCTGGACCTTGCCATCAGCAAGGTGAGCGGCGGCGAAACGCTGTTCACCGGCATCTTGCGCGACATCACCGACCGTAAACAGACGGAACGGGAATTGCGCGACAGCGAACAGCGGTTTCGCCTGCTGGCGGACAACGCGACCGACATCATTTCATTGCATGCTCCCGACACTGCCATCCTCTATATCTCGCCGTCCTGCATGTCGCAGCTTGGGCATGCACCCGGCGAGCTGACGGGCCGCCGGCTGACCGACTTCGTCCACCCGGACGACCGCGCGACGCTGGAAGCGCGGCGCAACGAGGTACTGGAGGGACATCCCCGTCTCGCGAAATTCCGGCTTCGCCACCGGGACGGCCGCTGGCTGTGGTTCGAGAGCATGGCGGCCCGGATCGAAGCGACGACCGGCGGAAGCACCGGCACCGGCGCCAGCATTCTAGCGTCGTCGCGTGAGATCACCGAGCGGGTGCGGTACGAACAGGACCTGCGGGAAGCCAGCGACCGCCTGACCGCACAGGCGGCGGAACTGCGCACGCTGGCGGTCGACCTGGACGCGGCACGCCGCGTCGCGGAGCAGGCCAGCCGCGGCAAGTCCCAGTTCCTGGCGATGATGAGCCACGAGCTGCGAACCCCCATGACCGGCGTGCTCGGGATGGTCGATCTGCTGGTCGGCACGCCGCTTTCGGATGAGCAGCGCCACTATGTCCGGACGCTGGGCAGCTCGGCCAAGACCTTGCTGACGCTGCTTAACGACGTTCTCGACTTCTCGAAGATCGAGGCCGGACAGCTTCAGATCGAAACGATCGACTTCGATCTGCGGCGGGTCGTCGAAGATGTCGTACAGTTGTTCCTGGGACATGCGGCCGACAAGGGAATAGCGCTGACGGCCACCATCCCGGCTGACGCGCCGGAAGTCCTGTGCGGCGACCCGACGCGATTGCGGCAAGTTCTGTTCAACCTCGTCAGCAACGCGATCAAGTTCACGCAGAACGGCGAGGTCGAAGTCCGGCTGACGACGGTCGAGCCCTCGCCGGACTCTACCCAGTACCTGCTCCGGTTCGAAGTGACCGATACCGGGTTGGGTCTCAAGGACGAGGAGTGCGCACGGCTGTTCGAACCGTTCGTGCAAGCCGATACCACGACGACTCGGCGCTTCGGCGGAACCGGGCTTGGACTGGCGATCTGCCGGCAACTGGTCGAGGCGATGGGCGGGTCGATCGACGTGCGCAGCGAATGGGGATGCGGTTCGATTTTCTTCTTCAGCGTTCTGCTGGAACGCGGACGGACCGACTCCCTGCCGCCGCCAGCCGACTGGACCGCACCGGATGCCGCCCCTCGTTCCGCGCAGGGGGCAAAAATCCTTCTGGCCGAAGACAACGAGGTCAACCGCATGCTGGTCATGAAGATGCTTGAACGTCTTGGCCACGTGACGGAACCGGTACACAACGGCAAGGAAGCCGTCGAAGCCGCGAAAGGCGGCGGTTTCGACCTGATCCTGATGGACATGCAGATGCCCGTCATGGACGGGGCCACGGCAACCCGGGAGATAAGGCGCCTGCCGGGGGTGGCGGGACGGGTTCCCATATTGGCCTTGACCGCCGACGCCATCTCCAACCATCGCGAGCGGCATCTGGAAGCCGGCTTGGACGGGTACTTCACCAAGCCCATCGACTGGAAAATGCTGGCCGAAGCGATCACGCGGCTGACCGGTGCGGAAACCTTGCCGGAAGACACGCCCGCAGAGGAGAGCGCCTGCCGGAAATCATCCGAGGAAGGCATGGATGGCGAGCGCGACGGGGACTTGCTGATCCAGCTGCCCCTGCTCGATACCGACCGGCTTGACGAGCTGCACGCCGCCGTGGGCGACAGCTACGACATGATGATCGACATGTTTCCCGAAAGTGCGAGGGAGGAACTAGGCGCCCTGCGCGCCGCGCTCGATGCCGGCGACGCTGCGACGGCACGGCGCGCCGCGCATACGCTGAAAGGCATCGCAGCCAGCTTCGGCGCCACCAGGGTCCAGGCCATCGCACATATGCTGGAAGACACCACCCTGCCCCGCGACCGGTCGAATGCCTTGATCGCATCGCTGGAGACGACGCTAAGTGCCACCCTAGCGGCGCTGGAGCCGATCGATTAGCACGGCAGTACCGGGACACCCGCCTGTAGTCACAGCATCGCGAAACGGCGGCGCAGGATCTCCCGGCCGCCATGGGGAAGGAATTGCCGCCGGTCCGACAAGGTGGTCAGCGACAGCGTCTTGCAATCGTCCGGATTGTCGATCCGCACCAGCCGCGCATGGACTGGAAAGCCCGGAGGCTGGACTATGCTGACGACCTGCCAGATATCGGGGTAAGAGGCCCCCGCCTTGACGAAGCACTGCCCAACCGTGACCGGCATGCCAAACCTCCAAACGCACTCCGCCGGATCTTGGCGGTTCGGAATTACGTTAAGGTTAATTATAACAGCTTTGCCGGTAATGTCGTTCGATCGGGCCGGAAATCCAGTAACGGAAAGCCCAGACCGGAATATCTTGGACCGGAATATCTTGCTTCCTGTTCGCCCGATTATTCTTCCAGAAGTGCTGCAAGCTTCAAGGCGGAGCCCATCGAGCCTTGGACCTTGAGTTTCCCGGTCGCGAAGGCCAGCGTCGGGTTGAGCACGCCTTCGAGCATCTTGTCGAAATTGTCCAGGCTCATGCGGATGGTGCAGACTGCTTCGCCATCGTCGCGCGACAAGCTGGCCGGGCTTCTCGTGGCGTCCAGCCGCAAGAGCCCGTCCTTGCCGAAGTCGAATCTGGCCACCGCATTGAACGCACGGAATTGGGCAAGCCGCCCCCGCATTTTGGCTTCAATCTGATCGAGTGTCATCGCCGCCGTGGATATAGGGAAGAGGAACCGATCGGACTGGATACCATTCAACCCCGGACGAGGTCCAGATATCGGCCGGTCGCCTGGATATCCGCCCTGAGAACGGCGCGGCGCGCAGTCGCCTCCGCGTCCTCGCCCCATTGCTCGATCTGGAACGTCTCGTCCACCTGCGACGCGGCGAAAGCTTCCTCGGCGGAGATTCGCTTTTCCAGCAGCGCGAGCGCCAGGACGAGGGAGCCGAGTTCCGACGTGGCGTTCTGAACGCCGGCCAGCGTCAGGTTGTCCAGCGACTCGACCACCTCGGCGAGACGCGCGATGGCCTCCGGCGGCTGCGGTTTCGGCATGATGCCGATATGCACTTCCAGAGCGGCGCCATAGCGAATTTCCGCCCAATCCAACAGCGGCTGCCACACCCGTCGCTGCCGCTCGGCCAACTCGACCGGATGGTCGGTGCGGTAGCACAGCAGGTCCGTTTCGGCATAGGCGGCGACGGCACGGACGATTTCTTCGCGCTGGGCAGGGATCCGGTCGATCGCCGTGCTGGCAAGCTGGGTGACCGGCATGGCATGCGGCCGGATGTCTTCTACCTGCGCATCCCATTCCTCGGCAACCGCCTCCATCAGGGCGCGGTTGCGCATGACGAAATGCGCCTTGGCGGGGGTCCTGACCGGCTTGCCGTCCAAGTGGACGACATGGCCGTCATCGACTTCAGCCACCGTGACCAGTTTGTAGAACCTCTTCATCTTTCACACATCATCCGTTACGGTTCGCGGCGTCCTGCAACTTCGTCCCGGCAGCTCCGGGTACCGGCAATTCAAGCCAACAGTTCCAACACGGCACCCGGCACCTGGTCCGTCGTCAGGCAAATGCGCTGTGCGCCCGCGCCCGTCAACTCCTCCACCTCATGGTAGCCCCAGGCGACGCCGACCGCACCCGTCCGGGCACTGCCTGCCATCAGCATATCGAAGCTGGTGTCGCCGATGACGACGGTGCCGGACGCGTCCGCCCCGGTTTCCGCCAGCGCGCGAAAAACCATGTCCGGGTGCGGCTTGCCCGGCCCGGTATCCGATGTCTGCAAGGTACAGAAGCGGTCGAGCAATCCATGGGCGTCCAGCGTAGCGACCAGCCCGCGCCGCGACTTGCCGGTGGCGACGCCGAGCAGCAGGCCGGCATCCTCCAGCGCTTCCAGCGCCTCGCGCATGCCGGGGAACAGCGGTTCCTCGTTGACGCCCCGGTTTCGGGCATCGGCGAAGGCCAGCCGGTACTTGTCGGCGACGGCGGCATGCAGGCGCCCCGGATCGTCCGGCAGCAGCATGGCCACCGCCCGCACCAGCGGCAAGCCTACGACGCGGCGTACTGCCGCAGGGTTCGGCATCGGCAATCCGAGGCCGACGAATGCCGTGTTCATGGCGGCGACGATCGCGTACTGGCTGTCAACCAGGGTGCCATCACAGTCGAATAGAGCCAGTCTCAGGGGTTTGGTCATGGCAACCCTGCTTTTTGCGCCTGTTTTTCGGCGGCCGGGGTTCGGCCCCGGCCTCTTGAGCGGGCGTTTCATAGCAGACGGCGGCGATTATGGGCAGTGGAAAGCCCGGCGCCCGGGTAGTTCCCCGCTCCCCTTACTCGACAGCGGCGAACGGGTCGCCGTCGTTCTCCTTGTCGAAGCTGAAGTAGGTCCAGGTCGTGACCATGTGCGGCGGCAGTGGTGCCGTCACGTCGATCCGGCCGCCGCGCGGATGGGGCATGATCAGCCGGCGGGCATGAAGGTGAAGCTGGTTGGGGAGTCCCGTGCCCGCCAGGAAAGCCTCCGGCCCGCCATACTTGCCGTCACCCAGGATCGGCGTGCCGATCGCTTCCATATGGACGCGAAGCTGGTGGGTCCGGCCGGTCAGCGGCCACAGCGCCACGAAGGCGACCTTCTTGTTGGCGTGCTCGACCACCTGATAAAGGCTGACCGCGCGCTTGCCATCCTCGTCGTCCACGGCGACCCGCTCGCCCCGTCCGGTCGGCTCCTTGGCGAGGGCCGCATCGACCTTGCCCTGGAACGGCCGGGGCACGCCCACGGTAACCGCCCAGTAGTATTTCCGCGCATCCTTGCCCCGGAAGGCTGCCGCCAGCTTGGTCGCGGCGAAGGCCGTGCGGGCGAGCACCAGCACGCCGCTGGTATCCTTGTCCAGCCGGTGGACCAGCTTCGGCCGCTCGTCCTTTTCGAACATCAGCGCGTCGAGCATCGCGTCCAGATGCTTCGGCGTCGCGGTGCCGCCCTGTACGGCCAGACCGGCGGGCTTGTCGATCACCAGGACGTCGCCGTCCTTGTAGAGCACGCGGGCCTGGATCTCGGCGGCGTCCTTGCGGCTGACCTTGGGTTTCGGCGGACCGCCGGATGCCGGAACCGCCTCCTGGTCGCCCAGCGGCGGGATGCGGACGGTTTGGCCGGTTTCAAGCCTGACGTTGGCCTTGACGCGCTTGCCGTCCACGCGGATCTGCCCGGTCCGCAGCAGCTTTTCCAGCCAGCCATGATTGACCTGCGGAAAATGGCGCTTGAACCAGCGGTCCAGCCGGATTTCCGACTCCTCCGCCATGATCGTCCTCGTTTCGACCTCGCTCACCCGACAATGCCCCTGACCAGAAAAAGGCCGGCGAACAACGCGCCGACCGAAAAAACAACGGAAACCACCATATAGAGCGCCGCCGATACCATTTCGCCCCGCTGCATCAGGACGACGAGGTCCAGCGAGAAGGTGGAAAAGGTCGTGAAGCCGCCGAGCACGCCGACCGCCAGAAGCGCCCTGACCTCCGGCGCGGGCGTCCATGCGAGCATCCACCACTCGACCAATATTCCCATCGCCAGCGAGCCGATCACGTTGACCGCCAGCGTACCATAGGGGAATGCCGTTCCGAACCACTGACCGACGACGGCCATCGTGACGAAACGCGCAACGGATCCGGCAGCACCGCCAGCGGCGACCGCGAGCAGCATGGCGGGGGAGAAAGTCATGGCGACCGGGAAATTCCATGGATCGAGAAACGGTACCGTAGCCGGGCGGGTCGTCGAGGGCAAGACGCCGTGCTCACAGGCGTGCTTATCGAGGAGCCCCCACGCCGAAGATCCAGCCTTCCTGGCTTCGGGCACGTTCATCCAATCCGTCCGGTGACCAGACGGGGGGATCTGCGCACAACCGGCGCAGACCGGCCGCCGACACCAACGCGTCGGTATCGTGGTCGGTCGGGACCGGAAGCGAGATGTCTACCGGATCGCTGCCGAGCAGAGCGAGACAGTCGTTGAGATCGGCCCAAGTCCTGACCTTGCGCAAGCCCCAGCCCGTGCACATCAGGAACAGACGGGGATAGATTTCCACCAGGACGCTGCGCCCATCGATCCGCTCGAACGGCCAGACGGCGACATCGTCGCGCCTGAGTCGGAGAGCGCGTAGCAGCCGCATGCCCGCCAGAGCGCCCTTCCCAACCTGCTTGGCGCCAATCAGCTTGTAGGGGCTTTCCGGCGATCCAAGCCCGTCCGCCCGGCAGGCGTCCTCCGTCCTCCGGCGTCCGAGCGTCAGGTTTTCCGGCTTCGGTCCGCCGATCCAGTAGCCCGAAGCGTGGGCGGGATGGCGCGGGAAGGCGCCGCCGAACAGGTCAGGGTCGGCTTCGCAGACCTTCTCGACAAGCTCCCACAGATCGAAGACCGTGCCGGCGCCGTGTTGGAAGTATGAGGCGGCCGTGTCGAACGGCAACGAGAAAGCGCAATCGATGCCGACCAGCAGGCGGCTGCCTTGGCCGATCCGCCAGTCGAGCCAATCGAGCACCTGGGTACGGGTCCACGGGTGGCGGGCATCCGGCGGCTGGATCAGGTTGGGGGCACCGGTGCCGGGTGCGCACTCGGCGACCGCTATACCGCGATAGCTCTTGCCGGCCGCTCCCGACCAGTCGATCGCGACGAAGCCGTCGAAACTATCGATCATTCCGGATCGTGTGACTTCTGGGCACGCAGCTTGCTCCAGTAGTCCAGGCGCTTGCGGATCTCCCGCTCGAATCCCCGCTCCGGCGGACGATAGAACTGCTGGCGCGGCATGCCGTCGGGAAAGTAGTTCTGGCCGCTGAAACCCTCGGCGGTGTCGTGGTCGTACTCGTAGCCTGTGCCGTAGCCGAGGCCTTTCATCATCTTGGTTGGCGCGTTCAGGATATGCTTGGGCGGCATCAGCGAACCGGTTTCCCGCGCGGTGCGGACGGCCGATTTGTAGGCGGTATAGGCGGCGTTGGATTTGGGCGCGGTCGCCATGTAGATCGTGCACTGCGCGATCGCCAGCTCGCCTTCCGGAGAGCCCAGGCGCTCGTAAGTTTCCCAGGCGGCAAGCGCCTGCGGAAGAGCCTGCGGATCGGCCAGACCGATGTCCTCGACCGCCATCCGAACCAGCCGGCGCGCGATATAGCGCGGGTCCTCGCCGCCATCGAGCATGCGGGTAAGCCAGTACAGCGCCGCATCGCAATCGGAGCCGCGCACCGATTTGTGGAGAGCGCTGATCAGGTTGTAATGGCCTTCCTGCGACTTGTCGTACAGGGGCGCCCGGCGCTGCACCGTGCCGACCAGCGCCGTCGTATCCAGCGGCGTTGCCGGCGCAAGCGCGAACAGCTCCTCGCACAGGTTCAGCAGGAAGCGGCCGTCGCCGTCGGCCATGGCCTTGACCGCCTGCCGGGCGTCCGGGTCGAGCGGCAGCGGCTTGCCCATCTCGGCCTCGGCCCGCGTCAGCAGCAGTTCCAGCGCCGCATCGTCGAGACGGTTGAGGACGAAGACCTGTGCCCGGGACAGAAGCGCCGCGTTCAGCTCGAAAGACGGGTTCTCGGTCGTGGCGCCGACCAGCGTCACGGTCCCGTCCTCGACATAAGGGAGGAATCCGTCCTGCTGGCTGCGGTTGAAGCGATGGATCTCGTCGATGAACAGGAGGGTGCCCCGGCCCGCGTTGCGCCGGAGCTTGGCCGATTCGAAGACCTTGCGCAGGTCGGCGACGCCGGAGAAAACGGCGGAAAGAGGCTCGAAATGGAGTTCCGTCTGATCGGCGAGCAGACGCGCGATGGTGGTCTTGCCGCAGCCGGGAGGACCCCACAGGATCATGGACGCAAGGCGATGGGTGGAGATCATCCGTCCGACCGGGCCGGACGGCGTCAGCAGGTGATCCTGCCCGACGACCTCGCCCAGGGTCTTCGGCCGCAGCCTGTCCGCCAGCGGGCGCGGGGCGGACGCGGAGAAAAGGGTCATCGCCGCTTCGCCCTCAGCCCGCGACCGTCGAGGTCAGGACCTGATCGCCCCGGCGGACCGTCACCTTCCAGGCGCTCTGCGTCCTTGAAAGCAGCCTGGTAAGCTGCGACGTACTGCCGACCTCGCGCTCATCGATCCGCAGCACGACATCGCCGCTCTGCACCCCGACACGGGCGGCGGGGCTGTTGCGGGCGACTTCGAGGATGACGACACCCTGCCCGGGACCGGTAAAGCCGATCTCCTCGGCGAGCGCCGGCGACAGGTTGGCGACGGTGGCGCCGGCCAGGGGCTGCCGTCCGCTGAGCTGGGTGACGTCGCGCGGCGGGTCTTCCGGCGGCGGCGTGACCTGGAATGTAATCTGGCGCGGCTTGCCGCCACGGATCACGGACAGCGCGGCATTCCCGCCCAGCGGCATCGTGGCGACGCGGAACTTGAGCGCTTCGGGGTCGTCCACCGCGCGCTCGTTGATCGAGGTGATGACGTCGCCGACCCGCAAGCCGGCGATGGCCGCCGGACTCTTGGGGTCCACCGCGTTGACCAGGACACCGGCGGGACGGCTCAATCCAAGCGAACTGGCGATATCCGCCGTGACCGTCTGCCCGTCGACGCCGAGCCAGGGCCGCACCAGCTTGCCGCCGCCGGCCACCGCATCGATCACCGTCCGCACCATGTTCGACGGAATCGCGAAGCCGATCCCCAGCGAGCCGCCGCTGCGCGAATATATGGCGGAGTTGATCCCGACCAGCCGGCCGTCCATCGACACCAGCGCGCCACCCGAATTGCCGGGATTGATCGCCGCATCGGTCTGGATGAAGAAGTTGAAGTCGCTTACCCCGACCGCCGTCCGGGCCAGAGCCGAGACGATCCCGCTGGTCACCGTCTGGCCGACTCCGAAGGGGTTGCCGATCGCCAGAACCAAGTCGCCCACTTCCAGTTCGTCGCTGTCGTGCAGCGCCAGGAAGGGCAGCTTTTCTCCCCGTGGCGGCGTGATCCGGAGGATGGCGAGGTCGGTTTTGGAGTCGGTAGAAACGACCTTCGCCTCGAACTCGCGCCGGTCGGCCAGGACGACCGTTATCTGATCGCTGTCCTTGACGACATGATCGTTGGTGACGATCAGCCCGTCGGCGGCGACGAGGACGCCGGAGCCAAGCGAGCGCTCGACCCGCTCGCGCGGCATGCCCAAGGGATTGGACTGCCCGAAGAAGCGCTGGAAGAAAGGGTCGTCGAACAGCGGCGAGACCCGCTGCTGGACGACACGCCTGGTGTAGATGTTGACCACGGCGGGCGCCGTCTGCTTGACCAGCGGGGCGAACGACAGGCTGATCTGCTGGCGGGAGTCGGGCAGCGTCCGCTGCTGGGCAAGCCCGGTTCCCGCGAACCCCAGGAGGGCCGCGACGACGAGGATCAGGCGAAGGGGATGGAGCGGCGACATCATGGAAGGCATTTAGGCATTCGGCTTCGAAGGAGGAAGGGGCGCCGGCGTCTCATGGCGTCTGAAAGCCTAATTGCAGCGCGTGAAGCACATGTTCAACTGACGCTCGCAGGTGCTTGCCGAATAGGATCTGGTCCGGCCGGTATCGTCGCGCCGGGCGGCTGCGGTGTCCGAGCAGACGGAATAGTCCCGATTGCAGGATCGGCGGCATGAGTACCGGTCGTCCTGGGTCGAATTCCCACGTAACTCCTCACTGGGAGGATTGATTGGCGATCCATCGCGGTGACCGAGACTCTCACCGGCTGCCGACGGCGGATTGGGAATGTCGCGGGGCGAGGTCTTGCCTGTCGGCGCGCATGCAGCCAGCAATAAACAGCATGCTGCCAGTGCCGAGCGTATACTTGCCATGGCGTTTCCCCCGGGGCCGAACTGGATACTTATGAAGATGGTGAAAGCTGAATAACAAAAAAGGCGGCTCCAGGGGAGCCGCCTTCCTTTGTGTCATCCAAGGGATGGACAGATCAACCCTCGGATTCGTCGTCCATGACCTGGACCGGACCGCTGTCCAAGCCCTTGGCCGCGACGTCGCGATCGACCAGCTCGATGAACGCCAGCGGCGCGGCGTCGCCGTAGCGGAAGCCGGCCTTCAGGACGCGGGTGTAGCCGCCGGGACGCTGGTTGTAGCGCTCGGCGATCGGGCCGAACAGCTTGGCAACGACGACATCGTCACGCAGCTGGGCATAAGCCAGACGACGGTTGTGCAGGCCGCCCTTCTTGCCGAGCGTGATCAGCTTCTCGACGATCGGACGCAGGTCCTTCGCCTTCGGAAGGGTGGTCTTGATCTGCTCGTGCTTGATCAGCGCTGCGGCCATGTTGCTGAACATGGCTTTGCGATGGCTGGAGGTGCGATTGAATTTCCGGCCGCTCATACCGTGACGCATGACTGCGTGCTCCTTCCTCTGGCGTGGCTTCGCTCACGAAACCGATGGTGAAATCCACCGCCCGGCCCGCTGAAATGCGGGTGCCGGTACGACGGACGGGATGTGATGGGTAGTCAGGCGGTGCTTAGTACGGCTCTTCGAGACGCTTGGCCAGCTCTTCGATGTTCTCGGGCGGCCAATTCGGGATTTCCATGCCCAGATGCAGACCCATCTGCGACAGGACTTCCTTGATCTCGTTCAGCGACTTGCGGCCGAAGTTCGGGGTGCGGAGCATTTCCGCTTCCGTCTTCTGCACCAGATCGCCGATATAGACGATGTTGTCGTTCTTCAGGCAGTTGGCCGACCGGACCGACAGTTCCAGCTCGTCCACCTTGCGCAGAAGGTTCTTGTTGAACGGCGGCTCTTCGCCCCGCTCCTCGGCGACCGCATGGGTCGGCTCTTCGAAGTTGATGAAGAGCTGGAGCTGGTCCTGGAGAATTCGCGCGGCCAAGGCCACCGCGTCTTCCGGCGAAACGGCGCCGTTGGTCTCGACCTGCATCGACAGCCGGTCGTAGTCGGTGACCTGCCCGACGCGGGTGTTGTCGACCTTGTAGGAGACCTTGCGGATCGGCGCGAACAGCGCATCGACCGGGATCAGGCCGATCGGTGCGTCTTCCGGACGGTTCTGGCTGGCCGGGACGTAGCCCTTGCCGTTCTCGACCGTCAGCTCCATCACGAGGCGGGCGCTGTTGTCGAGCGTGCAGATCACCAGCTCCGGGTCCATCACTTCGATGTCCGCGCCGGTTTCGATCATGCCGGCCGTAACTTCACCGGGGCCTTCCGCGCGCAGGCGCATCCGCTTCGGACCGTCGCCGTGGAGGCGCAGACCCATTGTCTTGATGTTAAGGACGATGTCGGTAACATCCTCCCGAACACCGGGGATCGACGAGAACTCGTGCAGGACACCTTCGATCTGGATCGACGTGACGGCGGCACCCTGAAGCGACGACAGCAGCACGCGGCGCAGCGCATTGCCGAGAGTGAGACCAAAACCGCGCTCAAGCGGCTCGGCAACCACGGTCGCGACCCGTTGCGGATCGTCGCCCGGCTGGATGTCGAGCTTGTTCGGCTTAATCAGCTCCTGCCAATTCTTCTGGATCACGTCTTGTAACCTCATGCCATCGGGTTGACGCGCCACCCCGGTTTACCAACGCAGAAAAGCCGATACCCCTCCCGAATCAGGAAGGATCTCGGCAATTTCGGCCGCCATTCCCATGCTGGACCGACCGTGATGGCTCTACGGTCGGCTTTCCCGGAACGACGGGCAACCGGAGGCGCGGTAGTTTACGCCTCCTGGACGACCCTCTGGAAGGTTTACCCTTCGAAAAGGCTGCCCGGAAAGAATGCCGTCCTGATAAATCAGACGCGGCGCTTCTTCGGCGGGCGAACGCCGTTGTGCGGGATCGGAGTGACGTCGCGGATCGAGGTGATCGCGAAACCGACCGACTGCAAAGCGCGCAGAGCCGACTCACGCCCCGAACCGGGACCCTTGACCTCGACCTCGAGGGTCTTCATGCCGTGTTCCTGAGCCTTGCGGCCGGCGTCCTCGGCGGCGATCTGAGCAGCGTACGGCGTCGACTTACGCGAGCCCTTGAAGCCCTGCGAACCCGACGACGACCAGGCAATCGTGTTGCCCTGCGCGTCCGTGATCGTGATCATGGTATTGTTGAACGACGCATTGACGTGTGCGACGCCCGAAGTGATGTTCTTGCGCTCGCGACGACGAAGGCGTGCTGAAGCGGCAGAAGGCTTGGCCATGGGTCCTGTCCGTCCTATCTCTTACTTCTTCTTACCGGCGATCGGCTTGGCCGGACCCTTGCGGGTGCGCGCATTGGTGTGCGTGCGCTGGCCACGGACCGGAAGGCCCTTACGATGCCGAAGACCCCGGTAGCAGCCCAGGTCCATCAGACGCTTGATGTTCATCGCCACCTGACGGCGGAGGTCGCCCTCGACCCGGTAGTCACTGTCGATGACTTCACGGATGCGGAGGATCTCGTCGTCGGTCAGCTCGTTGACCCGGCGCTCGGCGGGGATCGAAACCTTGCCACAGATTTCCTTGGCCTTGGAAGGCCCGATACCATGGATGTAGGTAAGTCCAATCTCCACGCGCTTCTGCGCCGGGATATTGACGCCAGCAATACGCGCCACGCTCGTCTCCTTGCTTCTGATCTGTGGCCCGTAAGGGGCCGTCCATCTCGGTCACGGTCCTGTCCAGCCGTGCCGAATCAGGACGAGAATATGGTTTTGGTTCCCGGAAGAACCAAGGAGCGCGGAGTATACTCGGCGCGCCCCTTGAGTCAACCGAAGTCTGTCTTGGAACCGTCACCGACGGTTCCTTTACTTACGCTTACAGCAGCGCTTCGATCTGGTCGGTCACCACGTCGATATCGGCCATGCCGTCCACCGTCTCAAGCACGCCTCGCTCCTTGTAGTAGGGAAGGATCGGCGCTGTCTGCTTGTGATAGGCGGCAAGCCGGGTCGTTACCGTTTCGGCATTGTCGTCGGCCCGCCGGGTGAACTCGGTCGAACCGCAGACATCGCAGACTCCATCCGCCTTCGGCGTCTGGAACTTGTCGTGGTAGCCCTGGCCGCACTTGGCGCAGGTGTAGCGGCCGGTGATCCGCTCCACCAGCGCCGCATCGTCCACCTTCATCTCGATGACGTGGTCGAGCTTCAGGCCTTTCTCTTCCAGCATGCGGTCCAGAGCCTCGGCCTGGGGAACCGTACGCGGGAAACCGTCGAGAATGAAACCGGTGGCGCAGTCCGGCTTCGAAATGCGGTCAGCGATCATCTCGATCATCAGCTCGTCCGGCATCAGCTTGCCGGCAGCCATGATCTCCTTGGCCTGCTGGCCCAGCGGCACGCCGCTGGCTACGACCGCCCTCAGCATGTCTCCGGTCGACAACTGCACGAGGCCGTGCCGATCTTCGAGACGCTTTGCCTGGGTTCCCTTACCGGCCCCCGGCGGTCCCAGCAGAATTAAGTTCATCCTCTCCTCCCCCGCAGCTTAGCCTTCTTGATCAGGCCTTCGTATTGGTGCGCCAGCAGATGCGAATGTATCTGCGCGACGGTGTCCATCGTGACGGTGACCACGATCAGCAGGCTGGTGCCGCCAAAATAGAACGGGACGGCATACTGCGAAATCAGGATTTCGGGCAGGAGGCAGACCACGGACAAATATGCCGCACCCACGACGGTCAGGCGAGTCAGCACGTAGTCCAAATAATCGGCCGTGTTCTTGCCCGGGCGAATGCCGGGGATGAAGCCGCCATACTTCTTCAGATTGTCCGCAGTCTCCGCGGGATTGAAGACGATTGCGGTGTAGAAAAAGCAGAAGAACACAATCAACGCCACGTACAGAGCGATGTACAGCGGCTGGCCGTGCCCCAGGTAGGTCGTGACCATCGTCAGCCATTCCGGCCCCTGCCCGCCCGAAAAGCCAGCTAGAGTCAATGGCAGCAGCAGCAGGGAGCTGGCGAAGATCGGCGGGATGACGCCCGACGTGTTCAACTTGAGCGGCAGGTGGGAGCTTTCGCCGCCGAACATCCGGTTGCCGACCTGACGCTTCGGATACTGCACGATGATCCGACGCTGCGCCCGCTCCATGAACACGATGAAGAAGATTACGCCGACCGCCATCAGCAGCAGGAAGATGATGAAGAAGGTCGAAAGCGCGCCGGTACGGCCCAGCTCGAGAGTGCCGGCCAGAGCCCGCGGAAGCTCCGCCACGATGCCGGCGAAGATGATCAGCGAGATTCCGTTGCCGACTCCGCGAGCCGTGATCTGCTCGCCCAGCCACATCAGGAAGATGGTGCCGCCGACCAGCGTGATCACCGTGGTCGCCAGGAAATAGATGCCGGGGTTATGAACCGCCGGCCCCATCGAACCGGTCATTCCCTGAAGCCCGACCGCCATGCCATAGGCTTGGACCGTCGCCAGGACGACCGTCAGGTAACGGGTGTATTGGTTTAGCTTCTTGCGTCCGCTCTCCCCCTCCTTCTTCATCTGCTCGAGCGTCGGTGAAACCGCCGTCATGAGCTGGATGATGATCGATGCCGAGATGTACGGCATGATGTTGAGGGCGAAGATGGTCATCCGATGCAACGCGCCGCCCGAGAACATGTTGAACATGTCCAGGATGCCGCCGGAGCTTTGCCGGAAGATGTCCGCCAGGATGTTGGGATCGATGCCCGGCAGCGGGATATAGGTGCCAAGCCTATAGATGATCAGGGCCCCGAGGGTGAACCAGATCCGCTTCTTCAGCTCGGTAGCCTTCGCAAAGGCGCCAAAGTTGATATTGGCGGCGAGCTGTTCGGCCGCTGATGCCATATTCTAGTCCTCGACGCTCACGTGCGAAGTATTGTTCTTAATAAAGGACGGCCGGCGCCTGAGATCAAGCGCCGGCCAATTCCTCATCTTCCGATCACTCGGCAGCTTCGGACTTTTCAGCCTTCGGCGGCACGGTGACCGTAACGGTCCCGCCCAGAGCCTCGACCGCCGCGATCGCCGACGCCGAAGCGCCCGCGACGACGAAGCTGGCCTTGGTGGTCAGGGCGCCCTTGCCGAGCAGACGAACGCCGTCGCGGCTGTTCTGGGCGACGCCGGCCGCCACCAGGATTTCCCCGGTGATCGGCTGGGAAGCGTCCAGCTTGCCGGACTCGATCGCCTGCTGGACCTTGCCCAGGTTGGCGACCGCATAGTCCTTGGCGAAGATGTTCGTGAAGCCGCGCTTCGGAAGCCGGCGATGCAGGGGCATCTGACCGCCTTCGAAGCCCTTGATCGCGACACCGGTACGTGAGGTCTGACCCTTCACGCCGCGGCCGGAGGTCTTGCCCTTGCCCGAACCGATACCGCGACCCACGCGCATACGGTTCTTGCGGGCGCCGGCATTATCCCGGATTTCGTTGAGTTTCATGGCTTTTGTAATCCCCTCGCCCGTTCTCAGCCCTGGCTCTCGACGCGAACCAGATGCTGAACCTTGGCGATCATGCCGCGGACGGAAGGGGTGTCCTCCAGCTCCCGCGTGCGGTGCAGCTTGTTCAGCCCCAGACCCACGAGGGTCTGGCGCTGGTCCTTCTTGCGACCGATCGGGCTGCCGACCTGGGTCACGATCACGGTTGCCTTGGTGTCGTCAGCCATGCTCAGGCCTCCTTCACTTCGGTACCGGTCGCATCGCGGCGACCGAGGATGTCGCTGACGCGACGGCCACGGCGAGCCGCGACGGCGCGCGGGCTGACGACCTGAGCCAAGGCGTCGAACGTCGCCTTGATCATGTTGTGCGGGTTCGAGGTGCCGATCGACTTCGTCACCACGTCCTGCACGCCCAGCGCCTCGAAGATCGCGCGCATCGGACCGCCGGCGATGATGCCGGTACCGGTCGGAGCCGCCCGCAGAACCACCCGGCCGGCACCGAAGTGACCGTGCACGTCGTGGTGCAGCGTCCGGCCCTCGCGCAGGGGAACGCGGATCATGGTGCGCTTGGCCTGGTCGGTCGCCTTGCGGATCGCTTCCGGCACTTCACGGGCCTTGCCCGATCCGACGCCGACGCGGCCCTTGGCATCGCCCACGACCACGAGGGCCGCGAAGCCGAACCGACGGCCACCCTTGACCACCTTGGCGACACGGTTGATGCCGACCAGCTTTTCTACCAGATCGCTTTCTTCGCGGTCACCACCGCCACCCCGGTTCTGCCCCCGGTTATCGCCGCCGCGCTGATCGCGCTCGCCGCCTCTTTCATTGCGTGCCATATTCGGGTTCCCTTAGAACGACAGGCCGGCTTCACGCGCGGCGTCGGCAAGCGCCTTGACGCGCCCGTGGAAGAGATAGCCGCCGCGATCGAAGACGACCTCCGTCACGCCAGCCGCCGTCGCCCGCTCGGCGATCAGTTTGCCGACCAGCTTGGCTGCTTCGATGTCCGCACCGGTCTTCAGCGACTCGCGCAGATCCTTGTCGATGGTAGACGCGGCCGCGAGGGTCTTGCCCTCGCTGTCGTCGATCACCTGGACATAGATATGCTTGCTGGACCGGAAAACCGACAATCTGGGCCGGCCGCCCGCCTTCTTCCTGATCTGCGTACGCACCCGCATCTTGCGGCGTGCGTTCAGTTCCTTTGACGTTTTCATCGGCCGTGCCCCTACTTCTTCTTGCCTTCCTTGCGCAGCAGAGTCTCCGTCGAGTACTTGATGCCCTTGCCCTTGTAGGGCTCCGGCTTCCGGAACTGACGGATTTCCGCTGCGACTTGGCCGACCTTCTGGCGGTCGGCCCCGGAAACGGAGATCGCGGTCGGACGCTCGGTCTTGATCGCGATCCCGGCGGGGATCGGGTAGACGACGTCGTGCGAGTAGCCGAGCTGGAGAACCAGATCGCTGCCCTGCACGGCGGCGCGATAACCGACGCCGTTGATTTCGAGGTTGACCGTGAAGCCCTCGCTGACGCCCTTGACCATGTTGGCCACGAGTGTCCGCGAAGTCGCCCACATCACCTTGCCGCGCTTGCTGTCGGCATGGCGCGGCTTGACGACGACCTTGCCGTCATCGAGCGACGCCGCGATGTCATCGATAAGGGTCATGCTGAGCTGGCCCAGCTTGCCCTTGGCCGTCAGGGTCTGGCCGTTGACTGCGACGTCAACGCCAGCCGGGACCGGCACGGGGTGTTTACCAATTCGTGACATGGCTGCCTCTTAGAACACGCGGCAAAGCACTTCGCCGCCAACATTGGCAGCGCGGGCTTCGTTGTCGGACATCACACCGCGCGGCGTCGACAGGATCGAAATCCCGAGGCCGTTATACACGCGGGGCAGATCCTTGATCTTCGAGTAGACGCGACGGCCGGGCTTGGACACGCGGCTGATGGTCTTGATGACCGGCTCACCCTCGTGATACTTCAGCTCGATACGGAGCTGAGCAATGCCGGGACGCAGCTCTTCCTGGAAGTAGCCGCGGATGTAACCTTCACGCTTCAACACTTCCAGCACGCTCGACCGCAGCTTGGACGCCGGGCTGTCGACACTGGTCATGTGGGCACGCTGACCGTTACGGATACGGGTCAGCATATCGCCCAAAGGATCGCTCAAAGACATCTTTCCGATCCCCCTTACCAGCTCGACTTCGTCATGCCCGGGATCTGACCGTTGGAGGCCAGATCGCGAAGCGCGATACGCGAAAGCTTGAACTTACGATAGAAAGCGCGCGGACGACCGGACATCTCGCAACGATTGCGGACGCGGGTACGGCTCGAGTTGCGCGGCATCTCGGCCAGCTTGAGCCGGGCGGCGAACTGATCTTCCGGCGTCAACGACGGGTCCTTGGAAATCGCCTTCAGCTCAGCGCGCTTGTTGGCGTATTTCTTGACCAGGCGCTCGCGGCGCTTGTTCTTCTGGATGGCGCTTGTCTTGGCCATGGCTGTAACCTCCTGCCGCTCAGGCGACGAACGGCATGTCGAAGCCCTTAAGGAGCGCCTTGGCTTCCTTGTCGGTCTTCGCAGTCGTCACGATGATGATGTCCATGCCCCGGATCTCGTCGATCTTGTCGTAATCGATTTCCGGGAAGATGATCTGCTCTTTCAAGCCCATGGCGTAGTTGCCACGACCGTCGAAGCTGGTGCCCGAGACGCCGCGGAAGTCGCGAACGCGCGGCAGGGCGATCGTCACCAGACGGTCGAGGAACTCATACATGCGCTCGCGACGCAGGGTCACCTTGCAGCCGATCGACATGCCTTCACGCAGCTTGAACTGGGCGATCGACTTGCGGGCCTTGGTCACCACCGGCCGCTGGCCAGCGATAGCGGTCAGTTCGGCGACAGCCGAGTTGACCTTCTTGCCGTCGGAGGTTGCTTCACCAACACCCATGTTGATGACGATCTTCTCGATCCGCGGCACTTCCATGTCGTTGGCGTAGTTGAACTCAGCCTTCAACTTGGCGCGTACGACGTCGTCGTATTGCTTTTTCAGCCTGGTCGTCATGGTGGCGCTCACAGATCGATGACTTCGCCGGACCGCTTGGCGACGCGCACCTTGCGGCCATCCTCGAGGGTCTTGAATCCCACTCGGGTCGGCTTGTTATCTTTGGGGTCGATATGGGCAACGTTGGAGACGTGCAGGAAAGCCTCCACTTCCAGGATGCCGCCGGCGGACGTCTGGGTTTGGCGCTGGTGCTTCTTGACGATGTTCACACCGCGAACCTTGACCCGGTTCTCCTTGGGAAGAACCTCGATGACCTCACCGGTCTTGCCCTTGTCCTTGCCAGCGATAACGACGACCTTGTCGCTTTTCTTGATCTTAGCGGCGGACATCACAGCACCTCCGGCGCGAGCGAGATGATCTTCATGAACTTCTTGCCGCGCAGCTCACGGGTCACCGGCCCGAAGATACGGGTACCGATGGGCTCGCCCTGCTTGTTGATCAGCACGGCGGCATTGCGGTCGAAGCGGATGGAGCTGCCGTCGGTGCGCCGGATCTCCTTGGACGTGCGGACGATCACCGCACGATGCACATCGCCCTTCTTGACGCGTCCGCGCGGGATGGCTTCCTTGACGGAGACGACGATCACGTCGCCCACGCCAGCCACCTTGCGCTTGGACCCGCCAAGCACCTTGATGCACTGCACCCGGCGCGCGCCGCTATTGTCGGCGACCTCCAGGTTGGTTTGCATCTGGATCATATGTCAGACCTCTTCAATCAGCCGGCGGAAGAGCCGG
Organism: Skermanella aerolata KACC 11604; assembly: GCF_000936425.1. Taxonomy (GTDB): domain Bacteria; phylum Pseudomonadota; class Alphaproteobacteria; order Azospirillales; family Azospirillaceae; genus Skermanella; species Skermanella aerolata. The sequence continues at coordinate 5,368 of NZ_AVFK01000002.1, read as the reverse complement.
ACTCTGCCGCAGCTGCGGCATCGGTGAGAACAACCCAGCGCTTGCGCTTCGAGATCGGACGACTTTCCTCGATGAAGACGTTGTCGCCGGTCTTGAACTGGTTGTTCTCGTCATGGGCAGCGTAACGCTTCGACTGCCGGATGAACTTCTTGTACACGGGATGCATCACGCGACGCTCGACGAGGACGATAATTGTCTTATCGCCCTTATCGCTAACGACCGTGCCCTGCATGATACGCCGGGGCATGGGTAAACTCCTACGACGCGGACGAGCGCACGCGCTCGCCCAGGATGGTCTTGATGCGCGCGATGTCGCGGCGCACCTGGCCGACGCGCGCGGTGTTCTCAAGCTGGCCCGAGGCCCGGCGGAAGCGCAGGTTGAACTGCTCCTTCTTCAGGGCCAGGAGCTGGTCATTGAGCTCATCTGCGGTCTTGGAGCGCAGATCGGCGGGCTTCGTCATTGATCCAACTCCTCGCCCAGACGGGTGATGAACCGGGTCTTGATCGGCAGCTTGGCGGCCGCGAGCTCGAAAGCCCGCTTGGCCAAGTCACCGGGGACGCCGTCCAGTTCAAACATGATGCGGCCGGGATGCACCCTGGCCGCCCAAAACTCGGGCGACCCCTTGCCGGAGCCCATGCGGACTTCGGCAGGCTTGGTGGAAACCGGGACATCCGGGAAGATCCGGATCCAGACGCGGCCCTGACGCTTCATGTGGCGGGTGATCGCGCGGCGAGCCGCCTCGATCTGGCGCGCGGTGATGCGCGCCGGTTCAACCGCCTTCAGGCCGTAGGCGCCGAAGTTCAGAGTCGTCCCGCCCTTGGCGGTGCCGTGGATACGGCCCTTATGTGCCTTGCGGTACTTCGTACGCTTAGGACTTAGCATGGCATGTGCCCTCTACTAGTATCCTGCCGTTCAGCGATTGCCGTGATCGCCACGATCGCCGCGGTCACCACGATGGTGATCGCCACGTTCGCCACGCTCGGGCCGTCCGCTGGGACCGGCCTGTTGTTCACTTGCGCGTTTATCCTGCGCCATCGGGTCGTGCGCAAGGATTTCGCCCTTGAACACCCATACTTTTACGCCGCACGTGCCATACGTGGTCTTTGCGGTTGCAACACCGTAGTCCACGTCAGCGCGAAGCGTGTGCAGAGGCACACGGCCTTCCCGATACCACTCCATACGCGCGATTTCCGCACCGCCGAGACGGCCGGAGCAGTTGATCCGGATGCCCTGGGCTCCCAGGCGCATCGCGGACTGCACGGCACGCTTCATGGCGCGGCGGAAAGCAACGCGGCGCTCGAGCTGGTTGGAGATGTTTTCGGCAATCAACTTGGCATCGATTTCCGGCTTGCGGATCTCGACGATGTTCAGGTTGACGTCCGAACCGGTCATCTTGGCCAGCTCGACGCGGAGCTTCTCGATATCGGCGCCCTTCTTGCCGATAACAACCCCCGGACGGGCGGAATGAATGGTCACCCGCGCCTTTTTCGCCGGACGCTCGATAACCACCCGGGAAACGCCCGCCTGCTGGAGGCGGCCGTGCAGGAAGCTCCGGAGCTTCAGGTCGCTGTGGAGCAGATCGGCGTAGTCCCGATTTGCGTACCAGCGGCTGTCCCAGGTGCGGTTGATGCCGAGCCGAAGCCCGACCGGATTGATCTTCTGACCCATATTACTCGGCCTCCACCGCTTCGGCGCGCTCGCGCACGATCACGGTCAGATTGCTGAACGGCTTCTCGACCCGCGCACCGCGGCCGCGGGCGCGGGCGTGGAACCGCTTCATGACCAGAGCGCGACCGACCGTCGCCTCGGCGACGAACAGGCGGTCGACGTCGAGCTGGTGGTTGTTCTCCGCATTGGCGATCGCCGACTGCAGGACCTTCTTGACCTCCTCGGCGACACGCCGCTTGGAGAAGGTCAGGTCGGCCACTGCCGCCTGCGCGCCCTTGCCCCGGATCAGCTCGGCGACGAGGTTGAGCTTACGGGCCGAAGACCGGATCATCTTACCGAATGCCATCGCTTCGTTTTCGGCGATGCGAGGCGCATTGGCTGTCTTGCCCATGACTACTTCCTCTTCGACTTCTTATCGGCCGCGTGGCCGTAATAGGTCCGGGTCGGAGCGAACTCGCCGAACTTATGACCGATCATGTTTTCGGTCACGATCACGGGCAGGAACTTCTGACCATTGTGAACGCCGAAGGTCAAACCGACGAACTGGGGCAGGACGGTGGAGCGACGCGACCAGATCTTGATGATCTCGTTACGACCGCTTGCCCGCGCCTTATCGGCTTTCTTCAGCAGGTAACCGTCAATGAACGGTCCCTTCCAGACGCTGCGCGCCACGGCGTAACTCCTCTACTTCGCATGACGGCGGCGCAGGATCTGGCCATCCGTCTTCTTGTTGTTCCGCGTCTTCTTGCCCTTGGTCGGCTTGCCCCACGGGGTCACCGGATGGCGGCCACCGGAGGTCCGGCCTTCACCACCGCCGTGCGGGTGGTCGATCGGGTTCATGGCGACGCCACGGACCGACGGACGCTTGCCCAGCCAGCGATTGCGGCCGGCCTTGCCCAGATTGATGTTGGACTGGTCCGGGTTGGACACCGCGCCGATCGTGGCGAGGCATTCGCCCCGCACGACGCGCAGCTCGCCCGAAGCCAGCTTCAACTGGGCATAGCCCTGGTCGCGGCCGACGAGCTGAACGTAGGTACCGGCCGAACGGGCCAGCTGGCCGCCCTTGCCCGCCTTCAGTTCAACGTTGTGGACGATCGTGCCCACCGGGATGTTCTTCAGCGGCATCGCGTTGCCGGGCTTCACGTCGACGCGCTCGCCGGCGATCACGGTGTCGCCGACCTTCAAGCGCTGAGGCGCCAGAATATAGGCCTGCTCACCGTCCTCGTAACGGACCAGCGCGATGAACGCGGTACGGTTCGGATCGTACTCCAGCCGCTCGATGACGGCCGGGACGTCGAACTTGCGACGCTTGAAGTCCACCAGACGGTAGCGGCGCTTGTGGCCGCCACCGATCCGGCGCGCGGTGATGCGACCGGTGTTGTTACGACCGCCGCTCTTGGTCAGACCCTCGGTGAGGGACTTGACCGGCTTGCCCTTCCACAGCTCCGAACGATCCACCAGCACGAGCTGGCGGAGCGACGGCGTGATCGGGCGGAAGTTTTTCAATGCCATCGGTCAGTTCCAGACTTAAACGCCAGTGGTCACGTCGATCGTGTGGCCTTCCGCCAGCGTCACGACCGCTTTCTTGTAGTCGGAGCGACGGCCCAGGATACCCTTGAAGCGCTTGACCTTGCCCTTGGTGATCAGCGTGTTGACCGCCGTCACCTTGACCTTGAACAGCCCTTCCACCGCAGCCTTGATCTCAGGCTTGGTAGCGTCCATGGGCACCTCGAAGGTGACCTGGCGGTGTTCGGAACCCAACGTCGACTTCTCGGTGATGATCGGGGCGGTGATCAGATCGTACATCCGCTCCTTGCTCACCGAAGGTTTCGAGATCTTGCTCATTTCAGGCGAGCCTCCAGCTGCTCGACCGCGTTGCGCGTCAGAACCAGCGTGTCGCGGCGCAGGATGTCGTAAACATTGGCACCCTGTTCCGGCAGCACGTCGATCAGCGGCACATTCCTCGACGCACGCACGAAGTTCTCATCCAGATTGGCGCCGTCGATGATCAGCGCCGAAGTCAGGCCGAGCAGCTTGAAGCGCTGGACCATTTCCTTCGTCTTATGGCTGTCGACGGCAACCGCGTCCAGCACCACCAGCTTGCCTTCGGCCAGCTTGGTCGAGAGAGCGGTCTTCAGCGCCAGCTTGCGGACCTTCTTGTTCAGATCGTGCGCATGGCTGCGAACGATCGGACCGAAGATCGCGGCGCCGCCCCGGAACTGCGGAGACCGCAGCGAACCCTGACGGGCGCGGCCGGTGCCCTTCTGGCGGTGCGGCTTCTTGGTGGTGCCGCTGATTTCCGAGACGCCCTTGGTCTTGTGGTTACCGGAACGCCGCTTGGCGAGCTGGTAATTGACCATGCGGGCCAGCAGATCGGTACGCAACGGCACGCCGAACACGGCCTCGTCGAGTTCGATCTCACCGACTTCTTCGTTCTTCAGATTCTTGACGGTCGTCTTCATCTCATTCACTCCGTCGGCTCGGCGCCGGCTTCGGCGGCAGGGGCCTCGGGGGCAGCAGCAGCCGGAGCAGCGTCAGGCTTGGAGCGAAGAGCCGCCGGGAACGGCAGGCCTTCCGGAGCCTTGCGCTTGACAGCGTCGCGAACCAGCACCCAACCACCTTCGGAGCCGGGGACGGCACCCTTGACCAGGATCAGGCCGCGGTCTTCGTCGACCGAGACGATCTTCAGGTTCTGGGTGGTGACCCGCTCGGCACCGAGATGACCGGCCATCTTCTTGTTGGCGAAGGTCTTGCCGGGATCCTGACGGTTACCGGTCGAACCATGCGAGCGGTGCGAGACCGATACGCCGTGGGTCGCGCGCAGACCGCCGAAGTTCCACCGCTTCATGCCGCCGGCGAAGCCCTTGCCGATCGTCGTTCCGGTGACGTCCACGAGTTGACCCGGAACGAAATGGGCAGCCGAAAGCTCGGCGCCGACCTCGATCAGGGCATCGGCATCGACACGGAACTCCACCAGCTTGCGCTTGGGCTCGACCTTCGCCTTGGCGAAGTGGCCGCGCTGGGGCTTCGTGACGTTCTTGACCTTGGCGGTACCGGCGCCGAGCTGGACGGCGGTATACCCGTCGCTTTCCTCGGTACGCACGGCGACAACCTGTACGTTGTCAACCTTCAGCACAGTGACCGGAACATGTTCGCCCTCGTCGGTGAAGACGCGGGTCATGCCGAGTTTCTGCGCGATCAAACCGGATCGCATGGTTTATTTCTCCTCACTAGGGACATCCTCAGGGGGAGAGGTCCCTTACCCTTGTACTTAGAGCTTGATCTCGACGTCGACACCGGCGGCGAGGTCGAGCTTCATCAGCGCGTCCACGGTCTGCGGGGTCGGATCGACGATATCGATCAGGCGCTTGTGAGTACGGATCTCGAACTGCTCGCGCGACTTTTTGTCGATGTGCGGCGAACGGTTGACCGTAAACTTCTCGATCTGCGTCGGCAGGGGGATCGGACCCCGAACCCGTGCGCCGGTCCGCTTGGCGGTGTTGACGATCTCGCTGGTCGACTGGTCGAGCACGCGATGGTCGAACGCCCGCAGGCGGATCCGGATATTCTGACTGTCCATCGTCTTCAAAACCCGTTTCTCTGCCGCTGAAGGGGCCGCTCCATTAGGAGAGCGGCCCCTCTTCGCCGGCTAACTCGTTGCACCCCGGACCTTATGGTCCGGGGCGACCCCGAACCGAT
>NZ_AVFK01000040.1 GCF_000936425.1 Skermanella aerolata KACC 11604 | reverse complement strand
TGACGGTGGTCACCGGCGTCATCTTCGTCGTCTGCGTCCTGCTGTTCCGCCGAGGCATCGTCGGGGAGATCGGGGCGTTGCTGAAGCGTTGACCGGCAAACCGGGATGGCATGCGACAGTGTGCCATCCCGCCCGGATTATGATGGCGCCGTCCCGGTACATAGCCCATACTTTATTGCGGTATATGGACTGGGCAGATGAACGACCAAGTCGCTGAAATCAAATCTTTGCTGCTGCAACTGATGTCCAAGCTGGACGCGAATTTCGCGGAACTGCGGCAGGACTTTGCTGAGATGAGGCACGACTTCGCCGTGATGAAGCAGGACACTGCTGCGATGAAGCAGAACGTCGTTGAGATGAAATCTGACTGGGCGACTTGAAAATCATCATCCGTGCGGATTGATTGACATCTCCAACCATGTCGGCGAGCAGCGCGGTGTGCTGATGGACCACATCGCCAAACCGCTTGAACACGCCCATCCACGCTGACGCCTATCCGCGCCGAACATCACTGCCCAATCGAATTATTTCTTTACGCCGCCCCGCTCCGAGGTTAGTTGTAGTCCGTTCGGATTACCTATTGGAGCGTGCGTGTCATGACGGTGTTCGGGTCGTTGACCGTAGAGACCTTCCGGAGCGAAGTGGGGAACGTGTTTTGGGCCGATTGTGTCCCGAAACCGGTCAAGCTGAAGCTGATCCGCCTGACCGAAGGCATGCCCACGCTGCGGGAATTCCGCATTCCCTTCACGCTGATCTTCGTCACGCCGAAAGACACGCTGCTGCTGGAAGGCGCTTACGACTTCAAGAGCGAGAGCGGGCGGGAGTTCCGGCAGATCCACATGTCGCCGATCCAGTCGCCCGGTCCGATGCAGGAATATCAGGTCATCCATAATTGATGACCTGACAGGCAGGGCTATCGTCCGGCGGCCAGCCCTTCGCGCCTGATATCCGCACCGCCAAGTAGCCTCCTGTCGCGGACGGCGATGATGCTGAGTCCGCTGGTGAGTTCAGTCGGCGCCACGGCATGGCCGCGCCGTTCAAGCTCCGACGCCAGATCCGTCACGGAAGTACCCGCTTCCAGCAGGGTCGCGGGCGCCTTGCCGTTGTTGTTCTGGGAATGCGGCAGGGCCGCCACCTGTTGCGGGTCCAGGCCCCAGTCGATCAGCGCCACGACACTCTGGGCCACATAGGAAATGATCGCGGAGCCGCCGGGGGAACCGAGGACGTATCTCAGCTTGCCGTCCTGATCGAAAATGACCGTCGGCGCCATCGAACTGCGTGGACGCTTGCCCGGCTCGACCCGGTTTGCCACGGGCTGTTCCGGCGTCCCGGCGGAGAATGAGAAGTCCGTCAGCTCGTTGTTGAGCATGTATCCCCGGACCATCCGGCCCGACCCGAAGGCGCTCTCGATCGTCGTCGTCATCGACACGGCGTTGCCGTCCTTGTCGACGATCGACATGTGGCTGGTCGCAGGAAGGTCGTGGTGGACACCCTCGATGAACATCCCGGTCTTGAAGGGCGGATCGCCGGCCTCGGCCACGCCCATATCCGTGTCGGGATCGATAAGCCGGCTGCGGGCCGCGAGATAGCCGGGGTCGAGCAGGCCCTTGACCGGCACGTCGACGAAATCGGCGTCGGCGACGTAGCGGTTGCGGTCGGCGAAGGCCAGCCGGTTGGCCTGGGTGTAAAGATGTACCGACCGGGCGGTATTCGGGCCGGCGGCCGCCATGTCGAAAGGCTCCAGCATTGCCAGGATCTGGGCGACCGCTATGCCGCCGCTCGACGGCGGACCCATGCCGCAGACCTTGTAGCCGCGATATTTGCCGCAGACCGCCTCCCGTTCCTTGACGCGATAGGCATCGAAATCCACGGCGGCAAGGTCGCCGGGGCGCGGTTCCCGCTTGACCGCCGCTATGATGTCGTCGCGCATCGGGCCGGAGTAGAACGCATCTGCGTTGCCATGGTCCACCAGCGCCATCACCGATTGGGCGTACTCCTCGTTTCGCAAAAGGATCCCGGCACCTTTCGGCGTGCCGTCGCCGTTGAAGAAATAGGACTTGGCCGTCGGGTCGTCGGGGATGCGGTCCGATGCCTTGATGCTGTCGGCAAGGCGCGGCGATATCTCGAAGCCGCCGCGCGCCAGCGCCACCGCGCGGGCGGCAAGGTCGCCCAGCGGCAGAGTGCCGAAACGGCGATGCATCTCTTCGATCAGGCGCGGAGTTCCGGGAACGCCGGTGGACAACCCGCTCTCGACCGCATCCGCGAAGCTCAACCCCTCGAAACGCTTTGGGTCTGCGCTGCCGGGAGCGGCTTCGCGGGCGTCCAGCGTGGTCAGCCGGTCGGTCTTCGCATTGTAATAGACCAGGAAGGCTCCGCCGCCGAGGCCCGAGGACTGCGGTTCGACCAGTCCCAGGACAAGCTGCGCGGCAATGGCGGCGTCGATGGCGTTTCCACCCTGCGCCAGGACGGCCGCACCGGCGCGCGAAGCCTCGGGGTTGGCCGTCACGACCATTTCCCGAAGAGTTTCGACCAGGGGCTTCTGGCGCGTACCGGTGGCGATCTCCGGAGGCAGGCTGTCGCCGGGCTGGAAGGCTTGTGCCGGAGAGACGACGGCGACGGCCGCCGTCATGGCCAACATTGCAACGAGCCTGCGCGCGAAACCCATGGGATACCCCTTCATGAAACTGAGTACCGGAGTATCCTAACGCGACCTGCGGCGACCCGGCTACATCCTTGAGTCGGCACCGCTCTCCCGCGCCAGATCACGTGCTTCCTCCAGCCGCTCCTCGCATTGGGCGGTGTCGCCCTGCCGGCCGGCGTTGCGGGCTCCCAGCAGTAGCGTCTCGATCTGGGCACGTTGGGCGTTGCCGGTTCCGGGAACTGTCCCCTGGGGAGCGCCGTCCTGCTGGGGCATCGCGGGTGCGGTGTTCATGCCGTCCGCGGTGCCGTTGGGCGGCTCCATCACGCGGGCGCTGCCGACGTCGGGCGGCTGGATCACGCCGCCTGACTGGGCGAGGCTTTCGCTGCTGGCGCCGCTCCGGGGGACGGTCGCCTGCGGCGAGGCCTCCCCTTTCATGCCCAGCGAATTGGCGAGCCGGTCCACTTCCGCCAGACAAGTGTTGTCCTGAGCACTGGCGGAAAATGCCGACAGGGAGGTAGCGCCAGCAATGAACAACGACATGAAAGCGATCGTACCGCGCATCTTAAACTCCTTGATTCGGATCGGTTAAGTCTCGATCCGCTGAGAGCAATACTCCGTCATACCTGACAACACGGATCGTCCCCATTCGTCTCTGCAACAAGTAGAGCGACCGCATGTTGAGGACTGGCTCGTTCCCCAAAAACCATCGGTCGTCGCGATCATGTCAGTGACTACGCCTACCCAATCGGTGACTGGTTCATCGTCTTCCAAGTCACCGTCCGCCCATTCCAGAAGGCCTGGGCACCGGCAGGTCACGGTGCCGTCCGCGGCGCCGCCGACCTCCACCGGCACCACGCTGGGGATCATGGTGGTGGTCGTCGCCGCCCTGTATTTCGGCCAGGACATCCTGATGCCGGTGGCGCTGGCTGTTCTGCTGAGCTTCGCGCTCGCCCCGATCGTGATCCGGCTGCGACGCTGGGGGCTGGGCAAGATACCGTCGGTCATCCTGGTCGTGCTGCTGATGTTCATGGTCATGCTGGGGTTCGGCACGCTGGTCGCCAGCCAGCTCGTCGATCTGGCGCAGAACCTGCCCAACTACGAGCAGAACATCCGCGCCAAGATCCAGAGCGTGCGCGGCGCCACCGAGGGTGGCGGCGGGGGAGTGCTGGACCAGGCGACCCAGATGCTGAAGGACCTGAGCAAGGAACTGGATCAGGCGACGGCGCCGGCGGCGCCGGGAGCGGTCCAGAGCGCCGGGGAAGCCGGGCGCGTCGATGTCCTGAGGCCGATCCCGGTGGAAGTCCACGAACCCCGCCCGTCCCCCTGGAACGAGATCCAGACCTATCTGGGTCCGCTGGTCGGCCCAATCGGCACGGCCGGCATGGTTCTGGTCTTCGTGATCTTCATGCTGCTGGAGCGGGAGGGCCTGCGCGACCGGCTGATCCGACTGGTCGGCGCCAACGACCTGCACCGGACGACCGAGGCGATGGACGAAGCAGGCGCCCGCGTCAGCCGCTACCTGCTGATGCAGCTCATCATCAACATCGCGTACGGCATTCCGGTAGCGCTCGGCCTGTGGCTGATCGGCGTGCCCAACCCGATCCTGTGGGGCGTGCTGGCGACCGTCCTTCGGTTCATTCCGTATGTCGGCCCCGTCATATCGTCGCTGTTCCCGATCATCCTGTCGTTCGCCGTATCGCCGGGCTGGACCGATCCGCTGCTCACCATCGGACTGTTCATGGTGCTGGAGCTGTTCAGCAACAATGTCCTGGAGCCTTGGCTGTACGGCAGCAGCACCGGGCTTTCGCCGGTCGCGATCATCGCGGCGGCCGTCTTCTGGATCACGCTGTGGGGACCGATCGGCGTGCTTCTGGCGACGCCGCTGACGGTCTGCATGGTCGTGATCGGACGCCACGTGCCGCAGCTTCAGTTCCTCCACGTAATGTTCGGCAACGATCCCGTCCTGCCGACCGAAACGCGGTTCTACCAGCGCCTGCTCGCCCGCGATCCGGAGGAAGCGGCGGAACTGGCCGAACAGGCATTCCCGGACAAGCCGCTGCCGCATGTCTACGACCATGTGGTGATCCCCGCCCTGCATCTGGCGGAAACGGATCGCCAGCGGGATGCGCTGGATGACGAGGTCCAAGCCTCCATCGCGGAGGGAGTCGACAGCGTCATCGAAGCGATGGACGACTACGAGGACCCGAAACCGGAACCCGAAGAGGACGGCGAAGCGGACCCGGAGGATATCGCCGCAGCGGCCGCCGCGGTACCGGCGGAGGCGGAACCTTCCCGCGGCCGCGTCCTGTCCGTCGCGGGCCGCAACGAGTTGGACCGCGCCTCGGCGGCGCTGCTGGCCCACCTGCTGGAGCGCCAGGGCATCAAGTCGGAAACGCTGCCGTGTCAGGCGATCTCGCTGCGCAACCTTTCGAAACTGGATACCAGCGACGTCCGGCTGGTCTGCGTCTCCTATCTGAACGCCGGTTCGGTCCAGCATGCGCGGCGGACCGTGCGCCGGCTGCGCGGCAAGTTGGACCGCCGCATCCCGATCGTCGTCGGCCTGTGGAGTTCCGAAGACGACGGACCCCTGCCCGACGACGCACCGACGCTGATCGGGGCCGACCGGCTGGAGACGACTGTTTCCGGCGCGGCAGCCTGGATAGGCGGCATGGCCGGGCGCCACGCAAATATTCCGGAGTAACGGGGGCTGATCTGGAATCCTCAGTGTTGAACCACATAGGATCGCGCAAAACTGCATAAGGGGATTGGCGTGACCGGAGTCCGTCTCATCATCGCCGAAGACCAGTTGCTGGTCGCTCTCGACATGGAGACGATCGTTACCAACGCCGGCCATGAAGTCTGCGGCATCGCGGCCAATGCCGACGAAGCACTGACGCTCGTGGCCGAGCATCGCCCGGATCTGGCACTTCTGGACGTGGAACTGGGCGGGACCGATGGGCTGGAAGCGGCCCGTCTGATCATGGATCGCTGGCAGGTGCCGACGCTGCTGGTGACCGGACATGTCACCATGGAGATCGCCCGCGATGTCGGCGTCGTCGGACTGGTGCGCAAGCCGTTCACGGAACGCACCCTGCTGTCCACGATCGATGCCTGTCTGGACTGGCTCAACCATGGGGTGGTCCAGCAACCCGTTCCGCCCGGCTTCATAGGTCCCGACATCGCGGGACCCGAAAACGACACCTATCAGCCGACGCCGTTCCGCCGGACGGAGAGTTGAACCGGCGAAACGGCACTCCTGCTTAGGACGCGGCTTACGGCAAGCCGCCGATACCCCCGAGCGTACCGGCCTTGGTACCGGTGCCGTCCGGGTCCTCGTCATGGCCGTACGGCTTGCCGTCGGCGTCCAGGGTCGGTGAGGCGCCCTTCTCCATCCGCTCTTCCTTGCCTGTCCGGATGGCCTCGTCTGGTTCGGGGCTCAAGCCCTGGACCGATGCCGATTCTCCATGCTGATTGTCGAGGTGGTGCGCGTCGCGCTCCATTATGACATCGGTGCGGCTGCGGATATCCTGCGGCCGCTGGCCGACGGGGTTGTTGCGCTGCTCCTGCGCTTCGCGGTCGCTGTTGCTCATGGCGGTTTTCCTGGCCGTTAGGGACATGACACCTCCAACAGCGCTCGGCTCGGTCCGTTTCGGAAAGTGTGTTCCCCGCCCGTTCAGGAACACGCTATCATGCGCAATGCCAGAATTTATTCAACCATTGCGGCGGATGGGACGAGCATCGATGACGATACGAAAAGACACCGCGTTGAAGCGTCTGGCGCTCGGCTTCACCGGCGCGGCGCTGATGCTCTCCGCCTCCGCATCGATGGCCGCTGAAAAGGCCAACGGCCTGACGCTGGAGCCGCCGGCGGGATGGCGCCGGGTGGAAGAAGGGCCGAACGTCGTCTACCGCGCCGACGAGTGCAGCCTGTCGGTGCTGGCGCCGCGTCCATTGGGAAGCGAACGGCCGGTGCCGTTCTTCCAGCAGACCTGGAATTCGGTCAAGGGCGCGCTCCGCGTCCTGCGCGAACACCCTCCAGCCCAGATGCCCACGCTGGACGGTTCGATCGGGCGGCATGCCTCGGCCGTAGTCGATTCCGGCGCCGATGAGCGCGCGATTGCCGTCTTCATGGCGAGCGACACGCGCAGCGCCCATTTCATGGTCTTCACCGGACCGGTTCCACCTTGCGATGGGTTGCTGGGCGATGTCGAAAAGGTCATGCGTAGCGTGTCGCTCAGCGACCGCGCAGCGGTACCGGAAAGGATGTAAAAGCGGAATAGGAAGGCAGGGATCTAAACTTCCGCATTACCGTCGGACCGGTCCTAGTTTCAATCGCCGGACCGACGGTAACGGAGACGCCGGTGGAAACCGGCATCTGTACGCGTACCCCCCAAGGGAACCTTGTTCTTGTCGCTGCTCTGGTTAACGAGCTTGGCCGGACTGTATATTCAAACAAACGTATGAGTCAATCAGGAAAGAACGTGCCGTTCCAGAGACCGGCGGGACGGCCCCCGCCGGCTCCGAGAAGACCGGCGGAACGGCGCCCGCCGGCTTCCGGACGTCGTTCCTACTGACGGCCGCGGATCGCAGCCAGACGGTCCGACAGGTTGGTCGGCGCCGCTCCCTTGCCCGACGCGAGGCGCAGCGCCTCGGCGATGTTCGGATCGTCCTCTTCCGGCTTGGTCGGCTTCAGAAGGCGGGCCTTGGCCGATGCGGCGTCCGCCGACGCCAGATCGCGGGCCGCCGCATCCTGCATCGACTTGAGGGCGACGCTGAGGCCGCTGGTGGCACTCGCCAGCCCGGCGGATTGACGGGCGGCTTCCGCGCGGCGTTCGGCCGCGTCGCGCTGCTGCTGGGCGCGGCTCATGTCGCGCTGGGCACGCTCCAGGTCGGATCGGGCGCGCTTCAGCTTGGCGCCGGCGTCGGCATAAGTCTGCTCCAGCATCTGGACGAAGTCTTGCGCGTCCTTGGCTTCCGCCTCTTCGCGCTCGATCTCCGGTGCCATCTCTTCCAGCATCGCGACCAGGGTGCCGAGGCTCTTCTCAAGCGCCGCCTTGCGGTTGGGATCGGTTTCGGAGGCGCTCTGGCGCTCGATCTGCTCGGCGGCGGCGAGGCGCTGGCGGGACAGCGCGTTGATCGCTTCCGCTTCCTTCTTCTCGCGCTCGTAGGTGGCGCGGGCCTGGGCGACCTGAAGGCCCAGATCGTCCAGGTGCTGCTCCATGGTGCGGAGTTCCGCCTCGGTCGCGGCCTGTGGGTCCCAGCGCACCAGGGCTTCGACACTGGCCTGAACGGCGCGGTCGGTCTTGACGCCGACGAGGTTGCGAATGAACGAGATCATCTCAGGCTCCTTGCCCAGAACAGTGATGTGGAAAGGGTCGATGCGGACATGGGGATCATCCGGCCATTGCGCCAGCGTTCAGCAGGCCGATCGCGATCTGAATTCCGGAGAGGGTCAGGGCCGCCGCGACGTTGCCGCCTTCGATCATCGGCCGGATGTCGCGGAACATCAGCGTCGCGATGCCGAAGGCCGCCAATTGGAGGACCAGGGCGATGATTCCCCAGATCACGATGTCCAGCACGAAGATGCTGGTCGCCAGCGTTGCGCCGAGCGGAATGGCGAGGGCGACGATGGTGCCGCTCAGCACGATGCCGGCCGCGATATTGCCGCCCCGCACCAGTTGCTCCTCGTGGAACGGCGTGATCCGCGTGTAGCAGAAGACACCCAGGGCCAGCAGCAGCAGGGTCACCACGAAATGCAGCAGCAGGACGGGGAGCCCCTGACCGAGACCGCTGAGAACGAGGCCGAAGTTACTTTCCATGGTAGGTCCTGGCTTCTTGTTGGTTGCTTGCCGGCTGGAGCGCGGCCGGTCGGATCGATTTCTGTCGGGTCAGGCGAGGGCCGGGTCAGGCGAGGGCCGGGTCAGGCGAGGGCCGGGTCAGGCAAGGGAGAGTGCGGCCGGATTGACGTCGATGCCGGCACGGACTTCCACCCACGCCTGCCCTCCCTGCTCGATGGCCGACACCATCACGTATTCCGTGGCCGGCGCCGGGTCGGCGGCTCCGGTCGGTGCGGCGTAGAGCATGGTGCTGAGCGTGCGGACCGTCATGCCCTTGACGTCGGTGCCGTTCTCATAGAGCGTGCGCGGCGGGACCCGCGACGCCCCCGGCGTCCACAGGCGCGGATAGACCTTGCCGTCCTTGGTCTGGAACTCGGGCCAGCCGATCATGCCCTCGGCGGGGTCGAGCCAGAAGGCCCATTCGTCCTCGCTGCCGGGATGAACCTCGTCCACCAGCGAGAAGAAGCGGCATTCGTCCGGCTGCCCCGCCGTGTTCAGGTGGATCTGGAAGAAGCCTTTCTCTTCCGGCAGGTAGAGCCGGTGGAGCGTCGCGGCGCCGTCGCTCACGGTCGAGACCATGGCGACGCTGACCAGCATGCCGCCGGCCGAAACGTCGGTCGGCTCCTGGACCTTGGTGCTGCCCGCCGCCAGGATGAACGGCGTCGGGTCCAGCGTCAGCGTCATGCCGACGCGGAACAGGGAGGGTGTATAGGTCTCGCCTGAAAGCTTCTGGCGGAGGATGTTGCCTGCTGTCTTCAGAGAACTCATGGAACCGTTACCTTCTCCGGAACGGGCGGGCCGTGCGCCCCGTTGCTTGTTCCACAGCCAGATCAGGAAGATGACGCCGCCGCCGACCAGGATGACGGCGACGATGCCGAACTCGCCGAACCCACTACCGGCGTCCGCGTCGGCCTCCGTCCCGTCGGCAACAGCGACTTCGCGCGGGGTGTCGGGCGGCAGGTATTCGGGATCGCGCGGCTGGTCCTTCTCCTCGGCCAGCTTGCCGTCGAGCGCCGCGAGTTTCTGGCGCAGGTCGGCGTTGTCGGCGGCCAAGCGGTCCGCCTCGGTCCGCCACTGCTGATAGCCGGGATCGTTCTGATGGTGATGGAAGAAGTCGCCGTAGCCGGGCCGGGTCAGGTTGTCCAGCAGGAACCACAGGAACAGCCCGTCCCAGATCCCGAATCGCGGCGCGGAACGGTAGGCGTAGGACGGCACGCTCCAGCCCCGGCTGCCGCTCCAGCCGCTGAAGCCCCGGTCGGCATAGCCGCGATTACCATAGGTCGAGCCGCTGCCGGAGCCCCAGCCCCAACCGCCGCTCCGCCGCGATCCGCCATAGTCGTAGCCCGGTGAATAGCCCGGCGAAGTAGGCGCCGGTGCCGCCACGGGCGGCTGGCGCTGCTGCTCCTGCTGGGCGCGGTAGCGGCCGAGCGCGTCTCCACCGGACTGGCGCGACAGGGACCTGTCGCCAGAAGACTGGGAGCCGTAATTGAAGGAACTGCCGCCCGGCGAGGACGGCCGCGCATAGCCTCCGCTGGTCGACGGCGTCCTGCTGCGGGACGTGCTGCCGGAACCGAACGACGGTGTGCGCGACACGCCGCCGCTCGGGCGCGAATAGCCGCCGGACGACCGTGAGCGCGCCTCCGCCTCCTGGACGTCCATCGTAATTTCAAGGTGGCCGGCGCCGAAGCGGCCGGTGTCGAGATGCATCCGCTCCAGCGTCGGAGCACCAGTCAGCACCAGCGCGGCGCCCAGTGTCGCCACCTTGAGCCATCGCCATATCATCTGCAGAAGCCGATCCTCCCGAACGGGTCGAGCCGCATGGATGCGGTCCGCTACCGTCAACCATCCAGACCGGGTTTTACTCCCACTCGGCACAAGACTGAAAGTCTGTTTATCGGCAAAGGGGTAGCGCCCCGGTCAGGCGGCAGGCTCCAGTTCGAACCGGGGGCGGGTTCCAGTAGCTTTGGCCACTCTCAAGAGGGTGCTCATGGATGGCTTGGCGCGACCGCTTTCCAGGCGGGCAATTACAGGCTGCGTTGTACCCATACGTTGCGCCAGTTGTTCCTGGGTTAGGCCCGCAGCGATCCGCGCCTTGATAACAGCCCGCGCAATCTCGTATTCGGGCGCCAATTCGTCGTAAATGGCGCGAACATCAGGATCAGCCAGCAAGACCGCTTTGAAATCGCTGAGCTTAGTTGTCAATTTTCCATTCCCTCATCCGAGTATGCGCCAAATCGATTTCCCGCCGAGGCGTCCGCTGAGATTTTTTCACGAACATCCGGACTACTATCAACCTTCTATTTCTAATCGAAAAATAGATTGCTCGAGTTATGCCGTCGCGACCCGAAAGGCGCATTTCCCAAAGATCGCCCTCAAGATGCCTAACATGCGGCATGCCGACATTCTGGGGACCGAGTTCCTCCAACATCCGTCCGACATGAAGGAATTTCGCCTTCATGTCAGCAGGCAAGGCAGCGATCTCGACCAGTGCCGCATCGGTGAGTTCAACAGACCATTTCATTGTCGAATATACTTTTTTTGGTATAAATTTCAATGGGCGTTTTCGCTGCCGATCTTGATGCCACTACACGGACGCAACATCGG
The DNA here is from genome assembly GCF_000936425.1 of Skermanella aerolata KACC 11604. Classification (GTDB taxonomy): domain Bacteria; phylum Pseudomonadota; class Alphaproteobacteria; order Azospirillales; family Azospirillaceae; genus Skermanella; species Skermanella aerolata. The sequence goes on along the minus strand of NZ_AVFK01000040.1, from coordinate 46,504 downwards.
TCTCAAGCCTCTTACCACCCCCGCATTGATTCAAGCAAACGTATGAATTAAACTTGACCATACGTTTGGATCGGAACGAACCCATGCGCCGGCCGGACACCAAGGAAATCATCCTCGATACTGCGGAGCGCCTTTTCGCAAAGCGGAGCTTTTCCAGCGTCTCGCTGCGCGAGATCACGGCGGAAGCGGGCGTCAACCTGGCGGCGGTCAACTATCATTTCGGCTCCAAGGACGCGTTGCTCCTGGCCGTGTTCAGGCGTCGGGCCGTCGATCTCAACCGCGAGCGGCTGAACCTCCTGCGCGAGGCGGAGGCGCGGGCCGGCGATGAACCGGCGCCTCTCTGCGAGATCATCCACGCACTGGTCTGTCCGCCGATCCGCTGGACGCAGCAGCCGGGCAGCGGACAATCGGTCTTCATTCAGTTCATGGGGCGGGTCCGCACCGACGGCACGCCCGAAATGCGGAACCTGATGGACAGGGAGGTGGGCCACCTCCATCCCTTCGCCGACTCGCTCGCCCGGACCCAGTCCGGCCTTCCCCGGCCGGAAATCTTCTGGCGGCTGCATTTTACGCTAGCGCTGATGCACTACACCATCACCGACCTGCGGCGGCTCGACGCCATTTCGGGCGGCATTTGCGACCTTACCGATACCGAGGCGCTGATCGCCCGGATAGTCGGGTTCGCGGTCGCCGGGTTCGAGGCGCCTGTTACCGTTTCCTGACCGGGCGGTCCCAAGGGCGACGCCAACAAAAATGGGCGGCCGAAGCCGCCCATTTTCCAAATTCGGAGCGTCCGAAAGATCAGACCTCCCGGAGGCTCTCCGCAGAGCTTTTGCCGCGGCGCGGATCGCGCACTACCTCGAAGGAAACCTTCTGGCCTTCCTGGAGGCTGCCGAGGCCCGCGCGTTCGACCGCCGAGATATGAACGAAGACGTCCTGCGTCCCGTCATCCGGCTGGATGAAGCCAAAGCCCTTGGTGCTGTTGAACCATTTGACTGTGCCAGTGGACATGTTGATCTCTAGAGCTGGCGTTGCCCCGCAACAACATCGTAACGGAGCATCGAGTTGACTGAGGGTAGACCAGCACCGGCACGAGGTCGGCAGACGTGGAAGCCCACAACAGTATCGACACCCATAGAGTGGTAGCGGTTTTCGGCGTAAACAAGCGTATCGCCGGTCAGAATCCCATAGATTTTTACACCATCCGATAAGGTTCCAGCACAAAATGGTCCTATGCTATTATGTTGCGGCGCACCATCTGGATAGTATTTATGACTTTCTGTCACAAATAAGCGCTTCGGATTAACCCATAACGTTAGTACTCCATAATAGGCGGCGCAAAGGCCTATATTTTCCCCTGCATTCTGGCGGTTTGGGGTAAGTTAAGATGGTTTTTGTTTATACCTCTGAGGAAACCAATGCCTCCAGTGCAGGTTCTTTTAATTGACCACAACAAACTGTTCCGCGAAGGCTTGAAGCTTCTCCTCAGTGGGGAGAAGTTCGAGATCTCGGGAGAGGCCCAGACCGTCGCCGAAGGCGTAACCCTGGTCCAGGGGGGCCTTGCTCCCCAGCTCGTGCTTCTCGACATGACCTGGAACAGCGACACCGAAACCGAAACCCTGCGCACGCTGCGCGACCTGCTCCCCGACGGGCGCGTCGTGCTGCTGGCGGCCGACATGGACCCGCAGCGGCTCATCGCGGCACTGGCCGCCGGCGCCGACGGTTGCCTGATGAAGGACCTGTCGGCCGACGCGCTGATCCAGTCGCTCCATCTCGTGATGATGGGCGAGAAGGTTTTCCCGACGCATCTCGCCGCCCTGCTGATCAGCGGCCGGATCAACACCAGCGCCTTCGACATGCCGAGCGCGCGCAAGGGTCTGTCCCAGCGTGAAGTGCAGATCGTCCGCTGCCTGCTGAACGGCGACAGCAACAAGGTGGTCGCCAACCACCTGAACATCACCGAAGCGACGGTCAAGGTTCACCTGAAGAGCCTGCTGCGCAAGATCAACGCGACCAACCGCACCCAGGCTGCCATCTGGGCGCTCAACAACGGCTTCGCCAACGAACCGGCGCAGCAGCAGCCCACCAAGCAGGCGGGCTGAGCGGCACCCTATCGGTTTCCCACGGGAAAACCGTTCATTCCTGTCCGGTCCGGACCAGTTGCTTGCCGCGATTGGCTCCGGACAGCATGCCGATGAAGGCACGGGGCGCCGCCTCGATGCCTTCAGCGACATCTTCCCTGAACACGATGCGGCCTTCCCGCAGCCATGCCGCCATGGTCTGCCGGAACTCTTCGGTCCGATGGGCGTGGTCGAACACCAGAAAGCCCTCCATCCGGGCGCGCTTCACCAGAAGCTGACGCATCCACCGGCGTCCGATATCCTGCTTTTCCAGTTCGTTGTAGACCGAGATCGTGCCGCAGACGATGATACGGCCGAACTGGGCGATATTGGCCAGCGCCGCGTCGTGGACCAGACCTCCGACATTGTCGAAGTAGATGTTGATCCCGTCGGGGCACAGCGCCGCGATCTCCTGGGACAGCGCTTCGAAATCCTTCGGCGAACCGTCCGGCTTCTTGTAGTTGAGGGCGGCGTCGAAGCCCAGTTCGTCGCGCACATAGGCGACCTTCTCGTCCGAACCGGCGACCCCGACCACGCGGCAGCCGCGGATCTTCGCGATCTGGCCGACCACCTGCCCGACCGCTCCGGATGCGGCCGAGACCAGTACCGTCTGTCCCGGCTGCGGTTCGCCCAGATAAAGCAGCGCACAGTATGCGGTCATGCCCGGCATGCCGAGGACGCCGAGATAGTGCGACGGCTGAGCCAGGTCGGGGTCGACCTTGGTCACCCGCTCGCCGGGGACGGCCGCATATTCCTGCCAGCCGGTATGGGCCAGCACGAGATCGCCCGGCTGGCAGCCGGGATGCCGCGAGGACACGACGCGCCCGACCGCCTCGCCAGCCATGACCCCGCCGATGGCCACCGGCTCCGCGTAGGATTTGGCGGCACTCATCCGGCCGCGCATATAGGGGTCGAGCGACAGGAAGAGGTTGCGGATCAGAACCTCACCCTCACCCGGTTCGGGCATGGCGCCGCGTTCGACCCGGAAATCGCTCTCGACCGGAGCCCGGTTGACTGGGCGTTCCGCAAGCAGTACGCGGGTATTCTGTCTCTCGGACATGATGGATTTCGCCTCCCTCGGCAGATTGTTCGATGGCGTTTAAACGAACGCTTGAGCGATAAGTAGCGCCCGCTCCGTCCCCCTACAAGGGATGGAGCCGCTGTCGAGCCGTCGTGCAAGCCGGAGGCGAAAAGAAAAAGCCGCTCAGACGAGCGGCCTTGAGTCTAGGGAGGAAACGCCCGACAAGGGCGTCGCAACATCTCTGTTGCACCGCAAACTTGTGCTCTACCGGGGTCGATTTCAATACGAAAAGCGCTCCTGCGTATCTGATATACATAATACGCAGATCGGCCCGTTGGGACGACCCCTCTTGGAACGGCACTGCACCGCTCGAGCGGCCGCTCAGAACTCTCTGACCGTTCTGCGATCCTCCAGAAGTTGCGCCAGTCGCTGGGTCAGCACCTTCGGGCTCACGGGCTTGGGCAGGAGGACGGTCTTTTCGGTCGCGATCTCGAACTCCCCCGGGTAACCAGACACTACGAGGGCAGGAAGGTCGGGCCGGCGCTGGCGCAGCCGCTCGAGCAATTCGCGTCCGCCCATGCGCGGCATCGCGAGATCGGTCACCAGAACTTCGGCCGGGTCCTGCTCGTCCACCTCCAACGCCTCGATACCGTCATGCGCGACACTGACACGGTGTCCTTCGACTTCAAGAGCATCCTGGAACATCAGCGCGATCAGAACTTCATCCTCAGCCAACAAGATATGCGCCACGCTGCCTCTATCCTTCATGCCTGAAATGCGCCGCGTCGTTCAGTTTCCGGTCGTTCGATCTTGCAAGTGCGGCGCTGACGCGTTCGGCCAGTTCGATGCGGCGGTACGGTTTGCTCATGATGTCCATGGATTGGATATTGTTGGCGTTCTGAAAGACGAGATCGTCGGTGTAGCCGGTCGCCAGCAGGACCGGCAGCCCGGGAATACGCTCCCGCATCCGCTCCGCCAGCACCAGCCCGTTCATTCCGCCCGGCATCACCAGATCGGTGAACAGAAGGTCGACTGCGGCATCCTCGCCCTCCAGCAGTTCAAGCGCCTCCTCGCCGCTGTCGGCGGTCAGGACACGGTAGCCCAGGCTGCGCAGATAGTTTTCCGCGAGATGGCTGACATCGTCGTTGTCCTCGACCAGCAGGATGGTCCGAATCGCTTCCGCCGGCTGGCGTCCCGCCTCCACCGCGGCGTCGACCGGGATATCTTCGGGATCGGTACGCCGAGCCGTTCCCATCCGCTGGTCCGCGTCGATCGGGAAGATCATGCGGACGGTCGTTCCTTCGCCCGGCTTGCTGTCGATCTCCATCTTGCCGTGCGATTGCTGGACGAAGCCGTGGACCATCGCAAGGCCGAGGCCGGTTCCGGGGGTCTTGGTGGTGAAAAAGGGCTCGGTCGCGCGCTGGAGGACTTCCGGCGGCATGCCCTGCCCCTCGTCATGGACGCAGAGCACCGCATAGGTCCCCGGCGGCAGGTTGTGCGTTCCGCCATGGTCGTTGAGGTTCAGGACGGCGGTCGCTACCGTCGCCCTGCCGCCCTTCGGCATGGCGTCCCGCGCGTTTATCAGGACGTTCAGCAAGGCCATTTCCAGATGCACGATATCCAGCGTGCAGGACGGCAGGCCGGGCTTGAGATCCAGCCGCAGATCGACCTTGCTGCCCAGCGTGCGGACCAGCATCTCGCTGAAATCGACCACCAGCGAATTCAGGTTGACGCGGCGCGGGTCAAGCCTCTGCTTCCGCGCGAAGGTGAGAAGTTGCTGGGTCAGCTTGGCACCCTGCTCGGCCGCGCGTTCGGCATGCTCGATGCTCCGGCGGAGCAGCGCATCGCCGGCGACCCGTCCCGCCGCGATCTCCAGGTTGCCGGAGATGACCTGAAGCAGGTTGTTGAAGTCATGCGCCAGCCCCGCCGTCAACTGGCCGATCGCTTCCATCTTCTGGGCCTGCCGGAAAGCCTGTTCCGACGTCCGCCGCCGCGTCACGTCCATCTGGGATGCGAAGAAATAAAGCAGCTTGCCGGAATGATCGAAGATCGGCCCGACGAACAGAGCGTTCCAGAAAGGCGAACCGTCCCGCTTGTAATTCAGCAGATCGACCGCGATGGCCCGCTGGTCGCGGACGGCCGAGCGGATCTCGTCCACAGTGTCGCGGTCGGTCTGCGGCCCCTGGAGGAACCGGCAGTTCCGGCCGATGACCTCGTCCTCGGGATATTGCGTCAGGTCCAGGAAAGCGAGATTGGCGAAGACTATGGGGTTGTCCGGCTGGTTTGGATCCGTCACCAGCATCGGCATCCGGGTCATCTCGACGGCGGTGAAGAAGACGCTGCTGCGGTCGTCCAGTCCGGGACCGGGAATATAGCCTTCTTTCCAGTGGCGGACGCCGGGACCGCCCATCGGCGAATAGCTCTGACGCGGGTCCAGTTCTCCCCTGGCGGGCACACCGGTCGCGGTGGCCTCGCTGCCCGTGTCGTCGTTCCGCTTGGTATCGGGTGTCGGTCCGCTGTCCTTGCCGGGATCCCTGGTCTCGTCCGTCATGCCAAACTGCTGCTCATCCGTTAATAATCAGTCGTTAAATCGATCGACATTCCACCAGAGGTCAGCAGCTAGCACTCCATCCCATCTCCAGCCAAGCGATCCGAAGGGGAGAAACACAGGTCTGGAGGTGTTGTTCCACTAAGCTCCAGCGGATCGGTCTCGGATCAAGTCTTTCCCTTTCCATATAGCTTCTCACGGCGTGCATGGCTGTAATGTCGTCTGTTTTGGAACAGAACAAGACCTATCCAGACATATCTTCTTGTTAACCTCACAATAAGGCGTACATAGGTCATCACACATCCATACAATTGACCGAAGACGATGGTGGATCATGATGACTGACCAGGACTTCCTTCCGCTTGGCAAGACCTCCCTCGAGCTCGGCGCCCGGGGCCTGTGCCCGCGGTGCGGCAAGGGGCATATCTTCAACGGCTTCCTCACCCTGGCGAGTCGGTGCGAGGTTTGCGACCTGGATTTTTCCTTTGCCGATCCTGCGGATGGTCCTGCGTTCTTTGCCATGTCGATCGTCAGTTTCCCGATCGTCGGCTTCGCCGCATGGCTGGAACTGGCCTTCGAAGCACCGGTCTGGGTTCATCTTCTGACCACGCTGCCGCTTCTGGTGCTCTCTTGCTTAGCGCTGCTGCGCCCCCTCAAGGGCTGGCTGGTCTGCTCCCAGTACATCAACAAGGCGAAGGAGGGCAGTCTCTCGCCGCGCGACCAGCCGTAACCTCGGCGTTGACAGTGCCATACAATCCATACATGATCGGCTCCCAAAGGTTTGGTATGGGCCGGCCGGATCAGAGAGGGAGACTATCGGGTTGAAGAGTTCGGCGGCGCCGTCCTGGCTCCCGGACCTGGAGCGATCCGGCGGTCCGATCTACCTGTCTCTCGCCGATGCCTTGGGCGCGGCCGTGACTTCCGGTGCCCTCAAGCCCGGTGAACGCCTGCCGACGCACCGGGCGCTGGCCTCCGCGCTCGACCTCGACCTGACCACCGTCACGCGCGCCTATGGCGAAGCGAGACGCCGGGGACTGATCGATGCCGCAGCCGGCCGGGGCACCTTCGTACGGCCGCCTCCGAAGGGACAGGACGATCGTCGGCCCGCCGTCGAGGTCGATCTTTCCATGAACCTGCCGCCGCATCCTCCGGCGGCGGAGATTTCGGCCCGGCTATCGCAGACGATGGCCGCCATCCTGCGGCGGCCCGATCTTCCTCAGCTTCTCAGCTACCATCCCAGCGCCGGCAGCGCCGACGATAGGTCGGCCGGCGCCGAATGGCTCTCGCCGCTGCTTCCCGGCCTGACCGCCGCCCGCGTGCTGGTCGCGGGAGGCGGTCAGGCAGCCCTGATGTCCCTTCTGACGACGCTGGTCCCCGGCGGCGGGACGATCCTGACGGAGGCAATGACCTATCCCGGCCTCCGGGCGGCGGCGTCCCAGGCCGGCATCGTGCCGCTGGGACTGGACATGGATGCGGAAGGTTTGCTGCCAGATGCGCTGGATGAAGCCTGCGCCCGGCTGAAACCGGCGGCGCTCTACACCATCCCGACCATCCAGAACCCGACCACGGCGACCATGTCGCCAGCAAGGCGGGCCGCCGTCGCCGAAGTGATACGCCGTCACCGGCTGCCGGTGATCGAGGACGATGCCTACGGCTTGCTGCCGGATCAGCCTCCGGCGCCGCTGGCGACACTGGTGCCGGAGCATGTCTGGTACGTCGCGACACTGTCCAAGTGCCTGTTTCCGGCGCTCCGCGTCGCCTATGTGGTGGCGCCGGACCAGCGCCGCGCTACCCGTGCTCAGGCAGCCTTGCGGGCTACGGTCCAGATGCCCCCGCCGCTGTCGGCCGCCGTCGCGACCCGCTGGATCGGCGACGGCACCGCCCATGAGATCGTCACCGCGATTCGCCGGGAAGCGCGGGCAAGGCAGGATCTGGCGCGCAGGCTGCTTCCCCCCGACGTCCTGGACGCCCATCCCGAGGGTCATCACGTCTGGCTGCGCCTATCCCCGACATGCGATGCCGCCACCTTCGCGGACCGCATCCGGCGTTCCGGTCTGGCCGTGGTTCCGGGCGGCGCCTTCGCGGTCGCGCCGGCCGCCGCCTCGGCCACCCACGACCGGCGCGCCGACAACGCATTGCGCATATCCCTGGGTGCGGCACGGAACCTCGACACTCTCGACGGCGCGCTGACGAGGATCGCCGCCGCCATGGACGAGGATCAGGAGACCACGCCCGAGATCGTCTGAAGTCGCCATCGCTCCCTAGGTTGCCGCTTCCTGGACACACCCGGAAATGACGGGGAGCGCGCCGTCGCAAGGAATATGGGCAACGGCAGCCGTTCCCTTTCCCGGGGCGCTTTCCAGCGAAAGGGAGCCGCCATGCGCCTCCATGAACTTGAGGGCGAGCGGCAGGCCCAGTCCCGTTCCCGAATAGCGCCGGCTCAGCACGCTGTCCACCTGGGCGAACGGCTGCATGGCCTTTTCCAGTTCGTCCGGAGTCATGCCGATACCCGTATCGACTACCGAAAGCTCGACGCCCCCGTCCAGGCGCCGGCGTGCCGAAACGACAACCGAACCACCTGGGGGAGTGAACTTGATGGCGTTCGACAGCAGGTTCAGCAGCACCTGACGAAGGCGCAAAGGATCGGCGGTGCAGATCAGAGGCTCCTGAACGAGGTTCTCGACATTGATGTCGTCGGCTTCGGCGCCATTCCGGATGATCTTGACGCAACTGCCGGTGATCTCCATCAGATCGACCTGCTCCCGATGAAGCGTGATCTGCCTTGCTTCCGCCTTGGCCATATCGAGGATGTCGTTGATGATCGTCAGCAGGTGCCGGCCGCTGAGCAAGATGTCCAGGGCATACTCCCGGTAACGATCCGAAACCGGCCCGATCACGCTTCCATGTATTATCTCCGAGAAACCGATCACCGCATTGAGCGGTGTCCGGAGTTCATGGCTCATGTTGGCCAGGAACTCCGACTTGGCTTTATTGGCCCGCTCCGCCGCGTCGCGTGCTTCCTGAGCGTTGACGAGCAAATCGTCCAGCCGGATCAGCAACCCACTGAACGCATGGGCAAGAGATCCGATTTCGTCCCGGCGCGCCAGGAGGCCCGGCACGTCCAGCTTTCGGGGCGAGTCGATCGCCTTGACGGCCGCCGTCAGCCGCCTGATCGGCCGCAAGACCAGAGACTGCATGAAGAATGCTATGACGACGATGGCGACGAGCCATGTCGTCACCAGAGCGGCTATCGTAAGGTTGGTCGTCCGCAGTCCCAGATCGGCGATCTCGCTGCCCATGAAGATGTGGAAGCGGAGAACCGGATGCCCATGCAGATCCGCGACGATCCTGGTCGCGACGATCTCGTTCCCGGTTCTCGTGAAGCTCTCGCCGGCTGCCGGGCCATCTTCCAGAACAGGGCTGACGTCGAGAGGCAACTGAAGCTGTTCGCGGACGGCATCCTCCGACTGTCCATCGAAGTTGCGGCCCCATATCAGGGCACCGCGCGCAGGCCCCTCCCTGTCCGTGGTCTGGATGATGCGCGACGCCACCATGATCGGTCCCCTGTCGCTGCGGATGAAGCCCTGGAAATCGGACGGTGTGGCTTCACCAGGGAAATCCGACAGGTATTGCGGTGCGATCGGCGATTGCAGCTCTTTTTCCTCCACCATCGTCTCATAGACGCGGCTTCCGTGGGCGTCGAGGACGATCAGGAAGTCCACGTTCAAGTCCGTCAGGACTTCGGCCGTAACGTTGATGGATGGAAAGCCGGGATTGGCGCCGTCGGCAAAGGCGGCCATGTCATCCCATTTGGCCCAGTCGTTGACGGCACGGCCAAGATCCACTGCCTCCAACTGGAGCATACGATCCAGCCTTTGCGTATTGCGTGATGCCTCCCTTGTTTCCAGCGCGTCGAAACTTGGCAGTATCGTCGAATTCAGGACCAAGATGCTTGCCAGGGCCATTACTAGGGCCGCGACAAGCATGATCAGCGACATTCTGGTTTTTAATGTCATTTACGCCGGCGCTAGCTTTCTCAGACGATTCACATACTCCAATACTGCTTAATTTAAGAGCAACGGATTAAGGACTCCTGAACCGGCCAAGCGGTGCTTGCCGAGGCCAAGAAAGCTCAGGAATCCAGCGCGTCCCGCAGGCGCTTCACCTGCGTGTCCAGTTCGGCCGGATCGTAGGGCTCTCCGATACCGCTCCCCCAGACGGGGTTCGGCCAGGCCGGGTCGTCTCGGCGGCGGGCGACAATATGGACGTGCAGTTGCGGCACCACGTTGCCGATGGCCGCGACGTTCAACTTGTCCGGACGGAACAGCGCCTCGACGGCGGACGAAACCTGCGCGACCTCCTCCATCAGCAAGGCCCGGTCGGATGCCGGAAGATGATGGATCTCGGTCACGTCAGGCCGCGCCGGGACCAGGATCAGCCAGGGCCATATCCGGTTGTTCATGCACAGCACCTGACACAGGGTCAGCGGACGCACCAGCACCGTGTCCGCCGCGAGCCTTTCGTTTAATTTAAACATAACCCAATATTCCTCCTCCACTCCTTCGTTGCATGGAATTAACCACACATACGCGGTGTTTAACGCGTGGTTTCTCCGGAATGAACAGGGATCCGGCCATCCGCCCACAAGGCGGACATTTTAGATAAAATGCCGCATCGTCCTTCTCCGGGGCGCTGTGGAATCAATAAAGGCCACGATCCTGGAGCTTGACCGCCGCAAGGGGGTGAAGGTTCCTGCGGTCGGAACCGATAGGTCAATGACACTGTCCAAAGGCGGCGCCGCGTCCCGTGTCGGCGATTGCGAATAAAAAAGGAAGTCGTCAAGACATGCGCAAATCAGCCGTTGCCGTCCTTTTTCTCGTCATGCTCAGCAATCTCGGCGCCTGGGCCTTCGCCAACCGTCCCGCCAGCGAGCGTCCTTGGGCGGGCCAGATCAACGGCGTCGCCTTGAGCCCCTATCAGGCGGACCAGAACCCGATCGAGGGCAGGCATCCCGGTCCCGACGACATCGAACGCGACATGACGACGCTGGAAGGCCATGTCAAGGGCGTCCGCAGCTACAGCTCCCTCAACGGCGCCGACCTGATTCCCCAGGCCGCCCGCCGTCACGGCCTCAGCGTCACGCAGGGCGCCTGGATCCAGGGCATCCCGCAGGACGAGGCGGAGATCGCAAGCTTGGTCCGCCTGACCCGGCAGAACCCGAACATCCGGCGCGTGCTGGTCGGCAACGAAGCGATCCTCCGCACCGACGTCACCGTGGCGGAGCAGATCGCCAACATCCAGCGGGTCAAGCGGCAGGTCAACGTGCCCGTCTCGACCGCCGAACCGTGGCACGTCTGGCTCGACCATCCGGAACTGGCGGCGGCGGTCGATTACATCACCGTCCACATCCTGCCCTACTGGGAAGGCGTCCCGGCCGAGGGCGCGGTCGACTACGCGATGTTCCGCTACAACGAGCTTCGCCAGAAATACCCCGGCAAGCACATCCTGATCGGCGAAATTGGCTGGCCCAGCGACGGCCCCTGGCGGCGCGGCGCCGAAGCCTCGCAGGTCAATCAAGCCAAGTTCCTCCGGACGTTCTTCAACGTCGCCGCGCGCGAACGGCTCGACTACTACATCATGGAAGCCTTCGACCAGCCGTGGAAGCGGACGCTTGAAGGCACGGCGGGCGCCGCCTGGGGCATGTGGGACGCCATGCGCCAGCCGAAGTTCCCGCTGTCCGGCAGCATCCTTGAAGTACCTGACTGGCCGGCGCTGTGCGCCACCGCCATCGCCTTCGCCTTCCTGCCGACGGTGTGGTTCGTCTTCCGCCGCAACGACCTGAAGCCGAGCGGCCAGTTCTTCTACGCGGGCCTGATCCAGGCCTCGGCCTCCGTCCTGGTCTGGACCGGCGCTTCGGCAATGACGCTGGGCATGGCGTTGACGACCGAGATCGCCTGGGCCGTGCTGCTGGCCTGTCAGGTCGTGCTGCTCGCGGTCATGCTGTTCGACGGGCTTGAACTGACGGAAGTGGTCTGGACCGACCGCTGGCTGCGCCGGTTCACGCCGTCCAGGTCGGCTCCGGGAGCGGACGCTCCCAAGGTCTCCATCCATGTGCCGTGCTACAACGAGCCGCCGCACATGGTCATGCAGACCCTCGATGCGCTGGCCAAGCTCGACTATCCGAACTTCGAAGTCCTCATCATCGACAACAACACGCGGGACGAGGCGGTCTGGCGGCCGGTCGAAGCCTTCTGCCGTCAGCTGGGCGAGCGCTTCCGCTTCTTCCATCTTGCCGACTGGCCGGGATACAAGGCCGGCGCCCTGAACTTCGGCCTGGACAACACCGCCGCCGATGCCCGGATCGTCGCGGTGATCGACAGCGACTACCAGGTGACGCCGGACTGGCTGTCGTCGACCGTGCCGTATTTCGAGCGGGCGGAGGTCGGTTTCGTCCAGTCGCCGCAGGACTACCGCGACTGGAGCGGCGACACCTTCCAGGCCATGTGCAACTGGGAATACCAGGGCTTCTTCAAGATCGGCATGATCCAGCGGAACGAGCGCAACGCGATCATCCAGCACGGCACCATGACGCTGATCCGCAAGTCCGCGCTGATCGACGTCGGCCGCTGGGGCGAGTGGTGCATCACCGAGGACGCCGAACTGGGTCTTCGCCTGTTCGAAGCCGGCTACGAGGCGGTCTACATGCCGGACAGCTTCGGCCAGGGCCTCGTTCCCGACAGCTTCGCCGCCTACAAGACCCAGCGGTTCCGCTGGGCCTACGGCGCCGTGCAGATCCTCAAGCGCCACTGGCGGCAGATGCTGCCCGGCAGCACGACGCTGACATCGGCGCAGCGCTACCATTTCCTGACGGGCTGGCTTCCCTGGTTCGCCGACGCGGCGAACCTGATCTTCGCGGCGGCCGCCATCTTCTGGTCGCTGGGCCTGCTGGCCTTCCCGAAGTATTTCGAGTTCCCGCCGACCGTCTTCATGATCCCGACCCTGTCGGTCTTCGGCTTCAAGATCGTGTGCAGTCTCTGGCTCTACGAAGAGCGGGTGCGCTGCACCTGGGTCCAGAAGATCGGCGCCGCCGTCGCCGGCATGGCGCTGACCCACACGGTCGGCCGCGCCATCTGGCAGGGCATGTTCACGTCGGGCCGGCCCTTCGTCCGCACTCCCAAATGCGAGGATCAACCCGCCATCGTCCAGGGCCTTCTCCACGCGCGGGAAGAGATCGGCCTGATGCTCGGGCTATGGGGGACGGCCATCGCGATCGTCGTAGTCTTCGGCCATGAGAACCGCGACGCCTTCCTGTGGGCCGGACTGCTGGCCGTGCAGTCCCTCCCCTATCTGGCGGCGCTGGCGACATCGATGATCAACGTGATGCCGGCCCTGCGCCTCGGCCGCCGTGTCGCCAAGGTGGCGGCTCCGGTCGGCACGCAGGTCGCGGAGGTCGAAGCGGGCGACTGACGGTTCTAGGCCGCCTCCTCCACCTTCGCGGCCAGCGACGCTTCGGCGCAAAGCTTGTCGACGCAGTCCTTCAGGCTGGTCCGCCATGGGGGCGCCGTGATGCCGTAGACATCGGCGAGCCGCTGGCAGTTCAGCACGGAATTGACGGGGCGGACCGCCGGTGTCGGGTAATCGAGCGTCGAGATCGGCCGAAGCCCCGGCATTCCCCCGCCATGCGCGCTGGCGAGCGAGAAGACTTCATAGGCCAGACCGTACCAGGTCGTCCAGCCCGTCCCGCAGAAGTGGAAGGTGCCGAACAGCGAACTGTCGCCTGAGGCCGGCGCAACCAGGATCCGTTTCGCCATGGCGATCAAGGCGACGGCGATGTCGGCGGCCGCGGTCGGCGAGCCGTACTGATCGTCCACGATGCCCAGTTCCGGCCGCGCCTGCCCCAGCCGCAGCATCGTGCGGACGAAGTTCTGGCCGTGCGGACCGTAGATCCAGGAAGTCCGGACGATGGCGTGGCGCGGCGCCGCCGCGCGCACCGCGTTCTCGCCAGCGGCCTTGCTGACACCATAGGCGCTCAGCGGGTTGATCGGATCGCCCTCGCGATAGGCATGGCCGGACGCCTTGCCGTCGAAGACGTAGTCGGTCGAAATGTGGATCAGCGGGACCCCGGCGGCGGCACAGGACCGCGCGACATGCGCCGCTCCGTCGCGGTTGACCGCGAAGGCAAGTTCGGGTTCGCCTTCCGCCCGGTCCACGGCGGTATAGGCGGCCGCGTTGATGACCAGATCGGCGCCGCTCGATGCGACGATCTTCTCCACGGCCGCGGCGTCCACGATATCGGTCTCGGCGCGGCCGACCGTCCTGACGGACCATCCGGCGGGAAGTCCGGTTTCGCGGAGCGCCGTCGCGACCTGCCCGCTATGGCCGAAAACCAGGATCAGCCGGCGGTTGGCCAGGGAGTTTTCGGCAGGATATGCTTCGTTGATCTTCATTATGATGCCACGACCTCCAGTCGGCGGGCGAAATCGGCGGCGCCGAGACCAAGGCGCTGACCCCCGTAGATCGAGGAGCGCAGCGGCTGCCACCATGTCTGGTGCGTCAGGTACCATTCGATGGTCCGGCGCAGGCCGGCCTCGAACGTGACCGAGGGCTCCCAGCCCAGTTCGTTCTTTATCTTCGTAGCGTCGATCGCGTAGCGCTGGTCGTGGCCGGGACGGTCGGCGACATGGGCGATCAGGTCGCGGCGAGGGCGCTTGACCGGCAGCATGGCATCCAGCGTGTCGCAGATCGTATGGACGACCTCGATGTTGCTGTGCTCCGCGTTGCCGCCGACATTGTATTTCTCGCCGATCCTTCCCGCGGTCAGGATACGGACCAGGGCCGCGGCATGGTCCTCGACGAACAGCCAGTCGCGGACATTGGCGCCGGCGCCGTAGACCGGCAGCGGCTTGCCTTCCAGCGCGTTGATGATCATCAGCGGGATCAGCTTCTCTGGAAACTGATAGGGACCGTAGTTGTTGGAGCAGTTGCTGACGACCACCGGCAGGCCATGGGTATGGTGCCATGCCTGGACGAGGTGGTCCGCCGAAGCCTTGCTTGCGGAATAGGGAGAGCTTGGCGCGTAGGGAGTCGTCTCGGTGAACTTTCCGGTTTCCCCAAGCGAGCCGTAGACCTCGTCGGTCGAAATGTGGTGGAAACGAAAGCCGTTCCGCCGCTCTTCGGCCAGTCCCGACCAGTAGTGGCGCGCCGCCTCCAGCATCACATAGGTGCCGACCACGTTCGTCTCGATGAAGACGCCCGGGATCTCGATCGACCGGTCCACGTGGCTTTCGGCAGCCAGGTGCATGACTGCGTCCGGCTTGTGTTCGCGGAAGACGCGCTCCACCTCCGCGCGGTTGCAGATATCGACCTTTTCAAAAACGACGCGATGTCCATCGACGATATGCGTGAGCGTATCTGGGTGTGCCGCATAGGTCATCTTGTCCAGGCAAACGATCGATGCATTGGTTTCGCGCAGAAGATGGCGGCACACTGCCGAACCTATGAAACCGGCAGCCCCAGTGATGATGATCTTCATTGCTCAGTTCCCACTTCTTGCTGTTGCACGGTTTTCACGATCAAAGACTGTTTAAGAAATGACCGTCATCCATGAAGAACCAGCCCCTCAAGAGGACAGAAATTCACGAATAAGAGCACCGGCTTCCGGCCTATTCAGGCCGGCCTGACCCTTCGCTCGATTGGGAAACGCGCGCTTATACACAGTATGAACTTCACCGCAGAGGACCATGTCCATGCGATGTCATCCTTGACCGAAATATATACAAGTATCTAACACGAAAGTGTGAACTGATCGTTAACTACGATCCGCTACCAGAACGATCAATGAATGATGGTCTCGGCCCTTTAAGGTATTCTCCGGCGTATAGTACTCCGATGAGTTTTCATGGAAGTGAGTATGTCCGTAATCAGATTACTTCCCCAGAGAAGTTCGAACTTTGACGTTGCCCGGCTCGCCTTTTCTCTTATAAGATGAATATTACTTTCGGAAGTTCCCGTAGTCGCGCAAGCAGCGCAAACGAGGGATCCCTGTCGTGTCGGTCGTGGCCCCCGTCAGCGTCATCATCGTGAACTTCAATGGCGGCTCGTTGCTGCGCCGCTGTCTGGAGACGCTTGGCGACCAAACGGTGTCCCCGCAGGAAATCCTCATCGTCGACAATGGCTCGACGGATGGCTCCCTGACCGGCATTGAAGATCTGCCTGTCGTCGCGTTCGGGCGGGTACGCATCGTGGTCCCGGGATCCAACCTGGGCTTCGCCGCCGCCAACAATCTGGCCGCGCGCGAGGTCGCGACACACTGGATCGCGACCCTGAACCCCGATGCCTTTCCAGAGCCGGAATGGCTTGCGGAACTGATGGGCGCCACGCGCCGCCACCCCGGTACCGCCATGTTCGGATCGACGCAGCTCGACGCCGCCGATGCCCAGCGACTCGACGGCGCCGGCGACGTCTACCATGCCAGCGGGCTGGTCTGGCGCGGACATCATGGCGCTCCGGTGGACAGCCTTCCGCCGGAGGGGGAGGTATTCGCCCCCTGCGCCGCGGCAGCGCTCTATCGCCGCGATGCGTTTCTGGATGCGGGCGGGTTCGACGAAAGCTTCTTCTGCTACTGCGAAGATGTCGACCTCGGCTTCAGGCTGCGCCTTCTTGGGCACAACTGCATCCAAGTGGCGGGCGCCCGCGTCCACCATGTCGGCTCCGCGATCACAGGGCGGCGTAGCGCCTTCGCCACGTATCACAGCACACGTAACCGGATCTGGATGTTCGTCAAGAACATGCCGGCCGCGCTGCTGGTGCCGCTTCTGCCGGTCCATGCGGTGCTCAACGCATTGCTGCTGCTGCGTGCGCTCCTCCTGGGGGAAGCGGACGCCATGCTGCGCGGGCTGCGTGACGCACTTGGCGGCATGGGCGACGTCCTCGCCAGCCGCCGGATCGTCCAGGCGCGGCGCGTCGTCTCGGTGACTGGTCTGGCGAGCCGGATGGACTGGTCGATCGGCGGCCTGCTCGGCAGGCGGTCCAGAACACGGCTGCCCGCATCAACAGCCGTTCCGTCGGCCGACCTCCAACCCGCACATCCTTCCCCGACACGCTGAGGAGGAAAAACGACCCGGTCCGGATAGCACCCTCTTTCCAAGTCTTTTAAGTAAATTTAACAATTTTCCAATTGGGCCATTTCAATGAACAAGGTTGTTTATCTCGATACGAGGCGGCGCCGTACGCCTTTACCATCCGCTGCTTCCACAGGGTCGGAAGCCGCCCCGGCAGCGCAGGCCGTCCAGATCAGCATCGTCATGGTCAGTTTCCATACCGGACCGGAGCTGGACGAAGCGATCGATGCGGTACTGGCGCAAAACATCGATCTCGAGATGATCCTGGTCGATAACGGAAATCCTGAAGAGGTGACCGAAGCGCTGAAAGTCCGCGCCCTCACCGATCCACGGCTGAGCTTGCTTACAGGTCACGGCAATATCGGCTACGCCGCCGCCTGCAACCTGGGCGCGCGGAATGCCTGCGGAGAATATCTGCTTCTTCTCAACCCGGACTGCGTTCTCCAGCGCGACGCACTGCGCGACCTGATCCAGGCGACCGAAGGGGCCGTCCGCCCGTGGGTTGCCGGTTGCCGTATCGTCAATCCGGACGGCACCGACCAGCGCGGTTCCCGCCGCGAGTTGCCGACGCCGTGGCTGACGCTGGTCGAAGCGTTGCGGCTGGACCGGCTGGCTCCGAACCACCCCTATTTCCGCCGGCTGAACCAGCACGACCAGCCGCTGCCGGAGCAGACCTGCGTGGTGCCGGCGGTGAGCGGCGCCTGCATGCTGATGCCGCTCGACGACTACCGGCTGATCGGTGGAATGGACGAGCGCTACTATCTCCACGTGGAAGACCTGGATCTGTGCTTCTCAATCGCCAAGGCGGGTGGCGGCGTCCTGTTCGTACCCCAGGTAAGCATCGTCCACTACAAGAGTACGAGCGATGCGTCGGCCGTGCGGATCGAATGGTACAAGGCACGCGGTTTTACTCAGTATTTTCGCAAGAACTTCACGGGCCTGTATCCCGATCTCTTCCTGACGGCCGTCAACGTGCTGGTATGGTGCTACTTCGTGATTCGGCTCGCCAGTCTGATAAAAACGTCGACGGTCGGCACGATGGCGGCCCTGTTCCGGCGGACCGGCGCGTTTCAATCCATTGGCACCGATCGAAGCGGCGGGAAAGACGGACGGAAGGGCCGCGCCGCATAGCCCAGGCACCGGACGGCTTCGCTGTCGTCGAACGACAGGTCCTGGTTCATCCGCGCGAACAGAGCGGGGCTATACTCGACCCCGGTCACTCTCCGGACCAGCCCGATCCCCGCCGCAAGCAGGGAAACAGGAAGGGGCACGATCCGTACGGGACGGTCGAGGGCGACGAAGACGCGCCGGACCATCTCCCTGTATGTAAGCGTTTCGCTACCCGGAAGATTGATCGATTTTCCGCTTGCCCGATCGTTGTCGAGTGCGGCCAGCATGGCGGCCGCAACGTCGTCGGCATGGATCGGCTGACGCAGACCCGAAGCCGGAGCCCCCACGGGGAAGAAACCGAAGCGCCTGATGACCCTTGCGATGGCCGTCACATTGGCGTCGCGGCGGCCATCATGGATCAGCGTCGGTCTCAGGATCGTCCAGCGCAGGCCGGCCGAGCCACAGAAGGTCACGATCTCCGACTCGGCCTCACCCAGCCGGCGCGCCAGATCCCGTTCCGCCGGATCGGCGCTGTCCGATTTCGCGAGCACGCTGGTCGATCCCAATGCGACGATCTGTCCGGCGCATGACAGGCGTGGCAGCAGCGCCGGCAGAAGCCAGAGCGGCAGGAGCGACAGCACCGCCGTCCCCGGTTCAACCGCCCAGTCGGCAGGGTCCGTGACGTCGAGGCGACGCCACGTGAACGCGGGAGGCAACCGGATTTCGCCGGAGTCGGAGCGGCGGCCGGTACATATGCCGGTCCGGCCGGCATCCGTCAGCCGCTCGACCAGGAAAGGACCGACCAGGCTGCTTGCTCCCAGCACCAGCACGGGCGCGGGGTCGAGGGGCGGGCTGTCCGGTGGCATCGGACCATTCATGGTTCGGCATTCATGATTTGACGTCCTGGCTCAACCGGCAAAGAAACGCCGTTTCGTTGTTGACCACGGCAGGCAGCCTGCTGAACGGCACGCCGACGGTCCGCTCGATCCGGAACCGGCCGGCCAGCCGAGTCGCCAGACGGCGCTGGTCGAACCCTATATGGGAATAGATATAGGGTCCTTCGGGCGTATCGCTGACCAGCCTGCCGGGTGGATGACCCAGCAGGACGGACCGGATGGTCTGCCAACCGACATCCTCGGTTCCGCGCGCCTTGCGGAACAGGCATTTCAATGCCCCCGCCAGCCCTAGTTCGCAGGGAACAGTCATGACGATCCTTGTCTCGGGAGACGCCAGGGCGGCGATCCTGTCAAGGGCGACCTCGATCGTGGCATCGTCCAGGTGCTCCAGCACTTCCATGCAGAAGATATGGGAAAAACGCCTTCCCGCCAATCTCTCCAGGCCGGCCGGGTCGCCGATCAGGTCCGGACAGCCGGGACCGGTAGGGAACTGTGCGGCCATGGAACCGAAAGGCTCGAACCCGACCAGCCGGTCGGGCGATACGCCCCTGGCACGCAGGAGGCGCAGGAAGAAACCGTCGCCACAGCCATAGTCGAGCACCGAAACCGGCGCTTTCGGATCGATCAGCCGGAGCATGGCTCGATAGCGATTGGCCTGAACCAAACGTTTCAAGGGGTTGTGCGATCTGTATGTAAGTTCCGCATACGACATGAAGGCGGCGTCCGGTCCTTTGCGGGCACGATGATTCCATGCCTAAGTATTCAGATATGCAGAGAAATTCAGCTCATATCTTTTTTATGACCGCTTGCCCAAATACCGTCACCAACATTTTTGTTGAGTTGACGCATTCTTGACTTTAATCATTATCGTGTTCTTTGGTTGAGAAGGCTTTTATGTTTATGAATAAACCGTTAAATTCTTGTGATTCCCTGAGATGACCGGCAGGGATCCAGCCCCGGAGCCAAGGTCCCGCTCGGGAAGACTGCTCTATCCGCTGGCGGCGCTGCTGGTGGTAGCGTACGTCAATACCTTCGAACTCTGGGCTGTTCTGGTCGAGTCGATCGGTGCCGGACGGGCGGCACTGATCCCCTTCGCGGCACTCGCATCGGCGCTGGTCCTGGCGGGCGGATGGATTGTCGTCGGACGGCGTGATATCCGGATAAATCCCGTTCTTCTGATCGCGGGACTTGCGCTCGCCTTGCTGGGACTGGCCCTCACGGATCCTGAATATCCCGCGAAGCGCATCCACGTCCCGCAATATTTCCTGCTGGCTCTGGTGCTGCGCCGGGCGCTTTCCGACCACTTGGGAGGCGCGGCTTTGACGGCGGCAACCGTCGTGATCACCCTGATCTTCGGGATTCACGACGAGATGCTCCAAGGTCTCCACCCCAGTCGCACCTACGGCTTGCGCGATATGGCCGTCAACGGCACCGCCGGAGCCGCCGGTGCGCTGATGGCCGCAGGATCGGGTCTGTGGCGCGGGGCTCCAGGTCCCTTCCACCTCCCCCCGGTCATCGGTGCCGCGCTGGCATTTCAACTTGGGGCGCTGGCCTATCTGGTCCTGGGCTTGGCGGTATACGACTGGGGCGGACTTCTGAACGTGCCGCCCCCGGTCTGGACCGGAGCACCGATACTGCCCGGCGGCGTCGCCCTGATGGTTCTGGTTCGGGCCGGCAGATCCTGCTCCGGCATCCGTCACCTTTGCAGGGTGATCGTATGGATCACCCTTCCCTTCATCCTTTACCCGGTGATCCCCCATGTCACGCCGCTGGTTTTTCGCTAGCATCGCCGCCGCCCTGCTCCTGCTTGGCGGAGCGGGATACGTCACCTGGACGCGGTACGGAAAGCCGGAGCGGCTCAACCTGATCGTCCTTACGGTGGAAAGCTTTCGCGCCGATTTCATCAGGCCCGATGTGACGCCCAACCTGCTGGCGGCGGCGCGTTCGGGGCTGCGGTTCTCCAGCCACCGGACCATCTCGGCCTGGACGGCGCCCAACGTCATCTCGGTGCTGACGGGTACCGGTTCCTTCGCACAGGGGGTCCATGCGCAGCGCCAATCGGTCCCATCCGACTGGAAGACGCCCCTCGAAACTTTGTCCGATGCCGGCTGGCGGGTGAGAGGGCTTCAGAGTTTCATGCAGATCGATACCTTCCGGGGGCTGGGACTGGCGATCGAACCGGGCGAAGAACCGGTTCCCTGGCTCCGGCTGCAAGGGGACGCGCGCTCACCCTTCGCGCTCTGGTATCACTATCTCGCCACCCATCTGCCGTACAAGCCGCCGCCGGGATCCATGCCCGACCTGGAATCGCTGCTGCCGGCGGGAGACAAGGCCGCACTGGCGCGGATGGAGGCGGTCATGAACCAGCCGACCATCCGGAGTGGAACGGTCGCCTTCGAACCGACCGACGCCGCCGCCGTGGCGGCGCTCCATACGGCGACCTACCGGGAATTCGACTCGTGGTTCGGAGAGTTCTGGAGCTTCTTCCAATCGAGCGGACTGTCGGAGAACACCATCCTCGTGGTGACCGCCGACCATGGGGACGAGCACCTGGAGCGTGGCCATGTCGGTCACGCCTCGACCACCCATGACGGTCACCTGTATGAAGAACTGGTCCATATTCCGCTCTTCGTCTGGGTTCCGGAAGGCGCTTCCGCAACGAAGGGCGGCCAGGTCATCGACGCGCCGACCGACCACCGGGACATCATGCCGACGGTGATGAGCCGGCTGGGCATGAAACCCGGGATGCCGCTGGAAGGGCGCGACCTGCTGAGCCCGGGCACGGCCGCCGCATATTCATGGATGGGGTTGACCAGCAAGGCCGGCTTCCAGGAACCCGACCCGGACGCCATCCGGGAGTTCCGGACCGCCATCGTCGACGGCCGGTGGAAACTCCACCTCTTCCACCTCGACGGTGCCGTGTCCGACCGGAGGCTCTATGACCTCCAGGCCGATCCGGGAGAGATGAACGACCTTGCCGGCCAGCATCCGGATATCGTCGCGCGGCTTTCCCAGCCGCTGGAAACCGCGTTCGCGTCCCGCAGGATCGTGCTTCCTGAAGCGGCCGCCCATGACGGCGACGTGGAAGTCCCGGTCTGGCGCGTTCCCGCCACGAGCGGTCCGGTGACGCTGGACGCGGTCGCCCACGGCTTCCGAATGGCGTGGGACGGCAAGCCCGAAGCCGCCTATGTCATCCAGTATCAGGCCGGAGACGGGATGTTGAGCCTGAAGGGAGAGCTGGAGGCCACCGGTACGTCGAGGGAGCTGGGGCCGGTGGACCCGGCCTATTGGAAGAACTACATCCTGCCCTATGGACAGGTCCGGATCCGCGTCGGCCCGGCTGGCCGCGACGACCGCTGGAGCGACTGGCTGGTCATGACACCGGTCCCCTGATTGCCGCGCCGGTCCTCATCCCGGCGGTGGCTGGATGCCGGCCCGGATTGCGGGATCGGAGAGAAACTTGGGCAACTGCCCGATCAGGTCCGAGAATCGCGCGGTTGAAGCCGGATCGCCGATCCGGTCGAGCAGCCGCAGCGCCTCGGCCGGCAGGCGCAGGCATGGGTCGGCGAGAGCGTCGCGGACTGGCCCTTCCAGCCACTCGGACAGCGGAATGCCCGGTTCGACCGCGCCGCGGGCGAGTTCCAAGGCCGCCGACCGGGCGGCGCAGGAGGGATGCGACGTCAGTCGCCCGATACCGTCGCGGAGCCTGCCATCCTGCATCGAAGACCCGGATGGACGCGAAAGCGCCATCAGACGGGCGTGCAGCCAGGGCTGGCTGGCGGGATGGCGTGCAGCCATGTCCATCAGCACGCCATCCCAGGCGGCGGACCGGTATTCGGCAGAAGCGGCAAGCAGATGGCAGCGGATCGCCTGAAGCAGCGAGAAGGCCGTCGCGAAGTCACGGTCCGGTACCGCCCGAAGCAATTCCGGGACATGGCCGGGCAGCAGGCGCCCGATGGACTCCAGGGCGATCATGGCCTCGACGCCCTGTCCGTGCATCGGTGCGCTTCGCCGGATCAGTCCGGTAAGGTCGTCCGGCACGTCGCCCGGATCGACCGAAGGAACCGGCGCCGATGCAAAAGCCGGACAGGCATAGTCGCCGGGCGGATCGCGCCGGTAGGGCACGCCACCCGCCGGCCCGTCGATCCGGTCCGGATCTACGGCAACGGCCTCGCCTCCTCGTGTGAACCTGTCGGAGTCGTCCGCGCCGATCAGGAAGGACGGTCCGGGCAGGCCACGCGCGGCATGGTCCTGCCCCCAGCCGTTCGACCCGAGCGAGAAGCGGTCGGAGCCGCCGCCGTCCAGCAGGAACCCCATGCCGTTGGCGGTGCCCGCCCCCTGCGCCAGACTTCCAGCCTCGTAGGCGTCGTCGCCGCCATCGTCTTCCAGGGCACCCAGACCCATGTCGAGCCCCATGCCCTGGCCGACACCCTGCACGGCCAGATATGAGTCGGTGCCGCCGCCATCCGCCAAAAGCCCGATGGCGCCATGCACGCCGGCGCCCTGGACATAACGGACGCCGTCATAGCGGTCGTCACCCGCCGCATCGGACAGCACGCCGATTCCCTGGAAATAGCCGGCCCCCTGGCCGAACATCTCGACCGCGTAAGAGTCGTTCCCGGAGTCGTCGCGCAGGACGCCGATCCCTCCGCCGTGGCTGGCCCGCAAACCGGTGCCCATACCCTGCGCCTGACTGAGACGCGCATCGCGTCCAAGGGTGTCATCCGGCCCGCCGGCACGATACCGGTCGTTGCCGCCAAGCTCCCACAACAGCGCCGTTCCGCCGACCTGGCCGAACGCTTGGCCGCGCTCGTCTATCTCGAAGCTGTCGTCTCCCGCTCCATCGATCAGAACGGCAACTCCCTCCGCCGCTGCCGCCTGGGAGAACGTTCGTGCGGCATACCGGTCATTGCCCGACCAGTCGAGCAACAGCGCCACGCCGCCGAGCGCCGCTCCCTGCGCTCCGATGGTTCCGTCGTGCATATCATCGCCGTCGAGATCGATCAGGGCGACCAGCGCCCGAACCGCAAGCGAAGCGCCGAGGTAACGGTCGTTCCCCTTCAGGTCCAGGATCGTCAACTGGCTGTTCACGACAGGGCCGGAAAAGGCATAGGTGTCGTTGCCGGCAGGATCGAGGATCAGGATGATATCCTTGTCGATCGGATGATGATCGTCACCGGCCGATCCGATCAGGATCCTTCCCCAGAGCGTGGTCAAAGACCTTCTTTCCCCAGCGTTCCCGGCTTGGATTGCCGACAGGTCACCGGCCAGGGCGAGCGCATTGGAAATGAAGGAGGGGGCAAGAAGCCGGGCGGCAGCGCCGGTCTCCGCTCCCCCTGCTGCCCCCAGTATCGCTTCGGTCGGCCCTCCCGTCCGGATATCGTCAAGGATGGCGTCGGGATCGCAGCATGATGGCGCCTCCGGAAACTTCGCGAGAAGGTCGGCGGTTCGCCCCGCGTAACCAGCCAGCACCTTTTCCAGTCCGGAGGGAGCCAGCACCGGACCGGAAGGCGGTTTCCCTGTCCGCAAACTTTCCGGCAGGCCGGCCAGCTCCAGTTTTCCGACGACCTCATCGGCTAGTGCAGCGGCGCCGGTGGCTGTCTCGACCGGATGCATCATCCGCTCAAACAGATCCGGCATGACATCGGCGGGAGCGTCGAATGCTTCGGTCGTGAGCAGATTAGCCGCCACATGCAGCGACTCGGCACCGAACGTCTTCGACTCAGCCGCCCGTTCCAGGCGGAGGCGCAAGGCTGAACGCTCTGCCGGCTCGCCAGCCTGGGCTACGGCGGAGAACAGCAGAACGCCACAGAGTGCCGGAATGACCGGATGATGGAGGAGGCTGCGTAATCCCAAGCTTTCGGCCTTTCTGCGGTTTATCCCCTCCGTACCGGCAGCATGCGCCGGTTGCCCCGCATCGGTTCATCCAAAAAGAAACGAGGGCTCCATCCCGCAAGATGGAACCCCCGCTTCTTCAGCCCTGACGATTGGAGATCAGGAAATCGGCCGAGGCCGGACCCGATCTGGATCAGAACTTGTACTTGACGCGCAGGTAGCCGACATGACCGTCGCTGGAGTCGGTGCCCTGGTAATCGTAGTTGCCCGAGATCGACAGCTTGTCGTTCGACAGGAAGGTCAGGCCGAGACCGACATTGTAGATGTTCTGGCTCGGCTTGGCGCCACGGATCGTCGAAGACAGTTCCGGAAGGTTGACCATGCTGAACGGCGTGGTCGGAGCGTCGTCGTTGAACTCACGCGTGTAGCCGACGCGCAGTTCCGGGATCAGGCGACCACCCTCGACCGCGACCGGGTAGGCGATCTTCAACCCGATACCACCCAGGACCGAGGTCGTGTCCGAGGCAGACATGTTGACACCGTTCGAGCCGCTTTCCTTGTAGGAGTCCGTCTCTGAGTAGGTGTACTGCATGAACAGGTTCGGGGTCAGATCGACGCCGTTGAAGGTCTTGGTCAACCCGCCGCTGATACGAGCGCGATACGACGACGAGTCGTAGTCGGCCGTCAGATTCTCGATCGAGCTGAAGCCGCTCGAAGCCTGGACAACGCTGAACTTCCGGGTCTGGTCGTTCTGGTTGAAGCCGTAGCCCAGCTGGACATCGACGAACCAGGGAGCCGGGTTATAGCTGGCGTACAGAGTGACCTGATAGCTGTCGATTTCCGAGGTATCGCCGAGGGAAGCGTTCTTCCCGTCGAGATCGGTGTTGGCGTAACCGACGGCCAGACCGACACGAAGGTTGTCGGCAACCACCGTATCCGCACCGATCGTGATGCCACGGCTGTCGGCCTTATAGCCCGAAACGCCGTCCTTCAGGTCCTGCGTGAAGGTGGACAGGTAGGGCAGCGCCCACAGCTCGATGCCACGGCCGACCATGTCACCGGCGGCCATACCAGTCTGGCTGTCCGCGCCGCGCAGCGAAGCGACACGGTTGCTGATGGTGGAGGACGAGGAGGCGCCGATGGAGTTCGTCACCCCGGCGCTGGTCGCCGAGATGCTGAAGGACGGGGTCAGTTCCTGAACGAACTGGCTGACGATGTCGTTGACCTGAGCCTGCGTCAGCGTAACCGTCGTGCCGTTGATCGTCGTGGTCGAACCCTGGAGGATCGACAGGATGCTGCCGAGAGACGACGTCGCGCCGACCGTGTTGATACGACCCTGAATGCCGCCCGCACTGTCGACCAGGGTGCCGAGCGCCCTTTCCAAGGCGACGACGGACTGGCCGACGGACGGATCGCCGCCGGTAGAGATCGCGCCGGACTTGAGGCCGTTGATGGCCTGCTGGGCCGGAGCGTCGGCAGCAAGACCGAATTCACGGGTAAGGTTCAGCAAGTTGCCCGACTTGGATACGACGAACTTCTCAAGCGTGTTCGTGTTGTCCAGCTTGACGTCGGTGGCGGTAAGCGTGCCGGCCGACTCCAGCACCGTGAAGGATGTGCCCGGTGCGACGGGGAGCGTCCGCGAGGTCTTGGTATCGGGAGCGATCTGGCCCTTGACGTCGGCAGTCCCGGAAACCGACAGCGAGCCGTTGGCTGCATCGGTGATCGTCAGCGCGAGGGTGCCGGTCTGGACGTAGTTGCCGGTGATCGTCTGCTTGGACGAACCGACGTTCAGCGTGCCCGCGTTCGTCACCGTCGTCGCGGCGATCGAAGCGGACTGCTTGACCGTGGCGCCGGACTTGATGTTGAAGGCGGAGGCCCCCGTCACGGCCTGGGCCAGCGTCGTCGTGCCGCTGTTGGCGTTGATCGTGCCGATGCCGACGAACTGGCCGGCTGTCGTGAACGAACCCGAGCCGAGGTTGAAGTTGACGATATCCTTCGAGTCGCCGGTGACGTTGCCGGTGATCTTGCCGCCGGTGACGTTCAGCGTGTCGGTGCCCGTGCCGAACAGGATCTGGCCGACGATGGTGCCGGCGTTGTTGATCGTCAGGTTGGCCGAGCTGAGCGACGCGTCGATCGCCTTGCCCGATCCATCGGCGGGACCGCCCTGGATCAAGCCGGTCGACGTGTTGGTGATGCCGTCGGTGATCTCGCCCTTGGCGCCGAGATAGATCGCCGTGCCGGTCTCGGAGATGATCTTGCCGCTGTTGGTGATGCTGCGCATCGATCCGTAGACCGAGATCGCATTACCGCTGTCGGAGGAGATCACGCCGCCATTTTCGTTGGTGATCGTCGAGCCGCCTGCATCGCCATTGGCTACGTCGGTCGCCACGATGATGCCGTCGGCGCCGCCGGTGCCCTTGATGGCGCCGGTGGAGCGATTGATGATGTCGGCGCGGCTGTTCAGGTAGATCGCAGCGACGTCACGGGCAGTGTTGCCCGCCGTCTTGCTGGCTTCGATCGTACCGTAGTTGTCGATCTTCGTCGCGGCGGAGGCAACGCCGGTGACGACGATTGCGGAAGCATTGGCCAGACCGCGGATCGTTCCCCTGTTCTCGACCGTGCCGCCGCCGATCAGCTCGATCGCCACGGGAGCGCTTGGGGTGCCGACGATGGTGTCCGACGCGGCGATGTTCGACGTCGTCCGGACCGTGGCCACCGCCGTAACCGATCTGACTTCCGCGAAAGCGCTGCCGACACCCGAGAATACCGCGGTAAACGCGAATACCGACGTAGTTGCAAGCAGTACCGCCTGCTTCCTTTGGCGTTTGTTAATCAACATAAATTAGCCCCCTGCGGCGAATGCGGCAAAGCTCTGAAAATTTCGAACTGCGTATCGAAAGGAGTAAACATTCAAAAGAGAGCTTGCAAGGGTTTATATGTCCCATGGCGTGCGACATCGCACAACCGGGCAAATTTGTGACTTTCACGTCACTCGATATGGTAGAGTCCAGTAATAGAAACTCTCTTTTAACCTAGGAGCGTCACCGCCTCGGCCGCCCCGGACGGCAGCCTGCATCAGCGTTAAGGTAAAGTTTATTTCTCGCGCTGATAGTACCGCGCTGTCTGTGGTGTTAACCGGCGTGCAGCCGGTCCATCACCCATCTCGGGTTCAGGAAGTTATCGGAAGCTCCGGAAGACACAGGCTTTCCGGACTGCCGACGGTACTTCCGCATCAAGAGGGTTGCCGGTTGTCCAGTAAGCTGCAAGCCATCGATACACCAGCGGCCGAACCGGCGGAGGATGACGAGGCGCTACGTGGGAGACTTGTGGCGACACGTTCCGGCGACAGGACCGAAGGCATCCTGGCCGCGTTCGGCGGCACGATCATCTGCCTGTCCTTCTTCATATTCGTTCCGGCGCTGCAACCCTTGGCATTCGGCATCTGGTACCAGTCGGAACCGGTGATCGCCGCCCTGTTCGCCTGCGGCGGAGCCGCGACCATATGTCTCGCCGCCATGACGATGCTCGGCTATCCCGTGTCAGGTGCCCTGACGCACCCGCTGACGCTGGTTACCGGCGCTCTCGCACTCTGGTCCGCCATCGCCTCGCTGGCGGTGCCGCTTCCGGCGCGCTCGCTGATCGGTCCGCCCCAAACGGGGGAAGGAGTGCTGTGGCAGGTGGCGCTTACCGCCTTGACGGCATTGACGCTGGCGGTCTGGCAGAAGCGCCTAGTCCGCCGGGCGATCGTCGTGTCGGCCGCGGTTTCCGGCGCGATCCTCATGGGACTGAACATCAGCGAGCCGATCGGCTCTCCCTGGCGTCCGGTGTACTGGCCCGAATTCGCGGCGATCCTCGGCCTGTTCCTGATCGCCATCGTGACAAGCGACACCTCGCTTCGCTGGCCGCCGGCGGTCGCTCGGCTGCTCGCCCCCCTGCCGCCGGCCCGGCGCCTGTGCGCAAGCCCCGAGGGATTGCGGGTTGCGGCGGCACTGCTGCTGGGCGGCGCCATCGTCGTGACGTCCTCCAACAAGACGGCGATCGGCATCTTCGCGCTGGTCATTCCCGGCTTGACCGCGCTTTCCTGGCTGACCGGAACAGGGAAGATCTGGCGAGCGGCGACGGTAGCCGCGGCATCCGCCATCATCTTCGCCGTCCCTGCCGGGATGTACTGGCTCGGTAAATCGTACAGCCTCGAATCGCCCCTTTCGCGGTGGGAAATGATTCGCGTGGCGCTGGAGGCGCTGCGCGCCGACCCATGGCTGCTGCTGCACGGATCGGGATGGGGCTCGTACAACGATATCCTCTACCGGTTCCTCGAACATGTCCGCGACATCCGCGTGGACAGCGAGACATGGCAACCCAGCCTGGACATCATGGGCGGCGGGGCCTTCCACACCCATAACTCGTACCTGGAAGCGACGATCTCGACCGGCTTGCCGGGCGGCCTGCTGCTGCTGGCGCTTCCGGTCACCGCTATCCTGTGCGCCCGCCGCCGGTCCCACGTGGTCCTGTGCGCCGTCTGGGTCGTCGTGGCGGGCCTGCTCGCGGCCTGGTTCACCCTGCCGGAAGCGGTTCCCTTCCAGGCGGCGGCACTGGCGGCGACCGCCGGCGGCCTGCCCCGCACATCCCGGAGCCGCGACGGGCACTCGCCCGCGAACCACTACAAGCGCTTCCTCCATGCGGGAGTGGCGGCGCTTGCCGGGCTGGTGCTGGTGACCGCATCCGTGATGACCGTGCGGCTGGCCCTCGATGCCCAGCGCGTCCTCGCGAACATGCGGACCGGCGGTGCCGTCGACCGGTCGCTGCCGCCCTGGCTGCTGTCCGACCATGGGCAGGGCGGCATGCATCTCTGGTGGCTGACGCTGGACCTGACCAACCGTCTGGCGGCCAAGGGCAGGACCGGCGCCGCGTTCACCGCGAGCGAAGTCTACTGGTTCGAAGCCCTGATGCGGGCCGTCGACCGGCATGTCGCGGAGCTTCCCTCCAGTATCCGGCTGAAGTCGCTGACGGTGATCATGCGCGACGAGCTGGCGACGGAAATGGGCGACCCTCAGTTCGACCGGCTGCGCGAGTGGGAGATCCCCACCTGGAGCCAGAAGGTCATGATGCTGCGGCAGGAGATGCCGGAGCGGACCGACCTCGCGGCTCCCTTCCTCGGCACGCTCGTTCAGTCGCAGAACACCGCCGTCGCGATCAATTTCGGCAACGAACTGCTGCTCCGCAACCCCAACGACCCGGTAGCGCTGTGGTTCACCGGCATCGCGATGGCGCCCACGGCCGAATGGGGCAACCTGGGTCAGGCCCGCATGTTGCGGGCGGTGGACGCCGGCATCGAGCGGCTGATTCCCCTGGCCCCCGATGTCCGGAAGATGCTCCATGACCTTCGTCGCGATTGATCCACCCCGGCGGATCGATCCGCCTGGACGGACCGGTCCCATGGTGCGCGTCCTTGCCGCCGCCATGCTCGGCATGCTGGTCCTGCTCCATCTTGCGGGATGCACCGCGACTCCGGCGGAGCGCAGTTCCTCGGCGGGAGAGATCGCAAGCCGGGGCGGATTGTCCAGGGGCACCCTGCGCAGCCGGGGATTCGCCCTGACGACATGGTCGCGCTTCGCTCCGCCGGGGGAGGCTTCGAGCGCCTACGATGTGGACGTCTATATAGAAGGTGACGGCTACGCGTGGGAAACCACCACCGATCCTTCCAGCGACCCGACGCCGCTGAACCCGGTCGCCCTGCGTCTGGCGGCAGCGGACAGGGCCCCTAGCGTCCTGTATCTGGCGCGTCCCTGCCAGTTCCGCCCGACCGGTACCCGCGACTCGTGCGGCGTTCCGTTCTGGACCTCCCAGCGGTTCGCCGAATCGGTGGTCGCCTCGCTGGACGAAGCGATCGACCGCACTCTTCCCCCCTCTACCCGGCGGCGGCTCACGCTGATCGGCTACTCCGGCGGCGGCGGTCTCGCCGTTCTGCTGGCCGCGCGCCGTTCCGACGTCGCGGCGGTCGTCACGGTCGCCGGCAACGTCGCGCATGGCGTCTGGACATCACATCACCGGGTCTCTCCGCTCCTGGGATCTCTCGACCCGATCGATTCGGCTGCACGTCTGGCTGCCGTTCCCCAGCTTCATCTCGTCGGGGCGAACGACAGGATCGTGCCGCGGCTGATCGCCGATTCCTTCGCCAGGCGGTCTCCGCCCGGCGGCTGCATCCGCATCGTCACGATCGCCGGCGCTTCCCACGACTCGGGGTGGCTCGAAAACTGGCCGGCCCTGCTGGATCGGATCCCGGCATGCCCAGGCGCGGACGGCCCTGCGGCAGCACCCGTCCCTGCGCGTTGATCCCTCCAAACCGATGGCACCTTAGAAAGCAATGTTATGAAGCACTGGATGATTTGGACAGCCGGCCTGAGCGTTGCGTTCGGCATCGCCGCCGCGCCGGTGGCCGCCGCCGATAAGGTGGCGTCCAGACCAGCGGTATCGAAGCCGGCCAATCCGACCGAGGACTGGTCGATCACGGCGGTTAATAAGGATAGCGGCGGTTTCGACTACTGCGCCGCCGGAACGCGGTTCGACAATGGACATGCCCTGCTGATCGCCCGGAACAAGGCCGGTGAAGTCATCGTCCTCGTCGGACTCGCATCCGACAAGCTCAAGACGAAATCGGTCCTGCCGACCAGATTGACGATCGACGGCAAGGAGACGCGGCAGAGCTCGGGCTTGGTCACCCGCCCGTCGGCCATGGCGATCACGATGGGCAAGGACCAGGGCTTCTTCGAGTCGCTGCGGCGGGGCAGCACGCTCGCGGTCGACAATCCGGAACTGAAGATAACGGTCAATCTGCGCGGAAGCGGCAGGGCGCTGGCCGACCTCACTACCTGCGTCGACAGCGACGGCGGCTCGGTAGCTAAGGTCCAGCCAGCCGCCGCACCGCCGATCCTGCCTCTCGCGACGCCTGCCCCAGCTTCTGCTCCAACGCCTGCCCAAACGCCTGCCCCGACTCCGGCGCCGATGATGTCGGCGACTCCGGAACCGGCAGCCGACCCGGTTCCGCCGGCGGCGGAGATCGAAATCCTGCCAGATCCCTCGCTGGCCCCGATGCAGCTCGCGGCGCTGCCGCGCACGGCCGCCCCGCTACCCGCCGAATCGGCCGCGACACCCGCGCCGGTGCCGGCACCGTCAGCCGCACCGGCTGTCAATCCCATCATCGGGCCGGCACTGCCGGACGCGCTCGTCAGCCTGCTGTCGGCGGCCGGCATGGCCGGCATCGTGCCGGTGTCGATGGAGCGGGTCGCCCCGGATCAGCGCCCGGCGACATTCGCCTGGAAATACGGGCCGGTGTTCGGCGGCATCCGGGAGATCAGCATCATCGACAACCGCAGCCTCGTGGAACTGACTGATTCCTATGTGGATGTGCTGAGAAACAGCTGCTCCGGCAAGTTCAGCTCGTCCCTGGGGCCGGTCGAAAACCTGCGCGAGATCACTCTGCGGACCGGTGAAGCCGCCTGCGCGACGCCGGATCGCACGACCGAGTTCCGGCACCTCTACTACATCAACAAGGCGCGCATCTTCACGACGTTCATCCATGAAAGCGACAGCACCGGAAAGGCGATGGCGGTCACCGCACGCGACCAGCTGGCCGCCGTGATCCGGCAGCTCGCGACCGCCGGTACCGTCACCCGCTGATATCATGGACTCGCAGGTGCGCGACCGCTTCCAGGCGGTCACGCACCTTCAGGCGACGACGCGGGTGCGCCAGTAGTCGAGAACGGAGCGGAGAGTATCTTCGATATCCCGCCGCGGCTGCCAGCCGAGCAAGGCATGCGCCCGGCTGCTGTCACCGACCACCAGGGGAGTATCGCTGGGCCGGAAGCGCGCCGGGTCCGGCGTCACCTCGATCCGCGTATCCGACATCGCCAGCAGGCTGTCGAGCATGTCGCCGATCCGGCGGGGTTGGCCCGACGCCAGGTTCATCACGCATCCCACGGGCAGGTCGTCGGCCCGCAGCACCGCGGCGACATAGGCATCGACGACGTCGTGGACATCCAGGAAATCGCGCATGGCGTCCAGCGACCCTACCCGAATCGCCGGCTCGCTCAGCCCCCGCTCGATCCGGGCGATCTGCGCCGCGAAGGACGGTATCGCGAAGTCCTCGCTCTGTCCCGGACCCGTGTGGTTGAACGGCCGCAGCCTTATGGCCTTCAGTCCTTGCCGGGCCATCTGCCCCAGCATCAGGTCGGCCGCGGCCTTGCTGCTGGCATAGGGGTTGACCGGCTGGAGTTCCGACGACTCGTCGAGCGGCAGGCCGGCCTTGAAGCTGGCGCCGTAGATCTCGGAACTGCCGCTGAAGACGATCCGGCATTCCGGACACTCCGCCCGCACCGAGAGGGCGATGTTGAGAGTGCCGTTCAGGTTGACGTTCCAGGTCATGCGCGGATCGCGGGTCGCCGCCGTAACGGCGGCGATCGCGGCAAGATGCACGACATGAGTCGGCCGCTCGGCCCTGAGGACGCCGCTCACCTGGACATCGTCGGTCACGTCCAGCCCGACGGCGCGGACGCCGATGCGGGTAGCGACGCCTTCGCCTTGCACCGGGGCGCTTGCCGTCGCCTTGGAATAGCCGGCGACGATCTCGCTTCCCGGAGCCAGTACCTTGTCCAAGGCGGCGATCAGGTGATGGCCGACGAAGCCGCCGGCCCCCGTCACCAGCACTTTCAGGGGCATGTCCTTCAGGGCCACGACCATTCCTACTGCATGTTTCGGCGGACACGCTGAAGATCGACGTCGACCATTTCCTGGATCATGGATTCCAGGCTGATCTCCGCCACCCAGCCGAACTTTTCCTTCGCCTTGGTGGCATCCCCCAGGAGGACGTCGACTTCGGCCGGGCGGAACAGGTCCGGGCAGATCACGATATGGTCGTCCGGGTTCAGGCCGACATACTCGAAGGCGATCCGGCACATGTCGCGCACGGTCGTCGTGCGGCCCGTCGCGATGACGTAGTCGTCCGGCACTTCCTGCTGAAGCATCAGCCACATCGCGCGGACGTAGTCCTTGGAATGGCCCCAGTCGCGCTTGGCGTCGATGTTGCCGAGACGCAGTTCCTTCTCAAGCCCCAGCTTGATACGGGCGACGCCGTCGGTCACCTTGCGGGTGACGAACTCGATGCCCCGCAGCGGCGATTCATGGTTGAACAGGATGCCGCTGCTGGCATGAAGACCGAAGCTCTCGCGGTAGTTGACCGTCATCCAGTGAGCGTAGAGCTTGGCAGCGGCATAGGGCGAGCGCGGGTAGAACGGCGTCTTCTCGCTCTGCACCGGCTCCTGGATCAAGCCGTACATCTCGGACGAGGATGCCTGGTAGAAACGGGCGGTCGGGCATTCCAGCCGGACGGCCTCCAGGATGTTGGCGGCGCCGAGTCCGGTCACCGTTCCGGTCAGGAGCGGCTGCTGCCAGGACGACTTGACGAAGGACTGCGCGGCAAGGTTGTATACCTCGTCCGGCTTTACTTCCTTCAGTGTCCTGATGAGACCGGAAAGGTCGGTCAGGTTACCGTCGACGAACTTGATCTGTTTCTCGATCCCAAGCCACCGCAGGCGCGCATCGACCACATCGGCCGAACTGCTCCGCCGCAGCATGCCGTACACTTCATACCCTTGCTTGAGCAGAAGTTCAGAAAGATAGGCTCCGTCCTGTCCGGTCACACCAGTAACCAAAGCGCGCTTCATTACTCTTCCCCTTGCTCACAAAGGCACTGTCCATGGGAGGCGTTTAAACAATCCATATCGCCGAGAATCAGCAAGATCATTTTCCAGCGCCGCGTATCGTATTCCTGTTCATGGGTCAATGTCATACCGTCCGAACAATATCAAGGCACCGGGATCAGGCAGGCCGGCCAAAAAGAACCCGGCCGAAACCGCATCGGGTGCGGCGACCAGCCGTGTTCATTGGCTGCGAAGCCGACGGACACTATCGGTTTGCGACTTGCCGACGATAGCCGATTTCGGATGCTCGAAAAAGGCGAGTGCGACAATAAAAATATCGCTTCGGCCACCGGACGCATCATACGTCCGGCTGTGCGAGAAAGTACCATCAGGCCTGCCTCGACAATCGCGGCGGCTCAAGCGTCTCCTCCGGATCCGAAGCCTCGACGTCGGCGGTGAAGGCGCCGGCGATTCCGGCCTCGGCGATTTTCCCGTCGCCGGCCTGTTCCTCCGCCATCTCGGTCTCGGCGCGCTCCTCCTCGGCCTGCCCCGGAACCCAGGTGGCATCCCAGCTTCCATGCAGCACGACGTCGACCAGCCGCTCGGCGGAACCGGCCCAGGTAAGCCACGGCATGGCGCCCGAATCCGCGACCTCGCCCCGCTCGTGACGGTCGATCCAGGCCGACAGCGCCGAAGCGAAGTCGCTTCCGCCCGAGCCTGAGAAATAGGCCGCGTGCTCCCCGGCGATCTCGCGGAACACGAGGATGTCGCGCGCCAGGATCGGCAGCCCATGCTTGGCGGCTTCGATCAGCGGCAGCCCGAAGCCTTCGTCCTGCGACATGGCGAGCAACGCCGTGCAGTTCTCGTAGAGGGCGTTGAGATCGGCGTCCGATGCCTTGCCGAGCCAGTGGAGCCGCTTGCCCGCCTCCGCGTGGTTGCGCATCCGCTCGGCCAGCTCGTCGACCATCCAGCCCTGCTTGCCGACCAGGACGAGGTCGATGTCCTTGCCGGCGGCCCAAAGCTCCTCGAAGGCGGCAAGGCACTGGGCATGGCCCTTGCGGGGCTCGACCGTGCCGACAACCAGGAACTTGCGGGTAGGCCGCTTCAGCAGGGCCTTCACCTCGTCCGACGCCTCGCCGGCCCCGGTATCGATGTCGCCGCCGAGATGGAAGTGCCCGACGCGCAGCGGCGTGAACCGGCTGACTTCCAGTTGCCGTACATAGGACAGGAACTGCTGCGCCACCGAGCGCGATATGCAGATAAGACCGTCGGCCTCTGACGCGATCGCCTGAAGCCAGGTGCGGAACAGCGGGAACGGCGGGAACCACTCCGGCCGCAGGACCGGAAGCAGGTCGTAGACGACGTAGAAGACGCGCACGCCCCGGTTCCGCAGCCGGCGATTGACCTCGCGCCGCCCCTCGATCTGGTGCGCCACCAGGTCCAGGCCCAGCAGCACGTCGCCCGGCCGCGTGTCGATCAGGTCGTCCTGGAAAGCCGGCCCGGAATACCCGATCAGCTTCGCCGTCAGGGCACGGGCATACCGGAAGACGCCTGTGCCGTCGTCGTACACCGGCTCGACCCGGAACCCGGCCGGCGGTTTCTCCAGCAGCTTGATCGCGATGTTCTTGGTCACCCGCTGGATGCCGGTCCCGGCATCGCGCTGCACGAGTTCCGACACGTCGATCAGGAACTGGCGGGTTTCGGTCGCCGCAGGCAGGTTTTCGGCCGCGCAGGCCAGCACCTGTTCCCAATCCGCCGGTGCGGGCCGATCCGTCGTCGCGACCGCCAGGATATCGTCGGTCAGCCGGTCCAGCCGCGCTAGACGGGAGTTCGCGGCATGATCTTCCAGGGCGTCGCGGTACAGCTCGGCGATGCGGGACGGGGCCTGATCCTCGCGCCCATAAAGAGGAATGACGCCGGTGGCGAATTCCGCGATCGAACCGTCGCACGGATACTTCGACACGATCTCGCCGGAGTCCTTCGCGCGCAGCCGTTCCACCACGGCGGTCCAGCCGTGGGACCGGTACAACTCCGCAGTCCAGGGCTCCGGCCGGTCGTCCGTTGCCGGCAGGCGCGAGAGTGCGGCGCCGAGGCGACTGTCGTGCAGGGCGACCGTGCCGGGCCAGCGCCGCAGCAGGTCGGGCACCCAGGAGAACAGGTCGGCGTCGTCTCCCAGCTGATAGACCACGCGGTCGTAATGCGCGCCGTTGTCCGCGAACCACTCCGCCGGCCGGATCGGCAGGTTGGACCGGGCGAACCCGTCCTCCACGGTGTCCTGCCGCACGATGCATTCGATGTCGTAGTACCGGGCCAGTTCCGGCAGAACGGCGGACGCGTGGTCGGAGAAGCGGCCGACAGCCGGCTTCAGCGGTCCCACGAAGGCCAGCCGGGGACGCCTCTGCCATGAGACCGGCACGCTCCGGCTTCCTTCGGCCAGCCGCCGGTCGTGCAGCTCCTCGAAGGCGTCCAGCGTCTTGCGGGCGGTGTTCTCCCAGCTGAACAGCTTGGCGCGGGCAAGCCCGTGCCTGC
The DNA here is from genome assembly GCF_000936425.1 of Skermanella aerolata KACC 11604. Classification (GTDB taxonomy): domain Bacteria; phylum Pseudomonadota; class Alphaproteobacteria; order Azospirillales; family Azospirillaceae; genus Skermanella; species Skermanella aerolata. Next base: position 9,630 of record NZ_AVFK01000040.1, on the reverse strand, counting down.
CGAGGTCGTCCCGCAACCCCTCGTCCCCGAGTACCCGCGCCATGGCGCGGGATATCGCGTCCGGCGACCCTGGATCGAACAGCGCGTCGTCGCGGCCGATCACTTCCGGCAGGCTGGTGGAATTGGACGCGATCACCGGGGCGCCGCAGGCCATCGCCTCCAGCGCCGGCAGTCCGAACCCTTCATGCAGCGACGGAAAGACGAAGAGCCGGCAGATCGCGTAGAGTTCCAGCAGGTCTTCGTCCGGGACGTAGCCGGTGATCACGTAGTCGTCGGCGCGAAGACCGGCGCGTCCGGCCGCCGCCCGGAGGCGCGCCAGGTTGTGATCGTCGATCCGGCAGACGATGGCGAGCTTATGGCCGCGGCGCAGATCCGCCGGAAGCTTGGCGAAGGCGGCGAACAGCCCGTCGACGTTCTTATGGGGCTCGATCGTCGCGGTATACAGGATGAACGGCTTGTCCAGGCCGTAGCGCCGCCGCAGCGCCGCCTCGTCCACCGGCTTGACTGGGCGGAACATCGGATCGACCGCCGAGGAGATCGACCGCACCCGGTCCTCCGGCAGTCCCAGCAGTTCGATCCCCTCCCGCCTCGTGTGGTCGGAGATCGCCAGCCACAGGTCGGCTCGCCGCAGCGATGCCAGCTTGCGCTCGTACCAGTCGGCGACGGCGGGGTTGGCGAGATAGACGTCCCGCCGGACCATCGGGATCAGGTCGTACAGCGTGACCGCCGTCGCGATGTCGGTGGAAACCTCGCCGATGGACGTGCTGATATCGTCGCCCAGCCCCTCGAACAGGCTGGTCACATGCACGATGTCGGGCCGCAGCGACTCCAGGAACCGCTCGCGCAGGCGCTCGGCGGCACGGGCGCGCCAGCGGCTGTCGCCGGTGACGAAACCGACATTGCCCGGCTGCGACCACGTGACGATCCGCTCGGCAGGCACCAGCCCGTCGAAATCGGCGCGGACGGAATCGACCGTTTCGGCAAGCGACCCGTTGACGGCGACGATGACTTCGTGACCGGTCGCAAGCTTCGCCAAGTTGCGGGCAAGGGCCAGGGAATAGCGCCCGATGCCGCGAACGCGGCTCGGCGACTGGCGGGACTGCATGTCCAGGACGATACGCATGAAGGGTCTCCCGGTCAGCGCGCGCGCGCCAGGGCGCGCTGAAATGCGGTTTCGACGATGGCTTCGGCCGGCGTCGGGTTCCGCGACGTGATTGCGGGGCCGGTGTTCTCGATCTGCCGGGGCTGCGGAATATGGGCGACCGCCGTCGGCGGGACGCCCGGAGGCGGCGCCACGATGGCGCGCACCCTGCGTTCCAGCGCCGGGCTCCTGACCAGGACGGCGACAGCGGCGCGCTTCAGCATGGGTTGCCTTGCCGACCAGTGGGCGGCGCGGCGGATCAGAGACTCCTCGGGCTGCTTGGCCACTCCCCCGGGGCCGCTACCTCCAAGACCGCTACCCCCAATGCCGCCACCCAGGACCCGGGCGCTCGACTTGACGGCCGTCTTGACCGCCCGGACCGGCGCCGTGAGACGCCAGGACGTGCTGGCGAACATGGAGTCCAGGTTGAGCTTCGCCACCGAGGCCGCATATTCCAGCTCCCCGATCCGGTGGCGCAGCGCCGTTGCTTCGCCGACGGCCGCAGCGACCTGTGCCCCCAGTTGCGCTTCGCGCTCGGCGAACCACGCCTCCCGCTCGGCCGACTTCTCCTTGAATCCCGCCCATGCGCGGAACTCGTCGCGCAGGACGGATATCGCCGTCCGCAGGTCGGCGGCCTCCTCCATCACCCTCATCAGCTCGGTCGTCTGCCCTTCGAAGCCGGCCAGCTGGACCTTCAGTTCGGACAGCCGCGCCTGCAGGTCCTCTTGACGGCGGCGCTGCTCCTCCTCGCTGATTTCCAGGGCGTGCGCCTTAGCCTTCCAGGCCTCGACTTCCGCCCTGACGGCGTCAAGCTCGGCCTTGCGGGCCTCCAGATCGACCCTGTGGGCCTCCTGCTCCTCCGCCAGCTTGGCGGTGAGGATGTTCGCCCGGTCATGCGCCTGCCGGTCGCCGACCCGCATCCAGTCGTCGAACACGTTGGGAGCGCTGCGGAAGGAGGGCATCAGCTCCGGATGCTCCTTCGCGACGTAGAAGCGGTTGAGCCCGTCGAAATAGACGAAGGAATAGTCGCGGTCCGTCAGCAGGTGGTCCCATGTCTCGTGGGTCTGAACCTCGCTCAGGACGGCAGTCGCCTCCACCACGACGATCCAGGGCCGGACATCCGTCAGCGAGACTCCGCGCAGGACGGCGTCTTCCAGGCCCTCGACGTCGATCTTCAGGAAATGGACGTCGCCGGTGACATATTTCCTGAACACCTCGTCCAGCGTCTCGACGGCGACCCGGCGCTTGACGACCTCGTAGCCCGAGGCGCGGTGGTTCTCGGCGATCTTGGGGCTGATCGTGGAAAGCCCCGTCCCCTTGACGTCGTGAAAATCGATGAAGCCCGTCTTGTCCGAAATCGCGACCGGCAGGTTGATATCGTTCGGCCGGGCCGCCAGCAGTTGCTGGTGGAACTCCATGACCGGCTCGATATTGATGCCGCGCCACCCCCGCTCGTAGAAAGCCTTCGTAACCGAATGCTCGTCCGGGCTATTGGCCCCGACATCGACGTAGAAGCCCTCTTCGACATCGCGCAGCGCGCGGTACAGCATGATGTCTTCGTAGTTCTGGGCGTAGGATATGAAGGTCATCGCGACTCGGTGCCTGGGTGACTCGGTGCTAGATGGCTCGGCATCTGGAGGACTCGGTATCTGGATGGACCGGGGCGGCGCCCGATACGAGGGCGCTTCAGGCGTCGCTCGAAATCGTCATCCCGGCGCGCTCCTGTTCCGGGTCCTGGACGGTCCCCGGTCCGAGGCCATATGAAAGACGCGCCGGCAGCGGCGTCAGGCCCGCGAAGTCGGGCACGCCGTCGGGCATCACCTGGAACACGACCGCCTGATCGATCCAGTCCAGGTGGCTGCTGTGCAGGGCGTCGTCCACGACGGCGACCGAGACGTTGTAGGACCCGCCACCCAGCCGGAGTTCCACGTCGAAATCGACGTGGAACTGGGCGCCTTTCTCGAAGCGGTCGTTTATCGCCACCTTCTTCAGATGGGTATTGGTCCCGTAGATGTGGTTGCCCAGCCGGTCGCGGATCATGATGCCGACATTGGGCCGGACATCGGGGTCGTTGCAGGTGATGGTCTGCCGGATGCGCGCCATTTCGCCCGTCTTGAAGACGCGGCCCGGCCTGCCGTCCATATCGAGCACCTGGATGGCGGAGATTTCCATCCGGGCATCGCCGCTCCGGGTGGTGACGACGCCGTCGCCCTTGAACTGGCGGATTTCCTCGTCCTTCTTCCGGCGGTTGACCATCGCCTGATAGTAGTCCAGCACCTCGTCGGGCCGGCCGTCGCGGATCATCACCCCATCCTCAAGGATAATGGCGCGGTCGCACAGGTTCTTGATCGCGGTCGGATCGTGGGAAACCAGGAACAGGGTCGTCCCGGCTTCCCGGAAGCGGCGGATGCGGGCCATCGACTTGTGCTGGAAATAGGCGTCGCCGACCGCCAGCGCCTCGTCCACCACCAGGATCTCGGGCCGGACGACGGTGGACGAACTGAAGGCGAGGCGCATCGCCATGCCGGTCGAATACGTCCGCATCGGCTCGTCGAAATACTCGCCCAGCTCGGAGAACTCCTTGATCTCCTCGACCAGCGGCGGGATTTCCTCCGGCGCCAGCCCCAGGAGCTGGCAGCTGATCACCGCGTTCTCGCGCCCGGTGAACTCCGGATGGAATCCCACGCCCAGTTCCAGCAATCCCGCGACCCGGCCGTTGATCGAGACGGTGCCGGTATCCGGGGTCGAGACGCCCAGCACGATCTTCAGCAGCGTGCTCTTGCCGGCGCCGTTGTAGCCGATGATGCCGATCGACTCGCCCGGTTCGGCATCCAGCGAGATCCCCTTCAGGATCCAGTGCTCGTGCCGGCGCCTGATCCTGCCGTTGGTGATCGCCTCCAGGAAGCGATGCCAGTCGCTGTCGAAGGTATGGTATTTCTTGGTGATGTTCCGGATGCTGATCAGGGGCATCAAAGATAGTCCTGAACCGCGCTGTACAGGCGCTTGAAGCAGAAATAGGCAAGCCCGCTCAGCACGGCGGCCAGCACGATATGTCCGATGAAATCGGTCATGTCGGGCATGGTGTTGTTGAGCGTGATGTCGTGGTATCCGACGATGATCCGGGTAAGCGGGTTCCAGGTCGTCACGAAGGACGCGACGGCGGGCGACAGGATCGACATCGGATAGACGATCGGGGTCAGCCAGAACCAGAAGGTCAGGATGATGCCGACCGCTTGGCCGACGTCCCGGAAGAAGACGTTGAGCGTGCCGAGCAGGATGCCGAGCGAGATCGCGATGGTCTGCTGGATGATCAGCAGCGGGATCATGCCGAGCAGCGCCCAGCCCGGAATGCGGCCCGTCACGATCAGCAGCGCCGCGAAGACGGCCATCATGATGACGAACTGGACGCCCTGCGAGATTACGACCACGACCGGCAGCGTGATCTTGGGGAACCCCGCCTTCTTCAGCAGCATCGCGTTCTCGCCGAAGATGTTCAGCGACCGCAGGATCGTGCTGGAGAAGTAGGTCCAGTTGATGATGCCGATGCACAAGTAGATCGCGTACGACATGCTGTCGTCGGAACCCGGCAGCCTGCTCTTCAGGACTTCCACGAACAGCGTCATGTAGAGCAGGATCAGAGCGACGGCGTTCAGCACAGGCCAGAGCCAGCCGAGAACCGAGTTCATCGACTGAAGGCGCATCTCCCGCGTCGCGGCGCTCCAGATGAAGGCGCGATATTGCCACAAAGGAGCCGCAAATGGAACTTTCGCAAACACGGCGCTCATGATAGATGCTGCATTGTAGTCATTTCCTTGACGCGAAGAGACAGCCGCATCCCGACTCCCGTTCCAGCCGACAAACACACCGGCAATTCAACCGCCAATCCACCGTCTTCCTGAAAAACACGGGCGATTAACAACTTTTTATCCAATATTTACTATATAAAGGCGGCGCGAATAGGAGCGGAACAGCATCTCATTGTCAAGGGCGCTCAGGTGCGGCGCACCAGATGCGGCGCCTCCGCATCCATCAGGCGCTTATCCGGTCACGCCGTCTTGCCGTCTCTCGACCCCGCGGTCAGCACAGGGCGGCGTCGGCCATCAGCAAAGCCCCCGAGCGCTCGGCGAAGGCCTTGGGCGAGCAGCGCTCCCGTATCGTCAGGCTCGCGGCACGGCCCAGTTCGGCCGCATGGTCCGGGTCGTCGCGCAGCCGCCGCAGATGCACGGCGGCGTTTTCCGCCGACGGTTCGGCCCAAAGCTGGTCGGCATGGTCATAGCTGCCCTGCGGATCGCGCGCGGGCACCAGGCAGTATGAAACCGGGCACGAGTTGTCGAAATTCATGAAATCGGTGTTGCCCGACCAGTTGGTCGCGACCACCGGCACCCCCCGGCCCATCGCTTCGGCCAGCGGCAGCCCGAACCCTTCCGACCGGTGCAGCAGCATCACCGCATCGCTGGAGGATACCAGCCGGTCCAGTTCGGTTCGGTCCATCGTCCGGTCGAGCACGCTGATGCGCGGGTCGCCGTCGATCAGGGCGGCCAGCTCGGCGTATCCGGCGGAATAGGCTGAAACATGGTGCGTCTTCAGGATGAGCCGCGCGTCGTCCCCGCCCTCGCCGAACGCCAGCTTGAACGCACGCACCGCCGCCAGCGGGTTCTTCCGCGTGAAGCCGGATGCCATGTTGAACGGCGTCAGCACGGTGAAGGGCCGGTCCGCCCGGCGCGGCGCCCGCTCGACCGCCTGCCCGCCGCTTACCGGAACCGGATGGGCAACCACATGGACGGGCCGGTCGGTGTGGCGGCGGAAGGCTTCGGCGGTGAAGCGGCTGGGCACCCAGATCTCGTGGACGTGGTCCAGCGCCGCGATCCAGTCGTCCGGCAGGTCCGGCAATTCCCACGCGAAATAGCCGATGATCCGCTTTCCCTTCAGCGCCGCCCGGCCGAGCATCAGCAGGGCCAGCGGAGCCAGCGGCGCGTTGACGTGCAGGATCACCGTTCCCGGACCGGCCTGCACCGGAAGCCCCTTGTCGACCGGCTCCGCTGGGTCGCCCCCGAGCATGACCTGGCTGACGTCGAAGCCGCGAACATCGAGACCCTGGCTCCGCAACGCCCGGATCGCCAGCCGGGCACCCTCGCCCAGGCCCGTGGCGCTGGAAACCGGCCCGACGATGACGATCGGCTCCGCCGGCGCCGGACCCGGCATGCGGGCGGCGGGTGCCGCCATCCGGGTCGTTCCGAACAGCAGGGAGCGGCGCAGCCCCGTCGGAATGCGGCGCCAGACGGCCCGGGCCGTGTCCCTTGCGGTGTCCTTGGGCGAAAGCGGCATGTGTCTGTCCGCTAGCGGGCGGTGCGCCGCTGCGGCAGGCGGGCCCGCGCCTCACCAGCGGCCTGCGGCACTGCCGCATAGCTCGGCGCCGAGGGGGCCGAGGTGCCAGCGTCCAGCAGCAGCCTGGATATCCGGTCGCCGGCCTCGGACCAGCGGTCCTCGGCATGCTTGGAGATGCCCAGGACGCAGCGGTGATAAAGTCCGGGATCGTCGAGGAACCTGCCGATGGCGTAGGCCAGCGCCTTGTCGTCCACGGAATCGGCTATGAGCCCGTTGATACCCGGAACGATCTGCTCGACCAGCGCGCCGGTCGGCGTCCCGACGACGGGCACGCCCGCCGCCTCGGCCAGCAGCATCACGCCGGACTGGCTCGCCTCGCGGTAGGGCAACACGATCAGGTCGCTCCGCTCCAGGATGCCGGGAAGTTCGTCCTCCGGGATATAGCGGTTTTCCACCGTGACGTCGGCCAGCGCGTCGATCGCGGCGCGATACGGCGTCAGGTCGCCGTCGCCATAGATGGCAAGACTCAGATCCGGATGCGTCCGCTTGAGCTGCCCATAGGCGTTCAGCAGCAGGTCCAGCCCCTTGTACGCGACGATCCGGCCGAAGAACAGCAGACGGCGGGGTAATGGGCGATCGGCCGTTCCGATGCAGCCGCGCCTGGTCGTCGTATCGGTGAACTGGCTGAACGGGCCGCAGGGAGCCACCGTTATGCGGTCCATCGACGCCTGATGGCGTGCTCGCAGGACCCGGCCGACGTGATCGCTCAGCACGACGTATCCGCTTGCCTGCTGAATTTCCCAGTCCAGCCACCACTGGTAAGGCAGGAACCGCTCGCCCGGATGCAGCGTGGCGTCATGTATCGTGACGACATAGCGCGCGCCCGCCCGGCGGATCGCCGGCAGCATGAACGGGTTCCACAAGTGCTGCATTGTGCAGAGCACAAGGTCGATGTCGTGCTCTTCCAGATAGGCTTCGAAGGCGCGGCGGACTTGGCGGAGCCTGGACAACGCCATGACGGCGGAGCCGACGTCGCAATAGGTGTCGATATCCAGACCGGGAAGGTTCAGGGCCTTGAGTTCGGCATACAGATCGCAGTTGCGCGAAATCGACAAGTGGACGTTGAACTCTTCGCGTCTGGAGAGTTCCCGTGCGACTTCCAAGCAGTAATGGGCTCCTCCGCCCCGCCTTCCCCAATACCAGATCAGCAGGTTCTGCTTCCGGCCCTCGGGTGTCTTTCGCTTGTCAGTGCCGACCACTCAATAAGGCCCTCTCTGTCGTCGATTTCAGGGCTGGCCACGGACGGGGGACCTGATGGATACCACCGCGTTCGTGTCAGACTTACCGCATGAACGAATCAGCCGAACAGGAGGCATCACTCTCATAGCTAATGACCTCCCCTGATCTCGTCAATTATCAAAGGGGCTTAGACTCCAGAAACACCCTGCACCATCAGGCTAAGAGCAAAGGCAATATACCTTTTGTATTAACCCGGCGGAGCCTTGCATGCGATCGGCCTCTTCTCATCGCGCCGATCGTCTCCTTACCTCCATCGAGGTCTATCCTCGTCTCGAAGGTACGGAACAGAAGCCCTGTTTTTGCACTCCTGAAGCTTTCGGCGTAGTGAGCGTTCCTTTATGCTCGATACGCGTGAAACCGGAATGTCCGCCGAAAGGCGTGCCGGCGACAGCGTCCCTTTCAGGAACAGCACCGCACCCCGACATATTCCAAAACGCCGTCGGGGCGTTGCGGGTTCCGAAGCTGAAGGCAGGTTCATCGGTGCGGACAACGAAAATTGCGGTGATCGGCTTAGGCTATGTCGGCCTGCCCCTGGCGGTCGAACTCGCCCGCCACTTCCCCACGACCGGCTTCGACATCGACGCCCGCCGGATCGCCGAACTGCGGGACGGCCATGACCGCACGCGGGAAGTCGGACCGGAAGACCTGCGCGGCGGTCCGCTGGCCCTGACCTCCGACCCGGCCCTGCTGCCGGGGCGCCAGTTCTACATCGTTACAGTCCCGACGCCCGTGGACGCCCGGAACCAGCCCGACCTGGGTGCGGTGCTGGCGGCGTGCCGCACCGTCGGCGCCGCGCTGCGCGACAGCGGCAAGTCCGAAGCGGACCCGAAGCCGGTCGTCGTGTTCGAGAGCACGGTCTATCCCGGCGTCACCGACGACATCTGCGGCCCGGCGCTGGAAGAAGCCTCCGGGCTGGTCTGCGGCCGCGACTTCTTCCTGGGATACTCGCCGGAACGCATCAACCCCGGCGACCGCGAGCATACCATCTCGCGGATCGTGAAAGTGGTCGCCGGCCAGACGGCGGAGGTTACGGACAGGCTGGCGGAGATCTACGGCGCGGTCACCAGCGCCGGCGTCTACCGCGCCGCCGGCATCAAGGTGGCCGAGGCCGCCAAGGTGATCGAGAACGCCCAGCGCGACATCAACATCGCCTTCATCAACGAAGTCTCGATGATCTTCGGCCGCCTCGGCATCTCGATCCACGATGTCCTGGAAGCGTCGTCGACCAAGTGGAACTTCCTGAACTTCCGTCCGGGCATGGTCGGCGGCCACTGCATCGGGGTCGATCCGTTCTATCTGGCGCATCTGGCGACCAGCATCGGCCACCGCCCGGAAGTCATTCTGGCCGGCCGGCGGATCAATGAGACGATGCCCGGATACATTGCCGACCAGATCGCCGAGCGCATCGCCGCGGCCGAAGCGCCGGCGGTATCCAGCCGCATCCTGGTCCTGGGCCTGACCTTCAAGGAGAACGTGCCCGACCTGCGGAACTCCAAGGTCGCGTCGCTGGTCAACCGCCTGCGCGACCACGGCTACCGCGTCGACGTACACGACCCACTGGCCGATCCGGCCGAGGCCGCCGAACTCTACGGCCTCACCCTGCGGCCAGGGCTGGAGAATGCCGATCCCTACGACTGCATCGTCGGCGCGGTGCCCCACGACGCCTACCGGACCCTGTCCGCCCCGGCCCTGACCCGCCTGATCCGGCCCGGAGGGCTGGTGGCCGACATCAAGGGCATGTGGCGCGGCCTGACGCTGCCGGAAGGCTACCCGCGCTGGGTCCTGTAGGCACGGCGTGCAGTGTCGGGCAGAAGACATTGGGTTCTTCGTTCTTTTGTGTGCACAGCTTCTGAGGGAAGTTCAGG
>NZ_AVFK01000039.1 GCF_000936425.1 Skermanella aerolata KACC 11604 | reverse complement strand
ACCGATTCCTCACGTCAACAGCCTTGCCTCAAAACTGATAGATGGCAAGCATTGATCCCGAACCCGGACTTGCAGATAGCGGTGATCTTGAATTTGATCTTCCAGATTTATTTGTGGCTATTGGCGAAGCCGCACAAGCTGCTGGGAAAGGATGGCTCTTATTAATCGATGAAGTCCAATATCTTTCAGAAAAAGACTTATCGGCTCTAATCGTCTCGATGCATCGCGTATCTCAATCCGGATTGCCAGTACTTTTCGTGGGAGCAGGCTTGCCACAAGTAGCCCGACTTGCAGGAGATGCAAAATCATACGCTGAACGACTTTTTTCATACCCTCCAGTTGGAGCGTTAGATGAGGTTTCTGCGGGACGAGCCGTTCGGCGACCTATTGAAGAAGAAGGTGCCGCTATCGCAGACAGTGCTCTCAATGAAATTGTTGTACGCACCCAAGGCTATCCTTTTTTTCTGCAAGAATGGGCATCTATCACTTGGAACAATGTTGAAGGTCCGGAAATTACCCTCTCCGATGTGCAGCAAACCTATAAAGAGGCAATTGTCACTTTGGACGAGGGATTTTTTAAGGTACGCATTGACCGATTGACCAAAGCTGAAGTTCAATTTGTTAAGGCTATGGCAGCGTCAGGGGATGGACCATATCCTATGGCAGATATTGCAGCCGCTATGGGTCGAACGCTGTCTTCACTTGGACCTGCGCGGGCAAGTATCATCAAAAAAGGTATGATTTACAGCACGGATCATGGGTATCTTGACTTCACTGTTCCCCTTTTTGCCGAGTTCATGAGACGACAGGGGAGTTGACCTGGTCGCGCCATACGCTGCCCGCATGAATATTCAGCTTTTCTTCATCATGCGGTGCACCCTCGTCCCACGCATCAAGGGACAGGTGCTCAGCACGGTCGGCGTCGCGGTCTTGGTGACCATGGCGCACGGGGCGCTGTTCAATCAGAAGGTGACGCTGACGCCTATCCCGTTCAGGCTGGTCGGGCTGGCGCTCGCCATCTTCCTCGGGTTCCGCGATACCGCCAGCTACGTGTCGGAGGTGCGGAATTCAGCAACCTCTGAATGCTTTCTTTGAGGTGCGTTCCGGGTTTCCGAGACACCGAGAGGCCGTATTGAAGTTGACGGAATGCCGATGTATATTGATGGTCATCAAATCATTATAGGTGATTGATCATGCCTGTCCAAATCGCTAATCCGCAGGTGATCGAAAAGATCGAGCGGCTTAGCCGGTTGACCGGGCTTGGCAAGACGGCCACCGTCGAGGCGGCGGTGGATCGCATGCTGAGCGAGTTGGCAGCGGACGCGCCTGCCGATCCTTGGGCGGGTGTGGATGCCATCGTTGCCCAGTTGCACCGAATTCCGCCTCGGCCGGACAGCTTCGAAGCTGTCGAGTACGATGATATGGGGCTGCCGAAATGAAGTCCGACTTCATCGCGGTGGATACATCGGCTCTAATGGCGGTCGTGCTGAACGAGCCGGACCAGGCGATGTTCCTGGATCGACTGAAAAGCGCCCGCCATGTGGCTATCAGCACGGTTTCCGTAATCGAGGCGCGGATGGTCGCTTACGGACGATTGGGTCAACGTGCCGTCGTTCTACTTGATGACCTCGTTCAGGTTCCGGCGTTTGAGATCGTTCCACCTGGGGCGGATGAGATGGAAGCTGCCTGGAAGGCCTTCATCGCATTCGGTAAGGGCAGCGGCCACCCTGCGGGACTGAACTTCGGTGATGTATTCTCGTATGCGCTCGCCAAGGTCCGGCGCGTGCCGTTGCTGTTCAAGGGAAATGATTTTTCACAGACCGACATCGTGTCGGCGATTGCGATGCAGTGATTTCATAAAAACACGATCACGTAGTTTGGGACGGTATACCAGGAGCCGAAGAGTTTGATCGGCGCTCGGCAAGTGTTGGGCCACGGCCCAACCTACGAAGCAGGAGCCTGTATGTTGGGCTTCTTCAGCCCGGCATTCATGTTGGAACTCTACCGCACCGTGAAACCGTTTACGGGGACCATTGCACCGAGACCATAATGATCGTCCGTAAACGTCCTTCGGCTTTTCAGCTTTTCTTCATCATGCGGGGCTCCATCGTCCCGCGCATCAAGGGTCAGGTGCTCAGCACGGTCGGCGTCGCCGTGCTGGTGACCATGGCGCATGGGACGCTGTTCAATCAGAAGGTGACGCTGACGCCCATTCCGTTCAGCCTGATCGGGTTGGCGCTCGCGATCTTCCTCGGGTTCCGCAATACCGCCAGCTACGACCGCTGGTGGGAAGGGCGGAAGCTGTGGGGGGAGTTGGTGATCCGGACGCGCTCGGTCGGGCGGCTGATCGTCAACCATGTCCGGCCCGCACAGGGGGAAGGCGACGATGAACGGGTGCCGGCCATGGTGCGCCGGCTGATCGCCTTCGCCTATGCGCTCAAGCATCACCTGCAAGGCACCAGGGACGGCCAGAGCGGGAAGTATCTGTCCGCCGACGATGTCCAGGCCGTGGGGGAGACGGTCAATGCGCCGGACCGGCTGCTGCGGACGATGAGCCGGGATGTCGCGGCGCTGGCCGCCGCCGGGCGGCTGGACCCCATGATGGTGGCACAGGTGGAGGACAATTTGACGGCGCTGGCGGGGGTTCAGGCGGGGTGCGAGCGCATCCGGCACACGCCGCTGCCGTTCTCGTATTCGCTGCTGCTCCACCGGACGGCGTATCTGTACTGCTTCGCGCTGCCGTTCGGGCTGGTGGATACGACGGGGTTCATGACGCCGTTCGTCGTCGGGCTGGTTTCCTATACCTTCTTCGGGCTGGATGCGATCGGTGACGAGATCGAGGAGCCGTTCGGGCTGCTGCCCAACGACCTGCCGCTCGAATCGATATGCCGGAGGGTCGAGATCGACCTGCTGGAGGCTTTGGGCGAAACCGAGCTGCCGCAGCCGCTGAAGCCGGTCGATTACTGGCTGATGTGAGGGGGCGCTTACCGGCCGTGGCCTCTGTGGCGCCCGTGGCCTCCGTGGCCTCCGTAGCCCCGGCCATGACCGTGGTGGCCGCCGTAATGGCCGCCGCCCCGGTTCCAGTCGCCCCTGTACCAGCTATCCCGTCGTCCGTAGCCGTGATGGCCGCCGCCGTGACCGCCGTAAATGCCGCCGTAATAGCCGTAGCCGCCGTAATTGGCAGGATAGCCGTCGTGATAGATGCATCCGGTCACAAGTACAGCCATGGCAAGGAGGGCCAGGATCGGGGCCAGGGTACGGGACGTTACGCGGTTGGGCACGATGGTCTCCGACGGCGAAGGGTGACGTTTTGTTCTCCTGCTTCCACAAACATCCGGGGCCGATTTCCCATTCCAGGGCGGCGGAGATATCGAAAGGGGATTCCATAGTGGAATTTTTTATTTTACTATGAGTCGTCGAGACGGTTTGGCAGCGGACGGGCTTTGGGGCGATGGCGGGGAAACGGGCGGAACTCCTTAACGATACCCAGGTGAAGGCGTGTCTGCGCTGGTGCGGCGAGCGTCGGCGCTATCCGCACCGGGATCGCGTGGTGGTGCTCCTCAGCGTGCGGGCGGGGTTGCGGGCGGTGGAGATCGCGAAGCTGCGGCGCGCCCATGTGATGGACGACGGCGGCGGGATCGCCGACGTGATCGACCTGCGTGGCAAGCTGCGGTTGAGCAAGAAAGGGACCGACCGGGTGATCCCGATGCATGCCGACCTGCGCGCCCATGTCATCGAGCTATTCCGCATCGTGCCCGGCGGTCCCGACGATCCGCTGATCCTGTCGGAACGCGCGATGCGGCCCAATCCGGATGACCCGGAGGACCGGCGGTTGGTTTGCATGGCGGCGAACTCCATCGTGCTGATGTTCGGCCAGATGTATGGGGAACTGGGGCTTTCCGGCTTTTCCAGCCATTCCGGCCGGCGCACCTTCATAACGCAGGTGGCGGACAGGATAACCGAAGCGGGCGGCTCACTGCGCGACGTCCAGCAGCTTGCGGGACACACCAGCCTGAACACGACCCAGAGCTACGTCGACGGCAGCGACGAGGCGAAGCGGCGCGTGATGAAGCTGCTGTGATGGGCGGGATCGAGGCCGGTGGGTTCCGGGTCCGGCGCTTGGGTGCTGCGGAGGCTCGGGCCGCCGTTCCGGAGCTGGCGGAGGTGCTGATCGACTGCGTGGCCGGGGGCGCGTCGGTCAGCTTCATGGCGCCGCTGGATCGGGGCAAGGCGGTGGGGTTCTGGCAAGGAGTGGCGGACGGCGTCGCGCGCGGCGAGCGCGTGCTGCTGGTCGCGGAGACGGATGGGGCGGGGCCGGAGCCGGAGCGGGGCATCGTCGGGACCGTTCAGGTGATCCTGGCGCAGCCGGAAAACCAGCCGCACCGGGGCGACGTTTCCAAGCTTCTGGTCCACCGGCGGGCACGCGGGACCGGGGTCGGGGCGGCGCTGATGGCGGCGGCCGAGGACGCGGCGTGCGACGAGGGGAAGACGCTGCTGGTGCTGGACACCGCCAGCGACGGCGCCGAGCGGCTTTACCGGCGGCAAGGCTGGGTGATGGTCGGCACGGTGCCGGGCTACGCACTGTGGCCGGATGGGGAGCCGTGCGACACGGTGTTCTATTACAAGCGGGTGGGAGCGGGGGTAAGGTCATTATGAAATATTTGGAGGAGTGCGCCATGAAAAATGATGAACGTGTTTTGAGGATCGGGATCGCTTCGCGGGAAGAGATCCAGGCGCGCACTCTTGCAGTCGTCCGCGGCGAGATCAAAGTCACAGCCGATGATCCGAAGGTGTGGTTTAACTCCGTCTAGTCTTTGGCTGGGTTTTTGCGATCTAATACCAGCGGCATTTAATATTGACCGATCTGGAGCGTTAGGTGTCGGGCTGAAGAGGCCCGACCTACGTCAGCGTGCTTTTGCCAGCGCTTGGTTTTGTAGGTCGGGCCTCTTCAGCCCGACATTTTTACCGGAACTCACCGGTTAATCTTAAAGGCCGCCGGTATAAGTTACCGCTTACGCGCTCCAATTTCGGGTAGGACAAAAAGCAAAAAGCTCAGGTCGCATCTACAGCGTCGGTTCACCCTACCTCCGCCAGCAGGATGCTGGTTTCGGAATGCGTGATCGCGCGGTTGGTGCGGATTTCGGTCAGGACGCGGTCGAGCGTCGTCAAGTCGCCGGTGCGGATTTCGGCGACGAGGTCCCAGCGGCCGTTGGTTGACCAGACGCGGCTGATTTCCGGGATGCGTTTCAGGGCGGACAGCACCGATTTGTGATCGGCTGAGCGGACTTCGAGCGAGGCGATGGCGCGGACCGAGCCGGTGTCCACGTCGTCGCGCAGGCGCACGGTGAAGCCCATCAGCACCTTGTTCTTCAGCAGGCGGTCGATCCGGTTCTGGACGGTGCCGCGCGACACGTCGAGGTGGCGGGCGAGGGTCGCGGTCGGCAGCCGGGAATCGTCGCGCAGCAGCTCGATCAGGCGGCGGTCGGTCGCGTCGAGGTCGAGGGGGTGTTGACGATTCGTCATGTGGTGCTGCCATAATGATAGAGTTTGCTGACGATATTAGCACTTAACTGGCTATCTGTTGGCACCTGATGTCGGCATGCTGGGTCCGGGATGCAAAATCATTCGGAAGCGGGCTGACATCATGCGGCAGACGGAAACAGGCGAACTCTACCAAAGCGGGCTTGGCGACTGGGCAGACGTGTCGCTTCTCGGCATTCCGCTGGAATTGGGAGCCTCCGAGGCCGGCTCGATCATGGGGCCGGCGGCGTTGCGGACGGCGGGGCTTCCGGCGCTGCTCGGCGAGATGGGCTACAGGGTGACCGATCACGGCGATCTGGCGCAGCCGGCGGCGGTGGAGCCTGGGCTGAAGGATGCCGATGCGAAGGCGTGCCGCAATCCGGGGCTCATCGCCGCGTGGACCCGGCTGATCCATGACCGCGCCTACGAGATGGCGAAGGGTGGCGGCGTGCCGGTTTTCATGGGCGGCGATCACAGCCTGTCGATGGGGACGGTCAGCGCCATGGCCCGGCATTGCCGGGATACCAACCGCGAGCTGTTCGTGCTGTGGCTGGATGCGCACGCCGATTTCAACACGCCGGCCACGACGCCGTCGGGCAACATGCATGGAATGTCGATGGCGTTCGCCTGCGGCGAGCCGTCGCTGATGCCGCTGCTGGGCGACCGGCCCTTCGTGCCGGTGCCGCCGGAAAACGTCCATATCTTCGGCTTGCGCTCGATCGACAAGGAGGAGCGCGGCGCGGTCAGGGACAAGGGCATCCAGGTGGTCGATATGCGGATGATCGATCAGGCCAGCGTGTCGATCCTGCTTCAGGGAATTCTGGAGAAGATCGAGGGCCGGCGGGCGCACCTGCATGTCAGCCTGGACGTCGATTTCCTCGACCCCAGCATAGCACCCGCCGTCGGGACGACGGTGCCGGGGGGCGCCACCTATCGCGAGGCGCATCTGATCATGGAGATGCTGCACGACAGCGGGCTGGTCGGCTCGCTCGACATCGTCGAGCTGAACCCGTTCCTGGACGAGCGGGGGCGGAGCGCCCGGCTGCTGACGGAACTGGTCACCAGCCTGTTCGGCCGCACGATCATCGACCGCCCGGCCCGCCGTATCCGTGTCGCGTAAGCGTTATTCGATATCAGGAAGGATGAAGTCATGTCTGAGAGCGCCGTTGCCGAACTGTCGCGCGAAACCGCTGGCCTGATCGAACTGGAGCACTCGCTGGGTGCCCACAACTATAAGCCGCTGGACGTCGTGCTGACGCGCGGCGAGCGGGTCTGGGTCTGGGACGTCGAAGGGCGGCGCTATCTGGACTGCCTGTCGGCCTATTCCGCGGTCAACCAGGGGCATTGCCATCCGCGCATCCTGGCGGCCATGGTCGAACAGGCGGGCAAGCTGACGCTGACCTCTCGCGCGTTCCGCAACGATCAGTTGCCGCTGTTCTACGAAGAGCTGGCGGCGCTGACCAATTCGCATAAGATCCTGCCGATGAACAGCGGCGCGGAGGCGGTGGAGTCGGCCGTCAAGGCGGTCCGCAAATGGGGCTACGAGGTCAAGGGCGTGCCGGAAGGGCAGGCCGAGATAATCGTCTGCTCCGACAACTTCCACGGGCGGACGATCGGGATCGTCGGCTTCTCGACCGATCCGGATGCGCGCGGCGGGTTCGGGCCGTTCGCGCCCGGTTTCCGGGTGGTGCCGTTCGGCGATGCCGAAGCCTTCGAAGCGGCGATCACGCCGAACACCGTCGCTTTCCTGGTCGAGCCGATTCAGGGCGAGGCTGGCGTGATGATCCCGCCGGCGGGGTATTTCCGGCGCGTGCGGGACCTCTGCACGGCAAACAACGTCACGCTGATCTTCGATGAGATCCAAACCGGGCTGGGGCGGACCGGCAAGCTGCTGGCGGAGGAGCACGAAGGTGTCGTGGCCGACGTGACGCTGATCGGCAAGGCGCTCTCGGGCGGCTTCTATCCGGTGTCCGCCGTGCTGTCCAACTCGGAAGTGCTGGGGGTGCTGAAGCCGGGGCAGCACGGCAGCACCTTTGGCGGCAACCCGCTGGCCTGCGCGGTGGCTCGGGCGGCCCTGAAGGCGCTGACGGAAGAAGGGATGATCGAGAACTCGGCCGTCCAGGGCGAGTACTTCAAGACGCAGCTTCAGGGCATCCGCAGCAATATGGTTCGGGAGGTGCGCGGGCGCGGCCTGATGCTGGCGGTCGAACTTCACCCGGAGGCGGGAGGAGCCCGCCGCGCGTGCGAGGCGTTGCGGGCGCGGGGCGTCCTGGCGAAGGACACCCACGGCCACACGATCCGCATCGCGCCGCCGCTGGTCATCACGCGGGACGAGGTGGATTGGGCGCTGGAGCAGATCGAGCCGGTGCTGACCGGGGGGGCGTGATCGGCTTCAGGGCAGACGGTTAGGATTGACGCCAGAAGAACCAGACGGTCATCGCGGACGCTATGCCGACGACGATGAGCTTCAGGAACTTCTGGTTGATCCGCCGCGCTCCGTGGACGCCGACCCAGCCGCCGAGGACGGAGGCGAGCGCCATGGGTATCGTCTGCGGCCAGTAGACGGCTCCGGCTACGATGAAGGCCGCGACGGCTGCGCCGTTCATCAGCGTCGCCAGCAGGATCTTCAGCCCGTTCATGGCGTGGATGTTGGTCATGCCGAACAGCGTCAGCGCCGCCAGCATCAGGAAGCCGATCCCGCCGCCGAAATAGCCGCCATAGATCGAGATGATGAACTGGACGACCAGCACGGCGGGGCCGCTGAGGCGCATGCGGGCGGCGACGCCCTTGGGAGCGAAGTTGCCGACCGCGAAGACGACGGTGGCGAACAGCATCAGCCAGGGGACGAGGTCCGCGAAAACAGCGTTGGGGGTGTAGAGGAGGAGTACGGCTCCGACCAGACCGCCGGCGAGACTGAGCCCGATGAAGGACGGCAGGCCGAATTCGCTGATGCCCAGGATGTCGCGCCGGTAGGCGAGAGCGCTGGTCGCCTGTCCGGGGAAGAGTGCGACCGTGCTGGAGGCGTTGGCGGCTACCGGAGGAACCCCGGCGAAGACCAGGGCTGGGAAGGTGATGAAGGCGCCGCCGCCGGCGATGGCATTGACCACGCCGGCGACAAAGGCAGCCAGTACGAGCAGGCTGTAGGAGAGCATTTGTGTGGGTGCTGCTCGCTTTCGTTCAGTCCGCCTTGATCGGCAGAACGAGCTGGAAGGCTTTGATGGTCATGCGCTTGCGGTGATAGAAACGGTGCGCGTCGCCGCGCTGGACGCCGGAAATGATTTCCAGCTGGCCGCAGCCGCGCTCGCGCGCCTGGGCGTGGACCCAGTCGAACAGCTTGTCGCCGAAACCATGGGAACGCTGCTTCCCTGAAGTCACCAGATCCTCGACATACATGTACTTGCCTCGGGACAGCGTCTCATGAACGCGGAACCCGCTGCAACCCGCCACTTCGCCGTTGAACCAGAGCAGGGCCAGATTGTAGCCGTCGTCCATCTGGCGGCGGATCTGGTGACGGTAGACCTCCGGGTCGGTAAAATTGGTCCGAAGCTCCGACATGACCGCGAAGCTGGCGTCGATATCGGCGTCGGTGGCGGCGAAGGTGATGGTGAATTCCTGTCCGTCCATGGCGTGATCGTTCCTCCTGCTGGTTGTTATCCCGCGGTATTCCGCGTTGTGTACGAAATACTGTATGCCAGATACCAGAGAGGGAGCAAGCCCGGAATCATCCGGCGTCGTTGGTGAAGACGTTGGCGGTCAGGTGGTCTTCCACGGACTTCACTCCGGCGATGGACTCGGCGGCCACGGTCAGGGCGCGGCGCTGTTCGTCGTCCCTGACGCTGCCCCAGAGCTGGACGGTGCCGCCGGTGACGACGATGTTGATGCGATCGTGGTTGAGCCAGGACTGGGTGCGCAGCAGGTCGGTCAGCGCCGTGCGGATCTGGTCGTCGCCGGGGGAGCCGGCCGCGGGCTTGGCGCGGTCGGCCAGCAGGCCCTGGACGAGGTTGGCGCGGCTGACGATGCCGACCAGCCGGCCGCCGTCGACGATGGGGACCCGCTTGATGCCGTGGCGCTCCATCAGTTCGGCGATCTCGCGCAGGGATGCTTCCGGGTAGGAGGCGACGACGTCGTGGCTCATGACGTCGCCGACGCGGCTGGCGTGGGACTTGATGAAGCTGCCGGCGTCGCCGCTCTGTCCCAGCAGCATCTCCAGCCAGTGCGGGCGGTGGCGTTCGGTGTCCGTCTCGACCCGGCGCAGCAGGTCGCCCTCGCTGATGATGCCGGCGATCTGCCCGGCGGAGTCGACGACGGGGACGCCGCTGATGCGTTTCTCCAGCAGCAGGGCCGCCACCTCCGCGACCGAGGCGTCTGGGGTTACCGTGACGACCGGGGAACTCATGATGTCCTTGGCTTGCATCGCTATTCTCCGATTCCAGGTCGATCGTGAAGTTTTTGTCGAGGAAGGCGCTAGTCGAGAAAGGCGCAGGTGCGCTGGATGTACTGGTTCAGGGCGAAGTGGTGCTTGAGGATCAGGCTTTCCGCCTGCGCGCCGTCGCGGGCGGTGAGGGCCGCGACGACCGCGGTCCGCGTCTCGACCGCCTGGGCGGCCTGGGTTTCGTCCGCCTGTTCGATGCGGTGGATCGCCCGCATGTGGAGGGCGAGGTTGCGGGTCAGGCTGCCGATCAGCGCGCAGCGGGACAGCCCGGCGAGCGATTGGTGCAGACCGGCCGCGCTGTCCGGCGTGTGGGCCAGCGAAGGAGGGAAGTCCTGGGCAAGCTGGATCAGGTCGCTTTCCTCCGCCAGGGTGGCGGCCAGCCTTGCCGCCATCCCTTCCAGCGCCGCCCAGACCAGGATCATGTCCGCGATCTGCGTCCGGCTCTTGCGGGCGACGACCACACCGTGCCGGGGCACGGTGCGGACGAAGCCTTCATGTTCCAGCAGGATCAGGGCTTCGCGGACCGGCGTCCTGCTGATGCCGAGCATCTCGCAGACCTCGCGGTCGTCGATGCGGATCTCTCCCCGCTGGCCGTAGATGTCCATCTCCATGATCGAGCCCTTGAGGGCTCGATACGCCTGCATCTTGAAACTTACCTGGGCAGGTTCCAGGGGTGTCGGTTCTACGGCTATCGGATCTACGGTCGTCGGTTCCAGGGAAACCATTCACGGGTCCCCCTTACTTCAGCGAGACGGCGGCCTTGCTCCCGGAGCGCGGCCACAGGCGGCCGATCGCCAGAGAGATGACCGGCCAGAACAGCATCGCCAGGGCCAGCGTCACGATGGTCCCGACCAGCGGGTTCGACCAGAAGATGCTGAGGTCGCCCTGCGACAGCAGCATGGCCTGACGGAACGAGCTTTCCGCCATGTCGCCCAGGACGAGGGCAAGGACCAGCGGCGCCAGCGGGTATGAGAGCTTCTTGAAGATGTAGCCCAGCACGCCGAACACCAGCATCACGGCGATGTCGAGGAAGGCGTTGTGGACGGTGTAGGCGCCGACGGCGCAGATCACGATGATGACCGGCGCGATGATGCTGAACGGGATGCGGAGGATCGAGGCGAACAGCGGAACCGTCGTCAGCACGACGATCAGCCCCACGACGTTGCCCAGATACATGCTGGCGATCAGGCCCCAGACGAACTCCTTCTGTTCGATGAACAGCAGGGGACCGGGCTGGAGCCCCCAGATCAGCAAGCCGCCGAGCAGCACGGCGGCGGTCGGCGATCCGGGGATGCCGAGCGTCAGCATGGGCAGCAGGGCGCTGGTGCCGGCGGCGTGGGCGGCCGTCTCAGGGGCGACCACGCCTTCCATCTCGCCGGTGCCGAACTTGTGGCCGTTGCGCGAGAAGCGCTTGGCGAGGCCGTAGCTCATGAAGGAGGCGGGGGTGGCACCGCCGGGGGTGATGCCCATCCAGCAGCCGACGATCGAGCCGCGGATGGCGGTCGCCCAGTACTTGGGAAGCTGCTTCCAGGTCTGGAGCACGACCGCCGCGTTGATCTTGGCCGACTTGCCCTTGAAGGCGAGGCCTTCCTCCATCGTCAGCAGGATTTCGCCGATGCCGAACAGCCCGATGACCGCGATCAGGAAGTCGAAGCCGCGCAGCAGCTCCATCGAGCCGAAGGTCATGCGGAGCTGGCCGGTCACGCTGTCCAGGCCGACGGCGGCAAGCGCGAAGCCCAGCATCATGGCCGTGAGCACCTTGAACGGCTGCTCCTTGCCCATGCCGACGAAACTACAGAATGTCAGGAGCTGGACCGCGAAGAACTCCGCCGGTCCGAACTGGAGCGCGAAGCGCGCGATCACGGGGGCCAGGAAGGTGATCAGGACGATCGCGACGAAGGCGCCCAGGAAGGACGAGGTGAAGGCCGCCGTCAGCGCCTCTCCCGCGCGGCCCTGCTGCGCCATGGGATGGCCGTCGAAGGTGGTGGCGACCGACCAGGGCTCTCCGGGGATGTTGAACAGGACGGAGGTGATGGCCCCGCCGAACAGGGCGCCCCAGTAGATGCAGGACAGCATGATGATGGCCGAGGTCGGCGACATGCTGAAGGTCAGTGGCAGCAGGATCGCGACGCCGTTGGCGCCGCCAAGGCCGGGAAGGACGCCGATCAGCACGCCCAGCGTGATGCCGACGAACATGTAGACGATATTCATGGGATCGGCGAGCACGCCGAAGCCATGCATCAGGTTCATCAAGGATTCCAAGGCGCTGCTCCGAGGTATGCAGGGTGTGCTGCGTCAGTAGCCGAGCATGGCTTCGACCGGACCCTTGGGCAGGGGGACCAGGAACCAGATTTCAAACATCACGAAGAGAGCCAGCGGGATCAGGATCGCGACCGGCAGGATCTTCTGGATGGGGTATTTGCCCAGCCAATACATGAAGAAAGCGATGAATATTGCAGCCGCGAAGTAAATCCCGATCAGCCAGATCAGTCCGACGAAGACGATCGTCGGAATCAAAACCTTCATGACCAGCACGAACTGTCCGCGTTCCACGAAGGTGCTGCGGTTCGGCGTGCGGGACACGAGATTGGCGATCAGGATCGCGGCGCTCGAGATGAACATGATCAGGCCGACGTAGAACGGGAAGTATCCCGCTTCCGGCCCGTCGCTGGCCCAGCCGTTGCCGACCCGGTTGCTGTCGATCATGACCACGACGGCCAGAGCAGCGAACATCAAGGCTACGGCGATTTCCATCGTGTGGTGAGTGGTGACGGCGTCTTCGTCACTTTTGCGCTGCTTCATCCGTCCCTCCCTTTGGAGACCGGATCCCGGACGGACACATGGCGCCGCCGTCCGGGACCGCGTCGTTATCCGCCGTTACTTCGCGAGGAAGCCGGCTTTCTCCATCAGGCCCTTGTGGGTCGTTTCGGTCTTGGCGAGCCAGGCCTTGTACTCGTCGCCGGTCATGAAGGTCGTGTTGAACGCGCCCTTCGCCATGAAGTCTTTCCAGTCCGGCGTCTCGCGCACTTTCTGGAAGAGTTCGACGTAGTATTTGATCTGGTCGGCGTTGACGCCGGGAGAGGTGAAGATGCCGCGTAGCATGGTGTATTCGACATCCAGCCCGCTTTCCTTGCAGGTCGGCACGTCGTTCCACGACATGTTGTTGGCGATCGGCTCCTTCAGGTCGATCCGCTGGGCGTCGAACACGCAGAGCGGTCGCAGCGCGCCGGCTCGCCACTGGGCGACAGCTTCGATCGGGTTGTTGACGCTGGCGGTGATGTGGTTGCCGACCAGCTGGGCCGCGACGTCGCCGCCGCCCTTGTAGGGGATATAGGTGAACGTCGCTCCCGTCGCCTGCTCGATCGCGGCGGTGATGATCTGGTCTTCCTGCTTGGACCCAGTACCACCCATCTTGGAACTGTTGGCCCCGCCTGATTTGGCGGCGTCCACCAGATCCTTCGGCGTCTTGTACGGCTGCTCGGCGTTGACCCAGAGGATGAAGTTGTCGAGCGCCAGCATGGCGACCGGCGTCATGTCCTTCCACGAGAACGGCACGCCGGTAGCAAGCGGCGTGGTGAACAGGTTGGACAGGGTGATGATGATCTTGTGGGGGTTCCGGTTCGATCCGGAAACGTCAAGAAAACCCTCGGCGCCGGCTCCGCCAGACTTGTTGATGACGACGACCGGTTGCTTCATCAGGTTGTTTTTCTGAATGATCCCCTGGATCATCCGCGCCATCTGATCGGCGCCGCCGCCGGTGCCGGCCGGGACGATGAATTCCACCGACTTGGTCGGCTCCCACGCCAGGGCCTGGGTGGAAGTCAGCGTCGTGATGGAAATCGCACTCAAGGAAACACATGTAATCGCGGCAGCCGCCTTCAGGCGGGAGACACTCTCCAGCACAGCCATATCAGACTCCTCCCTGTGTAGCCGGCATCCTGTTCCACACCGCTCATGGAGAGGGCCGGCGACATTGTTATCTTTGAGGACTCGACCGGTCGGATCGTCTTAGCGCTGGTATATGGTATGCGGCATGGTCTATACAAATCAACAGGAATTTTTTAATAAGTCTTTAGGCATGAAAATATTGCGCTGCGATAATACTTGTGAAGTAAAAGCCAGTTTTTGAAACAATGCAGTGTCGCTGACCTTTGATGCAGTAGCGAACAGTCTTTCCGGGAAGTAAACGAAGTCAGGCCGCTTTGCGGAAGTTGCCGTTGCTGACGGTGGTAGCGGCGCGGGCGCGCTGTGCCGGCTGCGCCATGGCGCGGCTGTCGGTAACGATGTCGGCCAGAGCCGACGGATCCTTGATGATGATTTCCGCGATGACCGCGACCAGACCGCCGACCGCGACGACAAGGGCGAGCATTTCAAAGGCGTAGGCACCGAACATGTCTTGTCTCCTGCAAGGTGATTGTGCGTTGCAGCAAATATGACAGCGTCCCTGTCTTATGACAAGCGCTCAGAACGGGATATCTGGTATACCGTATTCAAGGGCCTGTCTCACCGTCCTCAGGCTTGGCGGACTTCCGCCTTCCTGCTTCCTCCTTTGTCGAAGTTGAGATATCTCGGGCATGAGGAGAACCTGAAGATGTACTTGCCGGTCGCCGCCCTTGCTTTCGCCATATGGCTCTACCTGCTGCTGGGGAGAGGCGGCTACTGGCGCTTCGGTCTTCCGAAGGCGGTCGTCGAACCAGCGGCGCTGCCGCCGGTGGTCGCCGTCGTTCCCGCCCGCAACGAGGCGGCCGTAGTCGGCAGGGCGGTGGCGTCGCTGCTGGATCAGGACTATCCGGCACCGCTGCATGTCGTGCTGGTGGACGACCACAGCGACGATGGGACGGCGGCGGCGGCACGGGCGGCTGCCGCCGGATCGCGCCGGCCCGGCGGGCTGACCGTGTGCCGCGCTCCCGTCCTGCCGCCAGGATGGGCCGGCAAGGTCTGGGCGATGCGGACGGGACTGGAGGCGGCGGCGGAAACCGTTCCCGATGCGGCCTATGTCCTGTTCACCGATGCCGATATCGACCATCCGCCGGGCGGATTGCGGCAACTGGCGGCGCGGTCCGAGGCCGAGCGGCTGGACTTGAACTCGCTGATGGTGCGGCTTCACTGCGAAACCGTGGCGGAGCGGGCGACGATGCCGGCCTTCGTGTATTTCTTCCGGATGCTGTATCCGTTTCGCTGGGTCAACGATCCAGGTCACGCCGTCGCGGCGGCGGCCGGCGGCGTCATGCTGGTGCGCCGGGAAGCGGTGGACAGGATCGGAGGGCTAACGACGATCCGGAGTGAACTGATCGACGACTGCGCGCTGGCTGCCGCGATCAAGGCGGGCGGCCACCGCATCCGCCTGGAACTGGCGGAAGAGGCGCGGTCCCTGCGTGGGTATGGGGGAGCCGGGAATGTCTGGCGGATGATCGCGCGGAGCGCCTATACGCAGCTTCGATACTCGCCGCTGCTGCTGGCCGGGGTGGCGCTGGCGATGACGCTGGTGTTCATCGTCCCGCCTGTCGTCACCGTCGCGGCGGAGGGACCCGCGCGCTGGATGGCGGCGGCGGCCTGGACGCTTATGGTCGCATCGTACCTGCCTGCCCTGAAGTATCACGGCCGCTCGCCGCTCTGGGCGCCCGCCCTGCCATTGGTGGCGGCATTCTACCTGGGAGCGACGCTGGACTCCGCACGTCGCCACCGGATGGGCCGGGGCGGTGAGTGGAAAGGCAGGATGCGGACGACTGACCCGGTACGATAAACGTCTTCGTGTAGGCCGTAGGTAATAATCAAATAAGATGAAATGAATAGCGTATGATTTAGGGCGGTTGGGCGAAATTTAAGGAGTTTTTCGCTAATAACTACCTGTGCCCTTCTTTCTGCGGAGAATTCTGTGCGCGACAATGGCCCTGTGACCAATCAAGAGGTCGAGCTTGACGACGACGAACTCCTTGTTTCCCGAACCGATGACAAGGGCCGCATCACCTTCGTCAATCAAGGCTTCATTGCCATAAGCGGGTTTACGGAACAGGAACTGATCGGCGCTCCCCATAACATCGTGCGTCATCCCGGCATGCCGGCCGATGCCTTCTCCGACCTCTGGGCTACGGTCAAGTCAGGCAAGCCTTGGGAAGGCCTGGTCAAGAACCGGACGAAGTCCGGCGATCATTACTGGGTCAGGGCCAACGTCACGCCGCTTGTCGAAGAAGGCAAGATCTCGGGTTTCATCTCGATCCGGACGAAACCGTCGCGCGCGCAGGTCGAGGCGGCGGAGCGCGCCTATGCCCGCCTGAACGACAAATCGGACGGGACGCTGGGCATCCGCGAAGGTGCGCTGATCCGGCTTGGCTGGCGCAGTCATGCCGCCACGGCCATGGCCAGCCTGACCGGCCGTCTGGCTGTTCTGGTCGGCACGCTCATCCTCGCCATCCTGCTGGTCGGCTGGCTTGGCCTCAGCGGCATGCGGGACAGCAATGAATCGCTGCGCACCGTCAACGACGACCGCGTCGTGCCCCAGGGGCAACTCGCCGAGATCAGCCGGCTCCTGTGGAGCAACCTGCATAGCGTATCCATGATGGTCATGGACCTGAACAACGGGGAAGCCGCGAAGATCGCTCCCCTGGTATCCAAGGTCGAGGCCAACCGGCAAAGAATCTCCGATCTTTGGTCACAATACATGGCGACCTACCTGACGGACGAGGAGAAGGTCCTGGCCCGTGAGTTCCAGGACCGCCGCGCCGCTTTCCTGCGGGACGGCCTGGAGCCGGCCCTGAACCTTGCGGCCCAAGGGAATGGCGGGACCTTGCAGGACCATTACCGGCTGACGATGCTGCCGCTGTTCGATGCCGTCCAGCAAAGCAACCGGGCGCTGGAGGAGCTACAGGTTCGCGTGGCGGCGGCGGAATACGCCCGCGCGCAAGACGACCTTGCGTCCAGGCTCGGGCATGCGCTCCTGGCGCTCGCTTTCAGCATCCTGGTCACTGTCGTCGCGGGCTGGCTGCTCCTGCGCACCCTGCGCCGTCCCCTGCGCCGCTTCGAGCAGCATTGCGACGCGATTTCCCAGGAGGGCCGGAGGCACGAGATCGAGGTCCCCGAAGCTCCCGAATTCAGGCGTCTCGCTTCCCAGTTGAGGGCGCTCCAGGCGAAGTTGATCTATGGCATTCAGGAGCGCCGGGAGATAGAGGCCCGTCAGAAAGCATCCACGCGGCAACTGCTGCTGCAAACCTGCCAGACGATCGAAAGCGACCTGGACGCCACCTGGGCGGAAGTCGAGGCAGGCAATGACGGTGTCGCCGTCGGCGTCGGCCAGTTGCTGGGGGCGATCGATGTCGTCCGGAACAGCACGGGCGTCGTCACGCTGGCCGCCGAACAGGCGAGCGCCAATGCCGCCAGCGTGGCGGCGGCCACCGAGGAACTCGGCACTGCCGGAAACGAGATCGCGCATCAGGCATCCCGGTCGAGCACCATAGCGCGGGATGCGGTCGCGAGTGCCCGCGAGGCGGCGACCGCCATCGGCAGGATGGAGGAGGCGACTTCCGAGATCGGCACCGTGCTCGACCTTATCGCCGAGATCGCCAGCCAGACCAACCTGCTGGCCCTCAACGCGACCATCGAGGCGGCGCGGGCCGGTGACGCCGGCAAGGGCTTTGCGGTCGTCGCCAACGAAGTGAAGTCGCTGTCCAACCAGACCCAGGTCGCGACCGATCGGATCACACGCCAGATCGCCGGTCTTCACGAGGCGGTCGGCGGCAGCGTCGACTCGATCCGGTCGGTCATCGCGATCATCGGCCAGATCGACGATGCCGCCGCATCGACCGCCGCCGCGGTCGAGGAACAGTCCGCCGCCAATGCCGAGATCGGCCGCAGCGCCGTGCAGTCGGCCGGTGGGGCGACCGAGGTCTCGTCAAGCGTGCAGATGATCCGCCAGCAGTCGGACGGCATCAGCAGGACGGCGGCCGACGTCGGACAGCGGGTCTCGGTCACCCACAAGGCCGTTCAGGAACTGAAACGACGTCTGGTCATAGCCTTGAGGCAGTCGGTCGCCGGCGACCGCCGGTCTTCCAACCGACTGCCCTGCGAGGTCCCGGTGACCGTCCTGATCGCGAACAGCAGGATTTCTTCCCTGATCCTGGACCTGTCCCTGGAAGGAGCGCTGCTTTCCGGCAACGACCTGCCGGTGCTCCGCGCGGGGGCCGGCGTGATCGTGACGCTTCCCGGTGTCGGCGACATCAGGTGTCAGGTCGCCGGGGTCAGCGCGTTGGGCCTGCATCTGGCCTTCGACTATCTCGCCAAGGCGCTCGCCGACCGGCTCGCCGCCTTCTACCAGAACATGTACGCCCAGGACGAACGGTTCATCAAACTGGCGCAGGGAACCGCCAAGCAGATTTCGGCGGTCTTCGAAGAGGGGCTCAGACGGGGCGATATCGCCGAAGAGGATTTCTTCAGCACCGACTTGACCGCCGTGGAAGGAACGGCGCCGCAACAGTACACGGCGCCCTTCACGGCACTGCTCGATCGCGTCTTGCCCGCCATCCAGGAGCCGGTCCTGGCGGTCGATCCGCGCATCCAGTTCTGCGCCGCCGTCACCCTGGCCGGCTATCTGCCGACACATAACCGGAAATATTCCGAACCGCAGCGGCCCGGCGACGTTGCCTGGAACACCGCCCACTGCCGGAACCGCCGCGTCTTCACCGACCGCTCCGGTCTTGCCGCCGCGCGCAGCACGCGGGAATTCCTGCTTCAGTCCTACAGCCGGGACATGGGCGACGGCCGTCTGATCCGCATGAAGGAGGCCGACGCGCCCATTCTGGTGAATGGGCGTCACTGGGGAGCCGTGAGGCTCGCCTATACGTGCTGAGGAGTAATCCGCCGTCGGCGTTCAGGCGAAGTGGAACATGTCCGCCTTCAGGTCGCCGGTGCCGACGCCGAGCAGGGTGATGGTCAACCCCGTTCCGATGTGCAGGACGGCGTCGCCCGACGCGTCGGCGCTGGCGGAGCCGATGATCTGGGCGGCGGAGGTCGCCAGACCGTCCCCGATCTCGATCGTGTCGGTCCCGTGCTTGCGGAACTCCGAAATCGTGTCGCGACCCCCGGCGTCGCCGTCGAACACGAAGCGGTCGTTGCCGCCGTTGCCCTTCAGGTAATCGTCGCCGGAACCACCGTTCAACGTGTCGTCGCCGCCGCCACCATAAAGGTAGTCGTTACCCGCACCGCCGGACAGATCGTCGTCGCCGATATCGCCGAACAGGACGTCGATGCCGCCGGCGCCGCTGATCTGGTCGTCGCCGCCGGCACCATGGAGCAGTTCGTTGCCGTTGGTGCCGGACAGGAACTGGTCGTCGGCGCCGTGGGTGATGCGGACCTGATCGAGGTCGAGGGTATCGCCGTCCGGCAGCCGGGGCGAGATGTTCCAGGTCGGATCGGAATAGAAGCCCCGGGCGCCCTGTGCCTTGACCATCGCGTTGCTCAGGTAGCCGAAGGCTTCCATCGCGTCCGGCGAATGGTTCACGGTGAAGATCTGGGCGACGGTCGCCCGCGCGTTGGCGGCATAGGCGAAGGGCGAACTGGGCCAGCCATCGATCCGTTCCGGCGGGTTGCCGGGATCGGTGCCAAAGCTGGCCTTGAACAGCTCGGCCCAGGTGTCGTAGGCGGGGCCGAAGCCGTTGCCATGGACCTTCACCAGATATGAGGAGCCGAAGCGCGGGTCGAAGCCGTCGTCACCGTGGATGAACCTGCCGGACGTGAAGTTGTCCATCCAATCGACCATCTTCTCGGCCTGCGCATAGCCGCGCTGGGCCATGGTGCCGAGCGCCAGCGCCACGAAATCCGACTGCCAGGGCATCGTATCGCCGTCGGCCCAGGTGCTGTGGCGCAGGAAGCCTTCGAAGTCGCCGTACTTGTCGGCCTGCCCGTCGATGACGTAGCGCTTGACCAGCGCATCCAGGTTGTTGTCCAGCAGCTTCTCGAAATAGCCCTTCATCGAGTGGTCGTCGGGCGTGATATAAGCTGCGTCGCTCATGTCGCGCCACGTCCAGGCGCGGCTGCGGACCTGGTCGAAATCGATGAAGCCCTGTTCCTGGCCCCGGTAGTGCGGCGCGAACGACGCGACGCTGTAGGTGGTCTGGGCCATCAGCTCGTCCAGATGATACTGCGAGCCGGTGACCAGATAGGGCAGGTAGCTGAGTGCCGGCTGGTGGGCGGTGTCGATCGCCCAGCCGGCCGGCTTGCCGTCGGAGAAGCCGTTGGTCAGGCCGTCGTCGCCGAACTGCGGCCAATTGGTCCGTCCGTCCATCCACAAATTGGGATGGTCGTCGATCCGCAGGTAGTCTCCGGTCGCCTCGTCGCGGTAGTGCCACGGGATGCTGCCGGCGGCATCGGCATTGGCGAGCATGGTCTTCTGCGCCTGCTCGTCCTGGCTTGCCAGATAGCGGGCGTTCCAGATCGGCATGATGCCGAGGTCGCCGCGCCCGCCGACCTGCGACATGTCCCTGGCGATCATGGCGCTGCCCATGGGATCGGTGTCGGCCCCGGACGGCAGGGCCACGCTGCCGGGCGAAACGCCCATGGAGCTGTCGATGTCGATCACGGCGCCGGTCGATTTCATGTAATCGACGTCCTGGGCGACATGGATGTCGGGCTGGCCGTTGGACCAGACTTCCTCGTGCCACCGGCTGTTGCGGAAATGCTCGATGCCGTCCTTGGCATAGGCCGTCTTGCCGTGGTCCAGGATCTTGATGTCGTAGTCGTAGAAGTTCTGGAGACCGCCCTGGTACGACGACTCGACGCCCATGATGACGTCGGTGCGCACCGATCCATCCTTGAAGGCCCGGATGTCCAGGGTAACGTCGAGATGGTCGTTGAGCGCGGTGACCACGCGGTATTCGGAGGCTAGCGGTCCGCTCATCCAGGTCTTCAGCGTGCCGTCGCTGGCGGCCTTGGCCAGTTCGGCGCCGGCATCGACCTTGAAGTGGGTGACCGATCCGTCGGAATTCTTCAGGTCGACGTTGATGTCGACGTCGTAGCCCTTGGCGATGATGTCGTCCGGCCGGATCGCAGCACCATCCGGTCCGCCGCCGGCTTTCCTCAGCATGGCGCTGGCGGTTTCTCCCGCCGCAAGGCCGGGCTGGTCGATGGTCAGGATGGCGTGGCGGACCGAGCCGTCCGGATGAGTCGCCTTGACGTCCATCTGCACCGGCACGTCGCGCCCGCCGATGACGGCGGTCAGATGCTGGCCGGCGCCCAAGTCGCCCTGGCGGAAGACGTGGCCGAAGGTGACCTCCCCCGGTCCCTGCGCGCTGTCCGTATTGTTCTGAAGCTGCACCGCCACGATCTCGCCCGGTCCCGAGGCCGATGGCAGGTCCGGCGCCTGGAGCACGCCGCCCGGAGCGGAAACCTTGACGATCGCCGGCGGCGGCGTCGTGGCGGCAGTTGGAACGGGCGCGCTCGCTGGTGCGGCGGCGCTGGTTTCGGGGACAGCGGCCGTTGCGGACAGGGAAGTGGTTGCCATTGTGCTGATACCGGGGTTCTCTTGGTTTGAAGCCGTCCGTCACTGACCAGCGGCCTGGACGAAAACATCATCTGATCTTTTCGGAGCATAAAATAAGCACACGCCAAGTCTGTCCTTGGACAGTGAACATAGGTTCACCTCCAGTAACGACCTGTGTGCTGACCTTGCCTTACTCCGGGATTGAGTTCTTCTTGGTGCTCGACAGCATTTTCCGTCTCAGGTGACCGACAAATTCTTTATCGATGCAATTTGCGGAAAGTGCCAGTGACACTATCGTGGTCTGAAGAGTGACCAAATTGGGATATGTGTCACAGTCCTCTGAATTCTTTGTCCATTTTTCGCGGTGCAGCAAGATAGTGTATAGCGCCCCGATGGACCGGTGGTTACAGTTTTCCCGACGCGATCTTTACCGATGTGACCGAGGCGGCTGAGAAGAGGCGGTTAATCATGCGGGTCATGAACCAGGCCGAAGTGCCCGAGAAGGACTTCCCACTCCGCGACGACATCAGGCTGCTGGGGCGCATCCTGGGCGACACGATCCGCGAGCAGGAAGGCGAAGAGGTCTTCGGCCTTGTCGAAAGCGTCCGCCAGACCTCGATCCGGTTCCATCGCGACGACGACGCGGCAGCACGGCAGGAGCTGGAAAGCCTGCTGAACGGCATGACGCCGCGACAGACCACCCGCATCATCCGGGCTTTCTCGTACTTTTCCCATCTGGCGAACATCGCCGAGGACCAGCACCACATCCGGCGCACCCGCGCCCACGATCTGGCGGGATCGGCTCCGCGTCCCGGAACGATAGGCCACGCCCTGAACCGCGCCTTCGAGGCCGGCATCCCGGCGGACCGGCTGCGCGCCTTCTTCGCGGAAGCGCTGATCTGCCCAGTCCTGACCGCCCATCCGACGGAAGTCAGGCGCAAGAGCTCGCTCAACCGCGAGTTGGATCTGGCGCATCTGCTGGCGGCGCGCGAGCACAGCCGGATGACCCCGGACGAGGAAGCGGCCTGCGACGAGGCGATGCGCCGGGCCGTGGTGACCTTGTGGCAGACCAGCCTGCTGCGCTGGACCAAGCGCACGGTGATCGACGAGGTCCAGAACGGCGCGTCGTTCTACGACCAGACGTTCCTGCGGGAACTGCCGCGCTTCTACGCGCTGCTGGAAGACCGGCTGGCCGCCGCTGACCCATCGTGGAAGGGGGAGGAGGTTCCGCCTTTCCTGCGCATGGGAAGCTGGATCGGCGGCGACCGCGACGGCAATCCCTTCGTCCAGGCCGACATCGTGGCCCAGGCGCTGAAGATCCAGGGCACCCACGCGCTGAGCTTCTATCTGGAGGAGCTTCATGCGCTGGGCGGAGAGCTGTCGCTGAACCGTCGGAACGTGCCGTTCTCCGACGCCCTGCGGGAGCTGGCGGACCGCTCGCCCGACCGGTCGCCCAACCGGCAGGACGAGCCGTACCGCCGCGCGATCACCGGCATCTACGCGCGGCTGGCCGCGACCGCGCGGGGCTTGGGGCATGCCGAAGTGCTGCGCCATGCGGTCGGCGAAGCGCCGCCCTATGCCGAGGCCGCGGAGCTGAAGGCTGAGCTGGACGTCATCCACGACAGCCTGATGAAGAACGGCTCCGCCATCCTGGCGCGCGGCCGGCTGCGCTACCTGCGCCATGCGGTGGCGGTGTTCGGCTTCCATATGGCCGGGCTCGACCTTCGCCAGAACTCGGACGTCCATGAGCGGACGGTGGCCGACCTGCTGGAAGCGGCGGCGCCGGGCACGGCGTACCGCGAGCTGGACGAGGAAGCGCGGATAGCATTGCTGCTGAAGGAGCTGAAGACGGCGCGACCGCTGGTGTCCGCGTTCGTCGACTATTCGGAGGAGACGCTGTCCGAACTGGCGATCCTGCGGACGGCGGCGGAGGCGCACCGGCGCTACGGGGCGGCCTCCGTCCCCAACAGCATCATCTCCAAGGCGGACGGGGTGTCCGACATCCTGGAGGTGGCGCTCCTGCTGAGGGAGGTCGGATTGCTCCGGCCGCTGGACGGCGTGCTGTCGGTCAACATCGTGCCGCTTTTCGAGACGATCGAGGATCTGCGCAACTCGACCGGCATCATGGACCGGCTGCTGGGGATACCGCAGTACCAGCGGTTCCTGGAAAGCCGGGGGAATATCCAGGAAGTCATGCTGGGCTATTCAGACAGCAACAAGGACGGCGGTTTCGTCACCTCCGGCTGGGAGCTTTACAAGGCGGAGATCGGGCTGGTCGAGGTGTTCCGCCGGCATGGGGTCAGGCTGCGGCTGTTCCACGGCCGCGGCGGCTCGGTCGGCCGGGGCGGAGGTCCCAGCTATCAGGCGATCCTGGCGCAGCCGGGCGGAGCGGTGCAGGGCCAGATCCGCATCACGGAGCAGGGCGAGACGATCTCCGGCAAGTATTCCAACGCCGAGGTCGGACGTCGGAACCTGGAAACGCTGGCCGCCGCGACGCTGGAGGCGACCTTGCTTCAGCCGGACAGGGCGGCGCCGCGCGAAGACTATCTGGCGACGATGGAGGAGCTGTCGGCGCATGCCTTCGGGGCGTACCGCGATCTGGTCTACGGGACCGAGGGGTTCGAGAACTACTTCTGGGAATCCACGGTCATCACCGAGATCGCCGGCCTGAACATCGGCAGCCGGCCGTCGTCCCGGAAGAAGACGCGCAGCATCGAGGACCTGCGGGCGATCCCCTGGGTGTTCAGCTGGGCGCAGTGCCGCCTGATGCTGCCGGGCTGGTACGGCTTCGGCTCGGCGATCCAGGCCTATCTGGCGGACCATCCCGACGACGGGACGGATACGTTGAAGGCCATGTACAAGGATTGGCCGTTCTTCCAGACGCTGCTGTCCAACATGGACATGGTGCTGGCCAAGAGCAACATCGCCATCGCATCGCGGTACGCGGAACTGGTGACCGACGCCGACCTCCGCCACCGGGTGTTCAACCGCATCCGAACGGAGTGGCAGGCCTCCGTCGACGCCCTGCTGACGATCACGGGGCAGGAAGTCCTACTGGAAAGCAACCCGCTGCTGGCGCGCTCGATCCGCAACCGCTTCCCCTACCTGGACCCGCTGAACCACGTCCAGGTGGAACTGCTGAAGCGTTACCGGACCAACGTGGCGGAGGAATACGTGCTGCGGGGGATCCAGCTGACGATCAACGGCATCGCGGCGGGGTTGCGGAACAGCGGGTGAGGGCAGGGGAGAGGGCAGCGGAGCCTTATTGCAGCGTTCCGCTGCCGCTTGCAAGGGACGCGGCGGATACGTTGCCGTTGTTCGGCAGGCAGGCGATCCGGGCGAACGACATCTGGCTGGGTACGGGACCGCTGTTCACTGCGACCATGCCGATATCGATGTCGCTGAAATAAATGATCGTCGCGATGCGGCCGTTCATGAAGACGCCGCCGTGGAACAGGCTGTGTTCCCTGACCTCCAGCATCATCAGGCCGGTCAGGGAGCATTCCTTTCCCATTACCTGACCACCGATCAGCTTGAGGATCTCTTCCAGCTTGTCGTTCTTCGCAGGCTCGCTCGCCTGGACGAACGTCTTGTGGCAGGTGACATGGTCGAAGAAGAAGCTTTGGACCGTGCTGAAATCTTCCGCCTTGACCAGCATGCTCTTCAACTCGTCGAGCTTTTTCCGGTATCCGCTCATGATGGCCTTTTGAAACTGGGGTGCTGCCGGGCGCAGCGGCGATAGTTCACCCCAGGGCAGGCCGGGATGCAACGCATACGCGTGTGTTTGGCCGCGGTTGCGGCGGTTAGCCGCGACCCGGCCCAGGGACGTGAAGCTCGACACGCCGGGCCAGTTCCAGGCGGGCGCGGTGAAGATGGCTCATCAGCGTGCCCATCGGGATGTTCAGCTTGGCGGCGGCTTCCCGGTAGCTCAAGCCATCCAGGCAGACCATGACGATGGGACGGCGCAGCTTGTCCGGCAGGGCCGGCACTTCGACGCATACCCGCGCCAGGGTCGCTCGGGCGATCACGGTGCGTTCGGTATCTTCGTCCGCGATATGGCCGTCCTCGTCCAGCGGCACCGACAGCCGGTCCCGCGAACTCCGCTTCTCGTCCACCCAGATGTTCCTGATGATGCAGCGCATCCAGCTCGACGGCCGTTCGACGGCAGCCAGGGACTTGGGATGGCTGAGCGCATGCTCGTAAGCCGTCTGGACGAGCTCGTCGGCGGCATCCTCCGATCTGGATAGGGCACGGGCGAAACGCCTCAGGTCGGGCATCAGGTCGACGATGGCGCGACGCCTGTCGCGTGTGGTTGCTGGGGTCATGCTGTAATCCATCGGCCCATCGGACAGCGGCGACCGATACCGGGAGCCGGAGAGTTTGAGCGGACCAACTCTCCGGCTCCCGGTTTCAGGTCGCGGACGCCGCCTCGTTCCGCTTACGAGATCGTGCCGTTGGTGCGGCCGGGGAAGAAGCCGAAGCCGTTGGCCTGGCCGCCCAGGTAGACGATGTCGAGGACCTGCTGCGGTGTCCGGCTATAGGCGAGGCCGTTGAGATCGGTGGGGATCAGGTTGGCCCTCTCCAGCGTGCCGAGATCCTGGTCGATCCCGTCGGGACCGTCCACGGCGTCCCGCAGATCGGATATGGCCTTGGCCTGATCGAGCAGGCCGAGCTGGTACAGGGCGGAGCGGATGATCCCGGAATGGTAGGCTTCGGTTGCCAGGATGCCGGCGGCCGCTTCGAGGACGTCGGGGTTCGAAATGAAGCGGGCGGCGCCCTTGTAGGCGGTAACGCCGACATCTTCGAAGATGAACGCCGCGAGCAGGAAATTGGTCTCGTTGGCATAGGGATCGAAGACCTGACCCGCCGAGATCAGTCCGGCTGCCCGGGCCGCCGCGGTAAAGCTCGTGTCCAGGTTCAGCTTGGGGCGGGCGACGGCGGCATTGCCGAGCTGCGAGCGCAGGAAGACGACGTGGTTGTTTTCGTCTTCGGCGATCTCCATCGCGTATTGTCGGACGATCGGGCTCGTGAACGGAACCTGCCGACCGCCGCTGACCGGCCCGAAATGCCCCTGGCCCTGGACGTTCTGTAGCAGCAGCCCCCTGCCGAAAGCGGCGCGCTGATAGAATTCGGCTTCGAGGTATTCCAGGTTGAGCGCGAAGTTCAGGATATCGGCATCGGTGAGCGCCGGCTTTTCCTCCGCGAAGGCGGCGGATCCGCCGGTGACGAGCGCCAGGCTCGCCAGCCCCAGGCCGACTCCGCCCATGAACAGGCGGCGCTGCGATCCCGTGTTCGTCAGGCTGTTCTCTTGATCGATAGTAACAGACATCAGGCGTTTCTCCCGAACGATGAAGGTAGACCGGCTGACCTTTGAGGCCGGCCGGAGCAGATCCGCGTGTCGTCGAGATCCGCTCCTATGTCTCCCTACTGATCGGGGCGCCGCGCTGGATGCATTTCGAGAGTGGGTACCTAGGATTACGAGAATTGAAGAAGCATACTCAATTTGCGTTTATTTGGCGTTGGGCTCAAATGTTGTTTATTTTCGCCTGTTGTATTTTGATGATAGTCGATCTGGTTTAAAGATCTCATACCAGGGGCCGAAGACATTGACCTGTCTGGACAGTGTTTGTTGGGCCACGGCCCAACCTACAGCTCCTGCTTCGTAGGTTGGGCCGTGGCCCAACACTTGCCTACCGCCGGTCAAACTCTTCGGCTCCTGGTATCGTTCACCAAATCATTCAGCTGGCCAGCCGGGACGGCGTGACGATCACGCGCTCCTGAACCGCCTGCCGTGCTTCAGCATTTCGTTCCCGTGTCCTTGAAGCGGCGCGCCAGTTCGAGCCTGCCCCGGCAGAGGCGGCTCATCAGGGTGCCGACGGGAATGCGGAGGACGGTTGCGGCTTCCTGGTAGGTCAGGCCGTCGACGCAGACCAGCATGATGGCGGCGCTCTGCTCTTCCGGCATGTCTGCTACCACGGCGCGCACCCTTGCGAGGGTGGAGCGGGCGGTCAGCGTGCGTTCGGTGTCGTCGGTGGCGATGTGCTCGCCTTCTTCCAGGGGAGCGGACAGGCGGTTGCGGGCACAGCGGGTCTCATCGATCCAGATGTTCCGGATGATGCGGAACATCCAGCCGATCGGCTGCTCGACTGTGGTGAGGGTTTCCGGCGACCTCAGAGCGCGTTCATAGGCGGCTTGAACAAGTTCGTCGGCGGCATCGGCCGAGCCGGTCAGGGAGCGGGCGAACTTCCGCAGTGAAGGCATTACATCGACGATTGCTTGTTGCGCATCCTGCAAGGCTACCGAAGTCATGTTGCTACCCATTGGTGGACGGAAGCCCCTGCGCTCGCCGCCAGTTTTCTTTGACCATCAAAGTTATCCGCGAAAAACACAGATCAAATCAATTGCAAATAGTATGTATATCCTTTGAGATTGTTTCAAATGAAATCTTCCGTTCAATCAGTGGGGGCATGAGTCCGAATAGACGAACCATACCTGCCTTGATCCCGAACCTGCTCGTAAACCGGCAGGAGTCCGGATAGAAATACCGGCGCGGAGACTTGTGTGGAGAGTGGAGCGTGTCCAAACGGACGCCGGCGACTATGGCTTTGGATAAGGCGGGGAAGCGGTTCGAACTTCTCAGTTACGAGTATGACCCCGACGCTCCGTCCATCGGGCTTCAGGCGGCGGAGGCGCTTGGGCTGGCGCCTTCGATGGTGTTCAAGACGCTGATGGTCGTGGCCGGGGACGAGCCGTGCACCGCGATCATCCCGTCCGATCAGGAACTCAGCCTGAAGGCCCTGGCGGCGGCGGCGGGAAAGAAGTCCGCCGTGATGATGCGGCCGGCGGATGCCGAGCGGATCAGCGGGTATCATATCGGCGGCATCAGCCCGCTGGGGCAGAAGAAGCGGCTGCGCTGCTTCCTGGACGCTTCGGCGATGGCACTGCCGTTCCTGGTCGTCAACGGCGGGCAGCGCGGGCTTCAGATCAAGGTGGCGCCGGCCGATCTGGTCGCGGCAAGTTCCGCCGTCGTCGCGGCGCTGGCGAGCGGGGAGCGATGACGCCGATCCGGATTGCCGGAGTTTTTTGCCAGTGTTTTCATTCAGGAACCACGCAAAGATAGTTCTGTTTTTCAAACAGAAAGCACAGGGCGCGATAAAGTAGAGGCTGGACCGTGGAAACCATCTGTTAAAGGTTCGAGGCCAAGATCACTTTAACAGGCCACAGGATTCCAGACGACGGAGCGTGATGTGCTGACCTCCAATCAAGCTGAAGTGATCCGGTTCCTTCATTCAAAGTTCTACGATGCTGAACCCGTGGGTGACGAAAAGGTCCAGATCATTACCACGGTAGTCGACCGGAACGGGTATCTGCGCCGCTATCGTCAGGTCATCGCCGCCACGCTGTCCGCCGCCGAAGCCGCCTGCTGCTGATTTCTCCGCCCTGGCCGGCCCAATTCAGCCGGCCCGCCGGGCTATCGCGTATTCCGCCACTTTCTTGTCGTAGGCCAGGATATGGGCCTTGGTCCAGTCGGCCAGGTGTTCGAACAGGGCGTTGGCGGCATCCGGCTTGCCGGCATCGACATCGGACCGCAGCCGGTCGAAGCGCTGGATGAAATCGGCATGGTCGCGGATATGGTC
Organism: Skermanella aerolata KACC 11604; assembly: GCF_000936425.1. Taxonomy (GTDB): domain Bacteria; phylum Pseudomonadota; class Alphaproteobacteria; order Azospirillales; family Azospirillaceae; genus Skermanella; species Skermanella aerolata. Next base: position 30,795 of record NZ_AVFK01000039.1, on the reverse strand, counting down.
GGCGGTGCCCGGATAGCCCATGCGGGTCATCTGCCGTTCCTCGTCGGCGAAGTGCTCGCTCATCGAACCGACCAGCATCGCGATGGCATCGACCGCCCCGGCGGCGCCGTCGCCGTACATCATGCTTCCGAAGAAGTGGTTGAGCTGATCGATCAACTCCTTGTGGTGCCGGTCGATCTCGGGTGAGCCGACTTCCAGCGATGCTTCCCAGGCCACCAGTTGAAGGTTCTTCCGGTCGGTGCGGACCTGATCGAGGAAACGCGAAACTTCCCGTTTCAGGATGTCCGCCTGTTGCGACAGGTCGCTGGACGACGAACTGATCTGCTCGGCGGCGCTGCCGGTATCGCGGGCGGCTTGCTCGACCATGCCGATGCTGCGGGATACTTCCTGCGTTCCCATGGCGGCCTGCTCGACGTTGCGGGCGATCTCGCCGGTGGCGGCGGTCTGCTCCGATACGGCGGACGCGACGGTGGCGCCGATCTCGCCGATCTCGGCGATGACCCTGGAGATCGAGGTGATCGCCTTGACCGCATCGGCCGTGCCGTTCTGCACGGCGGCGATCTGTCCGGTGATTTCCTCGGTCGCCTTGGCCGTCTGGTTCGCGAGGTTCTTGACCTCCGACGCCACCACCGCGAAGCCCTTGCCGGCTTCGCCGGCCCGTGCCGCCTCGATGGTTGCGTTCAGCGCCAGCAGGTTGGTCTGGCTGGCGATGCCGTTGATCATCGTCACGATCTCGCCGATGCTGACGACGGCGTCCGACAGCCGCTCGATCAGTTGCGTCGTTTCCTTCGCCTCGCCGTCGGCGCGCACCGCCACGGTGCGGCTGCGCTCCACCTGATTGGCGATCTCGTTGATCGAGGCGGCCAACTCGTCGGTCGCCGTCGCGACGGTCTGGACATTGGCCGAGGCCTGTCCCGCCGCCCCCGCGACCGAGGTCGCCTGGGCGCTGGTCTCGGTCGCGGTCGCGGCCATCTGGCGCGACGAGGCCTGCAACTGAACAGCCGCCGAGGTGACCGCCTCCACGACGGTTCCGACCTGGGCCTCGAACCCGTCGGCCATCTTGCGGAGCGCCAGCTTGCGCTCCTCGTCGGCGCGGCGCTTCTGCTCCTCCTGGGCGGCCTCCAGCCGTTCCTTCTCGACCGCGTTGTTCTTGAAGACCTGGACAGCCTCCGCCATGGAGCCGATCTCGTCCCGGTAACCCAATCCGGGGATGTCGGCGGACAAGTTGCCGCCGGCAAGGTCTTCCATCGCGGCGGTCATCCGTGTCACCGGCCCGGCGACCGCACGCGACAGCAGCACCGCCAGCCCGATCCCGAGTACCAGGGCCAGAGCCGAAACGCTCAGCACCAGGACCAGCGCACCGTCCATTTCGGCGGCGGTTTCGTCCTTCAGCGTCGTCATCGCGGCGTGCTGGCTGTCGCTGGTCCTGGCCGCGAGCCGGCCGAACTCGGCGGCTGTTGCGGCCATGGAGCCCTTGACGAGATCGTGCGCCTCCGCCGTGGTCTCCACCACCTTGCGGAACGACGCGGCGTAGTCGCCCGCCAGCGTGACCGCTTCGGTGGCAAGCGCCTGGCGTCCGGGATCGGTCAGGCGCGTCCGAAGCTCGGTCACGGTCTGGGTATAGGTCTCGATCCTATTGTTGAATTCGGCAATCTCCGCCTTGTCTCGGGTCGTAATGAAATGAAGTGCCGAGATGCGCGCCAGCATCAGGGCTTCCTGGGCGATGCCCGCATGGGCAGCGGCGGCGAAATCGCCGTCGGTCATGGCCGAGCGGACGATCTCGGTCAGGTTGGTCCTGACCTTGGCGCCGATCGGGTTCATTCCGTGTTCGATCGAGTCGTGGCGTACCCGCTCCGCCGTCAGCGCCTTCTTGAAATCGGCTTGGTAGGCGCCGAGCAGGGACCGCATGACATCGAGGTTGCCGTGCCGTTCCGGGTCGCTCGTGGCCTTTGACGCCTCGTCCAGCATGACGTTGATCCGGGTGCCGAGGTCGGTTGCACGGACCGCCGCTGCCTCATCGCTCTCGTCGATCGCGACCAGGACGTCGCGGCGCATTTCGGCAACCAAATGGGCGATGCGAAGCACGCCCTGGGCGTTGTCGGAGATCGAGGCGTAGGTTTTCTGAAGCCGGACTCCCTCGTAGAGCGCCATGCCGCCGAACGAGCCGACGGCGACCAGAAGCAGGAGCACGACGGCGAAGCCGAAGCCGATCTTTGTCGGAACCTTAAATCGCGCCAGGAAAGGAATCGGCTTCATCGCAGCACCGCAATCTATGAGAAAGGTGCCTTCTTCTGGCTGACATCTTCCTGTAATCTGATTAACCGCAATTATGTAAAACTGCGGCAAATCAGCCCAGGTTGTTCACCCTTCGGAAATTTCACGTCTCCGCCGAACAAGCATCACGTCACCGGCAAAACATTCCGGCTCAGGATGAAGTCACCGGCGCTGACGATGTCCTCGGACAATGCCTTGCGGGCAGCGGGACCGTCGCGGCGTTCCAGCGCCGCCAGCAGCTCGGTATGGTGGCCGACCGCAACGCGGCGGGACAGGCGTTCCGACTTCGTCCGCAGGTCGAAGTTGAGGACCGGGCCGATTTGCAGCCACAGCCCCTCGATCATCTGGAGGGCGACCGGCATCCGCGACGCCTTGTAGACGGCGAAGTGGAATTCCTTGTTCAGGCGGATCAGGCGGCCGGCATCGGGGTCGTCCATGTCGTGTTCCGCCGTGAAGTCGGCGTGTAGCTCGCGGATCCGCGTCAGGTCCTGGGGCGTGGCGTGGGCCGCCGCCACTTCGGTGCAGTGGCCTTCCAGCATCAGGCGGATCGTCCGCAACTCCTCGAACCGGCCGCGCGTCATCACCGGCACCCGGACGGTGCGGTTGGGCATGACCTCCACCGCCTGCTCCGCCGCCAACCGCGCCACGGCGTCGCGCACCGGCATCAGGCTGGTGCCCAGTGCCGCGGCGACCGAGCGGAGCGCCAGCTTCTCGCCGGGTGAGATTTCCCCGCTGATCAGAAGCTCGCGGAGGTCGCGGTAGACCCGCCCGGAAACCGTTTCCCGGTCGATGCGCTCAAGGCTGGCAAGTCCCGAAGCGGGAGCGCCGTTGACGGGGGGCATGGGGTTCTCTCCGGTGGCTGGTCTCGAGAATCCAGCTTGACACTCCGTCAGGTCTGATGCAAGTGTGATCACAGATATCAGATCGCCGCGAGAAGTTCCGGAAGGGAAATCGCGGTGGTCGAAATAAGGGGAGAGGGAAACGCATGAAAATGATGTTCAAACGGGCTCTGGCCCCGCTGATGGCCGCTGGCCTGATGATGACCGCCGGTGTGGCCTTGGCCGCCGAAATCGGCAGCCACTCGTTCAAGATCGCGGTGGTGCAGGTCAAGGAACATCCCTTCAGCATGGGGGCACAGAAGTTCGCCGACATCGTCGCCGAGAAGAGCGGCGGTAAGATGAAGAGCAAGATCTTCCCCGGCGGCACGCTGGGAGGCGATGCCCAGGTGATCTCCTCGCTCCAGGGCGGCACGATCGACATGACGGTCGTCAGCACCGGCCTTCTCTCCACCATGATCAAGGAATACGGCGTCTTCTACCTGCCGCTGATGTTCGACGACGTGCGTGTGGCCGACGCCGTGGTCGACGGTCCGGTCGGGACCAAGCTGCTGGAAAAGCTTCCCGAGAAAGGTCTGGTCGGGCTTGGCTACTGGGAGCACGGCTACCGCGACACGACCAACAGCAAGCACCCGATCACCAAGTGGGAAGACATGCAGGGTCTCAAGATCCGCGTGATTCAGATCCCAATCTTCGTCGACATCTTCAACGGCGTCGGCGCCAACGCCGTGCCGATGCCCTTCACCGAGCTTTACACCGCTCTGGAGCAGAAGGCCGTTGACGGACAGGAAACGGCGCTGCCGACCATCGAAACGGCCAAGTTCGACGAAGTGCAGAAATACCTGACCACGACGCATCACGTCTATGACCCGCTGGTGGTCCTGTTCAGCAAGAAGACCTGGGACAAGCTGTCCGCCGACGAGCGGCAGATCCTGACCGACGCGGCCAAGGAAGCGACTCCGTACCAGCGCGAACTGAACCGCCAGCGCGAGGTCGAGATGCTGAAGGCGGTCCAGGCCAAGGGCATGGTCGTGACCGACATGAGCAAGGAAGAGCGCGCACGGATGCGCCAGCATCTCCAGCCGGTCACCGACAAGTACACCCAGGAAGTCGGCGCCGATCTGGTGAAGGAAATCTTCGCGGAGATCGACAAGGCGCGGTCGCAGCTCGCTGCGAAGTAAGACCAGGAGCCGACGAGTTTGACCGGCGCTACGGAATGTTGGGCCACGGCCCAACCTACGAAGCAGGAGCCTGTAGGTTGGGCCGTGGCCCAACAAGCGCTGTCCACAGGGATCAATGTCTTCGGCCCCTGATATAAGCTTCGACTTGTCGAGGCCGGACATGAAAAAGCCTGCGTCACAAGATCGTGACGCAGGCTTTTGTCTGTGCAGAGGCCGAATGCTCGATCAGATCACAGGCGAAGCAGGGGGCGCAATTCCTCAAGCCGCTGAGCTGGAACGCTTTGCACAATAAGAGATCTTAGGAGCGTCCGCCCGCAAATCGCCGAACCGTGCTCCGCTCGAACCGCGTCGCAGCAAAATTCCGTATCGTGAAAAAGGAATCCAAAGCTGTTGATGCTCCCCCGGATCGGTGTTTAGGTGCTGGCATACAGGATACAAAAACCGATCCTAGGGAGGGTAACAACAATGCCCAAGATGACAGCGATCGAAGCCGCGGTTCACGTTCTCGAAAAGGAAGGGGTCTCGGTCTGCTTCGGAGTCCCCGGAGCCGCGATCAACCCGTTCTACTCCGCCTTGCAGCGCAACGGCAGGATCGGCCACATCCTTGCGCGCCACGTCGAGGGCGCCTCGCACATGGCTGAAGGCTACACCCGCGCCGAAGCCGGCAATATCGGCGTCTGCGTCGGCACCTCCGGCCCGGCCGGCACCGACATGATCACCGGCCTGTACTCGGCCCAGGCCGACAGCATTCCGATCCTCTGCATCACCGGTCAGGCTCCCCGTGCCCGGCTGCACAAGGAAGACTTCCAGGCGGTCGATATTCCCAGCATCGCCAAGCCGGTGACCAAGTGGGCGACCACCGTGCTGGAGCCGGCGCAGGTCCCGTTCGTCTTTCAGCAGGCTTTCCACATCATGCGCTCGGGCCGTCCCGGCCCCGTGCTGATCGACCTGCCGTTCGACGTCCAGATGGCGGAGATCGAGTTCGACATCGACACTTACCAGCCGCTGCCGGCCTACAAGCCCGCCGCGACCCGCGCGCAGATCGAAAAAGCGTTGACGATGCTGAACGAGGCGGAGCGTCCGCTGATCGTTTCCGGCGGCGGCGTCATCAATGCCGATGCGTCGGCGCAGCTTGTCGAGTTCGCCGAGATCACCGGCGTTCCGGTCATCCCGACGCTGATGGGCTGGGGCTCCATCCCCGACGACCATCCGCTGATGGCCGGCATGGTCGGCTTGCAGACGTCGCACCGCTACGGCAACGCGACGATGCTGAAGTCGGATTTCGTGCTCGGCATCGGCAACCGCTGGGCCAACCGGCACACCGGCTCGGTCGGCGTCTATACCAAGGACCGCAAGTTCGTCCATATCGATATCGAACCGACCCAGATCGGCCGCGTCTTCATGCCGGACTTCGGCATCGTGTCGGACGCCGGCGCCGCGCTGAACCTGTTCGTCGAGGTGGCGAAGGAGTGGAAGGCCGCCGGCAAGCTGAAGGACCGTTCGGCTTGGAGCGATGAATGCGGGGTTCGGAAGCGGACCATGCACCGCCGCACCGACTTCGACAACAAGCCGATCAAGCCGCAGCGCGTCTATGAAGAGATGAACCGGGCGTTCGGCGAGGACACCTGCTACGTCAGCGTCATCGGCCTGTCGCAGATCGCGGGCGCCCAGTTCCTCCATGTCTACAAGCCGCGCCGCTGGATCAATGCCGGTCAGGCCGGTCCGCTCGGCTGGACGCTGCCGGCGGCACTGGGCATTCGGGCGGCCGACCCGAAGCGCCGCATCGTGGCGCTGTCCGGCGACTACGATTTCCAGTTCCTGATCGAGGAACTGGCGGTCGGCGCCCAGTTCAAGCTCCCCTACATCCACGTCGTCGTCAACAACTCGTATCTCGGGCTGATCCGGCAGTCGCAGCGCGGCTTCCAGATGGACTTCCAGGTCCAGCTCTCGTTCGAGAACATCAACGCGCCGGAGCTGAACGGCTATGGCGTCGACCATGTCGCGGTCGCCGAGGGCTTCGGCTGCAAGGCCATCCGCGTCACCGATCCCGGCGAGATCCAGGCCGCCTTCGCCAAGGCGGACGAGCTGATGGCGCAGTACCAGGTCCCGGTCGTCGTCGAGATCATCCTGGAGCGGGTTACCAACATCGCCATGGGCACCGAGATTGACAACGTCACGGAGTTCGAGGAAATCCTCGACCTCCCGGAGCAGCAGCCTCACCGCGTGTTGGTCTGAAACGAAGTATCGAAGAAAAGGGAGGAAGCATCATGCCGAAATTCGCGGCCAATCTGACGATGCTGTTCACCGAGTACGATTTTCTCGACCGGTTCGAGCGGGCCGCCAAGGCCGGCTTCTGGGGCGTCGAGTACCTGTTCCCCTATCCCTACAAGGTGGAGGATCTGGTCCAGCGGCTTCAGGCCAACGACCTGAAGCAGGTGCTCCACAATCTGCCGGCCGGCGACTGGGGTGCGGGCGAGCGCGGCATCGCCTGCATGCCGGACCGTGTCGGAGAGTTCCGCGACGGCGTCGGCAAGGCGATCGAGTACGCGACCGCGCTGAAGTGCCCGCTGGTCAACTGCCTTGCCGGCATCGTGCCGGCCGGGGTAGAGCAGACCAAGTTGCACGACACCTTCGTCGGCAACATCAAATACGCCGCCGACGAGCTGAAGAAGCACGATATCAAGCTGCTGATCGAGCCGATCAACACCATCGACATTCCGGGCTTCTACCTGACCCGGACCAAGCAGGCGATCGACCTGATCGACCAGACCGGCTCGGACAACATATTCGTCCAGTACGACGTCTATCACATGCAGATCATGGAAGGCGATCTCGCCCGCACGGTCGAGAAGAACCTGTCGCGGATCGCGCATATCCAGCTTGCCGACAATCCGGGCCGCAACGAGCCGGGTACGGGTGAAATCAACTACCCCTTCCTGTTCGGCCACTTCGACCGGATCGGCTACGACGGCTGGATCGGCTGCGAGTACAAGCCGAAGACCAAGACCGAAGAAGGCCTGGGCTGGTTCACCAAGGGGTGAGGAAGACGCGTCGAGTGTTGTTGGGCCACGGCCCAACCTACGGGCTCCTGCTTTGTAGGTTAGGCCGTGGCCCAACAAAACGCCCGCAACACGTCGAATACCAAGTCAATCCAGCGCGACAAACCGACATTCGTCGGGTATAAACATTTCACGGAGGGAGCGAAAAATGAAAGTAGGTTTCATCGGGCTTGGCATTATGGGTCGGCCGATGGCGGGTCATTTGATCGACGCCGGGCATGAACTGTACCTGTACGACATCCAGCCCGTCCCCGACGAACTGACCGGAAAGGGCGGCACCGCCTGCAAGTCCGGCAAGGAAGTGGCCGAGAAGGCCGACATCATCATCACGATGGTCCCCGATACTCCCCATGTCGAAGCAGCGCTGTTCGGCGAGAACGGCGTCGCCCAGGGTCTGTCCAAGGGCAAGACCGTCGTCGACATGAGCTCGATCGCTCCGATCGAGACGAAGCGCTTCGCTTCCGAAATCAACAAGCTCGGCTGCGACTACCTGGACGCGCCGGTTTCCGGCGGCGATGTCGGCGCCAAGGCGGCGTCGCTGACCATCATGGTCGGCGGACCCGAGGCGGCGTTCGAGAAGGTCAAGCCGCTGTTCGAGAAGATGGGCAAGAACATCACCCTAGTCGGCGGCAACGGCGACGGGCAGACCACCAAGGTCGCCAACCAGATCATCGTGGCGCTGACCATCGAAGCGGTCGCGGAAGCCCTGCTGTTCGCCGCCAAAGCCGGAGCGGACCCGGCCCGCGTCCGTCAGGCGCTGATGGGCGGCTTCGCGTCGTCGCGCATCCTGGAAGTGCATGGCGAGCGGATGATCAAGCGCAACTTCAATCCGGGGTTCCGGATCGAGCTGCACCAGAAGGACCTCAACCTCGCACTTGCGGGCGCCAAGTCGCTCAACCTGTCGCTGCCCAATACCGCCAGCACGCAGCAGCTCTTCAACGCCTGCGCCGCCCAGGGCGGAGCGCAATGGGACCACTCCGGCCTGCTGCGCATCCTTGAAGTCATGGGCAATTTCGAAATCGGCCAGACCGCGCCCGGCGGCGACGACTGACCCAACCGCAAGTGATGTCATGACACCCTCAGAAATCCCGGCTTCGGGGCAGAAAAAGGCGCCGATCTTCCGGCGTCACCGGCAGACCAAGATCGTCGCGACGGTCGGCCCGGCCAGTTCGTCGGCCGATATGCTCCGGCGCCTGATGCTGGCCGGGGTGGATGTCTTCCGGCTCAACTTCAGTCATGGCACGCAGGAAAACCACGGCGAGGTGCTGGCCCGCATCCGCGCGCTGGAGGTCGAGTACGACCGCCCGATCGGCGTCATCGCCGACCTCCAGGGGCCGAAGCTCCGCATCGGCTCGTTCGCCGAAGGGGCTATCGGCCTGCGGGTGGGCCGGGTGATCCGGTTCGACCTGGACCCGGCGCCGGGCAACGAGGAGCGGGTCTGCCTGCCGCATCCGGAGGTCATCTCCGCGATGAAGGTCGGCAGCACCCTGCTGCTGGACGACGGCAAGGTCCGCATCCGCGTCATCGAGCAGGGCGCCGACTTCCTGCTGGGGGAGGTCGTCGCCGGTACCCGGCTGTCGAACAACAAGGGCTTCAACGTCCCCGACGTGATGCTGCCGCTCTCGCCCCTGACGCCCAAGGATCGGCGCGACATGGAGTTCGCGCTGAACCAGGGGGTGGAGTGGATCGCCCTGTCCTTTGTCCAGCGGCCGGAAGACGTGGTCGAGGCGCGCGGCCTGATCGGCGACCGCGCCGCGATCATGCTGAAGATCGAAAAGCCGATGGCGATCCAGCACTTGGACGAGCTGATCGAGCTTTCCGACGCCCTGATGGTCGCGCGCGGCGATCTGGGCGTCGAAATGCCGGCGGAAGACGTGCCGGGCTTGCAAAAGAAGATCATCCGGAAGTCCCGCGACGCGGGCCGCCCGGTGATCGTCGCGACGCAGATGCTGGAATCAATGATCAGTTCGCCGTCGCCGACGCGGGCGGAGGTTTCCGACGTGGCGACCGCCGTCTATGACGGAGCCGACGCGGTGATGCTGTCGGCGGAGACCGCCGCCGGAAGCTATCCGCTGGAAGCGGTCGCCATCATGGACCGGATCGTCGGCCGGGTCGAAGGTGACGAGTCCTATCTCAGCATCATGGACAGCCAGCATCCGGGTCTGGGCAAGACGACGTCGGATGCCATCACCCATTCGGCGCACCAATCCGCCCGCGCCGTGGACGCCAAGGCCATCGTGACGTATACGGAGTCGGGCAGCACGACGCTGCGCGCCGCACGGGAACGTCCGCCGATGCCGATCCTCGCGATTTCGATCCACGACACCACCGCTCGGCGGCTGGCCTTGTCCTACGGCGTTCATACCGTTCACGTAACGAAGGGCATCAGCTCGTTCGGCGAGATGGTTCCGGAAGCGGTACGGATCGCCCAGGACTACGGCATCGCCGGTATCGGCGACCGGATCGCGATCACGGCCGGCGTGCCGTTCGGCCGCACCGGCTCGACCAACACGCTCCGGATCATTTACCTGGAACCGGAGCAGGACTGATGCCGTCCAAGGCCCCGGCGGAGCGTGCGGCGGAACTTACGCCCGAAATCGTCGAAGCGGCACCCTGCCGGGTATTCGGCTTCGGCGGCGGCACGGCGGATGCCCTGCCGCCGGGGATCGATCCGGTCGATCTGCTGGGCGGCAAGGGGGCTGGGCTTGCCGGGATGAGCCGGCTCGGCCTGCCGGTACCGCCGGGCTTCACCCTGTCCACGCCGGTCTGCCGGGAGTTCCGCCAGGATGGCGGGCAAGCTCCCGATTGGCTGAAGGACCAGGTATCCCACGCATTGCGGCGCGTCGGTGCGCTGACCGGCGGCCGGTTCGGCAGTGCGGCTGCCCCGCTGCTGGTCGCGGTGCGGTCGGGCGCGGCGGTATCGATGCCGGGCATGATGGACACCGTCCTCAACCTTGGCCTCAACGACGTGACGGTCATGGGACTGGCGGCCTGGAGCGGCGACAGCCGCTTCGCCTGGGAGACCTACCGGCGCTTCATCCAGATGTATGGCACGGTCGTCATGGGCATCGACCATGACTGCTTCGAACGTATCCTGGACGCGGTCAAGCAGCGGCGCCGCTGCCGGCTGGACAGCGAGTTGACGGCGGACGACTGCCGGGTGCTGGTCCGCGAGTATCAGGAGATGATCGTCCGCGAAGTCGGGCGGCCTTTCCCGCAGGATGTCCACGAGCAGCTCTGGCAGGCGATCGGCGCCGTGTTCCGGTCATGGAACAACCGGCGCGCCGTCTTTTACCGCCGCCTTCACGGCATCCCCGAACACGGCGGGACGGCGGTGACGATCCAGGCGATGGTGTTCGGCAACCGGGGCGCCGACAGCGGCACCGGCGTCGCCTTCACCCGCGACCCCTCGACCGGAGAGAACGTGCTGTTCGGCGAGTTTCTGCCCGATGCGCAGGGGGAGGATCTGGTCGCCGGCATCCGGACGCCGCTGCCGCTGAGTGCGCTGGAGCATGTCATGCCGGCGGTCCACGCTCAGCTTCGGGACGTGGCGCGGCGGCTGGAAGCGCATCTGCGCGACATGCAGGACCTGGAGTTCACCGTGCAGCAGGGCAGGCTCTACCTGCTCCAGACCCGTTCCGGGAAGCGAACGACCCAGGCGGCGGTCAGAATCGCCGTCCATCTGGCGGAAGAAGGCGTCGTCACGCCGGAAGAGGCCGTCGATATGGTCGATATGGAAGCCCTGGACCATATGCTTCAGCCGGTGCTCGACCCGGACGCTCCCCGCACCCTGCTAGCGGTCGGGCTGGCCGCCTCGCCAGGGGCGGTGACCGGCAGGCTCGCCTTCACCGTCGCTGATGCTCAGATCAGGGCGGCGCGGGGTGAAGCCGTCATCCTGTGCCGGACCGAAACCGACCCGGAGGACATCCACGGCATCCACGTCGCGCACGGCATCCTGACGGCGCGCGGCGGCATGACCAGCCACGCCGCCGTGGTGGCTCGCGGCATGGGCAAGGCCTGCGTCGTCGGCGTCGCGGAACTGATCATCGACGCCGGGGCCATGCGCGCGTTCATCGGCGGCGTGGCGGTCGGGACCAGCGATACCGTGACGCTGGACGGATCGACCGGCGAGGTGATCCTGGGCATTGTTCCGACCATCCGGCCGGCGCTGTCCGACGAACTCGCCGTCCTGATCGGCTGGGCGGACGAGTTGAAATGGCTGGGGTGCGAACCGGACGGCCGCAGGACGGCCTGAGCACCGGATCCTTGAAACGACACGAATAACATCGGAGACACGAAGCCAATGCAGAGCGTCAACATCAACCAGCGGGACACCATCGAAAGCTATTACCCGCTGGACAGCTTCGTCCACGATGCCAACCAGAACGCCCGCGGCAAGGCCATGGTGATGCACGGACTGCGCATCGTATCGGGTCCCGACGGCGACGGAACGTTCAAGGTCACCAAGGCGCAGCACAATGTCGCCGAGGACGATGACAACCACGACTCGCTGTTTCTGTACTCGGTGCGTGACGACGACAACAACTGGTTCGACAAGGGCGAAGCGGACGCATCGAAGGCGGTCCATGCCAAGGAGCATCCGGTGGACGTGTCGGAGCTATACCGGGGCTTCATCGACCGCGTGATCGAAACGGCGCGTACTGCGGATTTCCCGAAAGACATCGGACGCGGCGAGCCGAGGCTGAAGGGGTTTCACGGCGGCTGAGGCGGGGACCTCATGTAGTACATAGGTTGGCGATAGCGAAGCGGCAATCAGCAGGCAAGATTGTCTATGTTGGCTGTCGCTTTGACTTCACTATCAGCCCTGCGGTTCTCTGACCTTGGTTGTCAGAGAACCGCACTTATTTTCCCTGATCAATATTGTTTTGAGCGGCGCGGGAGATTTGGAAATAGCCGACTCATGGGCCGGGTTACCAGAAGCTGTCAGTCCTTGCCAGCGTTAGCTTGGTTCAGCAGTATCATCATGCAAAGCAAGGCCAGCGGTTCCATATCCGTCAAAGCACACAGAAGTGCTTTGTCAAGTCCCTTATCACGTAATGCGGCGAGCGTGCTTTCCGCAGTCAACAACAACTCCATCGACGAAGACGCTTCAGCACTGGAACCACCGATCGGTTTTCCAGATCCAGAGGGTTCTAGAAACTCTCTCCTAAGGGAGGCAACCTCCCGTGCCCAGGATTGTCCACGAGAACCATCAGCAGCATAGATATCGAGATTAACTTCCGCTGGAAGATGAAGCGTCCTCCGAACGACGGCATACTTGGCATGTTCGGACGACCTAACCTTATGCCAGATACCCGCTAAGCTCTCGGCCATCATTGCCAATGCAAAAGGATGGATGTTGGATGTTAATCGTGCATTTTCCCAAGACTTCAACTTTGAATTGGTACGCCGAAAGGCTCCCAAAGCGACGAGCGCTTCAAAAGCTGCTGGCAGGCCTAATACCAGAAGTAGGGCGGGTTGAGTATCAAGCTTACGGTATTCGAGCTTGAAGGATATCTCATGCAGATGGCGGCTTAGCAAACTTTCCCACTGGTTGACAAGAGCTTCTGTTTCCCGGATTAACAGACGAAAAACCCGACTGTTTTCGGCTCCAGAACCGCCTTCGGCACAGGTTTTTTCATATGCCCTCATGGCATGACGATGAACAGCGTCTTTAAGCGGGATCTTTTCGTGCATGGCCATGCATCAGTAAGCAGAAGCGCTCAAGCACACTTCGAATTTAAAATATCGCATGTGAAATTCAATCAACGCGAATGCGTAATAAGCAGCAGCTTGGGCGATAAAAGTCGCCCAAGTTGCTGAAGATCATCAGGAATGAGAACGCAAGTAAGCCGATGTTTCAGCGTGCGCCAACTTGCGAATTGTCCCCGAACAAAGTTCTCAGCAGATCCTTGGCGATCCATCTGAGGTCTGCTCCAGTAATCTCGCCAGAAGCTTCCGGCGACTTACCTGCGGAAAGGCCGTGAACCTGCGCACGCCGAGGTCGCTCGACTCCAAGCACGCCTTCCGTGCTCTCCGTATCACGAACTTCAGCTTCCAATACCGCTGGGCACATGGCGCCGTTCTCCACGATGACCTTCTCGGGCAAACCGTCCCTTGACTCGATGTCAGGAGTGGCACGAGGTCCGCGCGAACTTGATCCGAGGCTTGTCGCCACGTCATGATCGAAGCTGGACGGTCCCGAACCTAGGTCGTTCCTCGGGGTCATAGCCAAAAAAACCTTCTCGTTGGAAGCTACCCCTTTCGGAATATCCTTGCAATAAGTTTGGATAGGAGAATGGGATATGCGTCGCATTTTAAATGTTATATCCAGGAAGGCACGTATGACGTGCAGACATTGGAAACCAGATTAACTCTCATCCAGGATTTCGAGATGTCAACAATGCTACCAATCCGTCGCTGACGGCAACATTCTGTTGATCGTATGAACATGGTGATATGCACCCGCCTGAGATTGCCGAAGAATTGCAAGGCTATTTCGTTAAACTACCAAAAATTGTTTCAAGCTTATTCCTGCATGATAAGGAATTTACCTTTTTCTTGGTATTGCGCGCTGGTCCAACACAGGTTTGCTAGATTATGGTCAATGAAAATCGAGATCGCTTTTCAAATAGCTGCTGAATTGGATCGGTAGCAAGAGGTCACGGATGAAATAAATCTCTCTCCACTGAAAACAATAAGCAACATAAAGATCAATCTGTATGAACATGACGCATGAGTAGGTCTGTAACAGCACATCTCTTCAAGGATATATAAAAGCAGTTACGTGACTGATGAAGAAAGAGTCTTCATCAGTTTTATGCCAATACGGAGCAAATCCGTAAGCACATAGCAGGCTTATCCCTACGTCCTTGCCTTTCATCCACCCAGCGACACCATTTTTCATATTGCAGAAAACCGCAAAACGATTGTCTTCAAATTAGTTCGGTATATTGCATTCCATATGCCAAGGGGCAACTCCGGAGGTCCAAGAGCGAAAAGCCGACAAAACAGATCCTAGGGAGGAACGATGGCCACCAGTCCATTGCCGGAAATCCCCGAGACCAACCTCAGGCAGGCTCCACGGCAAGCCGAGGACGATCACAAGACGATCAGATTGGAGGCGCCTGGCACAGGCGTGCGCGATACCTGGCGCGCCATGGGGCCGGGAATCGCCGCTGCGATGACGGGGATCGGCGCCAGCCACATCATGCATGCGCCGACAGCGGGAGCGCAGTACGGGTATGCGTTGCTTTGGATCATACCCTTCGCCTATTTCTTCAAGTACTGCGCGTTCGAGTTCGCGCACCGGTACACGATGGTGCGCGGCGAAAGCATCATGGAGGGCTATGAGAGGATCGGTAAGGGCCGAGGCAACTGGCCTCTGTGGTACCTTCTGTTCCAATCGCTCGCCAATACCTTCGGCATCGCCGGGCGGACGCTTGGCTGCGCGGCACTGCTATGGGCCGCTTTCCCGATCGTCCCGCTCGAAGTCCTGGCGGTGGGCATCCTGGTCGTGACCATCGCGATCATATGGCTGGGGCGTTATGCCGCCGTCGAGATGTTCGTGAAGATAGCCATCGTCGTCTTCGCCGTCGCCGCCCTGACGGCATTCCTGCTTCAAATGCCTCCCCCGGGCGAGTACCTGTCCAATCTGGCCCCGGTCGCGGCCCCAGCCGGCGCCGCCATGCTGTTCGGCGCCATGTGGGGATACTTCCCGACGACGGTCGAAGTCGCCCCGATGCAGTCGAACTGGGCGGTCGACAAGCGTACCGGCATGGTGGAAGTCAAGCGGCTGAAGGCACAGGGCTACGACGTCATAGTCGCGCCCAACTACATGAAAAACTACATGACTCTATTCCGCCGCGACATGAACATCAGCTACATCATTTCGATGATCACCGGCATGACGTTCCTGATCATCGGCGCAGTGGTGCTCAACCCGATCGGTCTGGTTCCCAAGGGAGCCGAAATGGGACTGACCATCGCCAGCATCTATACCGAAACCTTCGGCGCCTGGGTCTTCCCCGTGATCATCGCCGGCGCGACGGCCGCCCTGTTCTCGACCGTGTTCACGTATTTCGACGGACAGGCCCGCATCTTCGAGGAAAGCTGCGTCCGGCTGCGCCGGGCTTGGGACACGCCGAAAATGCGGATGTATCTCTATCGCGGCTTCCAGATCATCTGGCTGGTTTCGGGAACCGCCGTCATCTTCGGCATGCCGGAGCCCATCGTCGTCGTCCAGATCGCTTCGGTCATGGCGCTGTTTTTCTCACCGCTCTTGTTCTGGCTGACTATCCAGTCGCTCAAGAACGACTTCACCGGCTGGGAGCGTGAATACCTGCCCAACAAGGCGATGATGGCGTGGGCCTGGAGCGGGGTGACGGCCCTGGCCGCGATCAGCGCCTACGTGCTGTACCTCCAGTTCCTGGCCTGACGCTCAAGCTTCAGACACTTGCCTTCGACGTTCCGTCGAGCACCGGTCGGCTATCGCGGCCGGCCGGTGCCTTTCAGGCGACGATCTTGAGGTTGGGCTTGTGAGCGGAAAGGGACGTGGGCGAGGATACGGCCTCAAGCAAGCAGTTGCCGTTTGCGGCGCGTCCGGCCGCTACCTGGGTTTCCCTTGCGAAGAGCATGGTGAAAACCGATGCCAGGGCCGTCAGGACCAGGGCGACGGCGAATACCGTCAGGGCGAGTTCCATCGGATTGTCGATCATCGTAGTTGCTTCCCCTTACTGCTGACCCGCGCTTAGCCGGTGAGATCCCGACCTCATTGTGCGATGCAATGCAAATAGTATCGGGGACTGTCTGGCCAAGCCCAGACTTGTGTATTTGGTATGCCAGATACGGTAACCTGAGTTGCGGGAAAATGGCTGGACATACCTTTTGCAGCCTGACCCGTCATCATGGTTGTGAATGGGAAACGTGCTGCTCTACAGCAACAGCATTGCTGTACGAAGGCGAGATTTATTTAAAGTGAAATCCAGAGCGAGGATTGCAAAAGACGGGATTTTGAAAATTTTCATTCTTGAATAAAGGAGCCGTAAGTAGAAATAGATGATGTGGAGTGAGATGCATCGGCTTCACGACTCCGTGTTACTGGGGCCGCGCTTCGTGCGCGGCCATTTTTTTCATTCACTCACGTAATTAAAAAAACCCTTGGACGGAACAGGTCCGTCCAAGGGGAAAAAGGTTGGCGCCTGATAAAACCGGCAGGCGCCGAAGCGTTCTAAAACCGTCGGTTACATCTTGGCCTTGGTATCCTGCAGGGTGAGCTGGATGTACTTGCGGGTGACCGGCTCGATCATGTCGGCCACGCTCTGCGCCATCGCCTGCTCTTCGCGAAGCGACTGCTGGAGGCCTGTGGTGTTGGTGAAGCTGGCGGCTTCGGCCATGATCAGGAGCGACTTGTAGGCGGCGATCTCGTAGTTCTCGAAACCGTGGTTCGCCAGCATGTTCTTGATGATCTCGTCATCCGCCGGGGCATGGGCGATTGCCGCCATGTTGCCCATGAAGCCCATTGCGGCTTCCTTGATCGTGGAAGGGCTTTCCGCCAGCTGGTTCAGGATTTCGTCGATGCGCTGGCGCTGCCCTTCGGTTTCCTGGATGTGCTTGCGGAGAGCCTGTTCGACCTCCGGATAGTTTTCCAGGCGCTCGACCTGACGGTTCATGATCTGCAACGCCTGCATCTCCAGAGCATGCGCGTTGCGCAGTCCGGTGACGAAGAGATCGCGTGCTGCGTCTGAAGAAACGGTCATGGTGGATGACTCCTGTTTGGGTTGCTGGTGCGACAACCGAAAAACTACGGAGTGGTTCCCGGTTCGTGCAATTAGTTGGCGGCAGCACCGGAAACATGAGGAACCCGCATCGCGACGGCCGGTTTACCGGACCGGAACGTCAATCCGTGGAGGAATTTCAGTCATGATTCTTGACATTATTCTATCGGATCACAAGGCAGGCCGGGACCTGTTCTCCCTGGCCGGCAACTCGGTGTTCGAGGGTTATGCCGAGCGCGCCGACCTGTTCGAGCGCTTCGATAGGCTGTGGACTGCGCATGCCGACATGATGGACGAGGCCGTCCTTCCGGTCTTGGCGGAGGTTGCGCACCGGGCGGAGCCGCTGGAGGAAATCCGAACCGGCCAGCGTGAACTTCGCGAAATGATCGCCAGCTTGGCGGCGCGGGCGGCCGACAATTCGAACGAGAACGATCAATGGTTCGCCGATTTTCACCGGCTGAAGCCGCTGTTCGAGCGTCAGGTAGACCGCGAGGACACGCTGGTCGCTTCGATGATCCAGCAGGACTTGAAGCCGGATCAGATCGCCCGGATGACGGTGACGGCGCGGGGTATGAGGGAAAAGTGAGAGACATAAGCGCAAAGCGACGCCCGCTGCCGGGGTGCCGCTTCGCCTTGTGCCAACCGGTCAGCCGGCGGCTTGCCGGGGCCGTGCGATGTCGTTGATGCCGTCGAGGTCGGGCGCTTGGCCGTAGCTCATGCGGCGCATCTGTTCGAGCACGCGGGCCATTTCGTCGTCGGGCAGGATCGGCGGTTCGCCGAGCGTGAGGGCGTGGACGTACATGCGCGACAGGGTTTCGACCTCGTTCGCCAGCCAGAGGGCGCTTTCCAGCGTCTTGCCCAACGAGATCTGGCCGTGCTGGCCGAGCAGGCAGGCGAATCGGTCTTCCAGGGCTTCCAGCGCATAATCCGATAGCTGCTGGGTGCCGAAGGTCGCGTATTTGGCGCAGCGGATGGTGGTGCCGCCGGCCACGCCGGTCATGTAGTGAAAGCTGGGGATGGTCTTGTGGTGGCAGGCGAGCGTCGTCGCAAAGATGGAGTGGCAGTGCAGGACCACGTCGATATCCGTGCGCTGGCGCAGGATGTCGCGGTGGAAGCGCCATTCCGACGACGGGCGGCGGCCCGTATAGGTGCCGTCGAACGACATTTCCACCAAGTCTTCGGGCTGCATGCGGTCATAGGGCAGGGACGAGGGCGTGATCAGGAAGCCGTCTTCCGTGCGGACGGACAGGTTGCCGGCGGTCCCCTGGTTGATGCCGGTCGCGTTCATCTGGCGGCAGGTCTCCACCATTTCGCGGCGGAGGTCTTGATTGGTCGTTTCCATTGTTCCCTGGTCTCCGGTTATGGCGTCTTGGTCTGTTGGGCGAGATCGAGCCAGCGGCCCCGGTAGGCCGTCAGGCCGGTGAGGTTCAGCGCCGGTGGTGTCTCCAGCGGGATCGGGACGGGGGCGGTCCGCGTCTCGTGGGAGGCGAGCAGGGCGGAGCCGGCCGCCGTGCCCTGGCTGTTGAGGTTGAACAGGGTCGGGCTGCCGGGGCGGAAGGCCGCCACCAGCGCCGCGTAGAGCGGGTCGCGGACGAAGCTGCCGTCCAGGACCGCCAGCTTTTCGCTGCGCAGCGCGTCCAGACAGACCGACGTCAGCAGGGCGGTGTAGAGGACGGCAAGGGCTCGCCGGTCTTCCGGTGAAGCAGGAGGAGGGCCGGTGATCCGGCCCTGGGCTTTGCTGCCGGGGAACAACCCGTCCTCGTTGCCGAAGGAGGGCAGGGCCATGGTGCCCTGTTCAATCAGGCGGGCGACCGTGGCGGGGTCGGCGGGCGACGCGCTGGGAGACTCTCCCGCAACCTTAGAGAACTCGCGGCCTCCCATGGTCAGCGCTCCGGCCAGCGGACGGCCGTGGACGTCGGCGTTGCAGGTCATGCCGCGCGCTTCGGACAGGGCTGTCGGGTCGAAGCCGTCGCTGAGGCCGACGATCCAGGTTCCGGTCGAAACGACGGTCATATCGGCGAGGCCGGCGGCCTGGTAGCGGTAGAAATTGGCGCTGCTGTCGTGGATGCCGCAGAGGACTTGCAGGGTCGGGGGCAGGTCGTGACGGCTGGCAAGCTCGGGTCGGATCGGGCCGAGCGACTTCCAGGCCGGCGCGAAGGGCGGGATCAGGCGTTGCCAGCCGCGGGCCGCGACGATGGACGCCGGGCGGCGGTCGGGCGCGTTCCAGATATGCGACTGCGCGCCGAGGATCGTGACTTCGGATGCGGCGACGCCGCTGAGGCGCCATGCCCAGTATTGCGGTAGGCCGAGGACGTGGCGGGCCTTGGCGAAGGCTGTCGGGTGTTCCTGCTCGATCCACAACATCTGGCGGGCGATGTGGGTGGCTCCCAGCATGATCGGGCTGCCGCGCTCCAGGTAGGGGCCGGCGGCGTCGGCATAGGCGCGTTCGACCGACGCGGGGAGCGGCTGTTCATAGTCGATCATGGGGACGACGGGTCCATCGTCGTCCACCAGAACGCAGCCGGAGCCGTGGCCGCAGGCGACGACGGTGGTCAGAGAATGGCGGCTTGCCAGAGTGGCAAGGCTGGTCAGCAGCCAGTCTTCCAGGCCGGCAAGGTCGTGGTGTCGATAGGGTGGACCGTCAAGCGACGGGTTGGGGGTGGAAAGGGTTTCCAGGACCTCACCGTCTGATGTGACGACGTTGAGTTTGACGTTGGTCTTGCCGATGTCGAAGACGGCGACCGTCTTTATGCTGTTGGGTGGCGTGTTGTCGTTGTCGTTCACGCTCTGAATTCCTCCCTCAGTGCCCGGTAGAGACGCCGAAAGCGGACCGAGTTTTCCCGGTAGACTTCGTGAAGGCGCCGGTCGGGTTCCGTTACGTCCAGGGTTGGCGGTTTGGTGCAGATGGTGTCGATGGCTTCTCCTGTTGCGGCGATGCGGGCGAGGCGGGCGGCTCCGAAGGCCGGGCCGCTCTCGCTGCCGGTATAGCGGGTGATCGGAATGCCGAGCGTGCTGGCGATGATGCGGGTCCAGAACAGGCTGCGGGCGCCTCCGCCGATGATGGCGGCGTGGGTGACCGGCGTTCCGGCCGCTGTCAGGCAGTCGTGTGCTTCGAGCAGGGAATAGGCGACACCCTCCAGCACCGATTGCATGACGGCGGTAGGGCTGGTCTCCGGCGTCAGGCCGAACAGGACGCCGCGCGCATGTGGGTCGTTGTGGGGCGTGCGCTCCCCGGCCAGATAAGGCAGGAACAGCAGGCGTTGCGGGGCGGTGAAGGCGGCTTCGGTGCGGGCGAGGAGGTCCGGGATATCCGGCTGGCCGGTCAGGCGGGCCGCCCACTCGACCACGCTGGCGCCGTTCAGCAGCGCCGCCATCTGGAACCATGTCCGAGGGAGGGTATGGGCGAAGCTGTGGATCAGCGTCTCCGGATAAGGCCGGTAGCTGCCGGTCGTGACGAAGATCTGCGCCGAGGTGCCGAGCGAAATGAAGGCGTCGCCGCAGTTGATCGCCCCGATCCCGACGGCGCCGGCGGCGGCGTCTCCGGCTCCGCCCGCTACGATCGTGCCGACGGGCAGGCCCCATTCGGCGGCGATTGCGGGAAGCAGGCGACCCGCCGGGGCTGTGCCGTCTGATATGCGCGGCATCTGGGCCTGGGTCAGGCCGCAGGCGTTCAGCAGCTCGGGCGACCAGTCGCGGCTTGCTTCGTCCAGCAGCAGCGTACCGGCGGCGTCGGTCGGGTCGGTGACGTGGTTGCCGGTCAGCTTCAGGCGGACATAGTCCTTGGGCAGAAGGATATGGGCGGTCTGGGTGAAGAGCGCCGGTTCGTGACGGGCCAGCCAGAGCAGCTTCGGCGCCGTCAATCCCGGCATGGCGACGACGCCGGCGATATGGCCGAGGTTCGGGACGGCGGCCTGGAGCGCTTCGCACTCGGCGGCGGCGCGGCCGTCGTTCCACAGGATTGCGGGGCACAGGGGACGGTCGGCGGCGTCCAGCAGGACGGCGCCGTGCATCTGCCCGGACAGGCCGATGGCCGCTGTGCGGGCGAAGGCTTCCGGGGCGCTCTGGCGCAGCGTGACGACGGCTTGATTGGTTGCGGTCCACCACTGGTCGGGGTGCTGTTCCGACCACAGCGGATGCGGGCGGCTGGTGGTCAGCGGCACGGAGGCCGATGCCAGGAGCGCCTGCGCTTCGTCCACCACGACGGCCTTGACGGCAGATGTGCCGATGTCGATGCCGAGATAGGTACTGGTCATGCCGGGACCTTGACGTGCGATGGGCCTAGTTGCGGCGGGACCTTGGTCAGGGGGTGATCGCCGGCGCGGTAGTTCTCGATATAGCTGAAACCCTGTTCGATCATGGCTTCGACGTTCTGGCGCAGCATGGTGACGGGGAAGGGCAGGAAGGCCGCGAAGGGGTCCCAGTCGAAGCAGCCGATGAAGCGGCCCTCGAAGGCTTGGGGCGGGAGAGCACGGAAGAATTGCACCGCACCCTCGAACGCCGTGATCGAGTTGATGAAGAGGCCGGCGGGCAGGCCGCCAAGCTTATCGTGCAGGTGTTCGATGGATTGGCGGGCGGTCGGGGGCCAGTAGCCGCAGCGGTGAATGTGGGTTTCCGGCAACGCAATGCCTCGGGATGCCAATGCCTGGCTGAAACCGGCGATGCGTTCTTCCGTCGCGTATTCTCCCGCGACGCCGCCCAGGAAATGGAAGCTGGGGTCCGGGGCCGCTATTTTGTCCAGCAGGATGTCGGTCAGCATGCGGGCGCCGCCCTGGTTGTCGGTGACGACAGAGGGCGCGTTGGCGCCGGGCAGGTCGATGTTGACGCAGGGGATGTTGGCGGCGCTGCACAGCTCGTTCAGCGGATCGGGGTTGGCGACGCCGACGATGAACAGGAATTCGACCTGATGGGACAGCAGCCGCTCGACCACCTCGCGCTCGGTTTCAGGCTTGCGCTGGGTGCTGACGACCATCGGGCAGAAACCACGGGCGCGGGCTCCGGCCTCGAAGGTTTCCGACAGACCGGCGAAGAAACGGTTGCGGTAATGCGGCATGATCATGCCGGCCAGACCGGAGCGGGCGAGGCGCAGTCCCCGCGCCTTCATGTTGACGTTGTAGCCGATGGTCCGGGCGGCATCCAGGATGCGGGTCGCCGTCGCTTCGCTGATCCTGTAGCGCTGCCACGTGCCGTTCAGCACCATGCTGACGGTTGCTGGCGACGTGCCCGTCGCCGTCGCGATGTCGTAGATCGTGGACCTGCGCTGTCCCTTCGCCGTCGCCATCTTTTTCGTGGCTCCTCCCCATATCGGCTAGTGGCCGTAATTAGATGATAGAGCATCTTGACCGGTTTGCTAAATGGATTTAGCGTTGCCGTCACAAAGTTAAGAAACACCCGGCGCGGGCTGGGAAACAAAAATGGAGGAGGAAACATGACCAGCAGGCTCAGCCGGATTCTGCTCGCCGGCGTCTTCGCGCTCGGCGTCGCTTCGACGGTTACGGTCGCCGATGCGGCGGAACGCATGGGCGTGGTCGTCAAGATTGGCGGCATTCCCTGGTTCAACGCGATGGAAGCCGGCATCAAGCAGCGCGGCAAGGAACTGGGCGTCGATGCCTTTATGGTCGGCCCGACCAGCGCCGACCCTGCCCTTCAGGTGCGCGCGGTCGAGGATCTGATCGCCCAGGGCGTCGATGTCATCGGCGTGGTGCCGAACGACGCGGAAGTGCTGGAGCCGGTGCTTCAACGCGCCCGCGATGCCGGGATCAAGGTGATCACGCATGAATCGCCCAAGCAGAAGAACGCCGACTGGAACTTCGAGCTAGCCTCGGTCAACGGCTTCGGCGACGCCTATGGCAAGATGCTGGCCGACAAGCTGGGCGGCAAGGGCAAGTACGCGGTGTTCGTCGGTTCGCTGACGGTTCCGCTGCACAACGCCTGGGCCGACGCCGCCATCGCCTATATCAAGAAGAACCACCCCGACATGGAACTGGTCGGCGACCGCTACGGCGTTGCCGAGAACGTCGACGAATCGCGGAAGACCGCGCTGGACCTGATGCGGGCGCATCCGGACCTGAAGGGCTTCCTGGCGTTCGGCAGCCAAGGCCCGATCGGGGCGGCCCGCGCGGTGAGTGAGCGGCGCAAGGGCGGCGAAATCGCGGTGCTCGGCCCGTTCTCGCCCGGGCAGGGCAAGCGGCTGGTCCATGACGACATCCTGACCGGCGGCTTCATGTGGAACCCGATGGAGGCCGGCAAGGTCTTCGTGACGCTCGGCGACATGCTGGCGAAGGGGCAGGAGATCAAGGACGGGATGGAGATCCCCGGCCTGGGCGTGGTGCATCCGGACATGGCGGAACGGAACATCATCGTCGATCAATTGGTCGAGCTGAACAAGAACACGGTCGATAAGCTGGCCGACCTGGGGCTTTGAGGTCATGACGAGGTGATGTTGGGCCACGGCCCAACCTACGGGTGACGCTACTCTCGTAGGTTGGGCTGTGGCCCAACATCGCTCCATAGGATCATTACATGCTTCTTGAACTCCGAAACGTGTCGAAGGTCTTCGGCGGCGTCAGGGCGTTGCAGTCCGTGTCATTCGACGTAGCGCCGGGGGAAGTGCTTTGCCTAGCGGGCGAGAACGGCTGCGGCAAGAGCACGCTGATCAAGATCATCAGCGGCGTCTATCGGCCGGAGCCGGGCGCCGAGATGCTGTTCGACGGCAAGCCGATGGAAGGGCTGACGCCGGGGATGGCGCGGTCGCTCGGCATTCAGGTGATCTGGCAGGATCTGGCGCTCTTCCCCGAAATGACCGTCGCCGAAAACATCGCCTTCGAGCGCAACCTCGGGGGACGGCCCCGGCTGGTCGATTACGGCGCCATGCGCAAGATCGCGGCGGAGATGCTGGAGCGGCTGGGGGTCGGCATCGATCTCGATACGCCCGTGCGGGAGCTGTCGATCGCGCAGCGCCAGATCGTCGCAATCTGCCGCGCCCTAATTGCGGAAACGCGGCTGGTCTTCATGGACGAGCCGACGGCGTCGCTCAGCCAGTCGGAAACCGACGCGCTGCTGGCCATCGTGCGGCGGCTGTCGGCGGATGGCATCGCCGTCGTCTTCGTCAGCCACCGGCTGGCGGAGGTGCTCGAGGTTTGCAGCCGCGTCACCGTGCTGCGCGACGGCCGCTATGTCGGGACCTTCCCGACCGAGGGCATGACGCAGACCCGGCTGACCGAGCTTATGACCGGCCAGACCTTCGACCAGGACGTCCGCGCCGCCGACCGCACGGCCAACCCGGTCGTGCTGGAGGTCGAGGGGTTGACCCGGCGCGGCGACTATCAGGATGTTTCGCTGACCGTGCGGCGGGGCGAGGTCGTCGGGATTACGGGAAGGTTGGGAGCGGGCCGGACCGAACTGGCGCTGTCACTGTTCGGCATGACCCGTCCCGATGCCGGAACGATCAAGCTGAACGGCCAGCCGTTACGCCTGCGGTCCAATCGCGACGCGATCGACGCCGGCATCGCCTATGTCTCGGAAGACCGGCTGTCGCTGGGTCTGGTCCAGCCGCAGTCGATCGCCGACAACACGGTGATCCCGGTGCTGGACCGGCTGCTCGGGCCGGCGCGGCTGCTGTCTGAACGCAAGAAATCCACGCTGGTCGGCGAATGGATAAAGCGGCTGGCCGTCAAGATCGGCCGGCCGGAAGACCCGGTCAATACGCTGTCCGGCGGTAACCAGC
The DNA here is from genome assembly GCF_000936425.1 of Skermanella aerolata KACC 11604. Classification (GTDB taxonomy): domain Bacteria; phylum Pseudomonadota; class Alphaproteobacteria; order Azospirillales; family Azospirillaceae; genus Skermanella; species Skermanella aerolata. The sequence goes on along the minus strand of NZ_AVFK01000039.1, from coordinate 5,946 downwards.
AGCGCATCGTGCTGGCGAAGTGGCTGGCGACGGAGCCGAAGGTGCTGATCCTGGACTCGCCGACCGTCGGTGTCGATGTCGGCGCGCGGGCGGGGATCTTCGCCATCGTCCACAAGCTGGCGGAGGAAGGCATGGCGATCCTGTTGATCTCCGATGAAATCCCCGAAGTCTATTTCAACTGTGACCGCATCCTGCACATGCGCGACGGCCGGCTGATCGACGAGTATCTGCCGGGCACCGTGCCGATGGGGCGGATCGAAAGCCAAGTCCATGCGTAGTCTTCGTCTGCCTCATATCGGCTCGACCGAGCGCTGGCTGATGGTGGTGATAGCGCTGATGTGCCTGTTCCTGGCGCTGACCACCGACACCTTCTTCACGCTGGTCAACCTGTTCGACCTGCTCAACATCAGCGCCGTCAACGTGATCTTCGCGGCGGGGCTGCTGGTTGTCCTGATCGCCGGCGGCATCGACATCTCGTTCGCCGTGGCGGCCTCCGTCGTGCAGTACCTGACGGCATTGACCGTCGGTCATCTGGGGGGCGGCAACTGGGCGGTCGGGTTCCTGGTCGCGGGCTTCTACGGCTTCGCGCTGGGGGCGGTCAACGCGACGCTGATCTGGCGGTTCCGGATCATCTCCATCGTCGTGACCATCGCGACCTTCAACCTGTTCTTCGGCGCGCTGATGTTCTTCACGCAGGGCGTATCGATCTACGACCTGCCGGACTGGTGGCTGGACCGTATCATCCTGTTCGAGTTCGACACCGCCAACGGGTTCGCCGAGTTGACGCTGCCGGTGGCCGTCATGGCGGCCGTGGTGTTCGCGACGTGGTTCCTGATCCGGCGGACTACGCTGGGGCGGCAGCTCTACGCGATGGGCGACAACATGGAGGGCGCGCGGCGGATCGGCATCAACATCGCCGGGATGCATTATCTGGCCTATGGCTGGATGGGCGTCATGGCCGGGATCGCCGGGCTGATGCAGGCGCATTACGCGCAGGAAGTCGTGCCCAACGCGATGTACGGCCGGGAACTGGAAGTGCTTGCCGCCGTCGTGCTGGGCGGCGCCCGGCTTGGCGGCGGACGGGGCACGCTGCTGGGGGCTTTCCTGGGCGTAATGCTGGTCGCCATAACGCAGAATGGCCTGAACCTGCTGGGCGTCTCGCCCTATGCCTTCAAGATGATCGTCGGCGCCGTGATCCTGGTCGCGATCACGCTGTCGGGCAGCGGCGTCGGCAACCTTCTGGCCGGGGCGATGGGACGCGACAAGCGCAGGGCGGTGGCGACATGACGCGGCTTTCGACCACTAAATCCTCTCATTCGACGCCGTGGCTCAGCCGGATCGTCACGCTCGGCACAGGCAGCGAGATCGCCGGTCTGCTGATGCTGCTGGCCGTCGTCGTGCTGGTGTTCAGTCTGGCGACGGATCGGTTCCTGACGGTGCCGACGTTTACGTCGGTGGCATTCCAATTGCCGGAACTGGGGCTGCTGACGCTGGCGATGCTGATCCCGATCCTGTCGGGCGGGCTCAACTTGGCGATCACGTTCACCGCCAATATCTGCGGGCTGGTGCTGGCCTGGGTGCTTCAGGCGAATGGCGGGGTCGAGGCCGGGATGCCGGCCTTCCTGCTGGGCGGGCTGGCCGCCGTCGCGGTCGGTGCCCTGATCGGCTGGGTCATGGGGGCGGCCATCGCCTATACCGGCGCCCATCCGATCCTGGTGTCGCTCAGCATGATGATCTTCCTGCGGGGCTTGGGCGAGTTCGCCACCAGGGGCGGCGATATCTCCGGCTTCCCGGACTTCGTCGGCATGCTCGGGCATGGCTGGTTCGCCGGCATACCCATGCCGCTGTGGATACTGATCGCCTGCGTGGCGCTGTGGCACCTGATCCTGAACAAGACCCGGCTGGGCCTGACCATCTACATGGCGGGGTCCAATATCGAGGCGACGCGCTATTCCGGCATCGATACCAAGCGCACGATCATGCTGGTCTATACGCTGTCCGGCCTGATGTGCGGCATCGCCGGCATTCTGATGCTGGCGCGCTTCAACTCCGTCCGGGTCGGCCATGGCGAGGCGTATCTGCTGATCACGGTGCTGGCCTGTTTCCTGGGGCGCGTCGATCCGTTCGGCGGGTTCGGGCGGGCGCTGCCGGTGGCCTTGGCGCTGCTGATCCTTCAGGTGATCTCGTCGGGGTTGAACCTGCTGGGAGCCAACCAGCATCTGGCGACCGCCATGTGGGGCGCCTTCCTGATCGCCGTCATGGTCGTCCGCCATATCTGGGCCGGACGGTCCGTCCGGCGGACCTGACACTCACATTTACCCAACACCAAGAAGACGTTTTTTACTGAGGAGACTTCCTATGCAAGGTTTTGGCGTTCACACCAGCCTCTGGTCGCTCGACTGGACGCGGAAGGCTGCCGAACTGGCGATCCCGGAAGCGGCGCGCTACGGCCTCGCCTTCGTCGAGATAGCATTGCTCGACCCGCCGGCCGTCGATGCCGAGCACACGCGGGCGCTGCTCGACAAGCATGAGATGATCGCCGTGTGCTCGCTGGGCCTGCCGGACGACAGCCGGCCGACCAACAACCCGGACAAGGCGCTGGAATTCCTCAAGATGGCGCTGGACAAGACGGCGGCGACGGGAGCCAAGGCGCTGAGCGGCGTGGTCTACGGCTCGATCGGCGAGCGGACCGGCAAGGCCCCGACGCAGGGTGAACTGGATGCGGTCGCGTCCGTGATGGAGAAGGCGGCGGCGCATGCCCGCAAGCTCAACCTGGAGATCGGGCTCGAGGCGGTCAACCGCTACGAGAACCACATGCTCAACACGGCGGACCAGACCGTCTCGATGGTGGAACGGATCGGCGCCGGCAACATCTTCGTCCACCTCGACACCTACCACATGAACATCGAGGAAAAGGGCGTCGCCAACGGCATCCTCCGCTCCCGCGAGCACCTTAAGTACATCCACCTGTCGGAGAGCGACCGGGGCGTGCCCGGCACCGGCACCGTCGCCTGGGACGAGGTGTTCGGCGCATTGGCGGCCATCGGCTTCAAGGGCGGCATGGCGATGGAAAGCTTCATCGAACTGCCGCCGCAGATCGCGTCGGCCCTGTCGGTCTGGCGTCCGGTCGCGCGCGACCGTCAGGAAGTGCTGGACGACGGCCTGCCGTTCCTCCGCAACAAGGCGCGGCAGTACGGGCTGATCTGATCCCGCAAGCATCGGCCCGCTGTAGAAGCGGCCTCTGGCCGCTTTCCTGCCAAAGCTGGCAAGTTCTGACTTGTCAGCGCGTCGATGTTGGGCCACGGCCCAACCTACAGACTCCTGCTTCGTAGGTTGGGCCGTGGCCCAACAACTCCGCTTTCCGTCTTCTATGAAAGCGGCCGGCTGGGGAGTAGGGCGATGGCGAAGCCGGCCACCGACAGCACGGTGACCGTCAGGAACGCCGCGTAAGCGGCGTCCGCCCCGCCGGCATCGCGCAGGAGGGAGACGATGACGGGCGCCAGCGCCAAGGCGAGCACGGCAGGCGTCTGAAGGATGCCGGTGAGAGCGGCATAGCGGGCACGGCCGCCGACCTCGGCGATAGCGATGCCCCGCGCGATCGTCATGATGCCGTTGCCGGCGCCGTAGACCACCCCGAAGGCAATCAGCCCTGGGGTGGAATGTGGCAGCACCCACAGCATCACGGACGAAACCAGCAGCATCGACACCGTGCTCAGCCCGGCGCCGAACGCCGTGGCTTTCGACCCCAGCGCCATCAGGCAGGCGCGTCCCAGCAGTTGGGAAGGGCCGACGACGGCGAAGATTGCGGCCAGCGTGGTCGGCGGTATTCCCTCGGCGGCGAGCAGCGGGACGAAGTGGAAGGTGACGCCGGAAAGATACGCCGAGCCGGCGGTGAACCACAGCGCCAGCCCCAGCCAGATGCGCGGGCTGAGGCCGGTGGGCGGCGGATCGGCACTTGCCGCTTCGGCATGTTCAATGGAATCCGCCCCGCCGTTCCCGCTCGGGACGAGCAGCGCATGCAGGATCATCGGAACAGCAAGGTTGATCGCGGCCAGACAGAGCACCGCCTGCCGCCATCCCAGCAGTTCGACCAGCAATTGAGTGCCGGGGACGAAGACCGTTCCGGCCAGGCCGCCGAGCAGCGTGATAGCCCCGACGGAGCGCCGGAAGTCCAGAGCTTTGCGCTGGGCGACGACCGTGAAGGCAGGCTCGTAGAGGACGAAGGCCTGCGCCACCCCCATGAGCACCCAGGCGGCCATGAGCTGCCAGGGCTCACCGACGGCGGACCACGCCAGGATCGAGACCGCCACCCCAAGCGAACCGACGGTCATGGACAGGCGGCCGCCATGCCTCTGCATCCAGAAACCCGCCAGCGGCGCGCAGATCGCCTGGGCAATCAGGCCGAATGCCGGAGCCATATAGGCGGTCGTCCGCGCCCAGCCGAGTTCCGCAATCATCGGGTCGATCACGAGCGGGAAGGTATAGAACGTCGTGCCCCAGGAAATCAGTTGGCCGATGGCAAGTGCGAGGACCAGCACCCAGCCCCGCCCTGGTGCAGCGTTTCCCGCTGTCTTCGTCGGCATCTGCCTCTCCGGTTCCCGCGACTGCAACCGGCTACAGGTTTAGGGGCTTCGGGTGCATCACGCGAGAAAATAGAGGCTCAAGCCATTCCACCAAGGATCACGCAGCGCAGGTTGATGAAGGTCTTGCTGGGCGGGTCGATCCAGCGGTAGCGGGAGAAGCAGGCGTGGGTCAGGCCGTCGGGCGACGACAAGGGGAGGATAACCCCTGGGTCGACGCGGACCCACTGGTCTTCGATCTCGACCTCATGGCCGGTTTCGGCGGAATACCGATGACCGACGCGCTGGCAATCGCCTTCGTTGCAGCAGGAAACGCCGCTTGGGGTCTGGAGCCCCGAGTACCAGTCGTGGGCCATTGCGGGGCTTGCGACAAATGGGATGATCAGCAGGGAGATGTGAACCGGGTTCAGCCTCATGGCATCGCCTCATTTTCATCCATACCGGATCATGGCGGCTGCGTACTGAACGGTCCATAAAAAAAGGCCGGTGGAAAACCACCGGCCCGAGTCTAGGGAGGAAACGCCCAAGAAGTGCGTTACAGCATCGCTGCTGCACTGGTGAATGTATTAATTCAGACTGAATTAGCAATCTGATTAAATCGTTCCCAGGGTTGCACGGAACGCAGAGGTATGGGGTTGGGGACGCTGCTGGGGTGACCACCCCGGCAGCGTCCCTGGTGGTTCAGTCGTTGTCTTTCCTCGGCACCGGGTTGACCAGCGCTATCCGGTAAACGTCCTGTTCCTTGCCGATTAGGAACACGTCGGTCGGCGGGATGCCGGACTCGCCCGGCGGCTCGTCGAAGATGACGCGCAGCCGGTGCGAGACCGCCATGTTGGCTTTCTGGGTGCCCCGGCTCTCCGTTTCCTTCAGTCCATCGGCCGGGAAGTCTTCCAGCGCGATCGAGCGGATCGGGCGGCCGAAGGTGGTACGGATCTGGTAGCTGACCACCCGCTTGCGGATCTTCCGCGCGTCTTTCCAGTTCACCAGATCCTCGAACACGGCCATGTCGCGCTCGGTGATCGCCTTGGAGACCGTGGAAATCAGTTCGTCGGGCGTCTTCGGCAGGTCCCGCGCCAGGGCTGGCGTCCCGAAGGACGCCAGTGCGAGGGTGCCGAAGATCAGCAGGCCGGAGGTCATGGACTTGGTCTTCGATTTGGGCATCCCTCGCTCTCCCCTTACTGAGCCGCTGCCTGCTGCTTGGACTGGTCCTTGCCAAGGGCGAAGACCCAGATCACGCCGCCCTGGGTCATCTTGGGCGGACGGCGGTTTTCCGGCAGCAAGCCGTCGATGCCGCCCATCATGCGCTCGGCGTCGACGCCCCAGCCGGCCTGCACGGCGATGTACTGCACGCCGTCGACCATGTAGG
>NZ_AVFK01000038.1 GCF_000936425.1 Skermanella aerolata KACC 11604 | reverse complement strand
TAAATCGAACGGTACCAATTGCGTTCGGATGGTGCACAAAACCGGCAACGTTATCAACAAGTTGGCGAAATCCATCCAGCCCGCGGTCAAGCAGGACCTGCGGGAGATCTGGATGGCGCCCGACCTCAAGGCGGCGGAGCACGCCATCGACGTTTTCGAGAAGAAGTACGGCGCCAAGTACTCTGGGGCCGTCGAGTGCCTGACCAAGGACCGCGATGCCTTGCTGGCCTTCTACAGCTTCCCGGCCGAGCATTGGGATCACGTGCGGACCACGAACCCCATAGAAAGTGTCTTTGCCACGGTTCGGCACCGGACGGTCCGCACCAAGGGCGCGCTTTCCCAGGACACCGCCAAGCTCATGGTCTTCAAGCTGATCTCGGCTGCATCCAGAACCTGGCGACGGCTCCAGGGCGAAAACCAGTTGCCCAAAGTCATACAGGGCGTCAAATTCCGCGACGGCATCGAGGTCAGAGTGCCCGCATCACACAGCGCCGCCTGAACACCTCGTCACCCAAATTCCGCCATAGCTCGGCCCTGCTCGCCAGCGGCCAGATCACGCTACGCCGCGTTGACGGCTGGGACACCCTGCACGTCGCTCCCAATGACGAGCCCCTTGACCTCGCCGCCTGATCCGACGACCGTAATGCTCAGGAGAATGCGCCGTCAGCAATTCCTACCAACCTTCGGACACGACCGACCCGACCACCATGCGGGACACGTCTCGCAGCGATGTCGGAATGGGCGTGAAACAGGGGTGCGTATCCTGCATGGGATGTAGAGTGGTCCGGCGCTTGGAAAATACAAGGCGCGCGCGGAAAGGCTTTCACGACGTAATGATGGCTTTTAAGCAATCTTGATCCTCTTTTTCTGAGCGATGGGTAGACGCTGCATCTCAGGCTTTGCGCCGCGATTGACGTGCAAGTGGGCGAACAAGGCCATACCCCGATCGATCATCGCGCTGGGTCGGGAGACCACGATGGAGCGGCGGCGGCAGGATGCTACCCAATGCCGCTGATGACCGTTGTTGCGTTCCAACCGGACGCTTTCATCCTTGCCAACGTAATGGCGCCCAATCGGCAAGACAGTGTCGTAGACGGTATAGTCGTCCGTGCAGTAGAGCCGAGGCCGCCATAGTTCCAGACGCATAAACAGGCGCCGGCACGTGGCTTCGTCACATTTGCCGCATTCCCAATCGATCAGCCGGTCCTTCGCCCGGTCATAGGTTTTTCAGATCCAGACCCGGTTCGTCTTGCGCTGCAGATAGTGCCACATCTCGTCAATCTCGATGATCGGCACCGGCTCGACCTCCGGCTTCGGGAGTTCCGGTCACCGTAGGCGCAAACCCACCGCATGACCGACTGGGCACCACTCCTGAGCAGGCGACCGACGGCATTGAGCGACAAACCGAACCCGTACAACGTGACCGCCGCCTGCTTCACCTCATCGGGTGCGCTATAGCCGTCAGGGCGCGTGAACTCGTATCGGCAGCGCCGACACAGCCACCGTTGCTTGCCCCGCGCATGTCCGGACTTTAACACCCGAACGCTGCCGCAGCGCGGGCAAAAAGAACGATCTTCCACTCCACCTTACCACGACTTCCGATCTGCTCAGCCAATATGTAAAATCTATCGTTACGTCGTGAAACCCACCATGAAACACGCTGTCTCGCATGTATTTTCCCGGAAAGTTTGCTCTGGAGCAACGACAGCTACTCAGATGTCTCCTATCATAGGACCTGTAGGTATTCGTTGTTACTGCTGCAGAAAGGAGAGAATGACAAGATCCTTTGGGCTAAAAAAGATTTTTATACTCAACGATTTTATAATGATAATCAATAATTACATATAAATAAATGTCTATTATGTAATCATAAAACAAAGATTGCCTACTGAATTTACTGAAAGCATGTTTTATAAAATTATGTCATTGTGGTGGATATTCTTGAGATAAGCTTCTTTATGCTGCGGTACGCGCCTATTGCGGATAATCGCGCAACATACAACAACTGCAAGGGGGAATGACAAAATGACGATTCGGAAGGCCATCTTATTCGCTGCCGTGCTATTCGCAGCAACTCCCGTTTCCATCGCGCTAGCTGAAGGCGACGCGGCAGCCGGAGAAAAGGCTTTCAACAAGTGCAAGGCCTGCCACACAGCCGAGCAGGGGGGAGCGAACCGGGTAGGTCCCAACCTTCACGGCGTCGTCGGCCGCAAAGCCGGGACAGTGGACGGCTACTCATACTCCAAGCCCGTCAAGGAGGGTGATGTAACGTGGACCGAAGACAATCTCGACAAATACCTCACCGACCCGAAGGGCTTCATTCCCGGTAACAAGATGGCATTCCCAGGCATCAAGAGCGAGGATGAGCGGGAGAACATCATTGCCTACCTGAAACAGAATTCCTGAGCTTCGTTAGTCGCGGCGCGCCCTTTCGGTGAGAAGTCAGTCGGCTTCTCGCCGCAAGGGCGTGTGTCACATAAGCGCAGACAATCCCACTGGGATTGGACGAGTAAAGAATGACCGACTTTGGGGCTTCAAGCAGTCGCTTCAAGATATGCCCGCAACTCTGCCAACCAGGTGATTACCAGACCGCTCAGCCGCTGTGCCTCGCGCACAACCCCTTCGTCCTTGCTGCGCTCGGCAACAGCCAGGAGAATATCAACCATATCCTCGACCGGTCGCATGGCGTCGGAGTACGGGGCAGCCGATCCTGTCGTGCCGTCCTTTCCGGCAGTCTGGGCTTCAGACCCGGAGTAGCGGATGCCGAGCCGCCGGACTTCGGCCAGTTCATCGGCGGCAAGGCGGGACATCATACCCGCTCTCCTCTGATCTCCGATAGCCACCAGCTCTCGAGCAAGACCTTCATGGGTCTCAAGCACGCGGGACAGCAGCTTTCCGGCAACTTTCCGCAGGTCGGCGGTGGAGCGTATGGCGGCCTCGATGTCCCTCTCATGATCACGCGCATCGTGACGCTCAACATGGAATGCCCTGCGTCGCTGGGCGCGCAGCAGCGCCACATGCTGGAGTTCTTCGAGAGCCAGCGCCTCGGCCCGGGCGCGTATCTCGGATGTTCCCGCATGTGCCGCGACATAGGTCAGCAGGCTGAAGGCCCGCTCCTCGTTCCGGACCGCGATCGCCAGTGCCCGGTAGGGGGTCAGCGACGCGGGAACCTCGTCGCTGTCAATAGCCGTTCCTTCTCCCATCCCGTCGGGGATTTTCCCTTGCGGAGCCGCGGAACCACCCCAGCCGGCCAAGGCCTCGACGTGCTCCCGCTCCATGGCTGCCAATCGTCGGAACAGCGCTGCCGTCTCCCGGCTGCCAAAGCGGTCCATGAGTGCGGCAAGTTGATCGTAGCGCATCGCAGCCCGCCGCTCCTGCGCTTCAGCCAGCGCCATGAGTTCCTCCACCGAGGAAACATGCCAGGAAGTCGGGCTGAAGGACGATGCCATCACACGGTCTCCGAAAACAGTTTCCTGATACTGAGCAACAGGCAGATACTTCGCAAGAGTCCAGTTTCCGCGGGATCATCCCAGTTGGAGGTGGCTACATGACTGGTAAAGTCCGGCTCTTACTGCTGACCTTCATGGTGATCGCCATGACCTGCATGCTGCCGGCTGTATCGTCGGCGCAGCAGACGGCCAATCTGGACAATTTCCTCGCGACAGTGGAGCCCGCCCAAGTCTTCCCGGAGGCTGACCGCTTCGGGCCGCTGCAGGGATCGCCGCCTGTGGTACCGGCCTACCGGGGCGACCGGTTGCTCGGCTACGCTTTTCTGAACTCCGACTTCGTCAACGCCGTTGGGTATTCCGGCAAGCCGATCCATATCGTAGTCGGCCTCGATCTGGATGGCACGATAGCGGGAGCCAGGCTGGTCGAGCACAAGGAACCGATTGTTCTGATCGGCATTCCCGAGCGTAAAATTACCGCGTTCATCGATGGCTTTATCGGCCGGAATGCGCTGCGGCCATCGTCCACCACCGACACCGGCACGTCGGTGGACATCGTAAGCGGCGCCACGGTCACCGTCCTGGTGATGGGCGACAGCATCATGCGGTCAGCCGGCCGTGTCGCCCAACTGCGCGGTCTGGGCGGTGCGCAGCCTGAAGTCACCGCCGCCATTCCGCGGCCGGCGCGAACCATTGACCTGACGACTGCGGAAATTCGTGACTGGGAAAGCCTGGTCGGAGACGGCTCGCTGCGCCGTCTTCACCTGACCGTCGGCGACATCAATGAGGCCTTCGTCCGGTCGGGCAATGAGGCTGCTGTCGCGCGGCCGGAGCCGGGGGAACCGGATGCCACCTTCATCGACCTCTACACCGCTCTGGTGAGTGCGCCGACGATCGGGCGCTCGCTCCTGGGCGAGACCGCTTACGACCGTCTCCGGAAGCGCCTCAAGCCAGGCCAGCAGGCAATTCTGGTTGCCGGCAACGGATCCTACAGCTTCAAGGGGTCCGGCTACGTCCGGGGCGGCATCTTCGATCGGATCGAGGTCATTCAGGACCAGGAGACCATCCGCTTCCGCGACCGCAATCACGAGCGGATCAACCAGATCGCAGCCGATGGGGCACCCCGTTTTCAGGAAATTTCCATTTTTGCCGTCCCGGAAGGGACCGAACTGAACCCGGTGGAACCGTGGCGCCTTCAGCTGCTCGTGCAGCGCTCCGTCGGCGCTCGCGACAAGGCCTTCCTGACCTTCGATGTCACCTATCAGGTTCCCGAGCGTTATGTCAGGACCGAACAGCGCGCCGTCGTGGCCGACACACCGGACATCCCTGCCGAGGATGCCACAAATCAGGCAGCTCCTGCCCAGGGGATCCCATCTCCAGCACAGATCACCGGTGCTCCTGACCAGCCCTTGTGGCAACGGATCTGGCGCAGCTCGACGGTCGATATCGCAATCCTTGGGACATCGCTCGGGGTCTTGACTGGCATCTTCTTCTTCCAGCACCAGCTGGTGAAGCGGCCCAGGCTGTACGACCGTGTCCGGCTGGCGTTCCTGACCTTCACGCTGTTCTGGCTCGGCTGGTGGGTGACGGCACAGCTCTCGGTGGTCAACGTTCTAACCTTCACGAACGCGCTGATCACCGGCTTCAGCTGGGACTATTTCCTGCTGTCTCCGCTGGTCTTCCTCCTGTGGTCAGCGGTTGCCGTGTCGATGCTGTTCTGGGCGCGGGGTGCCTTCTGCGGCTGGCTCTGCCCGTTCGGCGCTTTGCAGGAGCTGACCAACCGCATCGGGCGCACCTTTTTCAAGGTGCCGCAGATCCGGGTGCCGTGGGGCCTGCACGAACGCCTGTGGCCGATCAAGTACATCATTTTCCTGGGGCTGTTCGGCCTGTCGCTCTACTCTCTCACATTCGCCGAGCAGGTATCCGAGGTGGAGCCCTTCAAGACGGCGATCGTGCTGCGTTTCGTTCGCGAGTGGCCGTTCGTCACCTTCGCGGTCGGGCTGCTGGTTGCGAACCTGTTCATCGAGCGCTTCTTCTGCCGATATCTGTGCCCGCTCGGTGCCGCGCTGGCTATTCCCGCGCGCCTGCGCATGTTCGACTGGCTACGCCGCTACCGCGAATGCGGCAATCCGTGCCAGCGCTGCGCCAACGAATGCCCGGTCCAGTCCATCCATCCGGAAGGGCACATCAATGTCAATGAGTGCATCTCCTGCATGCACTGCCAGATGCTCTATCACCACGATCATAAATGCCCGGTGGTGATCCAGAAGCGCCTCAAGCGTGAGAAGCGTCAGGCAATGTCGTCTCCGACGGCGCAACCGGGCGGCCGAAAAGCGGAAATCAGCGGCCTTCCGGATGGAAGGCTGCAGGCGGTCCCCGCCAGGGGCGATGATCTTCTGCAATCAACGAAGGAATGAGAAAATGTCCGATGAAACGAAGAAAGCTGTCGAGAAGGCAATGTCGATCGATCGCCGCGAGCTGCTCGGCGGCACCGCGAAGCTGGCAACCCTGGCGGGTTTGACCGGCGTTGGAGGCGGTACGGCGGCAACCCTGATTGGCCAGTCCATCCTGGCGCCGATGCCCGCCGCCGCCGCGGAGCAGGGCGCCGCCACCTCGCACCTGGAACCCGGTCAGCTCGACGATTACTACGCGTTCTTCAGCGGCGGCCAAAGCGGCGAGATCCGGGTTTTCGGCCTGCCGTCCCTGCGCGAGATGACGCGCATCCCGGTGTTCAACCGGTGCAGCGCCACCGGGTGGGGACAGACCAATGAAAGCCGCAGGATCCTGACCGAAGGGCTTCGTCCGGAGTCCCGGGAGTTTCTTGCGGACAAGGGAGGCATTTACACGAACGGCGATACCCACCATCCGCACCTGTCGTTCACCGACGGCACCTATGACGGCCGGTACCTCTTCGTCAACGACAAAGCCAACACCCGCGTCGCCCGGATCCGTCTGGATGTCATGCGCTGTGACAAGATCATCGAGTTGCCCAATCAGAACACGGTTCATGGCATGCGGGTGCAGAAGTTTCCGCGCACCGGCTACATCTTCTGCAATGGCGAATACGAGGTGCCGCTCCCCAACGACGGCAAGATCCTGGACGAGCCGGACAAGTACTGGTCGATCTTCTCGGCGGTCGATGGTGATACCATGAAGGTCGCCTGGCAGGTGATGGTCGATGGCAACCTCGACAACACCGATGCGGATTATCAGGGCAAGTACGCCTTCTCAACCTGCTACAACTCTGAAAAGGGCATGACGCTCGCCGACATGATGGCGAAAGAGCAGGACTGGACGGTGGTCTTCAACCTGGCCCGGATCGAGGAGGCCGTCCGCAACAAGGATTTCCAGGAAATCAACGGCGTGCCGGTGATTGATGGTCGGCACGGATCGCGCTACACCCGATACATCCCGATCTCGAACAGCCCGCATGGCATCAACACGGCGCCAGACGGCATTCACGTTGTGGTCAATGGGAAGCTGGCCCCGACCGCAACGGTGTTGGACGTCCGCCAGTTCGATGCTCTGTTCGAGGACAAAATCGATCCGCGCGCCTGCGTCGTCGCCGAGCCGGAACTGGGTCTCGGGCCTCTGCACACCGCCTATGACGGCAAGGGCAACGCCTTCACGACTCTGTTCATCGACAGCCAGGTGGTGAAATGGAACATCGATAAGGCAATCCGCGCCTACAAGGGCGAGAAGGTCGATCCGATCGTCCAGAAGATCGACGTCCACTACCAGCCCGGCCACAACCACACCTCGATGGGCCAGACCAAGGAAGCCGATGGCAAGTGGCTGCTGTCCCTGAACAAGTTCTCCAAAGACCGCTTCATCAATGTCGGCCCCCTGAAGCCGGAATGCGATCAGCTGATCGACATCTCCGGCGAGCAGATGCGCCTCGTTCACGACAGCCCCAGCTTTGCCGAACCCCACGACGCCACGATCGTGCACGCATCCAAGATCAACCCGATCCACATCTGGGATCGCAACGACGCGTTCTGGGAGGATGCCCGGAGCCAGGCCAAGAAGGATGGCATTGAGCTGGAATACGCCAATGAGATCGTGCGCGACGGCAACAAGGTGCGGGTCTACATGCACTCGGTGGCGCCCGCGTTCAGCATGGAGAAGATCGAGGTCAAGCAGGGCGACGAGGTGACGATCTTTATCACCAACATGGATGAGGTGGAGGATCTCACCCACGGGTTCTGCCTGATCAACTACGGCATCAACATGGAGATAGCACCCCAGGCGACGGCGTCGGTCACCTTTGTCGCCCAGCGCCCGGGGGTCCACTGGTATTTCTGCACCTGGTTCTGCCACGCCATGCACATGGAAATGCGCGGCCGCCTGCTTGTCGAACCGCGGTCAACATGATCGTTAAGATCGTCAGATGGGCCTGGGTCGGTTTCGCCGTTGCTCTTGCCGCGGCCGGGCCTGCCCAGGCGGCTGAGCGGACAGTGCGGCCCGATGTCAATCTTCAGGACGCGGTCGCGGCGGCGGCCGAGGGCGATGTCCTGATCCTGCAACCCGGCATTCATGCCGGGCCGGTCAGGCTTGACAAGCGCATCACCCTGCAGGGCATGCCGGGCGCGGTGATCCAGGGAAATGGTACCGGCAGCGTGGTCACGATCCTGGCAGCCAAGGCTGCCGTCCATGGCCTCGAGGTCCGTGGCTCCGGGCGCGACCTCGAGGCCATGGACGCCGGCATTTTCGTCGAGCGGACGGCTGCGCGGGCGGTGGTCGCGGCAAACCGCATTGAGAACAATCTTTATGGCGTCTACCTGCACGGAGCGCCGGACTCTGTGGTTGAGCGCAACCTGATCATCGGCTTGCGCGATGTTCGAACCGCAGAGGCCGGCAATGGCGTTTCGGTCTGGAACGCGCCCGGTGCGAAGGTTCTGGGCAACCGCATTCTCTATGGGCGTGACGGCATCTTTGTCATCACCAGCCGGCGCAACCTGTTCCAGGGGAATTGGTTCGAAGGCGTTCGTTTTGCTGTCCACTACATGTACACAAACGACAGCGAGGTGTCCGGTAACGTGTCGATCGGCAGTCATGCCGCACTGGCCATCATGTTCTCGGACCGCCTCGTAATCCGCGGCAACTGGTCGGTTGGCAGCCGCGACCACGGCCTGCTGTTCAACTTCGCGAACAATGCGCGGATTGAGGACAATGTCGTCTTCGGCCGATTACCGGAAGCCTCTCTGCAGGTTCCGCCGGAAGCATCGCCGGCAGAATTGAGTGCGGCAGCGGGCGGTGGCGCCGATGCGGAGGATCATGTTCCGCGCGACGAATCAGAAGCGGGCGATGCGGAAGCGGGGACGGGGAAATGCGTCTTTATCTACAACGCCAATCGAAACGTCTTTCGAGGCAACTGGTTCGAGGACTGCGCGGTCGGCATCCATTTCACGGCGGGTTCGGAGCGTAACCAGCTTTCCGGCAATGCCTTTGTCAGTAGTCGCACCCAGGTCAAATACGTTGGAACGCGTTCTCTCGACTGGTCATCCGGCGGGCGGGGAAATTACTGGAGCGACAACGCCTCGTTCGACCTGAGCGGTGACGGCATCGCGGATGAGGCTTACCGACCCAACGACATCATCGACCGGATTGTGTGGACGTATCCGGCGGCCAAGCTGCTGCTCAACAGCCCCGGCATCCAGGTCATTCGCTGGGCTCAGAAGCAGTTTCCGGCCCTCACTCCCGGGGGTGTCGTCGATACCCGCCCCCTGATCAGGCCTCCGACACCGCGCCCTGTTCTGCCGGAACTTCCAGCCTGGCTGAGCCTGTCGTTCCACAGCGCGGAGGCAGACTGATGACTGACCCGTCGATCGATTTGATCAACATCGAGAAGCGCTATGGCTCGCAGGTGGCGGTGCGCGGTGTCGATCTTCAACTGAATGCGAGTGAAAGCGTGGCTCTGGTCGGCCACAACGGTGCCGGAAAGACCACATTAATGAAGCTGATGCTCGGTCTGATCCGTCCCTCGGCCGGAACCGTGCGCGTGCTGGGCGAGGATCCCGTGGCGTCGGCCGCGGTGCGCTCCCGCAACGGCGTCGGCTTCCTGCCCGAAACCATCGCCTTCAACGCGTCGATGACTGGGGCCGAAGTGATCACCTTCTTTGCCAGGCTGAAGGGGGTTCCGAAAGCCGAAGGGCGTGATCTGCTCGCGCGTGTCGGCCTCTCGGACGCGGCGGGGCAGCGCGTCGGGACCTATTCCAAGGGTATGCGTCAGCGTCTCGGCTTGGCCCAGGCACTGCTCGGCTCACCCCGCGTGCTGCTGCTTGACGAGCCGACGACCGGGCTCGATCCGCAGCTGCGGCAAAGCTTCTACGCCATCATATCGGAACTACGCGATGCCGGGGCCACCGTGCTGCTGTCCTCCCATGCCCTGACCGAGATCGAAGGACAGACCGATCGGGTGGCGATCATGGACCGGGGACGCCTGATAGCGCTCGGTACAATCGAGAAGCTCCGCTCCATCGCACGCTTGCCGGTGCGCATGCGAATCTCGGTTGAGAGTCGCGCCGAAAACCTGGTCCAGCACCTTGATGGCACTGTCCTTAACGTCTCAATTATAAACGGCGCGATCACTGGTGCAGAAATGAATGGATTCACCGTGGATCTCACCTGCGGCGACGACAGCAAGATGGAGGTCGTTCGGCGGGCCGCGGCCTTCGGGCCAACTGTGCGCGACATCGAAATTTTTCCACCGACACTCGATGAATTGTATGCGCGGTTCCTTGATGGAGAGCGCGCGGGATGAGGCACATCCTTACCCTTGCCGGGCGGGAGATCCGTGACGGCCTGCGCAATCGCTGGGTCCTGGCGATCACGGTGCTGATGGCGGCTCTGGCACTGACCCTGTCCTTCCTCGGCAGCGCGCCAACAGGCAATGTGGGCGTCGGGCCGGTCGAGGTGACCATCGTCAGCCTGTCCAGTCTGACAATCTTCCTGCTACCGCTGATAGCCCTGCTGCTGTCCTTCGATGCGCTTGTCGGCGAATTCGAACGCGGCACCATGATGCTGCTGCTGACATATCCGGTTTCCCGCCTGCAGATCATCATTGGCAAGTTCCTGGGGCACGTGTCGATTCTCGCCTTCGCTACTGTGCTCGGCTACGGGGCCGCCGGCATCGCCTTGGCGGCGGCGGGGAACGGCAACGGGTTCGCCGTCTGGCGGCCGTTCGTTGCCATGATCGGATCCTCCGTCCTGCTCGGCGCCGCGTTCGTAGCACTCGGATACCTGATCAGCGCCGCGGTCGGCAACCGCGGCACGGCGGCGGGGCTCGCCGTTGGCGTCTGGCTGGCTTTCGTCCTGCTCTACGACATGGCTCTTCTGGGTGCTCTGGTTGCCGATCAGGGAAGGACACTGACTCCGGAAGTCGTCAACTTGCTGCTGCTGCTGAACCCGGCGGATGCCTACCGCCTGTTCAATCTGACTGGTTTCGCCAATGTCAGCGTCTTCGCGGGCATGGCCGGTCTGGCCGAGACCCTGCGCCTGCCGCCGGCACTCCTGCTGACTGCGCTGGCCGCCTGGATCGCCGTGCCGCTGACCCTGGCGGCAATGATATTTCAAAGGAGGCAGGTATGATGGGTCGTCCTGGACCAACCATCCTGGTATCGGCCATCCTGGGAGCGGTGCTCCTGTTGCTCGCCGCCTGCGGGGAGGAACAGCAGGCGTCGGCTCCCCCGGCTCCGCACGAGGTGACGGATGAGGCGATAGGACACTACTGCGGGATGGCGCTCGTCGAGCACCCTGGCCCCAAGGGGCAGGTAATCCTGCAAAGCCGGGACGAGGCGGTCTGGTTTTCTTCCGCCCGTGATGCCATCGCCTTCACCAGGCTGCCTGAGGAACCAAAGGACATCGCCGCAATCTACGTGACGGATATGGCAAAGGTGAAGAACTGGGACCATCCCGAACGTGGAGCCTGGGTCGATGCGCGCCGCGCCTGGTACGTGATCGGCAGCACCAGGAAGGGCGGCATGGGCGGCGACGAGGCGGTTCCCTTCGGCGAGGAACAGGCCGCCCGGCAGTTTGCCGAAGCTCATGGTGGCGAGGTCGTCGCCTTCGACGCGGTGCCCGAGAGCTATGTGCTGGGCGGCTCGGATCATTCGAGTCATTGAACGGAGATGCTGCTGATGGGACAGAACCTCTCGCGCCGCCGGTTTCTCAGCCTGTCCGCAGGCGTCACCTCACTGGGCCTGATGCCTTTGCCGCTATCAGCAGCATCTCCTCTGCTGCGTCGCTGGAGCGGTGCCGCACTCGGCGGGCCGGCGTCGATCGCGGTCCACCACCCGGACCCAGGCACTGCCGACCAGCTGATTGAGCGATGCGTCTCCGAGCTCGGCCGACTGGAAAACATCTTCAGTCTTTACCGTCCGGACTCGGCACTGTGCAGGCTGAACCGTGACGGATACCTGGACGGCCCACCGTCGGATCTGGTGGTGCTGCTGAGCGAATGCATCTGGTTCAGCCGGCTGACCGGTGGCGCCTTCGATGTCACGGTTCAGCCGCTGTGGCGGCTCTATGCCGACCATTTCTCCAGGACAGATTCACCTGCCGCAGGCCCTGACCGGGATGCTGTGGAGCGCGCCCTCGATCTGGTCGGATATGACGAATTACTGCTCGATGCGGACCACGTAACCTTCGCGAAAAAAGGCATGGCGGTCACGCTCAATGGCATCGCCCAGGGTTTCATTACCGATCGCATTGCTGAAATCCTGCGGTCGGGCGGATGCGACAGCGTGCTGGCCGACCTCGGCGAGATCCGGGCGCTTGGCACTCACCCCAGTGGACAGGCATGGAGGGTCGGCCTGGCAGATCCCTGGGTGCCTGACCGGATTGCACGCACGCTTGAGGTGGCAGACCGGGCGGTTGCCACCTCGGCGGCTTCCGGCTTCCAGTTTGATGCCTCCGGCCGATTTCATCATCTTCTTGACCCCGCTACCGGGATCAGTGCTGCGCGGTATGCCAGCGTTTCCGTCGTCGCGCGCGATGCCACCACGGCCGATGCATTATCGACCGCACTGACCCTGATGCCCATAGCGGGGGCTGACAGAGTTCTCCGTGACACGGCGGGATCGGTTGCACTGCTCACCTACCCTGACGGTAAAACGCAGACCCACAAAGGAGATCGCAGTGCCTCCTGATCATTGCCGACCTTCTGTCTACCGGCGGCTACAGTGAAATGCGTAAAATCTGGATTGTTCTGGAGCGTGATGCCGCCTTAGAATGCGTGGGCAGGGGTATGGGCGCCTCAGATCCATCGCATGGCGCTGTGGGATCAAACGGCTTCCGATATCATGATATCCTGGTGGAGACACCGGAAGAACTCCCGGGTCCGCGGGCCGAACAGCGGATCGTCAGGGGCGCCTAACACCAGGGCAATATTGGCCCAGTCGGTGGGTGTGAGGCTGCTCCGGGCTGCCGGGAAAAGAGTCGTTTCCTCAGCAGCCATATGGCATCGCTGCCGGTCGATCATATTCTGTCCCATATGTACAAGCCACTGAAGCGGCAACTCCTCGCCCTGAAGCGCGCGGTCAATTGCCTGGGCAAACTGCCGTGTCTGCTTCTCAAGTTCCGCATGATCCTGTTCAATGCCATCGAGATTTCGGGCGATGGCAGGATCACGGATCTTCAGTTCACCATATACAAGATCCTCTACAGGATGATGTACCTGAGTCGGATAATCGAGGATGTATACCAGGATGCTCCGGATGTGGTGGTGGTTCGGCGATCCCTCGTGATCCATCAAGCTGATCTGTCTCCGCAAAGCGTCGAGAATTTTCGTCATGTTGCGATGATCATTGGCGAGCATGAACATGATGTCTGTCATGGCCTCTTCTCCGTTCTCACCCTTGGGTTTTCTGCATTTTTTGGAGGACGAGAATAGCTCTTTATTCGGTAAGAGGCTTGATCGAGGTCAAATCAGCCGGTTCATGGGGCACAAAATGCATCATGAAGAAGTTGACGCACCGCTGCCTTGCCTGCTGCTAAGTCTCAAGAGACCTTTACGACGCCACCAAAAAATATCCCACTTGTCTCTGACGAGGGTCTCTAAAGACATGGGGAACGCGGAGGTTTGCATCCCGTGCGGTTGCCCTTGGATCCCCTGCGACATGGGTCAGTTTGACTGCGATACTTGACAACAAGGAGTCGGAGATGGCCAGGAATGAAAGCGTGGACGAGCCGGGCGGACAGTACAAACGGGTCGTCGATCTTCTCGGCGGATCGAAAGTGTTCAGCCAGCGCATCCTGACGCCGCTCGATGCCCACAACGCGATCAGGAAGGGCCTGCCCGGTCGCGCGCTGCAGAGCTTTGTCACGAATCTTCGCGTTCTCAAGCCAATCGACATCGAGAAGGCGGTCGGCATGAGTGTCCGCACCTGCCAGCGGCGCTCGGCGGCGCCGGAAAAACCGCTCAGCGCGGAGCAGGGCGGCCGGACCTGGAAGCTGGCGGAGATACTGACCCAGGCCATGGAAGTCTTTGGATCGCAGGACGAAGCCGAAAGGTGGCTCGAGCGGCCGGCCATGGGACTTGACAACCAGGTTCCGATCGAACTCCTGGATACGCCGCCGGGGATCGAGATGGTCGAGACCTTCCTGGGACGCCTTGCCTACGATGTCTATACGTGACGCCACTGGAAAATACCCTGGTTTCCGGAGAGCTGGTCGCCTGGCGGCTCGATCAGAACGAATATCGCGAGACATGGGACAGCGGTGAAGGATCGTACAAGTTCGGCGGCGGCCGGTGGAGGGTCAGCGTCGTCCGAGCAGTCTACTACTCGATCGATCCAGCAACGGCGATCCTGGAAGTGGCGGTCCACAAGGGGTTTGGGGTGCTGGATATCGAGCCGTTCGTCCTGACGGCCATCACCATCGACAAGCCGGGCGACGTGTTCATTGTCAATCCCAAAGACGTTCCGAAACGCTGCTGACCCTGATATTCGTCGGTTCCGTCGCATCTGGAGCTTACAGGGTTCGCGCTCGATCCTCGGCTGCACCCGCCGCTCTGAAGAATGAAAACCAACTACAGGGATCCGATTCAGACAAAGCACCAGGAATCGTGCTGCATTGAAGAATTCAGGCCGCCCGGTTCTGCCGATCCGCATATCCGGCCGATTCTTCGACGCCGGCGGCGAGCGCTGGCGCTTGATCGAAGGCGGCGGATCCCGGCGGATCATGCCGATAACCGGCAGCGGGCGCTGGCCGGACTGCCCGATGGCGAGATGGGCCGGATAGGCCGCATGCTCGACCGGACGTTTTCCTTTTGCCTGATCGGCTTCTGAGCTCGCCTGGCTGAGATAAGGTTGATTTATGTCATGCCGGAGGCATCTAGGGAGAGTACCCTAAACCCAATGAGGGGAGGGAAAACAGTATGTTCCGCAACATCCTCGTCCATGTGAAGCCGTGCGAGTCGTCATCTCCGCACGAGTCGGCTGCCGTGGCAGTCGCCAAGGTGCATGATGCCCGCCTCACTGCCCTCGCGACATTGCGGGACGTGTCGATGCTGAGGCTCCTGTTCCGCAGCGGGAGTGCTACCTCCACCGCGCGAATCGAACAATCCTATGATCTCGCCGCTGCGGCCGAGCGCCGGTTCCGCGCGCTGGCGGAGGCTGCGGCTGTGTCCTATGACTGGCAGGTTGCGGAAGGCGACGCGGCCGAGGTGCTGGGCCTGGTTGCCCGGTATCACGACCTGACCATCGTTGAACAGACTGATCTTGTTGCCGATGAGATCGGTTTCGACGTGCCCGAGACTTGTGTCCTGTCGAGCGGCCGCCCGGTCCTGATCGTGCCTTATGCCGGCCATTTCGACCACATCGGCCGGTCGATCGTCGTTGCCTGGAACGGAAGCCGGCAGGCCGCTGCGGCGCTGCACGGAGCCCTGCCTTTTATCGACCGCGCGGAAAAGGTGCTGGTCCTGCAGGGCAGGGAGCGTGTTTCCTACCCTTCGATCACGCGCTGGCCGCGGCTCGACATGGGTGCCGCGATTGCCGCTCGAGGTGTGTCGGTAGCCGTTGAGCCGATCGGGACCGACGATGCGGATGCGGGCCCCGCCATTCTGGCTGCGGCCGCACGGCATTCAGCCGATTTGGTGGTGATGGGTGCGTATGGGCACTCCAGGCTGAAGGAGTGGGTGCTGGGCGGCTCCACACGGCACGTTCTGCTCCACATGGCGGTCCCCGTCCTGATGGGTCACTGACCGGTCCGTTTGCCCGGCCGCAGTCGCGGCTTCAGAGCCCGGTCACCGTCATGCCGTGGCCATTATGCCGTGTTTGAAAGAAAGGAAATCTCATGCGCGCTGCAGATATCATGACCGAGCGGGTGCTGCGGGTCAGGCCCGAGACATCGGTGTTGGACATCGCAACCACCCTCTCCGAGCGCGGGATCAGCGCCCTGCCGGTAGTCGATGCCGACGACAGGCTGGTCGGGATCGTCACGGAAGGCGATCTGATGCGCCGACCGGAGATTGGTACGGACGTTTCCCAGAGAGCTGGCGAACCCGACTCCCTTCTGGAACGACTGAGCAGAGCTGTGGCCTATGTCAAAGCGCACGGCACAACGGCGGCGGATGTTATGACCCGGAACGTCGTTGCCGTGACATCGGACACGCCTCTGTCGAAAATTGCTGAAATTATGGCGAGCCGCAACATCAAGCGCGTGCCGGTGGTCGATGAAGGGAATCTGGTTGGTATTGTCAGCCGCCTCGATCTCGTTCGCGCTTTGCTGGTCCAGGATTTGACGGCGCCCAAGGAGGAGCTTGATGATAAAGCTATCGAAGCCAGGCTGACTGCCGAAATCGCCAACCATGGATGGCGCCTCGATCCCTCATCGAAAATCGTGGTGTTCGAGAACGTCGTGCACCTGTTCGGGAAAATTGCCTCCAGGGAAGAGCGGCGGGCACTGGCGACGGCAGCGATGATCATTCCCGGGGTCCGCTCAGTGCAGGATCATCTCGAGATCGACGAACCGCGCATGGAGTATCCCTGACGGCGCCCTTCCGGGCACGCTCTGGCGACAAGTCAAAGTCTTGAAGCAGGTGATGCCTTTACTTCCGAGGCCTCACGACGGTGTCTCTAACCCTCTACGGGAGAATTCACTATGAAGACACAGATGCTTGTGCCGCTGCACACATATCCGATGCCAGATGAGAACGGAATAGCGCTTCACGCTGCTGCTGTCGCGCGCCATTTGGACGCCGATGTTCATGCGCTCGTCCTCAAGGTGAGTATCCCAAGGGTCTCCAGCGCACTTGGCAATATGCTGATCGACGTGCCTGCCATGATCGGAGACGCGAAGGAAAAATGCCGGCTCCGCGGAGAAGAACTGGTACAGGCAATGAGAGACGAGACGGGGCCAGCGGGCATTTCACTCCGAACGACTGAAATCGAGTGTCTCCCTGCGGCGTTTGGAGATGCCGTCGCTGTTCATGGTCGCTACCATGATCTTGTTATGGTGGGCCTTGAGTCTAAGAACGACGCACTCCAGGCCACCGCCGAAGCTGCTATCTTCGGCTCCGGCAGGCCAACACTGCTGGTTCCGGAAGAGATGCCGGTTGCGACATTCGGTCATGTGATGATTGGATGGGATGGAAGCAGCGTGGCGGCACGTGCGGTAGCTGATGCCCGTGATTTTCTGCGCCGAGCCCAGATCATCACAATTGCCTCGGTCACCGACGAGAAGTCCTTGCCAGAAGAAGATCCTGGCAGCCGGTTAGCGGAATATCTGACGCGACACGAGATCCAAACGATGGTTGCAAGGGTACAGAGCCAGGGTCGCCCCATCGCGCAAGCTCTACAGGAGCATGCCCGAGAAGTTGGAGCGGATATGCTCGTGATGGGTGCCTTCGGGCATTCCCGCATGAGGGATTTCGTGCTGGGCGGCGCCACGAGCGGAATCCTGAGGCAGCTGCAACTTCCAGTGCTGCTGTCTCGCTGAACACAGGGTCGTGTCGCTGTTGGTGGGAAGCCGACGGGCGGCGTAATCTCCTGAAGGCGAGGAACCCATACCGGCGGTCTGACAATCGCCGCAGGGAATCACGCCATGGAGAAGATTACAGCCAACGAGTCTCCGGTTCCAGTGCTCGGGGAGGATTGGTTCGATCCGCTCGAAGCCGGGTGCGCCAGCACATCCGCTCGTCCATCGAGGCGATGCTGGAGAGTGGGCTGGAGGCGGTCCTGAACCTCGACGCTATGACGGGGCATCGGCATGGTCATCACGACCGCCACTTCATCGGCACCTTCAGCCCGAGCACTGTTTCGGTGCCGCGCGCCCGGCCGGCCGGGGCCGACGGCACGACGCTGTAGGGGGATGTCCCGGCCTACGTTGCAAACGGGCGGGTGCCAGCTTGAAAGGCTGTTGCGAAGCGACCGTACCGACTGGAGCCGATAGAGAGGGAAACCGGAGGATCATGATATGTCAGGTATAAAAGTCAGGCAGGTGATGGAACAGCCCGGGATTTTCATCGACGGGACGACATTGCTGGTCGAGACAGCCCGGCTGATGCGGGATCGCGACCTTGGTTGCCTGCTCGTGGGGAGCCCCGACCGGCTCGTTGGCATCGTGACCGATCGGGATCTCGTCGTCCGCTCACTGGCCCAGGGACAGGACAGCTACCGGATTCAAGTGGAAACCATCATGTCACGCGAACCGATCTGCTGTGACGCCGATCAGACGACGGACACGGCGTTAAAGATTATGGCTGAATGTGGGGTTCGACGCCTCCCCGTCCGCAATCGAACCGATCGCGTGATCGGCCTTATTTCTCGCAGCGACATCGGCTTTCCTCATTCAGACAGAAAGCCTTGCCAGATCAACTTCTACAAAAACGTGCAGGCCGGCAGCATTTCTCGACCTGTTCTGATGGATACGGTCTATGTCTCCGGCTGTCCCGATCCTGACGCGGCGATCGAGATGGCCTGCCAACGCATTGTGGACGCCCATGGGGTAGCCAGCTGGGATCAGTTTGCCGACCAATACGAGATTTTCGACTTGGGAGATATTTACCGGTAGCGGCGAGCAATGACCTTTGTGATGTCGAGGAGGTTGGTTGCGGCACCCGAGGTGCCGGACTAAGGCTAACATTGTGAGACGTCGGCCGGGCATGACTTCCAGCGCCTTCAACCACCAGAGCAGTTGTTGTATTGTTCAGCCGATGGTGGCCATCAGAATCAATGAATAGCCCTCGATAGCCGGCATAGTATCTCCAAGCATGATTTCCAACAGGGCCTTCGCTCCGGTTCGTTCGAAGACAGGCTCTTGGATGGAAAGGCTGCTTCCATCAGTCAATATCGTACATTTTGGTTGACATGCGACATGCGGATTTTACTTAGAGGATGGATCCACTTCAGCATTCACGGGGGCAAATCGGTGCCAAAGCCTATTACCCACAACATCGTCGTCGATCCTCTTGCTGCGCTTCCTCCCAAGTCTCATCAAGGATTAGGTCTCGTCACTCGATAAGCGGCATTCCATCATAGGACTGTCAAGGCGTTGCGGCTAAATGACCGCAGGACTTGCCATCTCTTCTCTCTCTGTCTATGAGGCGCAGGCCTGTCACGGATAAACATTTCATTTGCCCACGGCCGAAAATGAAAGGTTGTGGATAGCATCGGAAATACGAGGCAGTTTTACCGCCACTATGGAGAAACGGATGGCGATTTCGGACCTCCTTTCCGTCGCGGACGTCATCCTCGACGTGAGCGCAGGCAACAAGCGGAGTTTGCTTGAAGTCTTGTCGGATGAGGCGGCAAGCCGGCTCGGGCGCTCCAGTCAGGAGATCCTCGAAGCCCTGCGGGACCGGGAGCAGATCGGCTCCACGGCACTCGGCAGAGGCGTCGCACTTCCCCATGCGGAGCTCAGCGGGACACATCCGCCGATCGTTCTGTTCACCCGGCTCCAGCGTCCGATCGATTTCGATGCCCGGGATGATGAGCCGGTCGATCTCGTTTTCCTGGTGCTTTGGCCGGCGGGAGGCGGCAAGGGGATTTTACCCACCATATCCGAGATCTGCCGGGCGCTGCGCGAGCCGCAGTCCCTGCGCCGCCTGCGCCTCGCGGAGACGCCCGAGGAGGTGGTCGAACTCGTGCGTCAGCTGACTGTTCCGGGACCGGACGTCGCGCGGGAGGAGACATGATCGGTTGTCCAGTCTCAGACACTCCACACTATCGCTTTACCTGTGAACAGGTGATTTCCATGCCTCGCAACACTTGATCGCAGGGGACCATGCCAGACGCCTTGCTGCTCATCGCCGCCGTCAGTCTCCCCTTTATCGGGGCGATCATAGCCGGGCTGCTGCCCACCCACGCACGCAATGCCGCGGCGTGGCTGGCGGGCGCTACCACCCTGGTCGGGCTCGCTCTCGTGTGGGCCGCCTATCCGACGGTGGCGGCGGGCGGCGTCGTCCGCCACGCGTCCGAATGGATGCCAACCCTCGGGCTCGACTTCTCCCTGAGAATGGACGGCTTCGCCTGGCTCTTCGCGGGGATGGTGTCGGGCGTCGGGGGCCTGGTGGTGGTTTATGCGCGATACTACATGGCGGCGGAAGATCCGGTACCGCGCTTCTTTGCCTTCCTGCTTGCCTTCATGGGTTCCATGACCGGCATGGTCCTCTCCGGTAACCTGATCCAGCTGGTCTTCTTCTGGGAGATGACCAGCCTCTTCTCGTTCCTGCTGATCGGCTACTGGCACCACACGGCGGCCGCACGCGATGGCGCCCGCATGGCGCTGACCGTCACCGCCACCGGCGGGCTATGCCTGTTCGCCGGCGTGCTGATCCTGGGCCACATCGTCGGCAGCTATGACCTCGACCGCGTGCTGGCGTCCGGCGACCTGATCCGGTCGCATCCGCTCTACCTGCCAGCCCTGGTCCTGATCCTGCTGGGAGCGTTGACCAAGAGCGCGCAGTTCCCGTTCCATTTCTGGCTGCCGCACGCCATGGCGGCGCCGACGCCGGTGTCGGCTTACCTGCACTCCGCGACGCTCGTGAAAGCAGGCGTGTTCCTGATGGCGCGCCTGTGGCCAGTGATGTCAGGGACGGAGGAATGGTTCTGGATCGTCGGGTCGGCCGGCCTCGCCACGCTGCTGCTCGGCGCCTACATCGCGATCTTCCAGCACGACTTGAAAGGGCTGCTGGCCTACTCGACCATCAGTCACCTCGGGCTGATCACGCTGCTGCTCGGCCTCAACAGCGAGCTGGCCATGGTGGCGGCCATCTTCCACATCATCAATCATGCCGCCTTCAAGGCGTCGCTGTTCATGGCGGTGGGCATCATCGACCACGAGACGGGCACACGCGACATCCGGCGTCTTTCAGGGCTGAACCGCTCCATGCCCTTCACCGCACGGCTGGCCCTGGTCGCCGCTGCCGCCATGGCCGGCGTGCCGCTGCTCAACGGCTTCCTTTCCAAGGAGATGTTCTTCGCCGAAGCCCTGTCGGCCCAGGCGTCATCTGCGCTGTTCATCTCCGTGCTGCCCTTCGCCGCCATGCTGGCAAGTGCCTTCAGCGTCGCCTACTCCCTGCGCTTCATCCACGGCGCCTTCTTCGGTCCCGACCCGGTGGGGCTGCCCCACACGCCGCACGAACCGCCGGCCTGGATGCGGTTCCCGGTGGAGATCCTGGTGCTCGCCTGCATCATCATTGGCGTTCTCCCGGCGGCTGCGGTTGGGCCCTACCTGGATATGGCGGCGCATTCCGCCCTTGGTGCGACAACACCCGAGTACAGCCTGGCAGTCTGGCACGGCTTCAACCGGCCGCTGATGATGAGCCTGACGGCGATGGCCGTCGGTTTCGTTCTCTACCTGGCACTCCAGCGGCATCTGCTGAGGGGGATCGATGGCCCCCCCGTGATCCGCGGGCTGGAAGGCCGGCGCATGTTCGAGCGGACCATGGTTTTTCTCTCCTGGCGTCTCGCGCGCACGCTCGAGGGCCTGTTCGGCACCCGGCGCCTGCAGCCCCAGCTGCGGCTGGTGGTTTGCGTGGCGATTGTTGCTGCTGCCCTGACCGTCTACATCCGTGTGCCCGGGCCGGGCAACCTGACGCCCTCGGACATCGATCCCGTGCTGGCGCTGGTCTGGGCCATTGGTGCTGCCTGCGCTCTGGGCACTGCTTGGCAGGCCAAGTTTCACCGGCTCGCCGCCCTGATCCTGCTCGGAGGCACCGGGCTGGTCGTCTGCGTGACCTTCGTCTGGTTCTCGGCACCCGATCTTGCCCTGACGCAGCTGCTGGTCGAGGTCGTCACCACCGTCCTGCTGCTGCTGGGGCTGCGCTGGCTGCCGAAGCGCTTCGACGTTCCTGGTTCTCGCGCGTCCGAGGCGATCACCATGACGCGCCGCCTGCGCGACCTCGCCATCGCCGTTACGGCCGGCGCCGGCATGGCCGCCCTCGCTTTCAGCGTGATGACGCGGTTCCCTCCCGAACTCCTGGCGCAGCACTTCCTGGAACGGGCCTACAGCGAGGGCGGCGGCACCAACGTGGTCAACGTGATCCTGGTGGATTTCCGCGGCTTCGATACCCTGGGCGAGATCACCGTGCTGGGGGCTGTGGCGCTGACCGTCTATGCGCTGCTGCGGCGCTTCCGCCCGGCCCCGGACAGTGTGGACATCCCGGAGCAGCAGCGCGACCAGAGCGCCTATGACATTGCGCGACCCGACCGGCGGGAAGGCGACACCGTCGCCGACTGGCTGCTGATACCCGCCGTCCTTACCCGGCTGCTGTTCCCGGTGATCTGCGTGGTGGCGCTGTTCCTGCTGCTGCGCGGTCACGACCTGCCGGGCGGCGGGTTCTCAGCGGGGCTGACCGCGTCGATCGCGATAATCATCCAGTACATGGTCGGCGGAACACAGTGGGCCGAAGCCCGCTTGCGGATCAGTCCGCTGCGCTGGATCGGCGTCGGGCTGCTGCTCGCTACCGGCACCGGGCTGGCAGCCTGGCTGTTCGGCCGGCCCTTCCTGACCTCCTACTTTGCTTACGCGGATCTGCCCATCATCGGAGAAATTCCAACCGCGAGCGCCCTGATCTTCGATATCGGCGTGTTCGCGCTCGTGGTCGGCGCCACCGTGCTGATGCTGATCGCGATCGCTCACCAGTCGGTTCGCGGCCACCGCGCCACGCCGCGAATTGTCGGCACATATCCAGCACCGGCGAAGGTTCCGGCACCGGTGCCCCAGCAGGTTCCGGCGGGAGAGGATTGATGGAGCTTATCCTGGCACTCGGTATCGGCGTGCTGACCGGATCCGGCGTCTGGCTGCTGCTGCGGCCGCGCACCTTTCAGGTGATCATCGGCCTCTCGCTGCTGTCCTACGCCGTCAACCTGTTCATCTTCTCGACCGGCGGGCTCCGCACGGGTGCCGCCCCCGTGCTGGAAAAAGGCATGGCGGGCGACCTTGCCCTGCACGCCGACCCGGTGCCCCAGGCGCTGGTCCTCACCGCCATCGTCATCGGCTTCGCCACGACCGCCCTGTTTCTCGTGCTGCTTCTCGCCGCGCGCGGCCTGACAGGGACCGACCATGTTGATGGAAAGGAGCAGGAGCGTTGAGCGGCTGGATGGACCACCTGACGATCGCGCCGATCGTTATCCCGCTCCTGGCCGGAACGCTGATGCTGCTGATCGGCGAGCGGCGGCGCCCGCTCAAGGCAGCGTTCGGCATGACCTCGGCGCTCCTGCAGCTCGCATCGGCGCTCCTGCTACTGCTTCTGGCCGACGGCGCAATTGGGGGTACGGACGAGGCCGCAGTGCGCGTGTACCGGCTCGGCGACTGGCCCTCGCTGTTCGGCATCGTGCTGGTGCTGGATCGTCTGTCGGCACTGATACTGGTGCTGACCGCCGTCCTCGGGCTTGCTGCCCTGACGTTCTCGCTGGCCCACTGGCAGCGGGCGGGAGCCCACTTTCACCCCCTGTTCCAGTTCCAGCTGATGGGGCTCAACGGCGCCTTCCTGACCGGTGATCTCTTCAACCTGTTCGTCTTTTTCGAGGTCATGCTGGCCGCCTCGTACGGGCTGGCCCTGCACGGCTCCGGCATTGCCCGTGTCCGGGCAGGTCTGCACTACGTCGCGATCAACCTGGTGGCATCCCTGCTTTTCCTGATCGGGGTGAGCATGATTTACGGCCTCGCCGGCACGCTCAACATGGCCGACCTCGCGGGCCGGATCGCCGGTCTTCGGACCGAGGATCGAGCCCTGGTTGAAGTCGGCGCCGCGATCCTGGGCATCGCCTTTCTGATCAAGGCAGGGATGTGGCCCCTCGGCTTCTGGCTGCCCACCACCTACGCTGCCGCCGGCACTGCCTCGGCCGCCATCATCTCGATCCTGAGCAAGGTCGGCATCTACGCCGTACTCCGGCTGTGGCTGCTGATGTTCGGTGAGAGTGCAGGCGACTCGGCTGGATTTGGCGGCGCCTGGCTGATGATCGGCGGGCTGCTGACCATCGCCTTCGGCTCCCTGGCGGTGCTGGCGACGCAGAACATGGCGCGGCTGGCTGGCGCCAGCGTGCTGGTCTCCTCCGGTACGCTGCTGGCGGCGATCGGCACCGGTCAGGTCGCGGTGACCGGCGGCGCGCTCTTCTACCTGACCAGCTCCGTCCTCGCGATCGCCGCCTTCTTTCTTGTGATCGAGCTGATCGAGCGCGGCCGGGAAGTCGGAGCGGACGTGCTGGCCGTGACGCGGGAAGCGTTCGGCGACGATGAGGATGCGGATGAGGAGGAGGAAATGGGGCTCGCCATTCCGGGAACCATGGCGGTGCTGGGCATGGGCTTCATCAGCTGTGCCCTGCTGCTGGCGGGGCTGCCGCCTCTCTCCGGGTTTCTCGCCAAATTCGCCATGCTGGCGCCCCTGCTCGGCTCCGGCGACGGCGTGTCCGCCACCACCTGGGCGCTGCTCGCCGCCCTGATCCTGTCTGGACTGGCAACAGTCATCGCCATGACCCGCACCGGCATCGACGTGTTCTGGGCGTCGCCGGCGGCGCAGGTGCCGCGGGTGCAGGTGAGTGAGGTTGTTCCGATTGTGCTGCTGCTCGCCCTGTGCCTGGCGCTCACCATCCAGGCGGGTCCGGTCATGCGCTACATGGAAGCAACCGCCCAGTCGCTCCACGCGCCGCGGGACTATGTCCGGAGCGTAGTGCCGGCGCCTCGAGCCCCGGAGCGGGCCGAGAAAGGTCGCCCATGAGACGGTGGCTTCCTTTCCCCCTGTTGACCGTGGCCCTGCTGGTCCTGTGGCTGCTGCTGACCGGGAGCCTCACCCCAGGGACTATCATCCTGGGCAGCATCCTGGCGATCGGTGCTGCGCGGGCGCTGCTGACGCTCACCCCGCCGAAGACCAGGCTCCGGCGGCCGCGCGCGGCCTTCAGGCTCGCACTGGTGGTTCTGGCCGAAATCGTCCGCTCCAACTGGGCCGTTGCCCGGATTATCCTGCTTCCGGCGACGCGGCAGCGGAAATCCGGTTTCGTGAGAATTCCGCTCGACATGCGCGCTCCCTACGGCCTGGCGGCGCTGGCCTGCATCATCACAGCCACGCCCGGCACCCTCTGGGTCGAGTATGATTCCGCCGACAACACCATGCTTCTGCACGTCCTCGATTTGATCGACGAGGAGGAATGGGTGCGGATCATCAAGGACCGCTATGAGAAGCGGCTGGTGGAGATATTCGAATGACCACGGAACTGTTGAGCTGGTCCATTCTCCTGGCTCAGATCCTCCTGACCCTGGCCATGGCCTGTGCTGTGTACAGGTTGCTGCGCGGCCCGCGCGCGCAGGACCGGGTGCTTGGACTGGACACCCTTTATGTCAACGCCACGATGCTGCTGCTGACCTTCGGCATACGAACCGGCAGCACGCTGTACTTTGAATCGGCTCTGGTCATAGCATTGCTCGGCTTCGTCGCAACGGCGGCGCTGGCGAAGTTCCTCATGCGCGGAGAGGTGATTGAATGACAAACGCGGCGGATCTTCCAGCCTGGGCGGCGCTGCCGACAGCGTTGCTCCTTCTGCTCGGGGCCGGACTGGCGCTGACCGGCTCGCTCGGTCTGCTGCGGCTCGGGAGCTTCTACGAGCGGATCCATGCTCCGACGCTGGGCACCACGATGGGGATCAGCTGCGTGTTGCTCGCCTCTATGCTGTTCTTTTCCGTTTTGCAGACGCGCCTGGTGCTGCACGAGCTGCTGATCGCGGTCCTCATGGTCGTCACCACACCTGTCACCCTGATGCTGCTGGCGCGCGCGGCGCTGTACCGCGACCGCAGCGAAGGCTGCGACGAGGTGCCGCCACCGCCGCCGCCACTTCCCTCATCGCCCGATCTTCCAGGTGGCTCTCCTCAAACTCAGGTAAGCACCAAAGTCTTCGAACGCACATGAAGGTGTGCCGCGACTGGTTCCGGAGATGATGCTGCTGAATGCTCCTGTCAGACCTGATGCAGCCAGACTTGATGCAACCATGCCCTAGCGCGCATCTGATTGATCAGGCCGGTGAGGTGACTGGAGCCGCGCTCCTGCTCCCTGCTCATCGGCTTCGATGAGGATCACGCCAGCCTGTTCGAGAGTCATGCGGATCATGGCAGCGCTGGCCCGCTGGAGTTCATGCTCGCCTCGCTCGAACCCGCGCACCGTGCTGCGACTGACGCCGGCACGCACCGCCAAGTCTTCCTGGGTCCAGTTGAGGAGTGCGCGAGCGGCACGACACTGTTCGGAGCTTAACATGACCGTGATATGGAGAATGGCGGAAATAAGTTCAAGATGATCCAATTTGGTTGATATGGAACACTCACCTCCCACATCGCAAGCAGGTTCTGGGGAATGGGAACCAACCTCCCAGACAACGAAAGATCCTCGATGCCCCCTTAGACCAGCCTGATCGCCAACCTCGTTTTGTGCTTGGTCTTTTGCTTAATCGAAGGCTTCGACGCAAGCAAACTGCGCCCGAACAGCCGTATCTTTGTCGAACAGGTCATCGAGAGCTGAGCGCGGGCTGAATGATTTTCATGGATGCCTGTCATCACGGTTCTCGCGGGCAGTTACAGACCGCGATGGCGGCTGGTCGGAATAGGGGTAGCTTCCAGGCCTCCATCAACATGTTCGGTAACGATCTTAGATCACCACGTCCAAGGAGTGCCGATGCGCCCTGCCAGCAAAACCGCTCCGCATGGACGGAGCTTTCTGCGCCGTGTCTTCGCGGTCAATCTGGCCTGGGGAGTGATTCTCTATCTCCTGATCGGCGAAAACCAGGAAGCCAATCTCTGGATCAATCTCGGCTCGTTCGCCGCCATGATGCTGCTCGCCCGTGCCGGAGGCTGGCTCAGGTATTGCGGTACAGGACCTTGGCTCGTTGAAGGCGCTGCGTGGCATTTCGGCGCCGTCCAGGTGGCGAACCTGCTGGTTGTTGCGCTCGGAGCGCCGCATCTTCCTGATGACTCAGCGCTGCAGTGATCATGCCCTTGTGAAGATACTGTTGGTGAATTCGACGATCGGGGCCAAGGTACTCGGAACTTGG
The DNA here is from genome assembly GCF_000936425.1 of Skermanella aerolata KACC 11604. Taxonomy (GTDB): domain Bacteria; phylum Pseudomonadota; class Alphaproteobacteria; order Azospirillales; family Azospirillaceae; genus Skermanella; species Skermanella aerolata. The sequence goes on along the minus strand of NZ_AVFK01000038.1, from coordinate 33,061 downwards.
CCCAGAATGTGGCCAGAAACAGAATTTTTACCCGCAGAGGCCAAATGGAGCCTCATTTCAGAATTCGCCAACAGTATCTTGTGAAGGACAGGATACCCGCTTTCTCCCCTATAGGTCGGATCCACTCTTCGAAATCCCTCAGGTTTCCGATGCAGGATCAGCGTGAAACAGACTAACCAATAGGCGAAACTGAAAGCGGCTGCTTGATGCGTGATTTTTCAAAAGAATTTGTGTAACTCTGGAGAGGTGCGATCATTTCGCCAGCCGATTGTTGAATTTGCCGAGAACAAGCCCCGCGTACATGTAGGAGCTGACGAAGATGCGAACATTGATGTACGGAGGCTTGGCCCTTTTCGCCTTCATCTTTTTCAGCGCCAGTGATGGTTCGGCGCAGCAAACCATTCGAGGCTGTGAAATAAAGCCTCGCACGGGCTGCGCGGGAGGTAACCTCTCCGGACAGAATCTGTTGAAGGCTGAGTTGGCCGGCGCCGATTTGTCGAACGCGAACTTGTCCGGGGCCGATCTTCGGGGAGCGGATCTGTACCGGGCGGACCTGTCAGGTGCAGATCTTTCGAATGCAAACCTGTCCAATGCGATCTTGAATCGCTCGGATCTTTCCGGCGCGAATCTTTCCGACGCCGATCTTACCGCGGCCCAGATCCGCGCTGCCGATATGAGCCGGGCAAACCTCACCGGCGCCGACCTCAAACGCGTCGAGCTGACCTACACCAATTTGACAGGCGTTACTTGGGTGGATGGCCGCACCTGCGCGGAAGGATCAAGTGGTGACTGCAAGTGACCTGGTGAAATGATCAGGCCTCCTCATCATCGCATCAAGCTGCTGGCGCCGCACTCTCCAATTCCGCAATCTTCCGCCGGAGGGATTTAAGTTCCTCGAAGTGCTTCGTGCTGTCGCGCATGATCGAGGCCATTCCAACCGCGGTCCCGTGCTCGTCGCGCAGCATCACGATGGTGAATTCGACCGAGATCCGCCGTCCGTCCTTTGTCAGGGCCGGGACCGACAGCAGATCGCCTTCGCCGTAACGGCTATGGCCTGTCGCCATGACATGGCGATAACCCTGCCAGTGCCGGGCCCTGAGCTTCTCGGGAATGATCAGGTCGAGCGATTGATCCACGGCCTCTACGGCATCGAAGCCGAAGATGCGGGCGGCGCCAGGATTCCAGAACACGATCCTGCCCTCGGCATCCGACACCACGATGGCGTCTGACGATGTTTGGAGAAGTGCTTCCAGCAAAGAAGAGCCGGTCAGCGCGCGTATATTTCCAGCATCATGCATCATCGTGCTAAAGCCTCCGCTCCGATTCCAGCAGATTTCAACGCCTGCGCCAGATCCTCCAAAAGGTCACCCTCGCTCTCGAGCCCAACCGACAATCTCAATAACGTATCCGTGATTCCGGCAGTGCGCCTTGCCTGCGGATCCATGCTGGCATGCGTCATGGTCGCCGGATGGGCCACAAGGCTTTCGATGCCACCGAGGGACTCGGCGAGGGTGAAGATACGAACCGCGTTGACGAAACGTCGAACTTCTTCAAGCCCGCCGTTGAGTTCGAAGCTGAGCATGGCGCCGAAACCGCGCTGCTGCTTCCTGGCGATCTCATGGCCCGGATGCGATGGCAGACCGGGATAGTGGACGGTTTTTACCTGCGGCTGCGCCTCAAGGAAGGCGGCGACCGCTTCGGCGTTCCGCTGCTGGCTCTCGACGCGGGGGAACAGGGTTCGGATCCCTCTCAGCGTTTGGTAAGCGTCAAAGGGAGAGCCGGTCACCCCGGTAACATTGGCCCAAGCCGCAAGGGTGGCGGCGTCTTCGGCTTCCGCGGCGATCACGGCGCCGCCGATGATATCCGAGTGGCCGTTGAGGTATTTGGTGGTGGAATGAATGACGAAATCGGCGCCGAGCGCAATCGGCTGCTGTAGGGCAGGGGACAGGAAGGTGTTGTCAACGGCGACGGCCGCCCCCGCCGCCTTGGCCTTCCTTGCGATGACAGCGATATCGACAACACGCATGAGCGGATTGCTGGGCGTTTCGATAAGCACCAGTTTCTGCCGGCCCGTCGCGAACGCCGTATCGACGGCGGCGGCATCGTTCTGGTCGATGAAAACGACTTCGAACTGGCCTTTGGCTGCGCGGACGTTAAGCAGGCGTTGAGTGCCGCCGTAACAATCATGCGGCGCCACCACGCACTCGCCCGGCTCGAGGCGGGACAGGACCAAGTCTATGGCGGCCATGCCGCTCGCGACGACGACAGCTCCCGCACCGCCCTCCAGCCTGGCGAGCGTGTCGGCAAGCTGATCGCGCGTCGGATTGCGGGTCCGGGAATAATCATAAGCTCCAGGCTGCTCGAACCCCCCGAACTTATAGCTGCTCGCCAGATATATCGGCGGCGCGACCGCTCCGAAAGCCGCATCCTGGCCGATACCGTTGGCGGCGGCGATGGTCCGCGGTGACCTGGTGTCTGTCATGCCCTGTTTCCCTGTCCTTGATGCCATGCGTGGACTCGGTTCCGCTCACCGGATCAGCTGTTGAAGTCCTTTCCGGCCTTGACCTCCTTCACGTAGCCAGCACGGATGACGAAATCCCCGAAAGGCTCAGTCTCCAGCCGTTCGCGGGCGTAATGGCTGAGCGTGGTGTCGAGTGCCGCGAGAATGGCCTCTTCACCGACGTTCTCCAGATACATCCGGTTGAGCCTCTGGCCGTGGAAGCCGCCACCGAGATAAAGGTTGTACTTGCCCGGTGCCCGTCCGGAGAGACCGATCTCGGCGATGTAGGGCCGCGAACAGCCGTTCGGGCAGCCGCTCATCCGGATGGTGATGGGCTTATCGGTGAGGCGATGGCGGTCGAGAAGCGTCTCGATCCGGGTCAGGAGCGAAGGTAGGTAGCGCTCGCTCTCCGCCATGGCGAGACCGCAAGTCGGCAGGGCGACGCAGGCCATCGAATTGAGCCGCAGGGCGCTCTGCCGGTTGAGGCCGCACAATCCATGCTTCTCCAGCAACCGCTCGATTTCGGGCCGTTTCTCATCAGAGATTTGCGCGATCGTCAGGTTCTGGTTCGGCGTCAGCCGGAACTCCCCGTCATGAATTTCCGCGATGTCCCGGAAACCGTCCATCAGGGCCCGGCCGGGCAGGTTGGCGATACGGCCATTCTCGATGAAGAGCGTCAAGTGATGACGGCCATCGTCGCCGGTCCGCCAGCCGATCGCGTCGCCGTTCGAGACGAAGTCGTAAGCACGCGCCTCACCCAGCTCGAAGCCCAGCCGGCGCTCGATATCGCCCTTGATCCAGTCCAGACCCCGGTCGTCGATCGTGTATTTGAAGCGCGCATGGGATCGGTCCTTGCGGTCGCCGTAGTCCCGCTGCACCCCCATGACCGCATCGCAGACCGCCAGAACGTCACCCGGCTTCACGAAGCCGATGACATCAGCCAGGCGCGGATATGTGGCGGGCGCCTGATCCGTGCGCCCCAGACCGCCGCCGATCGCGACGTTGAAACCCTGCAAGCCCGTCTCGTCGGCGATGGCGATGAAGCCCAGATCCTGCGCATAGACGTCGATGTCGTTGACCGGCGGGATGGCGAAGCCGATTTTGAACTTTCGTGGCATATAGGTTCGGCCATAGAACGGTTCCTCCGGTTCGGAAGATGCAACCCGCTCCTGGCCGTACCAGATCTCATGATACGCCCGCATCCGGGGGATGGCATGGTCGCTTGCTTGCTTGGACAGGGCGTAGACCTCGGCATGGAGTGCCGACAGATGCGGATTGACGGAACACATCACGCCGCGGGCATCGTCGCCGCAGGCGGAGACCGTGTCGAGCAGCACCTCATGAAGGCCCTGGATCGTTGCTTTCAGGTTATGCTTGAGCAGCCAGTGGAACTGAAAGGTCTGCCGTGTTGTCAGCCGCAGTGTCTCCTGGCCATAGGCGCGGGCAAGTTCGTCCATCTTCAGCCACTGCGCCGGTGTACATACACCGCCCGGAAGGCGCACGCGGGCCATGAACTGATAGGCTGGCTCAAGTTTCTGCCGCCTGCGCTCGTCACGCAGGTCACGGTCATCCTGCTGATAGATGCCGTGAAACTTCATCAGCTTGGTGTCGTCCGGCGCTACGGCGCCCGTGAGACGGTCGAGCAGCCCTTGAGAGATCGTGCCGCGAAGCTGGTCGCTCGATGCCTTCAGGGTTTCATCCGGACCAAGCCGGTCCAGAGGCTGCGACAGATCACGGCTGCGGTCGGACGGCGAGAGGGTCACGGTCATGTACCTGTTCTCAATAAACATCGCGTTGATAACGGCGATCCCGCTGAAGGCGCTGGAGATAGTCTTCGGCAGCGGCGGCACCCAGGCCGCCTTCCTCCGCCACGATCGCTGCCAGCGCCAGGTGGACATCGGGAGCCAGCCGTGCCGCATCGCCGCAGACATAGAGGTGTGCGCCCTCCTCAAGCCAGGCGAACACGTCGCGGGAACGCTCCTTGAGCCGTTGCTGAACGTAAACCTTTCCCCGACCGTCGGCGTTCCGGTCGCGCGAGAAGGCAACATCCATGCGGGTAAGGATTCCGTCCTTGATGAGCGTCTGCCATTCGGTCTGGTAGAGGAAATCGGTGCGGAAGTTGCGCTCACCGAAGAAGAGCCAGGATGGCCCGGATGAGCCGCGCGCTTCGCGCTCCTGCATGAACGCACGATAGGGCGCGATTCCGGTTCCCGCACCGATCATGATGATGGGCACATCATCGGCGGGGAGACGGAAGTGCGGGTTTTTCTGGATATGGACCGGCAACAGCCTATCCAGTTCGCCGCGCGTGGCCAAATGACCGGATGCCACGCCCTGGCGCGCTTCGCCATGAAGATCGTAGCGGACGGTCGCGACGGTCAGATGCGCTTCGTCCGGAGCAACGGTAAGACTTGAAGCGATGGAATAGAGCCGGGGCTGAAGCGGTCGCAGGCCGGCGACAAAGGTTTCCGCATCGATTTTATTCACCGGGAACTGCCGGATCACATCAATGATGTGATGGTTGCGTATAAAGGATGCGCGTTCGTCCGCATGGTCGGCCTGTGTCAGCCGCACCAGCGCGTCCGCATCCGAAATCCCGGCCCAGTGATCGAGAAAGCGCGGGGTCAGCGTAGTGATTTCAAGATCCGTCCGCAGGGCGTCGCTCAGCGGAGTTGGTTTGCCTTTGACCTTGACCGGCGTCGAAGGCACCAGGTCGAGAGCTGTCAGAACCGCATCGACCGATGCGGGATGGTTGCTCGGCATCAAGCCGAGTGAATCGCCCGGTTCATAGGTCAGGCCGGAGTCTTCGAGCGACAGTTCGACATGCCGCGTCTCCTTGGACGAGCCGCGACCCGTAAGGACGATGTTCTCGATGATGGGTGCCGGAAACGGGTTGCGCTTGTCAAAGACCGGGGCCTGCGCTTGAGGCGATGGGGCGGGCTTGGCCGTGGTGGCGGAGGCGCCGTTGGGTCGCCGACTGTCCAGGCTTACTAGAATGTCAGTGATCCAGGCCGCCGCCGGCTCGTCATAATCCACGTCGCAGTCAACCCGAGGCTTCAGCCGCTGCGCTCCAAGCTCCTCAAGGCGGCGATCCAGACGTTTACCGGCTTCGCAATAGAATTCATAAGTGGAATCGCCAAGTCCCAGAACGGCGAAGCGCAGATCGGGCAGCTTCGGCGCCTTGTGTCCTTCGATGAACTCGAAGAAGCTGGTGGCGGACTGCGGCGGATCACCCTCGCCATAGGTGCTTGCGATGACTACAAGATCCTGCTCACTTTTGAGATGCCGGTACTTGTAGGTCGCCATGTCGTGCATCGTGACGTTCAGACCGCGCGCCCTTGCCTGATCGGTCAGAGTTGTCGCCAAGGCGGCACTGTTGCCGGTCTCGGTGCCATAGAGGACCGTCAACGTCCGGGCGCCGGGTGCGGCGGCTGGCAGATCGGGAATGGCAGACCCTGCGGTCGCGCCACCACCAGGAACCAGATCAGCCCTGGCGGCATAATCAAGCCCGGCGAAAAAACCGCTCACCCAAGTTGTCTGCGCTGGGTTAAGGGAGGCCGTCAGAGCTTTCAGCTGCTGCCACTGTGGCTCGTTCAGTCCGGAACTGCGGTGATCTGCATCGCTCATGTCCTGGGCCAACTCCGTGCGCCGCGTCTTTCAGACCACGCCTGTAGGTACGCTATAATCAACATATCCGTTGAGTTATTTATCTGTTTCCTACGACAATCGTGCCGTACATCCTTCCGGCAGACCAATGAATTTTGCTTGCGAATGCCAGCAAGATTATTCATATAAAAGTAATGGATATCAACCTTGCCCGCACGTTTCTCGAGGTCCTGTCGAGTGGCAGTTTCGGCATCGCCGCGGAGCATCTGCACCTGACCCAGACGGCCGTAAGCGCCCGGATCCGAGCGCTTGAGGACCAACTCGGCCGCCGGCTGTTTGTCCGCAACAAGGCGGGCGCGCGCCTGACGCCTGCCGGCGAGCGCTTCGTCCACCACGCCGTGACCCTCATTCAGGCGTGGGAGCGCGCCCGCTATCAAGTGGCCCTTCCGCCGGGGCGGGAGGATGTTGTTAGTCTCGGCGGCGAACTCAGTCTTTGGCAACCGCTGCTAATCGAATGGCTCATCTGGATGCATCAGGAATGTCCTGAGTTTGCGTTGCGGGCGGATGTTGACAGCCCGGTACGCCTGCTCGACCGTGTGCAGGAGGGCTCACTCGATATTGCTGTTCTTTACAGCCCACAGCAGCGACCAGACCTCGCCACCGAACTGATTGCCGATGAAAAGCTGGTTATGGTGACCAGCGATCCGGATGGCGCGATGATCCCAGGCCAGTACATTCATGTCGATTGGGGCCCGACCTTCGCGGCGAGCCATCAGGCCGCTTTTCCCGAACTTGTCAGCCCACCGGTATCGATTTCGCTTGGTCCTCTTGCCCTGGCTTATCTCCTGACAGCTGGCGGCTCGGGTTATTTCAGGATCGGTACCGTCAATCCTTTTCTGGCCGACGGCCGCCTGCGGCGGGTGAGCGGAACGCCGGAATTTTCGCACTCGGCCTATGCCGTCTATGCGACCCGTCGCGACCTGACGGTCATCAATCGCGTGCTTGACGGACTGAAAACTGTTGCTGCCGGTCATGAGCATCCGGGGCTTGGCGGTACCATTGGATCGCAATCGCCGGTGATCAGCTAGCCGGCGTGAAACGCTTTCCGACTGAACGCTTTGATCATGGTTGCCCAGGGTCGGCGTGGGCAGTCTGTTCATGATCAAAGCGTTCAGTCGGAAAGCGCATGATAGTTCCACTCCATGTCCATCACGGAAGTCCAGTGCCAGCATGCCCGGATCCGGTTGGGTGAGATTACTGCGGTCATCGACTTACTGCCCGCATCGATCTCAATGGGAGGCAGCCGCAATCATGGGCGCCAGAGCATAGATCCCGAATATCGTTATCCCCAGCAGCGTGAGCATGACCCGGAACAGCATACGCCAGCCGGATCCGGCGCGCTGGAGACCGAGGAAATGCGTGAGGATCTGGTCGGCTTTGAAGTTGGCCGCCATCAGCACGAGGCCGATCCCGAGCAGGCCGATGCTGCCCTCTGCGCCTGGTCGTCCAGCAAGCAGGGAAACAGCGGTGAGGGCCATGAGAATGACCCAGGTACGCGTCAGAACAGTCACGGTTCACCTCAGCAGATAAACGAGGGGGTAGAGCAGCACCCAGATCAGGTCAACCATGTGCCAAAACGCGGCGCCCGTTTCCATGTTCTCCAGCCCGCCCTGGGCGCTTCTCCATCCCCGCAGATGCGGGGCAACTCGATAACGCACCGGATCATCGAGATCATGATGCCTGGTCCATCCCCGCAAGCGAAGCCTCATGGGAGGGGATGTCCGCTCTATGAGACGACCATCCGCTAGGAAACAGACTGTCCCGCGGCGGCAGCTGCCAATGGGGCGATCAACCTGGAAATGCTTCTGCGCCTTACTCGAGGTCGCCGAAGATGTCGCTCGCGTCCCAGACCGGCGCTGCGCCGCCAGCGGTGGAATCATCCGCCGGGGCAGCCTGCCGCTGAACAGGCGTTCCGGATGAGGTCTGTCTGGTCCCGCGCTTGACGCCCTTGTCCGAGCACTCCGCCCGCTGCCGGATCTTGCCGCGCGCCGTCCATGGAGGATCCTGAACGGGATATGGCGCATCCAGGATCTCGGGGGCGGCGGAACCGGGAGAACCAGGCTAATGACGATCCTCAGATCATGCGGCCAGCAACTCGGCCACCTGTTTTGGATCACGGGCGATAACCTCCAGATAAGCCCGAGCAGGGGCGTCGGGCCGCTTCCGGCGCTGCTCCCAATCCCTCAGGGTTCCAACAGGAATACGATAACGTCCTGCGAACTCATCTTGCGTCAGGCCAAGGCTCTCTCTTAGACGTTTGACGTTGACCGCAGGACGGACACGACCTGATGCGATATCCTCGTCCGTGATCGGGTTGGCGTCGGGGTCCGCGTCGAGGCCGCGCTGAATCTCTTCCTCGGTCATCGCGTTCACGGCCGCCCAGTCAGTGCCAGTCTCGGGGAGGGGTTCGCCAGCTTCACGGTTGACGAAGATAGTATCTTTTCTGCTCATTACGATTCGCCTTCCAAACGGAAATCAGTTTGATCAGATCGGGCTCGAGCTCGGTCCAGACTACTGTCAGAACAGTTCCCTGGGGGATCTTCCCATAGGTGACCCATCGTTCTTCGGGATATTTCATCCGACCATCGAGTATTTCAAACGCGTCGGGATCCTCGTATGCCGGGATACCCTCAGCGAGACCCATCTTGTGGTCCCGGCGGTTTGAAGCATCCTTCTTGGGGTCCCACGTGTATCTCATGACCAAATGGTACGGCTAAGCCGTAGCTATGTCAAGTTCGGGAACAAGCCTTGACGATGTGCGTATCAATTGTTCCTTAAGTTGGCTACCATCAGCACGAGGCCGATCCCAAGCAGGCCAATGCTGCCCTCTCCTCCAGGTCTTCCGGCCAGCAGGGAAACGGCGGTGAGACCCATCAAGAAAACCCAGGTACGCGTCAGAACAGTCACGGTTCACCTCAGCAGATATACGAGGGGGTAGAGCAGCACCCAGATCAGGTCGATCATGTGCCAGAACGCGGCGCCCGTTTCCATGTTCTCCAGGCTGTCGCGCCAGGTGACTATGCCCAGGATAATCAGTCCCATGACCACGTGCAGTGCGTGGAAGCCGGTCATCAGGTAGTAGAGCTGGAAGAACATGTTGGTTTCGGGCGTGAAGCCTTGGCCGATCTTATCGGCGTATTCTACGACCTTGATAGCGAGGAAAACCAAGCCAAACGCCATTGCGCCAAACAGGGCGGCCCGGTGACCGCGACCTAAGGTTCGACGCTGTACCGCAATGGCGACAAGCCAGCCGCTGGTTACGAGGACCATGGTGTTCAATCCGCCGAGAAGACCGTCGAGATGAGCCTGTGAGGCATTGAAAGTCACTGGGTCAAGTGCCCGCGCCACCGCGAACCCGACGAACAGGGCACCGAACACCGCCAGTTCGCCCAGGATCAGGATCCACATCATGGGATTGCCGGGCAGGCTGGACAACGGTCCCCAGTCGGCAGTTTCAGCTTGCCCGCTCAACTCGGGGGAATCTAGTTCGGAAGAAAGTGAACTCTGTTCCTGTGTCCGAGCATTTGATCTTTCTTCAGGCGACATCGGTGACGCATCCATGCCTATCGACTGTCAGGATGGATTGACGCGCCCGATAGCGGAACGTCACCCGGTTTTTTCCAACATCCTCATCAGTACCGTACTCATGAACCTGATAAACGACGCCTTTTCTCAGTTCCTCCATGAAGGCTGCGGGCTCCAGTCCCAGGAGTGGTGCGACAGCCTCGGCGTCGAACACGAGTTCTCCGGCCGCATCATGCCCGGCCACCTTCCTACCGATGATCTCTGTTGAACCTGTTTGCAGTTCTGTCATGACATGCCTTTCCGAGGATAGGGGACAAGCCGGCCTTAGCTCATCAGGGAGATTTTCCACTTGATAATTGTTAAGTAAGCGGCACGCTTTTTCGGCCTTCGAGGACAATAAGCCGGAACTTATCTGTCAGAATTGATCGTAGTCAAATCGTGGTCACCAATATCTGCTATCAATCTACCCGGAAGCTCGCTTAACCAACCTTTCACCGAAGGACAGGAGCCTGGGAATGTCGAGGGTGCTCGAGGGTAAAATCGCCGTCATAACCGGCGCCAGCAGCGGGATCGGCAGGGCGATATCGGAGCGCTATCTGGCTGCAGGTGCGCGGATAGTCGTTTTTGCCCGCGACCCGGAAGCGCTGGAGTCAATCCGCGCCACCGCTCCGGAAGCTGTTCTCGTTGTTGCCGGCGATGTCACAAAAACAGCCGACTTGCAAAGGTTGGTGGACGACACCGCATTGCACTACGGCAACGTCGATATCGTCGTGCCAAACGCCGGAATGGCTAAGGTAGTGTCCTTCGCGGACAGCACCGAGGAGGCAATCCACGAGCAGTTCAGCGTCAACTTCGTGGGCGCCGTACAGACTGCCCGGCTGTTTCTGACACACATCAATAAAGGTGGTTCGATCCTGTTCAACACCAGCTTCCTGACGCAGGTCGGTTTTCCCGGTCTCGCTATCTACAGCGCCAGCAAGGCAGCCCTGAAATCGGTTACCCAAACACTGGCGGCAGAGCTGGCGCCGCAGGGCATCCGCGTCAACGCAATAGCCCCCGGGCCGATCGCTACCCCGCTGTGGGGCAAGGTCGGATTGCAGCCCGACGTGCTGCAATCCGTGGCGGGGCAGATCAATGCACGGCTAATGCCCGGACAGTTCGGCAAGCCCGAGGATATCGCCGAGATGGCTGTCTTCCTGGCTTCCGACGCCGCCCACAACATCTACGGGCAGGAAATCGTGATCGACGGCGGATACACCGTCGGTTGATCCATAGGGGCGGCTGGGTTCGAAACGCTAGCCGCCTCAAAATCAATCGTTCACGATCGCACTTCCACTCTATCTCTGGTTAATATTGCGTTAACCATCCTGTGAAATTTTCTGCTCCCTCCCCATGGCTTGTCTGAGTCATGGAAAATGTCTGGTATTGCCGCAAGGAAATAGGGCCTATGGCCACGCGCGTTTGCAATGATACGATCATCTTCCCGGCGTGGGATGGCATGGATCAATCGAGGCGCAAGTTCACGACCTGCGATGAGCCTCAGCAGAGCGACTATTCCCTCGAGACAAGCTTCACAGCCGAAGGCGGTTTCCTTTATTCTGCAGGAGGCTGGTGATATGCCGGACGGATCAGCGCCGCCCAAGGCCGGGCCCCAGCTCTATGCCAACCGAGCCAAGATATTCCCGAAATCCGTTTCCGGTTTTTACCGGCGGCTCAAGTGGCAGATGCTGTGGTTACTCCTGGCCTTCTACTACGTGGCGCCGTGGCTCCGGTGGGACCGCGGGGCCGGGGCGCCGGATCAGGCCATCCTGGTCGATGCCGAGCAGGGCAGGCTGTTCTTCTTTATGATCGAAATCTGGCCGCAGGAAGTCTACTACCTGACCGGATTGCTGATCATGGCCGCGATCGGTCTATTTCTTGCGACATCACTGGCCGGGCGTGTGTGGTGCGGGTATGCCTGCCCGCAAACGGTCTGGACCGACCTCTTTATCTGGGTCGAACGACTGATCGAAGGCGACCGGGCTGAACGGATCCGCCTCGACAGGGCGCCCTGGACCTTTGGTAAACTGGCCCGCCGGACTGCCAAGCATACCGCCTGGGTTCTGATCAGCCTCGTGACCGGCGGCGCCTGGGTCATGTACTTCACGGATGCACCGACACTCCTCTCAGACGCGCTCAATCTCGATGTATCGGCCACGGTGCTGACCTTCGTCGGCCTGTTCACCGCAACGACATATCTGCTGGCCGGCTGGGCGCGTGAGCAGGTCTGCGCCTACATGTGCCCCTGGCCGCGCATCCAGTCGGCCATGCTCGACGACCACAGCCTGGTTGTGACCTACCAGGCATGGCGCGGCGACCGGCGCGGGGCCAGGCGCAAGTCCGAGAGCTGGGACGAGCGGACCGTCAAGGGCCTTGGCGACTGCATCGACTGTTCGCAGTGCGTCCAGGTCTGCCCCATGGGGATCGACATCCGTGAGGGCTGGAACGGCGACTGCATCAATTGCGGCCTGTGCGTGGACGCCTGCGCCCCGATCATGGACACGGTTGGGCGGCCGCGCGGGCTGATCTCCTACGACACGCTCTCCAACTCGGCGGCGCGCGCCGAGGGTCGGCCCACGCACTGGACCGCCATCCGTCCGCGGACGGTCGTCTATGCCCTGATCCTGCTGGTTATCACCGCAATCATGTCAGGCACGCTGCTGCTCCGGCCCCGGCTCGACATCTCGATCGAGCGCGACCGCGCGCCGCTCTTTGTCGAGCTTTCCGACGGCGCGATCCGCAATGGCTACACGGTCAAGATCAGCAACATGACCCGCAGCACCCGCAGCTATGCCTTGAGCGTCACCGGTGTTCCGGAAGCGGTCGTTCAGGTAGTCGGGCATGATCAGCAGGAAGGACCGGTCGATATCGAGGTCCGCTCCGACTCCATCGCCACCGTCCGCGTCACCGTCAAGGCTCCGCGCGAAGTACTGAGAGCCGCTTCCACCGGCATCGCCTTCAGCCTGGTGGAGGGCGCAGGTGGCGAGACGGCGGTCTACGACAGCGTCTTCCTAGCGCCTGAACCGATGCGGTGAGACGCTGCGCGATGGGCGAATGGAGGCCACTCCAGGGACATCATGACTGCACCATGCCATGCGGCTTTTACGAATTTCTGATCGGCGGGGCCGGAAAAATCAATAATGCTCCCGCCGCTTCCTTGAAGAGGAAAAAATGGTTGACCCCTCGATCCTTAGAGACGCGGAACTGCTCCAGGGTCTGGACCCGGCTGCGCTTGAGACGATCTTCAACGCCGGGCAGATCCGGCGGATAAAGAAGAGAACACGGATCTTCAGTCAGGGAGCGCCCGCCAAAAGCTGCCATCTTCTGATCGAGGGTCGGACCAAGATCGTTCAGTCCGGACCCGATGGCGAACAGGTGCTGATCCATCTCGTAGGGCCGGGGGAAATGTACGGCATCGCGGCGGTGTTCCTGCGCACGGGATATCCGGCCGATGCCTTCGCGATCACCGACTGCACGGACCTGCAATGGTCGGCAAAGACGATCAAGGAGCTGATGCTGGCGTATCCGCTTATCGGCCTCAACGCACTTGGCATCGTAGCTACGCGCTACCAGGATGCCCAGCACCGCCTGCGGGAAGTCGTTCACCAATCGGTCGAGCGCCGCATCGCGCACGCGGTGCTACGGCTTGTGCAGTATGCGGGTCGCCGCGTCGGTCATCATATTGAAATCGAGGTGCCGCTGCTGCGCCAGGACATGGCTGAACTGGCTGGAACGTCGATGTTCACGGTCAGCCGGGTCCTCAACGAGTGGGAAGCCAGGGGCATCGTCGATGCGAGCAGCCGCCGGATCGTTGTCCGGCAGATACACGCGCTCACTGCCATTGCTGAAAGAGCCGGGGATCTTAAATCGCGTCCAAAACCGCACACCGATTATCCCGACTCCCGACTTCAGTGACTGGTTCCATCCGACAGGTTGATCTTGTTGAAGACGTTGTACTTTCCGGAAGGCTTGACCATGGGCAGGCGCTTGACCTCCTTGAACGTCGCGGCGTCGTAGACGATCACGGCGCCGTCCTGCTCCCACAGGCTGACCAGGACGAAGCGGCCGTCGCGGGTGAACTCGGCATGGGCGAACGTCTTCCCGGGTTCAGGCCTGAGTGTCGCCACTATCTCCAGCGTGTTCTTGTCGATGACATGCATGACATCCTTGTTCGGGCCGAAGAACACGTCGGCCCAGGCATAGGGCGTGTTCTCGTGGCTGCGCAGGAAGAATCCGGGGCCTGCTGTTTCTATCCGCTTGATGACGCTCCAGTCCTGCATGTCGATAATGCTGAGAGACCCTTCCTTCAGGTTGGGCGTCGCCATGACGGGACGGCCCTGCCAGGTCCAGGTGATACCGGAGCCGAGGTGCGGCAATCCTGGAATATCGATCGTCGCGATTGGGCGGCCGACATCTAGGTGAACGACAACTGCCTTGCCGGCATCGCGTCCGGATCCCAGCAGATGGCGGTAGTCCGGGTCGAAGAAGAAGTCGTCGAGCGGTTGGTCAAGGGCAATGCGGCGGGCGCCGAACTTGCCGGGCTCGGCCACTCCCTCGATCATGCCGGTCTCGTAGCTGTGAACGAGGCCGCGGTAGATTGGCTTGGCATCGTCCCGATAAGAAACCTCCCAGAGCTCCGGGATGTCCTTGAGAGCGACAATGAAGCTGCCGCGTGGGCGGGCATCGTAGACGGCGCTGACGCGCGAGCTTTTCTTGCCCGCACGGTCGGTGGTCGGAATCACCTTCAGCGGCTTCAGGTCGGCGGCATCCAGGATGACCAGGCTGTGCGGCAGGTAATTGGCCGCGGCGACGTAGCGGCCGTCGCTTGACAGCGCGATGTTGCGCAGGTTGATGCCGGCGCGCGCTTCAGCGACTGTCGTCAGGTTGTAGAGGTCGTACTTGGTGATCCAGCCGTCGCGCGATCCGAAGAAGACGTAACGGCCATCGCCTGAGAATTTAGGTCCGCCGTGCAGAGCGTAGCGGCTGGGAAAACGGTGGATCGGCTCGAACCGGTCGCCGTCGAGGATGGTGACATGGTGGTCGCCGCTTTCCACGACGACGAACAGGTTCAGAGGGTCCGCAGAGAAGACCGGCTTGTGCGGCAAGGCCGCCCCGCCTTCATTGAAGATGCGCGATGCCTCGATGTCGGCCATGGTCCAGTTGGGGGTGGACGGCAACGGTGTGTAGACCAGTTCCGCCAGGGCGGTGATCTGTTCCGTACTGAGGCGATCCGCAAAGCCTGGCATCTGCGTAGCGGCCCGACCATGAGCGATCACCTCTTCCGCCACCTTCTTGCCAAGCCGGCCGAGACTTTCCGGCAGGAGGGCAGGTCCCTGGCCACCAAGGCGGGCGACCCCGTGGCACGAGGAGCAGTGCTCCAGGTAGAGAGCGGCCGCGCCATTGCTGCTCCGTTTATCCTGTACGGCAGGATCAGGGATTTGTTCGGCGGCGAGGAGCGGTCCGCTGGTTCCAATCAGAAACGCCGCGATGGCGCACAGGCTAATTCGCCGCGACTTCATGGGACTTCCTGCTCCGGTAAGGTGTCAGCTGCACGCGGGGTTGGCTGTCCGTGACACCGATTTCCCCATCGGTCAGATAGCATCCGGGATCCTCGGCCCAGGCGTTGCCGGTGAGCTGCAAGGCCCTGACCCGGGTGTTGCCGCCGCAGATGTCGAAGTGAATACAGGAAGCGCAGCGCCCCCCGATCGTGCGCGGAAATGCCTTCAGCCCTGCCATGATCGGGTCGGACACATCCGGCCAGATCTCCGAGAACGGGCGGTCGCGGACATTGCCGAGATTGTAGTGCCACCAGAAGGTATCGGGATGGACATTGCCCAGATTGTCGATGTTGGCGACATTGACGCCGGACGAGTTGCCGCCCCACTGTACCAGCTTGGCACGGAGGTGATCGACCCGATCGGGAAAGCGATCGGCCGCCCACATCAGGAGATAAACGCCGTCGGCTTCGTTGTTGCCCGTGACGAACTCCTTGCCGTCACCGCGTTCGGCGCTCTTCCAGGCTCTCTCGAACAGCAGGTCCATGGCCGCCCGGGTCATCCCGAAATGAGCGTCATCCGCGCGATGCTTGTTGCCGCGGCCGGCATAGTTCAGGTGCGACAGGTAGAACTTATCGGCACCCTCCCGGTCCATGAGATCGAGCACGGCGGGTAGTTCATGGAAGTTGTCCTGGGTCAGGGTGAAGCGCAGGCCAACCTTGATTCCGCTCTCGAGGCACAGCCGGATGCCGCGCAGCGAGGCGTCGAACGCGCCGTCGCGCCGACGGAAGCGGTCGTGCGTCGGCCCGATCCCGTCGAGGCTGATGCCGACATAGTCGTAGCCGACTTCCGCTATCGACGCGATGTTGGTCCCGTCGATCGGCGTGCCGTTGGTGGACAGGCCGACATAGAAGCCCATCGACTTTGCGCGGCGCGAAACCTCGAAGATATCGGGGCGCAGCAGGGGTTCGCCGCCGGACAGGATCAGCACCGGCACCCGGAAGCGCTTGAGGTCGTCCATGACCTCGAAGACCTCGGCGGTACTCAACTCGCCCGGAAAATCGACGTCCGTCGAGATCGAGTAGCAGTGCTTGCAGCGCAGGTTGCAGCGCCGGATCATATTCCAGATCACGACCGGGCCGGGCGGGTTCCGCTTCGGGCGAACCGGCGTCGGGTCAAGCAGTTCGTGCATGCACTGGGTGATTCGCAGCATGGGGAGATCTCCTATCCGACGATCCGCAATCCGGTTTTCTTGAGGATGCGCGTGCTGTAGAGAATGCTGTGACCGCGGTCGGCGGAGCCGATCAGGTCGGCGATCGCCGCCACCTTATCCTCGACTTCGGCCCGTGTGCGGCCATGAACCATGGCAAACAGGTTGTAGGGCCACATCGGCAGATGACGGGGTCGGTGGTAGGCGTGGCTGACGAAATCCAGGGCGCCGACCCGGCGGCCGATCGCGCTGATATCCTCGTCCGGCACATCCCAGACCGACATGCCGTTGGCGCGGTAGCCCAGGGTGTAGTGGTTCGGCACGACACCGATCCGTCTGATGATCCCGGTCTCGAGCATCCTCCTCAGCCGGTGCATGACCTCCTCGGCCGGAATACCGAGTTCACTGGCGAGCTGATGGTAAGGCCGTTGGACCAGCTGCAGGCCTGCCTGGGTCGCCTGGATGAGTCGGCGATCCATGGCATCGATGGGTGTATCCTCGCTCATGCCTCGAACCTCAGGCCGACGAAGAACTCCTCGAGCTTGCGCATGTCGTGGACCACCAAGCTGGTTTCGGAAGATATTTCGGCGAGCACGCGCTCGATGTCGCTGGGCCGCTCCGTAGCAAGCACGAACCACATGTTGAGATCGTGATCGCGCTTGTAATTGTGCGCCACTTCCGCATGGGCATTGACCAGGGCAGCAACCTCTTCGAAGCGCGCTGCCGGTGCAGACAGCGCCGCCAGCGTCAGACCGCCGCCGAGCCGTTCGGCATGGTACATCGGCCCGAAACGGGACAGCACGCCCGTCTCCAGCAAGTTCTCGATGCGGTCGATCAGGTCCCGCTCCCCGATGTCGAGTGTCCGGGCCACATCGAGGAATGGGCGCTCGGAAACCGGAAAGCCACCCTGCAGGGTGTTGATGATGCGGCGGTCGAGATCGTCCATCAGGCCGCCTCCCGGGTCCGGCAAAGTGTGGCGCCGCGCTGCTTGAAGCGGCGACGGCTGAACAGCACGGCGTGCTGGATGTCGGCAAGACCGGGCAGGGCGCGGATGGCACCCACCTGTTCCAGGACGGTGTTCCGGTCACGGCCATGGATCATGCAGAACAGATTGAAGGGCCAGTCCGGCAGGCGGCGTGGCCGCCGGTAGCACAGGGTGACGAAGGGCAGGGTAGCCAGCCGGGCGCCGACCTGATCAACCGAGTGGTCGGGAACGTTCCAGACCACCATGGCATTGGACCGGTATCCCAGTTCGTGGTGACGGACGATGAGGCCGCATCGCTTGATCACGCCGCAGGTCACGAGCCAGCGAAGCTCTCTGAGCAATTCGCTCTCCGTGACACCAAGCCGGGCCGCCGGCTCTGCAAAGGGGCAAAGCGTCAGGGACAGCCCGTCCTGCACGGCCGAGAGAACATGACGATCCTGCCCCGTCACGCGGATTGTCAGTCTGGCTTTCGGATCCGGAGTTTTGCATCTGTCTTGGAACAACTCCTCATCGGAGGCCAGCGGAAATCCAAGATCGATGTGGTAGGCGGCTTCCAAGGGGAGATCCAGCACTGCGTATCCGGTTTCCCGCTCGATCTCCCGCAAGGTTGTCTGCCGCGTCTTCGCATTCTCCGCCGCGACGACGAACCACAGGTTCAGCCGGTGTTCTCGCTCGTAGTTGTGGTTGACTTCGGGACGGGCACTGACCCTGGCCGCTACCGCCTCCAATTCGTTCTCCGGAATGGCCATGGCGGCGAGGGTGCTGGCACCGGCCGTGTTGGGGCGGACAATGAAGCCGACACGGCTCAACACTCCAGTTTCATGCAGCCGATTGAGCGCCTCCAGAACCTCAGACTCGCTGCACCCTGAGGCGTCAGCCATGGCCTGATAGGGCCGCGGCACCAGGGGCAGGTCACGCTGGAATGCGTTCAGCAGCTGACGTTCGATGGGCCGTAACGGCACGTCGCAGATATTTTTCAGTTCCATGATTCAGTACCCGATCCGGTGAGCGCGCGCGGTCATGAAGATGCCGCTGGGCTTGTCGGCCGGCAGCGAGCCGAGCAGTGCCATGCTGCGAGTGTCGTAAACATCGACCCGGTCGGCGTCGCGCACCGATATCCAGACCTGCTCGCCGCGCGGGGTGAATTCCAGGTGAAGCACCGCCGGTCCGGGTTGGATGCTGTGCACCACCTTCAGGGTGGCCGCGTCTATGACCTGGACCGTGTCGTTGGCGGGATGGGCGAAATTGACCCAGATCTGGCGGCCGTCGGGCCGGGCTACGGCGAAAACCGCCTGACCATGAACCGGGATTCGGCCGACCTCCTGCCAATCATTGTCCATGTCAACGACCAGGATCTCGTGCCGGCCGACGGCGGGGAGGAAAGCGTTTTTCCCCGCGATCGCGACACCCTCAAGGTGCGGCATCTTGTAGACGGGCAGGGGCTCCTCGCCGCGGCCGTACCCGTCGAGAATCCGCCGCACGCCCTTATCGGGATGCCAAAGATCGAGCAGCGCCATCCCGTCCTCACCGAACAAACCCGCCACGTAGTAGCGGCCATCCGGTGTGATCAAGGCGTCATAGGGATTCTGCCCAATATTTGGGTATTTCGTAATTTTGGGAGCAGCTGGAACGCTCATGTCCACCAGCCAGATCTCTCCCAGATCGTACAGGCTGAAGACGAAGCGCTGGTCCGGAGCATCAACCAGGCCGACTACCTTGGACCCGGTTGGGATGTCGGCCAGCGGTTCCAGCGTTCCGGCATCGAAGACCCGCACACCGCCCGGCTCATAGTTCGAAACGGCAACCAGCTTGCCATCCTGGGATATCGCACCGCCGATGCTGTTGCCAGCCTGAGCGACGCGCTTCTCCAGATTTCCGGTCAGCAGGTCAACCTTACTAAGGCCGCCATCGCGTCCGAAGACATAGGCATACCGCGCATCGCGCGAGAATACCGCCGAGGCATGACTGAGGTCACCAAGCTCGGAAACGCTGGCGAGTTTTGTCCGTTGGCTCGAATCGAAGATCTGAATACGCCCGGCGGCACGTTCCACGACGATGCCGAGATCCCCGGTTCCGCGCTGATCCGCGGACGCGGCGTAGACTGGTGCGGTCAGGAGGATCGCTCCCATGAGAACGCCAAGATAATTCATTTCAATCCCTCACGCAGTCGGTCAACCAGCCATCGTGCCTCTTCCGGCTGCAACTCGAAGCGCCATGGCGGCATCGGTTTTCCCGGCACACCGTCGAGGATGATCCTGGCCAGTTCCTGGTCGTCCTTGCCCGTCAGGGTGTCGGGCAGCAGCGGCGGACCCAAGCCACCTTTCATGGTCAGGCCATGACAGGAGCCGCAGTCATGCTTGAGAAGCGTCATCAGCTCGGTCTGCCGGACAGGCGTCGGGGGCTCGGCGCCGAACGAAGCACCGCACGCCAAAAACACCAAGGACACGATCAGAAAGAGGGCTGGTCGAGGATGCGAAAATCGGAAAAACCGGAATTTGCCCACGGCTCACCTTTGGTCAAGGCATTCGGCGGACCATACGGCCCGCCGCACAAAGGTCAGGTCAGTAGACGTCCTTCTGGGTGTTGTAGACATTGAACTTGCCGGTCGGGGTGACCAGCTTCGGGTCCTTGATGACGTGCTTCAGCTTGCGGGTCTTGTCATCGACGATGACGATGGCCGACTGCTGGTCCTTGGCGTTCCACACCGAGAACCAGACCTCGGTCCCATCCTTGTTGTACTCCGGCTGCACGACGCGGCGCGTCCCCTCGGTGATGCCGGACCACTCGCCGATAGGCAGGACCTCGTATCCTTTGTCCAGGTTGTCGATGTCAAACACCGCCACGCTGGCGGCGATCTCGGCTTCAGGATTGAGAGGCGTGTCAACCCACAGGTTCTTGGAATTGGGATGGGTCTTGATGAACAGCGAGCCGCCGCCCTGACCCTCCAGCTCCTGCACCACTTTCCAGGCCTGGTCAGGGTGCTTTTCCGGATCGGTGCCGATCAGGCTGATTGCTTCGCTGCCGAGATGACTGGTTGACCACACCGGACCGAACTTGGGATGGATGAAGTTGGCGCCGCGGCCGGGATGCGGCGTTGTGCTGGTCTCGACCAGGGCCATCAGTTTGTTCTCCTTGGTGTCCACCACGCCCACTTTGTTGCGGGCGTTGGCGGCAACCATGAAGTACCGGCCGGTGCGGTCGAAGCCGCCGTCGTGAAGGAAGCGTTCGGCCTCGATGTTGGTGATCTTGAGGTTGGTCAGGTCGTCGTAGTTGACGACCATGATCTTGCCGGTCTCCTTGACGTTGACGATGAAAGTTGGGCTGAAATGGGACGCCACGATCGCGGCGACGCGCGGCTCGGGATGGTAGTCCTGGGTATCGACGATCATGCCCCGGGTCGAGGTGATCTTCATTGGCTCGAGCGTGTCGCCGTTCATGATCACGAACTGCGGCGGCCAGTAGGCGCCGGCAATCGCGTACTTGTCCTCGAAGCCCTTGAACTTGGACGTTTCGACCGAGCGTGCTTCAAGACCGATCTTGACTTCGGCAACCGTGTCCGGCTTCTCCATCCACAGGTCGATCAGGTTGATTTTGCCGTCGCGGCCGATCACGAAAAGATACCGGCCCGAGGCCGAAATGCGCGAGATATGCACGGCGTAGCCGGTCGGCAGAACACTGACGATCTTGTAGGATCCGCCATCGATCAGGGCGATCTCGCCGGTGTCGCGCAGCGTCACCGAGAACAGGTTCTCGACGTTGATGTCGTTCATCTTGCGGGTCGGCCGCTGTTCCGGCGGAATGATGACCTTCCAGGTCTCCCGCATCTCCTTCATGCCGAACTCGGGCGGCGTCGGGGGATCGTTGAGCAGATACTTCGCCATCAGCTCGACGTCTTCCTTCGGCAGATCTCCCGAGGTGCCCCAGTTCGGCATGCCGCCCGGGGAACCGTAAGTGATGAAATCGCGCAGGTAATCGAAACCGAGTTCGCGTGTCAGATCAGGTGTCAGCGCCTTGCCGGTGGCGCCGCCGCGCAGCACGCCGTGGCACCCGGCGCACCGCTCGAAGTAGATTTTCTTGGCTTTTTCGAATTCCGCCTGGCTGAGCTGCGGCACGCCGGGCTTCGCCCCCGGCTGCTCGGTGGGGATGTCCGACAGGATGTTGTGTTCCGGCTGGTACTGGTCACCCGGCTGGGTTCTGTGGACATCCTCGGGCTTCGACTTCTCTGCCGTGTTCGAGCCTTTTACCGGCTCATCGACCGAATTCTGCCGGTCCTGCTGCTGTTGCGCCATGAGGCTGGATGGGCCGAGTGCAACGAGCGCAGTGATCGCCACTCCAGCCATAAGCTGCCTGACCATCGTCTGCATCCTCTATCCTCCCGATAAGGTTCGAGCCGGCTGAGTAGAGCACGAATTTTCGAGAGAAAACTTGCTGGGGAGCAAGGTATGGGATCGAAAAAACATCCAGAATGCTTTTTGAGGCAAGAAACAGAATAAATCAATTTCTCCGCAAATTCGGAGCATGCTTTCGGCCAATCACAGGCTGCTGCAAATGAATATAAAAGTTAGCACTGTTTTGCTCCAGATCTCCATGACTGCGCGGAGGATCCTGCTGCAGTCCGCGCTCCCGCTGCTTCTTTTGCTTGTGGGGATTGTTCTTGCCTGTCCTGTGGCAAAAGCGGCCGAGCCCCGGTTGAGCGAACTGGCGCTCGCGTTTGCAGATGCGGACGGTTTTGGTGAAAGGATGCCGCAGATACCTGTCTATCCGGCCTACCGGAATGGCTCGATAGCGGGTTATGCCTTCTTCAGCGCTGACATCATGGACAGCGCCGGCTACTCGGCCAAGCCGATGAATGTCGCGATCGGGCTCAATCTGCAAGGGCGGATCGTCGGGGCCCATCTGGTCGAGCATCATGAGCCGATCCTGATCCTCGGGATCACCGATGAGCACCTCCGAACCTTCGTGGCGCAGTACCGCAATGCGGACATCCGGGAACCGGTCAAGCTCCGCTCCGTCTCGGGAACGGACAGCGTCTCCCGGGCGGTCGATGGCATCAGCGGCGCCACGGTGACGTCCCTGACGCTGAACAGCCTGATCGTCGGAACGAGCCGGATCGTGGCGGACGCGCTCGGACTGCTTGGGAACCGCACGCCCGGTTCCGCGGCGGTGCTTCGGGATGAGTTCCAGCCAGCAAGCTGGGCCGACCTGCGCGCCGACGGCTCGATTGCCGCACTGACGCTCACCACCGGTACGGTGCGTGAGGCCTTCCGCCGTCAGGGGGCGGAGAACCTGCCGGGCTTGGACGCTCCGGCGGACAGCAACTTCATCACGCTCCATGCCGGGCTGGCATCGCCGGCTCGCATCGGCCGCAATCTCCTTGGTGACCGTGCTTACGCCGACCTGATCACCAATCTTGGCGCCGGCAGTTCCCTGATCTTCGTCGGCGCTGCCGGTCTCTATTCCTTCAAGGGAACCGAGTACCGGCGGAGCGGCGTATTCGAGCGGGTGCAGATCGTCCAGGGCAGCAGGACTTTCGCGCTGACTTCAGGCCAGCAGCGGGCGATCGAGAAAATGCCGATGCAGGGGGCTCCGGAGTTCCGCGAAACGGCCCTGTTCGTGATGCCTGAGGACAGCGGTTTCGATCCCGCAGCTCCCTGGCGCCTCGATCTGCTGGTGACCCGGACCTCTCCTGAGCGCGGAACCGTCTCAGAGGTCTTCAGTCTTCCGTACGATCTGCCGGCACGCTACCGTTCAGCCGCAGCGCCGGCAGTGGCACAGGCCGACCTGGTCAGCGTCGATTGGCGCGAGGTCTGGTGGAGCCGGCGCGCCGACATCGGGATCCTGGCCACGATCCTTGTTGCCCTGACTGGGATCCTGGTATTCCAGGACGTGCTCGCCAAGCGCCCGCTGCTGTGGAACCGCCTGCGCGTCGTGATGCTCACGATCACCCTGTTCTGGATCGGCTGGTACGCCCATGCCCAGCTCTCGGTGATCAATGTCCTGACCTTCACCAATGCGCTTCGCACGGAGTTCGACTGGACATTCTTCCTGCTCGATCCGCTGCTGTTCATCCTGTGGAGCTTTGTCGCAGTGGCGCTGTTGTTCTGGGCGCGCGGCGTGTTCTGCGGCTGGCTGTGCCCTTTCGGGGCGCTACAGGAACTGACCAACCGGTTGGCCCAGGCGCTGCGGGTACCGCAGATCCGGGTTCCTTTCGGGCTGCACGAGCGGCTCTGGCCGATAAAATATATCCTGTTCATCGCGCTGTTTGCGGTATCGCTCACGTCGATGGAGCGTGCCGCCGTCTATGCCGAGGTTGAACCGTTCAAAACGGCGATCACGCTGCGGTTCATGCGCGACTGGGCCTGGGTGGCTTATCCCGTGGTCCTTCTGACCGCCGGCCTGTTCATCGAGCGCTTCTACTGCCGCTATCTCTGTGCTCTCGGCGCCGCTCTGGCGATCCCAGCCCAGCTTCGCATGTTCCGGTGGCTGAAGCGGCATCCCCAGTGCGGCCGGGAATGCCGGATCTGCGAGCAGCGCTGTCCGGTGCAGGCGATTCATCCGACCGGCGAGATCAATCCCAACGAATGCATCCACTGCCTGAAGTGCCAGACCCTCTACTACGATACCCATACCTGCCCACCCATGATCATCCGACGCAAGAGGCGCGAGGGCAGGGCAGGCGCCGGGGCGACACGCGGGGTCGCTTCCGGCGGCGATCCCGCGAAGGCGGCCCAGGATGCTGCGGAGGTCAAGCCATGACCCTGATTCCCGGATCGGCCCGAAGCAACGCCATCCCGCGCCGGCGCTTCCTTCAACTGCTCGGCGCCGCAGCCGGCTGTTTGCTTGTGCCGCAAACCGACGCCAGCGGTTCAGACGCTGGCAGTTTGCGTCACGAGTGGACAGGCACCGCCCTGGGAGCAGTGGCGAACATCACCCTTTTCCATCCCGATCGAGGAGAGGCCCGGTCAATCATCCAGGCCTGTCTTGCCGAGATCGCCCGCCTAGAAGCCGAGTTCAGTCTGTTTCGTCCAGACTCAGCCCTGTGCCGGCTGAACCGCGGCGGCGTTCTCGAATATCCCAGTCTGGACATGCGCCGCCTGCTGAGCGAGGCGGTGCGCTTCGGCGACTTCAGCGACGGACACTTTGACGTGACGGTTCAGCCGCTGTGGCGATTGCTGGCGGCGCACAGGGCGGCACGGACTGTGCCACCGCAGGAAGAGCTTCAGGCGGCACTGGCATTGATCGATTATCAGCGGATCGATATTGGGGTCCGACGGATCCGCTTCGCCCAGCCGGGCATGGCGGTCACGTTGAACGGCATCGCCCAGGGCTATGTGACCGACCGGGTGGCCGAACTTCTCCGCGCCAGGGGCATCGAGCACGTCCTGCTGGACCTTGGCGAGATGAGGGCTCTGGGTCCCAAACCGGACGGCCGGCCGTGGCGCATCGGTGTCCGCGATCCTGTCAGGCCTGACCATGTGCTGCAGGAATTAGATGTCATCGACTGGGCGGTTGCCACATCGGCGGCAGGTGCCAACCTCAACATTCTCGATCCCCGAAAAGGAGAGGGAAGGGCGCTCTACTCCAGCGTCACCGTCGTGGCACCAAATGCGACCACGGCTGATGCATTATCGACTTCCCTGTACCTGACGCCGCCGGACGAAGTAGAGGGGCTGGTTGGAAAAAGCAGTCAGGCTGCGGCGCTGCTGGCCGGCCCTGGCGGGATCCGCGTTGTGGAAAATGGCATAGTCTTTCTTTGACAGGCATACAAAGAGTTTCGTACTCAGGATCCTATGCCTTCCCAGTATTAAAGCTATACCTCACGATAATTAGGAAAATCCGGTTTTTACCAGGCATCACGGCTTCATCTGCGGCGAGCCCGGATACAACGCCCGGATCGTCTCGGCATCCGGAAATATGCCGTCCTTGAGCCATCTTGCGACCTTGTGCGGCAAGGCGATCACGACGCTCCTGTCGGCCGAGCTGTAAATGGCGACCTCCGCGAGATCAACGCCCCTGCGCTCGGACCGCTCAAGAACCTCGGCGTGGGTCTGGTCGGTCACGTAGCTGCTCACGGCGTTTGTGGCCAGAACATGGGCACGGCCGGCCAGTGCCGTTTCAAGCGCGGTCTGCTGGCTGTGACCCAAGGCCATGAGTCCGGTGCCGCCGAGCACGAGATGGACCTCCTCCAATTTCGGTCCGCTCTGGGCCATGCCTGCCATCCCGTCGGCGATGGCCATGGCGGATTCCTTCCTGAACCCCAGGCTTTCGAGCGAGTCCGCCATGTCATCCAGCATGCCCAACGACACCACCATCTGAATGGCGGCAGTCTCGTTGCCGCCATTCTCGATGCAAAACATCAGAAAATAGCTCGAGGTCTCGTAGTGACTGTCCGGCCCAATGGACTGACTTCTCGGTGTCGATCTCTTGTTGAACTTGAGCACGACCAGCAGGTGGGTGTCGAGGCACAGACGCAGGACGTCATCAGCCATTCGAGGACCGCTTTTTCCGGACATCTTGCACGACCTGGACGAAGTCGATGTTCTCAAGGTCCAGGCCGCTGACGGCCGCCGCCCGCTCGGCCTCCTCGCGACCGCGCGCCGCAGCAATGTTGATCTGCGCATTGAGGAGCGCACGCGTGACTTCGCGCAGTGCGGCGTTGACCTCTTCCGGCGTCCCCATCACCTGAGCCTTTCTCCAGGCGGCGTGAGCCTGCTCGGGCAGAGCCAGGTAGAATTTCGTGGCTGCGGCAACGAACTGAGCCGGTGTATGACCCTCAAGGGCAGCGGCTCTCTCAACAGTCGCCGCCACATCGCCGTCAACCCAGGCCGAAATCGATTTGCCTGCCGTCCTAGTCGCCATGAGATCCTCGTAATCCTAGAGTTCCTTGAGGATTGTAGCATAGGACAGGTGCGATTTCAACGAATGCAGCCGATGTGGCGCCAGCCTGATAGTGAAAGATCGAGGACAGTCAGACATCGACGGCCTGATGTTGCAGGGAACGTGATGCCTGACTGTCCTCGACTGGGAATGCCTTAAACCCGGGTGGGCAGGTAGATTTGCCGGCCCATCGTCTCGAACTGCTCGGTCTCGATCCGGTCGATGCGATCCTGCTTGGCTTAGAGGATCTCATTGGCCAAGTCGCACGAGGCGTAGCCCTGGACACCGCCACGATCCGTTCCAGCAGATTTCACCAGCAGGGGACAGTGGCTCAGCGTGCTTTCTGAGGCTGGAAAGTGATGACACGGTAAAGGTACCAGACCACGATCACGCCGAAGATGACGTTGGACACCGGGTTTACCCAGCCGGAAACCTTCTCGTACTGCCCCTCAAGCAGGTACCCGCACCCGGCGAGAAACCCCGTCCAGATCGCCGAGCCCAAGGTGGAGTAGGCGAGAAACCTGCCAAGCCCCATCCCGGTGATACCCGCAGGGACCGAGATCAGCGTCCTCACAGCCGGGATAAGGCGCCCGATGAGCACTGACTTCCCGCAATGTTGCCGAAACCAGCCTGCGGCTTCGTCAATTTCGGCGGGCCCCAGTGTTAGCCAGCGGCCATGGCGCGCGGCGAGACGTTTCAGGCGCTCATAGCCGAGCCAGCAGCCCACGTAATACCAGAGCACCGCCCCAGCCACCGAACCGACAGTGCCCGCCAGCACCACCATGAACAGATTGAGTTCGCCGCGGGCAGCGGTGAAGCCCGCCAGGGGCATGATGAGTTCCGACGGAATTGGCGGGAACACGTTCTCCAGAAGCATCAGAAATGCAATGCCAAGATAACCGCCCTGTTCCACCAAGCTTGTGACCCAATCGAACATGATTCCTCCCTAAATCTTGCCTAAAACTTCCTGAAAGCAACAGATGCGCTCTCCTGAATGTTTCCTAGGCTGAAATCCGGACTTCGAACAGATCGCTGCTAAGTGTGATAGTTTTCTTGCTTAGGCGAACTTTCAAAAACCCTTTTTGTGCCCAATAAATCTCACGAAACAATTGATCTGGTTCAAAATCTTATTTTTCAGAAAGACCCCTCCCTGTACTGAAGGTCAATTCTATCCTCATAAGTGGCAATTTTCATTCCGCCCCGTTAGACTCAAGGCTATCCTTCCCCTTGCTCTTGAGGAGCGATATGGCAGAAGATTTCAACGCGCTAATCGCCCAAGTCCATCAGGACCGATCGTACCGCCTGTTCGCGCGTGCAGCGGTCCTGACACCCCGGCGCTGTACGGTTATCAGGGCGCAGGAGGGCAAGGCGCCCGCTGACGCTCCTCGAGAGCGTGGCCTGACTATCATGCAGCGAATGCGCACCCTGTGGAAGAGACCCGACTAACATATAGTACAGGATCCCGATCTTCTGATCGCCGACCCCGACAGAATGATCAAACTGGAAGTCCTGGCGACGGCGACGGCGCCGGCAACGGAGAACGCGAGCCTGATGCCAGCTTTCCAATAGGCCAGGGAAGTGTTCAGTTGTGTTTCGGACAACAGGGGAATGGGAGGAGAGCGGGCCATGAACCACCGGGAGTGCCTGATAGGGAATGTCCGCCGACTGATCAGCCCGGCCTGCGTCGAGAATTGCTACACGATGGCCCAACGTGTTCATCTCGACGATGGAGTCATCGCAGATCTGCTTGTCATGAACGGCGCCGAGCCTGTTCTGGCTGTGGTGGTCACCGAGCATACCGATATGGCGGCGCTGGTTGATCTTAAGTCTACGCTTCCCCGCCTCACGGCGCATCCCTTGGAGCCTCGGCTGCACCTCATGGTTCCGCAGGCCGACTCACCGTGGGAGAATTCAGGGTCTCCGGGCTGGTCATCGCTAAACCAATATGCTAGCGCTCGAAGCAAGCAGTCCATCCGCATCGATGTTCTCGGAATAACGCTCGAGCTGGACGCGGTGTATGCCGGTTTGACCCAGAGTCCGCCATCACCTCACTATTACCGGCTAGTAGTGGGGTTCGGGTTGCTGAGCGAAGACAATCCCAGCCTGGCGGACCTGACCGATGGTATAAAGAAGATGCTGGACACGGCACGTGCCAGAGGCATGATGACGCCTGGTTCAGAACGACTCGTTTTCTTACGCTGGCATCTGGAACATCCAGAAACCGGAATAATCATTGAGCGGTCGGTCCTGCCGAAGGATAGCCACGACTGACAAGGGGCAAAACACAGGGAGCAGGGAAGTACATCCAGAAGACGCTGGGATCCTTTATGAGGAGACATCGGCCATGGAAAATACCCGGTTCAAGAATCCACTGGTTCGCTGGATCGACAAGCGATTGCCGATCTTCAGCATGATGCATCACGAATATGTCGAATACCCGATGCCGAAGAACTGCAACTACATGTGGAGCTTCGGCGCCCAGTCGATGATCTCGCTCGTGCTGATGATCCTGACCGGCATATTCCTTGCCATGCATTACTCCCCCAACACCGAAGATGCGTTCAATTCCGTTGAGCGCATCATGCGGGACGTGAACTACGGCTGGCTGCTGCGCTACCTGCACGCAAACGGCGCCTCGTTCTTCTTCATCGTCACCTACATCCACATCTTCCGGACGCTCTACTACGGCTCCTACAAGTCGCCCCGGGAGGTGACCTGGCTTCTGGGCGTGATCATCCTGGTTCTCATGATGGCGACCGCCTTCATGGGTTACGTCCTGCCCTGGGGCCAGATGAGCTTCTGGGGGGCGACGGTGATCACCAACCTGTTCTCCGCCTTTCCGATCATCGGCGATCATATCGTGACGTGGCTGTGGGGCGGCTTCGCGGTTGACAACCCGACGCTGAACCGGTTTTTCGCCCTGCATTACCTGCTGCCGTTTGTTATCGTCGGGGCGCTGTTTCTCCATCTCGCCGCGGTTCACGTTCACGGCTCGAGCAACCCGGTCGGCATCGACACGCAGGGCCCGCAGGACAGTCTGCCGTTTCACCCGTACTTCACGATCAAGGACACTCTGGCGTCCTGCTTCTTTCTTCTCTTCTTCGCCGTGTTCGTCTTCTTCATGCCCAATGTGCTGGGGCATCCCGACAACTACCTCCCGGCCAATCCGCTGGTGACGCCCGCCCATATCGTGCCGGAATGGTACTTCTTGCCATTCTACGCGATCCTGCGCGCGATCCCGAACAAGCTGGGCGGCGTGCTCGGCATGTTCGGCGCCATCGCCGTGCTGGCAGTGCTGCCGTGGCTCGACACCTCGAAGGTGCGCAGCGCGCGCTACCGGCCGGTGTTCAAGTGGTTCTTCTGGGCACTGGTGATCTGCGTGTTCGTGCTGGGTTATGTCGGCGGCCAACCGGCGGAAGGGATCTGGATCCCGATCGGCCAGGCGGCGACGGCCTGGTACTTCGCCCACTTCCTGATCATCCTGCCGCTGCTCGGCTTGTTGGAGCGGCCGAGACCGCTGCCGGCCAGCATCGGTGAGTCGGTGCTGCACGGCGGCGGAACACTGCTTGGTTCCAATCCACGCGGACCGGAACGGTAATTTCCGCGCAGAGCGACGAAGAAGGATTGGAGCTGGACGCGATCGGCAAGTGAAGCCATTCGTCCAGCTCCTTCTATCGGTGCTGCACCGTGATTTCTGGTTTGTCTAACCCGGCGCCATGATTTCCGGTCCGTCCAACCCTGCCACGATAAATTCAGCGATCAGTGACGTCACGTATCGCCGAACGGCACGAGGGCGATGTGGATACTTACCTCCTGCTCGCTGGATGTCCCCCGGCGCACTCCGATGGTTGCCGGCGCTCCTCTTTACGGATCGTGCACCTCTCCAGGCTCCTGGAATTCAGGCCTGGGACTCTCCCCGGCCTCCTTCAGAAGGTCGTCGAGATCCAGCCTCCGCGTGAACATCGCCAGCTCGCCGCCGGAGGTGCGCGGCCATGTCTCAGGTGGACGGTCCCAGTACAATTCGACGCCGTTCTGGTCCGGATCCCTCAGGTAGAGCGCTTCGCTGACACCATGATCGGAGGCGCCGTCGAGCGGGATGCCTGCCCGCATCACGCGGCACAGAGCGTCGGCGAGAGTGGCCCGCGTCGGGTACACGATGGCGTGGTGGTAGAGTCCCGTCGTGCCCGGCGGCGGGGGCGAGCCGCCCAGGCTTTCCCAGGTGTTGAGACCGATATGATGGTGGTAGCCGCCCGCCGCGATAAACGCCGCGCCCTGACCGTAACGCTGGGTCAGTTCGAAGCCGAGCACGCCGCAGTAGAAGCCGAGGGCGCGGTCGAGGTCGGCGACCTTCAGGTGGACGTGACCGACCCGTACGCCGGGATCGACTGGACGTTCCGTTCCTGATGGTGGGTTGGCTTGCTCAGGCATCTCAGAACCTCCCAAAAGAGCGTCTTGGCGCTGATCAGTCCCCTGGCATCCTCAACAAGTCATCGCCCATAGGGTTGCTGTTCCGTCGCTGGGAAGGCACACCTTATACTATCTGGCGAAGCTGATCCGGCCAACGATCCGCTCAGCTCAGTCTCCTTGGATCGTGTCCGGATGGTTCGAGGAAAATGGAGCAATCCTCACAGTCACTGTAGAAATTTGCTAGGGGATGCTCATCATAAAAGGCAATAGCTCTTCTGCCAAGCAAAGTCTAAAGCTATTTTTCTAATTCATTTTTAAAGGAGTTATTCATACTTATTCTGAATAAAATCATAGTTTTCCTTCCTTTAGGAATAAGCACAACTTGAACAATGAACCTTTAATAACGACATTAGATATGAAGATGATGAAGAAAAGCTGATGCGAGATCAGCTGATTGCGACTTGAATTTTGTGTTGCTGCTACGGTTTCTCGCGCTGCTGCAGCTTCAGGAGGTTCCACTTATGCTCAGCATTCACTTGCCTACCGATCGGCGCCATCGCTGGGATGGCCGCAGACAACGCCAGGGTCCGGTCACGATGGCGCATCCTGAGGATCTCAGGACTGACAATATCGCCCGCAGGACACCTTTTTTGCCGGGGACCTCGCGGCCGGTAGGCGGCGCGGTGCCGACTGCGCGCATCTTTCGACCGGCCCGATCGGTCATGTCTTCGGGACAGCGCCGGAAGCCTGTATGGGTGCTGGAGTTTGAGCCGACCGCGCCGCTGATACCGGAGCCGTTGATGGGGTGGACCAGCAGCCAGGACTCGCTCTCGCATGTCCGGATGGGCTTTCCCGATCGACAGAGCGCCATCGGTTTCGCCGAACGGCACGGCTGGCGTTATCAGGCCGATAAGCCGCCGGTGTCGCGAGTCCGGCCGAAGAGTTATGTCGCGCAGTTCAAGTACGTCCCGCCGTCACCAAAGCCCGCGCAGGCCGAGGGTGGAACGATCTTCGCCGCCCGGCGAGGCGCGGAAAACCGGCCCGTGGTTCCGCAGGGTGACGAACGACACACCGGGACCAGCAGAACAACTGATCCCGTCAGTGTGCCCGATCGTGTTGACGAGGCTGGGTTTGATTCGTTTCCGGCCAGCGACCCGCCGTCCTGGAACGGCTCGATCGCCTGATAGGGTGTACCTCTGGGTGCACGAGTTCGACCCGGCAACAGACTTCTTTGGCGCTGGCGGGTGGAAGCCGCGCCAGGACGGCATGGCCGTCTGAGAAGCAGCTGGGTCGCTTCGCTTTGTCCTTTTTGTTTGCCGTCTGGTTGCGGGAGCTCGTCCTGCGACCGGGACGCGAACTTTGTTTGCCCCGTTGCGCCGTCAAATGATCATGGCCAGCGGCTTGTGAGGAGTTCTATCCGATGACCGATAACCAGAGAATGAGAAAGGCCGGTTACGACCGGGGGATTTCCCGTGAGGAGTACAGAGGAGGCTATGACCCCGGCTTCCTTACCGGCGGAGATGGCTACCGTCGCACGGGCAAGGACCGTGACGGATACGGCGGCGACGCCCCTGCTGATGAGCTGGGCGGTTACGACCGGGAGATATCCCGCGGGAAGTACAAGGGTGGCTATGACCCCGGCTTCCTTGGTTAAGTTGTTCGCAGCAGCACCGACGGCCCGTCAAAGCCCAACAAACGATACCAATAAACCTTGGGAGCGCAACACCTCCCCGTATTCAAAGGAGTGGAATAATGACTGGTTCAATCGAAGTAGACTATCAACCTCAACCAATTTTCACCAAACATATCGAGCAACCAACATTTGAATATACTTCCAATCGCTTGAGAAACCGAGATGTAGATAACTACGCTCTTAAAATGGGTCTTCTAATCAGGGTTGGAGCGGTAGCACTGTTTATGGCCGTCGCCTCGGTCGCGTATTTGTTCGGCCTTTAAGAGGCCGTCTGTGCGTGACGTCGCCATCAAGGCTGAGCAAAGCAATGGCGGGATCGAGCAACGAACAGCAGCGTAGCCACCCCCGCGGAGATACTTATTCCCGGTGACGCCAGTTACCCTGGAAATCAGAGTTGCATCCGATCCGCCTAATGGCAAGTCTGGCTCAATTTCAATCTTTACCCTAAACTCCGACGTGCGCCCGGCAGATGGCGATGACTCGGCCGGGATGGCGCGTCAAAAAAGGGCGTAACCGATCGGAACCGAGGGAACAGTTCATGGATATGTCGAAGATTCCAGTGGGTCAGAATGCACCGTGGGACGTCAATGTCATCATTGAAATTCCGATAGGCGGCGAGCCGATCAAGTACGAAGTGGACAAGGCCAGCGGCGCGCTGTTCGTG
>NZ_AVFK01000037.1 GCF_000936425.1 Skermanella aerolata KACC 11604 | reverse complement strand
TCGCGCTCGGCGGCGACAGCATCCTGTCGCTCCAGGTCGTCTCCCGCGCCCGCAAGTACGGGCTGACGCTCTCCGCGCGTCAGGTCTTCCTG
The DNA here is from genome assembly GCF_000936425.1 of Skermanella aerolata KACC 11604. Lineage (GTDB taxonomy): Bacteria > Pseudomonadota > Alphaproteobacteria > Azospirillales > Azospirillaceae > Skermanella > Skermanella aerolata. The sequence continues at coordinate 64,302 of NZ_AVFK01000037.1, read as the reverse complement.
CACCAGTCGCTGCGCGAACTGGCCACCGTCGCTGTAGAGACCGCCGGACCCGACATCGACGGCGCCGCCACCGGTCAGGTGCCGCTGACCCCGGTCCAGCACTGGTTCTTCGGCCTCGGCCTGGAACGGCCGGAATGGTGGAACCAGATGGCCTGGCTCGACGTCGCCGGCCCGGTCGAACCGGCGGCGCTGGCCGATGCGCTCACCCACGTCGCCGCCGTTCACGACGCTTTCCGCCTGCGTTTCCGCGCCGGCCCCGATGGCTGGACCCAGTGGCTGGTGCCCGGACCGGCAACCCTGCCGCTGTCCATCCACGGCCTGTCGGACCTGAACGATGGCGCCGTCGCCTTGCAGAAGGGCTGGGACCTTGCCGAAGGACCGCTGGGCCGGGCGGCGTGGTTCGCCGGGGAAAACGGGTCCGGCGTTCTGGCCGTGGCGGTGCATCACCTGATCGTCGACGGCGTCTCGTGGCGCATCCTGCTCGACGATCTGGCCTCGGCGCTTGCCGGTGAAACGCCCGCTACCGCCTTCGGCTTCGCAAGCTGGGCGCGCAGCCATCCAGCATTGGCCGCTCCGGCAGCCCCCGCCCCGGCAGTCCCGGTCCCGGCTTCCCGCCGCCGCCTGCCGCGCAAATGGACCGTGCCGGACACGACCGGCAATGCCCGCCGGCTGTCGCTCGCCTTCGACATCGGGGAAACAGCGCTGATCACGATAGAGGCGCCGACGGCGTCGCGCGTGCCGGTCGATGCGCTGATCCTGGCGGCGCTGTCCGCCGCACTCGACGATCTCGGCGACGGCGTCCTTCCGGTTGCGATCGAAAGCCATGGCCGCGACATCGGCGACGCGGACCTGTCGCGCACCGTCGGCTGGTTCACGACCTTCAGGACCCTGGCGCTGCCCGTCGGAACCGCCGCATCGCCAAGCGCCGTCTCGACCGCCTCTGCCGCCCTGGACGACGCGGCCGAAGGCTTGCCGGCGTCGCCGCTGGACTGGCCGGAGGTCAGCGTCAACTATCTCGGCAGGATCGGCGATGCGCGCGGCGGTTCCGGCTGGCGCCTGCGGCGGGAACCCGCCGTCCCCGTCTCGGCACCCGAGAACGCCCGCCCCTTCGCGCTGGATATCGTCGCCCTCGTGGCGGACGGCCTGCTCGAAGTCACTTGGCTCCATGCCGCCGATCTCGACGCCGCCACGGTGGCCCGCTGGAGCGCCCGCTTCAAGTCGGCACTGATCGAAGCAGCGGCCAGGGCCGGCGCCGGCATCGTAGCGCCGAAGCCGTCCGACCTGCCGCTGGCCCGCCTCGACGCGGCGTCGCTGGCGCGGATCGCGGCAAGCCTGCCGGCCCCGATAGCGGACGCCTATCCGCTGACGCCGCTGCAACTGGGCATGCTGTTCCACACGGTGGAACAGCCGGAATCCGGCGTCTATATCGAACAACTCGCCGGCACGATCGCCGGCAGCCTCGCCGAGGCGCCGTTCCTGCTGGCATGGCAGGACGTCATCGACCGGCATCCGCCACTGCGCACCCTGTTCGTCTGGCAGGACGTGCCGGAGCCGCATCAGGTCGTCCTGACCTCCGCCGCGATCCCCGTCCGCCGCGAAGACTGGCGCGGCATCCCGGCCGCCGAACAGGCCGTCCGATTCGAAGCGCTGCTGGCGGCGGACCGCCGCCTCGGTCTCGACCTCGGCCGCGCACCGGTCATGCGCTACGCCCTGATCCGCACCGGCGATACCGTCTGGCGCTGGGTCTGGACCCATCACCACCTGCTGCTGGACGGCTGGTCGCTGCCCGTCCTGTTCGGCGATCTGCTGGCTGCCTATGCCGCCCGCACCGAGGGCCGGTTGCCCGCACTGGCCGCCCCGCGCCCCTTCCGCGACCATGTCGCCCGGCTGCTCGGGCACGACGCCGCCGCGTCGCAAGCCTTCTGGCAAGCCGAACTCAAGCAAGTCGAAGGACCGTCGCGGCTGGCCCTGTCCCGCCCGGCCGGCGCCGCCGACGAACTCCCCGGCGAAGTCGAGCGGGTGCTGGACGCGACGGCGTCGGAAGCGTTGCGCATGCTGGCCCGCGCCAATCAGGTCACACTCAACGTCGTCGCCGCAGCCGCCTGGGCGCTGCTACTGGAGCGCCACGGCTCCGGCCGAGTGCCGATGTTCGGGCTGACGGTGTCGGGCCGTTCGGCCGATCTCTCCGGTTCGGAAAGCATGGTCGGGTTGTTCATCAACACGCTCGCCTGTGCCCTGCCCGTCCCCCGCGCTCAAGGCTTGGGCGACTGGCTGCGCGACGTTCAGCAGCGGCTGGCCGCCTTGCAGGAACACGACACGGTCAGCCTGGTCGACATCCGGCGCTGGGCCGGGCTGCCCGCCGACGAGGCGCCGTTCGACAGCCTGTTCGTGTTCGAGAACTATCCTGTCGCAGCCGCCTTGCAGCGGCAGGCGGGCGGCATCGCCTTCGGCGATATCCGCTTCGTCGAGCGGACCAACTATCCGCTGACCGCCGCGGTGATCCCCGGCGACGGCCTGACGCTCAAGCTGAACTTCGACGGCGTCCGCTTCGGCCATGCCGAGGCCACGACCCTGCTCGACCGCTGGATCGCGCTGCTCGCGGCGATGGTCGAAAGCCCCGACGGCGCCGTGGACGGCCTCTCGGGCCTGGATGCCGCCGACACCTCCCGCCTGATCGCCGCCGCCAACCCGATAGGATGCGTACCGGCGGAACCGGTCGCGGCGCACCGGCTGGTCGAGCGCACGGCCCGGCGGTATCCCGGCGCGCCGGCCCTGGACGACGGCGGCGCCGTTCTCAGCTACGTCGAACTCGACGGCTTGGCGCATTGGCTGGCTTGCCGGCTGGCTGCCTGCGGCGTCGGACCCGAAACGGTTGTTGCGACCTTGCTGCCGCGCTGCACCGACCTGATCGTTTCGCTGCTGGCGATCCTGAAGGCCGGCGGCGTCTGGCTGCCGCTCGACCCCGCCTATCCGGCGGACCGCCTGTCGCACATGCTGGACGACGGGAACGCGGCGCTGGTGCTGACCCACGGCGATCTGCCGGCGGAGTTCCGCGCGCCGGACCGCAAGGCCCTCGACCTGACGGTTGCAGCCGACGCAGAGGCGCCGGATTGCGCGCTGCCCGACGTCGATCCGCTGTCGCTGGCCTATATCATCTACACATCGGGAACGACCGGCCGCCCGAAGGGCGTCATGGTCCCGCATGCCGGCATCGCCAATCTGGCGGCGGCCCAGGCCGAGGCTTTCAGGGTCGGTCCCGGCAGCAGGGTCTACCAGTTCGCCTCCCCCAGTTTCGACGCGGCGGTCGCCGAGATCTTCCACGCCCTGGCGACCGGGGCGACGCTCTGCCTGCCGCCGGACGGCGGCGACGCCCTGGATATCGGCCGCCATCTGGCCGTCACGCGGACCACCCACGTCACCCTGCCGCCTTCCGTCCTGGCGGCGCTGGACCCGGCGGACCTGCCGGATCTGGCGACCGTCGTGGTCGCGGGAGAGGCCGCCGGCGGTGCCCTGCTCCGCCAATGGAGCCGCGTCGGCCACGTCGTCAACGCCTATGGGCCGACCGAGGCGACGGTCTGCGCATCGGTGGAAACCTGTACGGACCTGTATGGCGAACCCGCCCTGGGCCGCGCCATGGCCGGATGCGCGCTGTACCTGCTGGACGACCGGGGCGATCCCGTCCCCGCCGGGGTGCCGGGCGAGATCGCCATCGGCGGCATCGGCATCGCGCGCGGTTACCGCAACCTGCCCGACCTGACCTCCGACCGCTTCCGCCCCGACCCGTTCAGCGCCGCGCCGGGCAAGCGGCTGTACCTGACCGGCGATCTCGGCGTCTGGGACGACGACGGCAAGATCCGCTATCTCGGACGGCGCGACCATCAGGTCAAGCTGCGCGGCTTCCGGATCGAGCTGGGCGAGGTCGAAGCCGTCCTGGCGGATGCCTCCGGCGTTTCCTCGGCACTGGCGCTCGTCCATCGCCCGGCGGCGGGTCAGGCCGAGCTGGTCGCCTTCGTCGTCCCGTCATCCGGCGCCACCCCCGATCCCGCCGCGATCCGGACGCACGCCGCCGGCCGCCTGCCCGCCCATGCCGTTCCGTCGGCGATCCTGCCGCTGGAGCGCTGGCCGCTGACGCCCAACGGCAAGATCGACCGCAGGGCTCTGCTCGCCCTGGCGGCGGAACGTTCGCCCGCCGCAGCCGCGTCCTCTTCGGCCGAAATGCCGGTCGGCGAGGTCGAGGCCGTCCTCGCCTCGGTCTGGCGAGACGTCTTCAACGGCCGGGAGATCGGCCGGCACGACAACTTCTTCGATCTCGGCGGCGACAGCATCATCAGCCTCCAGATCGCGGCGCGGTCGCGCTCGGCCGGCTTCGACGTGACGCCCCGGCAGGTGCTGGAGGCGCAGACCGTGGCGGCACTGGCCCCGCTGGCGAAACCATTGCGCGCGACGGCCGCCGAACCGGAACCGGCGGCGGCGGAAATCCCGCTGACGCCGATCCAGCACTGGTTCTTCGCCCAGCGGCTTCCGGCGCCGCACCATTGGAACCAGTCGCTCGCCTTCGCCGTCGATGCCGGCTTCGACTCCGCCGCCTTCGAGCGGGCGCTGCAATCCCTCCATGCCCGTCACGACACGCTGCGTCTGCGCTTCGCCGAAGCGTCGAATGGCTGGCGCCAGTTCTACGACGGTCCTGGCACAGTCCCCGTGCTGGACCGGATCGACCTGACCGGCATCGCGGACCCCAAGCCAGCGCTGGACGCCGCCGCAGACCGCGTGCAGACCGGCTTCGATCTGGCGGGCGGCCGGCTGATCGGCGGCCTACTGGCGGAACAGGGACCCGGCAAGCCCCGGCTCCTCCTGCTCACTGCCCATCACCTTGCGGTTGACGGCGTGTCGTGGCGGGTCCTGCTGGCCGACCTCCATGCGCTCTACCGCGCCGAGGCCGGCGGAGCACCACCGCCGCCCCGTCCGGGCGGGACCAGCTTCCGCCGCTGGGCCGAGCGCCTCGCCGCCCATGCGCATGAGTTCCTGGGCGAGTCCGGGCACTGGCTGAGGACGGTGGAACCGCCGGCTGCCGCACTGCCGTTCGACGGACCGCATGCCACAGCGCCCGATACCGTCGCCAGCGAACGGGTGGCCCGCACAGCGCTGAGCGTCGCCCGGACCCGCACGCTGCTGGACGGCATCGCCGGTCCGATGCCGCGCGCGATGCTGGCGGCGCTGGCATCGACGCTTCAAGGCTGGATGGGCGACGGCGAAGTGGTCGTCGATCTGGAAGGCCACGGACGCGACAGTGGCTGGAGCGACATGGATCTGGCCGGCACTGCCGGCTGGTTCACAGCACTCTATCCCGTCCGGCTTGCCCTTGCCGACCCCAACGCGGCCGAAAAGGCGCTGGCCGGCGTCCCTGGCAGCGGTCTTGGCTGGGGCATCCTCCGCCATCTCCGTCCCGACCCTGCCCTGGCCGACCGGCTCCAGGCTGCAGCACCGGCGGCCGTGGCGCTCAACTACCTGGGCCAGACCGATGCCGGCGCCGCGACGCTGGACGGCTTCGCCCCGCTCGATTCCGCCCCCGGAGCCGAGCGCGACCCCCGGCAGCCGCGCAGCCACGCCCTCGCCTTCAACGCCCGCGTCCAGGGGGGAGCGCTGACAGTCGACCTAGCCTATGGCCGGGGCCTGCTGCTCGACGCCACCGCCGACGCGCTGGTCCGGAGCTTCGCCGACGCGCTCGATGCGCTGATCGAGCGGGGACGTGGGCTGGACGGCGGCGGAGCCGGGCGGTTCGACAAGATCGACCTCGCCGAAGACGAATACGACGCCCTCATGGCCGATCTGGCCGACAGCTTTGATGATCTGACCGGATGACCGCGAACCTCACCTCCGCTTCCAACACGCCCGCCAAGGCTCCGGCCAAGTCCGCAGCGAAGCCCGCCACCAAGCCAGCGGTCGCGGATATGTACCCGCTGACGCCGTTGCAGAAGGGCCTGCTGTTCCACGCCCTCTACGAGCCGGACTCGGCGGCCTATTTCGAGCAGCTCTGCGTCCGGCTGGACGGCGCGCTCGACCATGGCGCCTTCCAGGAGGCGTGGCGCAAGCTGATCGACCGTCACGCCATCCTGCGTTCGGCCTTCGTCACGCGCGGCCAGCGCGAGCCGGTGCAGGTGGTCTTCGACCGCGTCCCCTTCGACGTCTCGGTGGAGGACTGGAGCGCGCTGGATGACGCGGGGCAGGCGGCGCGGCTCGACCGATTCCTGAATGACGACCGGCGGCGCGGTTTCGCCTTCAACCGTCCGCCGCTGATGCGGGTCACCCTGATCCACCTTGCCGCCGAGCGCTGGCAACTGGTCTGGAGCCATCACCACCTTCTGCTGGATGGCTGGTCGCTGCCGATCCTGATGGCCGAACTGTTCGCGCTCTACCGCTCGGAACGTGACGGCACGCTGCCGGCCCTGGCGACCCCCGTCCCCTATGGCGACTACGTCGCCTGGCTGGGCCGGCAGGACAGGACCTCGGCGGAGACCTTCTGGCGCACCGAGCTGGCGGGGCTGGAAGCGCCGACGCCACTCGGCATCGACGAGCGCTCCAAGGGCGGCCGGGTTCCCGCGACGGATATCGACCAGCGCGTCCATCGGCTTGACCCGGTGCTGACGGCGGCGCTCGGCGATCTGGCGCGGCGTTCCCGCGTCACCCTGGCAAGCGTCGTGGAGGCCGCCTGGAGCATCGTGCTGAGCCGCTACGCCGGCACTGACGACGTCACCTTCGGCATCACGCTCAGCAGCCGCCCGGCCGACCTGCCCGGCGCCGAGCGGATGGTCGGGCTGTTCGTCAACTCCCTGCCGCTCCGAGTCCGGATCGACGCGGCGCGGCCTGTGACGGACCTGCTCAAGCTCGTTCAGGACAGTCAGCTCGGCGTCCAGCGCTTCGACCATTGCAGCCTGACCGACATCCAGTCGTGGTCGCGGGTGCCGCGCGGCGAACCGCTGTTCGAGAGCCTGTTCGCCTTCGAGAACTTCCCGCTGGGCGACAAGCTGGGCGAGGCCGTGCCGGAGATCGCGATCCGCGACGCCTTCCTGATCGAGAAGACCCACTACCCGCTGACCCTGATCGTCGTTCCAGGCGAGTCGCTGACCTTCAAGGTGGCGGTCGACCGCGAACGCATCCCGGAACCGGCGGCGGCCGGCATCTTCGACCACCTGTCCCATGTCCTGGCCGCCATGGCCGCCGATCCGGCCCAGCCGGTTGCCGCGATCGGGCTGCTTCCCAGGGCGAAATTCGCGGCACCCGTTGCCGAGGCGCCCTTGCCGGCCCCCGGTCTGCGCGAGGCGTTCGCCGCCGTTGCCGCGCGGTTCCCCGACCGTATCGCCGTCGTCGACGGCGATGTCAGGCTGACCTATGCGGAACTGGCCGGACGCGCAGCCCCGCTCGCCCGTCGCCTGCGTGCCGCCAGCGTCGTGCCGGACCAGCCCGTCGGCATCTGCCTGGAGCGGTCCGCCGACCTGATCGCCGCCATGCTCGCGGTCGTGGCGGCGGGCGGCGCCTATCTGCCGCTGGACCCGGCCTATCCGGCGGAACGGCTGGCGTTCCTGGTCCAGGACAGCGGCGCCAGGGTGGTGATATCGGCGGCGGATCTGGCCGGCCGCCTGCCCGCCGGACCCGCCAACCTAATGGTCATCCGCATCGATGACGAAGCCGGAGAGACGGCGCCCGCCCTCCCCCTTCCTGCGAGCGATCCGGACGATATCGCCTACGTCATCTACACCTCCGGCTCGACCGGCACGCCCAAGGGCGTCGCGGTGACCAACCGCAACGTCCTCCGCCTGTTCTCGGCGACGGATCCGTGGTTCAGGTTCGACGAGCGCGACGTCTGGACGCTGTTCCACTCCTTCGCCTTCGATTTCTCCGTCTGGGAGATCTGGGGAGCACTGCTTCACGGCGGCACGCTGGTCGTCGTCCCCTGGCTCGTCTCCCGCGATCCCGACGCCTTCCTCACCTTGCTGGAGCGCGAGCGGGTCACGGTGCTGAACCAGACGCCCTCCGCCTTTGCCCAGCTCATCGCCGCCGACGCGGCCCGCCCTGCCCTTGCCGATCTGGCGCTCCGCACGGTGGTCTTCGGCGGCGAGGCGCTGGAACCCGCCATGCTGGCCGGCTGGGTCGAGCGGCGCGGCGACCGTGCGCCCGACCTGATCAACATGTACGGCATCACCGAAACGACGGTGCATGTGACATACCGTCCGATCCGGCGCGCCGACATCGCCGCCGGCGGCCGCAGCGTCATCGGCCGCCCGATCCCCGACCTCACCATCGAGATCCTGGACCAGCACGGCCATCCGGTACCGCCGGGGAGGGTCGGCGAGATCTGCGTCGGCGGCGCCGGCGTCGCGCGCGGCTATCTCAACCGCCCCGACCTGACGGCGGAGCGCTTCGTCGAGGTCCCGAGCGATACCGGAACCGTCCGGCTCTACCGCTCCGGCGATCTGGCCCGGCGCTTGGCCGATGGCGACATCGAGTATTGCGGCCGCAGCGACCATCAGGTGAAGGTGCGCGGTTTCCGGATCGAGACCGGCGAGATCGAAGCGGCACTGGCCCGCCACCCCGCCATCGCGCAAGCCCTGGTGCTCGCCCCGCAAGGACCCGGCGGGCGCAGGCTGGTGGCGTGGCTGGCGGTACGACGGCCCGCTCCCGCGACCCGGCCCGGCGCGGACGATCTGCGCGAGTTCCTGCGCGACCGCCTGCCCGTCCATATGGTGCCGGAAGCCTTCGTCCTGATGGACGTCTTCCCGCTGACGGTCAACGGCAAGATCGACCGGACGGCCCTGCCCGACCCGGACGATGCCCGCGCCGGTTCCGCCCTGGCCTATGCCGCACCGGAGACCGAGACCCAGCGCATCCTGTGCGAAGCCTGGGGCACAGCACTCGGCGTGGAGCGCGTCGGCCTCGACGACGATTACTTCACGCTTGGCGGCGACAGCATCCGCAGCATCCGCGTCGTGGCGCTGGCCCGCGAGAAGAACGTCGTCGCCACCCTGCAGCAGCTTTTCACCAACCCGACGGTGCGCCGCCTGTCGGCCGCGATCGACACGGGACCGCAGGCGGCCAAGGCGGCGGCCCTGCCGGAACCCGCCCCCTTCGCCCTGATATCCGACGCGGACCGCCTCTTGCTTCCCGCCGGGATCGAGGACGCCTATCCGCTGACCCGGCTCCAGGCCGGCATGCTGTTCCACGGCGATTTCGACGCCGAACAATCGCTCTACCAGGACCTCTTCCTGTTCCGCCTGCGCGTCACGGTCGATGTCGCGGCCCTGGAAGCGGCCCTGGTCGAGACCATCGCGATCCATCCCGCGCTGCGCACCAGCTTCGACCTCCTGGCGGCGTCGCAGCCGCTGCAACTGGTCCATGCCTCGGTCGCGTCGCCGCTGACCGTCACCGACCTGCGCGGGCTGCCGGCCCAAGCGCGGGAGGAGAAGCTGGCGGAGCACGTCGCGGCGGAACGGCGGCGCGGCTACGACTGGAGCAAGGCTCCCTGCGGCCGGATCGACGTCCATCTGATCGCCGACGACGAAATCCATCTCAGCGTCGGCTTCCACCATGCCGTGCTCGACGGCTGGAGCGTCGCCACCTTCCAGGCGGAATGGATCCAGCGCTACCTTCACCGGCTGGGCCGGGGCGTCGGCAAGCTGCCGGCGGCGCCGTCGACACGGTTCCGCGACTTCGTGGCGCTGGAGCGTCAGGCCCTTATCGATCCCGGTATACGCGCTTATTGGGAAACCTCCCTGTCGGACCTGCCGGTCATCACGTTGCCGCGCCTGAAACGGCCGGCCGACGCGCCGCGTCCGCCCGGCAAGCTCGACCGCGAGCTGCCGCTCGGCGTCAAGACGGGCCTGAAGGAGATCGCCCGCACCGCCAAGCTGCCGCTGAAGGCGCTGCTGCTGGCGGCCCATCTGCGGGTGCTGGGACTGCTGGCGGGCTCTGGCGACATCGTCACCGGTCTCGTGACCAACGGCAGGCCGGACGATCGGGACAGTACCCGGGTACTTGGCCTGTTCCTCAACACCCTGCCGTTCCGATTGAAGCTGGAGCGCCGCTGGAGCTGGCTGGACCTTGCCCGCGCGGTCCACCGGAGCGAGGCCGCCCTGCTGCCGAACCGCCGCCTGCCGATGGCGGAACTGCGGAAGATCGCCGGCGGCCGTGTCCTGTTCGAGACGTCCTTCAACTTCGTCAACTTCCACGTCTACCAGGGGCTAGCCGGCCTCCGCGATATCGAATTGCTCGACACCAAGTCGTTCGACGACATCGATATCCCGTTCAGCGTCAGCTTCAGCGACGATGCCGGCGGCGGGCCGCTGCGGCTGGGCATCGGCTACGATGCCGGGCAGTTCCCCCACGCCTTCGCCGAAACGGCGGCCGACCTGCTGGCCGGCGCGCTGGCGGCCCTGGCCGAAGCGCCGGACCTGCCGTTCGCCGATGCCGACCTGCTGGCGCCCGGACGGATCGACGCGCTGCTGCGGATCGGAGCCGGAGCGGCCCCGACGCCGTCCGCCGACGTGCCGGTCCACCGCGCCGTCCTGCGCCATGCCGGGCTTACGCCGGACCGCACCGCCGTTGTCAGCGGCGGCGATGCCTGGAGCTACGGCGAACTGGCCGCGTCCTCCGCCCGGCTGACTCACCGGCTGCTGGCCTGCGGCGCCGGACTCGACCGCCCGGTCGCCCTGATGCTGGAGCGCTCCTTCGCCTTCGTCGCCGCAATGCTCGGCACGCTCCAGGCCGGCGGCGCCTATGTGCCGCTCGATCCCGCCCTGCCGCCCGCCCGCCTCGGCTCGACCCTGGAAACCTGCCGGCCCACCGTCCTGGTGGTCGCCGGCGGGACCGGCGGGGTCGCCGTTCCGCCCGGCACCGTCGTCCTCGACCTTGCCGCCGAGGCCCTCGACATCGCCGGCTTGCCCGGGACGGCGCCGGAGGTAGAGGACCATGCGGAAGCCGTCGCCTACCTGATCTTCACATCGGGTTCGACCGGCAAACCCAAGGGCGTCGCCGTTTCCCATGCGGCGCTGTCGGCCCACATGGCCTGGTTCCTCCGGACATACCCGGTCGAACCCGCCGACATCCTGCTCCAGAAGACGCCGGTCATCTTCGACGCCTCTGTGGACGAGCTGTGGGCGGCGCTGATGTCGGGCGCCACGCTGCTTCTCGCCAAGCCGGACGGGCACCGCGACCCCGGCTATCTGGCTGACGAAATCGCGGCCGGCGGCGTCACCCTGCTGCATCTGGTGCCGACCCAGCTCGACCTGCTGCTGCGGGAACCCGGTTTCAAGGCGTGCCGTACCCTGCGGCGCGTGGCCGTGGGGGGAGAGGCGCTGCCGACCGCCCTGGTCGAAAAGCTCCGGCAGCTTCTCCCCGTCGAGGTCGTCAACCTCTACGGTCCGACCGAAACGACGGTGGAATGCTCCGCCCGGCTGGTTGCCGGGTTCGAGGCCGGCGATACCGCGACCCTGGGCAGCCCGCGCGACGGCACGCACCTGTACGTCCTGGACGACGACCTTGTCCCCGTGCCGGACGGCGTTCCCGGTGAACTCTATGTCGGCGGCGCCGGGCTGGCGCGTGGCTATTGGGGAGCGCCCGACCTGACGGCCGACCGCTTCGTCCCCGATCCCTTCGGTGCCGCGCCCGGCGGCCGGCTGTACCGTACCGGCGACCGGGTTCAGCGGACCTTCGACGGCGGGCTGGAATATCTCGGCCGTATCGACCGCCAGACCAAGCTGCGCGGCTACCGGGTCGAACCGGACGAGGTCGAGCGGGTGCTGGAGCGTCATCCCGCCGTTCGCCGTGCGGCGGTGACCGTCCGTCCCGGTCCGGGAGGAGCGCCCCGCCTGATCGCCTATGTCGAGCCGGCATCCCCCCGCTGGGAAGCCGAGCTGAACGCTCATGCCCGCGACAGTCTGCCCGACTACATGCTGCCCAGCCTTTGGCGGGAAGTGACGGTCTGGCCGCTCCTGGCCAGCGGCAAGATCGACCGCTCCGCCTTGCCCGAACCGTCGGCACAGCAGGCTGGCGGCTCCAGGGCGAAGCCGTTCCGGACGCCGGCACTCGGCGTGGAACTGGAACTCGCCCTGATCTGGCAGGCCGTGCTTTCGGCCCCGACGGTCAGCGCCGATGACGATTTCTTCGCCCTTGGCGGCGACAGCATCCTGAGTCTCCAGGTCGTGGCCCATGCCCGGACGCGCGGGCTGACGGTGACGCTCCAGCAGGTCTTCCGCCATCCCGTCCTGTCCGATCTTGCGCGCATCGTTTCGGCAGCAAAGGCTGCTCATCCGACCGTATCCGACGAGCCTTCGACCGGCCCGGTGCCGCTGACCCCGGCGCAACGCTGGTTCTTCGCCGATCCGCCGCCCCATCCGGAACACTGGAACCATGCCGTCCTGCTGGCGCTCGATCCCGCGCTGACGGTCGAGAATGTGCGCCATGCCCTGGCGGCGGCGACCGCGCGCCACGACGCTTTCGAGCTGCGGTTCCGCCGGACCGCCGCCGGCTGGGAGCAGCAGCTTGGCCGGCCCACCGGGCTTCCCACCGTCGAAGTCGTCGATCTGGCGGGGGCCGCCGACCCGGCGGCGGACTTGCTGGCCCATGCGGATGCGGCGCAGCGGTCGCTCGACCTGACGGAAGGTCCTCTCTTCCGTGCCGTGATGTACAGGATGCCGGCCCCCGAGAAGCCCAGGCTGCTGCTGATCGTCCATCATCTGGTGGTTGACGGCGTTTCCTGGCGCATCCTGATCCAGGACTTCGGGGCCGCCCTGACCTCTCCGGTGGCACCGCTTCCGGCCGCCACGCCCGCGTTCAGCCGCTGGGCACGCGGCCTCCAGGCCGCCACGGTCAGCCCGCGCATCGCCGCCCAGGCCGCGTTCTGGCTGGAGCAAGCTACCGGCCCTGCCCTGGACCTGCCGGCCATCGGAAACGCCCCCGCCGTCGAGGGCGACGCGCGGACGGTCGAAACCCGGCTGGAAGCAGGCGTCACCGACCTGCTGCTGCGCACGGCACCCCGGTGGCTGCGCGCCAGCGTGCAGGAAATCCTGCTGACGGCGCTGGCCGAAGCGGCGGCTCCCCTGACCGGTGCCGGCGAGCTTCGGATCGCTCTGGAAGGCCATGGCCGAGAGGAACTGGTCGAGCATGTCGATCTCGCCTCGACCGTCGGCTGGTTCACCGCGCTGTACCCGATCCGGCTTCCGGTCGGTCAGGACGCTGGCATCGTCGGCGCCGTCGCCCGGATCAAGGACCGCCTTCGGCTCGTTCCCGACGGTGGCGTCGGCTACGGCCTGCTGCGCTGGCTGGGCGAAGGCGACGAGTCGCGGGCGCTGGCGTCCGGATCAGTGCCGTCCATCGCCTTCAACTATCTGGGTCAGGTCGATGGCAGCTTCGCCGTCGAAGGTCCCTTCACGCTGGCGATTGAGGCCGTCGGCGACACCATCGACCCGCAAGCGCCCCGGCGTCATGCTGTCGAACTGGTCGCCGCCGTCGTCGGCGGCAGGCTGACGCTCCGCTGGATCCACGTTCCCCTCCTGCACGGCACCGACACCGTCGACGCACTGGCCAAGCGCTTTGCCGCCGCCGTCGAGCGCCTTGCCGTGGTGGAAGAGACCGCGGCGCGGGCGGCCTGGACGCCATCCGACTTCCCGCTCGCCGGTTTCCCGGCCGACGCGTCCGGCGTCCAGGCCCTGGCCGCGACGCTCGGTGATGCCGATATCGTCGACCTCTACCCGCTGACGCCGGCGCAGGAAGGCATGCTGTTCCACACCGTCGATGCGGCGGACGGTTCCGGCGTCTATGTCCAGCAGGTCACCGCCCGGCTCGAAACGCCGCTCGGCGCCGAGGCCCTGACGCTGGCATGGCAGGCGGTGCTGGATGCATGGCCCAACCTGCGTGCCTCCTTCGCATGGTCGGGCTTGGCCCGCCCGCTTCAACGCATCCACCGCTCGGTCGCCATGCCGGTCGCCGTCCTCGACTGGCGCGGACTGGATGCGGCGGCGCAGGCTGCCGCCCTCGACCGCTTCCTGGCGGAAGACCGCCGCCGGGGCTTCGATCCCGCCGAAGCCCCGCTGATGCGGGTGACGCTGGCGCTGATATCCACGGCGTCGTGGCAGGTGGTCTGGAGCCACCATCACCTGCTGCTCGACGGCTGGTCGATGCCCATCGTGTTCCAGGGTGTCATGACCGCCCTCGCCGCGGTCGCGGAAGGCCGGCCGGCGGCGCTCCGGGAAGACCACGGCTATCGCCGCCACATCGCCCGGCTGGCTGCCGCCGATCCGGCGCTGGCCGATGCGTTCTGGCGGGAGCGGCTGGCCGACGCGCCGGAACCCTCCTTCCCATCGGCCGGACGCCGGCACGGCGACGGCAGCGGCATGGCCGCCCGTCACCAGGAAGTTCCGCCGGTCCTGACGCGCAAGTTGGCCGAAGCGGCGCGCGGCTACGGCGTCACGATGAGCACGCTGGTCAATGCCGCCTGGGCGGTGACCCTCGGACGCCTTTCCGGCTCACTGGACGTGCTTTACGGCGTTACGGTCTCCGGCCGGCCGGAAGATCTGGCCGGCGCCGAAAGCCTCGTCGGCATGTTCATCAACACGCTGCCGGTCCGCGCCGTTCTCGACCCCGCCGCCAAGCTGGCAGACTGGCTGCCCGCCTTCCAGCGCGGCTTCGCCGATCTGGCGACGTATCAGGACAGCCGGCTGGTCGATATCCAGGGCTGGAGCGGCCGGCCCCGCCAGCAACCGCTGTTCGAGGCGATCCTGGTCTACGAGAACTATCCGGTCTCGTCCGGCGTGCGCGCTTCCGGCGGTCTGGCGGTCGGCGCCGTGACCGCGCGGGAGCAGAACAACTATCCACTCAGCCTCTACGTCCTGCCGGGAGACGGCCTGCGGCTGGAACTGATGTGGGACAGCACCCGCCTGGACGCCGCAGGGGCGGACGGGCTGCTGGCCGAGTTCACCGGAGTCCTGGAGGCTCTGGCCGACCCGGGCCGGACCACGCTGGCCGAGCTGCCGCCCGAACCGGCGGTCGCGACCGTCTCCGGCAGCTTCGGCCCGGTCGGCGCTCCGGTCCACCGGCGCATCCTCGACCGTGCCGCGGCCGACCCGGATCGGCTGGCGGTGATCGCGGAAGACGGCAACCTGACCTATGGCGAGCTGGCAATCCGTGCCCGGCGCGTGGCATCGGGTCTGGCCGCGCGCGGCATCACCGCCGGCGACCGCGTCGGCCTGTTCCTGGAGCGCACCGCCGACCTGCTGCCGGCCCTTGTCGGCGTCCACCTCGCGGGTGCGGCCTATATCCCGCTGGACCCCGCCTTCCCAACGGAACGGCTGGCCCTGATGGTCGAGGACGGCAAGCCTGCCGCCGTCGTCGCCAATCGCGGCCTGCTGGACCACGTGCCGCCGGGCACCACCAGCGTGCTGGCGCTGGAAGACCTGCTGGCCGGTCCCAGCGACGCGGTTCAGGACGACCCGTACGAGGCCGACCGCCTCGCCTACGTCATCTTTACCTCCGGCTCGACCGGTCGCCCGAAGGGTGTCGCGGTGACGCGGCAGGGTCTCGCCAACGTCGTCGACAGCTTCCTGGAACGGCCCGGCCTGTCGTCCGCCGACCGTCTGACGGCGGTCACGACCCTGTCGTTCGACATCGCCGCCCTGGAATTGTTCCTGCCGCTCTGCGCCGGGGCGACGCTGATCCTGTCGGGAACGGCGACCGCCGTCGATGGCGACGCCCTGGCGAAACTGATCGCCGGGCACGGCGGCACCGTCCTTCAGGCGACGCCCGCGACGTGGCGGCTCCTGCTGGCAGCCGGCTGGACGCCGCCGGCGGAGTTCGCCGGCTGGTGCGGCGGCGAGGCGGTGCCCGCCGATCTGGCGGCGGCCCTGCTCGGCAAGGGCGTTCGGCTTTGGAACGTCTACGGACCGACCGAAACCACGATCTGGTCGGCCGCCCGTCCGGTCGGCTTGGCGGAAGAGGCCGGCGTCGTCGGCGGTCCCCTCCGCAATACCTGGTTGGCCGTGGTCGACGTGTTTGGTCGCACCGCCCCGGCGGATGCTCCGGGCGAACTCGCCATCGGCGGCCTGGGGCTGGCGCAGGGCTACTGGGAGCGGCCTGACCTGACAGCGGACCGCTTCCCGCCCAATCGCTTCGCGGGCCTTCCCGGCGACAGGCTCTACCTGACCGGCGATAGGGCCGCCCGGCGGCAGGACGGCGGTTTCGAGATGCTCGGCCGGCTCGACAATCAGGCCAAGATCCGGGGCTTTCGGATCGAGCTTGGCGAGATCGAGGCGGTACTGCGCGAGCTTCCCGGCATCGCCGAGGCGGTCGTCGTGATCGGACGCGACGGCCAGGGTGAACCGCGTCTGGTCGCCAACCTGGTCGTGCCGGCGGGATCGCCGGAACCCCAAGTGCCGGTTCTGCGCGAGCAGGCACTGGCACGCCTGCCCGGCTATATGGTGCCGACGGTCTGGCGCGTGCTAGCCGAACTGCCGCTGACGCCCAACCGCAAGATCGACCGCAAGGCCCTGTCCAGCGTCGTGATCGAGGCGACCGTATCCCGCGTCGCTCCGCGCGATCCGGTGGAGGACGCGGTCTCGCGCCTGTGGGCCGAAGCCTTCGGCTCCGCCCGGGTCGGCGTGGAGGACGACTTCTTCGAACTGGGAGGTCACTCGCTGGTCGCCATGCGCATCCACGCCCGCATCGAGCGCGTGTTCCAGACGGCGCTGCGTCTGCGGGAGTTCCTGGAGGCGCCGACCGTCGCGGCCCAGGCGGCCCTGCTGCGCGGGCGGGAAGCGTCGCCGGGCCGGGCGACCAAGGTGGCACAGGCCTATATCCGCCTGCTCAGCCTGACGCCCGAGGAAAAGGAAGCGCTGCGGCGGTCCCGCAAGCAGTCCGCAGCGGGCAATCAAGCATGACGAGAGGCTGGTGAGAGCATGCGCATCGATAGTGTGACCGCCGTGGTGACGGGCGCCGCCCAGGGCTTGGGGCGATGCTTCGCCCTGGAACTGGCGCGCGCCGGGGCGCGCGTGATGGCCGGCGACATCCAGGCCGACGGACTGGCGACGCTGGCGGACGAGGCGCGCGGCCTGCCCGGCCGGGTCGAGACGGCGCCGCTCGACGTCACGCAGGAAGCTTCGATCCGGGGCTTTCTGGCCGCGACGGTGCAGCGCTTTGGGGTGCCCAACCTGCTGGTCAACAATGCCGGCATCCTGCGCGACGGGCTGCTGGCGCTGCGCGAGGACGACGGTTTCGTCCGCAAGATGCCGAGCGCCCAGTGGAAGTCGGTGATCGACACCAACCTGACCGGTGCGTACGTGATGGCGCGCGAGGTCGTCACCCTGATGCTGGAAAACGGTGTCGCTCCGGGACTGGTGGTCAACATTTCCTCGATCACCGGGGCCGGCAATCCCGGTCAGGGCAACTACGCCGCCGCCAAGGCCGGCTTGGACGCCGCC
Source organism: Skermanella aerolata KACC 11604 (assembly GCF_000936425.1). Taxonomy (GTDB): domain Bacteria; phylum Pseudomonadota; class Alphaproteobacteria; order Azospirillales; family Azospirillaceae; genus Skermanella; species Skermanella aerolata. Next base: position 46,843 of record NZ_AVFK01000037.1, on the reverse strand, counting down.
ACCCGAACCTGGGCGCTGGAGCTGGCGCGGCACGGCATCCGCGTCGGCGGCATAGCGCCGGGATTGATCGACACGCCGATGGCAGCCGGCCTCGCCGCAGCCGCCCGCGCCGACATGATCGCCGACGTCCCCCTTGGCCGGATGGGCAGGCCGGAGGAGATCTGGGCGGCTCTGCGCTTCATCGTGGAATGCGATTTTTTCACCGGCCGCGTCGTGCTGGTGGACGGCGGAGCCAGCTATTCATGACGGACTCCGATCCGCAAGCCGCCGGCATCCCGCGCATCCTGCACCAGATCTGGTATCAGGGCGAGGCGCAGATGCCGGACAAGTTCCGCCGCTTCAGCGAGGGCTGGCGCGTCAACCATCCGGATTGGTCGTTCCACCTGTGGAACGAAACCGCCATGCGCGACTTCATGGTCGAGAACTATCCGGCGTTCCTGCCGGTCTATGACGGCTATCCCTTCAACATCCAGCGCATCGACGCGGTACGCTATTTCATCCTGAACACCCTGGGCGGCGTCTATGTCGATGCCGACATTGAAAGCCTGAAGCCGATCGATACCGTAGTGGAAGGTTGTTCGCTGATGCTGTCGCGAACGCTCGGCTACAACAACGCCATAATCGGCAGCCGGCCCGGGCACGCCCTTTGGCCGGTCATCTTCGAGGGACTTTCGGCCAACCACAAGCGACCGCCGCGCAGGTTCCTGGATTTCCTGATCGACGCCGACGCCCTGTTCGTCGCCACCAGCACTGGTCCCCGCCTGTTCACGGCGAGTGTGCGGAAAAGCGCGGCCGAGACCGATCCCGACACCCGCATCTGCCCCTACTGGTATTTCGAGCCGGGAACGCCGGCGGAAATCGACGGCAAGGTCGCCGTCGATCCCGACACGTCGCGCTCCTACGGCATCCACCACATGAGCCAGACCTGGGTATCGCCGCTGCGCCGCGCCATCGACGCGGCGGCCAAACCCCTGATGGCGCTGGCATTGCGCTTCACCGCGCCAAGGTGAAGGCAAAGTTTTCAGTGCAGAGTCCCGCCGCATCTTACAATACCAACTGCATTGAAGCTTGACCGGTAAGTTCCGGCAAAGGTGTCGGGCTGAAGAGGCCCGACCTACAAGAGCACGCTGGCGTAGGTCGGGCCTCTTCAGCCCGACATCTAACGCTCCGGAACGGTCAATGATTAATAATGTTGGCATAATAGGATCCGTAGAGTTTGACCGGTGGTCGACAAATGTTGGGCCGTGGCCCAACAAACACTGTCCACCCCGACACCACCCGCTACTACGGCATCCACCACATGAGCCAGGCCTGGGTATCGCCGCGCCATCGACGCAGCGGCCAAACCCCAGGGCTACTTCCGTCCCTGAGAGCCATTATCTAAGGTCGGACGGTCCCGAGGGCCGCAACTCGCACCATGTCATCACCACCCGCACCCTGTCGAACCGCCATACAGCGTGCGCAGGCTGATGCCCAGGCTGTCGGCCAGCACCTGCCCGCTGACCGGCCGCCGGTGCGACCGCAGAAGCTGGATCAGGTCGAGCAGTCTGGACGATCGGGACATCCCATTCCCCGATACGGCTTCAGCGTGACAGTGCCCGCAGCCTCTCCCGGTAGATGTCGAGATAGGCCGCCGCCATCCGGTCGGCGCTGAAACGCTTTTCGAACCGCCGGCGGACACCGGCCCGGTCGAGCGCACCGAGCCTGCCGACGGCTTCGACGGCGGCCTCGGCGCCGTCGACGACGAAGCCCGTCACCCCTTCGTCGACCACCTCCGGAACGGCGCCGAAACGATAGCCGATCACGGGGGTTCCCGTCGCCATGGCCTCGATCATGACCAGGCCGAACGGCTCTTCCCAATCGATCGGGAACAGCAGCGCGCGGGCGTTGCCAAGCAGGTCGTTCTTCTGCGCATCGTCGATCTCGCCCAGCACCTCGACGCGCGGGTCGCTCAGGTAAGGGCCGACCTTGGCATCCCAGTAGGGTCGGTCATGATCGTAGAGGTTGCCGGCAAGCTTGATCGGCCAGCCAGCGGCCAGGGCTATCCTGATGGCCTCGTGCGGCTGCTTGGTTTCCGAGAAGCGGCCGATGAAGGCCAGATACTCGCCCTGTCCGGGGTGGAAGTCGTAGAGACCGGCCGGGATCCCGTGATGGACGGTCCCCGCCCAGCGCGCATCCGGCATCGGCTTCCGCTGATTGTCGGAGATCGACACCAGCGGCATCTCCGGCACCGCACGGTACAGCACGTCCATGTCGGGCGAGCCGAGCGGCATGTGGAAAGTCGTGATCGAACGCTCCGCGATGTCCATGAAGCAGGGGAAATGCATCCCCTCGTCGTGGAAATGCACGATGTCGAACTCGTGCAGATGCCGGCGCACCATCGCGAAATGCGCGGCGAAATGAGGCAGCGCGTTGGCGATCGGCGCCCCACTCAGCGATTGCGGCCGGGATGCTATCAGCCGAGCCGAGGTGACGGCGTCGCCACAGGCGAACAGTGTGACGTCCTGGCCAGCCGCGACCAGTGCTTCGGTCAGATAGGAGATCGCCCGCTCGGTCCCGCCGTATTTCTTCGGGGGAACGGGGAAGATGATCGAAGCCACTTGGGCGATGCGGAGCGGGCGGGGCATGGTGTCTGTCTCGACTGCGAAAGATGAAGGCGATGCTGCGGGTCAGAGACGGCACGCCGCTGCGGGGCGCCTCGAAGGGGACGCATGGGTATCAAGGCGGCTGGCGGGCCAGCAGCCGGCCGATGCCGGCGGCTAGCTCGGCCGCCAGCGGTTCCTTGACGACGGTCAGATGGTCGCCGCCGATCCGGTGAACCGTGACCGGTTGGTCGGTCAGACCCGACCAGCCGAGATCGCCGGGTAGGCCTGGCCGGGCGGCCAGCGAGTCGGTCGCCCAGACATGGACGGGAACGGGGATGCGGGCCGGCTGGAAGCAGCGCAACGCCGCAAGGTTGGCCCTGAACACCGCCAGCATGCCGGCGACCTGATCGCGCCCGATCGCACCGCCGAAAGCACCGGTCGCCGTGAGCCGCCGATGCACCAGATCAATCCGCGTCTCCGGGCCGAACTGCCGGAGGGTCGCGGCGTCCAGTCCAAGCTCGATCCCGATGGAGGCCTCGACCGCACGGACCATGTAGTGCAACTGGCCCGCATCGTCCTCCGGAACGACACCAACAACCCAGGATTGCGGATCGGGCAGCGCGTCGATCATCACGGCGAAGGGAACGGCGTGACCCCGTCCCGCCAATTCCGCCGACAGCTCACCCGCCAGGGCGGCGCCGTAGGAATATCCGACGGCCACGAAGGGGCCGGGATGCTTGGCGGACTCCAGCGCATCCGCGTAGGCACGCGCCATACCGGGCAGACTGTCGAGCGGCGGGCGCGTGTTGTCCAGCCCGCGCGCCTGAAGCCCGACGATCCGCCAGCCCTGCGCCAGTGCCGCCGCAAGCGGCTGATACGCCAGCACATGCCCGGAAATCTCATGCGGCAGCAGGATCGTGCCGCACTCTCCCGCCGCCCGCAGCGTCACCAGCACCTCGTCGGCCCCGGTTCCCGATGCCTGCGCGTCGATCAGGGCCGCCTGGGCGGCGACGGTGCCTCCCGTGAACAGGCTGGCGAGCGGCAGGCGGCAGCCGAACGCCGCCTCGACCCTCGCGATCAACTGCACCGCCAGGAACGAGTGCCCACCCAGTTCGAAGAACCCGGCATCGACCGACGTCACCGGCCGTTCCAGCACGGCGGACCACAGGTCGAGCAGGGCCGCCTCTGTCGCTCCCGGATTGCCTGAACCGGAAACGAACATTGCAACCACCGGAGCGGCGGCAGGCTCCCGTGCCGCAACCGGCCGTTCCAGCGCGCCGCCGTCAGTCCAGCGGGCGACGATGTCGGCGGGACGCAGGCGGCCATCCGCTTGGCCGATCCAGAGCGCGCCGGGCAGGCCGGCGGGCAGCGGCTGCCCCTCCCCGTCCAGCACGGCGGCACTTACACCGGCGGCCGGACGTCCCAGCACCTGCCACAGCGGTCCCGAAGCGTCATCTTTCGTCACTGTCAGCAGGGTTGCCAGCGCTCCTTCGGGCAGCGGAGCCGCCGCCCCGTCCACCTGGACCGAACCACTCCCGCTATCCGCAACCAGCGGCAGCCGCCCCGCCTCGGCCGCGGGGTTGCCGGCCAGCCCAGCCAGCAGGGTGCGGAAATGGCCGGCCAGCCGCGCCACGGTCGCGGCGCCGAAGCGATGGGCGTCGCATTCCAGCACGGCGTCGATCCCGCCCGCGTCCTCGACCATGGTCAGCATGACGTCGAAGCGGGCGGCGCTCGCCTCGTCGGCCAGGGGCGTGACGGTCAGCCCCGGCAGTTCCAGCAGCCCGCCGGGCGCGTTCTGAAGCACCATCATGGCCTGGAACAGCGGCGTATGGGTCAGCGAGCGCTTCAGCCCGAGGGCATCGACCACCAGTTCGAACGGCGCGTCCTGATGCGCGTAGGCGTCCAGCGTGGCCGCCCGCGACCGCCCGATCAACTCGCCGCCGCTGGGATTGCCCGACAGGTCGAGCCGGAGCGCCAGCGTATTGACGAAGCAGCCGATCAGCCCCGCCAGATCCTCGCGCGTGCGGTTTGCGATGGGGGTTCCGACGACCACGTCGGTCTGCCCGCTCCAGCGCGACAGCAGCAGCGCGAAACCGGCATGCAGCGCCATGAACAGGGTCGCCTGATGCCGCTGGGCCAGCGAGCGGAGCGCACCGGTCAGTCCGGCATCCAGGCGGAAGCGCAGGCTGCGCGCCGGCCGGTCGGTCCCGCCAGCGCGCGGCCCATCGCCCGGCAGTTCCAGGACCTCCGGCGCCCCTGCCAGCCGGTCGCGCCAGTAGCCGATCAGCCGTTCCAGCACAGGGCCGGCCAGCGTCCGCTGCTGCCACGCGGCGAAGTCCGCATACTGGAGTGCCAGCGGCTTCAGACCGGCAGGATTTCCACCGGTCTCCGCCCGGTAATGCTCGGTCACTTCGCGCGCCAGCACGCCCATCGACCAGCCGTCGGTAACCGCGTGGTGCAGCACCGCCACCAGCACGGCGGAGCGTGGCGCCAGCCGCACCAGCGTCAGCCGGAGCGGCGGCCCCTTGTCGAGATCGATCGCTTCCAGCGCCAGCGGACGCAGCGCCCGCCCCAGTTCCTCGACCGTTGCGACCTCCCCCAGGTCGGCGGAGCGGTCGAGCACGGCCAGCGGCGCCTCGAACGGCGGCATGATCTCCTGCCGGGGACGCCCATCCTCGACCGGGAAGCGGGTGCGCAGGTTCTCGTGCCGTCCGATGACGGCGGTCAGCGCCCGCCGCAGCGCGCCTTCGTCCAGGTCGCCGTCCAGCCGCAGGCCAAGCGCCACGTTGTAGGCGCCGCTGCCCGGCAGCAGCCGGTCCAGGAACCACAATCGCTGCTGCGCATAGGACAGCGGCAGCGGTTTGGTCCGGTCGGCCGGCGGAATCGCCTCGTCTTCCACCGGTGCAGCATTACCCAGCCGTTCCGCCAGCGCCGCCGCGAAAGCGGCGACATCGGGCCGCTCGAACAGCAGGCGCAACGGGACATCGACGCCAAGCTCCGCCCTGACGCGGGCGACGACGCGGGTCGCCAGCAGCGAGTGCCCGCCGACCTCGAAGAAGTTGTCCCGGATACCGATCGCCGGAATACCGAGCACGTCGGCCCAGATCTCCGCCACCAACTTTTCCAGCGGCGTGCGCGGCGGTTCCGCCGACGCCCGCGACGACGCCGCGTCGTCACCGGGTTCCGGCAAGGCGCGCGTGTTCAGCTTGCCGGTCGGTCCCAGCGGCAGGCGGTCCAGGAACACGAAGGCCCCCGGCGCCATATGTTCCGGCAGGCGCGCGGCGGCATGCCGCCGCAACGCCGGCTCAAGGGACCCGCGCGGGTCGGCGGGAGCCGGTTCGTTCAGGTATTCCACCGGCTCCAGAATCGCCGCGGTCAGCGGCACGCCGGGCGCCGGCTCACCCGGACGGTGGAACAGCACGTCGAAGCTGCCGTCCTCCACATCCGCCGTCCAGCTCAGTGCCGCTTCCCAGCCGCGTACCCGCGCCGCCGCCGTCACGACGGCGGGGTCCAGTCCCGCTTCGCAGTCCGCTGGCGGGACGTCCAGCACCACGTCGGGAGCACCGTCGCCGTCGATCCAGGCAATCGCGGCCAGGGGCCGCGCCAGCCGCCGGTTCGGCATCGCCGAGTAGCCGAAGGCGGCGCCGGCGCTGGACAGGCGTTCCTTCAGCAGCCCGATGTCGCCCCCGTCCGGCCATGGCGTGACCGCGACATCGGCGGTACCGGCAACCCTGTCGCCGCCCGCGACCGTCACGATCCCGTCGTAGCGGAAGCGCGTCAGCTCGTTGTCGCCCTCGGCGGCTTTCGGCAGTGTGCTGACGCCCGCGATGCCGGGACGCCGGGCCAGCGCAGCGAAGAAGGCCGGATCGACCAGGATCTCCTTCTCGCGCGCCACCGCGCGCTCGAGCCGGCGCGCCAGTTCGCCGCGTGTCCTGCCGGCCCCGGTCGCCACCGCGATGTCGGCGTGGAAGGCCCGCAGCAGGACGCGGTTGCGCAGGTCGCCCAGGAACAGCCGCCCGCCCGGCTTCAGCCGGGCCAGTGCCCCGTCGACCACCGTCATGAAATAGGCGCGGCTGGGGAAGTACTGGGCGACGGAGTTGATGACGACCAGATCGAAGCCGCCGGGAACGCCGTCCAGATCGGCCGCTTCCCGGTGCTCCAGAGTGACGTGGTCCAGGCCCCGCTGGGCAGCACCGGCTTTCAGCCGCTCGACCACGGGGCCGGAGAAGTCCAGGCCGTGGTAATGCTCGACCTCGGGCGCCAGCCCGAACAGGATCATTCCGGTTCCGGAACCGATTTCCAGCACCCGCCGGGGTGCCAGGCTCCGCAGCCGCGCCAGCGTCTCGTCCAGCCACGACCGCATCTCCAATGCCGGGATCGGCGTATTGGTATAGCTGTCGTTCCAGCCGGAGATGTCGAATTCCCCGGCGTCACCATCAGCGTGATCCCCGCCGCCCTGGTAGATCATGTCGAAGGTGGCGCGCCAGCCCTCGTCTTCCACCTGGGAATCGACCTCGGCACCGGGACGCGGCACGACATAGGCGACCAGCCGCTTCAGGTCCCCCTCACCGTGCGGAACCACCGCGACGTCGCCGACGGCGGGATGGTCCGACAGGACGGCCTGGATCTCCCCAAGCTCGATCCGGAACCCGCGCAGCTTGACCTGGGTATCCGCCCGGCTCCGGTATTCCAGGTCGCCCGAGGGCGTGACCCGCGCCAGATCGCCGCTTCGGTAGAGCCTGCCGGCGCCCACCGGGTCGTCGACGAAGCGCTCCGCCGTCAGTTCGGGACGGTTGAGGTAGCCGCGCGCCACTCCGGCTCCCCCGACCCAGATTTCCCCGACCATGCCGGGCGGCACCGGCTCGCCGTGGTCGTCCAGCAGGCGGATGAACAGGTCGGGGATCGGCTCCCCGATCACGCTGCCCAGCCGGCGCTTGACGTCGCGCCAGCCGATCGGACGGTATGTCACATGCACCGTCGTCTCGGTGATGCCGTACATGTTGATCAGCCGGGGCTCGGCGTCGCCGTGCCGGTCCAGCCAGGGTTCGAGGCTCGCCAGATCCAGCGCCTCGCCGCCGAACACGACATGGCGAAGCGCTATCTCCGCCTCGCGCGGGTCGGCGTCCTCCGCCTGGATCAGCTGGCGGAACGCCGACGGCGTCTGGTTCAGCACCGTCACCTTCTCGCGGCACAGCAGGTCGTAGAAGGCGTCCGCCGCCCGTGCCGTCTCGCGCGGGACGATCACCAGCGCGCCGCCATAGGCCAGCGCACCCCAGATCTCCCAGACCGAGAAGTCGAAGGCATAGGAGTGGAACAGCGTCCAGACGTCGCGCTCGCCGAACCCGAACCACGGATCGGTCGCGTCGAACAGCCGCGTCAGGTTGCCATGGGTGACCAGCACGCCCTTCGGCCGCCCGGTCGATCCCGATGTGTAGATCACATAGGCGAGATCTCCCGGCCCCACCGTCACGGGACGCAACGCCGCCGCATCGGCCTCGCCGCAGTCCTCCACCATGACGACGGGAGCGGCCGGCGCTCCCGCTTCCGGTCCGGCCGGCACCTTCGGTGCCAGCCCGACGGTGGCCAGCACCGCCAGCACGCCGCTGTCGGCCAGCGCATGGGCGACGCGGTCGGCGGGATATCCTGGATCGAGCGGCACATAGGCCGCACCCGCCCGCAGCACGCCCAGCACGCCGGCCAGCATGTCGAACGACGGCTCGAACCATAGGGCGACCCGGTCGCCGGTGCCGATCCCAAGCGCCTGAAGCCGCCCCGCGATGGCGGCGGACCGCCGCTCCAGCTCGCCATAGCGGAGCCGCCGGTCGTTCCAGCGCAAGGCGACGGCCTCCGGCCGGCCCAGCGCGTGGCGTACGAAACGGTCGTGGACGCCGTCCACGAATGCGGCCGCCGCCAGTTTCGGCGTGGTCAGCAGGGCCGCGCGCTCGCGTTCCGTCAGCAAGGGCAGGCGCGACACCGGCACGTCCGGCGCCGCCGTCGCGGCACCGATCAGCGTGACGAACTGACGGGCCAGCCGGCGGACCGATTCCGCTTCGAACAGGTCGGTATTGTACGCGAAGACGCCGGCCAGTTCGCCGCCCTGCTCGCGCACGAACAGTTCCAGGTCGAAGCGCGCCGCCTCCTGCGTCAGCAGCGGCTCCACCGTGAAGCCGCCGGATTCCACTTCGGGCGGCGTGGCGTCCAACAGCGTGAAGGCGACCTGGAACAGCGGGTTGCGGCTGGTATCGCGCGGCAGGTCCAGCTGCTCTACCAGCATTTCGAACGGCAAGGTCGCGTTGTCGAAGGCTTCCAGCACCAGACCGCGCAGCCGTTCCAGCAGTTGCCCGAACCCGGGATCTCCGGAAAGGTCGCCCCGCACCACCACCATGTTGACGAAGAAACCGACCAGCGCTTGAGTCTCCAGCCGGTCACGGTTGGCCAGCGATGTCCCGACCGGCACGTCGTCCTGCCGGCAGTGGCGGGCCAGAAGAACCTGGAAGGCCGCCATCAGCGCCGTGAACAGCGTCGTCCGCGCGCCAGACGCCAGCTTCCGCAGCCGGCCGGTCACATCGGCGTCCACAATGAAGGGGACCAGCGCGCCGTTGAAGCTTTGCAGGCGCGAACGCAGCTTGTCAGTCGGCAGTTCCAGCACCGGCAGCGCCGACAGCCGGTCGCGCCAATAGGCAAGCTCGCCGCCCAGCCGTTCCGCGCCATAGGTCTCGCGCTGCCAGGACGAGAAATCCGCGTAGTCGATCGGCAACGGCGCCAGCGCCGGAGTTTTGCCGCCAAGCCGTGCCCGGTAGGCCTGAAGCAGGTCGAACGACAGGATGCCGAGCGACCACGCGTCCGCCGCGATATGGTGGATGGTCATGACGACGGCCGTCGATGTGTCGGCCGTCCTGATCGCCGATACCCGCAGCGGTCCTTGCCGCACAAGGTCGAACGGCTTGGCCGCCTCCTCCCGGATGGCGGCGGTCAGCGCGTCCCGATCGTCGGCCGAGCCGCGCCAGTCGCGCAGATCGATCGCTACCGGCCCGGCAGGGTCGACCACCTGCACGCCGTCGCCGTCACCCTCTTCGTACCGGGTCCGCAGGATCGGGTGGCGTGCCGCGATGTCGGCGATGGCTGCCGCGAAAGCCGCCGGGTCAAACGTCCCGCCCAGCCGGAAAGCCAGGCAGATCGTATAGGCGGCGCTTTCGTCCAGCCGGTGCAGGTACCACATCCTGCGCTGCTGATAGGAGAGCGGTGCCCGCGTCAGCCCAAGATGCGGAATGCGTTTCGAGTGGGGCGTCTGCTCACCGATATCGTCGTCAAGAAGCAGATCGAGCAGATCCAGATCCGCATCGTCGCTATCAATGATTGGCATGGCGGGCACAAGCTTCCAACTAATTCGGTTAATAATTACGCCAGTACCAGTTGCATACTATTCTGTGTGCTCCGCATAAGGCGCGGAGATATGAATTCACTCTCTACTACTTTTAGAATCGTATAGGGTCAAGCTTCATAGCTGTGCGAACTTTTCAATGATCAAACCTGACGACCACCGAACCGATGATTTGCTCTCTCGGCGGGACGGTCTGCCAAGCAATACATACTGGTGTACCCAACGACAGGGCCAGGACATGCATGAACCCGGGCGGCAAACCATGTTTTTGGCTGGCACAAGGAACGGCCACGGAAGGAAGCCGCGTCCCTGCCCGGACGGGCAGTTGAAACGACGGTGCACACCGTTCTAAGAAGCCCGGCCACATGATTTGAGGAGGAGACGCGGCATGGATCGCTTCACCGGCGGTTGCCTATGCGGCAACGTCCGTATCGTAGCGACGGGACGCCCGTATCGGGTCGGCCTTTGTCACTGTCTGGATTGCCGCAAGCACCACGGAGCCCTGTTTTACGCTGCCGCGGTGTTTCCTCAGGATGCGGTGACGATCGATGGCGAAACACGCGATTATGCCGGGCGGTTCTTTTGTCCCCGCTGCGGCTCGTCCGTCTTCGCCCGCAGCGCGGACGAAATCGAAGTGAACCTGGGTTCCCTTGATGATCCCGACCAACTGATGCCGACCTACGAGAGCTGGATCGTCCGCCGCGAGTCCTGGTTGCCGCCGTTTCCGCTCAGGAGGCGATACGACCGCGACCGGGATCCTACGAGTCGCTTCGAGGAGTAGACCCTATCGCGAACGGTTCCGAAGCGATGCCACAACTTTGTCTCAGGCGCGCCGTTCACCATCAACTCTTTGGAAATCAGCCGAGGTCAAAGTGCCGCTCGGACCAAGGAGTTGCCAAATGAACCTCGTTACTTTGAACCCTGCATATGCCAAGACCCGCGCGCCCCGGCGGCATCTGTTCTCGGGCGTGACTTCCATGCTGGCGCGCCTGATCAAGCTGGATGCGATATCGCGCGCCGAACGCACCCTCAACCGTCTGCCGGACGAGTTGCTGGCGGACATGGGGATCAAGCGGTACGAGATCGCCGAAGCCGTGCGCTTCGGGCGTGCCGACGATAGCCGCGCGGGTGCCCCGGCGAAGATCATCGCCCTGCGCCGGCCTAACGGCCGCCCGGACGGCGGTCCCGACATGCCGCGCGCCGCCTGAATATTCCGCTTCCTTCCGGAAGGTTCGGCGCACCCGTCAGGTTTGCGCCGAGAACTTCGGGATCAGGACGGTGACGGTGGTGCCGGTGGCGCCGGTCACGGTGGAAACCCTGCCGTCGATCTGGCCTGCCAGCGCCTGCACGATTATCGTGCCGATGCCGTCTGATTGCGCCTGCGTCATGCCCGCCCCGTCGTCTGTCACCTCCAGTTCGATGCCGTCGTCAAGGTCCCGCAACGACACCTCGATCCTGCCGCCGCCGCCGCAGTTTCCACCAGCGCCGGCATCGCCGCAGGCGCAGGCCGGGAAAGCGTGCCGGTAGCAGTTGTTGATCAGTTCGTTGGCGATCAGGCCGATCGGCAAGGCGGTATCCAGGTCGCACAAGACGGGATCGGCATCGACCATGATGGAGATCCCGTCGCGGCCATGCAGGTCGGCCAGACGCAGGCCCAGTTCCTCCAGGTTCCGGGCACAGTCGATCCGCTGGAGGTTGTCGGATGCGTAAAGCTGCTGGTGTATGGCGCCCAGCACGCTCAGGCGATGGCCGATGACTTCCAGCCGGTCGCGCGCCTGGGCGTCGGACAGCCGGCTGCGTTCTACCTGGATGACTCCCCAGATCGCTTGCAGGTTGTTCTTGACCCGGTGATGGACTTCCCGCAACAGGGTGTCCTTCTCCGCCAGCCGCAGTTCCAGTTCCGCCTGCGTCAGCTTGAGGTCGTTGACGTCCAGCGCCACCGCATCCCAGACCACCGTCCCGTCCTGCTCGCGATGGGGCCGGGCGATGCTGCGGATCCAGGTCTTCACACCCTCCGCGCTGACGACGCGGAACTCCATCGATATCGGCTCCAGCGTCCAGGCCGATCTGCGGATCGCCTCGATCCAGCACTGCCGGTCTTCCGGTGCGATCAGCCTCTCCGCCACTTCCTCGATGTCGCCGGGCCGGAACCGGGCATCACGGCCCAGGTTCAGCAGCGACCGTCCCCCTTCGCTGAAATAGGGGAAGCTGATCCTGCCGTCGGGATGAAGCACGCGGCGCAGGATGGCGCCCGGAATGTCGGCGGCGATCCGGTTCAGCCGGCGCTCCGCCAATTGCTGGGCCTCCAGGCTGGCAAGCCGGGCCTCGGCGGCGTGGCTCCTCAGGATGCTGGCGATCAGCGAGGTTCCCAGCCCGGCCGCGATCGCCAGCGCCAGGAGACCGCTTCCGGCGGCCAGCGCCAGGTTGAGCCGGTTGGTGCGGCCGACGACGGCGAAGGGAACCGATGCGGTGACGAACCAGCCGGCGCGCTTGATGCGGTTGACGCTGGTCAGGTATTCCGCACCCTCCAGCCCCCGGACCGGGAACGCCTCCTGCGGCTGCTCCAGCCCCTTTGCCAGGGTTGGGTTGGCCTGCCGGCCAATGTCCCGGTCGAGTGGCCCGGCCGCGACCGTACGGGTGATGATCCGCAGGTTGCCGTCGATCAGGCACAGCGACCAGCCGGATTGCAGTTCGTCCAGTTTCAGCGGGTCATGGAAGGCCCAGGCCCGGATGCCGACGGCCAGCACGTGGGAAGCACGGCGCGGATCGCCCGACCGGACGGGCACGCGGAACGACACGAAGGGTTCCGGGTAGCGGTCGGGCTCCACGATCACCCCGCTGACCACCGGCTGGCCCGTCCGTATCACTTCCCTCATCGCGTCCGGATCGAGCAGCGGCGGCAACGACGACGGATCCACCGACAATCCGTGCTTCAGGCCATGCATCAGGTTGAACACGGGGCGGTCCTGATCGCTCAGGACCACGTTGATCCAGTCCGGATGCGCCGCCATCATGTCCCGCGCATGGGCGAAGAGCCGCTCGACGCCATCCGGTTCGTCAAGGCGTGCCCCAAGCGCCAGGGCTTCCAGGGCGCTGAGGTTGCGGGTGATCTCGACGTCCATCGCCGAGGCGGCGGCGCGCGCGCCGTCCTGGATGTTGCGGGCGAGGTTATGTTCCTGGAAGCCGTTCAGCACGAATACCATGACGGCTGAAAACGTCAGGATCGGCAGCAGTGCGGCAATGAAGCTGAGATATGCGCGCTGAGCCACACCGCCTCCATGGCTATCCGGTGCCGATCACCATCGCGCAACCAATAGTTAGATATGAGACGGAAGGCAAATGAAACGGCCTATCAGAGTAGGCCGGCGTGGTGGAACTGGACCAAAGGACTAGCGCGGAGCAGCGGTCCTATGACGCATTGGAGAGCTTGCGGGAAGCATCGGTGCGGGAGTGGTCTGCCTTGGCAAGGTCCTGCCGTGCGATTTCCGTCATCGTCGTCAGTTTCACGACGTTGCCGGTGTTCGGATTCGCCGCAGCCATCTGGGCGATGTTCTCCATCTGCGTCGCGGCCTGGAACAGCCTTTGGGCAACTTCGGTCTCGCCCTGGCGCAGGCTTCGCGACGCCATGCTGCGCGTCGCCTTGGCGTGCATGATCCAATCGGTATCGGTCAACATTTCAGCTCCCTGGAACAAATATGTGGGTCTAGCGCAGCGTCCCGTCCTGATACGCCCCTGGAAAAGGCTACGCAAGACCCCCGCCTGTTCTGTTTCAAAAGAGATGATATATTCATTAAATTATGGTTTATGTGAGGCGGTCCTATGACGTAATCGTGCTTTGTACTTCAGTTTCCGCTACCGATTTCATTTGGACTGTGAACCTATGCGCGCGAGCGGAAAAGCCGCATTACAGCACGCCGTGCGCCGGACTATCATCCCGCCATGACCCAGCCCTTTGGCCCCCCCGTCGGGTTTCCCCTTGGCCCCCCGCTTGACCCCGATGCCGTCCATCTCTGGTACACGCTGTCGGACGACATAGCGGCTGCCGCCGCGATCGACGCCTATATCGGGCTGCTGTCGCCGGACGAACGCGCCCGCCACGACCGTTTCCTCAACGAGCGCGCCCGGCACGAATACCTGATCACCCGCGCCCTGTGCCGCACCGTCCTGTCCCGCTACGCCGGCATGGCCCCAACCGGCTGGCGTTTCCGGGCCAACGCATGGGGACGGCCGGAAATCGACGCACCCGCCGACACCGGGGTCGCGGACTTGCGCTTCAACCTGTCCAATACGCGCGGACTGGTGGCCTGTGCCGTCACGCACAGCGGCGAGATCGGCGTCGATGTCGAGGCCATCGACCGCGCCGGCGACCTTCTGGAGATCGCCGACCGCTTCATGGCTCCCCTGGAGGCCGTCGACATCGCCTCCCTGCCCGCCGACGCCCAGGCGTCGCGCTTCTTCACCTACTGGACGCTCAAGGAAGCCTATATCAAGGCGCGCGGAATGGGCCTGTCGATCCCGCTGGACAAGTTCTGGTTCCTGCGCGACGGCGGCGATGCCGGGTCCTCCGCCCGGCTGGTGCTGGCCCCGGACATGGACGACACGGCGGCGGGATGGTCCTTCGCCCAGCTCCAGCCGACCGACCGGCACCTGCTGGCGGTGGCACGGCGGAACCCCGCCGCCGCCACGCCCGGCTTCGACCTCAAGGTTCAGCGGATCGTGCCGCCGGCCTGTCGCCTATGAGTCCCGCCCGCCCGTCTGCGCCGCCGTTCTACCGCATCCGTTCAGGGGATAGCAGCCCGCGTTAATCATCCTTTCAGCAGAAAGCCCCAATGATGCGGCCTTGAGACAATTTAGGCCAAATTGTCGCTCCGCCCCCGTGGGCGGCGTTCGACGGCACAAGGGAGCGGTGCGGATACGACGATGGCAAGCAAGGTGGCGGCTGCCAGAAAGGCGGATGCGGCGGCCCCGGCGGGCAGGAAGAGCGAGCCGGTCAGGATCGATTCCGCAGGCTCCGGCAAGCAGCGGCACCCGATCCCGGCGGGCACGCTGCTGTATTCGGCGCATGGCTTCGTCCTGCACGGGCCGGTGTACCTTATGTTCATCTCGGCGCTCGCCATGCTGGTCTATTCGTTCTTCGCGTCGAAGGACATCATCGTCATGGCCCCGCTGACGCTCCAGCGGCAGGCGGTGACGATCCAGGCGGTCAGCGGCGGGCTGGTCGAGAGCGTCGAAGTGGCGGAGAACTCGATCGTGTCGGCCGGCGATCCGCTGGCGACGATCCAGGAGAAGATCCGGGCGGCCTCCACCCCCGAGCAGGAGGCGTTCCAGCGCCAGATCGACGACTTGCAGCTACAGGAGCGCGAGTCCCTCAAGGAATACGAGTTCCGTTCCAACCAGCTCGAACTGGACCGGCGCAACCTGTCGCAGCGGCGGGCGACCGAGCAGGGCGCCATCGACAACCGCATCCGCCAGATCGAGATCCAGGTGCAGACCGCGCAGCGCACCCGCATGGGCCTGGACGAGGACCTCGGCAACGCCCGCCACGACCTGTCGGTCAAGCAGGAACTCTTCGCCAACCGCGACATCCCGCAGGTTGATTTCCAGCGCGCCCAGGCGCGGGTCAGCGACCTTCAGCGCGCGGTCGGCAATGCCGAAGCGGAAATCCAGAACGTCCGCCTCGCCCTGGAAACCGCCAAGGGCGAACGGCAGCGGCTGCGGGAGACGTTTTCCCAGGAACGGCTGGACAACGAGATCGCCAACCTCGGCCAGTCGCGGGAACGCGACCAGAAGCTGATCTCCGACAGGATACTTGACCTGAACAGGCGTTTGGCCGAGTCCCGCACACTGGTTCCCGGCGTCCATTACGAATCCGACAAGGCCATCTACAGCAGCCTGGAGGACGGCATCGTTACGGCGGTCAACATCCCGCGCGGCGCCATCATCAATCCGGGCACGCCGATGTTCACCGTGGTCCGCAACACGGCGCCGCTGGAAGCGCATGTCATGGTGCAGAACAAGGACATAGGCAAGATCAAGCGCGGCCAGAAGGTCCAGATCAAGTACTTCGCCTATCCCTACCAGGAATACGGCATCCAGCACGGCGTCATCGCCGACATCGCGACCAAGCCAAGCGGTCCTAACGCCATGTACCAGATCACCGTGGCGCTGGAGCTTGAAACCATCACCGCCCGCAAGGCCACCGTTTCCAAGGCCCTGGAGATCGGGCTGGAAGGCGTCGGCGAGGTCAAGACGGGCGAGAAACGCTTCATCGAACTGCTCTTCGCGCCCGCATCGCGCTTCTTTCAGGTGGCGGAAGAATGACCGTTCCAGTTCGCTTCGATCTTACGGCCCACCCTTCCGCCGCTGCCGGCACCGGAGACCGCTGACATGGACACCGCGATCGAAACCGTCCGGAACACGGCCGCGCTGGAAGCGATCCGCTCGGTGCTGGAAACGCACGTCCTGTTCAACGTGCTGCCCACGGCCGAGAAGCGCGCGATCGAGCTGCTGCTAGAGGTCCGGCAGGTCCCGGCCGGCAAGAAGCTGTTCACCCAGGGCGCCGCCGCCGACGGCATGTACGTGATCCATGCCGGCAGCGCGCGGCTGAAGGAGAACACCGGCGGCAAGCTGATCAGCGTCGGCCTGATCGGCGACGGCGCCACGATCGGCCAGACCTCCCTGCTGGAAGAAACGAAGTGGCCGTATCAGGTCGTGGCCGAAACCGCCATGACCCTGGTATGCCTGCGCGCCGACCGGGCGCGGCTGCTGGTCAGCGAAAGCCGGATCGTCGACGAGCATTTCAAGCGCTATGTCGGTCTGGTCGAGGTCGGCGAGCGGCTGCGGACGCTGCTCGGCGGGGCCAACTACACGGCGGAGGAATTCTCCGACATGCTGTCGAAGATGGGCGTCAAGCGCATCCGCGCCGAAGCCGCCGTCTTCAACCAGGGCGACAACGACCCGCGCCTCTATTTCCTGGAGAGCGGCACGCTGGAACTGATCCGGGCGCCGATCACGGGCGATCCGATCTCGCTGTCGCGCTGCGGCCGGGGCACCCTGTTCGGCGAGATGGGAGCCCTGCCCCGCCGCACGCCGCGCGGCATCCAGACCTATACCGCCCGCGCCGTGACCGACGCGACCGTGCTGGTGATCTACCAGCAGACGGTCGAGCGCATTCTCAACCTCAACCCCGAACTCCAGCAGCGGCTGATCCAGCGCGCCCGCGACGTCGAGCAGCTGGAAGCCGACGAGATCGCGTCGCGCAAGCGCGCCGAGGGCGTCGATCTCCGCATCAAGCTGGCGGAAGGCCTGAGCGAGGACGAGTTCCGCGCGACGTCGAAGGTCAAGGAGACCACCAAGCTCGCCGTCGTCCGCCAGAACACCCAGGCCGACGCGGCGGCGGCCTGCCTTGCTATGGTCATGGGGTTCTACGGCCGCAAGTTCACGCTCGGCCAGATGCAGGAGGTCACCGGCCTCAACACCGACGAGACGACGCCCGACGCGATCATCCGGGGCGCCGAGACGCTGGGGTTCCGCGCCAAGGGCTACTCGATTCCCTATGCCAGCCTGAAGACCGTGCGGCTGCCGGCGATCCTGGGCTGGCAGGGCTATCACTGGATCGTCCTGCTCAAGGTCTCCGACAAGGAGGTCGAGATCGCCGACCCGGCGGGCGGCATCCGCAAGGTCAAGCGCGACGAGTTCCTGACGTCGTGGACCTCGGCCGATGTCGCCGGCGTGGTCGACAAGCGGCCCGACTGCGGCGTGATGATAGCATTGGAGCCGACGGTCAAGTTCGAGAAGGAGGAGGACGCCAAGTCCTCCATCCGCCACTTCGTCAACTACATCCTGCCGTACAAGAAATACTACGGCGAAGCCGTGCTTGCCGCCGTCGTCATCAACGTGCTGGGTCTGGCCTCGCCGCTGTTCGTCCAGACCATCGTGGACAACGTGGTCGTCCACCACGACGTCGGCCTGCTCAACATGATGCTGGGCGGCATGGTGCTGGTCGCGGTGCTGACCACCGCCATGTCCGTCGTGCAGAGCCTGCTGCTGGCCCATACCACGTCGCGGCTGGACATGCGGCTGATGTCGGAGTTCTACCGGCATGTGCTGAGCCTGCCGATGGACTTCTTCCTGACCAAGAACAAGGGCGAAATCCTCGCCCGCTTCGGCGAGAACCAGAAGATCCGCGCCATCCTGACCGGCTCGACCATCACCGTGCTGATGAACACGCTGATGATCGTGCTGTATTTCCTGATGATGTTCGCCTACTCGGTCCCGCTCAGCCTGATCGTGGTATTCTTCATCCCGATCTATATCGGCATCGTCGTGTATTTCACGCCCAAGATCAAAGCCATCGCCCAGGAAATCTTCATCACCAACGCCCAGTCCCAGTCCTATCTGATCGAGTCCATGAACGGGATCGAGGCGCTGAAGGCGACCAGCAACGAATACTTCGCCCGTGCCCGCTGGGAAAACGCCTTCGTCGAGAACGTCAACCGCAGCTTCCGCCAGCAGAAGCTGAGCCTGATGTCCAACAGCCTGTTCAAGCTGGCTACCCTGGCGTCCAGCATCGCCGTGCTGTGGATCGGCGCCAACCAGGTGATGAACAGCGAAATGAGCATCGGCGAGCTGATGGGCTTCAACATGCTGATGGGCCTCGTCACCGGCCCGGTGACGCAGATGGTCAATCTGTGGAACGAGCTTCAGGAAGTCCGCATCGCCATCGACCGCGTCGGCGACGTGCTGAACGTCAAGTCGGAGCATGCGACGATCTCAAGCCCCGACAAGATCCAGACCCAGGTCCGCCAACTCGAAGGCGAGATCAAGTTCGACAAGGTCAACTTCAGCTACAACACCAACGACCAGAAGCGGTCGGTGATGCACGGCTTCGACCTGACGATCTCGCCCGGCGAACACGTCGCCTTCGTCGGCCCGTCCGGCTGCGGCAAGAGCACGATCGCCAAGATGGTCCTTGGCTTCTACAAGCCGACGTCCGGCGACCTGACGATCGACGGCAAGGACATCAAGACGATGGACCTGAACTCGCTCCGCCGGAACATCGGCGTGGTGCTTCAGGACACCTTCATCTTCGGCGGTACCGTGGCGGAAAACATAGCGCTGGGCGACCCGGAGCCGGACATGCAGGCGGTGCTGGAAGCCGCGAAGATGGCGGGGTCCGAGGACTTCATCATCAACTTCCCACTGGGATACCAGACCCGCATCGGCGAGAAGGGCATGGGCCTGTCGGGCGGCCAGCGTCAGCGCGTCGGCATCGCCCGCGCGCTCTACCGCCGTCCCAAGATCATGATCTTCGACGAAGCCACCAGCGCGCTCGACAACGAATCCGAAGCTCGCATCACCCAGGAACTGAAAACCGTCCTGGTCAACCGCACCTCGATCACCATCGCCCACCGCCTGACCACCGTCATGGACAGCGACCGCATCTGCTTCATCCGCGACGGCAAGGTCCAGGAACAGGGCACGCACCAGCAGTTGACCGACAAGGAATTCCTGAAGGAGAACAACTACACGGGAATGTACTACCAGCTCGCCCGCACCCAGTTCGACCTGCCGGCGCTGGATCTGGGTTAAGCGGCAAAGCGCCCGCCGCTCACTCCGGCTCGGAATACCGTTCCTCGTTCCAGGGATCGCCCCGGTTATGGTAGCCTCGCACCTCCCAGAAGCCGGGGTCGTCGGCGGTGCGGAACTCGATTCGTTCGATCCACTTGGCGCTTTTCCAGAAATACAGGTGCGGCACGACCAGCCGCGCTGGGCCGCCGTGTTCCTGGGACAGCGGCTTGCCGGACCAGGAATGCGCCAGGATCGCCCCCTCAGCGGCGAAATCCTCGAGCATCAGGTTGGTGGTGTAGCCGTCGTGCGAATGCAGCACGACGAAGCGCGCCTCGGCGCGCGGAGATACCGCCACCAGCAGGTCGGCGGTGGTCATTCCCTGCCAGTCGTTGTCGTAGCGCGACCACGTGGTCACGCAGTGGATGTCGGATCGGGCTTGGGTCTGCGGCTGGTCCATGAACCGCGCCCAGTCCCAGATCTGCGGGTTATCGACAGCCCCGGTCAGGTGAAGCCGCCATCGCTCCTGCGATACGGTCGGGTGGAGTCCAAGGTCCAGCACCGGCCAGTCGCGCACCAGATGCTGACCCGGCGGCAGCCGGTCGGCATCCGGCCGCGCGTCCCGGCCGGTCAGAAACCGGCCTTCGCGTGCCCAGCGTTCCTTGGTGCGCGTCAGCTTAGAATCGGGAATAGGCTCGTCGCCGTCGCTTGCCATGTCGGCGGAAGCCCGTCAGTGCGGCGGGCTCTTGAAGCCGGATTTGGGCACCGGGACTTCCCAGCTGGAGGAATGGTCGCGGTGGAGACCACCGACGGAACGGGTATCCAGCAACCGGTTGTCGTTGGCCTGCCAATGGTAAGCGATGTCCATCAGCAGACCATCGGGAATTTCCTGGGTGAGGATGTTCTCCAGTCTGTACTGCGCCATGTCACTCCCCATTTTTTTGACCCTGCCTCTATGCTTCAACACCGCGCCGTCCTGTTCTGTAACAGCGCGGCGGTGCATCTTTATCCGACCAAATGATAATTTACTGTGATCCACGTCTCACTGCGGGCAACCCTAAGGGACAGGTGATCACTTTTTTCGCTGGCGGACCCTACTCCAAGGTCAGATCAATAGGAAAGTGACACTTGAATACGTCAACATTGTGCCTACCAAGCGTTGCACTTCGGGCACAGCGTGTCCTTAAGTCCTCACCTTAAGGTTATTTCACCAGGGTTGTTTTACCAGTTGGCAGTTCCGTCCAGGTGGCTGTTCCGCCGTGTATCCGGCATCAGGAGCGAAGCCACCAGCGCTACCGCGATCAGGGCCGTTACATACCAGCCGAAGGCCCCCTCGTTGCCGACCGACTTGAACCACAGCGCCACGTATTCCGCAGTGCCGCCGAACATGGCGTTACCGACCGCATAGGTGAAGCCGACGCCCAGCGCCCGCACGGTGCTGGGGAACAACTCCGCCTTAACGACGCCGCTGATCGAGGTGTAGAAGCTGGCGATCACCAACCCGACCATCACCAGGCCGAAGGCGGCATAGGGGTTGGTCGTCTGTCCCAGCAGGGTCAGCAGCGGCACCGATCCGACCAGCGCCAGACCGGTGAACAGCAGCATGTTGTTCTTCCGCCCGATCCGGTCTGAAATCGCCCCGAACACCGGCTGGAGCAGCATGTATATCACCAGCACCGCCGTCATCACGACGCTGACCGTGCCGGCCGCCATATGGGCAGTGTTGACCAGGAACTTCTGCATATACGTCGTGAACGTGTAGAAATACAGCGAGCCGCCCATCGTGAAGCCGAGCACGATCAGCACGGACCGCCGGTGCTTCAGCAGTTCCAGCAGCGATCCCGCTTCCTTCCGGTTCATGTCGTCGGTCGATGCGGTTTCCTGCAACGACCGCCGCAGATACATCGCGACCACGGCGGTAACCGCCCCGATCACGAAGGGAATGCGCCAGCCCCAGGCCCTCAGCTCGTCGGGCGACAGGATAAGCTGAAGCGCTCCCAGCACCAGCAAGGCCAAAAGCTGCCCGCCGATCAGCGTCACGTACTGGAACGAGGAGTAGAAGCCCCGGTTGTCTCGATCCGCGACCTCGCTCATATATGTGGCCGCCGTGCCGTACTCGCCGCCGACCGAAAGGCCCTGGGCCAGCCGCGCCACCAGCAGCAGCGCCGGCGCCGCAGCCCCGATCGTCGCATATGTCGGCAGCACCGCGATCATCAACGAGCCGGCACACATCAGCAGGACTGAGATCACCATCGAGTTCTTGCGGCCGTGCCGGTCCGCGATATAGCCGAACAGCCAGCCGCCCAGCGGCCGCATGAAGAAGCCGACGGCGAAGATGCCGGCCGTCGCCATCAACTGGCTGGTACGGTCACCGCTTGGGAAGAACGCCGCCGCGAAGTAGATCGAGGTGAAGGCATAGGCATAGAAGTCGTACCATTCCACCAGATTACCGGAAGAAGCGCCGACGATCGCCTTGATCCTGCGGTTCCGGTCTTCGCGATCCGTGACAGCATCCGTGGCGATATACTCGCCTCCCGCAGAGTGCGGCTGAGCCGATGTTTGCACGATTATCTCCAGAATTCCGATAAATACATAACAGTTCAGGCGGAGCAGCCTTGCTGCTCCGCCTGTTCCTGCAAACAATCGGCGATGGGGAAATGCAATACCCCGTACGGGGGGTTACTCCGCTGCGTCCAGCCGCATGGCCTCCACCAAGCTATCGGCCTGGAGCCGCCACATGCCGTCGAACACTCCGCCGCGACGCCGCAGGACAGCCGGCGGTCCGTCCTCGACGATCCGGCCTTCGGACAGTACCACTATCCGGTCGAAGTTCGCCACTGTCGACAAACGGTGAGCCACCGCCAGCACGGTCCGGCCACGCACCAGTTCCTCCAGCGCCAACTGGATTTCCTGCTCCGACTGGGTATCCAGAGCCGAGGTCGCCTCGTCCAGGATCAGGATCGGGGCGTTCTTCAGGAAGGCGCGGGCGATGCCGAGCCGCTGGCGCTGGCCGCCGGACAGCAGCACGCCGCGCTCGCCGACCATCGTGTTATAGCCGTCCGGAAGCTCCTGGATGAAGCCGTCACACCAGGCATGACGGGCGGCGGCGATGACTTCCTCGTCGGTCGCGTCCGGCTTGCCGTAGCGGATATTCTCCATGATCGAGCGGTGGAACAGCGCGATCTCCTGCGGCACCACGGCGATGCGGGACCGCAGGCTGTCCTGCCCGACATCCGTCACCTTCTGGCCGTCGATATAGATGCCGCCACCCTGGGCGTCATCCAGCCGCTGGATCAGGCTGATCAGCGTCGATTTGCCGGAACCGGACGGTCCGACCAGCCCGACCTTCTGGCCCGGCTCGATCTTCAGGTTGAAGCGGTCGAAGACCTGACGCCCGTCCGGATAGGTGAACGAGACGTCGCGGAACTCGATCTCGCCGCCACCCGGCAGCAGCGGGCGCTCGTCGCCGACATCGTCCAGCCCATGCGGCTGCGCGATGACGCGCAGGCTATCGGTGATGACGCCCATATGCTGGGAGGTATTGACCAGCGCCAACGCCAGATCGCGCGACCCATGCAGGATACGGAAGGTCAGCGCGCTGATGATGACAACGTCGCCCGGCGAGATCGTGGCCGAACGCCAGAGCATGATCGCCCACAGCAACATGGAACCGGCCATGATCCACAGGCAGGCGTCGTGCAGCAGCCGCGCCTTCTCCAGATACATCCAGCTCCGGGTTTCAGAAGCGGCTTCCATTCCCAGCTCGCCGGCCAGCCGGTCGCGCTCGCGCTGGCGGGCGGAGAACGCCTTGACCGTCCAGACGTTGGACACGACATCGACCAACTGGCCGCCGGCATGGGATGCCTGATGGGCGAAGGTATGATGGACTTCCCGCCCGCGCACGCCAAACCAGACGATGGCCAGCGCCACGATCACGACGAAGCAGGCCAGCGCCACTGCCATCCGCCAGTCGATCGTCATCAGCACGATCACGGCGCCGATGATCTCGGTGCAGGGCGGCACAATGCTCCAGGTCAGGCTGCGCAGGATCATGCCGGCCGCATTGGCGGTGGCGGTTATCCTGCTGCCGAGCGAGCCCGCGAAATGCTGGCTGAAGTAGCGCATCGGGTGGCCGGTCAGGTGCTGGAACAGGTCCAGCCGCATATCTACGCCGGTCGCCACGATGGTCCGTGCCCCCAGCCAGCCGCCCGACCGCCACATCACGTTCTCGATGGCGATCAACCCCAGGAACAGCATCAGCGGGGTCCAGACATCCGCCGCCATGCGATCGGGGGAGGCCATCGCGTCGACTAGAAGCTTCATGCCGTACTGCACGAGCACGGCGCAGGCGGCCCCCGCCACGATCACGCTGAACAGCGCGCCGAACTGCCATCGGCGCGCGCGGATATACCGCATGAGAAAGCTCAGCGGGGTACTGGGAAGAGGCCGGCTTGTCATGGGCCGGTTTGACATACACAAAATCCTTCGGTGATTGGATTAAGGAGGACGTGCTTGTTGGGCCGTGGCCCAACCTACCAAGCAGGAGCCTGTAGGTTGGGCCGTGGCCCAACAACCATGTCCCCCCCGTCTCAACTCACGCAGCGTCGGTCTTCAATCCATCATCCGCCATCAGCCGCGCGAACCGCGCCTGCTGCCGGCCCAACTCCTCGCCCAGCGGCTCATGCACAACCCGCTTGCCGTCCGCATCGGGATGCCCGAGCAGACCAGTCGCGCAGTGCCGGTCGTCCGCCCAGCCGGGATAGTCCAGCACGGGGTAGAGGCAGATGCCCTCGACCGGAACGCCGGCTTCCAGCGCCGCCGCGACCTCGTCGCAGACATATTTGAACCAGGACGCGCGCGGATCGCCCTCGGCTCCGGTTTCCGCGACCAGCACCGGCTTGCCGTAGCGCTTGTGCGTTTCCGCCAGCAGCTCCCGGAACGGCTTGTAAGCCGGATCGGTGCGCTCGATGGTCGGACCGTTGAAGTACCACTGGTTGTCGGAGTAGTAGTTAACCCCAATCGTATCCAAATATTCCGGCTTGCCGCCCAGCCCCGGCCAGATCTTGCCGACCAGCATGTCCCAAGCCTGGAACTGCGCCTGCCGGTAGCCCTCGGCCCCGCCCCTGTCGCCCGGACCCTTCGGCACCACGTTGATCACAGGATCGATCTGGACGAACCGGGCGCGCGGATCGACGTTGCGGACAGCTTCGATCGCCGCGATCGATGCCCGGACGAGTTGGACCTTCAGCTCCGTGCCCCGGCCCCGCGCCATCGGGTTGAAGCTGGCGGTATCGCCGCCAGCCCAGGCCCAGTAGGAGATCTCGTTGATCGCCGCGTAGAACGGCACCTCCGACGTCTCGTCCTTGACCACCTGTGCTACCGCCGCCGCGAACTTGGCGAAGCGGTCCACGAAGTTCGGCTGCCAAATGTCGATGTCGTCGGGCCAGCCGTAGTGGCAGAGGTCCCAGATCGGCTGGACCCCAGCCGCCCGGCTGGCATGCAGCATCGGCAGGAAACTGGACCAGTCGAACTGCCCCGGCGTCGGTTCGATCAGGTGCCAGCGCAGGCCGTCGCGAACCGTCCGGATGCCGTGACCGGCCATGGTGCCGAAGTCCTCGGCGAAGAACTTGCCGTGACCGGTCGATTCGATCAGGTCGAGCCGCCGCCCGTCGTGGCGGCGGTGGGTCGAGCACTCGAACCCGCCCATGAAGAAGCTGTTGAAAAGCTCAGGTCTATGCATCTGCGATTTCTCCCGGCTCAATCGCCGACGCCCTGCGCCGCTTCGGCGTGGACGGTGCCGTTCATCCGGGCCATGCCACGGGCAGCCCTGACCAGACCGCTTTCGGCCTTCTCGGTCTCCTCGATCCGCTTGAACAGGGCCAGCGCCTGACCGACGACCTGGTCCATGTTGTAGTAGCGGTAGGTGCCCAGGCGGCCGACGAAGGTCACGTCGGGCGTGGCATCGGCCAGCGCCTGATACTTGCGGTACAGCTCGGCGTTCTCGGGACGCGGCACCGGGTAGTACGGGTCGCCGTCGGCCGCCGGATATTCATAGGTAAGGCTGGTCCGGGGATTCACCTGACCGGTCAGGTGCTTGTACTCGGTGATCCGGGTATAGGCCACGTCTTCCGACGGATAGTTCACCACCGCGACCGGCTGGAAGTTCTCCTGGTCCACCGTCTCGTGGCGGAACTGAAGCGACCGGTAGGGCAGCTTGCCGAAGCGGAAGTCGAAATACTCGTCGATCGGACCGGAATAGATCAGCTTGTCGTACTGGACCTCGTTGCGGACTTCCTCGAAGTCCGTGTTCAGCATGACCTTGATGTTCGGGTGGTCGAGCATGTTCTCGAACATCCGGGTATAGCCGTGCAGCGGCATGCTCTGGAAGCTGTCGCCGAAATAGCGGTCGTCGGTGTTGGTCCGGGTCGGCACGCGCGAGGTCACCGACTTGTCCAGCTCCGACGGGTCAAGGCCCCACTGCTTGCGGGTATAACCCCGGAAGAACTTCTCGTACAGCTCCCGCCCGACCGAGTTGATCACGACATCTTCCGACGTGCGGATCTCGGCTACCGGCTCGGCCTTGGACTTCAGGAACGCTTCCGCGTCCTCCGGCGTCAGCTTCAGGCCGTAGAGCTTCTCCAGCGTGGTCAGGTTGATCGGGATCGGCACCAGCTGCTCGTCGACATGGGCCAGCACCTTGTGTTCGTACGGACGCCACTTGGTGAAGCGCGACAGGTAGTTGACCACCTGCGTCGAGTTGGTGTGGAAGATGTGCGGACCGTAGCGGTGGATCAGCAGGCCGGCGTCGTTGTAGTGGTCATAGGCGTTGCCGGCGATGTGCGGACGGCGGTCGATCAGCAGGACGCGCTTGTCCAGCTCGGTCGCCAGCCGCTCGGCCAGCACGCTGCCGGCGAAGCCGGCGCCCACGATCAGATAGTCAAAACCCGAACGCGTGTTGGCGAACTTGGTCCGCTTCGGCATGGCAACTACTGCTCCCTTGGCGGAACCATTAGGCGTCAAAGCGCGCATTCGATCTTCTCCTTCATCTCGTTCCAGGTTTTGTCCCAGGACATGTCGCTCAGCACCGCATCGGCGGTGCGCAGCAGGCGGTCCCGGTCCTTGGCGTCTTCAAGCGCCGCATCGATCGCGGCGGCGAACTCGTCGGCGGTGCCGGCGATCCGGACCACGCCTGAGTCGCCATAGGTGCGGACGACGTCGCGGATGGCGGTGGAGACCACCGGGCAGCCGCCCGCCAGATATTCGGGCGTCTTGGTCGGGCTGATGAATCGGGTGGATTCATTCAGCGCGAACGGCATCAGGGCCACGTCCCAGCCGGCCAGATACTGCGGCAGCTCGTCGTAGACCTTGGGGCCGAGGTAGTGGATGTTCGGATGCTTCGGCAACGTCGCCGGATCGATCTTCACGACCGGACCGACCATGACGAGATGCAGGTCCGGCCGCTTGGCCGCCAGCTCATCGAGCAGGGCGATATCCAGCCGCTCGTCGATCACGCCGTAGAAGCCCAGCCGGGGATGGGGGATGTCCTTCTGGTCGTCCGGCTCCGCCATGCCGGCACGGGCTTGGGCGAAGTGGGCGACATCGACGCTGCTCGGGAACGGATGGGCGTTGGCGTGCAGCGACCGCTTGGCTTCCCACAGGCTGTAGCCGCCGGTGAAGACCAGATCGGCCTTGTCCAACAGGGTACGCTCGCGCTCGATCAGTTCCGGTGGGGCGCCCTTGAAGGCGGAAAGCTCGTCCATGCAGTCGTAGACGGTGACGCGGCCCTTCATGTGGTCCGTAAAATCTAGGCTCATCGGCGTGTAGTACCAGAGCACCGGATCGACGATCCCTTCGGCGGCGAAAAAGTCGTCCAGCAGCGTGCGCAGCGTCTCGTTCGTCTGCTCGACCGTGCGGCCTTCGGGCAGCTTGGGAACGACGACGCGGACACCGCCTTCATCCGTCCGAACGTCGAGCCACGCGGTCCGACTCTCGCTATCGACAGGCTCTTCGACGAAATAGACCCGGTAGTCCCTTGCGAACCGAGACAGCAAATGCTGCGGACGCTGATAAACGAAGTTCCACCGGAGGTGCGAGAAACACACCAGGGGAATCGTGTCTTCGTTGTCTGACGGGGATGTGGAATGAGAGTACTTTGGCGGGGTGCTGTATCGTGTCTTGCCAATCTCGATCTGAAAGGGTCCAGCCCAACTCATACGAACTTCCTGTATCTTGGTTTTCCGACAGCGGACATGGGATCTATTCGGATGGAAACCTCCTATCCGATGCCGGCAGCCCGCAATTCATGTCGCGATAAACCCGACATTGGGGCTTACTGTTCCATTCCGAAAGTACCTGTCGAAAAAATGTCTCGGCTGCTTCAGTGAATACGGCACTGTTCACGTTTTTGAATTTTATTCCGTAATAATTTTCCGACTGTTTGTTTGTCCCCGATGTCCTATCGAGCGGCTATGCTATCCGTGATCAGGCGTTTCCCATCGAAACACAATCACAACCGTCTTGTGCCTGTAACAATCTAATGATCACTCGATATGAGTATATTTGCATCGGAGGGCTACTACGGTTGTTTGTCTTCAACGGTCCGGGCGGATGGTAGTTATCGGGTGCCGACACGCATAAATGTGGCCTTTTCTTGAAAGCGGGCGATATGAGTATAAACGAAAACAGAAACCGGCATTTGCGTTACGAAAGTTTCGTGTTTTTTAGTTTCATCCTGGGTGCCATCCTTCTGAGATCACCTGCTCTACTCTATTCGGTACTCAACTACGATGAAAGCATGTATCTCCTGATGGGCGCGGAATTCGCTCGCGGCCATATGCCTTACACGACTGTTTGTGACCTTAAGCCATTCGGTCTATTCGCCTTGGCGACCCCGTTCACCATGCTGCCGGTCGATCCGGTAATCGCAGCCCGTATCGGGGCCAGCGTGATCGTCGGTCTGACCGCGTGGATGCTCAGCCGGGTAGCGGCTCTCCTGTTCCCGGACGGACGACGGGCGATCGGGATCGTCGCGGGACTGGGATACCTGATCTTCAGCCTTGCCGACGGCGGCATGGCATTCCAGGGGGAGATCTTCCAGAACGCCTGCGCCGTCCTCGCCCTCCTGCTGGTGCTGCGCCCCGTCGTCCGGGGCGAGCGTCCAGGAATGGCGCTGATGGCGGGGGTCGGGCTGATCCTGGGTATTGCGATCCAGATCAAGCAGTCGGTGATCTTCGACATGCTGGCCTTCCTGGCCGGCTACTTCATTCTGACCACACCTACCTTCCGCGACGTCACGGCCAACCTGCGCGCCAGCCTGAAGCCGCTGATCATGCTGGGCGTCATGGCGCTGGTTCCCACCATCGGCGTCATCCTGCTCTATGCCATCACCGGCAATGCCGATGCCTGGTTCGCCGCCAATGTCGAAGCGCACCGCGTCTTCTACGGGATTACCCGTCCGATCTCATGGGATGCCGGCTTCCGCGCCATGTCGGAGCAGGCCCCGATCTGGATCGGGACCGTCGTGGCGGCCGTATCCGCCCGCTGGCTGACGGTAGACGGCCGGGAGAAGCGCGCCGTCCTGTTCCTGACGATCTGGATCGTCGCGGTGATCCTGTGCCAGATCTTCCTGCGGATCGCATCGGACCATTACTTCCTGCAATTCCTGCCGCCGCTTTGCCTGCTGACCGGTCTGGCGCTGGGTCGTGGCCTGCTGATCCACCTGCCGCGCCGGCGCGCAAGGGCTGCCTTCCTGGCCGTCCTCGGCGGCATCACCGTCTACGCCGTCGCCAAACACCCGCTGATGCACAGCATCTACATCGTAAAGGACCGGCTGGCGGGAGACGCCTGGGCCGGCGACACGCCGCGCCGCGTCGCGGCCGACCTCAAGCCGCTGCTTCAGCCGGACGACAAGCTCTACGTCGTCGGATTCCAGCCTGCCATCTACTTCCTGACCGGCGCCGAGAGCCCGACGCGCTTCTCCTTCACCGGCCTGCCGAACTTCGACTATCCCGGCCGCGACGGCTGCCCCTGGGTCGACCCCGCCGTCGAGATGCAACGGATACTCGACAGCCGGCCGCGCTTCATCGTGGTCGAAGACGGCATCTTCTATCGGGAAATGCGGGAAGACGTCCGCCGGATGCTGGACCGGAACCTCGAATACAACTACCGCAAGGTCAAGTTCTACGACCAGCACCCCGTCCACCACGAATACCCCTTCGAACGCTTCGTCATGAACGGCGGCGCCCCGGTGGACCTGTACGAGTGGACCGACACGCCCGACCCAGCGCCGGCGGCCGCTTTGCAGGAGTGACGGCATCTTCATTGTCCGGAGCGGCGCCGGACGATAAGGTGGCGCCATGTCCGAAGCTTCTTTCAAGATCGTCCCCGTCATGGACCTTGGCGGGTCTTCCGCCGATCTCGACGCCATCAGGCGGCTGTTCACCGCTTACGCATCGGCACTCGGCATCGATCTGTCATACCAGGGCTTTGAAGCGGAATTAGCCGGCTTGCCCGGTAAATACGCGACGCCGTCCGGCGCCTTGCTCATCGCACGGGGCATGGACGGCGAACCGCTGGGATGCGCGGCGCTCCGGCCTATCGCACCGGATGGCTGCTGCGAGATGAAGCGGCTCTACGTGTCACCGCTGGCAAGGGGGATGGGGCTCGGCAAGGCGCTGGTCGATGCCATCGTCGCTGAAGCGATGCGGATCGGTTATCGCGAGATGCGGCTGGACACCCTGCCGACCATGGGAGAGGCGATCGCGCTGTACCGGAAAGCGGGCTTCCTGCCGATCGACCCCTACTATGAAACACCCGTGGCGGGGACGATCTTCATGGGACGCCGGCTTTGAAAAACGTAAAAGCGGCTGGAAGCCGCTTCTACTATTTGCCACGCATTCACAATGCCGTAAGGAGCGGGCAGCAGCCCGCTCCCGCCCCCAACCTCACTCCGGTATCCGCAGCACCGAACCGTCGAAGGTGATGCGGTCCTTGTCCGCCACCGTCTCTGCGATCGGTGGAACGTTCGCCGTCGTGATCGGCGGCGCTCCGGTGCCTCGCGGGACCGTGTGCACGACCTGACTGGGCGGCAGTTGCTTGCCGCTCTTCAGGTGGTCGTAAAGGCGGTCCAGCCCTTCGATGAAGTAGACGTGCAGGGGAATGAAGGCGGCGTTGAAACCCGGCAGGGCGTTGAAGGCATCCAGGTGATGGGCATTGGTGACTTCGTAGTACCGGATGTTCTGCCGCTTCTTCAAAGCCGAGCCATAATACGACCGGGAAGAGTGGTTGACCGCGATCAGTGCGTCCGAACGACCATGGACGATGACGGCAGGCTTGCCGCGCAGTGCTGACGTGGTGAGCACGTCCTCCACACCCTTGCTCAGCCGCTTGGCCGGATTCCGGTCATCGCCGCCCTTGCGTGAATTGTCGCCCGCCGTCCATAGATTGCGCAGGCAGACGGCGCCATCGACATCGGCCATCGGGGCCGCCACCCCGCCGACCGTCGTCGCGGATACGCCGTTCCGGATCAACTGGATGCCGACCGTCGGCGGCACGCCGTTCGATCCGGAGAAGGCCAGGGCCGCGTTGGCTGCCGGAAGCGGGGCCGGCTTGTCGGTCGCATCGGCGAAGGCGTAGGAGAAGCCGCAGAGGTTGTCGGTCACGCTGGATCGGGAATAGGTGTTGGCATAGGCGACCGCGACGGACTGGTAAACGTTGACCGACCAGTAGAAGGCTGCCAGCACGTTCTGCTCCGGCAGGATGCCGTGCTGCCGGATCTTCTCCTGAGCTTCGGCCGCCTGTGCCTCCACCGGACCGCCACTGTTGATCAGTCCACGGCTCTTCAGATCGGTGCAGACCTTGGCCGCCCGTGCATTCGCGGAGGTCGCCGCGGCACAGCCCTCGTAAAGCGTATAGAACGTGATGTAGTCGTAGAGCGGACGGCCATGCTCGGCGATCGGCTGCCCGCTGCCCTGCTGGATCGTGAACGACCGGTCGCGCTTCGGGTTGACGTTCGGTTCGGAAACGGCGACGCCGTCGATCCAGCCCTTCTTGTCCTCCTCCGCCGCACGCAGTGCCGCGGCTCCGCCATTCGACACGCTGGACGCGATGACCAGCGTATTTGCCGGCGTGATCCTCGGCGCCGCCTTTTCATCCGCGAAGTGCCGGTTCAACTCGTAGAAGCCGAACTGGATCGCCCGGAGGGTATCGGTGCCCCAGTCTTCTTCCGGATTCTCTTGCGAATGGGCGTGCTTGATCGCCCAGCGGTTGGGATTGTCCTTGTTGTAGCGCTCCAGTTCCCGGCCAGGGATCTTCGGGTCGAAGTTCAGCGGCTCGACAGTCCTGTCAGCGTCCACGAACTCGCCCTGGACCGTGTAGCCCTTGCGGTTCTGAAGATCGAAGAAACCGGTGCCGGTCCCCTTGTCGACATAGACGACGGCGCAGCCCTTCTTCAGACCCCATTCCCCGGAAGTCCCGATAGCGCCGTAGACCCCGCGCGAGCCGGACGACGTCGCCGTCACCATGCAGGCGTTGGCGGGATCGAAGGTTTCGGGCACCTGGAGCGCCACCGTCACCCGCGAGTTGCCGTCGTCGTCATCGCTGTGGCCGTCATGCTTGCCGCCGTGCTTGCCGTCCAGCAGCGCCAGATACTCGGTACCGGCGATCTTGCCGTCGCGGGCCGCCGCCTGGCCCCCGGCGCCGACCAGCGGACCGTAGAGCGTGCCGTAACCGCCCCCCGGCGATACGTCCACCAGCGCCCGGTAGTTGTTGTAAATGGCGAGCCGGCGAAGTTCTTCCGGCGTCGGCGCCACCGGGTTCGCCGCTGCCGGTGCGGCTCCCGTCAGACCCGTGGCGCCCAGCCCCGCCGTCAGCAGATCGTTGCTGAGGCCGTCATAGTCGGCCCGCAGGACCTTGCCGAGGATCTGCTCCTCGATCCTGTCGGGCCGACCCTTTCTGCCGTCGTCATCGTCGTCGCGTCCGTCCTTTGCCATCGCAACCGGCGCCATGCCGATCAGCAGGCAAAGCGTCGATGCGACCGTAGCTGCCATTCTTCCCATAGCGATCGTTCTCCCCCCGAGGACTGCTCTTCTCTTTTCGTTTCAGCACGATACCGAGTGCCCGACGAAGGATAAGGAGCAGTTCGAGGAACAAACAATTTGCCAGAAGTGGCAGTCCCTAATGGGACGGCGCGGCCTCCGTTAAAGTCACGCCGCGTCCGGCATTTCGTCGGTGATCACCGTGAACCCGGTCAGCGTGTTCGGCCCGAAGGTCGTGCTGAGCGCCACGTCCACCGCGTCGCGGCCGCGCGCGATCAGGACCCTGCCGATGCGTGGAGTATTGTTGCGGGCATCGAAGGTATACCACTGGCCGCCCAGATAGACTTCGAACCAGCCGGCGAAGTCCATCACGCCATAGGGCGGCGGCACGCCGATATCGCCGAGATAGCCGGTGCAGTAGCGCGCGGGGATGTTCATGCAGCGGCAGAAAGTGAGCGCCAGATGGGCATAATCCCGGCAAACGCCTACTTTTTCAGTGTAGGCCTCGAACGCCGTCCGGGTCGCCCGGGCCTGCATGTAGTCGAACTTGATGTGGTTGTGGACGAAGTCGCAGATCGCCTGCACGCGGTTCCAGCCGGGTTCGGTCTTGCTGAACAACTCCCAGGCGACGTCGCTGAGCAGTTCCGTTTCGCAGTAGCGGCTTGCCAGCAGAAAGACCAGCGCCTCTTCGGGGAGTTCTTCCAGGGTATGCTGCCGAGCTGTCGGCACGACCACGTCGGGCTTGCCGCTGTCGCGGACCACGGCGGACGTGCTGATCCTTGTTACGCCCTTGGGAGCCACAATCCTGCTGCACCAATTACCGAAACCGTCGCGATAAGCGGTGATCGGCAGGGGCGGGTCGGTCACCAAGTGGTCCGGGACCACGATGTCCGACGCGCGTGAATAATGAATGTTCAGCATCAGCAGCATCGGCGTCGGCTGAGGACATTCGTAGACCAGCTCGTATCCTACCTTGATTCGCATGGTCTGGCTCCTTGTTGTTTTTGCTGGCGTATCCCGGGTTGTCAATTCTGACCAGCCATTCCAGCTATTATTATGGCTTCTTGCGATATCCATGCCAACGCGGCAATTGTGGTCATGGTTCCGGCTCCGGTTCGTCCAGGACGCTTACGCTGACGTCCATTCCGAGGAACGACGATGCCGGCCCGGTATAGGTTCCCCATAGCGGCAAGGCCTGGGCCGGAGCCCAGGCGACCGCCACGCGGATCAGGTTGCGATTGCCGATGATGCTGTTGGTCGGGTCGAAATCCACCCAGCCGGCGCCCGGCAGGTAGACCTGAAGCCACGCATGCGTGGCGCCGCCGCCCCTGACCGGCGCGTCGCCCGCACCGGGCACGAAGATGTAGCCGCTTACGAAACGGGCGGCGAGGCCGAGCGAGCGCACGCCTTCCATCATCAGGAACGCGTAGTCGCGGCACGTCCCCGTGCCCTTCGCCAGCGTCTCGGCGGGCGTTTGGACGCCCCGTTCGTAACGCCGCGAATAGGTCAGTTGCTCCCGGATGCCCAGCGTGATCTTCCGCAGCAGCGCCATCGTCCCGATCCTGCCGTCCTTGGGCAGGAAGCCGGCGGCCCAGCGATCGACCTCTCCCGCCGGATGGTGGCGCTCCAGCGCTCGGACAAGATCCAGCCGCTCCTCGCGGGAATAGGCGAAGGGAAAGACCTGCGCCTCCGTTGCGAGGGCATAGTCGGGATGCGGCGCCTCGATGTGCTCCAGCGTGACTTCGCTGTCGAACACCAGTTCCGATGTCGGGCCTTCGAATGTCGCGATCGCCAGCGAATTGTCGAAGACGTCGTGGAGCCAGCGCAGGGTCTTCGGTTCGGGAGAGATGGTCAGGCGCGTCCGGACCAGCCGCAGGTCATGGCTCTCGCGCGGGCGGAACATCATCTGATGCTCGCCCAGCTTGACCGGGGTGGCGTAGCGGTATTTGGTGATGTGCCGGACCGTCATCAGCCGCGAAGACGCCGGGGGCGTACCAGTATTCAAGACAGGGAATTACCGATCTGCCAGGGTGGAACATCCTCGTGAATGCCGAATCGCATTCCACAGCCCCGGCGACAAGGGAAAAGAGCGCATGAAGCTCTCTTCCCGGATGTCCGCGGGCCAGAGGGCCGCAGGCTGTTCAGCCGGAAACGCGTCCCGAAGTCTTCGGCGGAACCAGACGGCCCGACGTTGGAACGATGGATGTCTGGGCGGTCGATACGGCCTTGTCCTTCTTCGGCTTCTTGGTCTCGCGATTGCTTTTCTTCTGACCCTTGGCCATGAAAATTCTCCAGATTCGGCGTCGTGCGCCCGATGGCGGAAATAGCTCTTTCGACGTCGTATCAACGTCGTCTATCGAAGGCTGGAAAGTCCGGGATTATGATACGCCGCATCATCCCTCTTTTATAATTATTTGGCTATAGGAAAATAAAAAAACAAACAGTGTAAGAAATTAATTTTTAGGAGCACTTGATTTCAACATTCTCCGGCCGGTTCGAACTCTGCGCGATCCCGCTACCGCAACAATCGGCGCTCAGGAAATGTTCGACTTGAACTGGTTGGCGCCTCGGTCCCGAGAAGGACAAGGCAGTCCGAAAACCGACATGGCCGGTGTGGCGCCGAGCCCACCGCCGAACTTGGCCGGAGATTCGAACCATGTGTCAAAATCGTTATCCGCACCATCGTCACTCGATCTTCTGCATCCTGCCGCCTTACCTGCTGCTTGAAATTTCGCAGCACGGATCGCCAGCGCAGCGCGCGGCGGCCACCCAGACGCTGGCCTCGGACGGGACCTTTCGGACGTTGCGCATCAGTCTGAGCGGTCAGATGCCGCCAGCGGCCCGGCGCCGGCGGGTCCTTGGCCTCAAGCCCGTCAAGCAGCGGACGATCTACACGGCCGAAAACATCGAAACGCTGCCCGGAAAGGTCATCCGCGCCGAAGGAGGAGCGCCGACCACCGACCCTGCGGTCGACGAGGCGTATGACGGCCTCGGCCATACCTTCGACTTCTTTCAGGAAGTCTTTGGGCGGAACTCCATCGACGACGAGGGCCTGCCGCTCAATGCGACGGTGCATTACGGGCAGGAGTACAACAACGCCTTCTGGAACGGCGAACGGATGGTGTTCGGCGACGGAGACGGCGAATTGTTCAACCGCTTCACTGTGGCGCTCGACGTGATCGGCCACGAACTGGCGCATGGCGTGACCGAGGACGAGGCCGCCCTTGTCTACATGTTTCAGCCGGGCGCTCTCAACGAGCATCTGTCGGATGTCTTCGGCAGTCTGGTCAAGCAGAAGGCACTGGGCCAGACGGCCGATCAGGCCGACTGGCTGGTCGGTGCCGGCCTGCTTGCGCAGGAGGTCGTCGGGGAAGCCTTGCGTTCAATGAAGGCGCCCGGCACCGCCTACGACGACCCGGTTCTCGGCAAGGACCCTCAGCCGGACCATATGGACCGGTTCGTCGAGACAATGCAGGATAACGGCGGCGTCCACCTCAACTCCGGCATCCCGAACAGGGCGTTCTATCTGGCGGCGACGTCGCTCGGCGGTTATGCCTGGGAGAAAGCGGGCCGGATCTGGTACGAGACCTTACGCGATCCCCGGTTGACGTCCGAAGCGAAGTTCGTGGAGTTCGCGTCCCTCAGCGCTTCCCTGGCGGGACGGCTTTACGGTATCGGAAGCGATGAGCAGCGCGCGGTGACCGAGGCCTGGATGGAAGTCGGCATCCTTCAGAAACAGATGGTTTGAACAAAGATCGGGCGGCGCATAGCATGGGCGGAAAATCACGCTGTCGAGGCATGCGGCATGACACGAACAGGACCTGATAGCATGCATGTGCTATTCGCCACCAGTGGAGGTATCGCTTACTTCCCCGGTCTCGCTCGTCCGGTCACGATCGAGGCAGACGAGCTTCCCAGGGAGGACGCGAGCGAACTGGACGGTCTGGTGACCGACAGCGGGTTCTTCGAACGGCCTGAGCGGGTGGAGTGCAACTCCGCCCCCGGGGCTGCCGACTACCGGCAATACACCATCACGATCGAAAAGGGCGAGCGGTGCCATACGCTGATCGTCAGCGAGCCTATCGACGACCCGTGCATCAGGCGATTGGTGCGTTTCCTCGAGGCACAGGTGAAGGCCGCCCGCGCGAAGGCGCGCACGACCAAGCCCGGGGACTGACCGGGACTGCTACTGCGTCGTCGCCGCAGCCGGATCGCTTTCCGGACCAAGATCCCGCTCGAAGAAATCTGGGAAGCGTTCCGCCAGTTCCGGCAGCGATGTCAGGATCTCCCGCAGATGCCGGCGCATCGCCGCTTCCGCCGCGTCGGCGTCCTGCGCCGCGATGGCGTCCACGACGGCCTGATGCTGGCCGATCAGCCGCTCGACCGGGGTCGCGTGCGGGATGCTCAGATAGCGCACTCGGTCCATCTGCGCCTTGGTTTCCTCGACCACCCGCCACGCGTATTCGCAGCCGATACCCAGGGCGATGTCGCGGTGGAAGCTCTCGTCCAGGTCCATGAAGCGGACGGGGTCAAGCTCGGTGGCGGCCTTCCGCTGGGCGTCCAGGTTGGCGCGCAGCGCCTCCATGCCGGATGCCGTCATTTCGGCACAGGCGCGGCGGACCACGGCCAGTTCCACCGCTTCCCGGACGAAGCGGGCGTCGAACACCTGCTTCATCGAGATCTTGACGATGAAGGTGCCGCGCTGAGGGCGAACCTTCAGCAGACCGGCCTCGCTCAGCTTGATGAAGGCTTCCCGCACCGGTTGGCGGCTGACGCCCAGGCGCGTCGCGATCTCCTGCTCCGACAGCGCCTGCCCAGGACGGATGCCCATCGTGACGATGGCGTTGCGCAACTCACGGAAGACACGACGTGCCACGGGTTCGTGCGAATTGACCTCAATCCTGTCGAGCATCACCGGCCTCCCCCGCACGTTTGTTATCCATTTTTCGTTTTTGCTCCTTTGGAGCTAGTCGGCGCAACAACTCTTGCCAAGCCGTTTCTTACATACTACCATACCAGTCAATGAGCAAGAAGGCACCGCGAAGCGGGCCAGGGATCCCAGGGCCAGTCCCCAGGGTTCAAGGGAAGGGGAGGAAACGCCGTGGCATCCACCACGACCACCGGCCAGCGCCTGAACGCGCGGACGATGATAGCGCTTGCACCGGCCATCGCGAAGCCGCGCGCTTCGGGAGCCGGCGCCGGCCTGGAAACCGGCATCGTCCATATCGGCCTTGGCGCATTCCATCGTGCTCATCAGGCCGTCTACACCGACGATTGTCTCAACCGCTCCCCCGGCCCGTGGGGCATCTGCGGCGTCTCGCTGCGCAGCCCCGACACCCGCGATGCGCTTGCCCCGCAGGATTGCTTGTACACCGTGGCGGTCCGCGACGCGTCCGGCGACCGGCTCCGCGTCGTCGGCTCGATCACCGAAACGCTGGTGGCGCCGGAAGATCCCGCCGCCGTCCTGGACCGCCTCACCCGCCCCGCTACCCGCATCGTCACGATCACCGTGACGGAGAAGGGCTACTGCCACGAACCGGCGACCGGCGCGCTCAACGGCGACCATCCCGGCATCCGCCACGACCTGGCAAATCCCGGCCAGCCGCAGACGCTCGCCGGCTTCCTGGTCGAAGCGCTGGACCGCCGCCGCAAGGCCGGCACTCCCCCCTTCACGGTGCTGTCCTGCGACAATCTGCCGGACAACGGCCGGGTCACCGCCGGCATCCTCCGCCAGTTCGCCGAGTTGCGCGATCCCGCACTTGGCCGGTGGATCGCCGACACCGTCGCCTGCCCGAGCAGCATGGTCGACCGCATCGTCCCCGCCACCACCGACGAGGACCGCGAGACCGTGGCGATGGCGCTCGGCGTCACCGACGCCTGGCCGGTCATGACCGAGCCGTTCAGCCAGTGGGTGATCGAAGACCACTTCCCCGCCGGCCGCCCGGCCTGGGAACTGGAAGGCGCCGAACTGGTAAGCGACGTCCGCCCTTATGAGCTGATGAAGCTGCGCCTGCTCAACGGCAGCCACTCCTGCATCGCCTATCTCGGCTACCTCGCCGGCCACCAGACCGTTTCCGACGCCATGGCCGATCCCGTGTTCGCCGGCTTCGTCCGTGCCCTGATGGACGATGAAGTGACGCCGACGCTGGACGTGCCGCCCGGCGCCGACCTGACCCGCTACAAGGCGGCCTTGCTGGAACGCTTCGCCAACCCCGCGCTGAAGCACAGGACATGGCAGATCGCCATGGACGGCTCGCAGAAGCTGCCGCAACGCCTGCTCGGCACGATCCGCGACCGGCTTGCCGCCGGCCAGCCCTTCGATCGCCTCGCCCTCGGCGTCGCCGCCTGGATGCGCTATGTCGGCGGCGTCGATGAAAAGGGCCGGCCGATCGATGTCCGCGATCCCCTGGCCGACCGCCTGAAGACACTGCCGGATGCGGCATCCCTGCTCGGTGTCCGCGAAGTCTTCGGCGACGATCTGCCCAAAAATCCCACTTTCGCCGCCGTCGTCACCGAAGCCCTGGCCCGCCTGAAGGCGACAGGTGCCCGCGACGCGGTGCGATCCCTCGACCCCAATTCCTGACCCGGTGAGTTGAAACCATGGAACAGACTTGGCGCTGGTTCGGTCCCGAGGATGTCGTTCGCCTGCCCCAGATCCGGCAGGCCGGAGCAACCGGCATCGTCACCGCCCTGCATCACATTCCCTACGGCATCGTCTGGTCGGTCGAGGAGATCGAGAAGCGGAAGGCCCTGATCGCCGCCGACCCGTCGCTGGGCTTGCGCTGGAGCGTGGTCGAAAGCCTGCCGGTTTCCGAGCCGATCAAGCTGGGCGAGGGCGACCTGGAGCCGCTGTTCGACAACTACCGCCAGTCGCTCCGCAATCTTGCCGCCTGCGGCGTCACCACCGTCTGCTACAACTTCATGCCGGTGCTCGACTGGACGCGGACCGAACTGGCGCACCCGCTCCCCGGCGGCGCCCGCGCGCTCCGCTTCAACGCACATGAATACGCCGCCTTCGACTGCTTCATGCTGGAGCGGCCGGGTGCCGAGGACGAGCACGACCCCGCCGTGATCGCCCGTGCCAAGGCATGGTTCGACAAGGCGTCGGAAGACGACAAGCGCCAGCTTCTCTCCAACATCATGGCGGGGTTGCCCGGCGCCTTCGATCGCTACGACGCCCCCGGACTTCGCCGGATGCTCGACCGCTACAAGGGCATGACGCGCGAGACGCTGCGCGAGAACCTCGCCCGTTTCCTGCGCGAGGTCGTCCCGACCGCCGAGGAATCCGGTATCGTCCTGTGCATCCATCCCGACGATCCGCCGCGCCCGCTGCTGGGCCTGCCGCGCATCGTCGGCAGCGCCGACGACCTGGACTTCATCATCGATGCGGTCCCGTCGGAAGCCAACGGCCTGACTTTCTGTACCGGATCGCTCGGCGCCGGCGTCGATAACGACGTCCCGGCCCTGGCCCAGCGCTTCGCCGGCCACATCAAGTTCGCCCATCTGCGGAACGTTTCGAAGGAGCCGGACGGCTCCTTCATGGAAGCCGATCATCTCGGCGGCGACGTCGATATGGTCTCGGTCGTGACGACGGTGCTGGAAGAACAGAAGCGCCGCCACGACACCGGTGCCGAAGATTGGCGCATTCCGTTCCGGCCCGATCACGGCCACGAACTGTTGGACGACGTGGGTAAGGCAACTCACCCCGGCTACCCGGCAATCGGGCGGCTGCGTGGGCTGGCCGAGATACGCGGCGTGATGACCGCCGTCGCCAGCATGCGGCAACTGCCCGTCTGAACCGAAACAAGACGCATTCAAGCAAGTCAGGTAAAAGGGAGGTATAAAGAAGTGCTTAAGCTCACCACCGCCGTCTTCACGGCAGTCATCGCCCTGGCCGTCAACGCCCCGGCCAATGCCCAGACCGCCCTGAAATGGGGCCACGCCTACGAGACGTCGGAGCCGTTCCACACCGAAGCCTTGTGGGCCTCCGAAGAGATCGAGAAGCGCACCCAGGGCCGCTATAAGATCACCGTCTTCCCCGCTTCCCAGCTCGGCAAGGAAAACGACCTCAACCAGGGCCTGACCCTTGGCGCGGTCGACATCATCACCTCGGGCTCCAGCTTCGCGGCGCGCAGCTACCCGCCGATGGGCGTCACCTATTACCCCTACATCTTCCGCAGCCCCGACCACCTGATCGCCTATACCAAGAGCGATATCTTCAAGGAACTCGCGGCCGGCTATGAAAAGGCTTCCGGCCACCACATCACGGCGGTGACCTACTACGGCACCCGGCACACGACCTCCAACAAGCCGATCAAGACCTGCGAAGACCTGCGCGGCGTCAAGATGCGCGTGCCCGACGTCCCGGCCTACCTCGCCATGCCC
Source organism: Skermanella aerolata KACC 11604 (assembly GCF_000936425.1). Lineage (GTDB taxonomy): Bacteria > Pseudomonadota > Alphaproteobacteria > Azospirillales > Azospirillaceae > Skermanella > Skermanella aerolata. The sequence goes on along the minus strand of NZ_AVFK01000037.1, from coordinate 5,891 downwards.
AAGGCCTGCGGCGCCAACACCGCCCCAATCGCCTTCGCGGAGGTTTACCTCGCCCTCCAGAACGGCACCGTGGACGCCCAGGAAAATCCGCTGACGACGATCGAGGCCAAGAAGTTCTTCGAGGTCCAGAAGAACATCGTCCTGACCGGCCACATCACCGACCACGTAAACACGACCATCGCCGGCCGGCGCTGGGCCAAGCTGTCGGACGAGGACAAGAAGATCTTCACCGAAGTCACCCAGGAAGCGGCCACTCGGGGCACCAAGATCGTGCAGGAACGCGAAGCGGCCCTGGTCCAGACCTTCAAGGACAAGGGCCTGAACGTTCAGGAAGTCGACAAGGCCGAGTTCGAGAAAGTCGTGCTGGCCAAGGTTCCGCTTTCCGACTTCGGTTACAAGCAGGAAGACTACGACCGCATCCGTGCGGTGAAGTAAGCAGCCGCGTACTGGAGCGTCGATGAGAGGAGGTCCCCGGATCAAGTCCCATGCACTTGGCTTAACGCCGTTCCCCCGTTTTCGTCATACCAAGACTTGATCTTGGTATCTCCCGTCAGGAGCTGAGCGGGTGACATCCGGACTTCGAGTTGAAGTCCTTACGTCCGCTTTCGCCAGGAGATGCCAAGATCAAGTCTTGGCATGACGGCAGAGTGGAGCGTAATGCCCGCGTGACGCGCAGGAACGTATTGAGTCAGCGCCTATGGGATCACCGGGGACCTCCCGGCATCGTCGCCTCAGCCCACAAGACCCGCCCCTCAGACCCCGCCCCCAAACCATGCAAGGTCAGGCCGTGTCGCAGCACCCGCCGTCTCCCCCCGCCGTCACCGCCGAAGAAATCGCCCACGCCTTCGAAGATCAGGTGGAAGCGGTCGATCTGTCGCGCTATTCGATCGAGGACTGGATTACCCAGGCCATGTTCTGGGCCATGACGCTGGCCGTCTTCGTCCAGTTCTTCACCCGCTACGTGCTGAACGACAGCCTCGCCTGGACCGAGGAAGCCGCGATCAACCTGCTGGTGGGCGTGGTCTTCTTCGGATCGATCATGTGCGTGCGCATGTCGCGCCACATCCAGGTCGATGTCCTCTACCACTACATCCCCGCCCCGCTCGCCCGCGCGCTCTCGCTGCTGGTCGATGTCGTCCGGATCGTCTTCTTCGGCTACGCGGCATTTCTGGTCTGGGAATACTCCGAGCTGATCAGCCACGAACGCATGACAATGATCGACCTGCCCAAATCCATCGTCTTCTACACGGTGGTCGTGGCCTTTGCCCTGATGTGCGTCCGCGCCATCCAGGTGATGGTCGAGAACATGCGGCGCGGCTACTCCGTGCTCGAACATCCCGAAGCCTTCATGGAAGTTGGAGACTGACGCCATGACCCTGCTGATCGTCTCCTTCCTCGTCCTCATGGTCGTCGGCATCCCCGTCGCCGTGTCGATGGCCGTGGCGTCGCTGCTCTACCTGCTGGTCTACGACGTGGCGCCCGACGTGATCCTGGCGCAGCGCATGATCGCCGGGGTGGAAAGCTTCCCGCTGCTCGCCGTGCCGTTCTTCATCCTGGCCGGCAACCTGATGAACATCGCCGGCGTCACCGGCCGCATCTACACCTTCGCCGTCGCATTGGTCGGCTGGATGAAGGGCGGACTGGCGCAGGTCAACATCATCGGCTCCGTGATCTTCTCCGGCATGTCCGGCACGGCGCTGGCCGATGCCGCCGGCATCGGGACGATCGAGATCAAGGCCATGAAGGACCATGGCTATCCGGTCGAGGCCGCCGTCGGCGTCACCGCCGCCTCCGCCACCCTCGGCCCGATCTTCCCGCCATCGCTGCCCTTCGTCATCTACGGCATGATGGCCAACGTCTCGATCGGAGCGCTGTTCCTGGCCGGCATCCTGCCCGGCGTCGTCATGACCGTGCTGATGATGGGCACCGTGGCCCTGATCGCCTACAAGCGCGGCTGGGGCGCCGATACCGGGTTCGAGTGGAAGCGGATCGCCGAGGCGTCGATGGAAGTCGGCATCGTCCTGGGCTTCCCGCTGATCGTCTACGGCCTGGTCTGGGCCGGGCTGTCGCTCAACGTCGCCCTGGGGATCTCCTTCGCCGTCCTGATCGCGCTGGACTGGTACTTCGACTGGTCCGCCGTGATGGCGCTGATGACCCCGATCATCCTGATCGGCGGCATGACGATGGGCTGGTTCACCCCGACCGAAGCGGCTGTTGCCGCCGTGATGTGGTCGCTGTTCCTGGGACTGGTGCGCTACCGCTCCATGACCATGCGCACGCTCGCCAAGGCGGCGTTCGACACGATCGAGACGACGGCGTCCGTCCTGTTCATCGTTACGGCTGCCTCGATCTTCGCGTGGCTGCTGACGGTCGGTCAGGCGGCGCAGACCCTGTCGGACCTGATCCTGGGAATCACCGACAACAAGTGGGTCTTCCTGATCCTGGTCAACCTGCTGGTCCTGTTCGTCGGCTGCTTCCTGGACACCATCGCCGCGATCACCATCCTGGTCCCGATCCTGCTGCCGATCGTCCTGAAGTTCGGCATCGATCCGGTCCATTTCGGCGTCATCATCACGCTCAACCTGATGATCGGCCTGCTGCACCCGCCGTTGGGGATGGTCCTGTTCGTCCTGTCCCGCATCGCCAAGCTGTCGGTCGAGCGCACCACGATGGCGATCCTGCCCTGGCTGATCCCCCTCTTCGTGGCCCTGATCCTGATCACCTTCGTCCCGATCCTGACCTTGTGGCTTCCTCAAACCATGGGAATGATCCGATGACCGACACTGCATTGGCCGCAACGCTCTTTGGAGCGGAGGACCTGCGGATGGTCGAACGTCCGCTTGGCACGCTTGAACCCGGCATGGTCCGCATCCGCTTCGGCGCCGGCGGCATCTGCGGCTCCGACATGCACTACTTCCGGCATGCTCGCACGGGAGACTTCGTCGTGACCTCCCCCTTAGTGCTGGGCCACGAGGTCGCCGGCGAGATCGTGGAATTGGGCTCCGGCGTCACCGGCCTCGACGTCGGCGACCATGTCGCGGTCAACCCGTCCCGCTGGTGCGGCCACTGCACCCGCTGCCGGGAAGGCCGCGAGAACCTGTGCGAGAACATCTACTTCATGGGGTCCGCGTCCAAGACGCCGCACATGCAGGGCGGCTTCGCCTCCCTGTTCGATGCGACCTCCGCCCAGTGCATCAAGGTCCCCAAGGAACTGTCCTGGTCTGCCGCCGCCCTGGCCGAACCGCTGGCAGTGTGCCTGCACGCCGTCGCCCGCGCCGGAGCCATCGAAGGCCGCAAGGCCATCATCTTCGGAGCCGGCCCGATCGGCCTGTTGACCATGCTGGCCGCGCGCCTTGCCGGCGCCTCGGAAGTCGCTGTCGTCGACGTGGCGCCGGCCCCGCTCGCCTTCGCGGAACGACTCGGCGCCGACAACGTCGTCGATATCTCGGGCGGAGACGAACCGTTGACAGCCCTGGCGGCCGAGCGCGGCTACGAAGTCGCATTCGAAGTCTCCGGCACCGCCGCCGGCCTGGCATCGGCCATCGGCACGGTCCGGCGCGGCGGCACCGTGGTTCAGATCGGCAACTTGCCCGGCGGTGCCATGCCGGTCCCCGCCAACGCCGTCATGGCTAAGGAACTGGACCTCAAGGGCACCTTCCGCTTCGGCAGGGAGTACGAGGAAGCGGTTTCCCTGATCGTGTCGGGCAATGTAGACGTGATGAAGCTGGTGACCGCCGAGCGCCCGCTCAGCGAAGCGCCCGCCGCCTTTCTGCTCGCCCTCGACCGCTCGCAGAGCGTCAAGGTCGTCCTGACCGCCGCCTGAGCCGATCCCGGCGGAACCATTTCACCGTATGCTACCATGCGTATAATCATCCAAACCCGCCGGCAACAGGCGGGCGCATCGACAGGGAGGAAAAGGGTTTGAAGTTTCTGGCATTGATGATCGGCTCCATGGCCATGCTGGCCGCCGGCACCGCCTTCGGTGCCGAGTACAAGTTCAAGCTTGCCCATGAGGTCGCGGTCGATTCCACCCAGCATCTCGCGGCGACCCGGTTCGCCAAGCTGGTCAAGGAGCGGACCAACGGCAACATCGAGATCAGCATCTTTCCGAACAGCGGGCTTGGTCCGGCCCAGCAGGCGCTCAATCTGCTGCGGGGCGGAAGCATCGAGATCATTCAGTCGGGATCGACCACCTTCAACGGCGTCGTGGGGGAGACGACGGCGCTGGAACTGCCGTTCCTGTTCCGCGATGCCGAGCACGCCTATCACGTGCTCGACGGCAAGGTTGGCCAAGGCCTGCTCGACAAGCTGGCCCCGCACGGTATCCAGGGGCTCGCGTTCCTGGAGAACGGCTGGCGTGAGATGACCAACAGCAGGCATCCGATTCGCTCGCACGAGGACATCAAGGGCCTGAAGATCCGGACCACTCCGAATCCATTCCATATCCAGGCATTCCAGCTTCTGGGCGCGAACCCGGTGCCGATGGCCTATGCGGAACTCTACCCAGCGCTTGAGACCGGTGCGGTCGATGCGCAGGAACATCCGCTGCCGGTGCTATGGGCAGCCAAGTTCTACGAGGTGCAGAAACACCTTACCCTCACGCATCATGCCTACTCGCCCCTCATCCTCGTGATGAACAAGCCGAAGTTCGACAAGCTGTCGCCGGAGTACCAGACGATCCTCGTGGAGGCGGCGCGTGAGACGGCGACCTACCAGCGCGACCTCAATGCAAAGCAGGTTGCCGAAATCCTCACCGGGCTCAAGGCGGCCGGCATGGAAGTGATCGAGGAGATCGACACCACACAGCTTCGTCAGGTCGTCGAGGAGCCCTTGCGCAAGTCCTTCGCCGACAAATACGGTATGGATCTGCTCGACGCGATTGCCGCTGAAAAATAGACCGGAGCGAAGTCAGTCCGGACATGGAGCCGGGGCGGGGGAAGGATTTTCTCCCCCGCCCCAGACCAATGCCTGGATCCGGTCGCTGCGCCTGGCCTCAGGCCGCCAGAACGCCCTTGCTCTTCGCGATATGGGTCGCGATCAGGTCCATCAGCGGCGGCGAAAGAGCGTCATAGGGCTCCAGGCCCAGTTCCTTCAGCCGGCCACGCACCGCGCCCATCTGGTCGGGCTTGGCGCCGGATTCGATGACCGACGATACGAAAGCCGCGAATTCCGGAGCGCTCCAGCCCTTCTGGTCGGACAGTTCGGTATGGATGAAGTCCAGGCCGTAGAACGGATGGCCCGTGTTCTCGATCCTGCCGTACATGTGCACGCCGCACTCCTTGCAGGCATGCCGCTGGATCGCCGCCGACGAGTCGACTACCTGAAGCTTGTCGGCATTTGCCGTCACTTTCAAGTTGTCGCGCGGCACCACGGCGACCATGGAGAACAAGGCTCCCGTCGGCTTCCAGCACTTGGTGCAGCCGCAGACATGATTGTGGGCGGAGTTGCCCGTGATCTTCACCTCGACAGGGTTGCTGGCGCATTTGCAGTGCAAAGTCCCGCCGGCAAAATTCGGCGCACCGGCGACGACACCCTGGTCGACCGAGGGGTGGATCTTGACAGAACTGTAGCTCGGTGCCTTGCTCGCCGGGGCTGCATTTGCGTTGTTATTATTCTTTTTCCAGAACATTGCGTCTCCTCCTTACTTATCCAGGTGTCGCAACATTCCTAGCCGATCCAAGATCAAATCAATCGGCTGAGGGAAGACTGCGGCCCTAGGTGTTTATCGGTTGCCGAAATTCCACCTACAAGATGAAATCCGGACAGGCGCGGAAGCTAGTCTGCCAGCTTCCAGTCTTTCATCTTGGCATAACCTGATAGGTGTTACCATGCAACGGACGCATTATACCAACGGCATTAAACATTGACCTTTGCCCATGGCCTGGTTGCGA
>NZ_AVFK01000036.1 GCF_000936425.1 Skermanella aerolata KACC 11604 | reverse complement strand
CTGGTGTCCCGCGGCGCCTCAGCGCGTCGGGAGGCCGTATATAGGGCGGCACCCCAAACCCTGTCCAGGGCTTTTTTCAGCCTGTTTCGATTTTTTATGCCGGGACCACCTGATCGAGCGTATGGACCTGGAGCCCCCCCGCACCAAGCCGGCGCCGGGCGACATCGCACAGGTGCGGATGATGCGTGAAGAACAGCACCTGCGTCTGACGGCTGAGATCGTGAAGCACGCTCAACGCGGCCCCTGCTCGCTCGTCGTCGTAGTTGATCAGGAGATCGTCGGCGATGAAGGGGATCGGTTCGGCACCCGCGACGTAAAGCTCGATCGCTGCGACGCGCAGCGCCAGGAAGAGCTGGTCGCGCGTACCGTCGCTCATGCCCGAGACATCCACCAATTGCCCGGTACGCCGCTCGCCCTTGAGAATCGCCTGATCGCGGTCGTCATACTCGACCTTCAGGCCCGTGTAATTGCCCAGCGTCAGCGTACGGAACAGCTCGCCCGCCCGCCTGAGCAGCGGTCCCTGCTGTTCCTGCCGGTAGCGGTCGATCGCCTGCCGCAGCAGCAGGGCGGCCGTACGGGTCCGAGCGTAGGTCTCCACCATCTCGCGAAGATCCGCCAACGCCTCCTGCGCTTCCTGGGCCGCCGTGCCGCCTCCCCTTCCCCGCTCCATCTCGGCGAGGCTCTGGCGCAAGCGCTGCAACTCGCCGCCCAGATCGGTCCCCTGGGTGTGGAGGTCTGCGATCTCTTCGGTGATCCGTTGCAGGTCCGCATGCAACAGGTCTGGGTCGCAATCCGCCACCTCGGCGGTCAGTTGAGGAATGTTCAGGCCGTCGCCGGATGACAGAAGCTGCCGCCGCAACTCGTCCCGGCGTTCCTCAGCCTGCCGACGCGCCGTAGACCGCTGGATCGCCTCGGCCAAAGCCTCGTCGTCGGAGCAGCGCGCCTCCCGACGCAAGGCATCGAGAGCCGCCTCCGCATCCCGATGGTGCTGAACGGTGCGGGCGACATCGTCGCGTGCCGCTTCCAATCTGGCGGTCAATTCGCGGTGGCGGTCCGCATCCCGGCGTGCCTGCTGAAGCCGGATCAGCAGCAATCCTGCAAGGTCAATAGCGTCACCGTCCGCCGGAATCGTCAGCGCCGTCGCCAGATCGGCGACCTCGGAGCCGAACCGCCGGCAATTCTCGTTGATCCGGTCGACCCTGTGCGAAAGGTCGCGGATCGCTTCGAGCCGCCGGTCCAGGTCTTCGAGCAACGTCAGGGTTTCCTCGACTCCGGCCGGAGTGGCCGTGGCTTCCCGCCCCAGCCGTTCCATCAGCTTCGCCCACGAAAGCTGCCATGTGTCGAGTGCCTGGGTACAGGCCTCACACTGATGCTGGGCCTCGATCACCAGCACCCGCTGTTCGACCAGCCGGTCGAAGCAGCTCTGGCGCTGGGTCGAAGCCTGGGTAAGCCGCTGAACCAGCGCCTCCCCCTGCCGCACGAGGATGCCGAGCGTCGCCTGCGGCGGCACCAGCGCTCCATGACCGGCAAGGGCCGCAGCCAACTGAGAATGAACACCGCTGAGATCGTCGGCCATACGGCGGCAGGAGGTTTCAAGCTCCCGCGCCGCCTGGGCGTCCCGGACGATACCGACGACGCGCGCCAGCCACGACGCCATCTCGCGCGGGGTTGCCGGAGCGAGCCCCGCCGGACGCCATGCCGCGTTCCAGTCCGCCTGCAATTCGGCACGGCTACGATCGCACGAAGCCGCGTCGTGGGCGGCGGATGTCAGGCGCCGCACCGTGTCCTCCCGCCGCGATGTCAGTTCCGCATAGCGGGCGACCCGCTGCGCCTCTGCTTCCTTGCGATCGACAAGAGCGTCGGCGGCCCGGACCGAGCTTTCGTAGAACCCCGACAGGTCGTGGGTCGAATCGAACAGTTCCGCTTCATCCTTCGTCAGCGCCGGCTGGTCGCCGTCGATGAAGGTCCGCCGCACGACGGTCCAGCCGAGGTCGCGCCGACGCCGCGCTTCCGCGATGGCATCGGCCGTCGGGATCTCGCTGGTGCCTTTCAGCGCCGCGATCTCGGCATCAAGCTGGCTGAGCTGGGCACGGAAATCATCCGCCTTCTCGCGCGCCCGGTTCGACCGGATCGTCAGTTCCCCAAAGTCGGCCTCGAACCGCGCGACCGTGCTGTCGTCCGGCACCTTGGCCTGGATCAAATCATCCAGGCTGCCCTGCCACAGCGGCAGCCCCGTGACCTGCGCGGCGATTCGCTCCTTCAGCGTCCTTAGTCTGGCCTGTCCTTCGGACAAGCTCTGCTCGACCGTGCCGCGCGCCTTGGCTTCGGCGACGGCAGCGTGGAGCACTGCCGAATCGGCCGGCGTCCCGATGGCATCGAGCTGCGATTCCAGCTTGCCGGCTTCCGTCCGGCACCGGCCAAGCTGTTCGGCCGCCGCATCGGCACGGGCGCGCAGCTTCCCCTGATCGGCGATCAGCGCGCGGACATCGGCCAGGATGGAGCGGGGCGGGATCGCCTCGACCGCGCGTTCAATCGGCAGGTCGGAGCCAAGGCGGCGCAGCAGGTCAAGCGCCTGCTCGCGAAGCTGGCGAAGCTCGCTGTCCCGCTTCGGCAGGTCGGAACGCTGATCGCGGACGGCGCCGCGCTGCTCGTGAAGCCCCTCGATATCGCCGCCACGGGTGAGGATCTCGGCGGGAACTGTAAGGCCGGCGAGTTCCGCTTCGAGCCCCTGAACGACGGTCGTGCAGCGTTCCGTATCGCGCAAGGCCTCGTCACGCCGTCGAATCGCGGAAACCCGCCGGTCGGATGCGTCCTCGGCCAGGGCGACCGCATCCACCAAACCGGCAAGCGACTCCTCGAGTTCGGCGATCTGACGAACCATAGGAAGCGTCCGCCTGATCCGCTCGGCCTTGGCGCGGGCGGATTGCAGGTAGCCCAGCCGCTCGCGGTTCTCGCCGATCCGGCTTTCGACCGCATCGGCCTCCGCCTTGGTCTGCCGCCACTCGTCGGCGCTGACCGCCGCTTCGCGCAGCCGCTTCCTCGCATCTCCATGACGGTCGAGTGCCTGATAGAACGGCTTGGACGCCACCCGTCGCTGGGTAAAGAGCGCATTCGCCTCCGCATCCAGGTCGGCCAGCACCTGCGACAGCCCGAGCACCCCAGCCCCCGCGCCGAACAGGCTTTGTCCGACATCGCCGCGCGCCGCCAGGATGTCCTCGCCGCCCCGGCGCAGCCGGTTATGGTCGAGCCCGAACATGCCTTCGAAGAAATCGCGGTCGATCGGCCCCAGGAATGCGGCGAGCGCCGCTTCGGGCAAGCTGGTACTGCCGTCGGCGCCGAGAAGCGTGTTCTGCCGCCCCTTCCGGCGCTGGAACGCCAGCCGCCGCCCATCCGCCGCTTCGATCTGGGCGGCCAGCCGCAGATCGGCGTAATCATGCTTGAAGTTGTAGGGCGAGCGCGTCTCGATCCCGAAGAAAAGGTCGCTCAAAGCCCGCAACGTCGTCGTCTTGCCGGCCTCGTTGTTGCCGCAGACGAGATGGAAGTCGGCAGACTCGCCAAGTTCCAGCGCACCGTCGGTGAAATGGCCGAACCGGTCGAGGCCAAGGCGGATCAGTCTCATCGGTCGAACTCCTGGTCGAGCAGCCGGGACAGGACGATAGCTTTCGCCTCGCCGATCAGGGCTGCGGGATTGCGGATGCCGGCTAGTTCCCCACCCCGCTCCTCGCCATCGTCCTCATCCCCGCTCAGCTTATCGAGATCAAGCTCACGCGGCAGTTTCGCCAGAAGGTCCTCCAGTTCCGACTGAAGGGTGACATGCAGGTCCGCGTCCGTCGCCAGATCGTCGAGCGAGCGGATCAGGCTGCCGACGGCGTCCTGGCGCAGGCTGAGGGCGACGAGGTCGCGGACCGCACGGGTCGCGGTGACGATCTTCTCGATCCAGACCGCATCGACGGCAAGGTCCAGCGCCACCGCCCGCACTTCGGCCTGAAACGAATCATGGCGGGCCAGCAGCTTGCCGTGAAGCGGCGTCGCCCCGCTCAGCCGCAACCGGACGGCCAGAGGCCGGCCCTCGGCTTCAGCCACCGCCGCTTCCAGCGACGTCCGCACCCGGCCCAGCGCATCGCCGGTCGATTCGCATCCGGTCAGGTCGGCTTCCACCATGGCCCAGCGCAGAACGTCCACCGCCCGATGTTCGACCTTCGCGATATGGCCGTCCTCGACCGTAACCAGCGTGCAGCCCTTGGAACCCGTTTCCCGGATGTTGCGTCCCTGGAGGTTGCCGGGGAAGACGATGTGGGGATGCTCGTGAAGCACCTCCCGGTTATGGACATGGCCGAGCGCCCAGTAATCGTAGCCGTGGCGGGCAAGGTCCGCCGGGACGCAGGGCGCATAGCCAGCGTGCCCTTCCCGGCCATCCGCCGAGGTGTGCAGCACGCCAATATTGAAGTGACCGGATACAGGCGCCTTGTAGTTCGCCGCCAGATTGTCCAGTACCTCGCGCTGCTTGAAGCTCTGGCCGTGGATGGCGACCTTCAATCCGGGCACGTGATGAACTTCCGCCTTGCGCGACGAGAAGACCGTCACGTTCTCCGGCAGCGGCAGCTTGCGGCTGATCTGGCTTTCGGCGTCGTGGTTGCCGTGGATCACATAGACTGGAATGTTGCGCTGGCGCAGTCGCGCCATCTGCTGGACGAAGAACAGCCCCGTATTAAAGTCGCGCCAGTCGCCGTCATAGACATCGCCGGCGATCACAACGAAATCGATCGCTTCGGCTTCCGCCAGATCGACCATCGCCTGCAAGGCCCGGCGCGTCGCCCCGCGCAGCAGATCGACAGGCGCTCCGTCGTAGGCCGCAAGGCCGACCAGCGGGCTGTCGAGATGGATATCGGCGGCGTGGATGAATTTCATGGCTGCGTCGGCCCTATCCGGCAACTGGCTGTCCAATACGACAGGTAGTAGCTGGATAGGGCCAAAAACGCAACAATTAGTGTCGGCAGGGCGGATTCCGGGTCCACTGGGATACTGCCCCGCGAACCCGACCCGCCTACCCGATCAAGCCGCCTTTTCGCCCCGCTCGTCCACCAGTTCGACGATGTCGCTCATGATGGCGGTCAGGTCGTAGTCCTTCGGCGTATAGATCCGCGCAACCCCGGCGGCCTTCAGTGTTCGCTCGTCCTCCGGCGGGATGATGCCGCCGACCACGACCGGGATGTCGCCGATCCCCAGCCGGCGCAGCCGGTCGAGCACTTCGGTCACCAGAGCGACGTGACTGCCGGACAGGATCGACAGGCCGACGACGTGGACGCCTTCTTCCAGGGCGGCGTTGACGATCTGGGCCGGCGTCAGGCGGATGCCTTCGTAGACGACTTCGATACCGGCATCGCGGGCACGGACCGCGATTTGCTCCGCTCCGTTGGAGTGCCCGTCGAGCCCCGGCTTGCCGACCAGCATCTTGATCCGGCGACCGAGCCGTTCGGACACCGCCGTCACCCGGTCGCGGACGACGGCTAGGCCGTCGGCCCCTGCACCAGCCGCAGCCGCCGCCTTGCCGACGCCGGTCGGTGCCCGGTACTCGCCGAAGATCTCGCGCAGCACGGCCGACCACTCGCCGGTCGTGACGCCGGCATGGGCGGCGCGGATGCTCGGCTCCATGATGTTGCGGCCTTCGCGGGCGGCGGCTCCCAGTTCAGCGAGCGCCGCCTGGACGTCCGCGTCGTTGCGGGCGGCACGCCATGCTTCCAGCCGGCCGAGCTGGTCGGCTTCCGCCGCCGGGTCGGCGGCCAGGAAACCGCCGTCGTCGCCGGCGGTCAGCGGCGAGGGCGCCGATTCGGTGAACTTGTTCACGCCGACCACGGTCTGCTCGCCCGATTCGATGGCGGAGAGCCGCTTCGAGTTCGACTCGACGAGCCGCTGCTTCATATAAGAGGACTCGACCGCTGCGATGGCGCCGCCCATGGCGTCGATTCGCGCCAGTTCCTCCAGCGCCTCGGCCATCAGTTCCTCGACCTTGCCGTCGATCACGTGGCTGCCGTTGAACAGGTCGCCGTATTCAAGCAGATCCGTCTCGAACGCGACGATCTGCTGAAGGCGCAGGCTCCATTGCTGGTCCCACGGGCGCGGCAGGCCAAGCGCCTCGTTCCAGGCGGGAAGCTGGACCGCGCGGGCGCGGGCATCCTTGGACAGGACGACGGCCAGCATCTCGATCAGGATGCGGTAGACGTTGTTCTCGGGCTGCGGCTCCGTCAGGCCCAGGCTGTTGACCTGCACGCCGTAGCGGAAGCGGCGGAACTGCTCGTCCTGGATGCCATAGCGGTCGCGGGTGATCTCCTCCCACAGGCGGGCGAACGCCCGCATCTTACAGAGTTCGGTGATGAACCGGATGCCGGCATTGACGAAGAAGCTGATTCGGCCGACCACCTGCGGGAAGTCTTCCGGCGGGACCTGTCCCGCCTCCTTCACCGCGTCGAGCACGGCGATCGCCGTAGCCAGCGCATAGGCCAGTTCCTGGACCGGCGTCGCCCCTGCCTCCTGGAGGTGATAGGAGCAGACGTTCATCGGGTTCCACTTCGGCACTTCCCGATAGGTGAACGCGATCATGTCGGTGGTCAGGCGCATCGACGGAGCCGGCGGGAAGATATAGGTGCCCCGGCTGAGATACTCTTTGATGATGTCGTTCTGCGTCGTCCCGGAAAGCTGGGCGCGGCTGGCCCCCTGCTGCTCAGCGGCGGCGATATACAGCGCCAGCAGCCAAGGGGCCGTGGCGTTGATCGTCATCGACGTGTTCATCTCGCCCAACGGGATGCCGTCGAACAAGGTCTTCATATCGCCGAGATGGCAGACGGGAACGCCCACCTTGCCGACTTCGCCCTTGGCCAGGGGATGGTCGCTGTCGTAGCCGGTCTGGGTCGGCAGGTCGAAAGCGACGGAAAGCCCGGTCTGGCCCCGCTTCAAGTTGGTGCGGTACAGCGCGTTGGAGGCGGCCGCCGTCGAATGGCCGGAATATGTCCGGATCAGCCAGGGCTTGTCGCGATGTCCAGTCATTACTGCGCTATCCCCTTAATGCTCGGTTCGTAAGCCCGGTCAACCGCATCGCGGCACATGAGGCCGCGATGCGCCCCCGCCATCGTTCCGGTACGCTAACCCGGCAAGCCGTCCCAGTTCCATTGCAATGCACCATTTTTCGGTCGGTAGACGGATCGTTCTTAAGACCAATGGACATTTCGTAAGGCCTGGATCGACCTGCCCTGAGCCGAACTGGACTGATAGTTTCGCGAAGCCGGGCGGCTAGTGAAACAATTTACCGTATTGTGCGTTGCATCGGAAGGATTATCCTGCTTAGATCGCGGAAACGCCAAGAACCACAGGCTTTTCAATCCTGGCCGTTTCCGACGGCGACGCAAGTGCAGCAAACGTCGGGACGACCGTTACCCAAGCATTCTGCGGCAAAAAGTTTCGAGGAATAAGGCATGTCCGAGGCAGCGAACGTCATAACCCGGCCGGCCGGTCCGGCAGTCAAGGACCTCTACGATGTGGGCGAGATCCCGCCGCTGGGCCATGTGCCTGCGAAGATGCACGCCTGGGCCATTCGGCGCGAGCGCCATGGCGAGCCCGAAAAGGCCATGCAGCTAGAGGTCGTCGATACCCCGTCGGTCGGACAGGACGAGGTCCTGATCCTCGTCATGGCCGCGGGCGTCAACTACAACGGCATCTGGGCCGGCCTCGGCAAGCCGATCTCGCCGTTCGATGTCCACAAGGCCGAGTACCACATCGCCGGCTCCGATGCGTCGGGCATCGTCTGGGCGGTCGGTGCCAAGGTCAAGCGCTTCAAGGTCGGCGACGAAGTCGTGGTCCACTGTAACCAGGACGACGGCGACGACGAGGAGTGCAACGGCGGCGACCCGATGTTCTCGCCGTCCCAGCGCATCTGGGGCTATGAGACGCCGGACGGCTCCTTCGCCCAGTTCTGCCGCGTCCAGGCCCGTCAGTTGATGCCGCGCGCCAAGCACCTGACCTGGGAAGAGAGCGCCTGCTACACCCTGACGCTGGCGACCGCCTACCGCATGCTGTTCGGCCATCGCCCGCACATCCTGCGTCCCGGCCACAACGTCCTGGTGTGGGGCGCTTCCGGCGGGCTGGGATCGATGGCGATCCAGCTCATCGCGACGGCGGGCGCCAACGCGATCGGCGTGATTTCCGACGAGACCAAGCGCGACTTCGTGCTCTCGCTGGGCGCCAAAGGCGTGCTGAACCGCAAGGACTTCGACTGCTGGGGCCAGTTGCCCGACGTGGACGATAGCGCCGCCTATGCCGAGTACATGAAGAAGGTCCGCCCTTTCGGCAAGGCGATCTGGGACATCACCGGCAAGGGCAACGACGTCGATTTCGTGTTCGAGCATCCGGGCGAGCAGACCTTCCCGGTCTCCTGCTTCGTCGTGAAGCGCGGCGGTATGGTCGTGTTCTGCGCCGGCACGTCGGGCTTCAACCTGACCTTCGACGCCCGCTTCGTGTGGATGCGGCAGAAGCGAATCCAGGGCAGCCACTTCGCCAACCTGCTTCAGGCCAGCCAAGCCAACCAGCTCGTGATCGAGCGCCGATTGGACCCCTGCATGTCGGAGGTCTTCTCGTGGGCCGACATCCCGCGCGCCCACACCAAGATGCTGCGCAACGAGCACAAGCCCGGCAACATGGCCGTGCTGGTGAACGCCCTGCGGCCCGGCCTGCGGACGCTGGAAGACGTGGTCGAGGCGTAAGACCGATCTGAAAGGATCGGTGTTGGGCCATGGCCCAACCTACAGGTTGCGTATATGGTGACCTCGATTGCACCAGAACGTCACTCGTAGGTTGGGCCGTGGCCCAACGACTCCGATCTTACAGCGGCACCTCGTTCGACTTCGCCACATCGCCATACCAGTAGTAGCTGGCCTTCGGCCGGCGCTGCATGGTTTCCCTGTCGACCTGGACCAGACCGAAATGCTGGGTGTAGCCGAAACCCCATTCGAAGTTGTCGAGTAGGGTCCAGACGAAATAGCCCTTCAGGTTGGCGCCGTCCTTGATCGCGCGGTGACAGGCGAGCAGGTGGTCGCGGATGTAGAAGATCCTGCCGCCGTCCTCGGCCTTGCCGGTCGGGCCGACCCAGTCGCCGTACGATGCGCCGTTCTCGGTCACGTAGACGGGGATGTTGCCGTAGTTGTCGCGGAAGTCGATGAGCTGTTCGTACAGGCCCTCGGGCTCGACCGGCCAGCCCATGTCGGTGTACTTGGTCCCCTCGGGCGAGGGGCCGAAATTGGTGCCGAATAGCCCGCCGGGATCGGTCACCTGATGCATGCGGCTATAATAGTTGAGCCCCAGGAAATCTATGGGCTGGCGAATCGCCTCCATATCGCCTTGCTTGATCAGCGGCTTGAAGTCGGCGATCAGACTGTCGGGGTATTGTCCCTTGAACAGCGGGTCCAGGCACGACCTGTTCCACACCGCATCCCACTGTGCCGCCGCATGGCGGTTCGCGTCGTTGCCGGGAGACGGCTTGACCGGCTGGACGCTCAGCACGGTACCAAGCTTCCAATCCTTGGCTCCCACAGCCCGAAGTGCCGACAGCGCCCGCCCCTGGGCAAGGTTCTGGTGGTGGATCGCGGCACAAAAGTTCTCGCGCCCCCGAAGATCGGGAGCGTGGCCGCCGACGCCATGGCCGAAGATCGCGACGACCGAAGGCTCGTTCAGCATCACCCAGTTCTTGGCGCGGTCGCCAAGCCGGCCGGCAACGATCAGCGCGTAATCGGCGAACCAGTCCGCGATGTCGCGGTTGGTCCAGCCGCCGCGATCCTGAAGCGCCTGCGGCAGGTCCCAGTGATAGAGGCAGGGCCAAGGCTCGATGCCCCGGCGCAGCAGCGCATCGACCAGACGGTCGTAAAAGTCCAACCCCTTGGCATTCGCCGGCCCGGATCCGGTCGGCTGGATTCTCGGCCATGCGATAGAGAACCGGTAGGCCTTCAATCCGGCATCGGCCATCAGCGCGACGTCTTCAAGGTAACGGTTGTAATGGTCCGCTGCGACATCGCCGGTATCGTTGTTGAGCACCTTGCCGGGCGTATGGCTCAGCGTGTCCCAGATGCTCGGCCCCCGGCCGTCGGCCGTGGCGGCGCCTTCGATCTGGTAGGACGACGTCGACGTACCCCAGAGGAAGCCATCGGGAAACTGGGCGGGCTGCTGGGCGATTGCGGGGGATGCCAGCGATCCGACACCGGCCGCAACCCCGCCGCCGATCAGCGCGGTCGCGGCGGCGGCGCCTCCCAGGAACTCGCGGCGGCCGATCGATTGGGCTCCCTGCTCATTCGCGATCATTGCTTGATTGGCTCCCGTATCGTTCCATTGTTTCATTGACGCAGTGCACACTATCCCGCATTTTGCGGGGCAGCATTTTTGACCCGGCCCGGATTTAGTATACGGAGTTCCTTATGACCAGCGTTGCCGTCCAGCTCGATTCTCCCACAGCCGTCCATCCGGTCCTCGACGGCCTGCTGCCGCTCTGCGCCGAAGCGCTGCCTGCGGCGGAACGGCTGCTCGAAGCCGCACGGACCTCCGTGCTGGCGATCGTGGCCCCTGCCGGAGGCAAGATCGACGCCGATCTGCTGGAAGCGAACCAGACCGCCGCCCATGGTTATGCCTGGATGGCGACATATGTCGAGGGCCTTCGGCAGATCCTGGGCTGGGCCAACCGGCTGGAAGCGTCCGGCGAACTGACCGAGCTTGAAAGCCTGATCCTTCAGGCCGCGTTCGGTGAATATCTGGCGCAGATGACCGGCGGCATTCCGCTCAGCCAGGTCGAGATCGTCCGTCCGGGCGATTTGGGCATTCCGGCGGAGGCTCTGACAGCCTACCGCACCCCGGCGGTGACGGCGCTGATCGACCGGGGCGCTTCCGCTCCCGTGCGTCTGCGGATTGCGGAACTTGTCTCCGACCATCACAATTTCGGCAAGCTGGCCCTGGAAGACGAGACGCTGGACATGGTCCGCGACCAGTTCAGCCGGTTCGCGCAGGACGTGGTCGTGCCGAATGCCCACGAGTGGCACATGCGCGACGTGCTGATCCCGCTGGAAGTGGTCGAGCAGATGGCCGAGCTGGGCGTGTTCGGCCTGACCGTGCCGGAGGAGTTCGGCGGCCTGGGCATGGGCAAGACGTCGATGTGCGTCGTGTCGGAAGTGCTGAGCCAGGCCTATATCGGCGTCGGCTCGCTCGGCACCCGGTCGGAGATCGCGGCGGAACTGATCCGGCTGGGCGGCACGCAGGAGCAGAAGGAGAAGTGGCTGCCCCTGCTGGCCAGCGGCGAGATCCTGCCGACCGCCGTCTTCACCGAACCCAACACCGGCTCCGACCTGGGATCGCTGCGCACCCGCGCCGTCCGCGACGGCGACGTCTATAAGGTGACCGGCAACAAGACCTGGATTACCCACGCGTCGCGCAGCGACCTGATGACGCTCCTGGTCCGGACCGATCCGACCACGACCGACTACCGCGGCCTGTCGATGCTACTGGCGGAAAAGCCGCGCGGCACCGTGGAAGAGCCGTTCCCCGCTCCCGGCATGACCGGCGGCGAGATCGAAGTGCTGGGATATCGCGGCATGAAGGAATACGAGATCGGATTCGACGGGTTCGAGGTCCCGGTCGCCAACCTGCTCGGCGGCGTCGAGGGCCAGGGCTTCAAGCAGCTGATGGAAACCTTCGAGAGCGCCCGCATCCAGACGGCGGCGCGCGCAACCGGCGTCGCTCAGAACGCGCTGGAGCTGGGGCTGAAATACGCCCAGGACCGCGTTCAGTTCGGCAAGGCGCTGATCAACTTCCCGCGCGTCGCCGCCAAGATCGGCTGGATGGCTGTGGAAACCATGTTGGTCCGCCAGTTGACCTATTTCGCCGCGCGCGAGAAGGACGAGGATCGGCGCTGCGACATCGAAGCCGGAATGGCGAAGCTGCTGGCAGCGCGCGTGGCATGGTCGAACGCCGACAACGCGCTCCAGATCCACGGCGGCAACGGCTACGCCACCGAGTACCAGATCAGCCGCGTGATGTGCGACGCTCGTATTCTCAGCGTCTTCGAGGGTGCGGCGGAGATCCAGGCGCAGGTGATCGCGCGTGGGCTGCTCGGGCGGCGTAACTAAGCGCCGCTTCTCCGTCATCGCTGGCCGGCAACGGCCCTGACTTCGATACGGCGGCATACTATATCCAGGGGATGAGCGGATTTTTCACCAGTCTCCTGGTTGTGGCGATGCTCGCCGTACTCGGCGCGCTTTTCCTCGGTTTGTTCGCCATGGTACGTGGCGGCGAGTTCAACGCGAAATACGGCAACCGGCTGATGCGGCTGCGCGTTATCCTTCAGGGAGTGGCGCTGGTCATGTTCCTGCTGGCCATGATCGCCTCTTCCGCATGAACTGAAGTTTTAACGTACACGACAGGAGACGGCATCCCATGGTGCAGTTGACGCGGATCTACACCAGGGGCGGCGACAAGGGGCAAACCTCGCTGGGTGACGGCCGGCGCGTTCCTAAACACGACTTGCGCGTGGCATCCTACGGGACGGTCGACGAGGTCAACAGCATCCTCGGGCTGGTCCGTCTGTCCACGGCGGACACTCCCGATATCGACGCGATGCTGTCGCGCATCCAGAACGACCTGTTCGATCTCGGCGCCGACCTGTGTACGCCCGAGCAGGAGAACCCGCAGTACCCGCCGCTCCGCATCGTCGAGGCCCAGGTGGACCGCCTGGAGCACGAAATCGACGTGATGAATGCCGAGCTGTCGCCGCTGAAGAGCTTCGTGCTGCCCGGTGGCACGCCTGCAGCGGCGCACCTGCATCTGGCTCGCACGGTATCGCGCCGTGCCGAACGCCTGATGACCGAACTGGCGGAGCACGAGCCGGTCGGCACGCCCGCGTTGAAGTACATCAACCGGCTGTCCGACCACCTGTTCGTGCTCGGCCGCTATGTCAACGACAAGGGTGCGCTGGACGTACTCTGGGTGCCCGGCGCCAACCGCTGAGTCTCTCACGAGGGCCGGATGCCGCAGGCTGTTCAGGCCTTCGGCCATGCCTTCAGATTGACACGGTTGATGCCAAATCCTATGTTTCGCCACCGCTCGCGGTGTATTTTGTGCACCGCGGTCATGTCCGCTCGAGGACATGCACCACTGTCGTGCACCGATTAGCTAAGGATTTGCAATGAAAGTCCTCGTCCCGGTTAAGCGGGTGGTCGACTACAACGTGAAGATCCGCGTCAAAGCGGACGGCTCGGGAGTCGAGACTGCCAACGTTAAGATGTCGATGAACCCGTTCGACGAAATCGCGGTCGAAGAAGCGGTTCGCCTGAAGGAAGCCAAGACAGCCACCGAAGTGGTCGCCGTCAGCCTCGGCGTGCAGGCCGCGCAGGAGACCCTGCGCACGGCGCTCGCCATGGGCGCCGATCGCGCCATCCACGTCGTGACCGACGCCGAACTCCAGCCGCTGGCCGTCGCCAAGCTGCTCAAGGCCATCGTCGACAAGGAACAGCCGCAGCTCGTCATCATGGGCAAGCAGGCGATCGACGACGACGCCAACCAGACCGGCCAGATGCTCGCGGCCCTGCTGGGCTGGTCCCAGGGTACCTTCGCCTCCAAGGTCGTGCCCGCCGCCGAAGCGGTGACGGTGACCCGCGAAGTCGACGGCGGCCTGGAGACGATCGAGCTGAAGCTGCCCGCCGTCGTGACGACCGACCTGCGCCTCAACGAGCCGCGCTACGCTTCGCTGCCCAACATCATGAAGGCGAAGAAGAAGCCGATCGACAGCATGTCGCCGGCCGATCTCGGCGTCGATCCCGCCCCTCGCCTGAAGACCCTGAAGGTCGCCGAGCCGCCCAAGCGCTCTGCCGGCATCAAGGTCAAGACGGTGCAGGAACTGGTCGACAAGCTGAAGAACGAAGCCAAGGTGATCTGATATGAGCGTCCTCGTCATCGCCGAACACGCCGATGGTGCCGTCAAGCCCGCGACCCTGACCACGGTCGGCGCCGCCGCCAAGCTGGGCGGCGACCTTCATGTCCTGGTCGTCGGCTCCGACGTTCAGGCCGCCGCCCAGGCCGCCGCGAAGATCGCGGGCGTGTCCAAGGTGCTGACGGCCGACGCCGCCCAGTATGCCCATGGACTGGCCGAGAACGTGGCGCCGCTGATCGTCGAGCTGGCCAAGGGCTATAGCCATGTGCTGGCGCCGGCAACCAGCTTCGGCAAGAACGTGCTGCCCCGCGTGGCGGCCCTGCTGGACGTGGCGCAGCTTTCGGAGATCGTCGCCGTCCATGACGCCGACACCTTCGACCGGCCGATCTATGCCGGCAACGCCATCGCGACCGTGCAGTCGTCCGATCCGGTCAAGATCATCACCGTCCGCGGCACCGCCTTCGATCCGGCAGCGGCCGAGGGCGGCAGTGCCGCGATCGAATCAGCCACGGCCGGCGCCGACGCGGGCCTGTCCAAGTTCGTCGGGCAGGAACTGTCGAAGTCGGAACGCCCCGAGCTGACCAGCGCCCGCACCATCGTTTCCGGTGGCCGGGGCATGCAGTCCGGTGAAAACTTCCACATGCTGGAATCCCTTGCCGACAAGCTGGGAGCCGCCGTCGGCGCCTCGCGTGCGGCGGTGGACGCCGGCTATGTGCCGAACGATTATCAGGTCGGTCAGACCGGAAAGATCGTTGCTCCCGAGCTCTACATCGCGGTCGGCATCTCAGGCGCCATCCAGCACCTGGCCGGGATGAAGGACTCCAAGGTCATTGTGGCCATCAATAAAGACGAGGAAGCGCCAATATTCCAGGTCGCCGATTACGGCCTCGTGGGTGACCTGTTCAAGGTCATTCCCGAGCTGACGGAGGAACTGGACAAGGTGCGATAATCGCTTCCTCCAACGTCGCCGCAAGGAATTTCAATGATTCAGAAAATCGGTGTCATCGGGGCCGGGCAGATGGGGAGCGGTATCGCTCACGTCTGTGCAGTATCCGGCTACGAGGTCAAACTGTCCGACATCAGTGCCGATGCGCTGGCCAAGGCGGTGAGCAATATCGAGCGGAACCTGGAGCGTCAGGTTTCCAAGGGTAAGATTTCCGCCGAGGACAAGCACGCGGCCCTGGAACGGATCACCACGGGCACCGACCTTGCGATGTTTGGGGATAGCGACCTCGTCATCGAAGCGGCGACGGAAGCCGAGGAGACCAAGCGGGAGATATTCAAGCGGCTGGTTCCGCATTTGAGCCCGACCGCCTTGATCGCCAGCAACACGTCGTCGATCTCGATCACGCGGCTCGCCGCCGTGACCGACCGGCCGGCCAAGTTCATCGGCATGCACTTCATGAACCCGGTGCCGGTGATGCAGCTCGTCGAGCTGATTCGCGGCATCGCGACCGACGAGGAAACCTACTCGACGGTCAAGGAGCTGACGGTCAAGCTGGGCAAGAAAGCCGCCGTCGCGGAAGACTTCCCGGCCTTCATCGTCAACCGCATCCTGCTGCCAATGATCAACGAGGCCGTCTACACCCTCTACGAGGGCGTCGGCTCGGTAGATGCGATCGACACGGCGCTGAAGCTGGGCGCCAACCATCCGATGGGGCCGCTGGAATTGGCGGACTTCATCGGCCTGGATACCTGTCTGGCGATCATGCACGTGCTGTATGACGGGCTGGCGGACAGCAAGTACCGCCCCTGCCCGTTGCTGGTGAAATACGTCGAAGCCGGCTGGGTCGGCCGCAAGGCCGGGCGTGGTTTTTACGACTACAGCAAGCCGGTTCCGGTACCGACGCGCTGATACGCTCCGGATCGCCGAACGGCATCGAAAAGGGCTCGCTGCGGCGAGCCCTTTTTGCTTTTGCCGGGCGTGGATCTATTTCCGTCCGGGAGCACCACTGGACAGGAGAATCCCCGTGTCGTTCTGCGACGACGAGAAGGCAACGATCTGGGACGAGTACCGAGACGCCGTCAACATGACACCAAAGGAGGTCGAGCGCTGGCTCGAGACCGACGAAAGCAAAGGGGTCGGCTGGACCCATGACGGCGAGGACGAATCGGTCGGCCACCAGTCCGGACGACGGATCGTCGAGATCGGGCACAAGCGCAAGGGCGACCTGTCGGATGACGATTATCAGCATATGCGCAAGGTAATCGCCTATGTCCACCGCCACTGTGCCCAAAGCCCCGGCCACGACATCGAAAGCTCCCGCTGGCGCTACAGCCTCATGAACTGGGGCCACGATCCATTGAAGAAGTGAGCGGAGAGCTGGTCACCCCATACAGCAAGATCACCCGCTCGTTTTCATCATCGCGGGCGGACGCACGCCGCCGTCGATGAAGTGCTCAAGCAGCTTCACGGCTTCCTCGCTGTTCCACTCGGCATCGCCTTCCAGCCGGCCAACCTCATAGCCTTCGCGGTCGATCAGCATGGTGGTCGGCAGGCCGCGCGGCTTGAAGGCGCTCATGGCGGTGCTCTGCGGGTCCAGGTACATGGCAAGGTTCCGGACGCCCAGCTTGGCCAGGAACGGCTCCACCACATTGCGGCCGCCCCGGTCCAGCGACAGCGCCACGACCTCGAAACCCTCTCCACCCAGACGCGCCTGGAGGGCGTCGAGCGACGGCATCTCCTTCACGCAGGGCGCGCACCATGTCGCCCACAGGTTCAGCAGAACGACCTTACCCTTGAAGTCGGCCAGTTCGATCCGTTCGCCATCCTTGCCGACGAAGCTGAGGGCAGGCGCCGGTTGTGGCGCATCCGCCGGCTTGAACTTCTGCATGCTGCCCTCGATGGGCGGACGGGCCGCATTGGCCTGCCCCGCGTCCGACGCGAACCACCATCCGGTCGCACAGACGATACCGAGCATTGCGGCGGCGGTGAAATTACGCATACTGACCACCTTTTTCATATCCCGTCCCACGCTCTTCCCCTTGGCCTCCAATAAACTGCATCCCATGACCGAAAAAGACACGCCCAAATCCACCAGCGCCGATTCGAATCCCGGTTCGAACCGGGGAGCCGCCAACCAGCTCTGGGGCGGACGTTTCGCCAGCGGCCCGTCCTCGATCATGGAACGCATCAACGTCTCGATCGGCTTCGACAAGCGTCTGGCGGCCCAGGACATCGCGGGATCCAAGGCCCATGCCACCATGCTGGCTAACCAAGGCATCATCCAGGCCTCCGACGCCGAAAAGATCGTCGAGGGCCTCGACCGCATAGCGCAGGAGATTGCCGCCGGCAGCTTCACCTTCAAGACCGAACTTGAAGACATCCACATGAACGTGGAGGCCCGGCTGGCCGAGCTGATCGGCGAACCGGCCGGACGGCTGCACACCGCGCGCTCGCGGAACGACCAGGTGGCGACCGACTTCCGCCTTTGGGTGCGCGACGCCCTGGACCGGCTGGAAGCGGGCCTGACCGACCTCCAGTCCGCCATGATCGATCTGGCCGAGCGTCACACCGACACAGTCATGCCCGGCTTCACCCATCTTCAGACGGCGCAGCCGGTGACCTTCGGTCACCATCTGCTGGCCTATGTGGAAATGCTGGGTCGCGACCGGGGCCGCATGCGCGACGCCCGCGCCCGACTGAACGAATGCCCGCTGGGGTCCGCCGCCCTCGCCGGCACCTCGTTCCCGATCGACCGCCATGCGGTGGCGCAGGCGCTGGGCTTCGACCGCCCGACCGCCAATTCGCTCGACGCCGTGTCGGACCGCGACTTCGCGTTGGAATACCTCGGCGCCGCCGCGATCTGCGCCGTCCACCTTTCGCGGCTGGCCGAAGAGATCGTGGTCTGGTGCAGCGACGCCTTCCGCTTCATCCGCCTGACCGACGCCTTCACCACCGGCAGCTCGATCATGCCGCAGAAGAAAAACCCCGACGCGGCGGAACTGGTGCGCGCCAAGTCCGGCCGGGTAATCGGCTCCCTCAACGGTTTGCTGATCGTCATGAAGGGCCTGCCGCTTGCCTATTCCAAGGACATGCAGGAAGACAAGGAGCCGGTGTTCGAGACCGACGACACGCTCGGCCTCTGCATCGCCGCGATGGCCGGCATGGTCCGCGACCTGACGCCGGACGCCGCCCGCATGCGCGCCGCGACCGAAGCCGGCTTCATCACCGCGACCGACCTCGCCGACTGGCTGGTCCGGGTGCTCGGACTTCCCTTCCGGCAGGCGCACCACGTCACCGGCCGGATCGTCAAGCTGGCCGAAGACCGCAACGCCAAACTGGCCGAACTCAGCCTTGCCGACCTTCAGTCGGTCGAACCCCGCATCAACCAGGCCGTGTTCGACGTGCTGACCGTCGACGCCTCCGTCGCCAGCCGCACCAGCTTCGGCGGGACCGCGCCCGAGACGGTACGGGCAGCGGTTTCCTCAGCTCGGGAGCGCTTCCTGTGATCAGCAGCCTTACCCTCCGCATTGCAGCTGCCCTTCTCGCGACCGTCGCCCTCGCCGGCTGCGGCAAGAAGCCCGGCTTCGTCGAGCCGCCCCAGGGCCGCGCCGCCGACCGCTTTCCCGGCACTTACCCCAACCCGGCGCTCGACCCGCAACCTCAACGACAGGCGCCACCGGCAACGACGGCGCCCGCCCCAACGCAGGCACAACCCGGCACGCCATGACCTCACCCTACTTCACATACCAAGACGGCGTGCTGCATGCCGAAGGCGTCGCCCTGCCTGATTTGGCGGCGACGGTCGGCACCCCGTTCTACTGCTATTCCACAGCGGCGCTGGAGGCGAACTACCGCGCCTTCGCCGATGCTTTCGAAGGCTCCGACACTGGCATCTGCTACGCACTGAAGGCCAACTCCAATCTTGCGGTCATCCGCACGCTGGCGAAGCTCGGAGCCGGCGCCGACGTGGTGTCGGAGGGCGAGATGCGCCGGGCGCTGGCCGGCGGTATCCCGGCTGATCGAATCGTGTTTTCCGGCGTCGGCAAGACGCGGGAAGAGATGCGCTCGGCGCTGGAATCCGGCATCTTCCAGCTCAACGTCGAGTCCATCCCCGAACTGGAAGCCCTCAGCCAGGTCGCGTCCTCGCTCGACCGGACCGCCGCCATCGCGATCCGGGTCAATCCCGACGTGGATGCCAAGACGCACGCCAAGATCGCGACCGGCAAGAAGGAGAACAAGTTCGGCATCGACATCGACCACGCGCGCCAGACCTACGCCCGCGCCGCCGCTCTCCCCGGCATCAAGCCCGTCGCTGTAGCGGTCCATATCGGATCGCAGCTCACCAGCCTGGAACCCTTCCGCGCCGCCTTCGAGCGGGTGGTGGAACTGGTCCATGCCCTGCGTGAGGACGGTCACGACATCCAGCGCCTCGACCTCGGCGGCGGCCTTGGCATCCTGTACCGGGACGAGGACGTGCCGTCGCTCGATGCCTATGCCGGCATGGTCAGGAGCATCACCGGCAATCTCGGCTGCCACGTGACGCTGGAGCCGGGCCGGGCGCTGGTCGGCAACGCGGGCATCCTGGTGTCGAAGGTGATCTACCGCAAGACCGGCGTCCATCGGGAGTTCCTGATCGTCGATGCCGCGATGAACGATCTGATCCGCCCCTCGCTTTACGATGCATGGCACACTATCCTTCCTGTGGCCGAGGAAGACCAGGACGCACCCCGGACCCGGATCGACGTGGTCGGGCCGGTGTGCGAATCCGGTGATACCTTCGCGGTGCAGCGGGTCTTGCCACATTTGGACCAAGATGATCTGGTGGCATTCCTGTCGGCCGGTGCGTACGGAGCGGTGATGTCATCGACGTACAACACCCGGCCCCTGGTCCCTGAAGTTCTGGTTTCGGGGTCCGACCACGCGGTCGTCCGGCGACGGCCCACCGTGGAGGAAATGCTGGCGGCGGAACAGGTGCCGGCGTGGCTGGAAAAGTAAGGGCGCTGCCTAAAGCTCCCTGACACGCCACACCGGCCGCACATGACAGGGGAAGCGGGATGAACGGGACCGACGAGCCGCGCTTCAGATTGGGACTGGCCCGCGGCGCACTGGCCTGGGAACAGATCTGGCCCGCTTTCTGGCCAGCGGTCGGAGTCCTGGGCCTGTTCATAGCCCTGGCCCTGTTCAACGTGCTGCCATCGCTGGGCGGCTGGCTGCACGCGCTGGTGCTTCTCCTGTTCGCCGCCGCCTTCGGCGCCGCCGTCCGTTACGGCATCAAGCGGATACGACTGCCCGACGGTGCCGCGGCGCTTCGCCGGCTGGAGCGCGACAGCGGGCTGACCCACCGCCCGCTGGCTGCCGTCCGCGACACAATGGCGGGCGGCTCCGATCCGGCGACCGCCGAACTGTGGAAGCTGTACCAGGAGCAGGCGCGCCAAAGGATGCGGGACCTGAAGGTCCGGCTTCCGCATCCCAACCTGGCGGCCCGCGACCCCTGGGCCCTGCGTGCCGCCGTCGGGCTCATCCTGTTCGTCGCGGCATTCGGCACCAGGGGCGACTGGGGTCCGCGCATAGCCGCCGCCTTCACTCCCCACCTGGACGGCTCCGCCCAGGCCGTCGACGCCGTCCTGGACGTCTGGGTGACGCCGCCCGACTACACCGGCCTTCCCCCGATCTTCCTGCGCAGCGGCCCGCCGGCCGCGCAAGCCGCGACGAACGGCGAGCCCGCCGAAGCGCCTCAAGCGATCCCCATCCCGACGGGAAGCGTCCTTCTCGCCCGCGTCAGCGGCGGGTCGGGTGCGCCGGCGCTTATGGCCAACGGCACGTCGGCCGCCTTCGAACGGGTCGATCAGGTCAGCTATCAGATCACCCAGCCGGTAACCAGGGGAGGCACGATCTCGGTCGAGCAGAGCGGCAGGGCGCTGGGCTCCTGGCCGGTCACCGTGGTCCCGGACACCGCCCCCATCATCGCGCTGCCGGCGCCGCCATCCGCCGGCGAGCGCGGCGCGTTGCGGCTGGAATACGAGGCCCGCGACGACTACGGCATCGTTGCGGTCACCGGCACGGTCCGGCTGAGCGGCGACGTCGCCGAACCAGGCATCGACAGGATGCCGGTCGAACTCCAGCTGCCGCTGCCCGGCGTGCGCCCCAAGACCGCGCGGAGCACCAGCTTCCATGATTTGACGCCGCATCCCTGGGCCGGTCTGCTGGTAACGCTGCGTCTGTCGGCGACCGATGGCGCCGGGCAGACCGGAATGACCGAGGACGTGGCGCTCGTCCTGCCGGAGCGGGAGTTCCAGAATCCCGTCGCCCGAGCCATCATCGAGGAACGCAAGAAGCTGACGCTCCGGCCCCAGACCGGACGCGAGGATGCCGCACGCAGTCTTGGCATCATCTCGGCCCGCCCCTACCAGTTCCACGACGACATCGTCGTGTTCCTGTCGCTCCGTTCCGCCGTGGCGCGGCTGTATCTGGACGAAACGCCGGACGCCGTGCCGGCGGTCCAGAAGCTCCTGTGGGACACCGCCCTTCGCGTGGAGGACGGCGAGTTGTCGCTGGCCGAACGGAACCTGCGCGACGCCGAGCAGCGCCTGACCGACGCGCTTAACCGCGACGCACCAGACCAGGAAGTCCAGAAGCTGATGGACGAGTTGCAGCAGGCGCTGAACGAGTTCCTGGACGCCATGGAAGAGCAGATGCGCCAAGCCATGGAACGCGGCGAGCAGCCGCCGCAGATCCCGCCGGAGATGATGGGCCAGACGATGGACCGTCAGGATATCCAGAAGATGCTGGACCAGATGCGCCAGATGGCAGAAACGGGGTCCCGCGACGCCGCTAAGCAGATGCTTTCCCAGTTGCAGCAGATGCTGGAGAACCTGCGCAACGGCAACATGGCCCAGATGCAGCAGAACCAACAGAACCAAGCCGGCCAGATGATGCAGAAGATGCAGGATCTGGCAGAGCGTCAGCGCGAGTTGCTGGACCAGAGCTTCCGCGAATCCCAACAGGGCGAGCAAGGGCAACAGGGACAGCAAGGCCAGCAGGGGCAACAGGGACAGCAGGGACAGCAGGGACAGCAGGGCCAGATGCCCGGTCGCCAGCGCGGGCAGCAGGGCCAGGGGCAGCAGAGCCAGCGTGGGCAACAGGGGCAGCAAGGACAGGGCCAGCAGGGTCAGCAAGGCCAAGGTTCCAGTGCCGCCCAGCAGGAGGCGCTGCGGCGGGAACTGGGCGAAGTCATGCGCCAGCTCGGAGAAATGGGCGGTGAGATCCCCCGTCCGCTCGGCCGCGCGGAACGAGCCATGAGGGAGGCCGGGCAGGCGCTTCAGCAGGGCCAGCCCGGTGCGGCGGTTCCGCCGCAGACCCAGGCACTGGACGAGCTTCAGCAAGGCCTGCAATCCATGGCCGAGCAGATGGCGCAACAGATGATGATGGGCCAGCAACAGGGCCAGATGCCGGGACAGCCGCAGATGCAGCAGTCCAACCGCGGACGCGATCCGCTGGGCCGGTCCCTGCCCAGCGTCGGGCAGAGCGACAACAACGATGTGCGCATCCCGGAGCAGTCCGACCTTCAGCGTGCCCGCGAGATCCTGGATGAACTGCGCCGCCGCGCCGGCGACTTCAACCGGCCGCAGCTTGAATTGGACTATATCGACCGGCTGCTGCGCCGGTTCTGAGCCGAAGCGGACGGCTCAGCGCTCCAGCGCCGCCCGGGCGGCGGCGCCGAGCTCCTTGAGGCTGAAGGGCTTGGCGATCACCCCATGGATCAAGGCATCCAGGTTGCGAGCCCGCTTATGTTCTGCCGGGTAGCCGGTTATCAATAGGATGCGCAGGTCGGGCTGGCGGCTGCTGGCGCTCAGCGCCAGCGCGATGCCGTCCAGCACGGGCATGACGATATCGGCGACCAGCAGGTCGAACCGCTCCAGTTCAAGCGCCTGCAAAGCCTGCTGCCCGTCCTCCACGTCCACGACGGAAAAACCGGCATGCGTCAGCGACCGGGTGACGAAGGTACGGACCGCCACGTCGTCCTCGGCGACAAGGACGCGTGGGACGGTGGGTGATTCGGATGCTGCCATCATCGAATTGTGCTCGCGAGCGCGGAAAGGAAAAACCTGCTCCCGCCAGTAAGCCGGACGCCGGGCCGCCGGTCCATGACGCCGCCGAAGGTCCGCTTTCCGCAGCGGGGGTAGTTCAGCCGCCGTGTGCGGGCTGGAACGTGATGGCGATTTCGGAGATCACGCCAGCGGGTTCCCGCATCTGACTGACGAAGGTCGCGATCTCGCCCGGAAGCAGCGTCTCATGCGACGCCGTGAACGTCCAGTCGCCGAGCGGTGCCTTGTCCGGACCGAGCGACACGGCGCGCAGCGGCGGCACCGGGCGCTCGCGGTCGGAGACGTTGACGACCTGTCCCTCGATCACGAGGACGGTGATCCCGTCCTCGACCCGCTTCTCCGACCGGACATGCTGCAACTGAAGTCCGGCGCCCAGGGCGTCGACCGGTAGCCCGACGGTTTCGAACAGACGCGCCGCCGGCGGCCAGAGTTCGACGATATCCTGACGCATGAAGACGCCGCCGACCAGCAGAAGGAGTGCCGCGGCCACGGCCGATATGACGAGCGGCTTCTTGGACGCCTTCGGCTTGTCCTGCTTGCGGATGGCAGGCAAGTTCGATCCGGGCGGGATCGGCTTGACCTCTTCCGGCGGAGGGGTGAAATCCAGGTCCACCGATTTCGGCATATCGGCCGGTGGACGCTGCATCCAGGTATGACCGCATTTGACGCAACGAACCACCCGCCCGTCCCTGCCAAGATTGGAGGGTTCGACCGAATAGCGGGTAGAGCAGGTCGGGCAGGTGAGGATCATAAATGGCGTGAATAATTCGTGGATTCGTAGGATGTCTTATAGAAACTAAGGAGGTATTAAGCAAGTCGGGGGCTTGTCGATGCTCCTAAAGCGCCGTGAAATCAACGGCCGCACCACTGTTGTAGACGCCCTCGGGGGTGGCGTGCGATGCTGCGCGCCGACTCAGGTTACCGAGGTCAGAGAATTTGATTCGTTTCGAGAATGTCGGCATGCGCTACGGCACGGGGCCGGAAGTGCTGCGCGATGTCAGCTTCACATTGGAACCGGGGACGTTCCATTTCCTGACCGGCGCCAGCGGCGCCGGCAAGTCTTCGCTGCTTCGCCTCATGTACCTTGCCCATCGGCCGTCGCGCGGCCTCATCACCATGTTCGGTCATGACGTGGCATCGCTGAAACGGGCCGAGCTGCCGCCATTGCGCCGGCGGATCGGCGTGGTGTTCCAAGACTTCCAACTGCTCGACCACCTGTCGGCCCTGGACAATGTAGCCTTGCCCCTGCGCGTCGCCGGCGCCAAGGAAGGTCAGGTCCGCGAGCACGTCGCCGAACTGCTGAGCTGGGTCGGCCTTGGCGATCACCTGAACGACAAGCCGGCCACGCTGTCCGGAGGACAGCAGCAGCGGGTCGCCATCGCCCGCGCCGTGATCACGCGTCCCAGCCTCCTGCTGGCCGACGAGCCCACGGGCAACGTCGACGACCGGATCGGCATGCGGCTGCTTCACCTGTTCGAGGAACTGAACAAGCTCGGCACGACGATCGTGATCGCGACCCATAACGAAATGATGATCGAGCGATTCGGCTATGCGCGCATGGTCCTGGACAAGGGCATGCTCCAGCACCTGCCACGGAACGCTACCGCAACCCGGATCGCCTGATGTTCCGTACCCACTACGATCTGCCGCTGCAACGTGACGTTACTGGCCGCTTCCTTCCCTGGATCATCGCGCTGATGGTCTATCTGGCGATCCTGGCGCTCGCCGGGTCCATGGTCCTGTCCGGCATGGCGCAACGTTGGGACAGGGGATTGGCCGGCACTTTGACGATCCAGGTCCCGCCCCTGCCCGATGGCCAACCGAGCCTGGACGCCCGTGTCGAGTCCGCCCTGGGAGTGCTGCGCGCGACCCCCGGCATATCCAGGGCGGAACCCTTGAAGTCCGAACAGATGGCCGGACTTCTGGAACCCTGGCTGGGCGACGGCGCTCTCAGCGCCGGCTTGCCGGTGCCGGCGCTGATCGACGTGACAATGTCCGGCGGCAGGATCGACGTACGCGGCTTGGCCCAGCGCCTGAAGGCGGCGGTGCCCGGCGCCGAGGTGGACGACCATGCCGCATGGCTGAAGGACGTGCTGACGATCGCGCGGGCGGTCGAGACGGTGGCCCTGGGCGTGGTGGCCCTGGTCGGCGGCGCCGCCGTCGCCACGGTCATCTTCGTATCGCGCGCCGGCCTTGCCATCCATGGCGCGGTCGTCGAACTGCTTCACGTCATGGGTGCGCCGGACCGCTATGTCGCCCGCCAGTTCCAAAGCCACGTGCTGGGGCTGGCCGTACGTGGCGGGATTGCCGGTACGGTGCTGGCCGCGGCGACACTGTTCGGTCTGACGCGCGCGAGCGGCGAGTTTTCGGCCGGACTGATGCCGGACATGAGCCTGACTCCGTTGCAGTTCCTGTCCCTCGCCGGCGTCCCGCTGATCGCGGCCTTGCTGGCGGCGGTTACGGCACGTCTGACCGTCATGCGCGCCTTGGCGCGGCTGCCGTGATTCTGGTGCAGCGCGTGGCGCGCGTGCTGCTGCCGCCGGTGATCCTGGCCGGTCTGGCGCTGGCGGCATGGTTGACGGGCCTGATCTGGTTCGCCCAGACCATCCCGCGTGAGGAGGGTTGGGCCGACCGGGCGACCGATGCCATCGTCGTCCTGACCGGCGGCAGCGACCGGATCGCTACCGGTGTCCAGTTATTGTCCGAAGGATTGGGACGCACGCTGTTCGTTTCAGGCGTACACCAGGGCGTCGAACTACGGGAAATGCTGCGGGCATCCCGGCTGGAGCCCAGCACGCTGGAATGCTGCATCGTTCTGGGCTATCAAGCTGGCGACACCGTGGGCAACGCCGCGGAAACGGCGGCCTGGATGCGCAGCCGGCATTATTCTTCGTTGCGTCTGGTGACGTCCAACTACCACATGCGCAGAAGCCTGCTGGAGTTCAGCATAGCCCTGCCGGAGGCGGACGTGGTGCCGCATCCCGTAGCACCCAACGCCGTCAGGCTGGCCGACTGGTGGCGCTGGCCGGGAACGCTGGCCCTGATCGTAAACGAATACAACAAATACCTGTTCGCCCTGGCGCGGTACACGCTGCGGGGCTGAACGCCGCTTCCAGCAGGAATTTCGATCCCATGCCCAAGCCGCCCCGCTCCAGAGACCCGTCGGGCCGTCCGCCTGCGGAACCGCGCCCGCCGTCGGATAGCCGCCCGGACAAGACACGGCCGGATAAGGCACGACCAGATAAGGCACGGCCGGAGAGATCCCGTCCGGAAAGGGTGCGGCCGGAGCGTTCGCCGGGAGCTTCCTCCGGATCCCGCGCCGAGGCTGCCGGCCGGACCGAGCCGGGCACGCGTTCCGGCCCCCGACCCTCTTCAGGCTCGAACAGGGCATCCGCGCCCCGGACGCCTTCGACGGATTCGACGCCCGCCGCCAAGGGGCCGCGTTCATCGAGCAGGCCGCCGGGCAAGGGCCAGCGCCCGGCGGCAAGAGCGCCTCGGCTCCGCCGCGATGAGCCGCAGTTGATGGATCGTCCACCGGAGCCGGCACCCAAGATGCTGCGTATCACCGGCCTTCCCGCCGTCGCCGCGCTGTTCGAGCGGAACGGGCGGCTGGTGGAACGGCTGTTCTTCGACGAACGGAACGCGGCAGCCGTCGCGGGCTTCTGCAAGGAGTTGGGCAAGGCTCGCAAGCCGTACCGTCAGGTCGATGCGGACGAACTCGCGCGGGTAGCGGGCACCGTGCTCCATGGCGGCGTCGTCGCCGTGACGGGGCTCCGCCCGATCATGAACTTCGACCCGGCGGAAGCGAAGCGCTGGGCGGCGGAGGGAAAGCCCCTGCTGCTGCTGGATGGGATCGGCAATCCGCACAACCTGGGCGCCATCGTCCGGACGGCGGCCTTCTTCGGCCTCGATCGCATCGTCATTTCCGACCATCCCTCGCAGGCCGGGCCGTCGGAAGCCAGCTACCGCGTTGCCGAGGGCGGCATGGAGCATGTCCGGCTCTACAAGGCGACCGGTTTTCCCAAGGTACTCCAGCAGTTGAAGTCCAGCTACAAGGTGCTCGGGACGGCGCTTGGCCGGGGAGAACCCCTGGACCGGATGTCATCGGACGGCCGCCCCGTCGCGATCGTGCTCGGCAACGAGGAGGAGGGCTTGGGCGCCGCTACCCTGCATGCCTGCGAAGGCGTCGCGACCTTGACCGGCTCCGGGCGAGTGCAGTCGCTCAACGTCGCGGCGACGGCCGCCATCCTCATCCACGAACTGACGCGAACGGCGCGACGGTAGGCCGCGTCTTCCGACGGCGCCGGCCCCCGCGACCTCCACACGCAAAGCCATTTGGCAGGCCGCACTGGAATCCGCCGCGAGAACCCGCTAGAAACACCCTCCGGCACTCGCTGCCCGCTCGATATCCTTGCCCCCGGAACCCATGACCGCCGCCCGTTCGCTCCTCTTCAATATCGCGTTCTTCACTTGGACGACGGTGTGCTGCTTCGGCCTGCTATGGATGCTGCTGCTTCCGCGTCGGCAGATGGTGCACGTGGTGGAATGGTACATGAGCACCATCCACTTCCTGGAGCGCACGATCCTGGGCCTCGACTATGAGGTAAGGGGGCAGGAGAACCTGCCGCGTGAAGGGTCCTACGTGCTGGCGGCAAAGCACCAGTCCGCCTGGGAAACCATGAAGCTCCACCTGCTGCTCGATGACCCCGCCGTCATACTGAAGCGGGAACTGCTGTGGGTGCCGATCTGGGGCTGGTATGCAGCCAAGGCCAAGATGATCTCGGTCGATCGTGGTGCCCGGGGCCGCGCCATCGCCTCGATGGTGGAGGGAGCCCGGAGCGTCAAGGCGGAAGGCCGGCCCATCGTGATCTTTCCGCAGGGAACACGGACGGCTGTCGGGCGTTATCTCCCTTATCGGGTAGGGGTCGCCGTCCTGTATAAGGAACTGAACATCCCTATCGTACCGATGGCTCTCAACTCAGGCATCTATTGGGGACGGCGCAGCTTCCGGAAGCATGCAGGCCGGATCGTCGTCGAGTTCCTACCGCCGATCCAGCCAGGGTTGAGCCGCGATGCCGTCATGGCGGAGCTGGAATCCAGGCTGGAGGCTGCAAGCGACCGCTTGGTTGTGGAAGCCGGTGGACCGCCCACGGTCAAGCCGTCGAGGCCGCTGCCCAATGGAGCGCCCGCCGCCGTGCCTTAGGTTTGTTTAGCCTGTGGAAAACTCTGTGGATCTACGCGCCTCTTTTCCGCCGGTCCATATGTCCAAGGGAAGACAAACCCGTCCTTCCAGCATAAGGCGCAAGTGCGCCTCTTTTTGGAACAAATCATGAACTATAGCTTGTCGATCGAATGATCCGCTGGCCGTAAAGTTCATCTTGCCAATCGTCAAAATCTCGGAAACTCTTGTTTTTGCGTGTATTCGACGATTTGGTCTTCTCAGGATCGAACGCCAGACGGGAGAGCGGAATGACGACCGTAGCAGCCATATCCCAGCAGATATGGGATATGAAATACCGGTTGAAGATGCTCGACGGTCAGCCTGTGGACAAAACCGTCAGCGACACCTGGACGCGTGTCGCCAAGGCGCTTGCCGAGGTCGAGACCAACCCAGCCGACTGGACGCGTCGATTCGCCCAGGCACTGTCCAATTTCGAGTTCCTACCGGCGGGCCGCATCATTGCCGGGGCCGGTACGGGACGCACGGTGACCCTGTTCAACTGCTTCGTCATGGGGACGATCCCGGACGACATGGGCGGCATCTTCTCCAACCTGCGGGAAGCGGCGCTGACCATGCAGCAGGGTGGCGGCATCGGCTATGACTTCTCGACGCTCCGGCCCAAGGGATCTCCGGTGCTGGGCGTCGGAGCGGACGCTTCCGGCCCGTTGTCCTTCATGGATGTCTGGGACGCGATGTGCCGCACCATCATGAGCGCCGGCCACCGCAGGGGCGCCATGATGGCGACGCTGCGCTGCGACCACCCCGATATCGAAGCGTTCATCGAGGCCAAACGGGAGGCCGGCAGGCTGCGCATGTTCAACCTGTCGGTCCTAGTGACCGACGCGTTCATGACGGCGGTTCGCCAGGACGATGCATGGCCTCTGGTCTTCAATGGCAGCGTCTTCAAAACAGTCCCGGCGCGTGATCTGTGGGACCGCATCATGCGGGCCACATATGCCTATGCCGAACCCGGCGTAATCTTCATCGACCGGATCAACCAGCAGAACAATCTGTGGTACACGGAAAGCATTTCTGCAACTAATCCATGTGGAGAGCAACCGCTGCCTCCCTATGGCGCCTGCCTGCTGGGATCGATCAATCTGGCGGCGCTGGTACGCGACCCGTTCACCGAACAGGCGCGGCTGGATATGGACAGGCTGGCGGAACTGGTGCCGGTCGCCATCCGGATGATGGACAATGTCGTCGATGCATCGCGCTTTCCCCTGCCCGAACAGCAGGCGGAAGCGAAGGCCAAGCGGCGCATCGGACTGGGCGTCACCGGTCTAGCCGATGCTCTGATCCTGTGCCGGGCACGTTATGGCAGCGAACAGGCGGTTTCGCTGACAGAGCAGTGGCTGGCGGCGCTGCGCCGTCATGCCTATCTGGCTTCGACCGGATTGGCGGCTGAAAAAGGCGCCTTCCCGCTGTTCGACTCGGAGAAATTCGTGGAGGGCGCCAATGTCCGTACGCTGGACGCCGATGTCCGCGAAGCCATCGCGAAGCACGGCATCCGCAACGCGCTCCTGACGTCGATAGCTCCTACCGGAACGATTTCGCTGTTCGCCGACAACATCTCCTCCGGCATCGAACCTGTTTTCGCCTACAGCTACGACCGGACAGTGCTGATGCCGGACGGATCCCGACGGCAGGAGGAAGTATCCGATCACGCCTATCGCCTGTTCCGGCAGAAGTTCGGTGAGGACGCTCCCCTGCCCGAATATTTCGTGGATGTGCAGACACTGACGCCGGCCGCCCACGTGGTCATGCAGGCCGTGGCCCAAAGGTATATCGACAGCAGCATCTCCAAGACGATCAACTGTCCGGAGGACCTGTCCTTCGAAGCTTTCAAGGACGTCTACGTCCAGGCATACGATCTGGGCTGCAAGGGATGCACGACATACCGCCCCAATGACATCACCGGTTCGGTCCTGGCGGTCAAGAAGACCGAGCCCAAGGCCGAACCGAAGCCCCGCACGCCCGCTCCCGCGCCCAGCCAAATGCAGGAAGCGGGCGCCATAGTCTATATGACGCAGCCCCTGGACAGGCCGGAGGTTTTGCCCGGGCAGACTTACAAGCTGCGCTGGCCGGAAAGCGACCATGCGCTCTACATCACCCTGAACGACATCATCCAGGACGGACGGCGCCGGCCGTTCGAAGTGTTCATCAACTCCAAGAACATGGAGCATTACGCCTGGACGGTGGCTCTGACCCGCATGATCAGCGCCGTCTTCCGGCGGGGCGGCGATATCGCCTTCGTGGTCGAGGAATTGAAGGCGGTGTTCGATCCGCGCGGCGGTCAGTGGATGGGCGGGCGCTACGTGCCATCCCTTCTTGCCGCCATCGGCGAGGTGATCGAGCGGCACATGATCGAGATCGGCTTCCTGCCGGAACACAAGAGCCATGCCGGGTACATGACCGGGGACTCAAAGGAGAGCGCCCGCCAGCGGGTCAACTCCAAGCCGTCGACCGAGGAAGATCCCGGCGACGTATCCCCTCCCGTTCGCCTGCGTCAATGCCCGCAATGCGGACAGCCCGGCCTGCTACGCCAGGAAGGCTGCGACCTCTGCGCGAACTGCGGTTATTCGAAGTGCTCTTAAGCCTTCGGGTAGATATGGGCCGTCATAGGTTCGCCGGCACTGCGACCTGCCGGGCGATGGCTGCCGCGATGGAAGCCTGATCCGCAAGGACCGCTTCCGGAGCCAGCGGACGGTCATAGGCATGCGCCCACACGTAAGCGCGGGTGCGTGCTTCCATCAGTCTGGCACTGACCCGGATCCAGCCTTCGACGCAACGGACACTTCCCTCCATCACGAAGTCGGGCGGCGCCGGTTCGGCGGCGTGTTCCATACTGACGACGGTGAGCTGGTCGTGGCCGATCAGTGCCCGTCGAAGCTCGTCCTGAAGGCCCGAAGCCATCTCCGCACTCAAAGCATCGGCGGGAACGAAGGCGTTTATCTGGACCATCGGCACGGGACGAACGGTCCACGACGACGGTCTGGCCAGTCCGAACATCAGCGCTACGGCCAAGCCCGTGCCGACTACGGCCGCCGCGCACCTTATGGCTGAAACCGGCACCTGCCCGCCCTTGCGGACAGACGGACTGCCCACGTTCGCTGCCGCCGACATCGGCTGGGCCGTCCGGCTAAAGCTCGGTACGTAGGAACCCTTGGGCAAATCGATCCGGATGCTGGAGCCGGCTCCGCCAGTCAGATAGTAATGCTCCAATCGCCGCCTGAGCTGACCGGCTTCGATCCGGACCACCGGATCGACCTGGGGGTCGAAAGTCTCGTCGCGACCAAGCACGGAAACGGCTATCGCATAGGCCTTGATGCGGTCAGGCCTTCCGGCAAGAGTTTCCCCGACGACGTAGCGGAGAAAGCCACTGCACCGGGACGACCTCCTGAAATCCTCGGTGGCACAGATATCCTCGAGATGATCGAGGATCTCCCTCTCTGTCACGTCAGGGTCCGGTACCATGCGCGCGTCCGGTCCGGGGACGCCGCGTCCGGTATTCCGGTCAAGCATCGGCGACACGCCGGAACAGGTCGGGATACTCCACCACCAGCCCGAGCCGGTCGATCGCGATATCGCGGCTGAAGCCGCTCTCAACCGACTCGAACCGGTAAAGCGAGCCTGACTTCAGGCAAGTATATCTCTGCCGGGATGCCGAGAGCGCCAGATCGGGCACACTGACATACGCGACGGTTATCTCGGCGCTTTGCCCCTCGTCAAGGCGCAGGCGGCGGATCGGCAAAGTGTTCGTAAAGGGAGTCGCCATGATGTCGACGTCGATCGCACCGTCCAGGGCCGGAAGTGGCGACCCTCCGGCCGTCGTCCAAGCCCCCAAGCCGTCACTGGCGATCTGGATCGAACAGGCCATGCCGACGATGCGCGCCTCCAAGGTCCGGACTTCCCAGTCCGGACCGCAGGCGATCCTGTAGGTCATGGCGAAATCTTCCTCGGCGTCACCGCCGATGACCGCTGCCTCCGCGACTATCCCCAACGGTCCTTCCTGAAGAACCAAGTGCTCAAGCCCCAGACCTTCCCATCGGCGCCAGCGCGCACGGATCGTATGGTCACCGCTCATCTCAGGCTCCGTTTGCACACGGAGGATGCGGCGCCGAAAGGCTATCGCATCCTCACCTGCCGCGACGTCACTGCGGCGCGAACTTCCAGCTGCCGTCGGCTATCTGGCAAACCGGCAGGACGTAGACGACGTTACGATCCTTCAGCTGACTGTTGACCTGGGTGTCGCGGCACGGCATCTGACCGCGCGTGTAGCTCCGCAGAACCGTGATGGTCCCGCTGTTCCCGGTCTGCGGATTGGACCAGGGGCGCGACTCCCCGTCGCACGCATTGCGCAGCATGTCGGCGCCGACCTTCATGATGATCTTCGTGTCGTCACCCTCATAGTGCGCTTGCCCAAGGCGGCTGCCGAAAAGCAGTTGGGCCTGAGCGGACCCAGCCGTCAATAAGAGCAAGGCCAGGGTTGCTGCACTA
Source organism: Skermanella aerolata KACC 11604 (assembly GCF_000936425.1). GTDB lineage: Bacteria > Pseudomonadota > Alphaproteobacteria > Azospirillales > Azospirillaceae > Skermanella > Skermanella aerolata. The sequence continues at coordinate 33,999 of NZ_AVFK01000036.1, read as the reverse complement.
CCGAGCTTAGTCATGCCATTGACTTTCACTGTTGCCCCTCCCGATTCTGCTGGTGAGAGCACGAGCAGACAAACGATCAAGGTTCCACTTTCACCATTATTTCAAGACAAAGGATGGGCTCGATCGTACTACACCCCTAGATAGTCCCCTGCTTGTCTGCGCTACGTTTATCGTATCGTCGCTTTGGATGATCTGCCCGGCATTTGGGGAGGCGATCTTGAAGTCCTATAAATCGGACCAGCCGTGTAGTCCCACGCATCAGTCCGACACTCCTCTGTCTCCCCAGCAGATCCGATTGCAGCTGGCGAAGATCTGCGCTGGGGAAGAGTTCCGCCGCTCGAAACGTAGCTTGCGGTTCCTCAGCTACATCGTCGAGGAAACCCTTGCAGGACGTGCCGGGCGCATCAAGGCATATTCAGTCGCTATATCGGTACTGGATCGCGACGAAACCTTCGATCCGCAGACAGATCCGATGGTGCGCATCGAGGCAAGCCAGTTGCGCCGCCGGTTGGAACGCTATTACCTGACGCAGGGAATCAACGATCCGGTCGTCATCGACCTGCCCAAAGGCGGCTATGTTCCTGTCTTCCGGATGGCCCGGGTTACTGTTCCTCCCGGTCCAAGATCCGTCGCCCCCGCTCGATCCGACAAATGGCGAAAACCTGCCGCCATTATGGGAACGGCCCTGCTGACCGTCAGCATCGCCGCCTTCGCATGGTCCCGGCAGTATGCCCACCCGTCATATCAGACGGGTGCCGGCCTCAAAACCGGTTCCCGTATCCATATCATCCCGTTCTCGACCACGACTGCCGACGACCGGAGCGGCATGATCGCCAACGGTTTGGCGGAGGAGGTCACTCAAGTGCTGATCCGGAACGGCACGGTGGACGTTCTGGCTCACTCCACCAAGGACGGCACGGCTCCGCAGATCCAGGCCGACATGTTCCTGACCGGCAGCGTGAGGTCCAATGCGGGAGTTATCAGGCTCACCGCGAGCCTCGTCGATGCACGTATGGGAACGTACGTCTGGACTGAGGCGTATGACATGCCGGCCGACGCGCCGGTTTTGACGTTGCAGACGGCACTGGCAGCCAGTCTTGGTGCCCGGCTGCCGATCCCGACGGTCGGGACGACCCGTGTGCCGACTTCCTCACGCATGGAAGCGCAAGCGGAGGAAGGTAACCTCCAGTAGGCTCAAAGCCGCGTTCGGCAACCGTGATAACGGGTAAACTACGGTAAAGTACGTGCACATCCAGGTCGCGATGTTGAAGTCTCGGAGGTGTCCCAAGGCTGCGCTCCCGGGACTCGGGGGATACATGCCTGGATCGTTTCGGCGATGAGCACCGATCCGGCACGCGGATGATCCGGTCGGACAGGCAGAACGACGAAAACGGCGCTACACACCAATCAAATCAGGAGAAAACAATGTCGCAGCTTCGTCGAGCGTCCGCCGAGCTTATCGGCACATTCTGGCTTGTCTTTGGAGGGTGCGGCAGCGCGGTATTCGCCGCGGCTTTTCCTGAAGTCGGCATCGGCCTGCTCGGTGTCTCGTTCGCCTTTGGACTGACTGTGCTGACGATGGCCTACTCGATCGGCCATATCAGTGGCTGCCATCTGAATCCGGCCGTCACAATCGGCCTGTGGGCGGGCGGACGTTTCCCGACCAAGGATATCCTGAGCTACATCATCGCCCAGATAGCCGGCGCCATCCTTGCGGCAGGTGCCCTGTACCTCATCGCCAGCGGCAAGGCGGATTACGATCTGGCGGTCAAGGGGCTCGCCGCGAACGGGTTCGGTGCTGCCTCTCCCGGCGGCTATTCGCTGAACTCCGGCATCGCCATCGAGATCATCCTGACCTTCGGCTTCCTGATGATCATCCTGGGTTCGACCGACAGCCGCGCCCCGGCTGGTTTCGCGCCGATCGCCATCGGTCTGGGCCTGACGCTGATCCACCTGATCAGCATCCCGATCACGAATACCAGCGTCAATCCGGCGCGCAGCACGGGACCGGCCCTGATCCAGGGCGGCGTTGCTCTCCAGCAGCTCTGGATGTTCTGGGTGGCACCCCTGATTGGCGGCGTGCTGGGCGGGCTCACCTACCGGGCGCTGGCGGCCGAAGAGACGGCGATCAAGCCGGCGATCACCGGCGAACCGGCACGCTGAGCGCAGATACCGATCCGCATCTCGCCGTGCCGCTACGAGACCCGGAGGAAGACAGACTCCGGACATAAATAGACCCCGGTGCGGAGGCATCGCAGCGGGGTCTTTAGTCGGGGCTTCATCCGGTGGTCACTGCTGACTCGCCCGGTTGAAAAGAATATAACATTTTAACGGTATGCAAGTCATACCCCTTTCGAAACCCTTTGGAGGTTTCCATCGCAGGTAGCAGGCCCCCGCTCAAGTGTCATGCTCCAGCAGATCCGAGAGTATGTCACGTTCCAGTTCCGCCACCAGACGCCTGTAGTCCCGTACGAAGTCCCCCGCACGTGGCGTTGCCGACTGTTCCCAGGACGCCAGCGCATCCGATGCTTCCTTGTAGTCGGCGCACATCGTCCTGAACCGGGAGTCGGTTCGGAGCCGCAGCAGGATCACGTCCCTGTAGGCGGGAAAGCGGTGCAATACGAACCCGGCCGTCCCGCTCATCCTGGCCTCCACACGCCGACGCTTTCCCAGGTGAAAACCAACTTCAGACGCCGACTGTAGCGGCTGCACCGCCCATCCTTCAGGTATGTAACCGTAGAATACGGTGTCGAATCAGTGGCCCGGCGCCAGTTTCAGGCCGACGATGCCGGCCACGATCAAGGTGATGCAGCCAAGGCGAAGCGCGTTGGCGGGCTCGCCATGGATCGCCATGCCGGCGATCACGGTTCCGACGGTGCCGATGCCGGTCCAGATCGCATAGGCCGTACCCAGCGGCAGAGTCCTGAGCGCCAGCCCGAGAAGTCCCAGACTGACGACCATGCAGCCGGCGGTGAGAACGGAAGGGACGAGGCGGGTAAAGCCTTCCGTCTGCTTCAACCCCAAGGCCCAGCCGATTTCGAAAACTCCGGCGAGGAACAGAAATACCCAAGCCATCACAGACCTCCATTGTCCGTGGCTGGGTCGTCCCGGCCGAAAAGTGCTCATGGGAAAATGCAGGGTCGTCCCCGCATCGAAAATTATATGGTTACAACCGATCCCGCTTCAAGCCTTGCCGACCTGAGCCAGCAATTTCTCCAGTCCCTGATCGACGATGCCAAGGTCGCGTAGATGACCAACCGTATTGGCAAGATAGTCGCGGTTGGGGCCACGCTCTCCGACGCCCTGCCGGATGAACCGGACGACATCCGCCGGCCCCAGTTCGCCGCAATATTGCCGGTGTGCGCGGTCCGCGACGAACGTGCAGGCCGGTATCCGGCCCTCATCTGTCGAGACCTTGATGAACTTGGGAGAATAGACGCCGCTGACCATTTCGCGGTCCCAGAGCAGGTCGATCGTCGAGTCGACATGCGGCGGTTCGACCCGGAAGGCGATGCCCCGGCAGGAACCGCCACGATCAAGGCCCAGAACCAGTCCCGGCCGGTCGGGCGTACCTCGATAGCGATGCGAATAGACGCAGAACCGCCGGTGATAGCCCCTCAGCAACGCCTGCCGCCGCTCGGCATAGGGAAACTCGGGGTTCCACATCAGCGATCCGTAGCCGAACACCCAAAGGTCGGTTCCCGGCGGCACCTTGATCTTCGGAAAGAGTACGGAGCCGCGGGAGGGCCGGAAGACCATTGCCGACTCGACGCCCAAAGTGGCGCCGAAGTCGCTCTCGGCAAGCTCCTGGGAAAGGGTGGCGGAATCGTCTTCGATCGCGCCGCGTTTGGAATCTTCGGCAGACATGACCCTCAGATAGTGTCCCCTCAGCGCAGATGCCACCGTAGCACAGATCGACACGGCGCTCGACCTCCATCGCCGCTACCCGGTATAAGTCAGCGCCCTTCCCCATACCGGTCGAGTCATGCGCGCCAGACCCATCCTGCTCTCTCTTCTTCTGCTTGCCGTCCTCGGCGCCGGCTATACGGCGTGGTGGTTCTACGCCGCCGGCGTCGTGCGCGACAGCATCGACGGCTGGATCGCCGCTGAGCGGGCAAATGCGAGCTTCATCGAGTACAAGGGACTGGAGCTGTCCGGCTACCCATTGTCCCTGACCGCGACCACAACGGATTTTTCGATCCAGCGTGCCGACGGCTTGAGCTGGCGCGGCCCCGGGTTGATTGCCCGCGCACGTCCCTGGAACCCCCTGGAGTTCACGATAGACCTGCCGGGCGAACAGGAAGCGGCCATCATGGGACGGGGGGCCGCTCCGCCGCTCAGCATCATGGCGAAGGACGGCGGCATCGGCCACGTCAATCTGAAGATGGGTGGAGGAGTCGAGGACGTCTCCCTGCGCCTGAACCGGGTAACTGCCGGCTTGCCGGGTGGCCTCAACGCAGCGACCGCCGACGGCGTCCAGCTCAGCGCCGAGTTTCCCAAGGATGCTCTGGCCGACCATGCCGGGACCGCCGTCACGCTCAGGGCGGATCTCTCGCAGCTCGGGCTTCCCCCCGACCAGAAATCCCCGCTCGGCCGCACCATCGACACTGCCGCTTTCGTCGCCAGGATAAAGGGCCAACTTCCCTCCCGCTTCACCGAGCCGGAAATTGCCGCCTGGAGCCGGAACGGCGGGACCATCGACATCGACCAGCTCGACCTTGCCTGGGGACCGCTACGGATGGCCGGGACCGGAACGCTGGCCCTGGACCCTGCGCTCCAGCCGATCGGCGCGCTGAGCGCCGAAGTCCAGGGCATCAACCCGACCATGGACAGTCTTGCCAGCGCCGGCATCGTCCGGCCCGGCGATGCGGCCATGGCGAAAGTGGCCCTAGGATTGCTCTCGCGTCGCACCACGCCGGACAAGCAGCCGATCGTGGAGGCATCGGTCACGGCGCAGGACGGCTGGCTCTATTTCGGTCCGGTTCGGCTGATGCGCATTCCCGAGGTGAACTGGGAATAGGGGGCTTCAGCCCCCGGCGTCCGAGAACCCGCCGTACTGAAAGCCGGATGCCCTGAACTCCCTGGACATTTCTATGACACGGACGGTCTCGTCCCACTCGACAAGATCGCCGACCCGATCGGCTGGAACCCAGCGGGCGTCCATGGCGTCGTCCGCCGCGACCGGCTCGCCGGGGCCGCATTCCGCCACCACTTCCACCAGTGTATAGTGGAACTGGACGTTGCCGGCATCGTCGCGGCTGATGCTGTCGAGCGCCGTCACGACGGCATGCGGAACGACCTCCAGCCCGGTTTCCTCCAGCACTTCGCGGACTGCCGCCTCGAACAGGGTTTCCCCGGCAGACTGCGCGCCGCCCGGCAATCCCCATTGTCCGAGCCTGGGGGCACGCCCACGCCGGATCAGCAGTACCCGCTCGCCCTGCCAGACGACGACTCCGACGCCGACCCAGGGACGATCGGGATACTCCCGCCCTGCCCGGCTCACGACTTGAACCGCTCGTCGACCGGCACCCTGTAACCGGTTACCAGCCGGTTGGTCTCGTTGGCCATGCCGACCACGCCCATCAGCTCACCCATCATCTCGTCGGTCATGCCGGCCTTGCGGGCAGCCGCGGTGTGGGAGGCGATGCAGTACTCGCAGCTGTTGGTGACGCTGACGGCAAGATAGAGCATTTCCTTGGTCAGCGGATCGAGCGCTCCGGGCGCCATGACCTCCTTCAGGCTCTCCCACGTCCGTTTGAGCGTCGGCGGATGGCTGGCGAGCGCTTTCCAGAAATTGTTGATCAGATCGGTACCGCGCGTCTTCATGATGTCATCGTAGACGGCGCGGACTTCGGGACTGGCGTCCTCGTACTCGACCATGGGGCCTCCAGGAAACAGGCATGTGCTCGAATGCAAACGGGGCGCCCTGATGGGCGCCCCGCGGATCTTACCATCGTGAAGAGGATGGTCGATCAATACATGTGCTGACCACCGTTGATCGACAGGGTTGAACCGGTGACGAAACCGCCCTCGTCGGCGACCAGGAACAGCACGCCGCGCGCGATCTCCGACGCCTTGCCGAGACGGCCGACCGGCACCTTGGCGACGATCTTCTCCAGTACGTTCGGCGGCACGGCGCGGACCATGTCGGTGTCGATGTAGCCGGGCGCAATGGCGTTGACGGTGATTCCCTTAGCCGCACCCTCCTGGGCCAGCGCCTTGGTGAAGCCGTGGATGCCGGACTTTGCCGCGGCGTAGTTGACCTGGCCGTACTGGCCGGCCTGACCGTTGACCGAGCCGATGTTGACGATCCGGCCGAAGCCCCGCTCGCGCATGCCGTCGATCACGTTGCGGGCCATGTTGAAGCAGGACGTCAGGTTGGTCGCGATGACGTCGTTCCACTGCTCGAAGGTCATCCGGTGCAGCACGCCGTCACGGGTGATGCCGGCGTTGTTGACGACGATCTCGACCGGACCGAGTTCCGCCGCGACCTTCGCCAGACCTTCCTTGCAGGCGTCGAAGCTGCTGACGTCCCACTTGAAGACGGCAATCCCGGTCCGCTCGGAGAACTCCTTGGCCTTCTCGTCGTTGCCGGCATAGACGGCGGCGACCTTGTAGCCGGCTTCCTTCAGACCGAGCGAGATGGCTTCGCCGATACCGCGCGTTCCGCCGGTGACCACTGCAACTCTTGCCATTGATTCCTCCCCACTAAAGCGATGATTTGATGAGATGTTCATGCCCGAATTCGCATGATTGTACATGCTTCGATCAGGCAATATGGTTCAAAGGATGAAAGGTTCGCCTTGACGTGTATCAAACGGATCCGGCGGGGCCGGCGAACCATCCCGAAGATGATCCGCCGGCCACGATCCAGTGACCGCCGTCATTCCGCCATCGACACAACGTCAACGCGAACGAACCGCCTTAGTCGCGGGCAACGGTGAGGGCGATGCCCATACCGCCGCCGATGCACAGGGTGGCGAGGCCCTTCTTGGCATCCCGCTTCTGCATTTCATGCAGCAGGGTGATCAGGACGCGGGCGCCCGAAGCGCCGATCGGATGGCCGAGCGCGATGGCGCCGCCGTTGACGTTGACCTTCGACGGGTCCCAGCCGAGGTCCTTGTTGACGGCGCAGGCCTGCGCGGCGAAAGCCTCGTTCGCCTCGATCAGGTCCAGGTCGTCCACCGACCAGCCGGCCTTCTGAAGCGCCAGACGGCTCGCGGGGATCGGGCCGGAACCCATGATCGCGGGATCGACGCCGGCGGTCGCCCACGACACGATGCGGGCCAGCGGCTTGATGCCGCGCTTGGCGGCGGCATCGGCCCCCATCAGCAGCAGGGCCGCGGCACCGTCGTTGATGCCGGAAGCGTTGCCCGCCGTCACGGTGCCGGTCTTGGAGAAGGCCGCGCGCAGTTTGCCCAGGCTTTCGGCCGTGACGCCCGCCTTCGGGAACTCGTCGGTATCGACCACCACGTCGCCCTTGCGGCCCTTGATGGTGACCGGGACGATCTCGTCCTTGAACTTGCCTTCCTTCATGGCCGCTTCGGCCTTGTTCTGGGAGGCGGCCGCGAACTGGTCCTGCTGCTCGCGCGTGATCTGCCACTTCTCGGCCACGTTCTCGGCGGTCGTGCCCATGTGGTAGCCCTGGAAGGCGTCCAGCAGGCCGTCGCGGAGCATGGTGTCGATCAGTTGGGTGTCGCCCATCTTGACGCCGTTGCGCAGATGCATGACGTGGGGCGCCTGGCTCATGCTTTCCTGGCCGCCGGCGACGACGATGTCGGCATCGCCGAGCTTGATCGCCTGGAAGCCGAGGGCGACGGTGCGCAGGCCGGAACCGCAGAGCTGATTGATGCCGTAGGCGGTCTTTTCGACCGGGATGCCGGCGTTGATGGCGGCCTGACGGGCGGGATTCTGCCCCGCGCCGGCGCTCAGCACCTGACCCAGCACGACCTCGGAGACTTCGCTCGGATCGACGCCTGCGCGCTTCAGCGCTTCCCGGATCGCGATTTCGCCCAGGTAGTGGGCGGGTACCGAGCTCAGCGAGCCGTTAAACGCACCGATGGGCGTGCGCGCGGCGCTGGCAATTACGACTTCGGTCATGGGGAACGCTCCTTAGCTGATGGCGGTTCTTATTATGGTCTGCCTTTAGCACGGTTTAAACTAACCCCGGCAATTTATCGGCGCAAGGCAGGGCGGCGGTTTACCCGCTATCGGGCTATACCCGCGCCACTACGTCGCGCGTCCGAAAAGGGGAAATCCTCATCCACCTGCAACGCTGCGTTTATTCCAAATTGCAAAGCCAGTCGGCCAGCGGTTCCCACACCAGAGCGGCGGCGCCGGCGCTGACGATCATGCCCACGTGCCCCAGGTGCGGATTGCAGATGCATGCACCCGGAACCGCCTCGGCCAGCGCCCGCGCCGACCGGGGCGGCACGATGCGGTCCTTCTCCGGGATCATGACCAATGTGGGAGGCCGGAGGCGCCGGGGGTCCACGGCCTCGCCCGCGATCAGCCAGCGTCCGGTCGCGGTATCGTTGCGGCCGTACCAGCCGGTCAGGCAATCGCGCGCCACGGCCGCCGGAAGGGTGACGCCGTCGTTGACCCAGTCCTCCAGGGCCACGAACCGGCGCGCCGGCTCGCCGTCCGGGTCCATCCGGGCGAACTTCGTGAACTTGTTCGCCATCTGCAACGGGTCCTGCATGGCGAAGAGCGCCTGGATCGCGTCGATCGGGAGCTCGCCCCAGCTGTCCAGCGCCGGCTCGAACGGCGCCAGAGCCGCCGCCGTCCGTTTCGCCGCCGCCGCATTGTCGGCATGGAAGTCCCAGGGCGTCGCCAGCAGCGCCAGCCCGGCGATGTCGCGCGGCCGGCGCTGCGCCAGCGCCGTCGTCAGTAGCCCGCCCATGCAGTACCCGACCAGGGCCGGCCGCTCCCCGAACTCCAGCACGGCGTTGAGCGCCCGCTCCAGCCGCCCGGCGACGAAGTCGGTCAGGGTGAACCTGCGTTCCAGCGGACCCGTGCTGCCCCAGTCCAGCAGCAGCGGCCGGATGCCGCGCCCAGCCATCCACCGCATCAGCGAACAGTTTTCGGACAGGTCGAGTATGTAGTGCCGGTTGATCAGCGACGGCACGAACATCACGGGACGTCCACCGCCGCCACCCTTGCCGCCGCGACCGGCGCCGTAGTCCAGCAGCCTGGCCGGTCCCTCGCTCCAGACGGTAGGGGGATCGGCCAGGCTTCGGCGGTAGGGGTGGCTCCGATAGCGCTCCAGCCCGGTCAGGACGGCGTCGAAGCGCCACCGCATCTCGCGGTCGACGGCCCGGGCGAAATCGTCAGGATCGACTCCGGCGACCTCCGCGCGGAGTTCCTCCACCCGGCCGCGCAGCGCCGTCTTCCAGAGCGGCGAGCCGCTCTTCAAGAAGGGCAATCCTGCGGGCGAAGTCAGCAGCGTCGTCAGCGTCGCCGCCATGTGGAGCGCGAGCGGACGCGGACCCTGACGAAGGGTCCGCGGCGGGGCGGCTGGCCATGGAGGGGGCGGCGAATGGGTCATGAAACTGCTGACGTTGAGCGGAACCGGCGTTCATGCCGAACGCGGTGAAGGGAGCCACGGCGGCCGCACCCTGTCCCATGATCTGGAACAGGCGGGCGAAGTTTTCCGCCACATCCGGATCGACCGCAAGCGCCGACCACTGGTCCTGCCAGAGATCGAGATAGCGGCGCGCCAGACTTTCCAAGGTTGGTGGATCGAAATCCGGTGAGTTGCCCATGCCCGTCAATATAATGAAGAATTACCGCGTTTGAACAGAGCGGAGCCTATGCGTCCCATGATGCGGTGCATCCCAATTGCGGGGGATGGGTCGGCAGAACGCTTGCCTAAAGGCGCTCCGTTCGCGTACTTCTAATGTCTTGAGGGATTTAAGCGCAATGCCACCGCGTGAAAGCATACAAAATGGCCGAAAAAGACGACGTCAAAGTTGCCCCGATCACGATCAAGAAGTACGCCAACCGTAGGCTGTACAACACAGCGACGAGCAGCTACGTCACGCTTGACCACCTCTGCCAGATGGTCAAGGACGGGATGGACTTCGTCGTCTACGACGCCAAGACGGGCGAGGACATCACCCGGTCCGTGCTGACGCAGATCATCGTGGAAGAGGAAAGCAAGGGCCAGAACCTTCTGCCGATCAGCTTCCTGCGTCAACTCATCAGCTTCTACGGCGACAACATGCAGTGGGTCGTGCCCCGTTACCTTGAGCACACCATGCAGTCTTTCGCCCGCAATCAGGAGCAGATGCGCGACTACTTCTCGAACACGATCGGCGGGATCTTCCCGTTCGGCACGACCTTCGAGGAGATGGGCAAGCAAAACCTCGCGATGTTCGAGCGGGCGATGCGCATGTTCACGCCGTTCGGGCCGCAGGGCGAACAGGGCGGCAAGGGTCCGGGCGACCAGACCGAAGCGTTCATGCAGCAGACCCGGGCGGAAAACGAGAAGACCCTGAGCGATCTCCAGAAGCAGCTGGAAGAACTCCAAAAGCAGCTCGTGACGATCACCAAGCCGAAGTCCGACTAGGCGGGCCGGCGATCCGGCGACAACCAGGAGAGCCGTCCGGCCACGGCTCCGTCCGGCCGCGACGGCTGAACAGCCTTGTCGGCCCCCATGCGGGAAGCGTGCCCGTTCGGATAATCCGCCGTCGCCGCCGTGATTCGGAATTCCTTAAGGCATTTTCGCGGACGGTATTGTTCTATTCCCTGAGTGTTCATCTTCAACGGATTCGGCTGAAGGATGGCCGTAGGCCCAGTATCACGTTTGCCGATCATGCCGCTGCCCGACTCGCGAAGTCTGGTGCCGGTTTCTGCCGTTCGCGCGCCGGCGCGGGCGAGCAAGGCCGAACGGGAAGCAGCCAGGAAGGTCCGCAAGCTTTCGGACGACGACTCCGACAAGGCCGCCGCCGAGACCAGAAGCGAGCGGGCCGAGGCGCCGGTCCGGAACGCCGAAACCGAATTCCTCCCGCGGGAAGCCGTCGCCGCACCTGAAGCCGACGCTGCCCGGCGCGGCTGGTCCGCACCGGGCACCGCCCCCTTCGTCACGCAGGTCCTGGCTCAGGAAGTCCTCAAGTCGGGCCTCCACATCGAACCATGGCGGCAGGCGATCGACGCCTATGAACGCGCAGCCGGCGCCGCGGCGCCGAGAGTGCGTCCGCCGATGCCTTAGCCGGGCGCAAGGTCCTCTCCCAGCCGCCGGACAGCCGCCGGATCCGAGCCGCCGATCCAGTCAGGGGATCCGGCCGGCCAATCTAGCCGGCCAATCTAGCCGGATAGTCGTAAAGCCGACCCGAACGGAACCCCTTGCGCCGCCGGGCGATTTCCCACACCTTTCGGTTCCCCGACAGCGCCGTCCGGACGCACAAACCAGCGCAGCAGGACCCGTGACAGCCGATACGCCCCGCTCCCTCCGCTATCCGACCATCCCTGGTGACCTTCCATGAAGACGACGGGCTCGCCGCGTACCGTGGTCTGGCCGGGCCGGCCCTATCCCCTCGGCGCGACCTGGGACGGCTTCGGCGTCAATTTCGCCCTGTTCTCGGCCAATGCCACCAAGGTCGAGCTGTGCCTGTTCGACAAGACCGGCACGCGCGAGATCGACCGCGTGACGCTGCCGGAATACACGGACGAGATCTGGCACGGCTATCTGCCGGAAGCGCGTCCCGGCACGCTCTACGGCTACCGCGTCCATGGCCCGTACGAGCCGTCCGCCGGCCACCGCTTCAATCCCAACAAACTGCTGATCGACCCCTACGCGAAGGCCCTGTTCGGGGCGCTCCGCTGGTCGGATGCCCATTTCGGCTATCGCGTCGGTTCGACTCGCGAGGACCTGTCCTTCGACCGCCGCGACAATGCGCGCGGCATGCCCAAGTGCCGGGTGGTGGACCGGGCCTTCACCTGGGGCGACGACCGGGCACCGCGCGTACCTTGGAGCGATACCGTCATCTACGAGGCCCATGTCCGCGGCTTCACCATGCGCAACCCGGATGTCGGGCCGCAGCTTCGCGGCACCTTCGCCGGCCTCAGCACCCAGTCTGTGATCGACAAGCTGCGCCGGCTGGGGATCACCTCGCTGGAACTGCTGCCCGTCCATGCCTTCTGCGACGACCGCCATCTGGTCGAACGGACGCTGCGCAACTACTGGGGCTACAACACCCTGGGATTCTTCGCGCCCGAACCCCGGTTCATGACCACCGGCGTCCTGTCGGAGTTCAAGACAATGGTGGCCCGCCTGCACGAGGCGGGGATCGAGGTCATCCTGGACGTCGTCTACAACCACACGGGCGAAGGCAACCAGATGGGGCCGACGCTCAGCTTCCGGGGCATCGACAACGCCAGCTACTACCGGCTGGCGCCGGGCGACAAGCGCTACTACATCGACGATACCGGCACGGGCAACACCCTGGCGATCACGCATCCGCGCGTGCTCCAGATGGTGATGGACAGCCTGCGCTACTGGGTCACGGAAATGCATGTGGACGGCTTCCGCTTCGATCTCGCCACCACGCTGGCGCGCGAGCCGAACGGCTACGATCCACGCTCGGGCTTCCTGGACGCGATCGGACAGGACCCCGTGCTTTCCGGTGTCAAGCTGATCGCGGAGCCTTGGGATGTCGGCCCCGGCGGCTATCAGGTCGGCGGCTTTCCGCCCGGCTGGGCCGAGTGGAACGACCGCTACCGCGACACCGTCCGGCGCTACTGGCGCGGCGACGAAGGGATGCTGCCGGAGCTTGCCGGCCGTCTGACGGGATCCAGCGACCTGTTCGAGCGGCACGGGCGGCGCCCCTGGGCCAGCATCAACTTCGTCACCGCCCATGACGGCTTCACGCTGAACGATCTCGTCTCGTACAACCATAAGCACAACGAGGCCAATGGAGAGGGCAATCGCGACGGTCATTCTGGCAATCATAGCTGGAACCACGGCGTCGAGGGACCGACGGACGATCCCGATATCCTGATCCTGCGCGCCCGCCAGCGCCGCAACTTCCTGACAACGCTGCTGCTGTCACAGGGTACGCCCATGCTGCTGGCCGGCGACGAGATCGGCCGTTCCCAGGGCGGCAACAACAATGCCTATTGTCAGGACAACGAGGTTTCCTGGATCGACTGGGCCGGCGCCGGAGAAGAGGGCCGCGACCTGGAGGAGTTCACCCGCCTGCTGCTCGACCTTCGCCGCCGCCATCCGGCGCTGCGACGGCCGGCGTTCCTTCACGGTACCAAGACCTCGGCCGACGGCGTCAAGGACATCACTTGGTACACGCCCCAGGGGACCGAGAAGACCAGCGAGCAGTGGGGCGACCGGCTGGCCCGCTGCATCGGCCTGCTGCTCAACGGCGGGGCCGGAAACTACATGACGGTCGATGGCAATTCGGCAACCGATGACAGGCTGCTGATCGTCTTCAATGCGTTCCACGACACGGTGCCCTTCAAGCTGCCCGCGGTACCGGGCGGTACCGCGTGGCGATGCCTGCTGAATACCGTCGACGACGTCGGCCGGGCGGATACGACAGGGCATCCTGCCGGGACCAGCTTCGACGTCGCCGGGCGCTCGGCTCTGCTGTTCGTGCTGATAGATACAAAGCATTAGTATATTCGGCCGATACTGGCGGACCGGACACGGCGCCCTGCCGCGCCGGAACCGCTGAGATCGAACACCGTCCACCATGCCCGACAACGATCTGAGCCAGATCGACTGCGTCCTGTTTGAACCGGAAACGAACGTCAGGCATCTCCTGCGCGAGGCCCTGAGCCGACTCCGGATTCAGAACCTCCAGGTCTTCGGGCATATGGAGGATGTCTGGAAGGCCTTTCAGGGAGGCAACCCCGACCTGCTGATCGCCGACGCCACCAGTCCCGACAGCGAAACCTTCAAGCTAGTCCAGTCGGTGCGGCACAGCCTGGTCGGCGCCAATCCTTTCATCGGGATCATCGTGACCGCGTTCCATCCTACCGGCGCCCTGCTGACCAAGGTGACCAACTGCGGCGCCGACGCACTGCTGGTCAAGCCGGTGGCCTTCCGGCAGATCCAGGACCGGATCAACGGCCTGATCGACCAGCCCCGCAACTTCGTGGTGACCAGCGACTTCATCGGACCAGACCGCCGCAGGGCACCACGCGAAGGCAGTCCGATCCCGCTGCTGGAAGTTCCCAACACGTTGAAGATGAAGGCGACCAGCAGTTTCGCTAAGGTCAATCCCCAGGCGCTGATCGAAGCCGGCATCCGCGACGTCAACGAACAGAAACTCCTGCGCCACGCCTTCCAGGCTGCGTTCCTGATCGAATTCGCGTTGCCTGCCGAGGCAGGGGGAAATGGTGCCGACGGGAAAGCCGACAAGCTGGCGCTCGACCATCTCGCACGGGTCGGGCCGGTGCTGGAAGATATCGTCCGCCGGCTGCCGAGCCCGATATCCGGCAGCCGTGCCAGAATCCCCGATCTGGCGCACGACCTTGCCGCCTCGGTTGAGATTGCCCGTTCGCAGGGACTTTCGGGCAGGCCGCCTTCGGACCCGGACCGCCTGCGGCAGAGCGCGCTGGAAATCATGCAGGCGCTGAGCCCCGATAAGGACCCGCAGTCGCTGGCGCGCGACGTCGGCTCCGCGGCAGCGGCCTACCGGGCGCGCCTCATCGCCATCGTAGCGGCGAAATCGGCGGTTCCTCAGTCCTCGACCGTCGCGTAGTTGCCCCGGAAATAGAGCAGCGGCTTGCCGTCCGCCGTCGACGCCAGCCGCTTGACGCGGCCGACGAGGATGACGTGGTCGCCGCCGTCATGGACGGCTTCCGTCTCGCAGTCGAGCGTCGCCAGACACCCGTCCAGCACCGGGGCGCCCGTCTCCCACCGCTCCCACGCGACGCCGTCCCAGCGGTCGCCGATCGTCGTGGAGAACCGCACGGACAGGTCGCGCTGTTCGTCGCCCAGGACGTTCACGGCGAAACGACCGGAAGCGCGGAAGGCATCCAGGTTATGCGACGAGCGGTCCAGGCAGAACAGCACCAGCGGCGGTTCCAGCGATACCGAACTGAAGGAATTCGCGGTCAGCCCGACCGGTTCGCCCGCATCGGTGACCGTGGTGACCACGGTCACTCCGGTAGCGAAACATCCAAGGGCATTGCGGAATGCCCGCCGGTCAAATTCCATGGCGCTCAGTCGCTCGGTTCAGGCTGAAGAACGGGTCGTGCCTTTCGGTATCGTAGCGGAGGACGCCGCGCAAGTGGGATAGGGGGCCACGGTCGCACTTAAAAGCTTCTTAACGAAACTCGCCCACTCTGCAATTTCCAATCGCGGGTATAACGGCGGCGGCGCTTTACGGCATGTTGTTCATCATCGGCTCCATTACCGTCTTAGTCTGCGTGCTGGGCGGATATGTGGCCATGGGCGGGCATCTGGCCGTTCTGTGGCAGCCTTTCGAAGCCGTCATCATCGTCGGGGCCGCGATCGGCGCCTTCATCATATCGAACCCCAAGACCGTGCTGGGACGCACCGGCAAGGCCATGCTGACGGTGCTGAGAGGGTCGCGCTACAACAAGGATAGTTACCTGGAGTTGCTGAGCCTCCAGTATCAGGTCTTCAAGATCGCCAAGACGCGCGGTCTCCTGGCACTCGAGCAGCACATCGAGAAGCCGGAGGAAAGCGCGCTCTTCCAGCAGTTTCCCAAGTTCTACAGCGACCCTCATGCCGTCGTCTTCCTGTGCGACTACCTGCGCCTGATGTCGCTCGGTTCGGACAATCCGAACGAACTGGAAAACCTGATGGAGGAGGAACTGGAGACCCACCACGAGGAACACGCCCAGATCTCTGGCGCCATCCAGACCATGGCAGACGGCATGCCCGCTCTCGGCATCGTCGCGGCCGTGCTCGGCGTCATCAAGACCATGGGCGCCATCACGGAGCCGCCGGAAGTGCTGGGCAAGCTGATCGGCGGCGCGCTGGTCGGGACCTTCCTGGGCGTGTGGATCTCGTACGGCTTCCTGGCTCCGATCGCCAGTTCGCTGAAAGCCGTGCACGACGCCGAGGCAAAGTACTTCCAGTGCCTCAAGGCCGGCCTCCTGGCGCACCTGCACGGCTATGCTCCGGCCGTCTCGGTCGAGTATGCCCGCAAGGCGCTGCTGTCCGACGTCCGCCCGACCTTCTACGAGGTCGAAGAGGCTACCTCAGCCCTGCCGCCGACCTGACCGGCGCATTCCATGGCCCCGCCTCCCCTCCCCGGCAATCAGCAGCCGGTCATCATCATCAAGAAGCGAAGGAAGCGCCCCCATGCAGCCCATCACGGCGGCGCCTGGAAGGTGGCCTACGCCGACTTCGTGACCGCCATGATGGCGTTCTTCCTGCTGCTCTGGCTGCTCAATGTCACGACGCGCGAGCAGCGTGCCGGCATCGCTGATTATTTCAGCCCGGCAAGCGTCTCCCGCTCGACCAGCGGCAGCGGCGGCGTACTGGGCGGCCTTACGATAACCGTTCCCGGCGCCATGATCTCGCCCGGCGCCCCGGTCAGCTTCGCTCAGCCGACGCCAAGCCGGGCCGGCGAGTCGGACAAGGAGCCGAACCAAACGTCGCAGGAACAGTACGACCGCGCCGGCATGAGCACCCAGCAGATCGAGGAGAAGGCGCTGCGCGAGGAGATGGCGCGACGGGAGCAGCGTCAGTTCGAGCAGGCGGAGAAGACCCTTCGCCAAGCGATCCAGGGCATACCGGAACTGGCGCAGCTCTCGGACAGCCTGATGATCGAACAGACGCCGGAAGGTCTTCGCATCCAGATCCTCGATCAAGCGAACTATTCGATGTTCCCGCTCGGCAGTTCCCAGATGTATGCGCCGACCCGCCAGATCCTCGGTCTGGTCGCCCAAGCCGTCGGCCGACTTCCGAACAAGCTGTCGATCAGCGGGCATACCGATGCCACCCGGTTCGCGCGCGGGGATGTCTATGGCAATTGGGAACTTTCGACCGACCGCGCCAACGCCAGCCGCCGTGCCCTGATCGCAGGCGGTATCGCGGACGACCGGATCGAGACGGTCGTCGGCCGCGCCGACCGGGACCACCTGTACCCGGACGATCCCCAATCTCCCCGCAACCGCCGGATCAGCATCGTGCTGCTGCGGGACATCAAGCCTCCGCCAAGCCGCTGACATCCGGGATTTAACTGCCGGACCATTTGATGTAGATCAAATACACCTTCATCAACGCCTGTTAACATGTATGAATAATACATCTTCATAAGGACCTGAACCGCTATGTCCGCCCACTTGAGCGCACGAACCATCGCACTGGTCAAAGCGACCGTCCCTGCCCTGGAGGCCCATGGCCTGGAAATCACCCGGCGCATGTACCAGCGCATGTTCGCGGACGAGGCCATTCGCGACCTTTTCAACCAGTCCCACCATGGCGAGACCGGCTCTCAGCCCAAGGCCCTGGCGTCAGCCGTCCTGGCCTATGCGCAGAACATCGAACGGCTCGACGTCCTTGGGCCTGCGATCGAGCGGATCGCCCAGAAGCATGCCGGCCTCCAGATCCTGCCCGAGCATTATCCCGCCGTTGCGGAATCGCTGCTGGGAGCCATCAAGGACATCCTGGGCGACGCGGCGACCGACGAGATCCTGGCGGCCTGGGGTGAAGCCTACTGGTTCCTTGCCAATATCCTGATCGGCCGGGAAAAGCAGATCTACGACACCACGGCGACCGCTCCCGGCGGATGGTCCGGATGGCGCGATTTCGTGGTCGAAAGCAAGGAGAAGGAAAGCGACATCATCACCTCGTTCGTCCTGCGCCCGCGGGACGGCGGCCCGGTCCTGCGGCATCGGCCCGGCCAGTACCTGACCTTCTGGCTGGAAATTCCCGGCCATCACCCGCTGAAGCGGAACTACAGCATTTCCAGTGCGCCCGACGACCGCGGCTACCGAATTTCGGTCAAAAGGGAACCGGGCGGCATCGCCTCGACCTGGCTGCACGACAGGGTGGAACCAGGTGAGGTCTTGAAGGCGGCACCTCCGGCGGGCGAGTTCTTCCTGCCGGAAAACCCCGATCGTCCCGTCGTCCTGATCAGCGGCGGCGTTGGCCTGACCCCGATGGTCAGCATGCTCGACACCGTCGTCCGGACCGGACGCGCCGTTCCCGTCCGGCATATCCACGGTACGCTGAACGGCGCCACCCATGCCCGCGCCCTCACGGCGGCCAGCTCGAACACGACGACCTTCTATGCCGAGCCGAGGGCCGAAGACCGGGCGGGCCGCGACTATGACCACGCCGGCCTCATCAGCATCGACTGGCTGCGCGAGCACACTCCGCTGGCTGAAGCCGACTACTACCTGTGCGGCCCCCGTCCCTTCCTGCGCACCTTCGTCAAAGGCTTGAGCGCCGCCGGCGTTCCAGCAAACCGCATCCATTACGAGTTCTTCGGTCCCGCCGACGAGTTCCTCGCCGCCTGACATCGGCTGGATGTAGCTGTACCGGTCGCGCCCGCAATGGGCGCGCCGGCTTATCCGTCCCGCGCCGGTGCCGTTGCCGGTGCCGCCGTCGCCAGCCAGATCCCCGGCAGGATCATCACGATGCCGATCAGGTGGAAAAGCTGCGGCGCTTCGCCCAGAAGCACATAGGCCAAGCCGGCGATATAGATCGGCACAAGATACATCAGAAGCCCGGTCCTGCCCGGCCCGACTATCGCGACCAGCTTTCCGTATAGCAGGTAGGCCCCAAGCCCCGGCACGAGCGCCAGAAACATCCAGGTCGCCGCCGTCCGCCGATCGAAGTCCGCCACATAGCCAAGCGCCATCTCCAATCCCAGGAACGGCAGCATGATCAGCAATCCCATCGCCGTGATGACAGCGAAGCGGGCAGTCAGATCGAGCTTCGACGGCCGATACTTCAGCAGCACGGAATAGAGCGCCCAGCCGACGGTCGCCAGCAGGGTCCACAAATCTCCGGCCATGAAGGCGAGATGAACGAGACTGCCGGGATCGCCCCGCGTGACGATCACGACGACGCCCACCAGAGACAGCGATATGCCCGCGACCTGACGCAACGATACGCGCTCACCCCAAAACAGGTGTGCGAACACGACGATCAGGATCGGCGTCGTCGAATAGATCAATCCGATGTTTGTCGCCGTCGTGGTCTGTCCGGCAAGATAGACCGGAGCGCCGCAGACACCCATGCCGAGGGCGCCGAGCGCCGCCAGGGTGCGCCACTCGCGGCCGATGACGGCGCGGCAGCGCCAGAGCGCCCGTGCGGTGAACGGCAGCAGGAACAGGAGCGTCAGGAACCAGCGCCCGAAAGCGAGCGCCACGGGCGGCACGCTGCCCTCGACCCACCGTGCCGCCAGCATGTTGCTGGACATCAGCAGGGGAGCGAACAGCAGCAGAAACAGAGCCAGGCGCGACGGGCGTCCGGCCGTCATGGCCGCACCGCCCGGTTCCACGGCGGTCGCGCCGGTCGGCTCCACGGCGGTAGCGCCGGTCGGAAGTCCTCAGGGCGTCGGCTTGAATGCGGAGACATCAGGGCAGTTGGAAACCGGGGAGTGCCATACCGGAGGCGGTGAAGGGATCACGACGCCATAGCACCGGCCGGCTGCCTTGCTCCAACGGTTTCTTCACTGCCCCGGATCAGCCCAACCCGACCCTGGTCCTCAAAATCAGGAGCCTGGAAAGCCAAGCGCCGGCTCCAGTGCCTCGAAGCTGCGATCCATTGCATATGCCGAAGTGATCGGCAGCGGAAGGTGCCCGAACCTGAACGAGATCTGGCTTTCCGCCGGGTCTTCACCGAGCTTGGCGATGGCGGCGACATAGAGGGCGGACACCAGTCCCGAGCGATCCGCTCCAGACGTGCAATGCACCAGAATGGGTTTCTCCGCTTTCCGGAAGACGTCCATCAGCCGGTCGAATTGCTCCATCGTCATGTCACGCCGGGCAGACATCCGAAAATCGACATGTGCGATGCCAAGCTTCCTGGCTCCATCGATTTCGGCATCGTACCAGCCGCTTCCGCTATTCTCTCCGCGCAGGTTGATTATCGTTTTGAGGCCATAATTCTGATAATACTCGGCGATCTTTGCCGCCGTAGGCTGCGCGGAACGGTAGAACTCACCTGGAATCACAGCGTAGAAATTATCACCCATCTGGAGAGCCGCGAGGTATAAAACCGCCCAACCCAGACCTACGCTCAAGAAACTGCCCAGCAGCACGGCAGCGTGTCTGGCACACGCTACGATGGAAACCGATCGCATCGCAGAGGGGACGCTGCTTTCGCCGGAACTAATTTCACCAGTACTAATTTCACCGGCACTGGGCGGAAGGCCTTCGACTGGAAAAAACGCCGGGGACACGCTGATGATCCTGCCTTGCTGGTTCTGCCGGCAGGCAATGGACACCAGGAAGCTGACAGGAACCTGACGTGAGATGAATTTGCCGGACCCTGGGCACGGATGCGGCACCGACGGGATGCTCCCGAACTTCTTCTTGAGAGATGTTGAATGAGGATTCTGCTGGTCGAAGATCACCCGGCGCTGAGGGAAATGGTCTCGGATCATCTTGCGAAGCGCGGCTTCGCAGTGGACGCGGTGTCACGGACGGATGAAGCCTGCGAAGCGCTGGATACGGCGACTTACGACGCGATGGTGCTCGATCTTGGGCTTCCGGACGGCGACGGCTTCTCCGTCCTCATGAAGGCGCGGACCCTGACCAAAGGGCAGCTTCCGATCCTGATCGTCACGGCAAGGGACGCGGTCGGCGACAGGGTGCGCGGTCTGGACGCCGGCGCCGACGACTATGTCGTCAAGCCCTTCGACCTGGTCGAACTCGAGTCCCGGATCCGGGCGGTACTGAGGCGCCCGGGCTTGCGATCCAACCTCCTTTTGTCGTGCGGTAGCCTGGTTTTCGATACGTCGCGGCGTTCTGCCACGATAGCAGGCGATCCGGTCGACCTGACCAGGCGGGAAGCCGACCTCCTGGACGCCTTGCTGAAAGCAGCCGGCCAAGTGGTGATTCGCGACGTGCTGGAGGAACGCCTATACTCCTTCAACGAGCCCGTCACTCCAAATGCGCTGGAGGCGACGGTATCGCGCCTTCGCCGCCGCCTTGCGGGAGCCGGTCTGCGCATCGAAACGCGGCGCGGCATCGGATACCGCCTCTTGTCCGAAATGGACGTGCCGGAATGAAACGGGTCAACCACAGTCTTCGCCAGAGACTGACCATGGCGCTTCTGCTGGTCTTCACGATCGGCCTCACGGCCGCTGGCTTCATCTTCATGCACGAGACAAGGCAAACGACGTCCGGGATCGCCAGCCAGACATTGACCCAGCAGGCTCGCGACCTGATTGGTGGCATTCACATCGTCACCGGCGCCATCACGATCGAGCCGCCGGGATCGTGGGCGCAGGCATACTCCAGGGCGGGCGGCGGATACTCCTACACCGTGTTCACGGCGGACGGCAATCCGGTCGCGCGATCGAGCAGCCTCGAGGCGCCCCTGCCGCTGATCCCCGTTCCATTCGGCCAGAGCTTCAGTTCGCTCGAACTCAACGGACCGGAGGGACGTGCCCTGCTGGGAGCCTCCCTCCCCGGCGGGTACACTCTGGTAGTCGGCAGGGGCGACACCGACCTTGAAGCTCTGGCCGAAACCTTGATGGAAGAGAACAGCGAACCGATCTTCGTGCTGGTCCTCTCCATCGGCTGCGCGCTCGTCATAGGCTGGTTCGTTGCGGGCTGGAGCCTCAAGCCTTTGGCGAGGGCAGCTCAGGAAGCTTCGGCGATCGTACCGGGATGTTCATCCGCCCGCATCTCGCCTGCCGGGCTGCCCGCCGAAGTGCTGCCGATGGTCGATGCCGTCAATGGTGCCCTCGACCGGCTTGCCGTTGCATACGACATGGAACGGCGGTTCACGGCGGATGCCGCCCACGAGTTGCGTACGCCGCTTTCGGTGCTGAGCCTCCGCCTGCAAAGGATGGAACTGAGCGGGGTCGAAGACTGGAGCGCCATCAGGCGCGATCTTGCGGAGATCGAACGCCTCGTCAGCCAATTGCTCGATCTGGCGCGCAAGGAAGCGGCGTCGCGCTATGCCTCCGCCAGCGATCTGGTGACGGTCGATCTTGCCCGTACGGCGCGCGAGGCGGCAGCGGCGGTACTGCCCGTGGTCGAAAAGGCCGGCAGGACGATCGAGGTCGAAGCGCCCCATGGTGCCGTGCCGGTCACGGGCCGCGCCGACGACCTGCGGGACATGGTGCGCAACCTCCTGGACAACGCCTTCACCCATGGCGACGGCTGCATCAAGGTCACTCTGCAGCGCGTCGGCGGCGTTACGCTGCTCGAAGTCACCGATGAAGGTCCCGGCATTTCCGAAGACATGCGCGATACGGTGTTCGAACGCTTCCGGAAAGGACAGGCGGCAAGTTCGGGTTCCGGGTTGGGGCTGGCCATCGTCCGGCAGGTGGCACGCAGCCATGGCGGAGAGGCGGTCGTGGCGGGCGAGACCGGCGCCTTGCATATACTGGTTCGCCTGCCGGTTGAAGTCGGCGTAGGACATATTTCTTCGATAGGCGCACCAGAGCAAATCGTCGTTCCAGCATAATCTTTGCTATCAAACTATCTAGTTTCAACGAAATGCTGTATCGAGACGCCTATCGCATACCCATGTGTTGTATTTGATGGGATTGGTGACATTAAGACGCAGCTTTCGAGACATTTTATTACTATTTGATTATTTCGGCTTAATCACTTGATCGGACAATGCCATCGCCAACCGAAGAACTACATCTTCAATCAAGCGGTGCAGCGATGCCATTGTCCAAAGTCGTTCGTAAAAAATACCAGGAAGTCGGCCCGAGAACTTCCGAGCCGAAACAGGAAGAAAAGCCTTTCGCCCTGGCTCTTGGAGGTCTGGCCGGAAACAATGCGCACGGCGCCGGTGTGATCGAAGCGCTTTTTCGGCATGGCAAGAAGCCGAAACTCATTACCTGCACTTCGGGCCAGATCCGGTACGTCCACGCCTATCTGAGCGGATTGAAACCCGGGTCGACCCTCAATCCCTACACGCTTCTCTCAAAGCATTTCGAAACTGCTCAACCCTTCAGTGACTTCATCGACCCCAACCTGAACTTCAAGCTCATGACATGGCCGATGCAGCAGATCCGGCCGTCGGTTCCGGAATTCGGCCGCGACATCGCCAGCAACATGGCGCGCAGCATGCGCGACTTCCTGAGGGCACCGGCAACGTTCTCGATGTGGAAAGAATTCTACAGGATGATGCCGGCCCGATCCCTGGTTTCGCAGGACAAGATCCTGCATCCCGACCTTTTCAAGCAGATCTCCGACCTGTTTAACGATGACTCGGAAAAGGGTCACGGCATCGGGATCATTTTCAATGCCTACGACTTCGTCGAAGGATTTGAATATGTATTCATGAACAGGAAGGCAGCGGATCTGACGGGGCACGCATTCGGCACCAAAAGCAACAGCAGGGAATGGGTGCGCTACGAAGCCATCACTCCGGACGCGGTCCGCGACGCCCTGCGCCTCTACGAATATGGCTTCGACCTGCCGGGCAACCTGATCGACGGAGCCTATCTCCGCGGCATCATCCTGAACGAAATCCCGCATTCCGGGAACGGCATCAAGAGCATCGTCGTCGGCCGCCCACTGACCTCGCGCTGGCTGGGCGATGCTCCGTCAAGCCTGACGGAACTCCGCGACATGCAGACCGAGGTCAACTTCCACGGAAGCTATCTGGGTGAAAAGGGCCACATCAAGCTGATCAACCAGTTGATCGCCTCAAGCCAGCCCGCACCACCGCCGGACGGGGCCACCCACATCGAATTCTACGAGGTCGAGATGGACCGCCAGAGAGGCTGGTGGGAATACGTCCTGGAATGCGAAGACGTCTTCAACAGCGCCTTCCATCACACGGTCATCAAGGTCGTGCCTTACGTCTAAATCCCTGAGTCGCGGTCCGCCGCTCCAGGCCGCCCGATGGGCGAATGTAGACAAATGATGACATGCGCGTCTCTCAGAGGGAGGGGCGCATTTCACCGGTCCATACCGACCCGCAAAAAGGCAGCGTCGGGTACTCGGCAAACCCCTCGTTCACAGCACGAGACCGCCCTACTTTTCGACAACCGCACAAAATAACGGCAAATACTATCGCGGCGCAAAAATCTTGCGGAAACTCTGGTCAATACCGGAAAAATCGGTTCATACTCAGCTACCAACTGCTCGGCTGCGGGTTTATTCCCGTTACGTGCGTCAAGCTCCGAGGAAAAAGCGTGAACCCATCCGGTACCGTCCATTCGGACCTACTCGCTAACTACGATCCTGGTGGATTCTTCGATGAGCTGTTCGGTGGTTCGGGCAATCCGGCCGAACATACTTCGGCGATCCGCCAGCGTCTCTCCTCAATGGATTTCGCGGACCTTCAGCGCAGGGCAAAGGACGCAGAAAGGGAGTTGTACAATCTCGGCATAACATTCCTGGTCTATTCCGACCAGGATGCTGTCGACCGGATTCTTCCCTTCGACGTTATTCCCCGGGTCATATCCGCCCGGGAATGGGCCGCGGTAGAAGCCGGCGTGGTCCAGCGCGTAACCGCGCTGAACATGTTCCTGCACGATATCTACCATGACCAGAAGATCCTGAAGGACGGCATCATTCCGTCCGATCTGGTCCTGGGCAACCAGAACTTCCGGCCGCAGATGATCGGCATCGACGTGCCGTTCGACACCTATGTCCATATCATGGGCGTCGATCTGGTCCGCGATGGCCAAGGCATCTTCCGCGTGCTGGAAGACAACGCGCGGGTACCGTCCGGCGTCTCCTATGTGGTCGAAAACCGCCACATGATGATGCGCGCCTTCCCGGATCTGGTCAGCGACATCGGCATCCGTCCGGTCGACAACTACGGCGTCAAGCTGCTTGACGCGATGTGCGAGGTGGCTCCGGCGGATATCCATGATCCACAGGTGGTCCTGCTGTCGCCGGGCTCGTACAACTCGGCCTATTTCGAACACATCTTCCTGGCGCGCGAGATGGGCGTGCCGCTGGTGGAAGGGCGAGATCTCGTCGTCAAGGACGACCGGGTCTACATGAAGACCACGAACGGTCTTGCCCGGGTCGATTCGATCTACCGCCGTGTCGACGATGCCTTCCTGGACCCGCTGGCGTTCCGAAAGGATAGTCATCTCGGCGTTCCGGGCCTGATGGAAGCCTACAGAAAAGGCAACGTCACGCTGGCCAACGCGATCGGCACCGGGGTCGCCGACGACAAGGCGGTCTATTGCTACGTCCCCCGGATGATCAAGTACTACCTGGACCAGGACGCGATCATCCCCAATGTCGAGACCAACATCTGCCGTGAACCCGATGGCTTGGCCTTGACGCTCGACCGTCTAGACGAATTGGTGGTCAAGCCGGTCGGCGAGGCCGGCGGCTACGGCATCACGATCGGCCCGCGCGCCACCAAGGCGGAGCTGGAGGATTGCCGGGCCAAGCTGCTGGCCGATCCGTCCAACTACATCAGCCAGCCGATGATCCCGCTGTCGGTTTGCCCGACGCTGGTGGACGAAGGGGTCGAGCCGCGTCACGTGGATCTTCGGCCTTTCGCGATCACCGGCAAAAGCACGTGGGTCCTGCCCGGCGGCCTTTCGCGCGTAGCACTTCGCAAAGGTACGCTGATTGTCAACTCCTCGCAGGGGGGCGGGTCGAAAGACACGTGGGTCCTTGAGTAATCTTCTTGCCCGCTATGCGGAGTGCATTTTCTGGATGGCGCGCTACATGGAGCGCGCCGAGAATCTGGCCCGTATCCTCGACGTCCACGAAACCTTTTCCCGCGACAGCCGGGGCGCCAAGAACTGGATGTCGATCGTCCAGCTCAATGCCGACGAGAAGCGTTTTCTCAGCCGCTACGAGTCGGCGACGGCCCAGAACGTCGTCAACTTCTACGTCCTCGACACGCAGAACCCGACCTCCATCGTCTCGGCGATCCGGTCCGCCCGCGAAAACGCCCGGACTCTCCGCCCGCTGATCAGCACCGAGATGTGGACGCAGATCAACGTGTTCTACAACAAGCTGCTGTCGCTGGGTCCGTCCGACATCGCCCCGCACAACCTGACCCGGCTGTGCAGCATGGTAAAGGAAGCCTGCCAAGCCCATACCGGGATCACGGAGGGCACCTTCTACCGTGACCAGGGATGGTATTTTTATCAGTTAGGCAAGTATCTGGAGCGGGCCGACCAGACGACACGCCTGCTCGACATCAAGTACCACACGCTCCTGCCCTTCGCCGACGGCGTCGGTTCTCCGCTGGATGTCAGCCAGTGGAATGCCGTCCTTCGCTCCGCCGCCGGCTACCACGCATTCCGCCGCGTCTATCCCCGCGGCATGACCCCGTCGGCCGTGGCCGGCTTCATGCTCTACAATGAAAGCTTCCCCCGGTCGGTTACCACTTGTGTGCGGCAGATCGATGGATTGCTGGTAAGGCTGAAGTCGCGCTATATCTTGAAGGGGGGGAGCAAGGCCATGGAACGGGTCGACGAGATCCAGGCGGCGCTCCATTCCCGTTCGATCGAGGATGTCATCAAAAGCGGACTGCACGAGTATCTCGACTGGTTGCAGCTCCACCTCAACGATGTCACTCAGGAGATCAGCAAGGCCTTCTTCGGCGCGGTCCCCGCCGGAGCACTGGCAGAGCAGGAACAGTAGGCTTGGAGCCATAGGCAGGAGCAATGTCCGTCATTCCGCCGCCCCCGCGGCCGTTGCAGCAGTTCTTCCGTTCCGGCCCGATGCCGTGCCCTTACCTGCCCGGCCGGGTCGAGCGTAAACTGTTCACGCGTTTAAGCGCGCCCTTTGCGTCGGAAGTGAATTCCACCTTGTCGCGGGCGGGGTTCCGGCGGAGTCACGACATCGTCTACCGGCCGGTCTGCCCGGGTTGCTCCGCCTGCGTGCCGGTGCGCATTCCGGTCAAGGAGTTCCAGCCGGGCCGCAGCATGCGGCGCATCCTGAAGGCCAATGCCGACCTTACCGTCGCGGAGGTTCCGGCCATCGCGACGCACGAGCAGTTCCGCCTGTTCCACGCCTACCAGATGTCGCGCCATGGCGACAGCGACATGGCCCGCATGAGCTTGGCCGACTATAGCGCCATGGTCGATGAGGGACGGGCGGAGACCTGCTTGTTCGAGGTTCGGGACGGTCGGGACCGACTGGTCGGCGCCATCCTGACCGACCGGCTGCGCGACGGCCTCTCAGCCGTCTACAGCTTCTTCGATGCCGACCAGGACAGGCGGAGCCTCGGCACCTTCATGATCCTGTCGCTGATCTCCCAGTCGCTGGCCGAAGGACTTCCCCATGTCTATCTCGGCTACTGGATCAGGAGCAGCCGGAAGATGGCGTATAAGGCACGCTTTCAACCTTTAGAGGCGCTTGGGGCCGACGGGTGGTTCCGCATGGCGCTTGAGGACGTGACCTTGCCGACCGGTGCGGTCTGATCGTCGCTGCGGCGCCGCCGCCATTCCAACGCCATGATCTTGTGGGATAAGCTCTTCTCGTTCAGGTCGAGAGGTGCGGAGTGAAGCGTGCGTTCGCAATATGGCTGGCAATCGGCGGCATCGCCGTACTTGCCGGTGGCGTAGGCTACGCGTCCCTGATCGAGGACCAGCGGGAACTTCCCGACGTGGAACTGGCGACCGTCGACCGGGGCACCATCGTCCGGACCATAGCGGCTACCGGAACGCTCAACGCCGTCGGGCTGGTCCAGGTCGGCTCCGCCGTTTCCGGACGCATCCTCTCGCTCGATGCCGACTTCAACTCCGTGGTCCGTCAGGATCAGATCGTCGCCCAGATCGCCCCCGAAGGCTTCGCCGCTCGAGTGGCAGAGGCGACCGCCCAGCGCGACGTCGCCGCCTCCGGCATCTCCGCCGCCAAGGCGCAACTGGCGCGGGCACGCGCCGATGCCGAGAACGCACGGGCGACCCGCCAAGTCCTGGAAGCCAATGTCCGGAGCGCCCAGTCGGTCTCCGATCAGGCGAAACGGGAGTTGCAGCGGGCTTCGGCGTCCGGCCGGGCCGACTACGTCGCGGTGGCGGAGCGGGAGCGGGTCACCAGCGCCTTCGATCAGGCTCAGGCTGCCCTGGCGGCAGCTCAGGCTGAGCACAACGCCCAGATCACCGTAATCCAGGGAGCAGACGCTTCGGTCAGCGCCGCCGAAGCCCAAGTTTTAGTGGCGGAGGCCACGCTTCAGCAGCGGGTCGCAGCGCTGGCCCAGGCGCAGGTCGATCTGGACCGGACGGTGATCCGCTCGCCCATCGACGGCGTGGTGATCGAGCGGAACGTCGATGTCGGCCAGACCGTCGCGGCCAGCCTGGAAGCTCCCGTGCTTTACACGATCGCCCGCGACCTCCGCCGGCTTCAGGTCGAGACTTTCGTCGATGAAGCGGATATCGGCGCAGTCCAAGCCGGGCAGTCCGTCAGCTTCACCGTCGCCGCTTTCCCCGGCATGGAGTTCACCGGCACCGTCGCACAGGTCAGGAAGGCGCCGCAGGTCATCCAGAACGTAGTGACATATGTTGTCGTCATCACGGCCGGCAATGACACCTTGCAGCTCTATCCCGGCATGACGGCCATGGTCGATATTAAGGTGACGGAACACCGCGACGTGCTGCGGGTCCCGTCCGCCGCCCTGCGCTTCCGCCCGACGCCGTCCCTCCCCTCGCCCGCCCCCCGGCGCGCCGGCGAGAGCGAAGTCTACGTGCTCGACTCGAAGGGCACGTTCACGGCAGTCCCGGTCAAGGTTGGCATCGCGGATACCGGCTTCAGTGAGATCGCCGGCGGCACGCTGACCGAGGGCCAGCAGGTCGTCGTCGGCCGCAAGCCGTCCGCCGGAGGAGCCGGGACGTGAGCGCGCTCCTCGAAGCGATTGATCTGAAGAAGCAGTACAGCATGGCCGGCCAGACGGTCCACGCGCTCCGAGGCATCAACCTGACGATCGATGCCGGCGACTACGTTGCCGTGATGGGTCCGTCGGGTTCCGGCAAGTCCACCTTCATGAACATCCTCGGCTGCCTCGACACTCCCAGCGGCGGCCAATACCTGCTCGATGGCGAAGAGGTCGGGCGGTTGCCGGAGCAGAGTCGGGCCAAAATCCGCAACGGCAAGCTCGGCTTCGTCTTCCAGAGCTTCCACCTGCTACCGACACATACCGCGCTGGAGAATGTCGAGCTGCCGCTGACTTACGCTCCCGTCGCCGCACGCGAACGGCGGGAACGGGCGATGCGCCATCTGGCTGCCGTTGGTCTTGCGGACCGGGCGCATCACCGCCCGGCCGAACTCTCCGGCGGACAGCAGCAGCGCGTCGCCATCGCCCGCTCGCTGGTCAACGATCCGCGCATCCTGCTGGCGGACGAACCGACCGGAGCGCTCGATCAGGCCACGGGGGAGGAGATCATGGCGCTGTTCCAATCCCTCAACGACGAGGGGCGTACCGTCGTCCTGGTCACCCACGACCGGGGTGTCGCCGAGCACGCCAAGCGCCGGATAGCCTTCCGCGACGGTCAGGTGATGGAGGACAGTGCGGCATGACGATGGCCCTGCGCACTGCGCTCCGTGCCCTCTGGCTGCACCGTCTACGCAGCATCCTGACAATGACCGGGATCGCGGTCGGCATCGCGGCGGTGATCCTGATGGTCGCGATCGGCACCGCAACCCAGAAACAGGTGATCGACCAGATCCAGAACCTGGGCGCCAATGTCATGATGGTGGTGGCCGGCCAGCGGACCGGTCCCGGCGGCGTCCGTCTCAGCGGCGACACCAATGTCCTGCTGACGGAGGACGATGCGGTCGCCATCCGCGCGCAGCTTCCGTCGGTCCGGGAAGTCGGCGCTACGTGGTGGGGCAGCGGTCAGGCGATCAACGGCAACCGCAACTCCTGGTCGCGGATGCACGGCATTACGGCGGGCTTCATGGAGGTGCGCGCATGGCCAGCGGTCTCTGGCCGGCTGATCACCGACGAAGACAATGCCGCGGTCGCCAAGGTGGCGCTGCTGGGCCAGACGGTCGTGAAACGGTTGTTCGAACCGGGAGAGGATCCGGTCGGCCAAGTCATCAGGCTGCGCAACGTGCCGTTCCAGGTGATCGGCGTCCTGGCTTCCAAGGGTCAGTCGACCCAGGGCTGGGACCAGGACGACGTCGTCTACGTACCCCTGGCGACAGCCCGCATGCGCCTCAACAACAAGCCCGCTCCCCAGATCCAGTCCGCCAGCGCCATCGCCGGCAAGAAGCGGTTCGACGGCAGCGGCAAGACTGGCTTCCAGAAGGTCGAGCAGGTCAAGGCGAACCCATCCGTCGTCTTCGCGGGCGCCGTCAACTCGATCATGATCCAGGCACATGACGCCGGCAGCCTACGGACCACGACCGACGAAGTCCGCGAACTGCTCCGTCAGCGCCACAGGCTGATGCCGGGGGAGCCTGACGACTTCGATATCCGAAACCTGTCGGAAGTCGCCGAAGCCCGCGCTGCCTCCGCTCGTATCCTGACAGCGCTGCTGGTCGGGATCGCCGCCTTGTCGCTGCTGATCGCCGGGATCGGCATCATGAACATCATGCTGGTCTCGGTGACCGAACGGACCGCCGAGATCGGGCTCCGCCTCGCGGTCGGTGCCGGTCGCCGGGATATCCTGTCGCAATTTCTGATTGAAGCGGCGGCATTGGCGCTGGTCAGTGGGTTGCTTGGTGTCCTGCTCGGCTTCGGTGGCGTCCTTGCCGTCGATGCTGCAACTCAGATCGCGCCCCGGATCGATCCCCTGACGGCACTGGGAGCGTTCTTGGGGGCTGGGTTGATCGGAGTTACCTTCGGGCTCTACCCGGCATGGCAGGCCTCCAGGTTGGACCCTATCGTTGCATTGCGGCGGGTCTGACCGCTTACTTGAACACGAGCGCCGGCAGCCAAGTGGCAAGTTGGGGGAATATCCAGACCAGGGCCAAACCGGTTACCTGAAGTGCCACGAAAGGAACGACGCCCCGGTAGATCTGATTGGTCCCGATCGACGCCGGCGCCACGCTTCGAAGGTAGAACAGGGAGAAGCCGACCGGCGGGGTCAGAAAGCTCGTCTGGAGATTGATGCCGACCATGACGCCGAGCCAGACCGGATCGATCCCCATCTGCAACAGGATCGGCGCAGTCAGCGGCATGACGATGAAGATGATCTCAAACGTGTCCAGGATGAAGCCCAGGACGAACATCAAGAACATCACAAAGAGCATTGCCCCGGTTGCCCCTCCTGGCAGCGCCGTCAGGAACTCCTCTAGCAGGGCATCTCCCCCCAGGGTCCGGAAGACCAGCGCGAACATGGAGGCGCCGAACAGGATCACGAACACCATGGAGGTGATCTGCATTGTCGACATCATGACGTGGCGCAGGATCGCGTAGTTGAATTGCCTCCTGATGGCGGCAAGCAGCATGGCTCCGACGGCACCGACCGACGCCGATTCGGTCGGGGTTGCGATGCCGGTAAGGATCGAGCCGAGCACCGCGACGATCAGAGCCAGCGCTGGGACGAGCGCTACGACGACATTCTTCGGAAGGTCACGGCGCTCCTCGGCGGTCATCTCCAGCGCCGGAGCGGCCTGCGGCCGTAGGATCGCGATCAGGATGGTCCAGCCCATGTATAGGCCGACCAGGATGAAGCCCGGAATGAAGGCGCCGACGAAGAGGTCGCCGACCGACACCGGGTTGGGAGCGAAGTTGCCGAGCGCCATCTGAGCCTGGGCGTTCGCTCCCTGGAGGATGTCGCCCATGAAGATCAGGACGGTCGAGGGCGGGATGATCTGGCCCAGCGTGCCAGAGGCGCAGATGATGCCGCAGGCGAGTTTCGGATCGTAGCCGGCCTTCAGCATGGCGGGCAGGCTCAGCAGCCCCATGGTCACGACAGTGGCGCCGACGATGCCGGTCGAGGCGGCCAGCAAGGCGCCGACCATGATGACCGACAGGCCGAGACCGCCGCGCAGGCTGCCGAAGAGTTGCGCCATCGTCACCAGGAGTTGCTCAGCGATCCGGGAGCGCTCCAGCATGACGCCCATGAAGACGAATAGCGGAACTGCCACCAGCACCTCGTTGACCATGGCGCCCACGTAGCGCGAGACCAGAGTGCCGAACAGGGCCGGGTTGAATGCGTCGAACTGCCAGCCGATGCCGGCGAAGATCAGGGATGTGCCCGCAAGCGTGAAGGCGACGGGAAACCCCAGCATGAGGACCGCCACGACACCGAAGAACATGGCGACGCTCAGCGCCTCGCCGATCAGGATGCTGTCCACGGGATCAGGCCCCTTCCATATTTTCGGCGGGCGGAAGATCGCGTGGGGACAGGAGCGTCCTGTTGCCGGTGAGGATCAAGATGCTGCGCGACGCGATCGAAAGGCCCTGGAGTCCGACAAGGACGGCGAAGGCGATCAGGCAGCTTTTGATGACATAGAGGCCATGCATGCCGCCGACGTTCTGCGACCGCTCCTGGAGCATCCAGGACCGCACGACATAACCCCAGCCCCAGTAGACGAGGATCGTCACGAAGGGCAGCAAAAGCAGCAGGACGCCGAAGAGGTTGAGCCAGGCCTTGTAGCGTTCGCTGGCCGGCCGGTAGAAGATATCGACCCGGACGTGGTGGTCATGCAGCAGGGCATAGCCTGCGCCCAGGGTGAAGGCTATGGCATGGAGCCAGACATAGATGTCCTGCATCCACACGAACCCGATGTTGAAGGCGTAGCGCAACACCACGACGGAAAAGCAGACCAGGACGACACCAAGGGTCAGCCACGAAACCGTGCGCCCGATCCACTCGTTGAGCTGGTTGACGATGCGCACGAATAAAGCCAGCGCCGACAAGCGCGTCCTCCCCTTACTTGATGCATCCCGAATGATAACCGGGCCGACAGTTGGTGGTGGTAGCGGTTGACGGTGGTGCGGTCCAGGCAAAAAAGCAGCGGCTTTCCGACGGGAAAGCCGCTGCTCGGTGGCACTACTATGATCGAAAGCGTGTCAGACCGTGAAGGAAACCTTGGATTTTGAAGCGCTGAAACCGAGTTCGGTCAGCTTCTGGCTGATGTTGGTCTGATCGTCCTCGCTCAGGTCATTGAGATCGTACTGTTCGAGCATCGAACTCAACTGCTTGAGCTGGTCGGTGGAGGCCTGCTGGGCACCTCCGCCCGGAGGAGCGCCACCGCCTGGAGGAGGTCCGCCAAGGGGTGGTCCACCGTTGGGACCCTGAGTTTCCCGAGCGCGGTCGCCCAAGGCTTTAGCATCGAAACCGGAATCCTCAAGCATCGACTTGAGTTCGCCACTGGGGCGGACACCTGCTTCCTTGAAGCTTTTGTTGATGGCGTCCATGTCTTCGGTGCTGAGGTTCTCCGGATCATACTGGCTCAGGATATCGGTGACCTGCTTCTTGGCTTCGTCGGTCATCGCCTTGGATGGCGGCGGTCCGCCCGGACCGCCGGGCGGTTGGCCGCCCACACTCTGGATCATCGGGTTTCTCCCCTATTGGAAACTATCCGATCATCGGCCTGCTTTGATTGACCAAACATCTACGTATCAGGGAGTTTTGTAACCGCTTGTAAAAGGAGCAGGACCAGAAATGCTTGTTTACAAAACTTCTTCCCGCCCTTCCAGAGATTGACCGAGCCAGAGAACCTAAAACGACAAACAGCCGGAAAGCGTTAGCTTTCCGGCTGTTTGTCGTCTGTGCTCTTCCGCGGCTGGCGGACCTGGCGGCGACCTACTCTCCCACGTCTTAAGACGCAGTACCATTGGCGCGGAGGGTTTTCACGGCCGAGTTCGGGATGGGATCGGGTGCGGGCCCCTCGCTATGACCACCAGGTCGGCCAGCCGCGGAAGAGACAGGTGCGGCTGTCGAGGATAAGTGTAAGTGACCATTGGACGGATCGTGATGCGTTGGTTTTTCTCGTCCGATCGCTCATATGTGCGGTCTTGCCGCTGCGTATGGCGTT
>NZ_AVFK01000035.1 GCF_000936425.1 Skermanella aerolata KACC 11604 | reverse complement strand
TCAGCTTGTCCTGGGCATAGGCGCGGGCGCTGTCGCGCACCATGCGCTCGTCCTCGGTAAGCTGGTCTTCAAGCAGCAGCGGATCTTCCCACTGGAAGCGGGCGGCGGCCCCTTTGCTGCCGGTTTCCCCGGCCATCTCCCCAGCAGTCTCGATCGGGCTTGCGGTCATTACTGTGTTCTCCGACTTTTCATTCTTATGGCCGCCGACGAGCGGCGGCCTTGGCGTCATTCCCGGGACCGCCGGCGAAGGGCGACCTCGATGAGCAATTTACCGAATTGAAAGGCTCTCGGCACTATTCACCATAGGACAACATGCGTGCCACCGCCATGGCACGGCATGACCGGGTCACCCAGTCCGAAACTATAAAAGAACAGGAGATCACATGACCAAACCGCCGGACCGCGAGGTCCTGCTGGAATTTCAGCGAGTCGGTACGTACATGAAGGCGACTGCCATGGATGCGGCGACATTGACCGAAGTCAGCGTGGTCGGTCCGCTCAACCATAGTCAGGAAATGCTGAAACGGACCGTCCTGGCGAAGCTGAACTATGTACTGGCCAAAAAGGCGGGAACGTCGCCCCAGCGCTGAACGGCGGACGGACCGGCACGTCGAGTTTGCCGCCGCATCCGCCGTGTTCGGAAGTATTCAGATAACCGGATTCGTAATTCCGGGCAGACGAGCAGGTTCGGAAACCTGCCCCATCTGCCCGTCAGGCAAATAAAATGCGACTTGCCGGTAAACCGGTCCGCGCCTTCGTTCGCGCGGCGGCGATGCCATCAGGCAACCGCCGGAGTGCTCGAAGACTCAGGAAGCGCGGCGCCGCGTCTGACGACCGGAGGAGCGGCCGAGGCCGATCTTCTTCGCGAACTCGGAACGCTGAGCCGCGTAGTTAGGAGCAACCATCGGGTAATCCGGCGGCAGGTTCCACTTCGTACGGTATTCGTCGGGAGTCATGCCGTAAGTCGAGCGGAGATGCCGCTTCAGCATCTTCAGCTTCTTACCGTCTTCCAGGCAAACGATGTATTCCGGAGTCACGGACTTGCGGATCGGCACGGCCGGCTTCTGCGGCTCGGCCTGAACCTCGCGCGGCTGGCCGTTCAAACCAGTCAGCGAGGTGAAAACGGTATTGATGACTTCGGGGATTTGGGTCGCCGGAAGCACATTCTTGCTGACGTAAGCGGATACTATCTCCGCAGTCATCCGTAGAATGGCCCCATCAGGCCCATCGTGTTCTAGCTGGTCACTCATGCCCAGTATCCTGGTTATTCATTGTGTTCGATGCACTGAAGTCGCACATGGGGATTTAAGTGTCAATAAAATTTCGGCAAGAGGTTCAAAGGTTATTTTGAATCGGACACGGTTTTCATCCGCACGGCAAGATTGGGAACCGCTAGTTCGTGCGCCTCATGATCCAGCGCTGAGGATTAAAGGTATTTTAGTCGTAGCGTGAAGGCATTCCGCCTCGGTTATCGCACCGCCACTTGCACACAAATGCGGCCGGTCCAACGACAACAGAGTTTTTGCTTAAGAAAAGCCTGAGCGACGGATGCATGGCCGCCCAGCGGAAGACGCATGGCTCAACTCGGGCGTGCGTCGCATGCAAAGCTGCCCGGCGTAGGTGATTTTAGCGATTCTTTCATGGCGCGCCGATATCTGGTAGGCTGACGGCGGCGGATACCCTAAAGGCGTGCTTCGGAGCGTCTCCGTCGAGGATCCGGGCGGGCATAGCTGCGGGCAGGATCCAGGGGTTCGGGTTCGGGCGGTGGCGTCGGGTTCAATGGCTGGGCCGCCGCAACAAGGTGTGGAAGAGTCATGTCTGGACAGAAAATCGTTATCGCGTCGGATCATGCCGGCTTCGACTTCAAGGCTTCCTTAAAGGACACGTTGGCCGGCCAAGGATACGAGGTAATCGACCTCGGCACCAACGGCCCGGAATCGGTCGACTATCCGGACTACGCGGCAGCCCTCGCGGGCGCCATCCGGGAAGGCCGGGCCGAACGCGGCGTCCTGATCTGCGGCACCGGCATCGGCATCAGCATCGCCGCCAACCGGCATCCGGGCATCCGTGCGGCATTGTGCCACGACACTACGGGCGCGCGGCTCTCCCGCCAGCACAACGACGCCAATGTCCTGGTGCTTGGCGCCCGTGTGACGGGGATCGAGACCGCACAGGACTGCCTCGCCGCCTTCCTGGCCACACCGTTCGAAGGCGGGCGCCACAGCCGCCGCGTTGACAAGATGGGCTGAAGAGCCAATCAGTCTTAAAGACAGCCGATTTTCCAGGCCGCCGGTATCGGATTTCGCCGGCACCGCACCGTTCAGGGCTTCGGGCATCGATCGCGGGACGCCGACGGAGCGGTCCCGGCAGTCGGGGCCCGGGGCGGTTACACCAAGTTCAAGGAACCCTTTCCATGTCGTCACTCCCCCAATCCACCGGTTCCGACACCCTTTACGGCCGTTTCTTCGGCGCGTCCCTGGCCGAGAGCGACCCCGACCTGGCCCGCGCGATCGGTGAGGAACTGGCGCGCCAGCAGGACCAGATCGAACTGATCGCCTCCGAGAACATCGTCTCGGCGGCGGTGCTGGAAGCCCAGGGCTCGGTGCTGACCAACAAATACGCCGAAGGCTATCCTGGCCGCCGGTACTATGGCGGCTGCGAGTTCGTCGATGTCGCCGAACAGCTGGCGATCGACCGCGCCAAGGCGCTGTTCGACTGCGCCTTCGTCAACGTGCAGCCCCACTCGGGCGCGCAGGCGAACCAGGCCGTCTTCATGGCGCTGCTCCAGCCGGGCGACACGATCCTCGGCATGTCGCTGGACGCCGGCGGCCACCTGACCCACGGCGCCGCCGCCAACCAGTCCGGCAAGTGGTTCAACGCCATCCAGTACGGCGTCCGCCGCGACAACGCGCTGATCGACTTCGATCAGGTCGAGGCTCTCGCCCGCGAGCATAAGCCCAAGCTGATCATCGCCGGCGGCTCGGCCTATCCGCGCACCATCGACTTCGCCCGCTTCCGCAAGATCGCGGACGAGGTCGGCGCGTACTTCATGGTCGACATGGCGCACTTCGCCGGACTGGTCGCCGGCGGCGTCTACCCGTCGCCTCTGCCGCACGCCCATGTCGTGACGACCACGACCCACAAGACGCTGCGCGGTCCGCGCGGCGGCATGATCTTGTCGAACGATGCGGATCTCGGCAAGAAGATCAATTCGGCCGTCTTCCCCGGTCTTCAGGGCGGTCCGCTGATGCATGTGATCGCCGCTAAAGCCGTGGCCTTCGGCGAGGCGCTGCGTCCGGAGTTCAAGACCTATGCCCAGGCGGTCGTCGACAACGCCCGCGCGCTGGCGGCGCGCTTGATCGAGGGCGGCGTGGATATCGTGTCGGGCGGGACCGACAGCCATGTCGTCCTGGTCGACCTTCGGCCGAAGAACCTGACAGGCAAGGCGACCGAAGGGTCGCTGGAGCGCGCCGGCATGACCTGCAACAAGAACGGCGTGCCGTTCGATCCGCAGAAGCCGATGGTGACGTCCGGCGTCCGGCTGGGATCGCCGGCGGCGACCACGCGCGGCTTCGGCGTCGCGGAGTTCACGCTGGTCGGCGAGCTGATCTCCGAAGTGCTGGACGGCTTGGCCGCCAGCAACTCGGGCGACAACACCGCCGTGGAAGCCCAGGTCAAGGAGCGCGTCCAGGCGCTTTGCCGGCGCTTCCCGATCTACCCGAACCTGTGAGGCGATAGAACCAGATGCGCTGCCCGTTCTGCGGACATGACGATACCCAGGTGAAGGACAGCCGGCCGACCGAGGACAACTCGGCGATCCGCCGGCGGCGTTTCTGTCCCGGCTGCGGCGCGCGCTTCACCACCTTCGAGAGGGTGCAGTTGCGCGAACTGACGGTGATCAAGAGCGCCGGGCAGCGCGAGCCCTTCGACCGCGACAAGCTGCTGCGCTCCATGCGCATCGCCTTGCGCAAGCGGCCGATCGATGCCGACCGCATCGACCGGCTGGTCAACAGCCTGGTCCGGCAGCTCGAATCCTCGGGCGAGAGCGAGATTCCGTCGAGCCAGATCGGCGAGATGGTGATGAACGCCCTGTTCAACCTGGACCAGGTCGCCTATGTCCGTTATGCGTCCGTCTACAAGGACTTCAGGGAAGCCTCGGACTTCAACGAGTTCGTCGGCTCCCTCAAGCCCGAGATCACCTGACCGTTTCCCGATTCCGACACGTGATTTCTGACCCGATGCCTTCTTCTGCGTCAGCGCCCTCTCCTTTCAGCCCGGCCGATACCGGATTCATGCGGTCGGCCATAGCGCTGGCGCGTCGCGGACTCGGGACCGTCGCTCCCAACCCCGCCGTCGGCTGCGTCATCGTCAAGGACGGGACCGTGGTCGGGCGCGGCTGGACCCAGCCGGGCGGACGCCCGCATGGGGAGACGGAGGCACTGCGCCGGGCCGGCGCCGCGGCGCAGGGCGCGACCGCCTATGTCTCGCTTGAGCCGTGCAACCATTGGGGCAAGACCCCGCCCTGCACGGAAGCCCTGATGGAGGCCCGCATCGGCCGCGTCGTGGTCGCCTGCGAGGACCCGGACCCCCGCGTCTCGGGCTCTGGCATCAAGCGCCTGCGCGACGCCGGCATCCAGGTCGATGTCGGCCTGTGCGCCGACGAGGCGACCGAGTTGAACGAGGGCTTCTTCCACCGCATCCGAGACGGCCGTCCGCTGGTGACGCTGAAGCTGGCGACGTCGCTGGACGGACGGATAGCGCTCCGCACCGGCGAAAGCCAGTGGATCACCGGGCCGACGGCACGGTCCTGGGGTCATGGGCTGCGGGCACGCTACGACGCCATCATGGTCGGGCTGAACACTGCCCTGGCCGACGATCCCGAACTGACGTGCCGGCTGCCGGGGCTGGCCGGACGCTCGCCGTTGCGCGTCGTCGTGGACAGCAGGCTGCGCCTGCCTCTGACGTCCAAGCTGGTGCGCGGCGCCAGCACCACGCCGACGCTGGTGTTCACGCTCCAGAACGTCGACCCGATGCGCGCCCGCGCCTTCACCGACTGCGGCGTCGAGGTCGTGACCCTGGCGCCCGACGCCAGCGGCGTGCTGGACGTTTCGGATACCTTAAAGGCCCTGGCCGCGCGGGGCATCACCCGCCTGCTGGTCGAGGGCGGCGCCCGGCTGAGCGCATCGCTGATGCAGCAGCGTCTGGTGGACCGGCTGGAATGGTTCCGGGCCCCCCGTATGATCGGCGGCGACGGGCTGCCCGCCGTGGTCGGCTTCGGCGTCGACCTGCTGGAGGACACGGCAGACTTCATCCGCGTCGGCGTCCGCCGCGCCGGCGACGACGTGATGGAGAGTTACCGGCGGTAAGAGGCCAGAAAACCTGCTATTCTTCCCCGCCATCTTCGCTCTTTGCCGGAGGATCGACGCGTGACCAGTCTGTATGAAGCTGATTTCGCGAGCTGGATCGACAGCTAGGTGCGCGCTATCCGCAAGGCGGTGCAGTCCGGGACCAAACCTGGCCGGTGAACTGACACGGCACTACCGGCTGACTTGATGGCTTCACGCCGCCCCCAGCAGCGCGGTCCGGGTCCAGGGGTTCACGGAGGCCAGCCGCTGAAGCACCATGGGGCCGATGCAGCCTCCCGCCACCGCCAGTACGAAGATCTGCCAGTCCTCGGCGCCAAGCCGCATCAGCACGATCCGGCAGGCGGCCTGGAAGAACATGTGGTGGAGGAAGATGGCGTAGGAGTGCTTGCCGATGGTCCGGAACAGGGATGCCTTGGGCATGAACCTGACCAGCACCAACGACGCCGTGGTGCCGCACAGCAGGCCCAGGATGCTGGTACGTCCGATATCCACGGTGATCAGGTCCCACAGCGCCGCCTGATGGATCAGCGTTGCGGCTACTAGCACGACGACGACGGCCAGCCTGATTGGAGCGGCGGAAAGCGTATCGTGGAACCGGGTGAAGGCGACTCCCAGCAGGAAATACGGCAACAGGTAGGCCGCCTGGCTGATCGAGAAGATATCGACTTCCGGCTCCAGGGTGTTCGCGACCGTGAGGTTGAGCACCACCGCCACGGCCGACAGGCCGGTGAACACGACGGGGCGGAACAGCCAGCCCACTGCATCCAGGGTACCGACCACGAAGAAGATCAGCAGCAGCGCCTGGAGGTACCAGTAATGCTGATAGGGAAGGACGGGGATGGTCAGGAACTCGTACCAGTCCGGCGTCGCCGTCGTCCCTGGAGTGATGGCCTGGAGGATGAAGAAGAGCGGCGCCACGACCAGCAAGGGGACGCCGAGCCGGCGAAGCTTTTTGTTGAAAAAGTCAGGAAGGTGCTCGTGCCGCGCGGGCCTGAACGCGTAGACGAGACCTGAGATGAAGGTGAACAGCGGCATCCGGACGAATGACCAGCTCTCGGCCGCGTACCGGAACAGCGAGCCTTCCTCAAGGCGCATGCCGACTTCGGGGTTGTGGCCGATCACATGGAGCGAGACGAGCAGGATGCAGGCAAAGCCGCGCAGCTCATCGATATTGTATCGTTCTCGCATCACCAATTCCCTTCAAATACGGCGCAATATCTTTCCAATGATCATCGGTTCTCTTTGATGAATTTATAGACTGTTTGCTCTGTTTCAGAGCACAGAACTCTCCGGCACTCAAAGCGTGTATGATTTCCTTTATGACGGCATCAACGAAATACGGTTATTTTGCGATGCAAAAGACTCCGGCCATTTGGTATCGACCAGCTGAAAATTAGGATAGAGAATGTCAGTTCTACAGTGTCAATGCCGTGACACCGATGAGCCTTATGGGCACAAAAAAATCCCCTGGCGTGTAGGGGATCGGCAAGCGGGCGATGGTGCAATGCGGAAAATGCCGTGAGGCGTCAGGCCCGTTCAGGCGGAACCGGCAAGTGCCTCGATGACGACTTCGAGCGTCATGAGGATTGGGTTGGCTCCGCGCGTCAGGAGCCCTTCGGCCAGATTACCCCGGTGATCGACGAGCGCAACGTCGAGCGCTGCCTCGAGCGCGCCATCGGTGCCGGACGATATCGAGCCGGAGCGAATGAACATCTCGGTGGCAAAACTGTCCACAACGCTGCCGTTCTCGAACACCGCTCCGATGGTGCTGGCGACCCCACCGCGCAGAGCGGCGGAAACGATGCCCCGGCTGCGGCAGAAGTCTTCAAGCGCGCCGCAGATGTCCTGGTTCGGCCGGAAACGCGCTGCGAAGAACCGGCCGGAGGAAGCGCCGGCGCCGGAAACCGGGCCGAAAAGGGTAAAGTTGGTTTCCGGGTCTGGTTGCGCCTCGAACGCCATGCCGTCCAGCACCCAGGCGCGTGCCCGAACCGGTTCGGCGATGACGGTCTGGTCCGGGATGACGTGACCGCCCCGCCGGATGCCGTCGGCGCCGGTCCAGACGCCGTGGCAATGCAGGAAGG
Organism: Skermanella aerolata KACC 11604; assembly: GCF_000936425.1. GTDB lineage: Bacteria > Pseudomonadota > Alphaproteobacteria > Azospirillales > Azospirillaceae > Skermanella > Skermanella aerolata. The sequence continues at coordinate 65,224 of NZ_AVFK01000035.1, read as the reverse complement.
CGATGCCGTCGCGCCGGCCGAAGGTCACTGCGGCGTCCTCCAGGCGGCTGATGCCGACGGGACGGTGGAACTCGCTGTAGTAGGCGGCGTGTTCGGGTGTCGGCGCCGGGGCCGGCACGACATAGGTGAAGGGGCCGAAGGCGCCGCCTTTCAGCGTCAAGACGGCGCTTTCTCCGCCGGCTTCGGCAAGCGGTCGGCGGATCGCCTCGATGAAGTTCAGCCTCGGCTCCAGGGTGAACTCCAGCAGCCGGGCATTGCCGGCGACCCACTGCACGCGCTCCGACGGTGCGGGTCCGGGCTGAAGGACCCTGCGATCCGGGTCGATCATCATGCGGAGGCTCCGGTGGCGGGCTTCAGCAGGCCACGGGCTTCCAGCTCGTCGCGGACGAGACGCTTCGGCACCTTGCCGTAACCGGACTTCGGCAGAGCGTCCCAGAAGAACACCCGCTTGGGCACCTTGTAGCGGGCGATGTGCTCCGACATCCAGGCGATCAGTTCGGCCTCGTCCAGGTTAGCACCAGGCCGCAGCACGCAGACCGCCACGCCGACCTCGCCCCAGGTTGGATCCGGCACGCCGAGCACCGCGACTTCGGCGATGGCTCCTTGTGTCAGGATCTTCTCCTCGATCTCGCGCGGGTAGATGTTGGAGCCGCCGGAGATGTATTTGTCGGAGGTCCGGCCGGTGATGTAGAGGTAGCCTTCGGCATCCATGTGGCCGACATCGCCGGTCAGGAACCAGCCGTCGCGAAACGCCTTGGCGTTGGCTTCGGGGTTCTGGTAATAGCCGGCGAAGACGGCGGGGCCGATGACGCAGATCTCGCCCGTCTCGCCCGCCGGGAGTTCGCGGCCTTCGATGTCCTGGATCGAGATCTGCATGCCGGTGCGCTCGAACCCGCAGGTGCCGAGCCTTGCTTCGGGACCGTCCTCGATATGGTGGTTGCGGGTCGGCAGGACGGTGATGTTGCCGGTCACTTCGCCCAGGCCGAAATACTGGACCAGCACGGGACCCAGCTTCGCCAGCGCCACCTTCTGGTCGGCGCGGTACATGGGAGCGCCGGCATAGATCACGTAGCGGAGCGACGAGTGGTCGTATCTGTCCACGGCGGGATGCTCGACCAGCATCTTCAGGATGGTCGGCACGGTGAACAGGTTCGTCACCCGATGGCGTTCGATCAGGCGAAAGGCCTCGTCCACGTCGAAGCGGTCGGTCGGCAGCAGGATCGTCGGCGCTCCGCGCGCCACGACGTTGAGCTGGTGGATGCCGGCCCCGTGCGACAGGGGAGCCACCACCAGGGAGGCGTCCTCCTCCGTCGTCGCCGGGACGAGGTCGCACAGGTGGTTGTTGACGACGAACGCCATCTGCCCATGCGTCAGCACGGCCGCCTTGGAGCGTCCCGTCGTGCCGGAGGTGAAGAAGAACCAGCAGGGATCGTCGTGCTCGACCGCCACTGCGGACGCTTGGGCGCCCTTGTGGGCTTCGATCAGGGTGTCGATATCGGCATTGCCGAAACCGGCCGCCCCGCCGCCAAGGCTGATGACGTCGATGTCCGATGTTGCTTTCCGAACGGTGGCGGCATGGTCCGGGAAATCGGCGTGACACAGGAAAATCTTGGCGCCGGAATCCTGGGCGAGAGTCGCGACCTCGTCCGGCAGCAGGCGGAAATTGGTCGGGACCCAGACGGCGCCAAGCCGGAACGCGGCGAACATGGACTCGAACATCTCGTTGCAGTTCTTCGAATGCACGAGGATGCGATCGCCCTTGGCGGCGCCCCTGGCGGCCAGCGCCGCCGCCATGGCGGTGACGCGGGCCTCCATCTCCGCCCATGTCCAGATCCGCTCGCCCCAGATCAGGCCCGGATGGTTGGGAAGACGGCGGGCGTTGCGGGTCAGGAAATGCGACAGGTTCATGACCCGCCGGGTGACAGGCAGCCCGTTCACTTGACGCGCTCCAGGATGGAGACGTAGTTGGCGACGGCGGCGCCGCCCATGTTGAAGACGCCCGCAAGCTGGGAGTTGGGGATCTGCATGCCGCCGGCTTCGTTCATGAGCTGGAGGGCGGCCATGACGTGCATCGAAACGCCGGTGGCACCGATCGGATGCCCTTTGGCCTTCAGGCCGCCGGAAGGATTGACCGGCAGGCGGCCGTTCTTCTCGGTAATGCCCTCGGCGGCCACTTTCCAGCCCTGACCGGGTTCGGCAAGGCCCATGGCCTCGTACTCGATCATCTCGGCGATGGTGAAGCAGTCATGGGTCTCGACCAGATCGAGATCGTCGAGCGTGACGCCGGCATCTTCGCGGGCCTTGGCCCAAGCACGGCGGGCGCCTTCGAACGCGGTCGGGTCGCGGCGCGACAGCGGCAGGATGTCGTTGACCTGCCGGCGGGCACGGAAACCGATCGCGCGCTGGAGCGTCGCGGCGGTTTCGGCATCGGCGATCACCAGTGCTGCGGCGCCATCCGACACCAGCGAGCAGTCGGTGCGGCGGAGGGGACCTGCGACCAGCGGGTTCTTGTTGGACGGCGTGTTGCAGAAGTCGAAGCCGAGGTCCTTCCGCATCTGGGCATAGGGGTTCTCGACGCCGTTGCGGTGGTTCTTGGCGGCGATTCGGGCTAGTTCGGCACTGTGGTCGCCGTAGCGCTGGAAATAGTTCTGCGCGATGCGCCCGAAAATGCCGGCGAAGCCGCCTTCGACCTCCGCCTCCTCGTTGCGGTAGCATGCGGTCAGCAGGATGTCGGAGACGGCAGGGATCGGCAGCGCCGTCATCTTCTCCGCCCCGACGACAAGGGCGATGCGGCCCCGGCCGCATTCGACGAAATCAAGTGCGGCATGGATGGCGGCCGAGCCCGTGGCGCAGGCGTTCTCGACATGGACGGACGGCGTGTAGCCGAGGGCGGGCAGCCCTGTCGCGACCAGCGCCCCTTCGAACCCCTGGCGCGAGAACCCGTTGTTGTAGACGCCGACGGTGATTGCATCGACATCGGCGGCATCGACGCCGGCATGATCGAGCGCCGCCCCCGCGACCTCAGCGATCAGGCTTTCGACATCGGGAGCCTCGGATTTCCCGAACGCGGTGTGAGCCCAGCCCACGATGGCGGCTGATTTCCGCATGGTGTCATTCCCTCCGGCTTGCTTTTCTTTGGCGGACGGGAGGGTTTCGACCCCCGGTCCGCATCATCGGTTTGTGTCGTAACATGCTGTTAGAAATTGACCAAATCGAAATACTCAACTAACTCGGCGCTTAAATATACAATCTGCTAAAATGCTTCTTCATTCGCAATCTGTGAACCTTTATGCTGACACCTGAGAAAAAAGTAGATCATGCCCAATCTTGCTTTGATAGCAAACGATCATATAGAGCGTGCCAAATCGGTCAAGCGCATGAACGGCCCACTCTACAGCGGTGAGACAATCAACCTCGATAGCGGCATTCGCATGCCAGAAGATTTGGAGGAGTTAGTGTCCCAGGAGCCGTTCATTCCGGATAATCTCGAAGTTGTTGGAAATCTTCTTGAGAGAATTATCGCTGAGTGAGCATTGGTGCTCTTTAAAGTGAACTTTTATCTTCTCGCACTCTCATTAAGCCGTGGCTTCTCGCGATCGTTCGTGCCTCCGCGAAAACCTCGTCAACGCTACGCGGACTGATGCCGCTGGCTTCAGCCTCGTCGATCATCGCCCGTAAGGCATTGAGATGGTCTTTTCGCGTTCTAGCCTCACAAATCACATAAGTCATCGCCTTCAGCCTTCGTAGCAATTGCCTGTTTGTTTTCTAGACAGGAACACGGATGGACACAGATTTCCCACGGATAAACACGGATAGCGATGACAGATCCTGCTTCACGGCAGGCATGGGCGCAATTCAGTTCCGTGTCCATCCGTGTTCATTCCGGTTGTTGAGCATGAATTCCCTCAAACAACTTCCTCTTCGCTAAAAACTCACCGCCGCTCCACGGCGCCGTAGTCGCGCTCTATCCCGTCGATCAGCGACTTGCCCTCCGCCAGCAAAAACCGCCGCAGTTGGGTGTGGACGGGGAGCAGGGGCATGTGGCGGCGGTTTGCCACGAACCAGGAGCGCATCAGGGGCAGGCCTTCGACCGGCAGGGTGGTCAAAAGACCCATGCGCAGTTCGAGCTGGATGGTGTGACGGGAGATCAGGGCCACGCCCATGCCGGCCATCACGGCTTGCTTGATCGTCTCGTTACTGCTGGAGGTCAGGACGATCCGGGGTGAGAAGCCGCCGCCTTCAAAGAATTTCTCCATCAGGGCGCGGGTGCCGGAGCCGTCTTCGCGGACGATGAAGCGTTCTTCGGACAGGGCTTTCAACGGTATGGAGCCGCCGCCCGCCAAAGGATGGTTCGGAGGTGCGATCAGGACGGAGGGATGGGGTGCGAAGGGTTCGGCGGCAACGTCGGCGTCCGCCGGCGGCTTGCCCATGACGGCGATGTCGATATCGCCCTTCAGGAGGGCCGCGATGATGTCGCGGCGGTTGCCTTCCTGGAGATGGATGGCGATGCGCGGGTAAGTCGCCTGAAAACGGGCCAGCATCAGCGGCATGATGTATTTGGCGGTGCTGACCAGCCCGATCCTGGCATGACCGCCGCTCAGGCCCTTCAGTTCTCGCAGGCGCTCGTCGGCGTCGCTCAGCGCCTTCAGGACGACGGCGGCGTATTCCACCAGGGCGGCGCCGGCCTCCGTCAGGACGACGCGGCGGCCAACCCGCTCGAACAGGGCGAAGCCGCACAGACCTTCGATCTGCTTGATCTGGAACGACACTGCGGCCGGCGTCAGGCCGAGGCGTTCGGCGACGCGGGCGAAGGACAAGGTTTCGGCGGCTTCGACGAAGACCTGAAGCTGCCGGATCGTGGAGTGGCGGAGGGTCATCTCGCACCTGCGATCAGGGGTCGCTTATTCACAAGGGATTCCTTGATGAAATCGTCAAAACTATTGAATTTTCTTTACTGAAAATCGGGATTACCGTCAAGACCAAGTCAATCGTAACAAGCTGGCACACAGTCCAGGCCCGATTGCGGGAGGAAAAAAACCAATGCAGGAAATCGTCGAACGGACCGTCGTAGACAGCGACAAGCAGATCACGGACATGAAGGTCCGGTACAAGTCCGGCGTCCTCAAGTACAAGCAGATGGGTTACTGGGTTCCGGACTACGAGGTCAAGGACACCGACATACTGGCAGCCTTCCGCATTACGCCGCAGGACGGCGTAGACCCGGAAGAAGCCGCCGCTGCCGTCGCTGGCGAGTCCTCGACCGCGACCTGGACCGTCGTGTGGACCGACCGTCTGACCGACTGCGAGAACTACCGGGCCAAGGCCTACCGGGTCGATCCCATCCCCGGTTCCGACAACCAGTACATGGCCTATATCGCCTACGACCTCGACCTGTTCGAGGAAGGCTCGATCGCCAACCTGACCGCCTCGATCATCGGCAACGTCTTCGGCTTCAAGCCCTTGAAGGCGCTTCGCCTGGAAGACATGCGCATCCCGACCGCATACCTGAAGACGTTCCAGGGCCCGGCGACCGGCATCATCGCGGAGCGTGAACGGCTGAACTGCTACGGCCGCCCGCTGCTGGGCGCCACCATGAAGCCGAAGCTGGGCCTGTCCGGCCGCAACTACGGCCGCGTCGTCTACGAGGCGCTGAAAGGCGGGCTCGACTTTACCAAGGACGACGAGAACATCAATTCCCAGCCCTTCATGCACTGGCGCGACCGGTACCTCTACTGCATGGAGGGCGTCAACAAGGCGATGGCCGAGACCGGCGAGATCAAGGGCACCTACCTGAACGTCACCGCTGCTACCATGGAAGACATGTACGAGCGGGCGGAGTTCGCCAAGCAGCTCGGCAGCGTCATCATCATGATCGACCTCGTGATCGGCTACACCGCCATCCAGTCGATGGCGAAGTGGGCGCGCAGGAACGACATGATTCTGCACCTGCACCGCGCTGGTCATTCGACTTACACGCGGCAGAAGTCGCACGGTGTATCGTTCCGCGTCATCGCCAAGTGGATGCGGATGGCCGGCGTCGATCACATCCATGCCGGCACCGTTGTCGGCAAGCTGGAAGGCGATCCCAACGTCATCCGGGGCATCTACGACACCTGCCGCGAAGTCAACGTCCCGCAGAAGCTCGAACACGGCATCCTGTTCGACCAGCCCTGGGCCGGACTGAAGAAGATGATGCCGGTCGCGTCGGGCGGCATCCATGCCGGTCAGATGCACCAGTTGCTGACTTACCTGGGCGACGACGTGGTGCTTCAGTTCGGCGGCGGCACGATTGGCCATCCCGGCGGCATCCAGGCCGGAGCCGTCGCCAACCGGGTAGCGCTGGAATGCATGGTCAAGGCCCGCAACGAGGGCATCGACATTTGGAACGAGGGACCTGACGTCCTGGTCAAGGCGGCCAAGTGGTGCCAGCCGCTGCGCGCGGCGCTCGACACCTGGAAGGACGTGACGTTCGACTACGCCTCGACCGACAGCGTCGATTACGTGCCGACGCCGACCCCGGCGCTCTGATCGCCCTGTTCCGATAACCATACGCAGGATAATGCCGGCTGCTCGATGAAGCGCCGGCGACCGATGCCTTCCCCTGGCCCCCATGCCCTCTCCCGGTTCCCCCCGGAGGGCGATGATCCCCGGTTGTCCTCCCTTGTCCCCTGGGGTCGAGGCAAGGCCGGGGGAAGGCTCCCCTGCCAGAGACCACAAGGATTTTCGCCATGCGCCTGACCCAAGGTCAGTTCTCCTTCCTCCCCGACCTGACGGACGAGGAAATCACCAAGCAGATCACCTACGCGCTCAGCCAGGGCTGGGCCGTCGCGGTCGAATCGACCGACGATCCGCATCCCCGGAATACGTACTGGGACATGTGGGGTCAGCCGATGTTCGACATCGCTGACGCCGCCGGCGTGATGATGGAAGTCAACGCCTGCCGCAAGGCCAACAAGAACAAGTACATCAAGGTTCTGGCGTTCGACAGCAACCGCGGATTCGAGACGATCCGGATGTCCTTCCTGATCAATCGCCCTTCCGCCGAGGACGGCTTCGAGCTGGTGCGAGCCGAAGGTCCGGGCCGTAACGTCAACTACACGATCCGCAGCTACGCGACCGAGAAGCCGACCGGCGCGCGGTATTGAGGCGGGGGACAGGTGACAGCATGACCAGCACGTTCCGGATCGCTCCCAGCATCCTGTCGGCCGATTTCGCCCGGCTGGGCGAAGAGGTCGAGAACGTCATCGCCGCCGGCGCCGACGTGATCCACTTCGACGTGATGGACAACCATTACGTCCCCAACCTGACCATCGGGCCGGTCGTGTGCGAAGCGATCCGGCCCCGGACCAAGGCGCCGATCGACGTCCACCTGATGGTCAAGCCGGTCGATGCGATCGTGCCGATGTTCGCCAAGGCGGGCGCCGACATCATCTCGTTCCACCCGGAAGCGTCGGAGCATATCGACCGCACGCTGTCGCTGATCCGGGATAACGGCTGCAAGGCGGGGCTGGTGTTCAACCCCGCTACCCCGCTCCACTACCTCGACCACGTGATGGACAAGCTGGACCTGATCCTGGTCATGTCGGTCAATCCCGGCTTCGGCGGGCAGAAGTTCATCGGGGAAGCGCTGGTCAAGATCGCCGATATCCGTCAGCGGATCGACCGCCACGTAGCGCGCGGCGGCCAGCCGATCTGGCTGGAGGTCGATGGCGGCGTCAAGGTCGATAACATCCGCGCCATCGCGGAGGCTGGGGCCGACACCTTCGTCGCCGGTTCGGCGATCTTCGGCGCTCGTGGCGCCGACGGCTCCTACCGCGACGTCGTGGCGGCGCTGCGCGGCCAACTAGAACCGCTGCGGAGGGCGGCATGAGCAGCTTATTGACACATCCGCCGGCAACGCAGGCGCCCGAAACGCAACCGGCGAAGACATCGGTCGATCTCGACGAGCTCTACGCCGCGTCGAACATCGGCGAGATCCTGGACCAGCTCGACCGCGAGCTGGTCGGGCTGGTCCCGGTCAAGAGCCGTATCCGCGAGATCGCGGCGCTGCTGCTGATCGATCAGGCGCGCCGCCAGCTTGGCCTATCGACCGATGCGCCGTCGCTGCACATGAGTTTCACCGGCAATCCCGGCACCGGCAAGACGACGGTGGCGCGGCGCATGGCCGGCATCCTGCACCGGCTCGGCTATATCCGGCGTGACCATGTGGTGTCGGTGACCCGCGACGATCTGGTCGGCCAGTATATCGGGCACACAGCACCCAAGACCAAGGAAGCGCTGAAGAAGGCGATGGGCGGCGTGCTGTTCATCGACGAGGCCTACTACCTGTACCGCCCGGAGAACGAGCGCGACTACGGACAGGAGGCGATCGAGATCCTGCTTCAGGTCATGGAGGACCACCGCGCCGATCTGGTCGTGATCCTGGCGGGCTACAAGGACCGGCTGGAAACCTTCTTCTCCAGCAATCCGGGCATGGGATCGCGCATCGCGCACCATGTCGATTTCCCGGATTTCCGGTCGGACGAGCTGCTGAACATCGCCGACACCATGGTCTCGGGCCTGCACTACCGGCTGTCGATTGGGGCGCGTCAGGCGATGCAGGAATACATCGACCTTCGGATGGACCAGCCGCGCTTTGCCAATGCCCGGTCGATCCGCAACGCCCTCGACCGTGCCCGGCTACGTCAGGCCAACCGGCTGTTCGCCCAGGGCGGCGTGCTGAATGCCGACATGCTTCAGACCATCGAGGAAGCCGATATCCGCGCCAGCCGAGTCTTTACCCAGTAAGTGTCCGCCAAGCGAAAAAAGTTACAAAACCCGTTACATAGAAAAGCAAACAATAAAGAATAACAACGAGGACTAGGGAGAGGACCAATGCCGCATCGCAGCATGACGTTCGCGAAGTTCATCATCGAGGACCAGCGCCGGCGCGGCGGTCCGGACACGGAATTGACTGCCCTGCTGAACGATGTGCAGACCGCCTGCAAGCTGATCTCGGTCATGGTCTCGCGCGGATCGCTCCAGCAACACCAGACGGAAACCGGCACCAACGTCCATGACGAGGTGCAGAAGCCGCTCGACCTAGCCGCCAACGAGATCGTGCTCGATACCTGTACCTGGGGCGGCCAGGTCGCCGGCATGGCGTCGGAGGAACTGCCCGAAGTCTTCGTGATCCCGCCGCCGCACCGGAAGGGCCGCTACCTGCTGTCTTTCGACCCGCTGGACGGGTCGTCCAACATCGACGTCAACGTCACGGTCGGTACCATCTTCTCGATCCTGCGGGCACCGGAAGGCGGCGGCGATCCGGTCGAAGCGGACTTCCTGAAGCCGGGTACGGAGCAGGTCGCCGCCGGTTTCGCGCTCTATGGGCCGACATCGATGATCGTGCTGACGCTGGGAGACGGCGTCAACGGCTTCACGCTCGACCCTGAGATCGGCAACTTCATCCTGACCCACCCCGACATGAAGGTGCCGGAGGAATGCGGCGAGTTCGCCGTCAACGTCTCCAACGAGCGGTTCTGGGAGCCGCCTGTCCAGCGCTACGTCGATGAATGCATCCGGGGCAGCACGGGACCACGCGGCAAGGACTTCAACATGCGCTGGATCGCATCGCTGGTGGCGGAGGTCTACCGCATCCTGATCCGGGGCGGCGTCTTCATGTATCCGTGGGATACGCGGGACACCTCGCGCGCCGGGCGTCTCCGCCTTCTGTACGAGGCCAACCCGATGGCGATGATCCTGGAGCAGGCGGGTGGGGTCGCTTCCACCGGGCGCCAGCGCATCCTGGATCTCGTGCCGGAGAAGCTTCACCAGCGCGTACCGCTGATCCTGGGCTCGAAGTCGGAGGTCGAACGGATCGTCCGCTATCACGAGGCCTACGACAAGGGCGAGGACAAGGTCTTCGAAGCGCCGCTTTTCAACACCCGCTCGCTGTTCCGGGTCCCGGCCGGCGCGCATGGAGGAGTGTGATCCATGTCCGTCAAGCATCCCATCGTCGCCATCACCGGATCGTCCGGCGCCGGCACCACGACCGTCCGCCACACCTTCCAGCAGATCTTCCGGCGCGAGCAGATCTCGGCCGCGATCATCGAAGGCGACGCCTATCACCGCTACGACCGAGCCGAGATGCGGACCCGGCTGGCGGAGGCTCAGCAGCAGGGGCTGGCGAGCTTCAGCCATTTCGGCCCCGACGCCAACCTGTTCGAGGAGATTGAAGCGCTCTTCCAGCATTACGGCGAGACGGGGACCGGCACGACCCGCAAGTACCTGCACAACGCGGAGGAAGCGGCACCCTACCAGCAGGAGCCCGGCACCTTTACGCCGTGGGAGCCCCTGCCGGAACCGACCGACTTGCTGTTCTACGAAGGACTGCACGGGGCGGTGAAGACCGGCAACGTCGATGCAGCGCGACATGCTGATTTGCTGATCGGCGTCGTTCCGATCATCAACCTGGAGTGGATACAGAAGCTCCACCGCGACAGGATCTCTCGCGGCCACAGCCAGGAAGCGATCGTCGATACCATCCTGCGCCGGATGCCCGACTACGTGAACTACATCGTCCCGCAGTTCTCGCTGACCGACATCAATTTCCAGCGGGTGCCGACCGTGGACACGTCCAACCCCTTCATCGCCCGCGATATCCCGAGCGCTGATGAGAGCATGCTGATCATCCGCTTCCGCAACCCGCGCGGCATCGACTTTCCGTACCTGCTGTCGATGCTGAAGGACAGCTTCATGTCGCGTCCCAACACCATCGTCTGCCCCGGCGGCAAGATGGCGCTGGCCATGCAGCTCATCATCACGCCGCTGATCTGGCAACTGATGGACCGGAAGAAGAAGGCTCACTGAACCAAGAGATGAGCCGTCTAAAAAAGCGATGGGAGGAAATACGATGATGGATATTCTGGCTCCCGACAACCCTGTGAAACCGACTACCGACCGCCGCACGCTCGCCAATGCCTTGCGGATGCTGGCCGTCGATGCCGTCAACAAGGCCAAGTCCGGCCACCCCGGCATGCCCATGGGCATGGCCGACATCGCCGAGGCGCTGTGGAACCGCCAGCTGCGCCACAACCCCGCCGACCCGCACTGGCCCGACCGCGACCGCTTCGTGCTGTCCAACGGCCATGGATCGATGCTGCTCTACGGGCTGCTTCACCTGACCGGCTACGATCTGCCGCTGGAGGAGCTGAAGAACTTTCGCCAGCTTCACTCCCGCACCCCTGGACATCCGGAATGGGGCATCACGCCGGGCGTCGAGACGACGACCGGGCCGCTGGGCCAGGGCATCTCCAACGCGGTCGGCATGGCGCTGGCCGAACGCCTGCTGGGCGACGAGTTCAATCGGCCAGGGCACACGATCGTCGATCACCGCACCTTCGTCTTCCTCGGCGACGGCTGCCTGATGGAGGGGATCTCTCACGAAGCCTGCTCGCTGGCCGGGACCTTGGGGCTGGAAAAGCTGGTGGCGTTCTACGACGACAACGGCATCTCGATCGACGGCCACGTCCAGGGCTGGTTCACCGACGATACGCCGAAGCGCTTCGAAGCCTATGGCTGGCGGGTGATCCGCGACGTCGACGGCCACGACGCGGCGGCACTGGATGCCGCCATCGCCGAGGCGCTGACGCCGTCGGGCAAGCCGACGCTGGTCTGCTGCAAGACGGTGATCGGCTGGGGCGCTCCGAAGATGGCGGGGACACACGACGTCCACGGCGCTCCCCTCGGTGCCGACGAGACAGCCGCGACCCGGACCGCGCTGAACTGGCCCTACCCCGCCTTCGAGATCCCGGATGAGATCCGGGCAGCCTGGGACGCGCGGAAGCGTGGTGCCGAGGTTCAGGGGGAGTGGCAGGAGCGGTTCGACGCCTATGCTTCGGCGCACCCGGATCTGGCATCCGAGTTCCAGCGCCGGATCGCCGGTAAGCTGCCGGCGGATTTCGCAGAACGCGCCGACGCCTTCATCGCCGACACGGTGAAGGCGGCCAAAACGGTCGCGACGCGCAAGGCTTCGCAACTGGCAATCGAGGCGCTGGCTCCGCTGCTGCCCGAACTGCTGGGCGGCTCCGCCGACCTTACCGGCTCCAACCTGACCAACTGGCCGGCCTGCCGCTCGGTGGCGGGGACAGGAGGCGGCAACTACATCCACTACGGCGTGCGCGAGTTCGGCATGACAGCCATCGTCAACGGAATGGCGCTCCACGGCGGGTTCATCCCGTTCGGCGGTACCTTCCTGGTGTTCTCCGACTATTCGAGGAACGCGCTGCGACTGTCGGCCCTGATGGGCCTCGGTACGATCCAGGTCTTCACCCATGACAGCATCGGCCTGGGAGAGGACGGTCCGACCCACCAGCCGATCGAACATGCGGCCTCGCTCCGCCTGATCCCTGGCATGGATGTCTGGCGGCCTTGCGATGCGCTGGAGACCGCCGTGGCATGGCGGGCCGCCGTCGAACGGCGCAACGGCCCGACCAGCCTGCTGCTGTCGCGCCAGAATCTTCCGCCCCAGGACGGCGGCGGAGGCAGGGCGGCGGAAGCGGCGCGCGGCGGTTACGTGCTGTCGGAGCCAGATGGCGGTCTGCCCGATATCGTGCTGATCGCCACCGGTTCGGAAGTGCCGCTCGCGGTTGCCGCGCGCGACCTGCTCGCCGGCGAGGGAATCCATGCGCGGGTGGTGTCGATGCCGTCCACGACGGTGTTCGACCGCCAGGACGCGGCATATCGCAGGACGGTGCTGGGCACGGATGCACCGAGGATTGCCATCGAGGCCGGGCGGACCGACGGCTGGTGGAAGTATGTCGGCTCCAACGGCGAGGTGATCGGTATCGACCGTTTCGGCGAGTCCGCGCCGGCCGATGCCCTCTACCGCTTCTTCGACCTGACGCCGGAACGTATCGCCAAGGCGGCGCACGCCCTGCTCTGAGATGCCCTGAGACAAGACAACGATAATATACCGGAGGAAACCATGGCTCTCGTTTCGATGCGCCAGTTGCTGGACCACGCCGCCGAACATGGCTACGGCCTGCCGGCCTTCAACATCAACAACATGGAACAGATCCGCGCGATCATGCTGGCGGCGCACGAGTGCGACAGCCCGGTCATCCTCCAGGCGTCAGCCGGCGCCCGGAAATACACCGGCGAGGCCTTCCTGCGCCACATGGTCGAGGCGGCGGTCGAGACGTGGCCGCATATCCCCATCGTCCTGCACCAGGACCACGGCGCCAGCCCGGCGGTGTGCCAGCGCTCGATCCGCTCCGGCTTCACCAGCGTCATGATGGACGGCTCCCTGAAGGAGGACATGAAGACGCCGGCCTCCTACGAGTACAACGTCGCGGTCACCCGCCAAGTGGTCGAGATGGCCCACGCCGTCGGCGTTTCGGTTGAGGGTGAGCTGGGGGTTCTTGGATCACTCGAGACGGGACAGGCGGGCGAGGAGGACGGATCGGGCGCCGAAGGCACCTTCAGCCATGACGATCTGCTGACCAATCCCGATCAGGCGGCGGACTTCGTCGCGGCGACGGGAGTGGACGCGCTCGCCATCGCGATCGGGACAAGTCACGGCGCCTACAAGTTCTCGCGGAAGCCGACCGGCGACATCCTGGCGATCGACCGCATCCGGGAAATCCACGCGCGCCTGCCAAACACCCATCTGGTGATGCACGGCTCGTCCTCGGTCCCCCAGGAGTGGCTGGACATCATCCGCGAGTACGGCGGCGAGATCAAGGAGACCTACGGCGTGCCCGTAGAGGAGATCCAGAACGGCATCCGCTACGGTGTGCGCAAGGTCAACATCGACACCGATATCCGGCTTGCCATGACGGGGGCCGTGCGCCGCCTGCTGGCCCAGAAGCCGGACGAGTTCGACCCCCGCAAGTTCTTCGCGGCGGCGCTGGACGCCGCAAAGGACCTGTGCCGCGACCGGTTCGAGGCGTTCGGCAGCGCCGGTCAGGCCTCCCGGATCAAACCTCTCCCCATGGAGCGCTACGCGGAAGTTTACGCCAAAGCGGCGTAGGCTTCCCCGCCCGCTTCGGCGCTACTCACCGCCGGACGGCGACCTGCCCTTTGGGTTGGAAGCCGGCCGGCGGGCTTTTCCGTTTTAGCCGTTCTCCTCCTTCGCTCGTTCGGCTGCGCGCCTGCTTGACAACAGCTTGCGACGAATGGCCCTTGACCTTCCCACGGCTGGAAGCCCCACATACATGGGCAGCATGAGATTCGAGGAGCCTGACCATGGCTTACGCTGCCGCAACCCCGACCACCGACGATACCGCTCTTAAGTCTTCCGCCCTGCCCCCGGCCGAGTTCGATCTTGCCGTGGAAGGGATGACCTGCGCGTCCTGCGTGGGGCGCGTGGAGAAGGCGTTGAAGAGGGTGCCGGGCGTCACCGACGCCGCCGTCAATCTGGCGACCGAGCGGGCGCATGTGACTGGGCATGGGATCGACGCGGAAACGCTGGTCGCGGCCGTGGACCGGACCGGCTTCCATGCCAGTCCCATCGTTGAGGACCAGACTGCCCTGGCGGGCAGTGCCGCCGCCGATGAGGCTGCCGTGCGGCAGCGGCGGGAGCTGGTGAAGCTGCTGATCGCGGCGGCCCTGTCGCTGCCGCTGGTCGTTGGGATGATCGGCGATCTGGTGGGCCTGCATGTCATGCCGCCGGGTTGGCTGCAATTGGCGCTGGCGACTCCCGTGCAGTTCTGGCTGGGCTGGCGCTTCTATGTCGCCGCGTTCAAGGCGGTGCGCGCGGGCGCCGGCAATATGGACCTGCTGGTCGCAATCGGCACGTCGGCCGCCTGGGGGCTGAGCACGTATCTGCTGCTGACCGCGCATCCTGGACACACGCCGCACCTCTACTATGAGGCGTCGGCCGTCTTGATAACGTTCATCCTGCTCGGCAAGTGGCTGGAATCCCGCGCCAAGGGCCAGACCGCGACGGCAATCCGGGCGCTGATGGACCTGCGTCCCGACAAAGCCCGCGTGCGCCGCGATGGCGTGGAGCGGGAAATCGCGGTCGAGCGGGTGCGCGTCGGCGATATCGTCGTGGTCCGTCCGGGCGAGCGCATTCCGGTGGACGGCAAGGTCGTGGAAGGCGCCGGCTCGGTCGATGAGAGCATGCTGACGGGCGAGAGCCTGCCGGTCGAGAAGGCCGAGGGCGGGCGCGTTACGGGCGGATCGATCAACGTCGACGGTTTGCTGACGGTCGAGACGCTGGCGGTCGGTCATGAAACCATGCTGGCGCGCATCGTCCGCATGGTGGAAGGCGCGCAGGCGTCCAAGGCACCGATCCAGCGCACGGTGGACAAGGTCAGCGCCGTCTTCGTGCCGGTGGTGCTGGTCATCGCGGCGCTGACCTTCATCGGCTGGTGGGCCGTGGGCGGCGATCTGGAAGCCGCTATCCTGACAGCAGTATCGGTGCTGGTCATCGCCTGCCCCTGCGCGCTCGGCCTCGCCACGCCGACCGCCATCATGGTCGGGACCGGTCAGGCCGCTCGGTACGGCATCCTGATCAAGGATGCCGAGGCGCTAGAACGGGCCTATGCCGTGACATCGGTCGCCTTCGACAAGACGGGGACGCTGACCGAGGGCAAACCTAGGGTGACCGACCTGATCGCGGCCCCCGGCTTTGCCGAGGGTGACCTTCTGCGGCTGACGGCTTCGCTCCAGCAAGGGAGCGAGCATCCGCTGGCCCAGGCGGTCCGTGCCCATGCCGCGACGCGCGGGATCGAATCCAGCCGTCTCGACGGCTTCAAGTCGCTGGTGGGCCGGGGCATTTCGGGGATTGTGGACGGTCGCTCGCTGCTGCTCGGCGCCCGCAGGCTGATGGCGGAGAACGGTCTGTCCGACGGGGCGCTGGAGACCAGGGGCAAGGAACTTGAGTCCCAGGGCCGCACCGTGTCGTGGC
Source organism: Skermanella aerolata KACC 11604 (assembly GCF_000936425.1). GTDB lineage: Bacteria > Pseudomonadota > Alphaproteobacteria > Azospirillales > Azospirillaceae > Skermanella > Skermanella aerolata. The sequence continues at coordinate 49,329 of NZ_AVFK01000035.1, read as the reverse complement.
TGGCGGAAACCGGCCCAGACGCCCGCGTGCTGGGTCTGGTCGCCTTCGGCGATACCGTCAAGCAACGCGCCCGTGAAGCGGTCGCCGGACTGCATGCGCGCGGGATCGAGGCCGTCATGGTGACGGGCGACAGCGCCGGTGCGGCCAATGCGGTAGCCCAGGAACTCGGCATCGACCGGGTCTTCGCCGAGGTGCTGCCGGGCGACAAGGCCGATATCGTGGCCCGGCTGAAGGCGGAGGGCAAGGTCGTCGCCATGGTCGGCGACGGTATCAACGACGCTCCGGCGCTGGCGGCCGCCGATGTCGGGATCGCGATGGCGACGGGGACCGACGTCGCGATGCACACGGCAGGCATCACGCTGATGCGCGGCGATCCTGTCCTCGTCAGCGGGGCGCTGGACGTGTCGCGGCGGACTTACGCCAAGATCAGGCAGGGGCTGTTCTGGGCCTTCGCCTACAACACCATCGGCATTCCGCTGGCGGTGTTCGGCTATCTGAGTCCGATCCTGGCGGGTGCCGCGATGGCGCTCAGCTCCGTCAGCGTGGTCGCCAACGCGCTCACGCTGCGGGGCTGGAAGCCCGGTAAATGAAAACCGGTATACCTTGGGATCAGATGCTGTAATCCGGCTCCGGCAGCGTCTGGTCCATGTTCAGCGCCGGGAACGGACCGCTGCACCAGCCGACCACCTTAGCCGGGACGCCGACGACCGTAGCACAGGCCGGCACGTCTTTCAGGACGACGCTGCCGGCCCCGACCTTGCAGCCGGCGCCAAGGACGATGTTGCCGAGCACCTTGGCGCCGGCGGAGATCAGCACGCCGTCGCGGACCTTGGGATGCCGGTCGCCATGCTCCTTGCCGGTACCGCCCAGCGTCACTTCCTGAAGGATCGAGACGTTGTTGCCGATCACGGCGGTTTCGCCCACGACAAGGCCGGTACCATGGTCGATGAATACCCCCGTGCCGACCGGCACCGCCGGGTGGATGTCGATGGCGAAGACCTCCGACACGCGGCTTTGCAGGAAATGGGCGAGGCTGTGGCGCCGGTGGGTCCACAGCCAATGGCCGATCCGGTGCCATTGCAGCGCGTGGAAGCCCTTGAAGTAGAGGAAAGGCGTCAGGTAGCTGTCAGCGGCGGGATCGCGCTCCAGGATGGCGATCAGGTCGGATGCGCCGGCCTCCACGATATCCGGATCATCGGACAGGGCTTCGTGGGCCAGCCCCTCCAACCGCTCGGCCGTCATGTTGCGGTCGCCCAGCTTATGGGCGAGCAATGCCGCCAGCGCGCAGGCGTAATCGTCGTGAAACAGCACCGAACCATGGATGAATCCGCGCAGGATCTCTTCCTCGGCGGAAACCTTGACAGCATCGGCACGCAGGATGCCCCATACGGTATCGCTTGGCCGTGGTGTGATTTCCCTATTCAACTCGGGGAAGCCCGGCACCGCCAACTGTACTTCGCTCATGGTTCCGATGCTCCTAAGCACGGCATACTGTACTGCAAACTCGAACAGGTCGCGGCGGCCAAGTCGTATCGGCCGGCGGAAACATGGAACATAGGGGTTCCGGGCTGCGACGCAATGCCCCGCACCTCAGCTATGAAAAGAGTCTTTCCGGCTTATCCCGGACAGCTATCTGAAGTTCATCCATCAGGAGAAAAAACGATGCGTTCCAAATTCGCGAAAAGCCTGCACACCGCCGCAAGCGCCGCGATGCTCGCGGGTCTTCTGCTCAGCGGAACGGGAATCCCCGCCCTCGCCTCCGATGTCGTCGATGTCTGGAAATCGCCGAGTTGCGGCTGCTGCACCGGCTGGGTCAAGCACATGCAGGCGTCGGGCTTCGAGGTGAAGACCCATGACATCGAGGACGTCGATCCGGTCAAGCGGGCCAACGGCGTGCCGGAACCGCTGCACTCCTGCCATACCGCCACGATCGGCGGCTATGTCCTGGAAGGACATGTCCCGGCGGCGGATGTCAGGCGGCTGCTCGCCGAGCGTCCGAAGGCCACGGGATTGTCGGTCCCCGGCATGCCGGCGGACGCGCCCGGCATGGATATGAACATGGGAGAACCCTATCAGGTGATCCTGTTCGGGCAGCCCGGCGGCAAGCCGGCGGTCTATGCAAACCATTGACCTGCGGACCTGATTTCCTAAATTCCGGATTTGGCGTGTGAAACTTGTTTAATCTACAAATTCACTTCATGTGGCCTGGGGGATCGTATAGCTTTCCGCGATCCCCCTTGAACCGAGCCCGAAGGAGCCGGCCACCATGAGCGACGCCAGCAAGAACCCCGCCCCGCTTAAGCCCGAAACCCTGGTGCTGCACGCCGGATACCGGTCCGATCCCGCCACCAACGCTGTTGCGGTGCCGATCTACCAGACCACCTCGTACCAGTTCGACCATACCGAACACGCGTCCAACCTGTTCGCGCTGAAGGAACTGGGCAATATCTATACCCGCATCCAGAACCCCACGACCGACGTGCTGGAGAAGCGGATCGCGGCGCTCGACGGCGGCGTCGCGGCCCTGGCGGTCGCATCCGGTCAGGCGGCCTCGGCCATGGCGGTGCAGAACCTGGCGCAGGCGGGCGACAACATCGTCAGTTCGACCGACCTGTACGGCGGCACCTGGAACCTGTTCGCCAATACGCTGCGCCAGCAGGGGATCGAGGTCCGGTTCGTCGATCCGAGCGATCCGGAGAACTTCCGCAAGGCGACGGACGAGCGCACCCGCGCTTATTACGCCGAGACGCTGCCCAACCCCAAGCTGGTCGTCTTTCCGATCCGCGAAGTCGCCGATATCGGCCGTCCGCTCGGCATTCCGCTGATCATCGACAATACGGCGGCGCCGCTGCTGGCCCGGCCGTTCGACCATGGCGCCGCCGTCATCGTTTATTCGACCACCAAGTTCATCGGCGGCCACGGCACCTCGATCGGCGGCATGATCGTGGACAGCGGCGCCTTCGACTGGGCGGCTCATGCCGAGCGCCAGCCGCTGCTGAACCAACCCGACCCCAGCTACCATGGCGCCGTCTGGGTCGAAGCCGTCAAGCCGATCGGTCCGGTCGCCTACATCATCAAGGCGCGGACGACGCTGCTGCGCGACCTTGGGGCCGCACTCAGCCCGTTCAACGCCTTCCTGACGCTCCAGGGATTGGAGACGCTGCCGCTCCGCATCCGCGAGCACAGCCGCAATGCCTCGGCCGTGGCGGAATACCTGACGAAGCACCCCGCCGTGACCAAAGTGATCTATCCCGGACTTCAGGACGGCGAAGCGCGCCGCCGCGCCGATGCGTACCTGAAGGGCGGCTACGGCGGGCTGGTCGGGTTCGAGCTGAAGGGCGGACGCGATGCCGGTCGCGCCTTCATCGACGGGCTGAAGCTGGTCTACCACGTCGCGAATATTGGCGACGCGCGTACCCTGGCGATCCATCCCGCCTCCACCACCCATTCCCAGCTTTCGGCGGAGGAGCAGTTCGCGACCGGCGTCAGCGATGGCTATGTCCGGCTGTCGGTCGGCATCGAGCATATCGACGATATCATCGCCGATCTCGATCAGGCCCTTGAGCGCGCGGCCGGGTTGAGGGATGCTGCGGAATAACTGAGCGCTGCCGTCAGATATCCAGGGTGCGGACCGGTGGTCCGCACCGCATCTCGGGCACCAGGAAAAGGCATCACCACAAACCCTATTGAGTTGGTAGAGAAACTGGTGGATGATGGTTGGCGTCCAGAACGATAAACCAACGGAGGAGCACCATGTTGATCCCCACCGCACCAAACGCCCGGCCCGATGCCGGATGTTCCGCCGGCGGATCACCAGGGAACCGGGTTGATCACGCGGAGGAGCGATGCCGATGGATGCGATGATCATTCCATTGAACGCGCGCCCGCAGAACTCCGCCAACGCCGCGCCCTCTCTCGACCCCAGCCGGCACCTTGCAATCGAACCTCCGGCCTGGACGGTCAGCCTGTCCGGCGCCTCGGACGAAACACCGCCCTCTCCGGCCCTCGCAGCTCCCTTCAGGCTACTGAGTGCCGCCGGGATTGTGGCGGCGGAGCGGGCATCCCCTAAGTTTTTGACCGAACTGGCGCGGCATCCCAAGGTGATCGACGCCGTCAGCGCCCTGACCGGAACCTGCATGGTCCCGGCGCCCGCCGGCGCAAGCGCTACGGCCGGAGCGGTGGAACTGGTACTGAGTCTGTCGAACGGGGGGGCCTGGGCGGCAGGCTTCGCGATGCTTCAGCATCCCGGCATCGTGCTCCGTCAGAACGGAAGCGGTTCCGCCGCCTATACGAAACTGACTTTCCTCCCCGAAGATGCCGTCGTCGGCATCCATGACCTTGAAGACGGCGCTGGGGACCTGGAGCGTGCCCGTATCGAATGGGTGCGCCACAAGACGCTGCTCTCCCACCGCAAGCTGGGCCGTCTGCTGGAGAATTTCGACCGCTGCGGCGACCGACATGCGATCGTCCAGGAGCTATGGGAAGCCCTGGCGGACGCCGAGCACGCGATCGAAGCGCTGAGTTCGGAGACCGAGAGCCTGGATATCTTCTACGAGAGCTGAACGAGTTGAGTTTCTTGTGGGTACCGGCGGCGTGGCGAGGATGGTGTCATGCCGCTACAGCCGTCGATCATGCGACTTTCAATGCATCCTCGACCGCTTCAGGATGCTTTTCAATCACCCGCAGCAGGATGCGCGCCGATCTGTCCGGTCGGCGCCGTCCCTGTTCCCAATCCTGGACGGCTCGAGCATCCAACCCGAAGCGGTTCGCAAACTTGATGCGACTCAGCTTCATCGTCCGGCGGATTGCGGCGACATCGACATCAGGCACATCGACCGTAGACGTTACGGTCTTGCCCGGATCGCCTTCCATGTAGGCGGCAGCTTCCTGCATAGCCTCGATTAGATCGTCGCCGAGATTGCTCATTTCACTTTCCTCCTGCGGTGTGACCCTTTGATCGAGGCGGCTAGTTTACTGACAATCTTCTTCTGCTCCGCCGTCATATCGTCCTGTTCATCCTTGCCGTAGATTAGCAAGGCGAACAGGGGCATATCATCGTCAAGATAGTAGTAGATGACGCGTGCGCCACCCGATTTGCCTTTGCCCCTGGCAGAAATCCGAACCTTGCGAACTCCGCCTGTTTCCGGAATTTCATCACCGGCAAGCGGATTGTTCGCAAGAAAATCGATGACGGCTTTCCGCCCCTCTTCGCCGAGAATTTTGTCCGCGCGCCGGGTAAACACGGACGTCTCGACGACAGTTATGGGCTTGGTCTTCATAAACTTGATCATGCGGCAGTGCCGCATCTAAATCAAGCTCAAAACCTGTTTCAGCGGTCTGGAGAAGCCCTCTCTAAGCCGCCTTGTGCCGTGCCCGTACCTGCGTGCGGTGCATCAGGCGGCGGTGCTGGTTGTCGAAGCTGTCGCGGCGATGCATGGTGACGCGGTTATCCCACATGACCAGATCGCCCTTGCGCCAGGAATGCGCCCAGGTGAACTCCGGCTTGGCGACATGGCTCCACAGCTCGTCGAGCAGGGCTTCGCCCTCCTCGATCGGCAGCCCGACGACATAGGCGTTGAGGCGCCGGCCCAGGTAGAGCGCGCGGTCGCCGCTTTCCGGGTGGGTGATGACCAGCGGGTGGATCGTGCCGGGAGAGGTTGCCAGATCGGTCGGATGCTCGTAGCCATGGCGGAGGAAGCCGCCGCTGTTGGTCGTGCTGTCGTGCTTCAGCGACAGGCCGTCGACGCGCGCGCGCAGGTCGGCGGGGAGCGCGTGATAGGCCATGACGGTGTTGAGGAACCACGTGTCGCCTCCGCTCGGTGGCACTTCCAGCGAATAGAGCACGCTGCCAAGCGGCGGGTCGGGCAGGAACGACATGTCAGTGTGCCAGGACGCCTCGCCGGCTCCCAGCGCGCCGATGGCGACGCCGTTCTCGATCACGTTGGAGATGACGTAGATCTCCTCGTAGCCGGGGACGAACTGCTTGCCGTTCTCGTTCGGCGGCGCCTTGTCCAGCGTGCCGAACCGACGGCTGAAGGCCAGCAGGTCGTCGTCGGAGAGGTTCTGGTTGCGCAGCACGATCACGCGGTGCTTCAGCAGCGCCTCATTGACGAACTGGTACTCCCGGTCGCCGAAGTCGCGGGAAAGATCGATGCCGGTGATCTCGGCACCCAGCACCGATGACGTCGGGATCACGTCTACGGTTGTCGTCACGGTTGACGAACTCATCGCTGCATACCCCATTTTCTAACGGTATAGATTTCGATCGAGCGGAAGACCACGCTTTCGACCAGCAGGCCGATGATGATGACCATCAGCAGTCCGGCGAAGACGCTGGGGATCTCGAGCTGGTTGCGGTTCTCGTAGATGAACCAGCCGATGCCGCCGGCTCCGGAACTGACGCCGAACACAAGCTCCGCCGCGATCAGGGTCCGCCAGGCGAAAGCCCAGCCGATCTTCAGGCCGGTCAGGATCGACGGCAGTGCGGCGGGCACCAGGATCAGCATGACGTAGCGCAGGCCCTTCAGCCCGTAGTTCTGCCCGGCCATCCGCAGGGTGTCGCTGACGCCCATGAAGCCGGAATGCGTGTTGAGCGCCATCGGCCACAGCACGGCATGGACAAGGACGAAGGTCAGGCTGCCCTCGCCCAGGCCGAACCACAGCAAGGCCAGCGGCAGCAGGGCGATGGCGGGAAGGGGATTGAACATGCTGGTCAGCGTGCTCAGCAGGTCGTTGCCGAAGCGCGTCGTGACCGCCAGCATCGTCAGAACAGCCGCCGCCGCAATGCCTACCGCATAGCCGACCAGCAGAATGCGGAGCGAGGTCAGGCAGCGCTGGAGCAACTGTCCATCGACCAGACTGGTCCACAGCGTCGCCAGCGTTTCGCTGAGCGTCGGGAACATCAGCGGGTTGTCCGACCAGACGGCGTAGGCCTGCCACGCGGCGCCGAGCAGGACCAGGATGAAGATCCTGCGCGCCAGCGTGTTGCCGGTAAGACGCTCCCACGGGGAGAGCGGCCGGCTGATGTCGCCGATGACGCCGGCGTCGAGCACGTCGCGCTCGAACTCCGGCCGGATCGACGGGACGAGCGGCTGCTGATGCGATTGAACGCTACCCGTCATGGCCTTGCTGCCCTGGTCACCTTGGGAGCCGGCGCAGTATTCTGCTCGGCGAACAGCATCGTGTGGATGCGGTTCTCCAGGGCCGCGAAGCCCTCGCTCTTCTCGTGGCCGTAGCTGTGGGCGTTGAGTTCCGCCTTGACCTGCCCCGGATGGGGCGACAGCACGAGGATGCGGTTGCCGACGATGATCGCTTCCTCGATCGAGTGGGTGACGAAGAGTACGGTGAAGCGGACATCGTCCCAAAGCTGAAGCAGCTCTTCCTGCATCCGCCGCCGGGTCAGGGCGTCGAGGGCGGCGAACGGCTCGTCCATCAGCAGGATTTCCGGCTCGGTCGCCATGGCGCGGGCGATAGCGACGCGCTGCTTCATGCCGCCCGACAGGATGTGCGGGTAGCTGTCGCGGAAACGGTCGAGGCCGACCTTGGCGATGTAGGTGCCGGCGCGGTCCTCGGCCTCCCGCTTCGGCACGCCTCGCGAGCGCAGCGGGAACATCACGTTCTGGAACACGGTCTTCCAGGGCAGGAGCTGGTCGAACTCCTGGAACACGACCATGCGGTCAGGGCCGGGGCCGGTGACGGGAGCGCCGTTCAGGCGAATCTGGCCCTCGACCGGCTTGATGAATCCTGCCACGGCCTTTAGCAGGCTGGACTTGCCACAACCGGACGGGCCGAGCAGCACGAAGCGGTCGCCCCGGTGGACTTGGAAATCGACCTGATACGTGGCGGTGACCAGACGGGAATCAGTCTTGTACTGGAGCGTGACGTTATCGACGTCGAGCAGGACGCCGGGATCGGCTTCCTGTCCGGTGAAGGGGAGTACGCGGCCCATGGCGTTCATGCCTCCGGTCAACTGCCTGCACGATCATGCAGTTCGGGGAAGAAAAGCTCCTGCCATGTGGCGGGCTTGTTCTTGAGGGTGCCGACGCGCGCCATGAAATCCGTATATTTCAGGATGTTCTGCGGCGTGGTCGAATACTGGATCTCGGGATCGGTGATGATCTTCTCGATGAAGTCCGGTGCCAGCTTGGAGTTGTCCAGGCGGATGTAGATCTCGGCCGCCTGTTTGGGATTCTCCTTGATGAAGGCGCTGGCTTCGTCCATCGCGGCAAGGACGGCCTTGGCGGTCTTCGGGTTGTTCTCGCGGAACTTGGCCGTCGTCCACAGCGCGCTGAAGGAGCCGGGGCCGCCCAGCACGTCGTACGAACTTATGACCCGGTGGATCTTGTCGCTTTCGAGCTGCTGGTACTGGAACGGCGGGCTGGTGAAGCTGGCCGAGACTTCGGTCTTGCCGGACAGCAGGGAGATCGTCGCTTCAGGATGGCTCAGCGAGACGGTCAGGTTGTCGAGCTTGGCATAGTTGCCGTCGCCGAACTGCTTCTCCGCCGCCATCTGGAGGATGATCGCCTGATACGACAGCTTGACGGTCGGGACCGCGATCCTGTCCTTCTCCGTGAAATCGGCCAGCGATTTTACATCCGGCTTGTTGGTATTCAGGTAGGCCGGCTGGGAATTCAACGTCGCGAGTGCCCGCACATCGGCGCTCTTGCGGGTCTTGTCCCACAGGATCAGGAAGGGAGGGATGCCGGCGGCAGCGAATTCCGCACTGCCGGACAGTAGAGCGTCGTTGACGGCCGATGGGCTGCCGAGCGGCGTATAGGCGGCGGTCACGTCGCCGAGGCCTGCCTCTTTCGCGTGCTTCTCGACCAGCTTGAGATCCTGCGCCACGTAGAGCTGTAGATAGCCCAGGCCAAGCTGACGGGCGAACCGGACGGTCTGCACTTCCGCCATCGCCGACCCGGCGACCAGGCAGAGAACGGACGCCACTCCACCGGCAAGCATTTTGCCCAGGAATGACTTGTCCATTCCGCCCGTTCCGTTCTTCGCCATGGCCTACTACCCTCGCTTATTTAACAAATTTTCTCTGCACATCATCGCATAATCAAACAAGATGGCATGCATAAACCCTAACACAAGATATTTGTCACATCGCTGGTATGTCAAATCCATTCACAGCAAAGGCGCTCGTGGCTTTTTGCATAGTACAATTTTTGGATTTTGCACAAAGAACTGAAGACAGGTCAGTTCAGGTAGTCAGAAAGCCCAGATGAGCGGGATCAGCAGCAGCGATAGCACGATCACGATCAGGTCCAGCGGCAGCCCCACCCGCCAGAAATCGCCGAACCGATAGCCGCCCGGCCCCAGGATGATCGAGTTGTTGTGGTGGCCGAAGGGGGTCAGGAAGTCGCAAGACGCACCGATGGCGACTGCCATCAGGAAGGCGTCGGGCGACACCCCCAGTTGCTGGGCGATGTTGACCACGACAGGCGCCATGATGACCACGGTCGCGGCGTTGTTCAGTACCGGCGTCACCACCATGGTCGCGATCAGGATGACGGCCAGCATGCCTGTCGGACCTGCGGTCGGCGCCATCATGACGACCGCTTCGCCTATCCATCCCGCCAGTCCCGTCGTCTGGACGGCGGTGCCGAGCGGGATCATGGCGCCCAGCAGCACGACCACCGGCCAATCGACCGCCTCGTACAGGGATGCCGGGCGGATGATACGCGCCGCCAGCATCGCCAGGACGGCGCAGGTGAAGGCGATCGCGGCGGATGCCAGATCCAGGGCTGCGGCGGTCACGGCGGCGGCGAAGACCGGAACGATCAGCCATGTCCGGCGCGGCTCGAACTCCAGCTTGCGGTCGGCCAGCGGGATGCAGCCCAGTTCCCCCATCGCCTCGGCGACGATCTCCGGATCGCCGTCGAGCAGCAGGATATCGCCGGCGCTGAGATTGGCATCGCGCAATCGTCCCTCGAACCGCCGGCCCTGACGCGACACCGCGACCAGATTGACGCCCCAGCGCTCCCTCAGGTCAAGCGACAGGGCGCTGCTGCCCTGGATCAGGGCGTTCGGCATCACCATCGCCTCGGTCAGCCGCAATTCGCGCCCGCCGGCACCCTGCGCCACCAGGGCCAGACCTTCCAGTTCGACAAGATGCTGCAACGTGGCCGTGTCGGTTTCCAGCAGGACGATATCGCCGGACTGGAACCTGACGGTACCCGGCCGCGCGAAGATCCGGCGGCCGTCGCGGATGACGCCGATGACCGCGACGCCGCGCTCTTCCTCCAGCCGCTCGACCTTCTGGTCGGCCCAATGCGAGCCGGGCCGGATCAGCGCTTCCGTCACGTAGTCGCTGACGCGGAAACGGTCGATATCGACACGCGGGGCCGTGCGATGGCGCGGCAGCAGCCGCCAGCCGGCGAAGGTCAGATAAGTCAGCCCGGCGGCGGTGATCGCCAGCCCGACCGGAAGGAAATCGAACATCAGGAAGCGATTACCCGTCGCCTGCTCACGGAAATTCGATATCAGCAGGTTCGGCGGGGTGCCGATCAGCGTACACATGCCGCCCAGCATCGTGGCGAAGGACAGCGGCATCAGGATCAGGCCGGGCGAATAGCCGTTGCGCCGGGCGGTGGAGATCGCCAGCGGCATCATCAGCGCCAGCGCCCCGACATTGTTCATGAAGGCCGAGAGCAGCGCCGCGAAGGCGCAGAGAGCACCGATCTGGGCGGTCGGCGTCTTCGCCATGTCGGTGCAGCGGCGGGCCGCGTCGTCCACGATGCCGGACCGCGCCAAGGTCTGCGTGATCACCAGCACCATCGCGACGGTCACTACAGCCGGGTTGCTGAAACCGGCGAAGGCCGCGTCCGGCCTGATGATGCCGACCAGGACGCAGATCATCAGGGCTGCGACCGCAACGATGTCGAAGCGCCAGCGGTCGAGCACGAAGAGACCGAGCGATCCCGCAAGCACCGCCAGAAGCGCGCCCTGCTCCCAGGTCATCCAGGTTCCCGGTTCATGACGCGCCTGTCCTCGCCGACTGCCTCGGTTGGCGGCGTCAGCCCACGCTGCGGAGCAGCTCCCGCGCGGGCACGCCGTCACCGGCCAATGCCGCGCTGAGCGTCATGTTGTCAAGGATCTGTGTCGTCGCCTCGTGGACTCCGGCGAAGACCCGTCGCACGGCGCACTTCTCTTCGCTGACGCAGTCCTCGCAACGGCGATAGGCCATGCGGCTGAGGCAGGGCAGCGGCGCCAGGGGTCCGTCAACGATGCGGACGATCTCGCCGAAAGTCACCTTGTCCGCCGGCTTCAGCAGCGCGTAGCCGCCGTTCTTGCCGCGCCAGCTCTGCACCACACCCTGGTGCTTGAGGTCGAGCAGGATCTGTTCGAGAAAGCGCTTCGGCAGTCGCTGCCGCTCCGCGATGTCGCTGATCATCAGCGATTCGCCTTCTTTGAGATCGGCAAGCACCAACAGGGCCTGCAACGCGTATTTGGCTTTCTGGGACAGCAACTCCCGAACCCTCTGACGAAACTGGCGTTTAAGATCCGATATTTAGGCTTTTTTCGACGAAATAGAAGTTTCAATTCGAAGGAAGCGACACTTCACCGCCCATTGGTGCAATTGCGTCACGTCTTAGCGGGAGAACGCGGAGCCGGAGAGAACCAGCGCGAAGACGCCGAGGACGGCGGCACTGACCCGCTGGACCCAGCGATGGCGTGCTCCCGCAACGGTCAGGGCGGTCCCGATACCGATCCAGGTGGTTCCGACCGCGACGATTAAGGCGGAAAGCCCGGCGAGATAGGGCAGCGCCGCAGCGCCTTTCCCTTCCGCCAGATGCGGGATGATGGCGAAGGCGAAGATCAGCGCCTTGGGGTTCAGCAGCGTCGTCACGAAAACCCGGCTGAACGGCACCGCCCGCGCCTCGACCCCATGGTCGGCGGCGGCCGTCCAGTGGCGCCACGCGAGATAGGCAAGCCACAGCGCGCAGCAGACCCGGAGAGCGGAACCGAACAGCGGCCAAGTCTGGGCGACCGGCCCCAGCACGAGCGCCAGGACCAGGATGGAGCAGAGATAACCCAAAACCTCCGCCGGAAGCAGGTGGAGCGATCCCCGCAGTCCCACGGCGGCGCCGGAAGCCGCCAGCAGCGTATTGGTAGGTCCCGGTGTCGCCAGAAGACCCAGGACGGCGAGGATGAATGCCAGCGGTTCCGTCATGCCTCAATACTTTTTCTTCAAAAGGTTGAGTCGATCATTGACTGCGCCAAATCGGCCGGAGGCGAAACTACCCCTATTTACAGCAGGAACCAAGACATCGAAGCGGGGTTTAGATGCGGCATCTTGAAAGGATGGACATCGGCATGCAGTCCCCGTCAGTTTTTATTCTCGGTGTTATGGCCTTCTCCTCGCTGGTACTGGCTCCCGCTTTCGCAGAGGAACCGGCCGGCAAACCCGACGAAAATTCAGTGGTGATCGAAGGCGAAGCTTCGTACTACGGCGGTAAGTTCCATGGCAGGAAGACCGCCAACGGCGAGATCTTCGACCAGAACAAGATGACCGCCGCTTCCAAGGAACTGCCGCTCGGCTCCAAGGCGACGGTCACCAACGAGGAAACCGGCAAGTCGGTCGACGTTAAGATCAACGACCGGGGACCCTATGTCGACGGCCGGGTGCTCGACCTGTCGAAGGGCGCCGCCAAGAAGCTCGACATGATTGACGACGGCACGGCGCCGGTGACCATCGAGGTCGATCCGGACAAGCAGCCGACCGATAAGGTCCGCGAAAAGGTCGAGGACCTGGCCGAGAAGAACGTCCCCGGCATGAAGAAGGAAACCGCCAAGGCGGATTGATCATCCGCTCCGCCCTGGCGATGGCAGGCGTGATCAGAAGCCGACCTGATCGCCGCCCTTGAGGTCCAGGATCTCGCGCGCTTCGGCCGGCGTGGCGATCTCCAGCCCCAGTCCTTCCAGGATCGAGCGGGCGCGGCGGACCTGGGCGGCGTTGCTTTCCGCCAGCTTGCCGGGACCGTCCCACAGGCTGTCTTCGAGGCCGACTCGGACATTGGCGCCCATCGCGGCGGCCATCGCGGCGATCGGCATCTGGTTGCGGCCGGCGCCCAGCACCGACCAGCGGTAATCGTCGCCGAACAGCCGGTCCGCCGTCCGCTTCATGTGCAGCACGTCCTCCGGATGCGGTCCGATGCCGCCGAGCAGGCCGAACACGGTCTGGACGAACAGCGGTCCCTTGACCAGCCCGCGATCCCGGAAGTGGGCGAGGTTGTACAGGTGCGAGGTGTCGTAGCACTCGAATTCGAACCGGGTGCCGTTCTCGGAGCAGGTCTTCAGGACGTATTCGATGTCCGCGAAGGTGTTCTTGAACACGAGGTCGCGGCTGTTCTCCAGGTGCTGGCGCTCCCACTCGAACTTGAAGTCCTTGAAGCGGTTCAGCATCGGATAAAGGCCGAAGTTCATCGAGCCCATGTTAAGCGAGGCCACTTCCGGCTTCAGCTCGGCCGCCGGGCGAAGCCGCTCCTCGACCGTCATGTAGGGAGCACCGCCGGTCGTCAGGTTGATGACGCAGTCGGTGCGCTGCTTGATCACCTTCAGGAACGGCTGGAAGGCTTCCGGCGACTGGTCGGGCTTGCCGGTTTCCGGATTGCGGGCATGCAGGTGGACGATGGCGGCGCCGGCTTCGGCGGCACCGATCGCGGCGTCGGCGATCTGCTCCGGCGTCACCGGCAGGTGCGGCGACATGCTGGGGGTATGGATGGCGCCGGTCACGGCGCAGGTGATGATGACCTTGTTGGACTTCGCCATGGCGTTTTCTCCGGTTTCCCTGAATTTCAGCGCTGATATTTAAGTTTAGAGCGTCTCGACGTTGGCGCAGACGCTGAGCGACTGGCCGGAGACGTTGCGGCCGGCGGGAGATGCCAGGAACAGGACCATGGCGGCGACATCGTCGGCGCTGACCATCCGGCGCAGCGAGGCCTTGGCGAGGTATTCCTTCTCCATCTCGGCATAGCTGACGCCGACCTGATCGGCCCGCGCGCCGATCACCTTCTCGATCCGGGGACCGGCGACGATGCCCGGCAGAACGGCGTTGACCGAGATGCCGGATGGCCCCAGTTCGCGCGCCAGGCTTTCCGTCAGACCGATCACGCCCCACTTGGCGGCGGCATAGGGGGTGCGGAAGGCGTAACCGAGCCGGCCCGCCACCGACGACATGTTGACGATGGCGCCGGCGCCCTCCTTCTTCAGCATCGGCACCGCGCGGCGGGCGCACAGGAACATGCCGGTCAGGTCGATATCGATGCAGCGGCGCCAGTCGGCCGGCGAGATATCCTCGATCGCCGCCGTCGGGCCGGCGATGCCGGCGTTGTTGACCAGCACGTCTAGCCCGCCGAGCCCTGCCTGAACGTCGTCGAACAGCCGGTCCACCGCCGCGTCGTCCGACACGTCGGCGACCGTGGTGCCGACGCCCGGAATCGCATCGCGGCAGGCGGCCAGTGCGCCTTCGTCCACATCGCAGACATGAACCCTGGCGCCGGCGCCGGCCAGCGTCCGAGCGATCGCGAGACCGATGCCGGAAGCACCGGCCGTCACCAGCACCCGCTGCCCTGTGGCGTTGAAGTCAGCCATGTCGTTCCTCCCCCTTATGCTCTCAAAACTGTACCGTTCTGTCTTTTGATCATAAATCAAATATCACGCTGGAACGCAAGGCTCTTGAAGGCCTATACTGCGTTAAAGCACCGGCAAGAGGACGGCACCGCCATGGCACTCACCAACAGAAGCCTGCCCCTGCGCCCTGTCCCGAGGGAGACGGTGCAGGACCACGTCTACCGTCAGTTGAAGGAACTGATCCTGAACGGCGGTATCGAGCCGGGCCGCACGGTAACGATCCAGAGCCTGTCGGATGCCTTCGGCGTCAGCGCCATGCCGGTGCGCGAAGCCCTGCACCGGCTGGTTGCGGAAAAGGCGCTGACGGTAGTGGCAGGACGCTCGGTCGGCATACCGCCGCTCAGCATCGACCGGCTGGAAGACCTGACCCGCGCCCGGATCGAGATCGAAGGGGTCGCGACTGAATGGGCGGCGCGGGTGATGTCGGCCGGCGATCTGGCGAAGCTGGACGACCTGATCGCGACGATGGAAGCGGCCCAGGCGGCAGGCGATGGAAAGCGCTATGTCCCGGCCAACCGGGACTTCCACTTCACGGTCTACCGAGCGGCGGAGTCGGAAACGCTGCTGTCGATCATCGAATCGCTATGGCTGCGCATCGGCCCGTATTTCGACCTGCTGAACGCCGCCGGGGGATTGCGGGCATCGAACGCCGAGCACCGCCGGATTCGCGACGCGCTAGGGCGGGGCGATGGTCTGGAAGCGCGGACGGCGCTGAAGGCGGATATCGAGGGGGCGGCGAAGACGCTACGGACGCTGCTGCCGTGATCGAAATTGACAAGGTGGTGTTGGGCCACGGCCCAACCTACAAAGCAGAAGTCGTAGGTTGGGCCGTGGCCTAACACCACTCCGGCTACCGGGAATGACGCCGCAGATGAAGCGTCTTCAGGCAACGGTCGATCCATAGGGCCGTCAGCTTTTCATGGACGCTGTTCTGCCGGAGCCGCTCGTTCAACCCGGTGAAGTCGACCCGGTCCAGTTCCTGGTCCTGGTTGAAGCAGGAGAACACGACGGATTTCTTCCCCGTCTCCGGATCGCGGTGCTCCTGGAGGCACTGGGCGCAGATTTCCTTCATCATGCACTGCATCGGGCTGTTGATCGACCCGATCGCCACATGCCCCGGCTTCAGGTACGGCGACAGCACCCCATGCCGCGCCGATGCCACCGCCTGCATCATGCGGTCGGAGCCGATCACGACGATGCGGTCGACGTCGCCGAGCGGGATTTCCACCGGTCCCAGTTCCCCCGTCGCATAAGCCCGCATCGCTTCCACGATGTTGCCGGTGAAACTCCGGTCCTGGGGGCGTCCGGGCGTGAAGCCCGGCGCTTCGTCCGAGCACCAGACCACGACATCGGCGGCGGTTTCGATCCGCGACACCTTGTAGCGGTCGATCAGCTTCTTGTAACCGGCGAAATAGACGACACGGTTGCCGCGTTCCCGGCAGGCCTGCCCGATCGAGAACAGCACGGCATTGCCGAGTCCGCCACCGGCCAGACAGACGGTTTCGCCTCCGGGGATCTCCGTCGGCGAGCCGGTCGGTCCCATCAGGATCACCGGATCGCCCGCCTTCAGCAGGGCGCAAAGGTCGGACGATCCGCCCATCTCCATCACGATCAGCGACAGAAGCCCCTGCGCCTTGTCGACTGAGGCGCCGGTCAGCGCCAGACCTTCCATGGCAAGGGTCGTTCCATCCACCTGATGAGCCAGCGTCTCGAAGTTCTGGAGGCGGTAGAATTGACCGGGCTGGAACCGCGCAGCAGCCCGCGGCGCCTTCACGACGACCTCGACGATATCGGGAGTCAGCCGGACGATGTCGTGGACGATGGGCCGCATGTCGTGGTTGACCATGTCGATCACCGCATCGGCCGGAACGATGGTCGGCCGCAGCCGCGCCAGGGTGCGCGACACGACCGGATAGCCCCGCTTCGCCCCGGCCATCGCCTTGACCACGTTGCCGGCAAAAGACGGGTGCAGGTCGCCGAAGAACGACACCATGCGCCCGTCCGGATGGCGGCTCATCAGCACATGGGCCGACGCCGGCTTGCACGACCTCTCCGGTGTCGCAGGATTGCCGTCCTCGTCGAGTGCCCGGAAATAGCGGCCGTCGAGTTCGGCCCAGTCCGGCTCTTCGCGCGCCAGCACCGTGTTCGGCTGGGTGCCGGCGGCGATCAGGATGCTGCGGGCGAGCAGCACGGCCTCGGTGCCCGCAACATCGACGCGAAGGCCGGAGGCATGGCCAAAACGATCCACCTCCACCGCAAGCGGCGTCGCCGTCTCCAGGAAGCGGATGCCCTCCGCCATGCCGTGGGCGACTTCCTCGTGGTTCAGGGTATAGCTGGGCGAATCGGCCAGCCGGCGGCGATAGGCCACGGTCGCTCCGCCCCATTCATCGAGTAGCCGCTGAAGACGCGGCGCCCGTGCTTCGGCCCGCGCAAGCTCCCGCTCGTCGCGGAGCAAGCGGGCGTAGTCGATGAACTCGTCGGCGGTCAGCCGCTCCTCTTCGGTCAGCCCGCTCCGGATCGCCGCCTCGCCGCGTTCGAGCACCAGCGTCTCGTAGCGGCGCAGGAACTTCTCGACCTGGACCGGGTAATAGGCCAGCGCCTCGGTCGCCGTGTCGATCGCGGTCAGTCCGCCGCCGACCACCACCACGGGCAGACGGATCTCCAGGTTGGCGACCGAGTCCTCCTTGGCGGCGCCGGTCAACTGCAAGCCCATCAGGAAATCGGACGCCTGCCGGACGCCGCGCGCCAGCCCGTTCCTCATCGGGATCACGGTCGGGCGGCCGGCGCCCATGCAGAGGGCGATGTGGTCGAAGCCGGCGTCGAAGGCGTCGCCGACGCTCAGCGTGCCACCAAACCGAACACCGCCGACCATGACGAAGCGGCGGCGCCGTTCCAGCAGCAGGCGGATCACCTTGAGGAAGTTCTTGTCCCAGCGGACCGTGATGCCGTACTCGGCGACTCCGCCGAAGCCGGCCATGATCCGGTCGTCCAGATGGTCCCACAGGTCCTTGATCTGGCGGATCGGGCGGAACTGCACCCTGCGGCCCATCGGCAGCACGCCGGACAGGTCGGCGGGCAGCGGCTCGATCTTCAGGCCGTCGATGCCGACGACGGTATGCCCGTCGTTCATCAGATGATGCGCCAGCGTGAAGCCCGCCGGGCCAAGTCCCGCAACCAGCACCTTGTAGCCGCTGTCGGGCCGCATCATCGGGCGTCGCAGGTCGAGCGGGTTCCAGCGGGTCAGCAGGCTGTAGACCTCGAACCCCCAGGGAAGCTCCAGCACGTCCTTGAGCGTCCGGGTCTCGACCTGCGGGATGTCGACCGGCTCCTGCTTCTGGTAGATGCAGGCCTTCATGCAGTCGTTGCAGATGCGGTGCCCGGTGGCGGCGCACAGGGGGTTGTCCACCACGATCAGGGCAAGGGCGCCGACCGAATGGCCCGCCGCCTTGATACCGTTCGACTCGGAGATCTTTTCTTCCAGCGGACAGCCCATCAGTGCCACGCCGAACGGGCTTTTCAGATATGCGCCGGTCTTGCGGTCGGTCAGCCCCCGGGAGCAACTATCCTTGCCCTGGTGATGGCATTCGATGCAGTAGGTGGCCTCGTCGAGTGCGCCGATCAGGTCGGTGCCGCAGTCGGTCAGGCCGAAGCCCTGGCGCTGGCGCCGGCGGGACTCCGGCAGCCGAATCACGGTCAGGCCGGCTTCGTTCCCGACGGTTTCCACCGGTACCAGCCGGGCGGGATCGGTCTTTTCAGGGATCTGGAACAGCACGCCGTGGCCATGCCGCTGCCGGCCCTCCTCCGTCCATAGCGCCCAGGCGGCGTAGCGGGCGGCAAGGTCCAGCTCGTCGGCATGGGCAGGACCATCGTCGAGCCAGTCCAGGACCCGGACCGCGAAGGCCAACTCGTCGAACTGGATGCCGAGATGCGCTTCGAGCGCCGACGTCAGGGCCTTGCCGTCCAGGCCGGCCGCCTGTTCCGGCCGGAAGGACTTGGCGGCGCGGCGCTGGACGAACAGCCGCTTGGCGGCATAGAGCGGCGCCAAGGCCCGGTGGCGGGTGGCCAGTTGACGCAATTGCGCGCCGATGCCGAACAACTCGCCGATGAAGTCGTCGAGATGGGGCGCCATCGCGGTCAGCAAACCGCTTTCGCCGCCTGGGCCGGAGACGGCATCCGGCTGCGCCCGCGCGTCCAGCAGACGGCGAGCGATATCCCCATCGGTTTCCCCCAGCCAGCCGGTAAAACGGCGGTCAAGCTTTTCCAACCCCGCGGCATCGTAGAGGTCGGTAAAAGCCAGGCCGAAGCCCAGGGTAAGGTCCGTCATGTCATGCCAGCCGGCTGAGGTGACGCGGAGCTTGCAGTTGTATCACGCAGCCGCACCCACGCCATGGGAAAGCCCCAAGGCGTGCTCAGCCGCGACCAGAGGACGCACCCGTATGCTCGGATCCCCTCGGCTGGCCGGAACTTCGGGTCAGGATTTCAGAGGAGTTCAGAAGCTTTTTCTCGGATCGCGGTTGAAGGCCAGTTGCTCCGGGGTCAATTGGAACCCAACCAGTATGCCGTAGCCGGCGGCGGTGGCCCCCTTCGCCAGCGGTATCTTCTGGACCAGTTCCTCGGCCGAGGTGCCTTTGCCGACATTGGGGGAGAAAGCGATCGTCGTGTCGAACTGCTGCTTACCGATGATCCGCCCGGCGGGGTCGGTGATGGCGACAAAATATTGGTACGCCCCCTGGGCATCCCTGGCGGCAGGCCCTCGCTCCGCTCCCAGCAGGAGGTTCAGGTTGACGGTCACGCCGGCGTCGTCGAACTCGCATCCGCCATCGTATTGCAGCACGGCGGCACGCGATACCACGTCGGTCATATCGCGGGCGCCGCCGCCGCGAAACTGCGTCACTTCGCGGGTTTCGTCGGGGATGCTGACCTTGGGACAGGCCAGCGCCGGCGTCGTGTCCGCGGCGGCCTGCGCCTCCGGTCCCTTGCCGCCGTTGCCCGAGCAGGCCGCCATCAAGGGCAGTACGCCTATCAGACCGGCGGCAACCAGCAATGCGCCTCGGGCTTTCCTGACAGGCGTTCCTATATTACGGTCGGTTCTGAAAAACATCGCCACTGTGATGACTCGCTTGTAGGTTTGTGCAGTTGTAAGTTTTTGCAGTGCGACTTTAGAGCAAGGCATCGGGGCGGCACAAGCCGGCCTCACCATCCAACCCATAACGGGTATCAGTGCAAGGTTGAACTATGTCCAAACGGCCTCTGACAATCCTGCTGGCCAGCCCCCGTGGCTTCTGTGCCGGGGTGGACCGCGCGATCCAGATCGTCGAAGTCGCCCTGGAGAAGTACGGCGCCCCCGTCTATGTCCGCCACGAAATCGTCCATAACCGCTTCGTGGTCGAAGGCCTGGAAGCCAAGGGCGCCGTCTTCGTCGATGAACTGGACGAGATCCCGGACAACGTGCCGGTGGTCTTCTCCGCCCATGGCGTGCCCAAGGCGGTCCCGGCGGAGGCCGAACGGCGCAAGATGTTCTATCTCGATGCGACATGCCCGCTCGTCAGCAAGGTCCATGTCGAGGCCGAACGCCATTTCGAGCAGGGCCGTCAGGTCGTCCTGATCGGCCATGCCGGCCATCCGGAAGTCGTCGGCACCATGGGGCAGCTGCCGGAAGGCAGCGTCGTCCTGGTCGAGAACGTCGCCGATGTCGACAGGATCGAGGTGCAGGACCCAGGCAACCTCGCCTATGTGACCCAGACGACCTTGTCGCTGGACGACACCGCCGCCATCGTCACGGCGTTGCGCGCCCGCTTCCCGTCCATCTCGGTGCCGCGCAAGGAAGACATCTGCTACGCGACAACCAACCGCCAGCATGCGGTCAAGGCGATAGCGCCGCGCGCCCAGATGGTGCTCGTCGTGGGGGCGCCCAACTCGTCCAACTCCATGCGGCTGGTCGAGGTCGCGCGCAACCACGGCTGCGAGCGCGCCATGCTGGTCCAACGCGCTACCGACATCGATTGGACGGAACTCGAGGACGTCAAGGTCCTGGGCGTCACCGCCGGCGCATCGGCCCCAGACATCCTGATCCAGGAAGTGCTTCAGGGCGCCAAGGACCGGTTCGACGTGACGATCGAGGAAGTCACCCTGACGCGCGAAGACGTGGTCTTCAAACTGCCGCGCGTCCTGACGACGACGGCAGCGGCCGAGTAGTCAGGCGGCCGTTCGAGCGGCGCTCAGCGCACCAGGACGTAGACGAGGACGAGGAGAAGCAGGAGGCCGCCGAAGACGACGGCCATCCGTGTCCTCGATTCTCCCCCCGCGGCTCCATGTCCCGACACGCCATGCTCCTGAACCTCGGTCATAACCGGCGACCGCGCTTGCCGCTCCCCGCTTCCGGGCGGGGATGCGGACCGGAGCGGCACGACCCGGTCCCTGTCGTCCTCGGGCGGTTCGGGCAGCCGGAAGTCGGGCAGGTCCTCGACAGGAAGAGGACGCGCGCGCGTCAACTCCTCGTCCACCTCGACCGATACGCCGGCCCGCTCCAGACGGTCCAGCGTTTCGGCCAGCTCGGTCTGGCTCATGTCGTCGACCGGCAACTCGGCGCTGACTTGGTCGAGGGTGACGAAACCCCGCTCGCGGCCCACATCCACAAGGCGGCGGAAAGCGGCTTCTTCGATTGCCATGGCGCACTCGTCTCCTTCGGCCGGACGGGTTGATCCTCCTGCAACAGGCAGGACCCGCGATATGTCGCAGCGGCGCCTACAAGACCTTCCGGTACTGAATGAACCCTGAGTTTTCGGCCACGCTGTCGTAGAGAATTCTCGCCTGGGCGTTGCTCTCCTGCGTCAGCCAATATACCCGCGAGCAGTTGGCCGACCGCGCCTCCCGTTCGACGTGGCCGATCAGGGACCGCCCGAGTCCCTGCCCCCGCGCCTCGGAATCCACCAGCAGGTCCTGCAGGTAACAGTAGTCGCCGACCGTCCAGCAGGAGCGATGATAGATCCAGTGGACGAAGCCCAGCGCCCGGTCGCCCTGCAGGGCCAGAGCGCCCCACATCGGCTCCCGGCTATCGAGCAGCCGCCGCCATGTCATCTGGGTCGTCTCGTCCGGAATATCGGCGTTGTAGAAACGCTGATATTCCCGCCACAAGGGCAGCCAGCGCCCGTAATCGTCCGGCTCCAATCGGCGGATGACGGGCTGGCTCTCGGAAACTTTCGTCTGGAGCGGGTCGGTCATCATGATTCCTCCAGGTTATGCACTGTCCGGATCCTTGAATCGTTCAGGCGATGGGCCGAGAAGCGGCGGCTTGCCCCATCGTAGCAAGTATAGCCGGTTGAGCCTTCCGGATCTCGCCCGTGGCGATGCGTGCCAGTTGCTGGACATCGATGCCGTTCAAAGCGCCGAACTGGCGGATGATGGCTTCGGCGACGCGCCGTTCAACGTCCTCGTCAATCCGTTGCAGGGTATTCCGCACCGCAACGCTTTCAAGGCCCGATCTCTCCAGAAGGCTGCGGACTACGTCCGGATGCTCCGCCATTTCCCGCATCAGGAGGTCGGCGGCCTTGCCTTGGATCTCGTCGCCACCTTCCCAGCGCCCCCAGGTACCCTCCGGGATCGCCATCAACCGTTCCATTTCTTCTGCGTTGAAGCCGTATTTGGACCGAAGCGCAACGACATCTTCCGGAGAGAGCAGCCCTTGCGCCTGCCGGATCCTCGCCAGGATTTCGCGGCGCCGTTCGGTTTGCATCGTCTCCGGGTGTGCCGCGATCATCGCGGCCAAGTGGCTGGGATCCATCAGTTCCGCCAGCCGTTTGTCATGAGCCTCCGTCTGGAGCGAGCCGTTCTCGTACCTGCCAAGGGTCACCTCGCCCCATCCGAGCAGGGATGTCACTTCTGCCTGCTTCAAATCGTACTCACGTCGCCATGCCTTGATCCGTGCGGGCGACAGCATCCCCTTGACTTCACGGTACTTCTCGTACCCCTCGATACGCCAGTCGGGGTCCCTGGTATTTTCGAATTCGGCGTCGCAGGCTTCGCAATGGCGTAGAAACTTTTCCACCTCGAGTTCCAATCCACGGACATCGATAGTCTCGCGTCTGGCAAATCGTGATACGCGACCGACCTGCCCACATGCTGGACAGGTCGTATCGGGCAGATGTTCGTTCCTGCTCATCTCGTCTTTCTCCCCACCGGGGCCGTTCCCACCCGCTGCGGCCAGTGCGGTTGCTTCAAAGGGTATTCCTGAGGGTGAAAGGACATGCATGCCGAAGGCGTCCCGCCGACATGAGGGGAAAACTGGAGCTTAAGCTTTAAATAGAGGTCGATTCCCTCGAACTCGCGGCCGAAGACCCACACTTCTCCCGACGATCTGGCTGCGTTGTCGTCCGGCTCTGGTCCCGTAGCATAGTCGATCACGCGTAAGCTCCTCACCAGCAGTTCGGCATCGGCCTTGGTGAAGCCGGTATCGTCTTCGAATTTCCTGTTCTTCGGGGTCGGCCAGAGGTCCAGGCCATGGGTTTCCATGGCCTCCCGGAAACGGCGCAGAAATGCTGCGATGTCCGCCTCGGGAGCAACGTATCGAACCATTATTTGCCCATCAATTGATAGACAGTCAAGTTGACCAAGGGTACTTGCCACGAAATACCACTTTCGGCACGGATACACGAGCGTGCGGCATGCTCGATCCGAACTGCGCAAAATCAGGAATCCTGTCCGACCGGCACGAACTCCTTGAGCCGGAGGCCTGTAGGCGGGCATGCTTGACCCTGGAACCGAAAAGGGCTAGTTGCCGCACCGCCATGGCCGTCTATACCGAAGTCTCCGACGAAGACCTGAACACCTTTATCGCCCAGTACGCGCTGGGCGGCGTCCTGTCCTGCAAAGGCATCGCGGAGGGGGTGGAGAATTCCAACTATCTGCTGGTGACGGAGACCGGGCCTTATATCCTGACGCTTTACGAGAAGCGGACTCGGCGCGACGACCTGCCGTTCTTCCTTGGGCTGATGGAGCATCTGGCGGAAAAGGGCGTCGGCTGTCCGGTCCCCCTGCACGGCAACGACGGGGAAGCGCTGCGGGAGCTGTGCGGCCGGCCCGCGGTCCTGGTGACCTTTCTCAACGGCATGTGGCCCCGGCGGATCGATCCTTACCACTGCGCGGCCCTTGGCGAAGCCATGGGCACCATGCACAAGGCCGGCGCCGACTTCGCCATGAAACGGCCCAACGACCTGTCGGTCGCCGGCTGGCGGCCGCTGTTCGACGCCTGCTCCGCCCGCGCGCACGAGGTCCGTCCGGGGCTGGCCGAAGCGCTGGAGCGGGAGCTGGATACGCTGGAGGCGCGCTGGCCCGCCGAGGGGACGCTTCCCGTGGGCGTGATTCACGCCGATCTGTTCCCCGACAACGTCTTCTTCCGGGGCCGCACCCTGTCGGGGCTGATCGACTTCTACTTCGCCTGCACCGACGTGCTGGTCTACGACCTTGCGATCTGCCTCAACGCGTGGTGCTTCGAGCCGGACGGCGCCTTCAACGCGACCAAGGCTCGGCTGATGCTGTCGAGCTACCGCAAGGTCCGGCCATTGTCGGACGAGGAACTTGCCGCCTTGCCGCTGCTGGCGCGCGGCAGCGCGTTGCGCTTCCTGCTGACCCGGCTGTACGACCTGCTCAACCACCCGCCCGGCGCCTTCGTCAAGCCGAAGAACCCGCTGGAATACTGGAACAAGCTGCGCTTCCATCAACAGGTCAGCGGCCTCGGCGCCTACGGGCTGGAGTGAATCCATGAGCGACGCGACAGCGGCGGCGGGACCGGAGACGGGCGGCGAAAAGACCGTCACCGTCGTGGACATCTACACGGACGGCGCATGCAGCGGCAATCCGGGGCCGGGCGGCTGGGGCGCCATCCTGCGCTATGGGACGGTCGAGAAGGAACTGTGCGGCGGGGAGCCGGGCACCACCAACAACCGCATGGAACTGATGGCGGCGATCCAGGCGCTGGAAGCGCTGAAGCGCCCGGTCAAGGTCCGCCTTCACACCGACAGCCAGTATGTGAAGGACGGCATCACCAAGTGGATCCACGGCTGGAAGGCGCGCGGATGGCAGACCGCCGACAAGAAGCCGGTCAAGAACGCCGAGTTGTGGAAGCGGCTGGAAGCCGCCAAGAAACCCCACGAAATCGAATTCCACTGGGTCCGCGGCCATGCCGGCCACCCGGAGAACGAGCGCGCCGACGAATTGGCGCGCAAGGGCCTGAAGGAAGCCCGGCAGCGGGGTTGATCCGGCGCCGAGCTTCCCGCTCCCCGGAAGACTTCCTCAGAACTCGATGTTGAGCGTCGCCAGGGCGACGTAGCCGTCGCCGACTTCGGGATCGTCGTCGTCGAAGAAGATCACTTCCGGACCGAACTTGAGGCCCTGGGCGATCTCGTACTCGGCGCCGACGGCGTAGATGTGGATGTCGCGGCCGGTTACGTCGATTTTCTGGTACTGGGCGGCGACGCCCCAGTCGTCGGCTTCATACGCGACGCCGACGTTCCACGACTTGGTGCCGGGTTCCGCCGTCTCGATCTCGCTGTCGCCGTTGTCGTTATAGGCGCCGCCCAGTTTGAAGCCCTGCCAGCCGATTTGGGTGCCGACGCCCCAGGCGTCGAAGTCCTGCGCGGTCGAGCCGTCCTTGGCTGTGCCGTGGACATAGGCGCCGGCGATGATCAGCGAGAAGTCGCCGATTTCCCGCGTGTAGTTGATGCCGGCCTCGACCAGATCGCGGTAGAGGTTCTCGTCGGCGTCCGGATCGACCGCCTTGAAGGCGACGACGCTCTGGCCCTCGTCGTCGGACTGCGGGGTATAGGACACGCCGGCCTGAAGGCCCCAGAGTTCCGGCGTCAGATAGGTGACCTTGGTCGCGTCGGACGTGTCGGTCGGCAGCAGCAGGTCGTCGGTTTCGATCCCGGGTCCGGCGAAGTCGGACCACGCCTCGTCAACCTGACCGTTGCCGACGACCGGCGCGTAGATAAACAACTGGTCCGACGCGCCGTCATGATCGCCCAGTTCGATCCGGCCCCATGACCCGCCGAGATAGACCGACGCCTCGTCGACGGAGACGCCGGCATTGTCGCCATCGTTCTCCACCTCGATCTTCACGCCGTAGAGCAACCCGTTGTCGGCCTTGCCGTCGGCGCGGACATGGATCTCGGTCTCGTTCTGGAACTCCCGGCTGGTGGCGCCCGGCGTATCGCTGTCATATGTGGCGGCCCGAAACGTCGTGTAGCCGCCCAAAGTGACGGTAAGCTGCGCCTGTGCCCCATAAACCGGCGCCGCCACGGCGGCGCCGGCAAGCAAAACCATCCGTAAAGCCTTCGATCCCGACAACATCCAACTGCTCCAAATGCGTAAGTACGTGCTGGACCGCAGTTTTAGAGAGCTGTCAAATGTTGACCAGAAGGGCAAAAGTCTAACGGTGGTTCCGCGTCTTGGTGTGCCATATCAGTGACACGATTTTTATTACATCTCGAATTTTATCTATTCAGTAGCCGAGCCTGCGCGGCAGCCAAAGCACGAGATCGGGTATCGCCATCACCAGCAGCAAGGCACCCGTCATCGCGGCGACGAACCACAGCACCCAGCGTACCGTGGATTCCATGGAGACCTTGGCGACCGCCCCGGTCACCATCAGGTTGACCGCCAGCGGCGGGGTGAACTGGCCGATCGCGAGGTTCATCGTCATCATCACGCCGAACCACACCGGGTCCCACTGGAAGGCCCGCATCAGCGGCACCAGCAGCGGCAGCATGATCAGGTAGATCGACACCGCGTCCAGGAACATGCCGGCGACCAGCAGCATCAGGTTGACCAGCAGCAGCACCGACCACGGCGACACGTTCAGTCCCAGGATGCCGTGGGCCAGCGCATCGAACGCTCCCAAGGTGCTCCCCGCATAGCCGAAGACGCTCGCCAGCCCGATGATCAGCAGGACCACAGCAGAAATTTCCGCCGATTCGGCCAGCACGTCGTAGAGGTCGCGGAAGCCCATGGTGCGGTAGACCACCATGCCGACGAAGGCGCCGTAGGCCACCGCGACCACCGCCGCCTCGGTCGGGGTGAAGGCGCCGCTCCGCATGCCGCCCAGGATGATGACGGGGGCCAGCAATCCCCATATCGCTCCCTTGAAGGCCTGCCAGACGGGAGGACGCACGGTCTTGTCGTCCAGGCCGAAGCCGTGACGGCGGCTCAGCCACACGGCCGGAATGATCAGCGAAACGCCCGCCAGGATGCCGGGGATGACGCCGCCGGCGAACAGCGCCGGGACGGAGGCTTCCGGCACCAGCACGCTGTAGACGATGAACCCGACCGAGGGCGGGATCAGGATCGCGGTGGCTCCCGCCGCCGCGATGACCGATGCGGAGAAGGCCGGCGGATAGCCGGCGCGCGTCATGGCCGGCAGCATCACCGTGGCGACCGCCGCCGCATCCGCCGGGCCGGAGCCGGAGATGCCGCCCATCACCATGGCGACCAGGATCGCGACGACTCCCAAGCTGCCGCGCCATGTCCCGACCAGCGCACTCGCCAGATGGACGAGGCGGGCCGCCACCCCCGCCCGCTCGAAGATCACGCCGGCCAGGATGAACACGGGGATCGCCAGCAGCGGGTATTTGGCGATGCCGGTATAGAAGCCGGTCGGCACCGACATGATGCCGAGATCGTAGACCCAGATCGCGGCGGTCCCGGCCAGTCCCAAAGCCACCGCGATCGGCGTGCCGGTCATCATCAGGACGACGAAGATGCCCAGCAGGGTGAGTGCGCCCAAACCGGTCATGACCGTAGGCTCCTGATGATCATGAACGCCGCCCGTGCCGCGATCAGGGCCGCCAGGATGGGCAGCCAGATATTGTAGATCCACTGCGGCCAACCCATGGAGGGCGAGGTTTCCTCGAACCGGTAGACGTCCCAGGCCAGCTCGCCGCCCAGCCAGACCAGCAGCAGGAACATGACCAGCGTGGCCGTTTCGGCGATCACCTCGGCGAACCGCTTCAGCGGGCGCGGCAGCCGGTCGATCAGGATCGTGATCGCGATATGCCGCCGCCGCGCCACGGCGGTCGCCGAGCCGAGCAGGGCCAGCACCACCATCAGCGCCACGGAGATTTCCTCCGTGGCGGCGAAGCTGTAGTTGGTGAAGTAGCGCACCACGACATTGGCGAGCGTGATCAGGCAGATCACGCCCAGCACCACGGCCGCCAATGCGCGTTCGACCTCCCCCGCTTCACGCGGGGCCGGCTGTCTTGACGATTCGGACACTGCTGTCTATTCCCTGGAACTGCTTGCCTGACCCTGTCAGCGCGCGGATATGGCCGCTTCGGCCTTGTTGACGAGATCCTCGCCGACGGTCTTCTTCCACTTGGCGTAGACGTCCTTGGTCGCCTCCTGGAACGGCTGCTTCTCGGCTTCCGTCAGCGTCACGACCTCGACCCCGTTCGCCTTGATCTGGTCGATCAGGCTGCTGTCCTCGGCGGTCAGACCCTTGCGGGCCATCGCGATCTCCTCGACGGCGGCCTGTTCGGCCGCTTCGCGGACGGCCACGCGGTCGGCCTCGCTCCAGCTTTCCCAGACCTTGGAGTTCACCACGAAGATCAGCGGGTCGGCGACGTAGCCCCACAGCGTCAGATTTGTCTGGCTGACCGTGTGCAGCTTGGCGGCGGCGAAGATGCCGAGCGGATTTTCCTGCCCATCGACCGCCTTGGTCGCCATGGCGGGCTGCGCGTCGGCCCAGCTCATCTGGGCGGGATTGCCGCCGAGCGCGGTCATGGTGTCGACGAACAGCGGGCTGCCGACGACCCGGATCTTCAGGCCCTTTAGGTCGGCGGGCGTCCTGATCGCGTGCTTGGAGTTGGAGACCTCGCGGAAGCCGTTCTCGCCCCAGGCCAGCGGCACGACGTCCTTGGTGGCGAGCAGCTTGAACAGGTCCTTGCCGACTTCGCCCTTGGTCAGCGCGTCGATCGCCTTGTGGTCCGGCATCAGGAAGGGCAGCGCGAACAGGTTCAGCTCCTTCACCTGCGGCGACCAGTTGATGGTCGAGCCGACGGCGAAGTCGATGCTGCCCTGGCGCAGCGCCGTGAATTCCTTGGTCTGGTCGCCGCCGACCAATGCTGCACCGGGATACATTTTGACGTTGATTCGGCCGTCCGTCTTTTCCCGGACCAGTTCAGCCCAGCGCTTGCCGCCGAAGCCCCAGGGGAAGGCTTCGCCCACGACGGTCGAGAGCTTGTATTCCGCCTTGTAATCGGCGGCCATGGCCGGAACGGCGGAAGTGACCGCGGCCACCGCCGCAAGCAAAAGGGCGAAGGCGCCTGTCCGGGCGAGCCTGCTGGCCGCGCCGGCCTGGGAATGACGCATGGTTTCCTCCAGTGAATGCTTCTGATTGTTGCCCCAACGTACCACGCCGGAACTTCCTGTCCAGCCGTGCGAAAAAGATGCGGCGCCGATGGGGTATTACTTGATATGAAAGGAAGAGGTAGTTGGCAAGGAGATGGGAATGTCCTTCCGGGGGCAACGGTTCGCGGTCTTGAGTTTGGTGATCGGATTGTCGATGGCGGCGCCTCTGGGCGCCATGCCGGCGCATGCCGCCGATGCGACATCCGCCGACGTGCAATGGGCACAGACGATCCTGAAGTCCAAGGGCCTCTACAGCGGCCGGGCGAACGGCGATCTCAACGAGCCGACGCGCGACGCCCTGCGCGCCTATCAGAAATCGACCGGCCTAAAGCAGACCGGCCAACTCGACGCCGCCACATCGGGCCATATGCTGGCGGCGCGCCAATCCGCCGCCCAGCCTACCGTGGGCAATCTCGCCGGGCCGGGCGGCAAGCCGCAGCCCAGCCAGATCAACCGCAACGTCGAGCCGCCCAAGCCGCTGGCATCGCCGACCACCCGAGTCGAGGCTCACGGGTCCGAGTCGGGCGTCCAGGCACTCGGCGTCATCGGACATTCGGCCGGTCCGTCGTCAAGCGAAGGACCCCGCGAGCGCTCAGCAGCCCCGCCTGCCGCGCGGTCGGAAGCGGCTCCCGCTCCCCGGCCTTCGGCCTCTCGAGGCCCCGCCCCAGGAGAGCCGGTCCCGCAGGCCGCTCCCCGGACCCGAGTCGACTCCGTCGGTCAGGCAGCGCCCGAAGGGATGCGCGAAGCGCCGGACCCAGCGGAAGCCGGCCTAACCGCCCCGGCCTGGGTGCGTTCGGCGGTCATCGCCGTGCTGGCCGGAGCTTTCGGCTTCGCCGGCTTCACCTTCTGGCGCAGCGGCCGGCGGCCGTCCCGCTCCCGCATCGCGGCGTCGCGCGCGGATGTGGCGGAGACCCGGCGCGAGCCGAGCTTCGACAGCGGAAGGAATACGGGCACGGGAGCCCCCGTGCTGCGCGCCACCCGTCCGTCATGAAATCTTAAAAAAGGCTTGCCCGAGACATAATGTTGCAGCCTTTTATTTCACTATAACTTACCTATCAAAGAAGATTACCTTCCCGGCGCTTCGTTCCAAGCACCGGGAAGCTGTAGTTACATGGATATTCTATCAGGCCTGATCGCCGGCCTGCCCGGCGTGGCGCAGGTCATGCTGATGCTGAGCCTTGTCGCCGTGCTCGGCCTGGCGCTGGGAGAGTTGCGCTTCGGCGGCATCGGCCTCGGCATCGCCGGCGTCCTGTTCGCCGGGATCGGGGTCGGTCACATCGCCAAGCTGGCGGAAATCCCGCTGGATGCCGCCATGCTCGACTTCGTCCGGGAGTTCGGGCTGATCCTGTTCGTCTACAGCATCGGCATCCAGGTCGGCCCAGGCTTCTTCTCCGCCCTCAAGCGCTCCGGGCTGGCTCTCAACCTGCTGGCCATCGGTCTGGTTGTGATGGGCGTCCTGATGGCGGTCGCGATCCATCTGGGATTCGGCCTGCCGCTGCCGGTCGTGCTCGGACTCTTTTCCGGCGCCGTCACCAACACGCCGTCGTTGGGCGCCGCCCAGCAGGTGCTGAAGGAAGTCGGCGCGTCCCCCGACGCCTTGGGCCTGCCCAGCCTCGGCTACGCGATGGCCTACCCCTTCGGCATCGCCGGCATCCTGCTGACCATGCTGGGGCTGCGGGCGGTCTTCAGGCTGGACGCCGTCGCGGCGGCGAACGCCTTCGAGGAGCGCAGGCGGGGAGAGGTCACGGCGGTCGAGACGATGAACGTGATGCTGCGCAATGCCGACCTGGACGGGCGAACCATCGGCGACTTGCGGCAATTGGCGGAAGCCGGCGTGATCGTATCGCGCATGATGCGGCAGGGCCGGCTTCGGGTACCACACAACGGCACGCGGCTGGAGACCGGCGATATCCTGCATCTGGTCGGATGCCGGCAAGGGCTGGAGCGGATGCAGGACGTGCTCGGCCCGCAGACCGATCAGCCGCTTACCACCAAGGGTACCGATCTGGCTTGGGCGCGGATCGTCGTGACCAACTCTTCCGTGCTCGGCCGCACGATCGCCGGCTTGAACATCGAGGACACCAACGACGTCAGGATCTCGCGCGTCGTGCGCTCCGGCGTCGAACTGGTCGCCAGTTCGACGTTACGGCTGGAGTTCGGCGATATCGTCAACGTCATCGGCCGGCCCGACCACATCCAGGCGGTCACCGGTGTCTTCGGCAATTCGGAGCGTCGGCTTCAGCAGGTTCATCTGGTGCCGATGTTCCTAGGGATAGCGCTGGGAATGCTGCTGGGGAGCATCCCGCTGGCGGTGCCGGGCATGCCGGCCCCCCTCAAGCTGGGGCTGGCCGGCGGTCCGCTGATCGCCGCCATCGTCCTGGCAAGGATCGGCCATGTCGGGCCGCTGGTCTGGTTCATGCCGCCGGTCGCCAATACGGCACTGCGCGAGTTGGGGATCGTGCTGTTCCTTGCCGTCGTCGGCTTCCGGTCGGGCGACCGCTTCATCGATACGCTGATCAACGGCGACGGGTTGTCCTGGATGGCCTGCGGAGCGCTGATAACCATCGTGCCGCTGACCGTGACCGCCCTGATCGGGCACCTGTTCATGCGGATGAACTATTTGAGCCTGTGCGGCTTGCTGGCCGGCGGCATGACCGATCCGCCGGCCCTGGCCTTCGCCAATGCCCTGACCCCGAGCGAGGCGCCCGCCCTGGCCTATGCCACGGTCTACCCGCTGGTCATGTGCCTCCGGATCATAGCGCCCCAGATGATGGTGCTGATGCTGACGTGAGGCGGGTTCACTTCAGGGTTTCGAAGAAGTCCATGATGGCCTCCCCGGTTCCGGACGGCCACTGGTGCGGATAGTAGCGGCCCCTTGAGGTCTGGTCCTGATGGTGCGGACACCACAGGACGGGATTGGCGGGATCATGGGCGGCGAAGCGCTCGCACTCGAAGGGGCCGACTTCGGCAGGTTCCGCCGCCGCCTCGTCCTGGCCGTTCTGCGCCACCAGGGCGTCGCGTGCCCGCTCCCCTTCCGAGAACGGCACGAGCTTGTCCGCCGGGTTGTGGAGCACCAGCGCCGCGACGCTGCCCCGGCAGTGGGAGCGCTGGACGCCGCCGGCGACGCTGCCGACGCCCCGGATCAGGTCGCCCCTGGCACAGGCGAGGCTGTTGACGAACGACGCGCCCAGCGAATGGCCGACCACGAAGATGCGGTCGGGATCGACGCAGTAATCCCCGGCGAAGCGGGCGACGATGGCGTCGAACAGCCTGTAGTCGCGCAGGCTGTCGGGCTTGTCGCCGGGATCGGCCCAGCTGAAGGTGCCGTCGGCTTGCCGCAGCGCCAGCGGATAGACGAAGATGGTCGGATCGCCGGCCGGCTGCTCCAGACCGTAATAGGCCCTGACCTGGGCATTGTCGTTGGTCCGCCCGTGGAAGGCCACGACCAGCCGGTGCGGATGGCCGGATTCGTAGCCGGCGGGAAGGTCGGCGATCAGGCTGCGCTCCCGCTCATCCAGCATGACACGGTCCGGGACGCTGGCGGGCGGGGGCCTGCCGCACCCCGCCGATCTGGCGGCCTCGGCGGTAGCGGTGATACCGGTCGACCAGAGCAGGACCAGCAGGACGGCGGCGGACCAGCGCGACACCCGGAACCCTCCCTAATCGGACGAGGTCTGGCGCGGCAGTTCGGCGCCGAGCGAGCGGGCAATTTCCAGATGGTCGCGCAGCGACGCCAGATGATTGGCGGCGAAGGTGCGGAGTTGCTGGTTCTCGCCCTTTTCCGCCTGTTGGCCGAACAGATCGATCAATTCCTGGTGGGCTTTCGCCTCCGCATCGAGCCAGGCGTGCTCGAAGGCGTTGCCAGACAGATTGTCGAAACTCCGGGTCGGCGAAGACGAGGCGGCATCCGCAAGGACGGGAATCCCTGCGTCGGATGCCAGTACAGTCAGTTCCTGGGAGATCGGGCGGTGGTCCTCGATGATGCGTTCGGCGAAAATCCGGACCCGCTTGTCACCGGCCTTTGTCAGCGCCTGCTCGGCGGATTCGATCCGCGAGGCTTCCGCCCGCGCCGCGGCCTCGACAAATTGTCGATCTTGCTCCGGCGGCCCGGCTGCCGACGCCGAGGCAGGCAGTCCCGCCGCCAGTGCCAGGACGACAAGGAGGCCGGCGAACCGATTTTTCATGATGCGTTTCTCATGGAGCGTTTCTCGCGGAACGGTGCGGCCCGGCTGGACCTGGGAGCAGTCCTTGTAGTCGCCAACACAGCGGAAGCCCGGTTGATCCATGGCCGGAATATGAATAGGCGGATATGTCAGCCGAATCTTAACGACTACCGAGTAGACCGATCTTTCTATTCGAATTGAAAGCAATTTCTGGAAGACGAGGAGACCCGATCGCCATGCGACCGCGCGACAGCCTGGGAAGCCCTCGCGCCGCCGCCCGGAAGCGCTGGGCCGCCCGTGCCTTCGGACTGGCGATGTTCGGCCTTCTCAGCATCATGTTCCTGTTCCAGCTTCGCCAGGACCGGATCGCCTCCCTGTCGGCGGCCACGGCGACGGCTGAACGGCTTGCCCAGGTGCTGGAGGAGCACACGCGGGAAACCGCTGCGTCAGTCAACGCAGTGCTCATCGCCACGGCTCTTCATCTCCGAACCCTCGACGGGGCCGGCACGGCCGACAGGCATACGATCGGGA
The DNA here is from genome assembly GCF_000936425.1 of Skermanella aerolata KACC 11604. Lineage (GTDB taxonomy): Bacteria > Pseudomonadota > Alphaproteobacteria > Azospirillales > Azospirillaceae > Skermanella > Skermanella aerolata. Next base: position 15,604 of record NZ_AVFK01000035.1, on the reverse strand, counting down.
AAGTATTGGCCACCAATGCCGACAGCCTGCCTTACCTGAAGGCACTCTCCTTCGTCGACGCCGACGGACGGGTGGTCGCCTCTTCTCTCCCTACCATGCCGATCGGGTTCGATGCGTCAGGCCGCGACTACTTCCGTGCCCATGCGGCCGGAGAGAAGAAGATGCTGATTGGAGTCGCCGTTCCCAGCCTGTTTTCCGGCGCTCCGATCGTGCCTTTGACCATACCGGTCGAGTCCGCGGAGGATGGCAGGTTTGCAGGCATCATCGTCGCGGTCATGGAACCCAGGCGATCGGAGGCGTTCTACAAGGCCTTACAGGTCGGCGAGCAGGGCATCGTCGCAATCGCATCGGGCGATACCGTGATGGTGCTTCAGACTCCAGGACGGGAAATCCCGAAGAACAGCGCAATTCCTGCCCATGCCTTGTTCGGCGAGCGGCGGCTGGATGCGCCGACGGGAGCGTTCCGAATGGAAACACCTTTGGATGGCGTCGACCGGATCGTGGGATACCGCAAGCCGGAAGACCTTTCCGTGGTGGTTCTGGTTGGCATCTCGACTAGCGAAGCCCTGTCCCGCTGGCATCACGACGCGCGCGGCTATTTCGTCGCCTGGGCGGCTGCGGCTGCGGGTGTCGTGGCCTTGACCCTGCTGCTGTTGAAACAGATGCGCCGCCGCGACCGGGCGGTGCTGGCGCTGGGGGATACGACCCAACGCCTTTGGCGAAACGAACGGCACCTGATCCGCGCCCAAGCCGTCGCCCATGTGGGAAGCTGGGAACTGGACCCGCGCTCCGGCCGTATCGTGTGGTCGGAGATGATGTACGAGATCTTCGCCCAGCCGCGCTCGTCCCAACTCACCCTTGAGAGCATCGCGGCGTTAATTACGCGGGAAACCCGCCCCCTGCTCCAACCCTTCCTGGATGCGGCATTGTCCGGCACGGTTCCGGCAGGCATCGAGATCGACATCGTTCGTCCGGACGGCCAGATCAGGCGCTGCCGGTGCAAGTGCGAACCGATGATGTTCGGCTCCCAGGTGGCTGCCGTCGTCGGCACCTTGCAGGACGTCACCAAAATGCGGCGGGCGGAGGCCAAGCGGTTCGAACTGGAGCGGCAGCTTCAGCAATCCCTCAAGATGGAGGCGCTGGGCACGCTGGCCGGCGGCATCGCCCATGACCTGAATAACGCGCTGGTGCCCGTGCTGGGCTTGACCGAATGCGTGCTGGAAAACCTTCCCGCCGGAAGCAGGGACCGTGCCGATCTGGAAGTGGTCGTGGGGGGCGCCGTCCGCGCCCGCGACCTCGTCCGCCAGATCCTGGCTTTCAGCCGCAAGGAAGCCCCGACGCGCCATGCCGTCGATGTCGGCCGGATCGTTTCCAGCACCTGGGACCTGCTGCGACGGGCGCTGCCGCCCGCCATCAGGGTCGAATGTAGCGCCACGCTCGGAGCCATCGTCATGGCCGATCCGTCCCAGTTGCAGCAGGTGATCGTCAATCTGGTGACCAATGCCGCCCAGGCGATCGGCGATTGTCCAGGCGCCATCGTCATTTCCGTGGCACGGATCGGCGACGAGGCGCTGCTGTCCGTGGCGGACACGGGCAACGGCATGGATGAGGCTACCCGGGCACGGATCTTCGAACCGTTCTTCACGACGAAGCCGGTCGGCGAAGGGACGGGCCTTGGACTGGCCGTGGTCCACGGGATCGTCATGGGACATGGCGGCAGGATCGACGTCCGCAGCAACTCGGATGCCGGGACGGTCTTCGAGGTGGCATTGCCCATTGCCGAAACACACGCTTCCAGCGCGGAAGCTGAAAATCCGAAACTCTGTGATTTTATCTAACAGTCTTCTAAAGGCGGCTGAACAGAATCATTGCTGCAATGTTTAGTTACAGTATGGAAAGGAATATGCCGCAGAATGCCTCCTGACCGAGAGTTACGCAGAGGCGAGATGACGAAGAAGAGCATTGTGCTGATCGACGATGAGATGCTGGTGCGCGTCACGCTGTCCCGGATCCTGACACGCGCCGGCTATACCGTCGTGGAAGCGACGAACGGCGAACAAGGTCTCGAGGCCGTCGCCCAGTCCACTCCCGATCTGGTGATCTGCGATATCCTGATGCCGACGAAGGAAGGCATCGAAACCATCCGCGAACTGCACCGCGCCCGCCCGGCGCTGCCGATCGTCGCCATCTCGGGCGGCGGACGGCTCGGCAACTGCGACTTCCTCCGCCACGCCGAGCAGTTCGGCGCCAGCGCCACCCTGCGCAAACCCTTCGCCCCCCAGGAAGTCATCGACGCCGTCAGCCGGCTGCTGGAGCCTGTCGGCTGAAACCGGCGTTCCAGCGATGTCGGGCTGAAGAGGCCCGACCTACGAAAACACGCTGACGTAGGTCGGGCCTCTTCAGCCCGACATTTAACGTTCCAGACCAGTCACGCTTCAATGCCGCTGGCATCAGTCCAGCTTCAGCGCCTTGCGGACCGCCGGGAGACCCGGTTCGCCGGTGAAGGTGGTGACACCGTCCAGCCAAGCCGCGATCGGCTGGGGATTGGCCTTCAGGTATTCCGTGGCCGCGACGGCGGCATCCTGACGCTTGTCCTCGATGCCTTCCATGATGGCGTTTTCCATCTCGGTGCTGAAGACGAGCTGGCTGAACAGCTTGCCGGCATTCGGGCACTGCTCGGTGTAGCCGCGCCGGGCCAGCGTGTTGATCGTCGTGCCGCCGTAGTTGGCGCCAAAATACTCGTCACCGCCGCTCAAGTACGTGATGTTGAACTTCTTGTTCATGGGATGCGGCTCCCAGGCCAGGAAGACGATCCAGTCCTCCCGCCGGGACTTGCGGTTGACCTGGGCCAGCATGCCCTGCTCGCTCGACGGCACCAGTTCCCAGTTGCCGAGGTCGAAGGCCTTCTCCTTGATCATTCGGTCGATATTGGTGTTGGCGGGAGCGCCGGGATCGATGCCGTAGATCTTGCGTTCGAACTTGTCGGGGAAGCGGCCAAGGTCGGCGAAGCTGCGGACACCGCCCTCCGCCACGTAGTTCGGCACGGCTAGCGTGAACTTGGCGTTCTCCAGGTTGGCCCGGATCAGGTCGGCTTCCTTGTTCTCCAGGAGCGGCTTCGCCAGATGGCTCTGCGCCGGCATCCAGTTGCCGAGGAAGACGTCGATCTGGCCGTTCTTCAGTCCCTGGAAGGTGATCGGCACCGCCACCGTCTCGACCTTCTGCTGATAGCCCAAGCCCTTCAGCAACAGGCCGGCGACGGCGTTGGTCGCCGTGATGTCGGTCCAGCCAGGGTCGGACATGCGTACCGTCTGGCACGCCTCGGGATCGGCCGCCTGCGCGGATGAGCCTAGCAGCAGCAATCCCATAAGCCCGCCGGTAGCGATGCCCGCCGCAAGTCTGGATGCCTTCATCGGTCTGTTCCCCTTGTTAAGCCGTCGTTGTCGAACCCCGCCGCACCGCTGGAAAGCGTGCCATCGCCTCCAGGTCGTCGAGGTCGATGTGGTTGCGCATGTACTTCTCTGCCGCATTGTGCGGCGGCTGGTGGTCCCAGGAATGGCGACCGCCTCTGGTCAGCGCTTCGAACACCAGCCGGCGGCGGCGCTGGCTCGCCACCACGTAGGCGCGTAATGCCTCCAGGTCCCAGCGCCGGGCGATCTCCGACCGGTAGGCCGCAACCGTTTCCGCCGCAGCCGGGACCGCCGCGAGATTGACCAGTTCGTCCGGGTCGTCGCCAAGGTCGTACAACTGATCGGGATCAACCGGCGAGTGGATGAACTTCTCGGCTCCGCGCCGGATCATGACGATGGGGGCGATGGCTCCCTCCGCCAGATATTCGCCGATCACCTCGTCGTGCCCGCCGGTGCCCTGGAGATGCGGCAGCAGGCTGCGGCCCTCGATAGCGGTTGCATAGTCCGGCGAGTTGCCGTCATGGGCCAGTTCCGCCAGCGTCGGCAGCAGATCGACCGACGATACCGAGGCGGCTACCCGGTGCGCCGCGAAGTGCTTCGGCGCGTGGACGATCAGCGGGATGCGGCAGGCCGGCTCGAAGAAGCTCATCTTGTACCAGAGCCCGCGTTCGCCCAGCATCTCGCCATGGTCGGACAGCAGAACGACGATGGTGTTGTCTTCCTGCCCGGTATCGCGCAGCGCCTGGAGCACCCGGCCGATCTGATCGTCGATGAAGGAGACGGCACCGTAATAGGCTCGGCGCGCGGTTCGGATATGCTGTTCGGTGATCTCCGCATTGTCCATGTCGCTGACATGGCGGAGCCGGAGCGAGTGGGGATCGTACCGGTCGTGCGGGATGCTGACGCGGGGAAGCTCTATTTCGTCGTCGCCGTAGCGGTCCCAGTATTCCCGCGTGATGGCGTAGGGATCGTGCGGGTGGGTCATCGACACCACCATGCAGAACGGCCGCTCGTCGCGCCCGCGGGCGATGTCGTAGAGCTTTTGGCGGGAGGCGAAGGCCACCTCCTCGTCGAAGTCGATCTGGTTGGTCCGCACGCATAGCCCGGCATCGGTGACCGAACTCATGTTGTGGTACCAGGAGGGACGGTGGCCGAACCTGTCCCAATCCGGCGTCCAGCCGAAATCCGCCGGGTAGATGTCGGTCGTCAGCCGCTGCTCGAAACCGTGAAGCTGATCCGGCCCGCAGAAATGCATCTTGCCGGCCAGGATGGTTTGATAGCCGGCATGGCGCAGGTAATGCGCGAAAGTCGGAACGTCCGACGGGAACTCGGCCGAGTTGTCGTAGGCGCCGATGGCCGACGGCAGCCGTCCCGACATGAAGACGTAGCGGGACGGCGCGCAGAGCGGGCTGTTGCAGTAGGCGGACTCGAAGGTGACGCCGCCGGCCGCCAGCGCATCGATATTCGGCGTCTTGGCAGGTCCGCCGCCATAGGCCGCGAGCACGCCGGGGGTAAGCTGATCCGCCATCAATATCAGTATGTTCGGCCGACTTGTCATTTTTTGCACGCACCTCTCCTGTTTCCGGTCCTGCTTGGGAAAAACAGGACCGGCATCAATTGTTCCGGGTTCCACAGCTTGGCGCTGGGGATTGACGTTGCGCCCGGATCGGGCGGCTACTCGAACAAGCGCCGGTCCGGCGGCACCAGATCGCGGTCCAGCGCCAGTGCCTCCACGGCGCTCAAGCCTTCCGTCAAGGCGGCAGGTTCCGGCGGCGGGCCGCCGCGGCGGAGTTCGGATGGGCTGATGCCGTAGACCTCGCGGAACTGGCGGGAAAAATGAGCACAGTCGGCGAAACCGGTCTCCAGCGCTATCGACGTGACCGAGCGCGCCGAATTGCGCAGCAGCCAATGGCCGTAGCGCAGGCGCAGGATTCGGTAGAAGCCGGTCGGGTTCATGCCGGTCGCTTCGCGGAACAGCCGCTCGAACTGCCGGGTGCTGACGCTGAGTCTTCGGGCGATCTGCTCGACCGACAAGGGCGGGCTGAGGTTCTGCTCCATGAGCAGCAATGCCCGGCGGACGCGATCGTTGACGATCGCCCCTCCCCCCGGCTCACTGGAGGTCGGCGGCTGAGGCTGGCTCTGTCCCGGTGGCCGCGCCTTATCGATCAGCAAAATATGCATCGTCTTCTGGGCACAGGCGGCGCCCAGATGGCGCTCGATCAGGAAGGCCGCCAGATCGGCGACGCCGGCCCCGCCGGCGCAGGTGATGCGGTCGCGGTCTACCACGTAGAGCTGGTCGGCGACCGGCTCATGGTCGGGGAACTCCTCCAAGTAGTCGCGGTGATGATACCAGCTCACGCAGCAGCGCCGGCCGCGCATCAGGCCGATCCGGCTGAGGACGAAGCTGCCGGTGCAGACCCCTACCAGCCCGACACCTCGGGATGCCGCCGAGCGCAGATAGTCGACCGATTGGGCGTCCAGTTGGGGGCCGGCGTGGAGCAGGCCGCCGACCACGACGATGTAGTCGAACTGGCGCGGGTCCTGGAACGGTTCCCAGCGGGCGACCGGGATGCCGCAGCTCGACCTGACCGGTTCGGCGGACGATCCCATGATGGTCCAGCGGCAGCGGATCTGCCGGCTGCCGTCGCCGTCGTCGGCGGCCAGCCGCAATGCGTCCATGAAGGTGGACAGCGCCGTCAGCGTGAAGTTGTTGGTCAGGATGAACCCGACCGAGAGGCCGGCGCGCCCCTGGCTGTGGTCGTGGCCATAGTCGGGGCTGCGGTCCCACATCGCGTTCATTTGACCCCTGCCATCTGCCGGACCGGCTCGATCAGGTGGCGGACCCGGTGGCTGCTCTGGTCATTGCGCGGGGCCACGCCGAAGTAGTCGCGGTAGCATTTGCTGAAATGGGTCGCGGAGACGAAGCCGCAGCTTATCGCCACCTCCATTACCGACATCTTGGTCTGGCAGAGAAGCTGGCGCGCCCGCTGGAGCCGGAGACCCAGGTAGTAGCGGGCGGGCGAGCAGTTCATGAACTTGCGAAACAGCCGCTCGACGTTGCGGCGCGACTGGCCGAGCTGGGCCGACAGGGCGAGCAGGTCGAGCGGCTCCTCGATGTTCTCCTGCATCAGCTTGACGGCCGCGGCCAACTCCTCTCGGTCGATGCCAGGATTGGGCTGGATCGCGACGTGCTGGCGCACCGAGCCCTGGCGGATCTTGTCGTGCAGGAGCTGTTCGGCGATGGACACCGCCAGCTTCTCGCCGTGGGTGCTGGCGATGCGGTAGAGCATCATGTCCATCGCGGCGGTGCCGCCGGCGCAGGTGAAGCGGTTGCGGTCGATGTTGAACAGCTCGCCGGTCGCCTCGATCTCCGGATAGGTCTCGGCGAAGCCCGCGAGGTTTTCCCAGTGGATCGTGCAGCGGTAGCCGTTGAGCAGCCCGGCGCGGGCAAGGATGTGGCTGGCGGTGCAGACCGATCCCAGCTCGACGCCCTCCGCCGCCCGGCGGCGCAGCCAGGACAGGACGCGGCGGTCGTCGTACCAGTGCCCGTCGACGCCGCTGCACACGATGAGCGTCGGAAGCGAAGGGGCCGCGTCCATCGCGCTGTCCACCGCGATGCGAAGGCCGCAACTGGCCTCCCCCGCTCCGCCTTCGGGCGAAAGCAGCACCCAGCGATAGAGTTGCCGGCCGCTGATGTGGTTGGCCAGCCGAAGCGGCTCCAGGGCCGCCGTGAACGCGATCATCGAAAACCGGGGAACCAGCAGGAACCCCACAGTCTCAGGCGTGCTCACGACTTGGCCCATGGAACGAGAGACCTTTCTAGTGCGTGTGGATCACCGATTACTTCTGTCTCGGAACATTCATCTTCAGTGCGTCTCAAAAGCAAGGGCCGCCGCAAGCCTCATCCGAAAGCGCTGCGATCAGCCTGCCGAACGATAGGCCGGCAGCTCGCCCTGACGCCGCGCCGGGGTGTTGCCGGCGACGAAGTAAGGCACGTCGGCCCGCGCCAGCGGGTCGCGTTCCCGGATCGCGTCGGCCAGCTTCTCCGCCATCATGATGGTCGGGGCGTTGAGGTTGCCGGTGGTGATCAGCGGCATGATCGACGCGTCGATCACCCGCAGCGCTTCCACGCCATGCACCTTGCCGTGACCATCGACCACGGCCATGTCGTCGGTGCCCATCCGGCAGGAGCAGGACGGATGGTACGCCGTCTCGCCATGCTGGCGGACGAACTCGTCCAGCTGGGCATCGGACTGGAAATCGACGCCTGGGCTGATTTCCCGCCCGCGATAGGGATCCAGCGCCTTCTGCTGGATGATCTCGCGGGTGATCCGGATGCCGGCGCGGAACTCCTGCCAGTCCTGGGTCTCGGACATGTAGTTGAACAGGATGCTGGGTGCTTCGCGCGGGTCCCTGGACTTGGCGCGGATGCGGCCCCGGCTGGGCGAGCGCATCGACCCGACATGGGCCTGGAAGCCGTGGGCTTCGACCGCGTTGCTGCCGTTGTAGTTAATCGCGACCGGCAGGAAATGGTACTGGATGTTCGGCCACGCGAAGCTCTCGTCCGACCGGATGAAGCCGCCCGCCTCGAACTGGTTGCTGGCTCCCGTACCGGTGCCCATGAACAGCCACTCCGCCCCGATGGCCGGCTGGTTGTACCATTTCAGCGCCGGATACAGGGAGACCGGCTGGGTGCATTCATATTGCAGGTACATCTCCAGGTGATCCTGGAGATTGGCGCCGACGCCGGGGATGTCGGCCACCTGAGCGACGCCCAGCTCGTTCAGCAGCGTGGAAGCACCAAGGCCGGAGCGCTGGAGGATTGCGGGCGACGCGATAGCGCCGGCGCAGACCAGCACTTCCCGGCGGGCATGCGCCGTGACCGGCTCGTCCTTGTGCAGATAGGCGACGCCGATGGCGCGCTTACCGTCGAACAGGATGCGGTCGGTCAGCGCGTGGGTGACGATGGTCAGGCCGGACCGGCCCTTCGCCATGTCGAGATATCCCCGAGCCGTGCTGGCGCGGCGGCCGTTCGGCGTGACGGTCCGGTCCATCGGACCGAAGCCTTCCTGCTGGTAGCCGTTCAGGTCGTCGGTGTGCGGATAGCCGGCCTGGACGCCCGCCTCGATCATGGCGTGGTACAGCGGGTTGTTGTGGTTCTTCGGGGTGGCGACGCTGACCGGACCATCGCCGCCGTGATACTCGTTGGGGCCGATATCGCGGCTTTCCGCCTTCTTGAAATAGGGCAGGCAGTCGCGGTAGCTCCAGCCGTCGAGGCCGAACTCATTGGCCCAGTTGTCGTAGTCCAGCGCATTTCCCCGGATGTAACACATGCCGTTGATCAGCGAGGAGCCGCCAAGCCCCTTGCCCCGCCCGCATTCCATGCGGCGGTTGTTCATGTGGGGCTCGGGATCCGTCAGGAAGGCCCAATTGTAGCGCCGGCCCTGGAGCGGAAAGGCCAATGCTGCCGGCATCTGGGTACGAAAATCCAGGCGGTAGTCGGGACCGCCGGCCTCCAGCAGCAGGACGCTGACGCCTTCGTCCTCGGTCAGCCGGGCAGCCAGGACATTGCCGGCCGAACCGGCGCCGACGATGATGTAGTCGAACTCCTTGATGGTGGTCATGAGTTCAATTCCTCCTGGAAACCCTGGGCGTTCAAAAGACTGGAAGGCGGCTTATTAGAAAACGGACTGGAAAGCCCCCAATTCGACTTGGATCGACTTGATCCTGGTGTAGTGCTCCAGCGTGCTGGTGCCGTTCTCGCGGCCGATGCCGGACTGCTTGTAGCCGCCGACCGGCATTTCCGCCGGGGACTCGCCCCAGCTGTTGATCCAGCAGATGCCGGCTTCGAGCTGGTGAATCACCCGGTGCGCGGTGGTCAGGCTCTCCGTCACCAGACCGGCGGCGAGGCCGTAGGAGGTGGCGTTGGCGCGGCGGATCACCTCCTCTTCTGTGTCGAAGGTCAGCAGGCTAATGACCGGACCGAAGATTTCCTCACGCACGATCGCCATATCGTCGCGGCAATCGGTGAAGATCGTCGGCTCGACGAAGGCGCCCTTGTCGAAGGGGACCTGCTGGACGCGGTTGCCGCCGGCCAGCAGCCGGGCGCCCTGCTCGCGGCCCAGCGCCATGTAGCGGAGCACCTTTTCCATGTGGCCGAAGCTGGAGAGCGGGCCGAAATTGGTCTCCGGGTCCAGCGGATCGCCGAGGCGGATGCGCTTCACCCGCTCCAGCAGCCTTGCTTCGATATCGGGCATGACCGAGCTGTGGACGAAGACGCGGGTGCCGTTGGTGCAGACCTGACCGGAGCTGTAGAAGTTGGCCATCATCGCGATGTCGGCGGCACGGTCGAGGTCGGCGTCGGCGAAGACGATCAGCGGCGACTTGCCGCCCAGCTCCATCGTCACTTCCTTCAGCGACGAACCGCCGGCCGAAGCCATCACCTTGCGGCCTGTTTCGACGCCACCGGTGAAGGACACTTTCTCGATGCCGGGATGCTCGGCCAGCATCGCGCCCACGCGGCCATCGCCCTGGACGACGTTGAAGACGCCGTCGGGCAAACCGGCTTCGGTGTAGATCTCCGCCAGCTTCAGGACGCTGAGGGGAGTCACTTCGCTGGGCTTGAAGATCATCGCGTTGCCGGCGGCAAGCGCCGGAGCCGACTTCCACAGGGCGATCTGGATCGGGTAGTTCCAGGCGCCGATGCCGGCGACCACGCCCAGCGGCTCCCGCCGCGTATAGACGAAGGACGAGGGCCGCAGGGGAATCTGCTGGCCTTCGATCGACGGGGCGAGACCGGCGTAATATTCCAGCACGTCGGCACCGGTGACGATATCGACGAACTGCGTCTCGCTGAGCGGCTTGCCGGTGTCCAGCGTCTCCAGCTCGGCCAGCTCGTCGTTGCGGGAACGCAGGATTTCCACGGCCCGGCGCAGGACGCGGGAGCGCTGCATGGCGGTGAACCCGGCCCATACGCGCTGGCCCTCCTGGGCACTAGCTACCGCGCGGTCGATATCGGCCGGAGAGGCCTGCTGCACGTCGGCCAGGATTTCGCCGGTCGCCGGATTGACGGTGGAGAAGGTCTCGGCACTGTCGGCTGATGCGGGGCGGCCGTGGATGTAGAGCCCCTGCTGTCCGAACTTTGCCATGGCGGCCTCCTCATGAATAGACGAACCGGTACAGTCGGTCATACCCATGTAAACATTTTATATTGGACGATCAACCAAAATCATTGACTGACCGTCCAACAAAAAATAGGCAGGCGCTTTTTAGTGGGTCGGCTCCAAGTGGTTCTTCAACTGGCTGGCGAGGTAGCTGCGGACGATGGCGCGGGCCACCGCGGCGTTCTCGACACCGTCGAGCGAGGCCCGCAGCCACAAGCCGTCGATCAGCGCCGCCAGTCCTGTGGCGGTTTCGACCGCGAGGGCGACCGGCACCAGTTTCCGCAGTTCATGCAACAGGTTGGATCGGAGACGGCGGGCGTTGACGCGCTGGAGGCGGGCGAGTTCCGGCACGTGGGGCACCTGCGCCCAGAAAGCCAGCCATGCCACGATCACGGGGCGGTCGAACTGCGTGTCGGCGAAGTTGCCGTCGATGATCGCGTAGAGCCGCTGTTCCGGCGTGGTTGCCGTCGCCAGCCGGTCCACCATGTCCTGGCGCAACTGCTGGAGCAGTGTCCGCATCGTCGCTTCAAGGAGATCGTCCTTGCTGCCGAAATAGTGGTGGACGATACCGGTCGATACCCCAGCCTCCTTGCTGATCCGGGATATCGTGGCGTCAGCATAGCCATAGCGGCTGATCGACGTTATCGTTGCTTCGATCAGTTGCTGCCGCCGGATCGGCTCCATTCCGACTTTCGGCATGCGTTGTTCCTCACCATTTGGTTTTCTCGAATGGGGAGGGTATCTTTTTTTAATTGGACGTTCAATCGAAATAAGATATGTCTGGTCGGCATCATGGGCATAACCTTCAGGGAGACACGTGATGCAGACAAAAAGCCCCAGGTCGAAATTCACCACAATCGCCCGGTCGCTGGCATTGGCGCTGACGGTTTCCGCGGCGGCCTTGATGACGGCGGGTGTCGGCACGGCCGCCGCGGCGGAGGCCGAGTCCTGTAAGACGGTCCGCTTCGGCGACGTTGGCTGGAGCGACATCGCGGCTACGACCGGGACGGCGTCGGTCGTGCTTCAGGGCCTCGGCTATAAGACGACGACCCAGATCGCCTCTGTACCGGTCGTCTTCCTCGGGCTGAAGAAGAAGGACATCGACGTGTTCCTCGGTAACTGGATGCCGACGATGGAGACCTTCATCCGGCCCTATATCGACGACAAGTCGATCGAAGTCGTGCGCGCCAACCTGGAAGGCGCCAAGTACACCCTGGCGGTCCCGACCTATGTTGCCGAGGGCGGTCTGCGCGACTTCTCCGACATCGCGAAGTTCAAGGACAAGCTCGACGGCAAGATCTACGGGATCGAGGCCGGCAACGACGGCAACGTGATCATCGACAACATGATCAAGGGCGATGCCTTCGGCCTGAAGGACTTCAAGCTGGTCGAATCCAGCGAGGCCGGCATGCTGAGCCAGATCAAGCGGGCGGCGCGGTCGAAGCAGTGGGCGGTCTTCCTGGGCTGGGAACCGCACCCGATGAACAAGTCGATCGACATGACCTACCTGACCGGCGGCGACGAGTGGTTCGGGCCGAACCTGGGCGGAGCCACCGTCTACACCAACGTTCCCACCGGCTATCGCCAGACCTGTCCGAATGTCGGCAAGTTCCTGGAGAACCTCGTGTTCGACCTGAACATGGAGAACGAGGTCATGACCTCCATCATCGACGACAAGCAGCAGCCGGAGACGGCAGCGACGGCTTGGCTGAAGGCCAACCCGAAGGTGCTGGAAACCTGGCTGGCCGGCGTTACCACGGTGGACGGCAAGGAAGGTCTTGCTGCGGTCCGGAAGCACCTGAAGCTCTCCTGATCGTCGGGTTTACGGCAAAAAGCCGGTTCAGGGAGCGGGAAATGTCGCAAAAAGACGCGCTTTGCCTTGCGCCGACGCCTAAACAATGGTCAACCAGGGTGTTCGACGACCGTTCCCCACCGGATTTCAGCCATGGACTCTGTTTTCGACCCGACTGAAACCGCCGCCGCCGTCAAGGCCGGCGCCTGCGTCATCCAGATTGGCGGCAACCTTGCCGACTGGGTGGCGATGGCGGACTGGCTCACCCTGGCGGGCCGGCTGGCGGCCAAGGCCCCTACGGTGATCGTGCCGACCGGCGGTCCCTTCGCAGAAACGGTCCACGAGGCGGAGGACATGTGGCGGCTGCCTCCCGCGATCGTCCGGCGGATGGTGCTGCTGGGGATGGACAGCCACGCCCTGCTGCTCCACGGCATCCGCTCCGACATCGCGACAGCTCCTGACTTCAACGCGATCTGGGCGAACGCCGCCGCCGAGCGGGCCAGCGTCTGGATGCCGGGTGGTCTGGTCCGGGAGCGGCCGGATCTGGTCGACGACTGGGACATGAGTTCCGACAGCTTGGCCGCCTGGCTGGCGGTGGAGTTGCGGGCGGAGCGCCTGATCCTGGTCAAATCCGGCGCCTGCCCCTGCCATGCCGTCGATACCCTCGGCATGGTGCGCGACGGGTTGCTGGGACCCGACTTCCCCGGATGGCGACGCCGGTTCCGGGGCAAGGTCTTGTGCGTCGGGCGCGATCAGGTGGAGGAACTTGCGGCGGCCCTCGACCGCGACGAGGAGTTCGGCTGCCCGCTGGCCTCGGTGCCGTCGCTGATCAAGGAAAGACCGGCGTAAACCGTTCCGTCTGCGGCGCGGTCTGTCGCCGTCGGGAAAGTCGGGGACAGGCGCTTCGTCCATGCTGGGTTTCCCGGCAATCGACAGGAAAGCGGAGCTTCCCGGCATGGACAGCGGCAGCCCACGGCAAGTCATCATCACCCTAGCCTGCCCCAGCACGACCGGCATCGTCGCGGCGGTCTCGACATGTCTGTCGGAGCGCGGCTGGAACATCATCGAGAGCGCCCAGTTCGTGGACCGCGACCGCCAGCGCTTCTTCATGCGGCTGTCGTGTGAGACTGAAGCCGGAGAAGGCAACGCGGGCGGACTGCGTCAGGCGTTCGAGCCAATCGCGGCTCGCTTCGCGATGGAATGGAACGTCTGGAACCCGGCCGAGAAACCGCGCCTGCTGATCATGGTGTCGCGGTTCGGCCATTGCCTCAACGACCTGCTCTACCGCTACAGCATCGGCGCGCTGCCGGTCGAGATCGTCGGCATCGCATCCAACCACCGGGACTTCGAGGCCTTCACGGCCGGCCACGGCTTGCCGTTCCACTATCTGCCGGTAACCCGCGACACCAAGGCCGAGCAGGAAGGCCGGCTGCTGGAACTGGTCGAGGCGGAGCGGGTCGATCTCGTCGTGCTCGCCCGCTATATGCAGGTCTGGTCGGACGATCTGTGCCGCCGGCTGGCCGGGCGGGCGATCAACATCCACCACTCGTTCCTGCCCAGTTTCAAGGGCGCCAAGCCGTATCATCAGGCGCATAGGAGAGGCGTCAAGCTGATCGGGGCGACCGCGCATTACGTGACGCCCGACCTGGACGAGGGGCCGATCATCGAGCAGGACCTGTCACGGGTAAGCCACGCCATGTCGGCGGAAGACTACACCGCCATCGGCCGCGACATCGAAAGCGTCGTGCTGGCGAGGGCCGTGAAGCTCCATGTCGAGCGGCGGGTCTTCATCAACGGTGACTGCACCGTGGTCTTCGGCTGAGGTTGTTCGTCCGGTCAGCCGTGCATGGGCGGCGGCAGATTGACCAGGATGGAAGCCGCGAGGACGACCAGCAGGCCGGCCGTCGTCTCGAGGGCGATGCTGATGCGGAGGCCGGCTTGGGACAGAAGGAACTGGTTGGCAGCGGCGAAGGCCAGAAGCAGGGCGAACAGCACTGTCTTGGCGATGGCCCACAGGCCGTATTCGGTTCCGAACAGGTCCGGCCAGCTTCCGATGATCGTCTGCCCCTGGAACAGGGCGGTGAGGGCCAGCGTCACAACGCAAGCAAGGCCGAACGGAGCGAACCGACGCCTTGCCATGTCGGCAGCTTCCCCCGGCGCGTCGCGAAGCAGCAGGAACAGCGGCGCGAGACTGCCGAGCCAAGCACTGGCTGCCATCAGGTGCAAGGCCAGTGCCGCCGTCAGCAGCAAGCCGGCTCCGCCCTCCATCGCGGCCCCATGGCCCGTCCCGGCATGAAGCGCCACGCTGGCGCCCGCGAACAGGAAGGACCATATCCGCCCGCCATGGCGGTACAGCCGGAACAGCGCGACGGCGGCACCCAGCAACAATAGGCGAAACAGCAGGAGCTGGCCGAACGTCGTTCCGAATAGAACGGTGGGAATGACTTCGAACGTGCCGCCGACCGTATCGGATTGCGCCATGTAGGCGCTTTGCATCAGCAGCCATGCGACCGCGGCGAAGAGTGCGACTTCCGCGCTGAACCAGACCAGCCCGCGACAGGCGCGGTCGAAGCGTTCGGCGGCTTCGTCCGTCAGGTGATCGACGACGGGATGTGCCAGCACCGTGCGGAACAGGATCACGCCGAATACCGAGAACGACGCCGCCAGATGGAGGCCGCGCTCGACCGCCCGGACCCAGTCCGCTGTTTCCAAGCTCATGCCGGAACGCTCAAGGAGCGACGGTAAACTGGTACGAGCCTTCGCTCCGGTGGGTATCGACGGAAACGACGCGCCATGTAACCTTGTATGTTCCGGCAGCCAACGGCTTTAGAGCGACGGCCAGCCGGGCGGGTTCGCCCGGCACAGCTTGCGCGGTGCCTTGGTCGACCCGCTGCCCCTTGGAGTCAGTGACTTCGATCTTGCTGAACTTGGGCTCGAGCGCTTCGGTGAAGGTAACGATCACTTCGGCGGGCGCTGATTTGACGATACCTTCGGCCGGCGATGCCTCCCTGAGTTTGGCATGGGCTTCGGCCTGACCGGTCAGGCCGATCATTGCAAGCAGTCCCAATGCCATGATCCATCCGCGCATCGCCAAGGTCCCCTCCCCCACTGTCAATCGATCGAAGTTCATCAAGCCGAGCTTCGCCCTGACGAACCTAGCATTCGATGCTTCCACTGGCGAGTTCCGGACAGCAAAAAGCCCGTCCGGGCTTGTGGCCTGGACGGGCTGATTTGGTTGCGGG
>NZ_AVFK01000034.1 GCF_000936425.1 Skermanella aerolata KACC 11604 | reverse complement strand
TCGCCGTCGCCTGACTGCTCAAAACCCGCCAATACCGTGAGCAATTACACAAAAGGAGCACGTAAGGAACGCGTAAGGAATGTGTAAGGAAAAATATTATTCTTGTTCCTTACGTGAAAAGGAACAGATGACCACTGAGCAAAATACTCCAACCTTGATGGGACTTAAGCCATGACCGCCGCGCGCAAGCCTACTGCTTCCGAGATAGAGCGCCTGAGAAAAATCGAGGAAGAGCATATCGCCAGAGAGAAGGCAAGAGACCTGATTCGGAAAAAGAATAAAGATCGGCTGGAGAAGATGCGCCAGGAGAAGGCCAAGCTCGGCTTAGCCAAAAGCTACATCTACATGCCGGAAAAGCTCGGCCCTGCCATGCGCGAGGCATGTGCTCCGCTGGAAACCATGGACCATGAAAAGGTTAAAAACATCATTCAGGCGATCGCCGTTTTGACAGGTGGCGGCACCGGCGTGTTCATGCCCACCAAACCCGGCGAGACTATCCGTTCGGTCAACGCCATGCTTATCGATCCGAATGAGATGGAGTTGTTTGCCGCATGGAAGAAATCGCAGGAGTTCATCAGCGACGATGCGGATTACAAGCCGACTTATAAACCGGGCGCCCCGGATGCGGACCTCATTGCCAACCTTAACAAAAACTCGCCAGAGAATCTCTGATCATGAATACCACCGTAGCAGGCAAGCCAGGGAGGGGCAGAAACAGGCACCGCAAGCGCGCGATATTCTTCATATCCGCCGGCGGAACGGGGAAGTCGTATTTGGTTAGAGCCCTTCTTGGGCGTCATCGTCGCGAAGGTCGCTCTAGCGGCGCATTCGATTGCGATGGCGGCAATGGTTCTCTTGTTCAAGTCTACGGCGAGCGTTACCCTGACGGTGTAATAAGGACCGAACAGGATCCCCTCAGAGGCGTTATGCCGCTCGATATCCTTCACCCTGCTCAGCGCAAGTTCATCTACGAAGCTCCAATGACGGGTGCCAGCGTCCTGTTGTTTGACATCCCTGGTGGCCAGATGGGCCGGCTGTTGGACTCGATCAGCAACGAGGGCGCTACTCGAGGAGAAGGATTCGTTCGACACTTCGAACAGTACGGATACGCAGTCACTTTCGTCGTCGCCATCACGAATCACGAGAAGAGCGTCATCTCCCTTGGCGAAGTGCTGGACATGTTTGGCGACATGGTTGATTACGTCGCCGTGAAAAATCTGTTTTTCGAGCAGTACCCAGGCGACTTTGCCCTGTGGGACGGTGGAGTGATAGGCGGGGAGAAAGTTGGAGGCAACAAGAAGGCTGTGCTTCTGAAGAGAGGCGGCAAGGTCATTTCGATGCCGGCGCTCTCCCAGCATGTCGTTGCAATACTTCAGGCGCTTCATCTCCGGTTCGAGGACGCGCGCCGGGATGCCAGGCTCCGCCTGCTGGACAGGTCAAGGGTCATTCAGTGGATGGACAGACTGGACGCGCAGTTCGATCAGGCCGGCGACTATCTCGGCCTTTCATACAACAAGAAGTAAGAGATAGACGCAGGGGAGATCATCATGGCAGACATCGATCAGGGCAGGTTGGACCTGTTCAAGCACTACACCAGGGGTATGCCCGAGGCCCGCGTATCCGAGATTTGGCAGATGTGCCTGAACATGGGACTGTCGCCCGACGACCCCATGCACGTGTTTCTGGCCATGCTGGGATGGATCAGGGAAGCGGCAGAGGACGTGCCACAATCCATCAGAGACGCCGCAGAGCGAGCCAGGGCGGATCTGCAGGACCTTTCCGGTTTTTCCGAAATCAGGGAGGCTATCGCCTCGCTGCGCGACGCCGTACTGGGCAACAAGGTGGAGGCGGAACACTCCGGATCCGTTCTCGCCGCCATGGCCGAATTGAGTTCGGACCTCGCCGCGAATACGGCCGTCATAGAAAAGTTCGCTGCCGCCTCGACGGCGTTTGCCGCCACGATCGACCGAAAAGACGCGGAAATCGCCGCTCTGCGGGTTAGGCTAAGCGAGGCGGAAATCAGGAATAAAAACCTTGCCGACGCTGGACAGCAGGCACGGCTTCCCGCCTCTCCGCAACCCCATCAGCAAATCCAAACCGCTCGAGCTCACCCTTCTCAACTTCAGCAGGGTCGCCATCAGCAGTCTCAGCAGCCCCGCCCTCAGGTTCCGCAGGCTCTTCCTAAGGAGCAGCCCAAGCCTTCACTGTTAGAGCGCCTGCTGAAGCGGGACGCCCTGATCGGGATGGGTGCCGCCATGGCCGTCGCGGCTGTCGTCTTCTTCACCGGCATTCACTTCGGCGGAGTCGCCGGCGCAAACGAGAAGGCTGCCCTGTCGTGGGCCGATGCGAACGACATGAGAGGCGCGCTGGCGAATTGCCGGCAGAAGGTGGCGTCCGGCAGCATCTGCCCGATCAACCTGGTCGTTCCGTAGCAGGCGGGTCACGCCGCCGTGCTGGAATCAACATGCAGGATTTCAGGCGTCGGTAAATATAGATAAAATGTCATATTGTTTTCGCTCCCGCCCCAAGGTAGAATCACCGGAGTTTTCCAGTTTTTTACGGTGACTTCATGCGGCCTTCCCGCTGTTCGCTGCTCCTGATCCTCCTTGCCGGCGCCTGCACCTCCTACACGCCTCCCGAGATCAACAAAAACTACAAGCTCCATTTGCCGGCCGGCACGACGTTCTCCCCGGTGGTCGAGCTGCTCGAGACCGACAAGACGAAGCCTATCGTCCCCTATCCCGGTACGAAGGAGCAGAAATCGGCGTTCTATCAGGCGTGCCTGCGGGAGGCGCGCAAGGACCTGGTGGCGCCGATGGAGTCCCAGATATTCGCCAAGAGGGTCTCCCGAGGAGGCTCCGTCCGTATGTGTATCCAGACCAGGACGCGTGGCGGCGGCTTCGGCAAGGTACTGGCCGGCTGCGGCTTCGACGCCAGCGGCAAACTGGACAGGAGCCGCAAGGTTCTCACCGTTGCCGAGGAAGAGGGCTACCCATACTGTGAGCAGACCATCGCCGGCGACGAACCGGACTGATGCCGTTTCCCGATCCTCCTTCATCTCGACTGGCTGGCGGCCTTGATGACGCCGCAAAGATATTTGGAGGCGCCGCCCGAAGTCCGTATCTCAACAGGGACAATGCCTTCGTGTCTCGCCGCCGCGTGCTTACTGACGCCCAGATCACTTCCCTGTCTGCCCTCCCGGTGGCTGAAGCTGACCTGATCCGCCACTACACGTTGGATCCAGGAGACATTGCGGTGATCGCCAGCCGTCACCGATCCTACAACCGTTTGGGTTTTGCCCTTCAACTCTGCGCCTTGCGCCATTACGGCAGGTTGATCAGGCCCGGTGAGCAGCTTGATATCGATCCCCGTGAATTGGCCGGTTATGCGACCCGTGCCCCGACCCGATACGATCATTTCGCCGTCCTGCAGGCTATCTTCGGGTTCCGACGCTTCAGCCAGCCAGATCATCGCACACTGTCGGTGTCCCTTTTCCTTTACGATTTCAAAATTGCCTTTACGACTTCACTGACCCGGTTCAAGCGTCAAGGATTTTAGGCATTCATACCTCCTCAACCAACCTCATTTGCCAAGCGGTTTCCGCCGGTTCCCACTCCCCTGGTCAGCGGGCGTGACGAGGCCAAACCGCTTGGCGCGGTCGAGCAGCGCCTTGACCGACGAGGCCGACCAGCTCGTGCCGCCCCGCGGGGCGCGGATGCGCATCTCCTCCAGGCGCGACGCTATGGCGCGCAGACTCAGGTCCGGATCGGCGCCTTTGATGCCGGCGATCACCAGCAGGATGTCGTCCTTGGGCGGCCTGCGCGGCGCGGGCTCGATCAGGACCGGCTCAGCCAATCCCTCTGACACGAGACGGCGGACCGCCCGCGACAGCCGGTCCGCCGTCCAGGGACGGTCGGGCGAGCCGAGCCGGCCCAGCGCCCGGGCCACCTTGCCCCACGAATTCGCCGGCCGCATCGCGCGCACCCTGGGCATCCAGGCGTCCATGGTCGCCAGCAGCTCCGCCATGTATTGCCGGTCGCGCAGGGCCGAGAGCTTGCGGATCGCCTCCGGGTCGCGTCGGCGTAGGCCAGGATTGCCCCCCACCCGGCCCCGCGCCTTGGCCGCCCGCAGGCCTGCCTTGGTGCGCTCCCGAATCAGGGCGCGCTCCAGCTCGGCTGCGGCGCCGAGCACCTGGAGGGCGAACTTGCCCTGTGGCGTCGAGGTGTCGATCGGGTCGCGCAGCGACTTGAAGTGTCCGCCCACCGCCTCGACCCGCTCGATCACCTCGAGCAGGTGGACCAGCGAGCGGGCCAGCCGGTCGATCCGGGCGACCACCAGGATGTCACCGCGCCCGATCCGGGCCACCGCCCGGGCCAGTTCGGGACGCGCCCGGTTGGCGCCCGACGCCTTCTCCTCGAAGATGACCTGACAGCCGGCGGCCCGGAGGTCGTCGAGCTGGCTGAAGGTCGCCTGGTCCTCGGTCGAGACGCGGGCGTAGCCGATCAGAGCCACTTTATTTGTCCAAACGCGGTGGAAGTCGCCCCTTTGTACACTTTCATGCGTCATCGGGAAACGATCGTTTGGCGACCTGTACAATGTGTTTGAACAGGTAGATCGGTGCGCCGTTACCGCCGATTTGCCAGGACATGATAATCAGCATCGACCCGCGACACGCAGTTAGGCGTCACTCAAATCAGATCAGCATTGCAGGAAGCTATGGCGGCGGTAGAGAATCCTGGGAGATATGAAAGGTCGAATGAACGGATCGGTGGCGTCGGAAAGACAGTCTGCTCACCGGATATTCAAGCCGCCAGTCTCATAAACCTTTGCTCCGTCTCAAAAACCCAGGTTCCAACGGCATTACGCGACCGATTTAGCTGTGAGTCTCAGTAACCTATGTCGCCAAACATCTCCTAGCAGAAGCAGAAATTCTACTGATCTCGGTAAAAAAAGTCTACTGGTTTAGATCATGTATGTGCTCGTCCATACCGCTTTCTATTGATCTCGGTAAACCGACAGCGGTCCAAGCCGTTCTTGAAGTGTCCCAACGCGGAACCGCCGCGTTATTCCACCGTCTGACGTCTGATAACCTGGATTATGGGACGCCAGGCCATAACAGGCACCGAAGGCCGGAGTTTAATGCTGCTAAAATTCCGATCTGTCTATCTAAGTAGCTGTTTTATATGGAAAATAAGTCATACCTGATACCGCGTGGCTGATTTTGGCCGCTTCCGGTGCACCAACTGGGCCGGGCGGCTGACTCGGTAGAACCTCTCGACGGATTGATCACCTGTAAACCAATATCTGAATATCAATTTCAACTGGAAAAAGGTGGTCCGCTATCTTCAACCCAAAAGAGGTACACCTTATCTTTCGAAAGTAAATTCCAAATGGAAAAGGGTAGATCTTCATGACCGAAGAAATTATGACCGACGAAGCCATGATCGCCGAAATCATCGCCGCCGTCCGCGACGGCCGTTACCGGGTCTCCAAGGTCTGGGATCAAGATTATGACGAGTCCGAGCGGACCGATACCCAGTGTAAACACTTCGGTTCTCGCAGCATCTATACAGCCCTGTCTTGCTGGGTCCGCGTATCGCTTGAGGCAAGAGGGCTGCCGGACCTGGAAATCGCCCTGGTGGTCGATGCCGCATTTCAGAAAGATGAAGGCAGAGTGATCGCTGAAAGAGTGTATATCGATGACTGCAATTTAACGTACTTTTTTGACGATGGATCATCGTTCTGGGAAAATGTCTGGATCGATGGGATGGATGAGCCCGAGCGTGACCTGGCACACCAATTATTCGAGGCTGTTTCCGACCATGGCTGGACCAGGCACAGATATACAAAGGCTGCCGAGGACTACGTCACCCGCCTTTGCGTTCTCGGCGATGATCGATTGAGGGAATACGAATATCTGAGTTCCCTGATCGCCGCGGTGAGCGTAAGCCTCGCACCGACCGCCACCACCCAGATCGAGCGCGTGACCGCCGTGGCCCGGGCCTTGAACCGACCCGTGGGGACGGTCCACAAGTGGGCCAAGCGCCTGTCCGCTCCGAAGGGAAGGACGTATTCCGTCGTTCGCGATCAGCTGAAGGCGCTGATCGCCTGACTGCGTCCGTTTGAATTACCCAACAGGTAACGGCACGCCCGGGACCAGATCTGGCGTGGGCATCCCTGCCGTGCCATAGTGACTGTCGGGCTGTCGTGAGGCGCAGGGACGGACATGAGACAGGGTTCTGCCGCGGGTCGTGCCATACTTCATGCTGTCGGTACAGATCGTCAGCGCCTGCATGATCATCGCCATGCTCTGGTTGGGTGGCGGGCAGCTCCAGCTGATCCGGGCCGACCCGGGGCTGATTGGGCAAGATCTCGATCAGATGTCGGGCACCTTCGACAGGATGAACTCCAACCTCGACAGGATGGACGCCAACTTCGACGGGATGAACGCCAGCCTGGACAGGATGATCGCCAGCGCGGACAGGATGGGCGACAGCCTGGACGGGATCAACGCGGACCTTGGCGGGATCAAAGCCAACCAGGACAGGATGAACGACAAACTGGACAGGTTGTTGAATGACCTCGCGATTCGGGATCGACGTGAATAGGCGAGATCGGTGACAGTGAGATTGGCGTGAGGGATGATCGGCTAGACCCACGACCGGCCGCCGCCGGGATAGCGCCCTGCCCGGCCAACTAAGCCCTTCATTTTCCAGAATTCACATTATACAACATACTTATACTTTATGGTGAGTTCTAAACTGAAGTGCGACTTTTGTTGTTTTGCAATGGTTTGGACATCGAGGGCTGGCATGGGACTGCACTACTCGCACATCGATCTGGCGGAGCGCCGTCAGATCCAGGATCTGGTCGCCGCCGGTGTTCCGGTGGCCGTGATCGCCCGCCGTCTGGGGCGACATCGCTCGACGGTTCATCGGGAGATTGGACGCAATTTCCACCACACGAGCTTCCGCGACCGATGGGGCAAGGACTACCGCGGGTACTATTGTTTGCCGGCCGACGACAGTGCACGGCGGCGCCGGGGCCATCAGGCCAAGCTGACCCGGCGAGGAAACCTGCGCGAGCATGTGGTTGCGAAACTGCGGTCCGGCTGGTCGCCGCAGCAGATCGCGGGTCGGCTCAAGCATGTGTCGAACGGACTTGGGACGGTGTCGCACGAAACGATCTATCAGTTCGTTTATGGCCCGGAGGGCCGGCGTGGCCGGTTGTTCGAGATGCTGGCCTTGGCCCGGCGCCGACGGCGGCAGCGGTTCGGCCGAAAGCCGCGCCGTGGCCCGTTTCCCACCGAGCGTGGCATTGAACGGCGGCCGGTGGAGGTGGCGAACCGTGACGTGTTCGGGCACTGGGAAGGAGATCTGGTCATCTTTGCCCGCACCACCGGAACAGTCAACCTGACGACGCTGGTCGAGCGGCAAAGCCGTTATCTGATTTTGCTCTCCAACCCGGATCGACGGTCCTTGCCGGTCATGGGGCGGATCGAGGTGGCACTGGGCACCTTGCCGTCGGCGGCGCGCAGGACCGTGACCTTCGATCGCGATACCGAGTTCGCCGCCTGGCGCACATTGCAGGCCGCAGAAAGCTACTTCTGCGATCCTCACAGTCCCTGGCAGAAAGGCGGTGTGGAGAACGCCAACGGACGCATCCGACGGCACCTGCCCCTCACCAGCGCGGCCGAGCAACGCTCATCGGCTGCGCTGGCGAACGTTGCCGAACGGCTCAACACAACTCCACGCCGCTGTCTGGGCTACCGAACTCCGGCCGAGGTCTTCGCCTCGAAGCTCGCCTCCCTACCTGCCCCACGGTAGGTTGACGCCAGCCCTGTTGCACTTCGCCTTGAATGTAAGATGTACCTCGCCCTATGGGGCGGATTCCCCGTCAGGAAGACCGGACCGGCGACGCTCCGAGAAAGGCTCGGGTCCGGCTCCGCCCTGCCCCGCAGCATATGTCATGTTGACAGACGCCGCGCCGCCCCGGTCTACCCCCGGTCGTGATACTCGTTTGACGGAACGCGGGCGGACCATGATGCGGTTCATCGAACAGCAGCCGAAATTCGACCTTGGCGGCTGGACCTCGTACCGGAGCGCCGAGGTCCAGGCCGATGCCGCGATATGGGCGGCCGAGATCGGGGCCGCGGCTACGCTCAGGTCGGCCGAGATGGTCTTGGAAGCGTCCCGCGAGGCGATGAACATGGGATACAGGGGGGCTCTGGTGGCGGCCGACATGACGATCCTGGCGGCGGTCATTGCCTACATGGACGCCATCGCGTCCGACCGGCACCAGACCCGCCTTGAGAAAGCGCGCTTTGATGCGTCGGTCGCCAGTTATCGGCAAATGCAGCGGAACCTTGTCATGAATTATTCCGATCGTCTGGGGTATTTCGGGGAGTTCATCCGTCTCGATGACTACGACGAAACAAGCAACATGCACTTGGAACTGACGAAGCTGTCCATGGATTTCATAGGAACGGTGCAGGTCCCGAGGGAGTGGTGGCCGACGGACTGGCGAGACCATGCCCTGCTCGGACAGGAGTTTTCGGATCGCGTGTCGGAAACACGAAACGCCATTTACGACCTTCTCAATGAACTCGGGACATACCAGATAGCACTGCTCAAGGATCAGCCCGATATGGTAGCCGCCGAGGGGCTCCTGCATCTCATGACCGAGGACCACGAGGTATACAATCGCCACGGCCTGCCCCTTCACGAGTACCACAAGGTCTACGACCGGAGCATCCAAGATGCTTGGCGCTCGGCCGAGGGCGCCCTGGACCGGCTGGCCGGCATCCTCAAGCTCGCTCCCCGAAGATTTGGCCGGATTTTTCGATAAGAAGACCCAAGCCCCCGACGGGTCGCCTGATTTACCCGGTTTTGACATTTCGCCTGTCTGATCCTCACGCTGGGAAAAGGACGATGGCACGTCCGGGAACTATCGGAAAGGTCGGAACATGACGGGCTTTGTTTGGTTTGAGAGCGAGGCGGCAATGGCTGGGCGCGCTCCCGCTTTCAGGGCTGGAAAGAAAATCCTGCCCGACTAGCACGGAATGGAGGAGATGCCGGATTGCCAGAACACGGTAAGATTGTTGGCAAAAAACCGCCCGCGACCAATGGCCGGCGGACGGTTCATCGACATTGCGCTGAAGAGAGCCGGCACGTCTCTTCGCCAGCAAGCATTAGCAAGTATAACCAAGTATAACCAAGTATAACCGCAGGGTATGTTCGAACCCCCGCCATGTCACGTAGCACCTCTGGCATGATTCGGATCAGGTCCGACTTGTATGCGATCTTCTCGGCAGCCGTTTCAGAATCTGGGTCGGTGATGGTGGATATTCCTTTGGGCGAAAATGCTCAGCGACTGCCAGGCGCCAGTACCGTGAACTGGATTTACTGGCAATATGGTGCGCTATTCGAAACCAGTCTCAGGTGGCGTGACAGTCACGTCTGCCCAGAAATCGTCGAAGGAATGATGACGGATGCCTGCTCATGTTCCAGTTCAACCACCATTTTGCCGGCCTTGGCTGGTGATGACGAGAAGTTGTCTCCCAAGCGCAATGCAGTGCCTGCTTCAGCGACTTCGATTTTCCGGCCCCGCACAACCTCGACCGGAGGATCCAAGCCTTTCAGGCCGGTGCTGAGCCATTGCAGCATCTCTCCGCGGCGGATCGCGGTGCTGTAGACGATATCCAGCAATCCGTCACCGGGATCGGCCTTCCGCGCCAGCGGCAAGACCGGGCCGACATAGCCGATGTTCATGATCTCGAAGATCAGGTAGTCACCTGAAAGATCATGTCCATCCACGGAAACATCGAAATGGTGACACTCCTCCTCGATCAGTTTCGTCGCGAACTCCTTCCTACAGG
The DNA here is from genome assembly GCF_000936425.1 of Skermanella aerolata KACC 11604. GTDB lineage: Bacteria > Pseudomonadota > Alphaproteobacteria > Azospirillales > Azospirillaceae > Skermanella > Skermanella aerolata. The sequence goes on along the minus strand of NZ_AVFK01000034.1, from coordinate 62,994 downwards.
ACCGCAACTGCTCGTCGCCCGCGGTTCCGGCGGCATTGATATCCGCCATAGCCTGCACGAGAAGACCAAGACCGACGCCTTCGACGAAGCGGTGCCTGCCCCAGGCACCCGTCGCCACGCCGATATCAACTGCCATCGGATGTCCGGTTTTCAGGCCTGCGATGATCTGCCGCGCTGAACCGTAGACCCCAAGCGATCGCGCGATGTTATTAGCGGTGCCCTGAGGCAGGACAGCGACCGGTATGCCGCAGCCTGGCATCTGGGTCAGGATCGAGGATACTGTCCCGTCGCCGCCCACCGCGACGACGAGGTCTGGTTTGTCGTGGAGAGCTTCAGAAAGATCGATCTCACTGATCAGGCGGCAGGTCGGTTCGATACCCTCCTGGCGGAACATCGACCTCAGATCATCCTGTGACGGACCGTCATTGGCGGCGGAGGGACTGCAGACCAGAAGTACGCGCATACACAAAGTAACCTTTATCATTCGCTGGATTGTGACGTCGGCTGCTGTACGTGGCCGATTACGCCCCAACCCCAAAAGTTGTGACAAAAAGCCATCGCGCGGCATAACCACCCGATTTCAGTCCCTCAACAGTCGGGATGGCAATTTGCGCATAACGAACTGCATTTGCCTTAACCAACAGGTCTATCGGGTGAGTTCGGTTCCGCAGCCCATCTCTCTGAACCAAGTTTAGGGGTATCCAAGGACTCTTTCCTGTCCAAAAGAGGGCTTTCCAATGTAACCGGGGTGACAATCGACCCGGAACTCTTCCGATACCTTCCAGTGAGCCAGCCGACTGACTTCGTTGGGCGTCCTGATGATCACGGCCATCTCTCACCAAAATCACTCCGGTTTGCAAGAGACCCTAGTATGTACGCGAGGCGCTGAATACAACCACAAGAATCGAAGCTGTCTTCTTTCTGAGCGGGGTAAGGTCGTTTTGAACGGAGTGCTGTTCAGGAAAGTCCCCGGTACCATGAACTTCGGAACATGGTCGCTGATAGCCAGGAAAGATGCTGGAAATCTCAGCCGTGTGACGCCCTTCATAGCAATTCCGGCCCTCAGGCCGCACAATGTTTTCGTCATCTAATGGATGGCTCCTCCCCAACGAATTCCCTCGCCGCCCGGAACGATCCGGGCGGCTCTTTTTCTGCAGGGTCTATTTGTCGAAAACGGCCTGGAGGGCTTCAGGGGTTGAGGCCTTAGGCAGGGCAAGCATCGTCAGAACCCGGGCCTTGTCGGGTGTCAGGTCGTCCGCGAACACGGCACCCAGCTTCTTGGTGGTGGCGCCGCCGCCCTTGAAGCCGTACACCGGCAGTGCTCGCCCGTTGTAGACCTTGGTTGCGATGACGACCATCACGCCTTTCTCGCGGGCAAAGGCTATCGCGTCGTACATGGCGTCGTTCAGATTGCCCCAGCCGTAGGCCTCGATCACGATTGCCTTGGACCCCGTGTCGGCGGCATGCCTGACGTAGCGGCCATCGCTGCCGGCCTGCATCGCGATCAGATCGACCCGCGGCAGTTGCTCGGGCAGATCCAGGTGCTGGCGCCTCAGCGGCGCCCGGGAGAATACCACGCGATCCTCATCGACATATCCCAGGTAGCCCATATCCCCCGAGTTGAATGTCTGGACGTTGCTGGTGTGGGTCTTGCGGGCATCGCGGGCGGCATTGATGTAGTTGTTCATCGTGATGGTGACGCCCAGCGCGCCGGCGCCCTGTGTCGTCACCTGCCGAGCGGCATTCAGAAGGTTCCTGGGACCATCGGTGTCCCAGTCGGAGGCGTTTCGCTGGGCGCCGACGGCGACGACGGGTTTGTCGCTCCTGACGGCCAGATCGAGAAAGTAGGCCGTCTGATCCAGGGTGTCCGTCCCGTGCGATATGATGGCGCCGGCAATGGCGGGATCGGCCAGGACTTCATCGACCTTTCTGGCCAGCCCGGGCCAAAGGTCTGGTCCCATGTAGTCGCTCGGGACATTGCTGAACTCGATCACCTTCACATTGGCGATTTCCTTCAGCTTGGGAACCGCAGCAATCAGGTCCTCGCCGGACAGAGCAGGAACCGGCGCGTTTGTCGCCGGATCGATCTTCATGGCGATGGTGCCGCCTGTGGCGATGATGGCGATGGTCGGCAGATCCGCGGCAACTGCTTCACCGGAACAGACGGTCACGGACATGACAGCCGCCGTGATGAAGGATGCAAAGCCGCTTCTCAGGCAGTGGCTTTCAGTAAATTTGGACATGATGCATTTCCATTTTTTGTTTCCCCGACAGATCAACAGGGCGAGATGCGGAATACGCACCGGTCGCAAGTGGCGAGGCTGCTGTATGGCATAACTGCCCTTCAAGAGCTCTGCGGCAGCACCCTCCCTCGTTCGCGCGGGACGCGCCACAGATACCAGGACGCAACCGTCCGGTACGGCGACCATGCCTTGCCGATCTCGCGCAGATCCCTGGGCTTGAGCTGCTCGCCAAGACCCTTCAGCAGGCGGTAGCTTTCGCGGACGCCGAAGTCGTCCACCGGCAGGATGTCGGGGCGCTCCAGCGAGTACATCAGCAGCATTCCCACCGTCCAGCGCCCGATCCCCTTGATGGCGGTGATGCGCCGGATGAGATCCTCGTCGTCCATCCCGGCGGCAGCCGCACGCGACGGCACGAGGCCGGAAAGCGAGCCTTCGGAGATCGCCTTGATCGTCGCGATCTTGCTGCCGGAGAAGCCGCAGGCGCGCAGAGCGTCGAACTCAGCGACGATGATCTGTTCCAGTGTCGGGAAGGACGAGCCCGGGCGGAGCGCTTTCAGCCGGGCGATGATCGCATCGCCCGCCTTTGCCGTCAGCTGCTGATAGGCGATCGCCCGGACCAGAGCCTCATAGGGCTCTCGCGCGGCTTTTGGGTCATGCGTGCAGGGGCCGACCAGATCGACGAGGCAAGCCCAGTCCTCATCCACGTTTCGCAGGAATTCCGCCGCCTGTGCATAGCGTGGTTTATGGCTCATAGCTGGGGTCATAAGGATGGCCTTCCGTCTTTGCGCAAAACAGCCTTGTTCCCAGAAAAGGAGCCGCTCCAGAACTGAATCCGATAGCAGATGATGCACTCCAGCCCAAGGAGTGAACGCCCAGGGAGTGGCGAAGGCCGGTGGGCAAGACCATCTTGCCAATGGAGAACTACGTCGTGCCCTTTTCGCGCATGATCGGCCGTGATCATAAAACGAGAACACCTGATGATAAACGATCCGTTCGCCGACCTGTCCGATCCCAGCCAACCGTCCCACCTCAGGATGGGGGATGGTGCGTTGCTTCTGCGGGGTTATGCCCTGCCGGTCGAAGATGAGCTTCTGGGTGCCATAACTGAAATCGCGGCGCAATCCCCCTTCCGCAACATGGTCACCCCGGGAGGCTACGCCATGTCCGTGGCTATGACCAACTGTGGCGCCGCCGGCTGGGTGACGGACCGGAGCGGCTATCGCTATGACCCGGTCGATCCTGAAACGCGGCGCCCCTGGCCCGCGATGCCCGACAGTTTTTCCCGGCTCGCGACCGAGGCGGCCGCCGAAGCAGGCTATCCCGGCTTTCGACCGGATGCTTGCCTGATCAACCGCTACACACCGGGAACCCGGCTGTCGCTCCATCAGGACAAGGACGAGCGTGACTTCGCCAAGCCCATCGTCTCAGTGTCTCTCGGCCTGCCGGCAACGTTCCAGTTCGGCGGCTCGAAGCGAAGCGATCCGGTTGTCACATATCCCCTTCGTCATGGCGACGTCGCGGTTTGGGGCGGACCGTCGCGCCTTTTCTTTCATGGGATTCCAGCGCTGAAGGACGGCGAGCACCCAAAGACCGGCCGCATGCGCCTCAATCTGACATTCCGGGGCGCTCTCTGATCGATGTGTATGCCGCGGATGGTGCAGCAGACAGCGGAGCCACGAAAATTGGTGTCCCTGAGCTGGAAATCTGAATAGTCCTGAGCCGCTGCCCAGGTCTGGTTTTGCCAGATAGCTGGCCATGCCTCACAAATCTGCGCTTATCGGTTTTTCATACTATGTTTATGATCATTCTCGTAATGGGGTTTGTGGTTGTCACCCTGGCCGCCGGAAAGATGGCCTTGCCGGAGGGCGGCGGCTACGCGGTGTCATTCAAATCCTTGAACGGCATCATGCTCGGGGTTGGATACTTTGCCAATCCTCATCCCGGTATATTGCTGTCCATCTGGATTCTGGTGCTTGTTGTATTGGTTATCGGGGCCATGCGAAAGCTTTAACGCATTGCAGGATTAGTTCAAGCGCAGCCGGCCCTGGCGCGGATTCGGGATTCCCAAACCTATCTTTGCAGAGCTCGCACCAGAGGCTTGGCGACCCTGGTGCGAGCCTCCGATGCCTCAGACTACCAGGCCATTGCCGGCATTTAGATCGTTAACGCCAACACCAATCAGGGTGGCGAGCAGGACGCCTTGAGCGGTGCTTCCTCCATCCGCATCGAACCGGATCTGCGTTGAAGCACCGACCTGGGCCAGTTGGACCTGATCCGCCGCAGCATCGCCGCCGGTGAACAGCGGCCGGAGATCGATCAGGTCCTCGCCCGGCTTGAAGTCGTGGATGGTGTCACCGCCGTCGCTCGCGGTGGCATAAACGAACATGTCGCCTCCGGCGCCGCCCCGGAGGTCATCGGCACCACCGCCACCGGTGATGATGTCGCGGCCGGCTTCGCCGCGGATGAAGTTCCTGGCGTCGTTGCCGAGGATGCGGTTGTCCAGGTCGTTGCCGGTCATCCACGAGGTGTAGGTGCCGCGCTGCTCCAGGTTCTCGACATTGGCCGCCAGCGCGTAGCGACTGGCCCAGCTGATGACGGTATCGATGCCATAACCTGCGCGTTCGATGACGGTGTCGCCGCGCAGGCTGTCCACCACGTAGATGTCGTCCCCGGGACCGCCATCCATGACGTCGATGCCGCCCTTGCCATCGAACTTCTGGTGCAGGTAGAAGGAATTGTCGGTGCTGATCATGGTATCGGCACCCTCCCCGCCATGCCTGGCATATTCCCAGCGTATGCTGGACGGCAGGTCGAACGGCCGTGGTCCGGAAGCTCCGGTGCAGCCGCTCAGATCGAACTCCTCAGCCCTGAAGCTGGCGATCGTCCGGTCGAAGAAGGTCAGATGTTCGCCATTCCCAAGGTCGAGGATGACGTCGGTAGTCGGCCGTCCCACCATGTCGAGCGTGGGCTCCTCGCGCATGGCGGAGACGACGGCGCTGAAATCGGCAAAGTCGTAGCCGTTGAGCTGCATCTTATCGGGCCCATAGTTGCCGCCCTGACGCCAGGGTTCGACATTGAAGTCCACCAGCGAGTCATTGCCGTTGCCGGCGGAAACGATGAACAGGTCGTGGCCGTTGTTGCCCCACAGCAGATCGTCACCCTTGCCGCCATCGATGATATCGTCATCGCGTGATAAAATGATGGCATTGTCGCCACTGCTGCCGATCAGATTGACGGCGCCCCAGACATTGACGTAGGTGAGCTCAACATTCTCGGGCAGCTGGTAGGGCGTTGCGCTTCGGGCTTCGCCGGTTGGGGCGTTCAGCCAGAACATGTCGGTGCCCTCACCGGGCGCCTCCACCGCCTGCTGATCCAGGGTTACTCTATAAACGTCGTCGCCTTTGCCGAGCGCGACGGTGGAGATGGAATCATTGCCATCGAACTGATCGCGACCGTCCGTTCCTGTCGCTTCTGTCGTTCTATTGATGGGCATGGAACTGTCCATCATGGGCCAAGTTTTACGCGAGTAGTCGCTCATCTCAACCTCGTGAAATAGGATGATCACGCCGACCATGTCACACGCGATGCGTAAAGTATTTCTAAATACTAGGACGTGTGAGACTTGATGAACTGTCAGCCATAGGATCCTCGACCGTTCCTATCGCGCTGAGTCTGCTGGCGATAGCGCAGGGTCTTCAACCGTTGATCTTCGGTCTGGTCCAGGTGCTGAAAGTCCGTCAGGAACTGCTCGACTGATACGGCGTCAGCGATGCGGGCCTTGACCTGCTGATCCGACCTTTCCGTATGCTCAGCCGGCTCAGAAACAAAACGGGACTACGGGAATGAGCGGGATCGCCATCGGCGGGATCATCGGCGAAATCGTCTCCGGCGTTGGCGGCGCGATGCGGGAGCGGGGACAGGGATGTCCCGTGGACACGATGCTGGCCTGCACCATGGCAAAGGGAGATCAGGGCGACAAGTCGTTCATGCGATCCCAAGCAGCGCCCGGGCGTCTGGAGAGAACTGGACCGCGATGTATCCCCCATAACATGCCAGAAGTGCCGCACCTTCCCAGCGGGTGACGCGCCAGCCGGTGGTTTCGAACGCCACCAAGAGCAGGGCGGTGGCGACCATTATCCAGATGTCGAAATGGATGATCCCGATCGGGATGGAGATTTGCACACTGGTGACGTCTGGACCCTGAAGCACGCAGGCGGCACCGAGACCTTCAAGCTGGTCGGCGTCACGGAACTGGCCGCCGGCGACACACAGTTCGTCTGAGCGGCGGTCAAAAGCGGGGCGCGCCTGGGATCATGAGGTCCCCGACGCGCCCCGCATCGCGATCAGGGCCGTCATACGCTTGACCGTCGGCCAAGCGGTGCTCGATAATGCCAAGCGCGAGCATCCCTCGGCGCCAGCCTGGCTGTTCCGGTGGTCGGAAGCTAACCAGCTGTGGTTCATGGCTTTCCGCTGCCTGCGTGCCAGATGCAGGGCAGAGGGCGCGCTAGTAGCTGGCCACAACCTTCCGGCGCGACGCAAGCTTCATCCTGGGGCCGACGGTGCGTCAGACGCTGATGCGGCGGCCTGTCCACCCGCTTCTCTTCCGGAGGAGTATCTCTGACCGACCGTATGTTTCAGCGACTGGGGGGACAAAAGCCCGGGAAGCGGCAAGTGCCGCGATGCCGATCATCGCAGCAGCGATAAGGACATGGAGCCGGGGAGTATCAATGCCCTTTTTAGACGTCGTTATTTCAGCGCTGATTGAAATTACTGTACAAAGGTGCCGCAGCTTGCGTGACGTGGTCAGTCAGCATCGTCTGAAAATCTCATCCGGATATCGGGTCATCCGCGAGGCATCGATTCGCCGAACTCGCAGACCAGGACGTCCTGCCGGTGGCGCACCTCCGGCAACAGGGATGTTCCAAGGCCCGGTGCGACGGGCGCCTGCACCATACCGTTCACGATCACCGGAAGATCGGTGACGAGGTCGCGGTACCATGTGGCCAGCGGTGCCCGCACGACCTCCTGGAAGATTGCGGTCGGTGCATGCAGGGCAAGTTGCAGGCCGGCCATCAGTGTGACTGGTCCGGTGCAGTCGTGCGGCGCCAGCGGTCTGGCATGCGCTTCGGCCAGGGCGGCGATCTTCCGGCCCTCCGTCAACCCGCCGCACCAGGCAAGGTCGAGCATAATGACATCGGCCGCGTCAGCCTCCAGCAACTGACGAAACGACACGGCGCCGCCCAGCGTCTCGCTGCCGCAGATCGGCACGCGCGTCCGGCGGCGCAGGTCGGCCAACGCCCTGGTGTCGCTCATCTTTGCGATCGGGTCCTCGACCCAGAAGATGCTGAGATCCTCGAGCGCCTGGCAGATCCGGAGAGCGGCATTGGCGCTCCACAGGCTGTGCAACTCGCACATGATGTCGATCCGGTCGCCGACCGCGGCGCGGATCCGGCGGAACGGCTCCAGTCCGGCGTTCAGATCAGACAGGCTTATCATCTGACCGCCCGAGGCTTCGGCGTAGATGTCGAGCGGCCAGATCTTCATGGCCGTGAAGCCCTCCGACAGAAGGCTCTCGGCCAAGCCGCCCGCATCGCGCATGAAGGCGACCTGATCGTCATAGGGGCCGACCACCGTGTCGGTCGCGCAATTCTCCCGCCGTCCAACGCCGCCGGTATTATAGGCGTAGCCGGCGCAGGTGTTGTAGGCGCGGATCTCCGTGCGCATCGCTCCTCCCAGAGCCTCATGCACCGGGATCCCGTGACGCTTTCCCGCGAGATCCCAGAGCGCCAGATCGATGGCGCTTGCGGCGCGCATCTCGGCTCCAGTGCAGTGAAATCCCAGATATGGCGTCATCAGGTAGCGCGATACTGCTTCGATGCGACGGGAGACGCGGCCGATCAGCCAGGGTGCAATCTGCTCGTGGATCACCGCTTCGACAGCCTGGACACCGCGAAAGGACTCTCCCAGCCCGATCAGTCTTTCATCCGTCTCGATCTCTACCCAGATGAGGTTCGGTCGCTCCGCGATGCGGATCGTACGGACGCATTGCACCTTCGACATTCCGGTCATTCGCTTTCAATGGTGTCAGGGCATTGTCAGGGGAACTGGGCCGGCGCGCAAAGACTCTGAATTTTGGACGATCCTCACGCAGCGTCGCATACCCTCGGCAACCGCTATCAAAGGTCTGAACCAGGGGGCGTGACGGGACATAACCGCTGCCAGCGCCCGGATTTCTAAGCGACCGCAGTATGGAGCGCTGAGGGCTTCCCGCCCGGCAATGAGTCAGCCTTGCGTCATACTGGATTTGAGCGATTTGGGCGGGCGGCCGCGCCGGCGCGGAGCATCCGGTGCGGGAAGGGGCCGGTCGTCCAGAAGGCCCTGCGCGACAGCCTGGGCCAGCAGATTCTGCACCGAGGACGCCGACCACTGGGTTTCGCCGCGTGGCGTGCGGCAGTGCAGCCCTTCGAGGTGGCGGGCGATGTTGGCCAGGGTTGGTGGCTTCAGCGTCCTGACCGCCATGGCGACCAGTGTTACCAGGTCGTCGGTGTCGCGGCGGCGCGGGGTGCGTTCCAGAACGTTCCCGTCCACGAAGCCGTCGCGGACCAGTCGGCGCACGGCACGCGCCAGGGCCGGACCGGTCCAGCGACCACCATCCGGGCGGCGCGCCCCTGCCCTGTCGAGGCTGCGGGCCACGGTTTCCCAGGGATAGGCCGGACGCATTTCCCGAACGTGACGGAGGATGTCGTCGGCGACCCGCAGCACGTCGGCGTCGCGCCGGGCATCGCGGGCGCTATGAACAGCACGCACGGCCGCGTCCAAGCGAAGCCGGAGGCCTGGGTTGCCGCCGATGCGGCCACGCTCCCGGGCGGCCTTCAGGCCAGCCCTGGTGCGTTCCCGGATCAGTGCGCGCTCGAACTCGGCGACGGCACCGAGGATCTGCAAGGTGAAGCGGCCTTGCGGGCTGGTGGTGTCGATCGGGTCGCCGAGCGAACGGAACCCCGCCCCCCGGGCATCGAGCGTCTCGATGATCTCGAGCAGGTGGGCGAGCGAGCGGGCCAGCCGGTCGATGCGGACCACGACCAGGACATCGCCTCCAACGCAGCGCTCGATGGCGCGCTTCAGCTCCGGGCGCGACCGGTCGCCGCCGGAACCGTGTTCGCGGTGAATGACAGCGCAGCCGGCGGTCCTCAGTGCGTCGATCTGCGGGTCGGTCGTCTGCTCGTCGGTGGACACGCGGGCGTAACCGATCAGCGCCATGATGGAAGTCTCCGGTGATGTGAGCTTTTCGAACAGGAAAAGCCCCCTGTCAGGCTATTTTACCAAACTGGCAGCTGTCAGCAAATGGCTGTTTGGTAAAATACCTAAGCGTCACGGCGGTGGTGATGGCGGGTGTACCCCTGCTGCCGGTGGGGACTGGCCGATTGGGACGAGATGAACCGCGAGGGCGTTTCGGCGTCAGGACGCGGCGGAATGTCGGGCAACGGTCAGGTCCCTGGCTGGGCCACGTCCTGAGGCTCTCTTCTTGAAAAAAAAGCTTGTTTTCCAACAACGTGCGGTGATGCCCCACATCCGGATGGCGAGCTTTTCGTATGAACGGCCCAAAGATTTCGCATGATCCGGGCTTCAAAATGGGGCGTGACAGGGTGCTCAACCCACCAGAATCTGCCTTTTCACACGAACTACCCGGCAACGACACCCGGCAGGTTCCTGTGATCGCTCGTTATCGGAACTTGTAACACGACGCATCTTAAATACCGAGCTTTCATATTATTCCGCATATAGTTTGAATTAATCGGCCAAGCTATTGAAATCTTAGAAATTTTACCAATCTTTGGGCCAGGTGCTATCCCGGCAGCCGTCGGAGGACCGAGCAGTTGAGCTTCTCAACAAGATACAGACTTCGGCGAAACGTCCCAACATCTGGATCCATGCGCCGCCACCGCATATCGGCGGAACCCACGACCTCTGGGACTACCTGCGCGACCAGCGGGAAGGCTTCGAGCTGCAGGACGGTCATCTGTTCCCGCTGTGGCCCCTCAGCGCCTTCCAAGCGCGGATGATCGCCAGGGTCTGCGGGCTGATCAGCCGCTGCCTAAAAGAGATCGATGGGCCGCACCGCCTCGGCGTCTCGGTCACTGCCCGGCCCTACGCCGAAAACACCTGCCTCATCGTCGATCTCGCGGTCACAACCGATCCGGACTGGTTTCACACCACCCAGCCCCCGCTGGTCCTGGCGATCGAGGTCCTGAGCGGCGAGCCCGGCGAGGATTCAATGGCGATCGGCCGCCGGCTGCTCCATGTCAGCTCATTGAAGGAATTCGTCGTCCTGCACGCCGACCTGCCGTTGGCCGCGTTCTGGCGGACCGGAACGCGCCATTCGATGCTGGGTGGCCCGGCCGATCATCCGGAATTCGGGACGGGAATCCTGAATCTCAGCAGCATCGGCCTGGATCTCGATATCGGGTCGATCTACCGGAGCGAGCGGGCCGGAGCGCCGATATGATGCGGAAAACGCCGACGTGATACATCGATCTTGCCGAGGAAATGCTCTCGTATATCGAGGAGCGCGACGCCCTGATCGGGCCGGTGGAAGAGCCGATCGACGACCGCGCTGTCGCGAGCAGGATGCGGAAGCGCGGCCACACGGAAGCGGAGATCGTCGAGCTTCTGGGCTACAGCCCATCGCCGATCCTGCCGAGGATCAGGCCGGCTCCGCCCCGGGGCCGCTGCGATACGCCGAAGCCGTGACCGGCATCAGCGGAGCGATGCGTGCTTGCGCTCGAACGCGCCCTGGGTCATGAAATTCATGTCGTGGCGCCATTCTTTGACGTCGAACCTTAGAGCCGCATTGCGGTCCTGCGACCGCTCGGCGCTCGAAGCGGGACGCGTGTTCGTCATTTCCCAATTGATCGACCCCATGATGTCACCCTGCCCGACTGGTTGAAACGCCACCCTACACCCCAGATGCTCAAGCTTTTCGACATTTTCAAGGATTTTTGAAATAAGGCAAGAAAAAATGCTTTCCGTTTTCCAGGAAAGGCCCAGGACCCCGATCGAATCAGCCTAAAGTATACCGGATCCGAGTCGCGCCCGAATGGGAAGATGCAAGCCGGTACCAGTCGCCTGTCCATCCGACCAAGCCATTGAAATCATGGTATCAATCCAGGCCGCGTTTCCTTTTCGGTTTTGCCAAGCCACTCTTCTCGGGCGATACACGAGGGAACTGTCATGGCCGGCACCAACCTTGACGATTAAGAGACTCCCGACCGGATCCTGCGCTACCCGGGATTCCGCATAACCTGCCAGGCCGGCCGCTTTCCGGTTTGGGAGCGTCCCGGCACCGGCGGCTGCATCATCTGGATCAGCGACGAGACCGGCGGCGGCCTTGGAAGCCATCGACGACGGGCGCATTCCCCGGCACGTCGAGGCCGGCCAGGAGAACTTCGGCGATTTCGGCCATCTCAGGCGCTCGCGCCCTGCCCTGCGGCTGGTCCGGTCCGGCGACTGATACGGGGATTCAGGAACCCGGCCGGTCAGATCCTCGTGTCGCCGCCCTCTTCCCAGCCGCAGTCGGCGATCCGCCGCTCGTGCCGCCGCCGGAGCCAGGCTTGGTAGCGCCACCAGATCCGCTCGGAATGATAGACGTACCAGCCGAAGAAGACGACCAGCGGACCGAACGAACCGGTTAGGAGCGCCGCCACCAGCGGCTCGTTGCCCAGGACTATGGGGACAAAGAGGAATGTCGATAAGATGCCGACATTTTCGAGCACGCCCAGCACCACCGCCAGCGGAATGGCGTGGCGCTTCATGAACTCGACATATTGCTGATCCGTCATTCCGGTCCTTTCCCTCACCCGGTTGGTCCCGCACCCAGGATGATCCGATCGGGAGCGCCGATTAAGGCCTATCGCCACCTATCCCCCGGGCGCCGTCCCAGCGCCTGACCTAACATCGGACCCCTTGGTTCTCCGGGGTCCTAACGCACCTAACGCACCTAACGCACCTAACGCACCCAAAAACCTATAGAAAATAAAAAATATGAGAAGCCGGATTCAGACGGCCATAAGGGAGACCCATAAATTCATATTTTTTATACACGACTCCTAAGGGATAGCGTTAGGATCGTTACATACTATACATCTACTTCATGAATATGTATATATAATAAGGGCTTAGGGGTCTGTTGGGCATGTAACGGTCCATGTAACGCTCCATGTAACGCTGCTCCGGACCGATAGGTTTTTTCGATTCATCGCAGGTCGTTCCGTCCTGGACCTGGCCTTGTCGGCAAAATTCGACCAGGCCAAAGATAAATACAAATAATCGCCGCTACCGGCATTGACGGTTTCAGGACTATTGCGTATCTGCCGGATGATAGACCAGCGTCACCTCATCCATCGGACAATCGCCATGTGGACGAACGGCCCCTAATCCCTTTCGGTTGATCTTACGGGCGGGGCGAATACAGGTGCCGCCGACCCCTTCGTGCTCGGCAGCCTGACATTTGCCGCCAGATCGGGTCCGGCCGACGTCGTCGTCGAGATCAGCCTGGCCGATCTCGAGGCGTTCCTCGTGGGTGCGGCACCCTGCTACGCGGTCATGCGCCTCGACGGCCTCAGCCGTCCAGGCGGCGGCGGCCGACATCGCGGATGACAGGTCGGCCGTGCTGCACCGACTTGGCGCCATGCTCGACGATGGCCCGCACCCTGCGCCTTTCCGTGGAAGCCTCGGCATCTTCCCTGCCTGAGCCTCACCGCCAGCGCCGCCTCGGACCCTACACCGCCTTGGTCGGCCGGCTGGAGCGTCTGTCGGAGCGTCACGCATCGAACCGGCCCCGTGCCGTCCCTGGGACAGCCGGCGACGCGATGGCCGCGTAGCCGCCCGGCATCGAATTTGCCCCTCGGTTAGCCTGCCGAGCGGAACTCGGCATGACCGCCGCGCTGCCCGCCGATGTTTCCATGCAATACCCTACAACCGAGTGTAATTTTCGTGTTACGACCCGGTTTACTTCGATGGTCTCAACCGTCCGCCGCGGGTTTGGCGAGACTTTGCCGGGTATCGGTGATATCGTCCCCGGCAATGACGAAGAGGGACACCAAGCGGCTCATCGAGGATCTTGACGGCTTCACCACGGGCCTCGAGGCGGAGACGCGGCTGTTCCTGGAGCGAAGCCCGGAACCCCTGGAGTAGCCGGGCGAAGCGCCGGCGCTGGCGCCGCTGAACGGTCCATCCGGCGACGTCATCGCCGGTCCAGCCGGCGGCGCCGTCGTCAGGGCGCCCCGCCTGGGCATCATCGAGTTCAGGACGCCGCCGGCCGCCTAGACACTCCCGGCTCCGGAGCCCGGAACCGCCAACACCACCCAGCAGACCCTCTCCTGGGCCGAGCGGCTCCTCCGGCGGCTCGACGCCCTGGCCGGGATCAGGGACGAACGCCAGCAGCGGGTGGCGTCGCGCTGGCGCGCCTGGCGGCTGCGCCGGGAGACGTTGGGGGCGCTCCGGCTGATGGGCCGCGCCTGCGATCCCGAGCGGGTCGCCCGGCTGGCCGATCCCGACCTCGCCTGGACGCACGGCCGCAGGCCGGACGACCGCCAGTCCGACTGGCACGCCATGGCCCTCTGGCGGGCCCTGGACCGGGCTTTCCGGATCGGGCTTTCCGTCTCCCGGCCGAGCCCAACCACCTCGACCTCTATCAGCTGGTCCGCTACGTGCCGGTCGATCCGGACAGCCTGGCCGGCGAGACCATCGAGGACTGGGAGCCGCCGGGCTGGTCTTTCGCCGAGGCCGAGTGCGTCCTCGACCTGATCGGTCCGGACGAGCCGGGATTGCTGGGGGGCGGGGCGCCGTCTGCGCGGACTGCTCCTGTCGAAAATCTTTCCGCCCAACGGCTTCGCTCTGTCGCTCTGCCTGGCGGCTGTTCTGGTTGCCAATGCCACCGGCACGACACCCCTGCCCTTCCTTCTGTCCGGCTTGGCATCCCTGTGGTCCGGGATCGAGACCGCCTTCGCCGATGCGGGCACCTGGGACTGGCTGTTCCCCGAGGCCTGCCTCGGCGGCCTGTCGTCGTCGCTCCGGCACCTGGACGAGGTTGCCCTCAACGGAACCATGGCCGAGGCGGCGGCGGCCGGCGAGCGCGAGCGGACCGACCCGGCAGCACTCATCGATTTGCTGTATCGCCGGCCGGTGTTGGCGACATCGGCGCTGTCGGGCACGACACCCTGGTCTCGATTGAGGGCGCCGGCAGCGGATCCGGACACGATCTCTTCATCGGCACCGGCAATTACAATCAGTTCTTCGACGGCGACGGCGACGGCGACGACACGGTCGTCTACGGCGGCGGCAACGGCGCGGTCGGCGGACAATCCACCTCGGGCGTCGAGAGGTTCGTCTTCGCCGATGGCACGCTCGTCACCGACACCGCGGACGCCGCCGCCCAGATCCACCGGCTCTACGGCGCCACGCTGGGCCGCGCTCCCGATCTGGGTGGCCTGCGCGCCTGGACTGGCGCCGTGGAGAGCAAGGCGATGACGCTCGGCCAGACCGTCGATGGCCTCACCGGATCCGCCGAATTCCAGGCGAAGTACGGCTCCCTCGACAAGGCCGGCTTCGTCAAGCTCCTCTACGGCAACGTGCTGGGCCGCGAGGCCGACGCCGGCGGGCTGGCGGCCTGGACCGGCGGCCTCAACGGCGGAATGACGCGGTCGCAGGTCGTCCTCGGCTTCTCCGAGAGCGCCGAAAATGTCGCCAGGACGGCTCCGGACATTTTGAAGGGCCTGTGGATCAGCGACGATCTCGCGATGAAGGTGGCCCGCATATACGACACGACGCTCGACCGCATGGGCGACGCGCCAGGTATTAAGGGATGGATCGGCGCGCTCAGGTCCGGCACGACCCTCAAGGCCATGGCCGACGGCTTCACCGGTTCGGCGGAATTCCAGGGGAAATACGGGTCGCTGGACAACACGTCCTTCGTCCGCCAGCTCTACCGCAACGTGCTTGACCGCGACGGAGAGGAATCGGGCGTCAAGGCCTGGGTCGGCGGCCTGAAGGGCGGATTGACCAGGAGCGCCATCGTCGTCGGTTTTTCCGAATCCAACGAGCACATCGTCGAGCTGGCCGGGCTGACCGACGACGGCGTCCATCTCTACACCTGAGGCGGCCCGGCCGGGGCGGGGAGCGCTTCTCCGGAATGTCCTTCCATTTTCCGATTTATCGCAGACCTCCCGCCCCGCTTGGTGTTTTCGCCTTATCCGGACATATGGCGGAAAACCGGATTTTCCCCCTCCGGCCCCGCGAACAACACCCTTCAGACCCGATCCGATATCCGGGGCCCTTGAGAGACCCCCTACTGGAGCCGAACGATGGCCACGTACCAGACCACCACGAACTACGCCCTCACGGGCGACACCGTGCTCGACGCCCTGACCTACGACACCAAATGGGGCGGAGCGCGCGGCACCGGAGCCACGTTGACCTACTCGTTCCACAACGCCGCCTCGACCTACGGCACGCAGGCGACCTACGGCACCGCTGATCCGTTCTCGAACACGGGCGCTCCCAACGAGGTCCTCAAGACGGCGATCCGGGCATCGCTGGCCGAGTGGACGAAAGTCGCGAACCTCACCTTCGTCGAGGTCGCCGACACCGGCTCGACCTCTGGCGTGCTCCGCTTCGGGACCAGCTCCGAGATCGACCGCCTCGGCATCGCCGGCCGGGCCACGACACCCAGCACGACGTTCGAACGTTCCGGCAACGTCTGGCTGTCGAACAACATCTTCTACAATATCAAGGCGCTGTCGCCCGGAAACTACTACTTCCAGGCCGTGATGCACGAGATCGGCCACGCGCTCGGCATGAGCCACCCCTTCGACACCGGCGTGACGCTGCCGAAGGACTAGGACAGCGACCAGTACACGGTGATGAGCTACACGCGCGAGCCCAGCTATATCGGGACCGACCCCGACGACGACCGCGAGGGTTCCATGACCGCCTCGACGCCGATGCTGTACGACATTAAGGCAGTCCAGCATCTCTACGGCGCCAACACGGCCGCCGCCACCGGCAACGACACCTATGTCTTCGATTCTTTCAGCGTCCAGTTCAGGAGCTTCTGGGACGCCGCCGGATCCGACACCTTCGACGCCTCGCGCCACGCCAACGCGGTGACCATCAACCTGAACCCCGGCTCCTTCAGCACGATCTCGACACCCTTCAAGAACGGCGCCTGGGCCGTGGACGGATACCAGTACAGCCAGGCCCTGGACAACGTCTCGATCGCCTACGGCACGATCATCGAGAACGCCGTCGGCGGCTCCGGCAACGACACCATCACCGGCAACGCCGTTTGCAACACCCTGACCGGCAACGCCGGCGCGGACCGTCTCCACGGGCTGGACGGCGACGACTACCTGATCGGCGGCCAGGGCGACGACACGCTGGACGGCGGAAACGGATTCGACATCGCGATGTTCGGCGACAGCCCCGACGCCGTGACCGTCGATCTCTCGTCCGGATACGTGGTATCGGCCTGGGGCGGCCGCGACACGCTTGTCTCGGTCGAGGGTGCCGCCGGAACGGGCGGGAATGACGTCTTCATCGGCACCGGCGGGAACAACCATTTCTTCGGCGGCCAGGGCGACGACACGGTCGTCTACAACGGCGGCGCCGACTGGTTCGATGGCGGCACAGGCCGCGACACCGCGACGGGCTTCGGCCTGCGTCACGAGTATTCCGCGTTCTCGTTCGGCGGCAACAACGTCACCGTCGGCGGCCAGGCCACGGGCAATGTCGAGAAGTTCGTCTTCGCCGACGGCACCCTCGTCACCGACACCGCCGACACCGCGGCGCAGGTCTTCCGGCTCTACGGCGCCACGCTGGGCCGCGCACCCGACCTCGGCGGGCTGCGCTCGTGGACCAACGCCGTCGAGAACAAGGCCCTGACGCTGGCCCAGGCGACCGACGGCTTTACCGGTTCGGCCGAGTTCCAGGCGAAATACGGCTCCCTCGACAACACCGGCTTCGTCAAGCTGCTCTACAACAACGTGCTCGACCGCGAGGCCGACGCCGGTGGCCTCAACGCCTGGGTCGGCGGCCTCAACAGCGGCGTTTCCAGATCGCAGGTCGTCCTCGGCTTCTCCGAATCGGCCGAGAACATCGCCAAGACGGCGGCCAATGTCCAGAAAGGGCTCTGGATCGGAGACGAACGCGCGGCCCAGGTCGCCCGCATGTACGACACGACCCTCGACCGCCAGGGCGACGCTCCCGGGATCAAGGGCTGGCTGGGCGCCATCAAGGGCGGCATGACCCTCAAGACAACGGCCGACGGCTTCACGGGATCTGCCGAGTTCCAGGGGAAGTACGGCGCGCTCGACGACGTCTCCTTCGTCCGCCAGCTCTACCGCAACGTCCTCGACCGCGAAGGCGGGTTGAAGGGCGGCATGTCCCGCAGCGACATCGTGGTCGGCTTCTCGGAGTCGAACGAGCACATGGTCAAGCTGGCCGGCCTGACCGACGACGGGATCCACTTCATCTGAGAAGGACCCCGCGGACCGAGTCCGGCAGGAGGCGGCCGCGAGGCCGCCCCCTCTCCCCGCATCCGAAGGCATATCGGTTCCGGTCCGTCGTCTTTCCCTCATGGCGGCGTGGCGCTCTCTAGAGTCGCAGTCCCACTTCTCGCGCAGACGAAGTGTTTCCAG
Organism: Skermanella aerolata KACC 11604; assembly: GCF_000936425.1. Lineage (GTDB taxonomy): Bacteria > Pseudomonadota > Alphaproteobacteria > Azospirillales > Azospirillaceae > Skermanella > Skermanella aerolata. The sequence continues at coordinate 45,059 of NZ_AVFK01000034.1, read as the reverse complement.
TTTCAGCGCCATCGACCGTATCCGCTCCAGGCGATCGCGTCGCTCGGCGAGATCGGCCTCGACGTGTTTCCTGAAGTCGGCCACCTCGGGCAGCCGCCGGTAGGCGAAGCCGTCCCATATCGCCCGGAAAGCCTGATGGAAGATGTCCCGCGGCCAGGCCGACAGGGCGGCGACGTCGAGGTCGAGCGCCATCGGCTCGGGCAGCGCGAAACCGCGCCGGCTGGCCAGGCATTCGAGCGCCGACAGCACCTCGGCCGGATCACCCGGCTCCAGGTCCAGCCTGGCCCGCTCGAGCGCCGCCGGCAGGGCCGCCTCGACCTCAGCCGGGATATCCGGCAGGTGCACCAGCGGGTCGGCGTGCCATGATTCGGCCCAGACAGTCACGCGCCCGAGTGGCGTTGTCGGCAGCCAGGCCGACACGTCCCCGCCTTTCGAAGGTCCTGTTTTCCCGGGGACGAACGCGTTCCTTGTCGCGGTTGCCGGCGCCGGACACTCCGGTGACGCGAATGAAGTCGGCATGGGCGGTATCTCCGGAGCGGGACGTCTGGTTGATCAGCGGAAGCGGTTTCCTGGGGTCGATGAGCCACAGGCGCCAGGCGGCTCGGAAGTCCGCGTAGCGGTAATTCCCAGCCCGGCAGGCGAGCACGAACCGCGCCGTGAACGCCTCGATGTCGAGGCGGTGGTTCAATTCCAGGGCCCAGGCGACGTCGTCGGGGTTTGGCCGCCAGTCCGGCGGTATCACCGGATCGGCTTCGGTTTCCCTGGATCTCTCGGTCCCCGGATAATGAGCCTCTCCCGCACGACCTTGAGAGAGAGAATCCTGAATCTGTGATTCCTGACTCGTGTCAGCGGGCTGACAGCGGGCTGCAGCGGGCTGACGGCTGGCCGCAGCGGGCTGACACCGGCCATCCTCTTCGATACGTCGATCATCCTCGTCGGTGGCGCCGGGGACTTTTCCATCGTCCGCAGGGGTTTGACCCACCGGATGGACCGGCGAATCGGCATCGCTCACCGAGTGGGATCGGCCCATCCCATCGAGCAGGCGGTAGCGACTCGGGCGCTGCAGGCCGTCCATGAAGACCCGTTCGATGCTGATGAAGCCCCTGCGCTCGAGCTCGCTGGCGCCGGCATGGACCCAGCCGCGCGACCGTTTCAGGTTCGCCGCCACCGTCGCCTGGCAGCATTCGAAGTGTCCATCGGCGGTCCGATGTGTGCTCAGGGATGTGTAGACCATCCTGGCGCAAATCGAGAGATGCGGATCATGGACGATCCGACTGGAAACTATACCCCAGCGTGCAGACGCGTGGGGATCAGGGGCACATGGCTCTCCCATGGCGAACTCCGTCGCTTGAATTACTGAATTATTTCAGCTGCGACAGACAAGGCTTCGGCGTTGCGAAAAATATAAAATTCCGCTTGCCAGTCCGGTGCGCCAGGAGATAGCCTTTGGCTTGGTTAGAACCATGAGATAGCTGGTTGTTGGCTATCTCCTGGCGCACATTCTGTCTATCGCATACCGCCCGATCGGGCTGTTCAATCCGCCGCAAACGGATTGGCAGCTCGAGAGGCGGCGCGGTGTTTCTAGGTCCTCATGGCCGGTCTCCTGCCAGTGATTGCGGTGATGCCGATTGTAAATCGCGCACGGCGATGTCGGCATCGGCGTTTCCACGGCGCCGCGTGAAGCCTGCGCCGATGGAGAGCGGGGCGTTTCCAGCGCGTAAGGCGCCGAAAAGGCATGCGGGAAGCCGTCCCACTACGGGGATGCCTTCATGTCATGGAGATAAGTCTCATCGATCAGGGGCACGTCGCCCTCTATCCCGGTGGCCGGGTATGACGCATCCCTGAACTCGACGACGACGTTGGCCAGCACGGCCTTCTTGCCGCGCCGGTCCCCGAGATCGATCACGAAGGTGTATCCCAACAGCGGGTTCTGCCTGTTTTCGTTCAGGATCGCTTCCAGGTCGGACTTGAAGAAGCGAAGTTCCTGCACCGTGCCGACGCGGTCGCGTAGCGCCTCGAGACTGATGCGGAACGCGGGCCTGTTATCGCAGTGGAGCCTGGCGAGTTCATAGAGGCGGCGCTTCAGGGGCGAAAGCTCGAAGAAGTCGCGGTTGTAGGACAGCAAGTTCTTGTCGATGACAACCGTGCGCCACAGGAAGTCGCAGAAGCGGACCGTGACGCTGTTGATCTTGCCGGCCCGCTTCCGGCCTTTAACCATCATCTCCTTGCCCTTGTCAAACGAGTAGTTCTCGACCCAGCTGAATCCCTCGACGTAGATTTTTCGCCCCGACTCGACGTTTGTCTTGACGTTGGTCTCTTTGAGCCTCTCGAGCGCCTCGCCCAGCCTCTTGCTCACGGAACCGCTTTGGGACAGTCCGGCGACCCTGGTGAAGTCCTTCAGCGTGAAGGTGAAGTCCTGCTTCACCGGCTCGCCGCGGGCGAGCTTCTCGGCGGCGATGCTCATGCAGTAGAGCAGTATCTCGGCGTCATCGACGGTGGCGCACCCGCTCTTGGTCGATCGGACCTCGATCCGGATCTTCCCGTCATCGTAGGTGGGCAGCTCCGTTATCGGGTTGGACTTGTTCGTCTTGTGGGCGAAGTAGCAGTGCAGCATCAGCGGCCGCCCGTTGTGGACGTCCCCGGTCAGCGGACGGTCGAGCATCGGCAGGGCCAGCTGGTGCTGCGCGGGTTTCGGTGCCGTTCCGCCACGGCGGACGGGCGCCTTGGGCTTCGGCTTCGGCGCCGGCTTCGCCGTTTCCGGAGCATCTCCTTTCATTCCGAAAGAAGATTGGACGGAAGGTGATTGGACGGCAGGTGATTGGACGGCAGGCGAGTTTCCGGAAGCGCCACCGGCGGGTCGGGACCGGAGCGTTCGAGCTCCTTTCTCTTCCGCGACAGGCATCTCCTGAACCTTCCGTCTTGCCGCCATGAATAACTCCCCCGCATCGTCAATTCCGGTTGCGGGATGTTCATGGTAAAGAAGCCAGTTGTGAAGAACTTTCCGCTAAAAGGGCCAATAAACCGCTCGGACGTGGGCAAAACCTCTTAGGGAGGGGTGTTTTTGTGGGCAAAACCTCTTCAAACCGGGCAGAACGTTGGTAAAACCTCTTCTCGATAGGTTGGAAGGCTTCTTCCCCGGACGCGAATCAACCAGTGAATCCGCCGAGTCCCGATATGTGTGTCAGGCCGGTTTTTTTATGTGGGCAAAACCTCTTTTCAGCATCGTGGGATGGAGAAATATGTAGTATTTTCAGTGAGTTGGACCTGATTTGCGGGGCGATGGACAGGCATGGAAGAGGTTTTACCCACATCGCCGATGGACAGTCTCTCGCGACCTTGGGCGGAGCGGCGCGGTGGCTTGGATTTTTTCATTTAGAACAGGGGGTTATGGACGATGTCCCCGTCGCGGAGAGGTTTTTCCCACATTCCGCACCCTCGGCCGATTGCGCGGATACGGACGGGTGTAACGGCGCCCCATTCGGCCGATGTCGGGCATTGGATTGGAATTTCCAGTCAAAACAAGGACGTAAGCTTTATTTACCGGACTTGAACCATGGTACGGGTCATGCCCTAAAGGATGAAAGCCCTGCCGCTTTCGCCGCGCTGGAAAGGTCGGCAAAACCTCTTTGCAAACCACATATGCGCTATAAAGCTGAGCAATATCAATACGTTGAGAGATTGCGGCGGACCGTTTCCCGGCCACGAAGAGGTTTTGCCAACGAACGGAACTACGGCTACCTCTGGCAACGCTGAGGTAGCCGTAGTTCCGCTGCCATGGGTGTTTCGTGATGCATTATCGAGATGGAACAATGGCTTGGCTCGACATCAGCGGAACTACGGCTACCTTTTGCGGGAGCCCGTCCACCTGGCTCGGTCCCCTTGTCCGCCAACACCCGGATCCACCGGCGGCATCCTGAGCCTGTCTCCTGGATGGCGATGGAGTGACCGCAAAGCTCCGACATACCGCGAGTACGAGCACAGAGGGGGCGGGGTTGAAGGGCATGACCCCGCCCCCTCGACGCGCGACGATGAATGGCCAATCGTCAGCGGATCTCCCCTGCACTGACGTTAGTTGTGCCCTTCCCTACCCTTCTCTCCCCTGCGCTCCCCTGCCCCAGATCAAGGATCGTCGCGCCGTTTCTCGATCGCGCGGCGCATCTCATCGACCAGCTTCAGGAGCGTCGCCATGCCGCCCGAGTTCGTCTTCTCGGTCGCGATCGAGTTGCGCAGGACCGGCATCGACGCCATGTCGCGGGCGAAGGCGATGACGCGGGAGATCTCGTCGAGTTTGTCGGGCAGGCAATTCTGGATCTCGTCGCGCCCATAGCCTTGGTCCGTGAGCTTGTCGAGGCGCATCCGGCAGACCAGCCTGTGAGCCAGGTGGGCCTCGATATATGCCTCGAGCACGGCTCTGACGTGCCGGCTGGAGAAGTTGATCTCCGCTCCCCCGAAACGCAGGATGTCCAGGCCGGTCAGCGACTTGATGTGCTTGTCGCGTTTGCGGTCCTTTCTGATCATCTCGACATAGGCTTCGATGTCGGTATCACCGGATACGCCCCGCATGTTCGTCCCGCCGTGATGCTCGGCGCCGTCGCACTCGATGAAGAAAAGATCGAAATCGTCGAACGCGTCGGATCGATCGAAGTGGCGATCCGTCACCGCGACCAGGAAATCGGCGCGATAGTCGCCCACCTTCGTTTGCGGGAATATCACGACTCGTCGCCGGGACAGGAGTGCCGCGTCGTCCTCGATCATCCTGGCAGCGTCGAGCCAACCGTCCGCAGCGCCGAAGACCGACTTCGCGTAAGGGACGATGTCGGTCGCCAGCAGATCGTACATCCGCTTCTCGATCGGCGACTCCGGCGGCACCACGTCCTCTATCTCGTAGCGCTCGTAGTAGCGCGTAGGTGATCCCGTGTTCATTCCAGCATCCCCACCCATCACCGTCCCGAATGGGCTCGGCCGCTCCAGGGTCCTCTCCGTTCCACCCTACCATGCCGGACGGGATTGGAGAAACGGAGCCGAACGGGGCTGGTGATCAGCACCCCACCCTGCTCTGCCTTGCTCCAGGATTAACGCTTGCGCAGGTCCTGCATGTCGATGTCCTCGACGCGGCAGCCGAGCAGCCGCAGGGCCTGCATGACGATGACCTTCTGTGTCGTCTTCTGCGCCGCGGCGCGCTCCGCCAGCTCGTCGAGAAGGTATTCCGGAAAGACGCTCTGCCAGCTGCGGGTCTTGGCGGGCCGCGGATATGACGGCGGCGTGAACGGCGCCTGGAAGGCTGGGGCCGGCGTCGCCTGTGCGGGCGGCGGCGCGCTCGGCTGAACGGCCGACGGCTGGGGCGTGCCGACGGGGATCATGTCGCGCTCCCTGCCGAAACGCTGCAGCTTCCGCTCGTCCTCGTCATCGAAGTTCGCGAGAGGTGCGCGCTGATCGGTCTTTGCCATTCCTGAAGCTCCTGTTCCGTGCGTGCCGCATCAAGCAGCCGTGAGACGTGCCTGTCAATGCTGTAGCACAGGGATGTTTAAGATATCTCTACAAGTGTCATGCCTTGGCCACATCATGACGCTTCGTGTGGAAGATATGTCAGCCCCGTCGCGAGAGGGTGCCGGACGGTGCCGGGAAGGGTGCGGCTTGATGCCGGCGCCGGACCGCCGCGATGCCTGATAGAACTTACGGCGGCGTCGTGGTGATGTATCGTGATGAAGCTGGATGGTGGAGAGATGTGGTGAAGAGGTTCCGACCTATCGAGCGACTGACCGGTTCCTGGTATCTCCGCCCTGCCCCACCCTTGCCCTCTCGGTCCCGAAGCGGAACGTCCGACGCGTGGTGCCGGCCGGCGGTGGGTCATGACCAGGCTAAGGTGGAGATGCTCCTCTCGGTGACATGATGAAGATACCTGTCGAAGACAGGTGATGAACAAGCATTGGCGAACATCGTCCGCGCCGGAGCTGTCGGTAATCCAGGCGGCATGGACCGGTACCGACCAGGTTTCACATCGTGGTGAAGACATGTGAGCAAGATATATGTCTTGGAGTCTTCACGGTCTGCGGAGCAGACACGCAGGCTCCGACACAGCCGAGATTGTCTCGCCGCGACCTGTCCGAGTATCCTCATGAAGCATCCCAGTGAAGAGTGATCATGAAGTGTCGTGTCTGAGATTTCCTCGAACACTGGCACCGCCTAAACCGGCGAAGCCAGCGAGATAGACCAGGCCATCAGAACTCCTGTCGATCCAGGTTGGATATCCGTGGTGGAGTTGTCGCGCCGTCATGTCATGGCACGGGATCGCGGAGATGCCTGATGAAGACGAACAGCTTCCCTGGAACGCTTCGATGCATAACTTCCATAAATATCTTCACTATATATCGTCGTGAAACCACCTCACCATAATGGACCGACCGGTACCGATCAAACCCGCAGGCTGGACGCGGGTGAGGCGCCGCAAGGCGCCGAACCCCTGCCCCGCCTTTTCGAAGGTTCGGTCTCAGGCCTTCGCCTTGAGACGCTTGACCGTGCCGTCCCGGGCCGGCGCCGCCTTGCGCGGAACGCTCGGGTTCAGCGTCAGTCCTTCCAGGATGGCGATCATCTCCGACACGACGGCCCGGACATTGCCCGCCGCGTTGCCGTCCGGCTGGTTCTCGATCGGCCCGTGACCCGAGTAGCTCAGCTCCTCGAGCAGCGCCCAGTCGAACAGCTCGGTGCGGAACATCGGAAGCTCCCGGCTGGTCAGTTGGGTCTCGGCATGCTTGGAGACGCGCGAGCGGATCGCCTGCTTGCCGCGTGTCAGGATGATTCTTACCTCGGGCTGGTGCCGCATCTCGGCCATGCTGTCGAGCACGTTCCTGTGCGTCCTGATGGTCTCCTTGATGTCCCAGCGCGAGCGCAGGGCAGGGATGATCACGAGGTCCGACACGCTGAACGCATAGACCATGCTCATGTTGTTGAAGCCCGCGAGATCGACCAGGACGTGGTCGAAACGATCGGCGTTGCCCTTGATCTCCTGCCGGATGTTCGCCTCTGTGACACCGTCGATCACCTCGACGCCGGCGTCGCCGCGCAGTTTGGACCATTCCGCCAGGTGGCGGTTCGGATCGGCGTCGATCAGCAGCGTGGTCAGGCCGCGCGCCCGCAGCTCGGTGCAGGTCGCGAGCAGGGTTGTCGTCTTGCCGGCACCGCCCTTGCTGGAAGCGTAGGTTGTCACGAACGTCATGAAGGATCTCCCGTCGGATCGAGGATGCGTTTCGACGACCCGCCCGGGGACGCCGCCCTGGCCGGCGAAGGTGCCTCAAGGACGATCGCGCGCGCAACAGGAAAGATGCCTGTCGAATTGGTTTCACCGTCATTCAACTCTTCATGATCAATCGTCCACATGTATCCAAGAGACGTCTCGCAGGGAATTATGGTGGTCAGGCATGGCAGATCCGTCCGGGATCACCGCCAATCCAACGCCAAACGCGGGCAGGATCAGCGCCAGGGACGACACCAAGCGTTGTCGGGACCCTGTATCTCGGCCCTGTGGTATCTCACTATAAAACTTAATGAGATATCTTCACTAACTATGGTCACCGGGTGAGTGGCTGATGTCTCCAGGTGAGGCATTCCGAAGATGTCGCGCCCACGGAAGTGGCCCTGATCCGTGGCAAAGGCGTCCCGAATAGCGCCACCAGTAGGTTCCGCCAGGAACCGGGAGCGGAACAGGAGCGGAGCGGGTGGGGCAGGGGGCGATTTACAGAAAAACTTCGGGCGGTTCCTCATGAATTGTGCGCCGACCAGCCCGTCGAAGGCTCCGCCGGGCGGGGTCGGTGAAGCGAAAAAGCGCTGGTTTTGCCGACGATCGCCGTGGTTTGATAACGGTTCGGCCGGTTTCCGGACAGGTCCGATGACACCATAAAAAGCTTGCGTCCCCATAACAGGGTCAATCAAAAGCCGGTTCTGACAGGCCGCCCAAGAGCGTTATCAGCCGCGTCCCAAGTGGTATTATCTGCCCAAACCCTTTGCCCAGCCGCTCCCCATCCCTTGCCAGTCCGACCCCAACACCAGCCGATCCCTGTACCCTGAAGCGGACCACCCGCTCCCTCATCAGACCGATCCACTCCAACCCCGGGATGAACCACTTCCCTTCGCCGGCCCGATGATCCGCGACGACCATGGCCGATCAAACAGCGCGGTGTCCATGTTAAGCCGAAGGATGCCCGAACGTTAAGCCGAAGGACGTACCGGGACAATCCGTGCCCCCGACGAGTTCATCCGGCACGATCCAGAGCCGGTCCATCCAGCCCGGCATGACATCGAGCGATTGCAAGGGCTTGGCTATTTTATGTATACATGAAATTCCATCTTATTCCATGATATTCCAGGAAAGCACAAGAATACCCCAAACCCCCATGGCCACTGGGTTTCGGCGGATCGGCGCCCTGGAACGGGGAAACCTGGCTGGAAGGCGGACCGGCATGGCGGAATGCCGCCTTGCTCCAACCTGCGGGGATGAACCTGGCCTGGGATCGCGTCCGCGATCCCAGCAACGGCACGGCTTTCGAAGGTGTCGGCGTGCCCCTTAAACCATGGCGAATCACCATAAGCGCCGATATGCACGGATAACTTATGATAAGTAATGAATTTCCGTGATAGCTCATGGTGAGTTACCATTTCAAACGCGATGATATCGCTTGTTAATTTGCTGTAATGTGGCGTTCGGACGGATGTTCCGGCATGTTCCGATCTGTACGGGACGAGTGATCGACAGGCCTTCGAGGTGATGAATGGCCGCCAGGATGGGCCGGGCGCCCAGGTGTCGCCGGGGAGTGGCCGGATTGGCCGTTCTGGAGCGGTTCTACGGGCCTGGAAGGGCAGGGCGGCAGGGCAGGGCGGGAGACTATCCACATCGGGTCCTGATAGGCTCCTGGGAAGGTCGGCTGATCTGCCGGCGGGGATGGTCTCCGTGATGGAACGGCCTGTCCTGTGGTAGGATGGCGGATTGACCGGGTATCCTTACGCGACAGGCTCCGTGTCGGGCTCGGTTTCACCTCCCCCCGACATCGGTTCGGCCTGGTTGCTGGGGAATGGCCTGGGGACTGGCTCCGTGAATGGCTCGGGGAATGAAGCGGCTGGGCCCTGGTGCTGGTGGCTGGACCTGGTCTCGAAAGGGCGTGTCAAAATGCTGTATAACATTTTTCGCGGCTGTGTACGGTGGGGCAGGGGAACTTCGATCGACCGCCTGGGATGAACGGCTTGGCTGCGGGCTGGGGACAGCTGATCGGGACGGAGATAACGCGGGGATGGGGCGGATTTGCCGCTTGGGGGCGGGGGATGAGCGGAGCTCTGTTTGGGGATTGTCCACGTTATGCGGATCCTTGGCCGGCTCCAACGTCGCCGAATACAGCCGGATTTCATGAAAATCCTGGGACGCGGCGCATTTCGGGGCCCGGAAAGGCGTTTACCCCTCGCCAAACTGGCATCCAATACAACATTGAATCTGGCTGAATTGACGTTTTCCCTTATGGCACTTTCTGCGTAAGGGTAATGGGTACAATAGACCTGTATCGGGCGAATACAGATCGATCCCCTCAGTCCGAGGAAAAATTAACGCCCCAGGGGACGCCTGACCGGACCCGGTCGAGGATGCCGAGGGCAGCAGACCGGCCAACCTGAAAAAGATATGACGGACCGCGCCATGAGGCGGGCAGGTCCGGGCAGGACGGCGGATCGGCCGGACATGAGGGCAGGGGAGCGACACCCCCGGCAGGGATCGGCCGAACATGGGACCGGACGGCAAGACTAACCGGCCCGAGCGGGGCCTTCCTTCGAAGGGGCAGGGGCTCGGCGCCCGGTCAGGCGAAACTGGAGAAGGATTTTCACCCCGAAACGCGGCCAGACCGGGTGGCAAGCGGCCTGACCGGGCGGACCTGCCGCCGGGCGACACCGGAACGGCACCTGAAAAAACCCAGTACTAGCCGTGTTGGGACGCGAAGGATCGTCCCAAAAATGCGTTATGCCGGCCGGTGCCCGCTTGTCGCATGCGGCCTTGACGTCCGGCCCGATAGGCGCCAGCGTGAAGCCATGCCGAGGACGGGGATGGGGGACAGGCCGATGCCGGTTATCGAGATACCAGCTGTGTAACGACAATTAGGATGGCCGCCTGACGACGATTGTGATGGCCGGTTTTCGGTGCTGGCATCAGCCTCTCTCTCGCGATCGCGGGAGAGAGGCTGATGCCAGCCAAACACATCAACGACCGGCAGTTCAGGCGATACATGTCATCACGCAAAGAAGGCGAGACCCAGGCGACATCGGCCGCGCAGGCCGGTTTCAGCGAGCGCACGGCTCGGCGGATCGATGAGTCTCCGATCGTGCCCAGTCAGGCGCGGGCTTCACCTCGCCAATACCGAACGCGCCGCGATCCCTTCGAAGAGGTCTGGCATCAGGATCTGCTGCCGCTGCTCCGTCAAGTTCCAGGTATTCAGGCTACGACCTTGCTTGAGGAACTTCAGCGACTTCATCCCGGTCAATTCCCCGATCATCTTCTGCGATCTCTTCAGCGCCGGGTTGCCCATTGGCGAGCCACCGAAGTGTCAATCGGCTTCGGAAATCTGGGTTCTCCCGCGTTTTCGATGCACACGGATGGCGGGTAGAGACTGAGTGATTATATTCAGGAGGTGGCTTCGCTTCCAACGTGATCTTTATCCTTGTACAGCACCGAATTCTGCCTGCTGCCGCCGAACCTGGCGGTCGATCGTCTGCGACCTGCCGACGATCATCTCGTCCTCGAGACGCATTCAACCAGTCCTTCGGCGACGTGCCCTTTGTGCGACTATCCCTCTGTCCGCCGGCACAGCAGCTATGGTCGCCGGCTGGCGGATCTGCCGTGGCAGGGCCGTCGGGTCGAACTGCACCTGCGCGTCCGCCGCTTCCGCTGCGTCAATGACGCTTGTCCGAGGCGGGTTTTCGCCGAGCGGTTGCCGGAGGTCACCGTGCCGATGGCCCGCCGCACCCTTCGCCTGCGCGAGACGCAACAGGACCTCGGCCTGGCGCTGGGCGGTGAAGGTGGCTCCCGCCTGTCCCGCCGGCTGGCAATGCCGCTCAGCCCCGACACCGTGCTGCGCCTGATCCGGGCGATCGTCCTGAAGCCCGCCGAAGCGCCGCGGGTGCTCGGCGTCGATGACTTCGCCTTCCGTCGTGGCCAGCATTACGGCACGATCCTCTGCGATCTCGAACGCAGATGCGCGATCGACCTGCTGCCCGACCGGCAGGGCGAAACATTGGCGACATGGCTCAAAGAGCATCCCGGTGCCGAAATCGTCGCCCGCGACCGGGCGGGCGCCTTTGCCGACGGCATTCGCCAGGGCGCTCCCGAGGCAATCCAGGTCGCCGATCGTTTTCATCTGCTGTGCAACGCCTCCGACGCCCTCAAGCCGGTATTCGACCGTCACCATCAAGAGATCCGCAAGGCGATCCAGGCGACAGCGCCGACACCTTCCCTGGTATCCCGGCCGGAACCGGGGTCGAGAGCCGAGGACCGTGCCCGCGACCGGTTCGATGACCGCCAAGCCCGCTATGACGAGGTCGCCCGTCTGCGGCAGGCTGGAATGCCGCTCAAGCGCATTGCCCGCGAACTTGGCCTGGGTCACAAGACCGTGAAGCGCTGGCTGCGGGCAGGACATGCTCCGACTTGGCGTAAACCGCCACGTCCGAAGTTGATCGATCGCTACCGGGAGTACCTGGAGCGACGCTGGAGGGAAGGATGTCACAACGCCGCTCAGTTGTGGCGAGAGCTGTGCGATCAGGGTTTTACCGGCAAGTCGGGCGCCGTTCGCCTGTGGGCAACCCGGCAACGCCGTGATCGCGCTCCCGGCTCGGCCGCCTTGCGCTTTCCGGCTGTTCCGGTGCCGACCAGCCGACAAGCCACCCGGCTGGTTCTGGCGGATCAGGCCAAACTCGATGAGGCAGAACGCGGCCTGGTGGCGACGCTGATCACCGCCGCGCCGGCGATCACCGAAGCGGTGACCCTGGTCCGGGCCTTCGCCGCCATGATCCGCCAGCAGGAGGTTGACGCCCTTGATCCCTGGATTGCGGCGGCGCGCCAGAACAACCTGACCACCGTTTCGTCCTCGTCGGGCGTCGGGAGCCAGAGGCCGGACCTCATGAAATCAGATTGGACGATCAGGGGTTCCATCGCCCCCGATCCACTGGCGTCACCGGGGTGGAGCGTCAGCCGGGTCAGTTCCGCCTCGACGAGGATGGATATCTCGTTCGCCCGGATCAGCAGCCAGTCGCCGGGCCTGGACTGGAAGGTGTACGAGACGGTATTGCGGTTCGGGTCGCCCGAGAGCTCGGCATCCAGCAGGGGGCGGAGATGCCCGTCCAGGGAAACCGATCGTCCCCGCCCGCCGGTCCTGGGCGGCGCGATGTCCCGGTCGAAGGAGCGCGACCGCGGGACGATCAGCCGCTCGAGGCCGTCGATCGCGTGGCCATGCACCGAGACGCCGGTGATCGATACGCCGACGGTGCCGCGGCGGATCAGGACCCGGCCGCCGGCGATCCGATATCGGCGGCGACGCCGCCGACGCGCAGCTCGATGATCCTGTCCATGCCGGGTGTTTTCCTCGTCAAGCTCGTCAGATCCGGCCGCAGTCGTGCTCGGCCACCGTTTCCTCGATCTCGCCAAGGCGGACGAGGTCGATCCGCGTGGTCCTGCCGGAGATCCTCATGACCTCGGCCAGGGCCTCGGGAATGCCTCGGCTCCCGCGGAGCGATCCGACGGCGGCGAAGGTCCGGGGATAGGTCAGGCAGATCAGGCGCTGCCAGGGCCGCAGGGTCCGGCCGTCCGCATCGGCGGCGGGACCGCACTCCCTTACATGGCAGACGTCGGCGGACGCCGGCTGGAACGAAGAAGGATCTTCCGGCAGGTCGGCGCTGGACGGCAGGACCGAATTCTTTAGTTTTTCCCGGACGGCGCGGAGCTGGGCGCGCCAGTCAGCGGCGGCATAGGGGTCGAACGGGCCCGACCCGAACAGGCGGGCATGGACGTCGAACGCGTCGGCGCAGGCGGACCGCCAGTCGCCAGGGGCGGCCGGCACGGCGGTCAGGCCCTGAACTTGGCGAGCGGCATGTGCGGCGCCGTGCGGTCGCGCAGCACCAGTGGCGAAAATCCGTAATACGCGACCGAGAAGCCGTCCATCCGGGTCATCTCGACCTCGGTCGAGCGCGACCGGATCAGGACGTTGAGGAGCGATTTTTCCAGCGATCCCAGGATGCGGGTCATGCCGCCGCTCATGCGGGCCAGGACGCTGCCGGTGTCGGCGCAGACGCTGACGGCCTCGACGCGGTCAAGGTCCGGGGTGTCGTAGACCAGGCGAAGGCCGGTGGCGGGGTTGACGATCATGTCGTGCATGTGAATATTCCTTACGGATATCTCTGGGAATTCCCTTCATAGATGAGCCCGGTAAATCGATAAATCCAGGCCAACCGGGAAAAATTGGGCGGCGCTATTTAATAATCAAATTCGCGACTCATCTATAAATCTAATTGGCTAATCCGATATGATAGAATGTCGGCCGAGCCTGAAAATCGGAAAAACATGTCGGAAAGATCAATCATGCCCCGTTCACCCGCCGCTGACGAGATCGACACCCCCGATCAGGAGATCCGGGACTGCGAGGACCAGGAGCCGCTTCCGGCCAGCTTGATGGGCGCCGTCGGCGCCGCCCTGGTCGATGGCGCGGCCGGGAAAACCCAAAATCTCGAGCGCGACCTGCGGATCGTCGGCGCCATGCTGCGCTGCCCCAGGCCGTCGCTGACGGAAGTCGCCCGCGCCGAGGGGCTGACGGACGAGCGCGTGCGCCAGCTCTGGGTCAGGATATCCCGGAACTGCCAGGCCTCGGGCCGCCGCCCGGCCGGACTGGTCCAGGCGCTCGAATCGCTCGAGCGGGAAAATCCGATGACGTTCGGCGAGGCCTGTTTCTAGCTCGAGATATCCGGCCTGACCGAGAAGGACTTCACGGTCCAGGGCATCCTGGACGCCACCGACCTGTTCGCGCTCCCCCACCAGATCGTCCACATGCCGGTCGAGGGTCCGAACGGCTTCACGCTCGTCGGTAAGCGCTCCGAGGTTCTCGGGGCGATCGAGATCGCCAGGATCGCGACCGACCTGGTCTCCAGGCACGGGCTGACCTCGATCGACGCCGTGATCGCAGCCTACAAATCGGACCGGACCGTGACGAGTCCCACCGTCCGGGACATCGAATCGCTTGCGTCCGGCGTCATCGCCCGCATGGCCAGCCGCCAGGACCTGGATGGCGGTAAAATGGCGCTCCTGACCGGCGACGCCTCGCTCGGCGCCGGCTCCGAGTGCCGGTATTTCTAGATTAATCCGCTGAACGGCCGCCGCAATCATCTCGGCTCCACGATCCTGAAGATCATGTCGGTCGCGCGCGAGCTGGTGCTCGGCGATCTCACCGCCGCCGTCACCGGCCTGTCGAAATACGCGCGCATCGGCCTGACGGCGGCGCTGACGCGGTAGATCGTCCACCACCTGCGCGATCATCTCGAGATCGAGGGCGACACCGTCCGCGCCCGCGACGGTCTTACCGCCGAGGAGATGCTGTCCGACACCGAGCTGGCCCTGTACCGCGTGCTGGGCCGCGCCGGCGCACCGGTCGAGCGCAACGCCCTGATCGAGACCCTGGTGTCCGGCGGCATGGCATACGGCACGGTGTCGGTCCTGCTCAGCTACTCGCCAGTCATCGACCGCGCCGGCAAGGACCGGGGCTCCGTCAGGTATATCGCGCTGATCGGCCGCCCCGCCGGCGCGGACGTCCCGGCGGATCCCGAACCGGCATCTCCCAAGGCGCAGGCCAAGGTGACGCTGTCTTCCGGTGTCTTCCAGGGCATTCCGTGGGCCGCCTCCAAGCTCAATCGCTCGACCCTCGAGAACAGCGTCGTGAACATCCCGGCGGCGATCCGGGATCCCGCAATGGCCGGCGCCTGGCCCGTCCGGTTCGGCGACGCCTTCGCCCGTCCGACCGTCCTGTTCGGCCTCGGGGCCGCTTTCCGCCAGGCGGGCTTCTGGGTCGGCGACGCCATCCGACTGACCTTCCAAAGATCCGAACACGTGATCCATCTGCCGCTCATCGAGGAAAAGGATGCCAAAATGACCGGCATCATCGAAAAAGGGTCCGGCTTCGCAGTCGCGGATTCTCCGTCCCCCGCCACGGGATCCCGGAAGAAGGGCGTCGTCGTCCTGTCCGGCTCGGCCGGCTCTGGCAAGAGCTTCTCTCTGGCCCGGATGGGCGTCGAGGGGCCGGGGTGCGCGCCTCGGGAGCGGGAAGGCGCTGACTGATGGACGATACCGACTCCTTTCCCGACCGGGACCCCAACATCCTGGGCGCCCGCGTCCCGGGAGACCCTCTCGGCCTGCTGGCGGGCTCGGACGCCGCCACGGTGGCTTATCTGGAGCGTCTGGCGCTGATGTTTTCCCCAGGGCACGGCGGACGATCACCTGCGGTTCTGCCAAGTGATCCAAGAAAATCCAACCGATCTGGAATTGCCGCCCCGGCATCCCTGACGACGCCATCGCGGCGAAAGGTTATCGGGACGGAAAAGTAAAAGGGCCGCAGCATGACGCCGCAGCCCTTTTCAGTTTACCTTAAACCCCGGAAATCATGGAAACCGGGAAAAGACCCGGCACAGCATTTAGGTCCGGGCCCAGCCGGGACCATACATGCTTCGGTATATGGCAGGGGCCTCGCCCGGGACGGCCGGTCAGGAATGCGGAACACCCAGGCTTCCCGCCGCCCGGACGATCGAGAAGATCATGCCCCGCCGCATGCGGGCATTGGCTTTCCTGACCTCGACCACCAGCCGGACCGCCGCCTCGCGCTCGGCTTCGGCCCAGGCGATCTCGCGCATCAGCCGCTCGATCTCGGCCGCCTGCTCGGACGTAATGTCCTTCGACCGGGCCTTTTCCGGTGAGGTCGAGGGGTTTTTGGGAGCGGCGGACGAGACCGGCCGCATCGCTGCTTCGGACGCCGACGGACCCTGGGCGGACGGGGTGGCCGGCGCTGGGAAGGGGAGCTCCAGCGTCAGGGGATCCCGCGCGTGGGTATCGGCACCGGCGTTCCGTTTGGCCACGGAATGGCCCTGGGCCTGGCGTCGGGACGATGCCGGCTTCGCGCGCTTCGTCGGTGGCGGACGGGACGCGGACTTCTGGGACGGCCGTCCCCTGCCGGCCCTGCGGCGTCTCGAGGCTTCCATCAGCTCGGCGTCCGACGGACGCTCGGCATCGATCGCCGGAGTTGCCGCGGATCGTTCCGTGTCGGTCCTCTCGGTTTCCGCGGCGACAGGTTCCATCCCCTGTGCTTCGGTCCGGGCCCGATCGCTCTCGTCCAGGCCGATCGCGCCCGGAGCGGGCTGCTCGGGCTCGGGCAGGACCGGTACCGGAGTATCCGGGACCGAAAGGTCCGGCACCGTGATCTCCGGTGCCGCCGGCGCGGCCGCTTCTGTAATGGCTTCGTCCGGAACGATCCTCGCCGGAACGGGACGCGGTGCCGCCGATCTTCCGGCTTGGCCGTACCCGGCGCGCGGTGCCGGCGCTGCCGGTGCGGGCGGAGCCACGGTCGCGTAATGCTCTTCCGCCTCGGCCATCAAACGGCCGAGATCGAACGATCCCCACAGGGTGGATTTGGCGGAAGCGCCGGACTCGACATCCATTGCCGACCGGCGCTCCGGTGATGCAACGCCGCGATCCTGGACGGATGCGCCCTGGGCGGTACGGCTCGGCGCCGCGGCACCGGTTTCCGGTTTGTCCTGGTTCCGCCCCCGCGCGGCGTCCGGCGTCTCAGAGGAAGGCGCCCTTTCCCCGGAAAGACCCTGAAGCGTCAGGATCGGCCGGCGCGTCCTGACGCGCACGACCTCGAACTCTGGCTGTCCCCTGCGGCGCATCGGTCAGTCCTTTCTGAACGCGAGCGCCAGCTCGTCGCGGAAAGCCCGGCGGTCGCGCTCGGAATTCTCGAACAGCGCCTCGAAGGCGGCGCTCAGGCGGTCGGTTTCCTGCTGGTGGAGCGCGCATTCCTCGATATAGGCGTGGCGCCAGGCGTCGCGCTGGCGGGCGAGGTCCTCGACCCGTGCGCGCAGAAACGCGATGTGCTGGTCGTGCGTCTCGCCCTCGCTCGCCGAGCTCTCGGCCATCAGCTGCGCCGCGGCCCCCTGGACGTTCTGCGCCGCTTCCTCGGCAAACCGGCCGACCGAGGTCGAGATGAAGCTCGGCACCTTCGCGATCGCCTCGCGCGCCAGATCGGCGGCGCTTTTGACGGCGGCGCTCCGCTCGGGTGCCGGAGCGACCGGCGCCTTCGTCTCGGGCGCGGCCTTGACGGGGGAAGCCTGGACGGGCTCTGACTGGACGGGCGCCGGCGGGGGAGCGGCTTCCCGGGGTGCCGGGAGTTCCTGCGCGGTCTCGGCCCGGACCGGGGTTGCCGCCTGCGCCGCCTCGGCCGCGGCCTTGGCCTCGGCGCGCTGACGCGACGCCAGGGCGGCGCCGAACAGCTTCTTCTCAGACTTGGGCGCAGCCTCGGCCGCCGCCGGCGCGGGCGTCGGAACAGGTGCCGGCAGTACCGGTGCCGGAGCGGCCGGCTTGGAAGCCTTCTTCCCCCGGGCCGGAGCCTTCTCGCCGCTCAGTATCTCGCGGACATGGGTTTCGGGATCCTTGCCGGGCGGCACCTCGATCTGGCGGTGCGCGTTCAGGAAAAAATTGCTGGGCCTGCCGCGGGGCCGCGGCACGATCTCTCCGGTCTCGGGCGAGATGAACACAACCATGGGCACCGTTCCCGGCGGCAGGCCGTCGTTCCTGGGCCGCCCCTTCGGACGCATGCGGGCGGTGGTTTCCTGATTTCTCGCGGTCGCTGTTGCCATTTTGGCCGATCCTGGTCCCTGACGATCAATTCGTTGACCGTCATGTTATACCGACCAGGGGCGCGCGCAATACCGATTTAGAGCGGTATGATGAAAATAATAGTGAAAATGTTTTCATCAATTGACGCCGGCGGCCAGGGAAGCGGCCGCAGCGGCTCTACCTCCCGGGATTTTCCCGGATCGACCGGGAAGTTCCCGGATTCAATTGCGATTTTCCCCGCGGCGGGCGCGCGGCCGGCGGCGGATCCCTTCAGCGTGACCGGCACATCCTTGATGCCGTCGGACAGCCAGACGGTAAGTCCGGCGGTCTTCTCTGGAAATTCTCCGTAAAACAAGAGAGTGCTGGTCATTAGAAGGGCCTTATCACGCATATTCGGCGCAGGCATCGCGCTGGACGGATAAATGGATGCGCCGAATCCCATGTGAAAGAGCGGTTGACCCGACGGCAGGGGAACATGACCCAAGGTTTTTACGACTATTCGGCGGGATAGCGGTCAATAATCTGAAAACCGGCAAGAAGTACACACATCTGTGTACTTATGCGGTAAGGCACAGGTTCATGGCTGGCCCTATGATGACTTGCCAAGTCATCGTGGTGCGGAGCGGTACTGCATTCCAGGCGCCGCGGGCGCCGCGCTACCGGGGGCGGCGGAAGACCTGGACGGATCTCGGCACCTCGCCGAAGATGTCGAAGCCCTCGTCCGAAGTGGCGGGGCTTTCTGCGTCTTCCCGCGCCGATCCGCGCCGGACCTCGACGATCGGCGGCTTCTTGCCGGTGACGAATGCCTTGTACAGAGCGTCCGGCAGGCGCAGCTGGGAGATCGCGCGCGTCGCCGCGACGTACAGGATGTGCCACTCTTCCCGGAATTCCGTCGGGTCGATGCCGGACCGCTTCGCGACGGCGTAGAGGACGGCCGGATCGCTGAAATCGTCGCCGAGCTCGACCTTGGGCCACTCCATGCCCTTAGCCTTGTGCACCGTCGAGAAGATGACGTCGGCCGAGGCTTCGGATGTGACGATCCGGCGGCGGACCGCATTGATATCCGACAGTGCGCCGCCATCGGAAACCGCCTCGACCAGCCGCTTCAGCGAACTGTCGATCTTTGCTTCCTCGACGAGGTCAGACCAGGATTGGAACCGCTTGAGATTGTCCGACTTGACCTCGTGCGCCATGCCGCGCTTGAGGGCGAGCGCCGATTCGATCTCGGTCGAAACACCGTCGAAGCCGCCGATCACGAAGACCTTTTTGCCCCGGCCGGCGGCCTCGGACGCGACCTTCAACACGCCGGCGTTGGTCTGCAGATCATGGTCTTGGCCGGGACGGGTCCCACCTTGACCACCGTGAACGCCCGGTCGGTGCCCAGGATCTTCGGCATGCCGTTCAGGCTGCCCGGCCTGGTCTCCAGTATCCTCCAGGCGATGTCGGCGATCTGCTGGCCGAAACGAAGTATTTGCTGAGAGGATAGCACTTGCCCGGCAGCAGGTTGAGCGCGTCCTCGGCTCCACGAAAGCTGTAGATCTGCTGAAAACTGTCGCCGACCGCGATGACCTTTTTGCTGGACTTGACCGCGATCGATCTCATCACCGGATTCAGGTCCTGAGCCTCGTCGAGCAGCATGTAATCGACGCCCACCAGCGCCTGGCGGATCGCCCCGGTGTCGAGTTCGAAGAGCTTAAGATAGAAATCGTGGGAGGTTTTTGTCCCATTGGCGCGGTAGTCGGCCATGTCCATCACGGCGCGGTCGAGTTCCGCCGCTCCGGCCGGTCTCGCGGCGAAGGGCGAGCGCCCCGCCACCGGAACGTCCCTCAGCGACACGGGCATGCCGTCCTCGAAGCGGACGGCCAGGACGCGGTCGGACCCGGACAGCCGGTTCAGGGTTCCCCGGGCGAAGGATCCGATCGGCCTGACCAGGCCGTCGATCAGCGCGGACACGGCCTCGCCGCGCCGTATCACGCTCCTCATCCGGTCGAGGTCGGGATCGCCGTAGACGACGATCGCGGTGCCGGGGCCGGCGATCAGGCCAGCGGCCTCGCCGCCGGGCGCGGGCATCCCGTGGGAATAGGTGGGGGTCAGGGCCATGGCTGTCGCTCCGGGCCGGCTAGATTGGCCGGGCTTCAGGCGGGATATGGGGCCGGTCCGCGAAAACGGCGAAGAGGACTTGATCGTTCCGCCGGCCGGCCCCATGATCGGGGCGTCGAATAACCTGCGGAGACCGTCATGCTGCTCGGTGACGTACTGGCGATACCGCTCGGGATCATCGGGATACTGATGACGGTCCTCGGCGCCATCGGCTGCTCCTACTACGCGATCGGCTACGCGAGGCTGGCGCGCGAGTGGCGCCGGATGAAGCGGACGCGGTGCGGCGCCCGTCATCCCGGCTGCGGGTCCTGAGGGAGCCGCTCAGGGGATTTCGACGCCCTGGAAGGTCGCGCCGTCCTGGGATGGGGCGTTGTACCCGGTAATGATCGTATGACGGCGGTATCCCTCGGCGGCGCCGGCGGCGATCGACCCGGCGCACATCAGGGCGACGAGGACCGGCATCCAGCGCGGGCGGACGGTTTCGGCGCCGTGCCCCGCAGATGATCTGGACGCGGCCGGCAGTACCGCCGCCAGGATGAAAAATCCAGCCGTCATCAGCAGGCAGGCCAGCGCCAGGGCCAGCGTGACCGTCTTCGTGACAAGCCAGGACTGAGACGCGCAGAGACAGCCCCAGCCCCAGCCCCAGCCGAGATCCCCGGCGTTGAAGATAAGGGTGAGGCCGAGAGTGGTGGTGGCAAGGGCCAGCGCGGGCAGGACGGCGCCCCGTCCGGTATTGTCAAGGCGCAGGAACAGCAGGACCGCCATTACCGAGAAGAACAGCCCGGTGATTGCAGCCGAAGGGAAGAGTAGGATGCTGAGCGCCTCGACGTCGAACGGCCGCAAGTCGCGTGTCGCCGCCATAACCAGGCCGAGAATGGCCGCGAACGCGAGGCCCAGGCAGAGAAAGGCGGGACGTCCGTTCCAATCGATTCGGCCGCTCCGGCCGATCAGTTCCAGGTTTTTGGTTTTCAGGGTTAAATCGCCGTGCATGTCCTGGCCTCATCGGTTCCGATTTTGAATACCGGTAAGGTGATTGGCGATCACGGATCGCGTAACGGGCCGGGCAAAATATTTCGCAAATCGGAGTTTCGTGATATGAGATCACGAAATAAAACAGAACTGGACGCTCTCTCCTTCAATTATTTGATCCGGCCATTCCGCTCCATGAGGCCGTGCGCCGGAATACTTGGGTTCGGCATACTCAAACCCCGCAGATTTCCCGCACGCGGTCGAGACGCTTGCCCATCCGGTACAGCCGGTTGGCGGCGGCGCCGGGCAGGTGATACTCGGCGTGACGGAGTTCGGGACGGCCACCCCGGAACCCGACATGGCCGATCACGACCAGGCTCCAGCCTGCGACGTCGGTGGCGGTCCAGACGGCGTAACAGTCGTCGCCCGCCACGACGGTATCCCGGTGGGCGCCGCCCGCTACGCGGCGGCAGAACCCGATCAGCCGGTCGGCGGATAGCGCCACGATGGCGCGGGCATTGACGGGAACCTTCCGGGGACTCGCCGACGGTTCCAGGAACTCCTCGAGGATCGCCAGGGATGCCGCTGACTGGAACAGGCCAGTCGTGAGGGAAGTGGACATCCTGGGTTTTCCTTTTTCGGGCTGATTGGATATTGGGGTTCCGAGACTTGAGATGCCGCTCGATCGGGGTGTCGCGGTCAGGCCGCCAGGGCGATCCCGGTGCTCCGCCGAACGTCCGGCGACGGGCGGCGCAGCCTCACGACGTTGCTCCGGGATCGATCGGTCCAGCGGAAGGTGTCGGGCGGCAGGAACGTCACGATCACGCCGACGCCCATGTCGTAGACGGCGTCGAGGAACATGCCGCAGTAGAAAATCCGGAACAGGCTGCGGCCGGTCGCCTGGAGCCCGTAGAAATCGACGACGTGGCGCATCGGGCCATCGATGTCGCGCAGCAGGTCCCTGATCATGTCGCAGCAGCGGCGGTAGTCGATGGCGTCGAAATGGACGCGGTAGTGGTCGCCGACCCGCTTGACGGCGTGGGCGCCGTTGCGGTGGCTCGGATAGGCGCGCCGGCCGGCGCTGATGCGCGACAGCAGGAGATCGGTGTCGATGGCGTCGCCGCGGACGGTTTCGCGAAGAAGTTGGGACGGACGGGGGAATTCATCATCTTCTCCTGGCTGGGCGCGGGCGCGCTTGAGGGGTCTATCCTTATGGAATAACAGATATGAGTTAATCTCGCCTGAACCAAGAGAGTTTATCCTTTTTTATTGAGATGATACGCAATTAAATCGCGGACGGGCCGACCGGGCCCTGTGGATCGGGTTTCATCCCGAAAACAGATGCCGCGAGCGGCGGTGAACGCAAAGCCCGGACAGGACCCAATTCAACCGAAGCCGATCCGCTATGGAGAAGAAAATATGGAAAGGACCGAACGGTCCGGCCGTGAGAACTTCCAGGCCGGTCAGGAAACCTTCGAGGATTTCCTGGTCGTCGAGATGCCGTCGGGATCCCGCGCCGTGATCGGGCAGGTGAGGGAATGGGGCGGTCCGAAACCCGGGCCTGGCGGAGCGGCGTGCTCGACGGCGACGATTTCGTCCGGACGGACGTCGGGACCCTCAGGCTGGGCCGGCCGCTGCGCGATCCGCCGCCGGGGGAAGCGCTCAGTCTGCTCTCCGAGATGGTCGGCGACTGGATGTTCGCCAACACGGTCCGGGGCGGGGCGGCGCGGCGCGCCACCCGCACTGATCCGGATTTCATCCGCCGGACCAGCCAGCCACTCAGTCAGCCGGACGGTCGGTCGAGAGATCAAGGAAGGCCGGGAAGGCGCGGTCGAACTCGGCGGCCGTCGCCCGGTACTCGGTGTCGTCGCCGGCGAGCACGCCGGTATCGCGGAGCCAGGCCGCGAAGGCGGGGTCGGCCCGCCCGATCGAGGTTTCCATGGCGGCGTCGAAGGCCGGGATCGCCAACCCCTTGACGGTCCGGCCGTCCGGCATCAGGATTTTCGACCGGGCCGCGTGGGCCATCAGCCTGGCATCGGGTGCGGCCACCCGCTCCGTCCCCGCCGAGAGGACGATCAGGCACGAGCTCATGCAGCGCCCGCCCGCCGGAACAAGGGTCTCGATCCGGATACGGCCGCTCGCGGCGCGGAGTTCGCTCTCGAGAAAGAGGGCCGCCAGGATGTCGCCGCCGCCGCTGTCGAGCGACAGCGTCAGGTCGCGCCCCTCGAGGGCCGCCTGGCGGATCTCCCTGATCACCGACTCGACCGTTTCCGGCGCCACGCGGTCGTGAAGGCTGAGGACCAGGCGCCCGCCCTCGGCGGATCCCACCAGGCAGAGTTTCTCGTAGTCCGCCCACGCCGGGCCGGCCCACGGCGCTACACCCAGCAGGAACGCCAGGAGCGCCGCGGCCAGTGCCGGTTTTTCGGGACCAGGGCGAAAAAAATGACGGCGGATCCGGAGCGCCGCCGTCAAGGCTGTGTGAGTGATGCCCCCAGGACATAGTGCGGTGTCGCGTGAACGCCGAGACTTGTTTTCAGATATTTTTAGCATGGTCCTCGTCCCGGCATCGAATTTCCCGTCTCAACGGATAGATAATGGCGATAACCCGATAATTCAATAGCCGTAGCGCGTCCTGTGCTCCCGACGCTCCGCCTTATGGCCATTCCGGGGTTCCTTCCCGATCACCGCCCAGGCCAGATCGACCGCCCGGCTGCCGGTTTTGGCGCTTCGCCGCGCGTGCTCGACCAGCTGCGCGATCGTCATGACGCGCGGCGGAACGGGGCCGGAGAAGCGCGCGCCGCCGGCCATGCAGACGACGCTCTCGAAGGCGACCCCGGGAAACCGCTCCGACAGGGGGCTGTGCAACGACAATTGGCATGGCCGGACGCATTGCCTCACTAAAATTGCTACCCGATAGTCGCTGTTGCCTCATTGAGATTGTTACCCCGTGCCATTGCCATGGGTGTCGTTCTGGCGGATCGGGTTGCCGTAGCTGCTGGTCCTGCCGTTCTTCGAGCGCACGTCCCAGCGCCCCTGTGTCTGGCCGAAGGTCGTGATCGTGCCGGCCCAGCTCTTGACCTCGACGACGCAGACGCGGTCGCCCAGGTTGATCAGCAGGTCGATCTGGGTGCTCTGGCCGCTCCTGAACGGCGCGAAGTAGTCGTGGATCACGCTCAGACCGTGCTTCCGTAGGGCCTTCAGAACCCTGATCTCGCCGGCGGCATCGGCGGCCGAGGCGGCGCTGACGCATTTTCCGTCGGACGGGGAAGATTTTTGCCGAAAGACCAGCGCCAGGACCGCCAGGCAGGCAAGGCCGCCCAGGACCGCAGGGCAACCCGTAATCCAGGCCGGATAACCGGTAAACCGTCCGGTTTCCGGCAGCAGGCCGGAAGCGGCATCGACGATCCTCGCGATCGTGGCGGCCGGATCGGGCAGCCAGGACTGCATCGCGCGCGGGTCCATTGTTTTTCTCCGAATCAAGGTATCCGCCGGTCATGTGTGTCCGACCGGCGAAAATACCCAAATTCGACCGACGCCGCGCCGGGCGCCGTCTCCGGTGCCGCGCGTCAGTCTCCGACGTTCCGGCTTTTCAGCGTGCGCAGGAACCGCTCTAGCGCCGCCGCGATGCGGTCAAGCTCGCCGCCGCTCCTGACCTCGCCCTGCCTGAGTATCCCGCGCTCGAGCAGCTTCTCGACCCACCGCTCGCAGGCGTGCTCGATCAGGTACATCCTCGCCATAAGGCGGCCCATGCGGGATCGCTGGCGCTGCATCCCGAACAGGACAGCCTCGCCCTCGGTGGTCGGGACGCGGGTGTCAGGCCAGTCCGTGTCGAGCTCGTCGAAAACCGGCGAAAGGTCGCTTCTGGACAAGTGTGCGTACGGTCTGAATAACTCCATGACTGTTCTCCCCCATGCCGGCATATGCCGGATGCAGCTGTTCGGGAGCGGCCAGTGGACGGCGACGGGCGCCGCGCCGGCTACTAGGTTTGGTCGATCGCCAGGTCTTCGGGTTCGCCGGAATCCTCAACCTTCAAGGACCGGGTTTCCGCCGCCAGGGCCGAAAGTTCGGCCTCGAGGCGGTCTATCCGGACGTAGAGACCGCCGAGGACGGCTTCGAGCGCGCTGAGGGCCAGGAACATCCTTTGCTGATCGGCGACCATGCCTTCCAGTTCGCGGGCCAGGTCGGCGGCAACCGGCTTGAGGCCGGTGGCGAGGATGTGTTTGTCCATCTCCGCCCGACGATGCGGGAAGAGCGGGGTGAGAAGGCGGGACATGTCGCGAACTCCTGAATGAGTGACCGTTACGACATCAGGTGAGTCGGGACGGCGTAACCACCAAGCCCCTGGAATTTCGGGAATATCCGCTGCTTGGAAAAATTGAGAGTCTGCCCGAGGCCGGCGCATCCACCGGCAGGCCCAGGCTCGACTCTCGCTTCTAGGCTGTCAATCGGCTTCGGAATCTGGGTTCTTCCAAGTTTTGTGTGGATGACCAAGGCGTGTCCATTCAAGACAGCATTCGCGTCAAGCATGTGCGAGGACCCTGCAGCGAAGGACTTCAAAGCCGGCGCGTCCGTACATTTCGCGTTTGATGACCTTGAGCCTGTTGACTTGACCCTCGACTTGTCCATTGCTCCAGGGCTCGGTCAGCGCAGCACGGAGCGCGTCCTCGTCACGGCGCAAGCCTGCTGCGAACGATGCCAGGGCACTGGTTTCCGCCTGCTGCAACCAACAATTAAGTGCACTGGCCACCTGCTCCTTCACCATCGCTGCAAAGCGGCGGGTGAGATCGACGGCGGTGGCGATGGTGGGCGAGCGCTCCAGCAGGGCCGTGACGAACCGGCGGTCGTCGTCGCCGAGTTTGTCGGGTTCGCTGGTCAGAAGACGAACCGCCCGGCGCGGTGTCGGCGGCTCGGAGGTCCTGCCTAAAGCCGGTTTTCCGGGGCCCTGCTTTGGTTCGGCAGGTGGATCCTGGCGTCGCCGCTGTGTCGCCCAATCCCGCACAACCGTGTACTGCCCGGGAAAGCCCCGGTCGCGGAGTTCCCGCCAGAGTGCTGCAGCGTTGTTGCAACCGCTCTGCCAGCGTTCTTCCAGCCAGGCTTTGTACGGATCGAGGATGCTGGTACCGCGATCGGCATGGCGCCATGTCGGGGCATGACCAGCTTTCAGCCAACGGCGTACCGTCCTGCGCTCGATGCCGATTGTCTGGGCGATCGCTTTCAGCGACAAACCCTGCTCGCGCAGACGGGCGACTTCAGCGAAGCGGGCATCGCGGCGTTCCTGCGCCGCCCGCGACCGCCGCTCGGTTGTGCGCATCGACCGTTCTGCTGATGAAGCCGGTTTCGGATCCTCCGCAATCGCTGCCGGAGCCGCTGGTTGTGCTGCCGCCCGGGCGGCCTCGCGCAACTCGCGGTGATGCTGATCGAGGGGGCTCCGCAGGGCGTCGCTGCCGTTGCGCAGCAGATGCCAGCGATCGAGAATTTGTATGGCGTTTGGAGCGCCCCGGCTGGCGCCGTCGGCATAGGCGCCGGCGCGGTCGCGGACAACCGCCGAGACAGTGGGATGCTCCTTCAGCCACGCCGCCAGAGGTCGGCACTGCGGTCAGGCAGCAGGTCGATAACCCGGCGACGCTCGAGATCGCACAGGATCGTGCCGTAGCTACTGCCCTTGAGCCAGGCCCAATCATCGACGCTGAGCACCCTGACCGGTGGGATCGGGTCGGCATCACTGGAACAGACACGGTGCAGCAACGTCGAGCGGCTGATCGGCACGCCCAGGGTGGCGGCGTGGCGGGCGCCGGGGTTGCCGCTCAGCGCCAGGCCGATTGCCCGATGCACAGAGCGCAGACGGTCCGTCTGGCGTGCCGGCAGGCGGGCAACGCCGGGCAGGGTCTCGGCGAAGGTTCGCCGTGGACATTCGGGAATGGTGCAGCGGAAGCGACGGATCCGGATGAGCAGAAGTATCGGGCGGCCGAAGCAGGCGACGTCGCCGAGGCTGCGCCAGTAGAAGCCGTGAACCCGCCGCGACGGAATTCGGCATGCGGTGCAGCGAGCTGACTTTGCTGTTGGCTGCGCTCGCAACGTGATCCGGCAAAAGCCATGGTCGATTTGTTCAAGGACCTCAAGAGTGTCAGGAAAGCCGATTGAATGCAGAGAAATGTGCAAGCACGAACTCAGGATGGTGGAGGATGTCTCTCATATGGCAATCCCACTTGTCGTCGGCACCGGGCTGCATTCCGATGGCACCGCTACCACCGGTTGGTCACACTAAACTTGGAAGAACCCAACTTTGCACGCCGAATAACATTTTGGATAATCCCTGCCTTGCGGGCTTCGCCGGTGTGGGCGGCGCGACCGGGATACGGCCTTATAAAGGGATAAATGAGCAGGGTTTACGGATTATGCAAGGGGTTGGACTGAAAATAGAAAATCGGGAATGTGTCCCAACCTCGATGACGCCCGTCGTGGTGGCATCGGGTTTTTACAAATCAGGATAGGGATCTGTTTCCCCAGAGGGCCTGGCGCAGGTGAAGGGTAGGCTTGAGGAATTGTCCCGCGGCAATCCGCGCAACGAAGATATCGGGGTCGCATTAGAAGAAAAGGGCGGTTGCTTGAAGCCGTCAGGCGCCGGGCTCGAGCTTGCTCCGGTCCAGCGTGTCGCCGGTAACGATGGAACCGCTGCGGGCCATCTTTTTCCTGTAAACACCCAGGGCCCAATCCCACGTCCTGATGTGGATGCGTGCCGGCCCATAGAGATAATGATCCCTGATGTTCTGGGTTGCCTCGAACAAGGCGCCCGGGTCCTCTTCAAGAGGGAATTCCCTTCTGGGTTTCACCAGCCTATCTCGACGGCCGATCAAAACTCCAGCCGGTACGAATTTGCCGTACAGTCCCAGGCCGTAGAAATCCTTCATAGATCGGGATTCGTTGAATTCCCAGGCGTAATGAAGCAGCTGGTTCTCCGCCTTCACAAGATCGATCGTCGGCCTCAGGCGGACACTATGATCATCGGGTTCGTAGAGAAAACATTGCGGAGCTTTGACTTCCCATACATAAGCCGTGGTCCTGTACAATCCATCCGTGGTCTCGATCCTGGATGATACGACGAGGTCAGCGAAACCGAAGCGGCTGGTCTCTTCTCTTTTTGCTCTTACGATCTCCCCCGTCTCGTGACACAGCGTCTCCGATATGTCGAGAAGGTACGGCTGGCACTGTTTCTCAGTCCTGGCGCCATCCTCGTTGTAGACAAGCTTCTCGAAATCCTCATAGCTTTCCGGAGTAGCGCCGGTCATTGCGTCGCCAATTTTCTGGCATAGTGCTCCGCCGCCTCGCGGGATGCCCCGACATGCAGGGCCGCCAGATCATCCATCTCGCGGATCACATTGAGGAGAGACAGGCGTTCGCCGAAGCGCATCAGGATCGCCAGGTGAATCGGATAGCTGAGCGTGCCGCCGTCGGGAGTGCCGGCAGTGATGCTTATTCTCTCGAGCGTGAAGCTGCTGTCGGGGAATATGTCGAAAACAATCCTTCCCGAAATGTGCATCTTCTCGGGCGGACCGATGACATAGATGTTCTGGTGCTTGATTTCGTAGCTGGAAGGATCCCTGTCGGCAGATACCCCGTGAATCGAGTAGAGTCCGGGAAAAGGAGTGGCGTACCGCTCCATTCTCTCCGCAAAGGCAGCCTCTTCCGACTTGGGATAAAGGGCCATGATGGCCATGTGCTGATCGACATGGACATGAATCTGGGGATCGATCGGAAGATCGGGATGAATCCGGTCGAGCATGTCGTGCGCCAGAAGAAGGCGCCTGTGGGCAACGTCCTGCAGTCCCTGCGCTGCCCAGGAGATGTCCCTGGTCAAAGTGTCCGTGTCCGCCATACCCAAACTCCCAGCACCCCATCCTCAACCGACCGGACTGTAGCAGAACGAACTTCGTTTCGGCAGGGTGGATCGGAGTTGGATGCGACAATTGACTTGCTCGCCAAGGTGCAGGGTGGCGAGCAAGTCATGAACGGGCAGACAGGATGGTCCTCACGTGGACCTGGGTTCGCCCTCTTCCAGATGTCGCTCGATGTCGTCGATGCCGCCGATCGTGACCATGCGCCACTCTGGCTGAACGCGCGTCCAAGAGTGCTCCATCGCGACCAGCGCGTTGAGATGTTTCGCCAGGTCGTCCTTCGAAATGCCGTCCTCGAGCAGCCATTCGATCGCCGACCGGATGGTGTGTGCTTGGACGACGCCAAGCACGGTGAAGCCCTGCGCCGCCATCCCGAGCGCCACCCGGGCGTCCCGCTCGCCCCGGAACTGTTCCTGCACGTAGTAGTCCGGCCGGTCGCCGAACCGCTTGCCGGGATAATCGCCGACCAGGCCATCGCGGTCGGACAGGTTTCCGGATTTGAGACCGCGTTCGGCGAAAACGCGCTCGCAGATCCCGGCCAGAGCCGTTCCCGCACCGTGACCCGGCGGCGCCACCAGCAGGCTGAGGCCCGGGCGGGCGAAAGCGGCCGTCGTCCAGTCCTTCGCAATAGTGCCCAGGATCTTCTCGGGCTCGACGCGCCGGTGGAGATGGACTTGAATCTCGATGCCGTCTCAGGTCTCGTTGCCGCTGATGCGGATCAGCTGGAGTTCCGGAAAGATCACGCGGGCCCGATTGGTATCCTCGAATATCGGCAGCACCCTTCGGAGAGACCGTGCGTCATTCTCGCCGATCACGGCGGTTTCCAGAACTTCACCGCCCCTGACGATCCGGATCTCCGTTGAAGCAGCCGTGCACCTGATGGGGATAAGATCAGCACCGGTGGCCAGGGCATTACGGATCAATTCTTTCGCGAACTTGGCTGCCGGGCGTCCCGATCATCGCCTGATCCATGTAGGGATACAGATCGGCCATCATGGTCTCGGACAGCGGCTTCGCCGGCGATCCGACGTCCATCCTGTCGGAGACCGGCTTCGCCGGCGGAGAACCCGTAAGGCGCATCACGGCGAGCATGTCGGCCGCACGGCCCTCTGAAACGCCGGCGAGCACGGCCAGGCGCTTCGCCAGGATGCTCCGGCGCTCGGCCGCCTGTTCGGACGGCAGGTCGCGGTTGAGCGGCGAGGGGGCCCGCTCGGCGTGGCACTTTTCCAGATCGTGCCAGCTGGCGTAGCCGCACAGCTTTGCTACGATCGCTTGGGATGCGGACAGGGAAGATCCGGAGATGTCGTGGAAAGACTTCGCGGACTTCTTCGGCAGGGCAGTATTGGGGAAATAAAGGCGCATTTCGGGCGGTTCCTTCTCGCGTTTTCCGGATAGACTTGCCCACAGAGCCAGACGTATCATCGAGAACGATCGACCGCTGATGAATGATGAAAATCCCCGCTTCCATGAAGCTGCGCCGGTGTGGGCGGCAAGGCCGGGATAGTGGCCTGATAATTGGATAAATGAGAAGGGTTTTCGGATTGTGCAAGGGGTTGGGCTGAAAAATAGAAAAAACCGGGAAAATCCCCGGCCTTTTCTCGCATTCCGGCCTCGTCGTCACTGGTCCGTCTTGTACTCCAGGAGAGCCTTTCCGATCTCTAGAACCCTAGCGCGCTCGGCATCGGTCATCTTCGGGTCGCTGACCAGCTTGTCGATGGACTGCTTGAATTCCGCTATCTCGACAGGCAGCGCATTTCTCTTTTGAACCTCTTCCTTGATCTTGGACAGTTCCTTATGAAGAGCATATTCCTTCGCCTCATTCAGATCGACAAAGATGTAAACCAGTAGCGCTGAGAGAATAAAGCATCGGGCGACCAAGCGATACAAGGTCGGCACGCTGATGCCGAGGTTTGTTGCTGCTCGGCCGGCAAGCCGCTTGTGTGACGACGCCGTTAGCCTCTCTCAGAAGACTGCGGATGACGACTTCGCGGCGACACGCCTGCTCCCACTGCTCCGAGGTCGGATCCTGGCACTGTTGGGACAGGTCTTTTACGGTTGCCATTATCGTCAATCCATGTACAGCAAACCCCACTATCATGAATCAATGCAGCCTATCATCGATCCATGCTTGGCTAAATTATTCATCAGGCTATGCTTTTACTCTCATCAAAGAATGATGCGAACAGCAAGGATGCCTTTTTCCGGCACGACCCCGTAGTTCTTGTGTCCCAGCGGACGTTTTCAGGCGTTGAGTTGGTTGCGGGTCGCCGTGAAACCGCCGCGGGCGAAAAGATCAAGCAGTTCCTGGTCGGTGAAGGGGCCGCAGAGCGCCCGGATTTGCTGATAGACCCTGTTGGTGAAATGCCTGTCGTCAGGGACGTCGGTCCTATCCCGAGCCCGGCTTATGCCACGCGACACCGTCCTCTGTATAGATCCACGGCACCGGCCCGCCGCCGAGGAAATCGAAGTCGGTCAGATCCGGATCTTCTGCATCGTCCCGTTCGCGTCCGCTCACAGTATATCCTCTACATGTGTCCGGTTGAGCAAGAGGGGGTGCGGCGATAGCCGCACCCCCTCTTGAGCGATTTTCTTCCCCACAGGATACCGGCTTTACATCGGCAAGACCAGCGCCGGATCCGGTATCCTGCGCTCCAGTTCCCGACCGGCTGGTCCGGCGACGGTCGCCTGGGGTGCGACGATGCTGATTCCGAGCGTGTCGGCAGATTAAAATCAACCAGCGATCCAGCCCGTTCGATCAATTCAGGGCGGAATAAGTATAACTTCAATCGAATGAATCAGGGATGTCCTGAAACGGCTCCTCGAGGAACCGATGAAGCCGGAAAGGCGATCTTTTTCTTTCTTGAGATCCGGGCGCCTGATCGACTCCTCTTCCATAACCCTGAACATCTTGTCCTTGTTGAGAAAGCCTTTCTCGATAGCCGTTCTGGCACCATCGAGCACTCGATCGAAAGCTTTCCAGTCGATTGCCGCATCGTTGCTGATGGCGTCCCTGACGGTATCGACTTGGCTCGCCATCATGTGCGCGAAACCGATATAGAAGTGGCTTATCCTCTGTGTTTCCGAAGCCGCCATGGCGAAGTCGATGCAATTCTCCATCTGCAGCGTTTTGAGATATTGGCGCACATCATCCGATCTCGGGACATTGCCGTATTGACGGCATTCATGGATCCAGAGGAGAACGCACAGGCACTCGGTTCCTATGCAATAGAAAACCCTTTCCTCATCGAGTAACTTTGGGTTGATTTTCGCGGCCATGTACTCGGTACCCATCCAGACGCCGCGAAGCGCTACGGCTGTGCCGAATGTTTCCAGCATTTTCTGAAACAGGCACGCGGCGCTTATGTGTACCATTGCTATGATCCTTGACGGGATGGTTTCTGATGCATTCTGCGGCTCCGTTTCCTGAGGCGGATGGGTTTTTCCCACCTTCTGCGGCACAACCCACCCGCCTCAGGAAAATGACGCTATTTCGTCGTCCTTGTCGTGGTTGTCGTTTTATCGACATCCGTGGTCGTTGTGGTCTTTTCGTTGGCCGGCGAGCCTGCCTTTACGGGATCGCTTGTCTTTCCGGCCTCGACGGATATCGAATTGTCGCTGCTCTTCTCGGTGTGCTGATGGGAGTGTTCGGTCGTGGTCTGCTCGGTTTTGCCGCCGCTCTCGTTTCCGGATTTGGTAGCGGTTTCAGCGGTTGCCGCCTTGGCCGAGAAGCGGTGGACCATCTTTGACCCAACTTGATGCGAATAACCGGTCGTGCCGGTCGCCTTCGCCGCGACATGGTGCTTTTCAGAAGCCGTAGCGGCTTTGCCGATCCCAATACCGGCGTCGAGTTTGGACAGTGTCATTTTAGGCACCATAGTCGAAACGGTCATCTTCTCGACCATTTTGGGGATAACAGCCCCCTTCGCCTCGCCAATGATGGAGTGGTCGGCCGAATGACCATGCGCAGCAAGCTTCGCTTTATATGCGGCCACACTGACTTCGGACCCCTTCGCTTCCATGGATTTGGCCTCGATCGCCTTTGCATGAACGACCTTAGGTATCATGAAATCAAATATCGACATCTATCTCTTCTCCTTGTGAGCGGCACCTTACGGAAAACAACGGCATGATCCGATAGGACCAGAGGCTTTAATTTGTCACAAATGTATATTCGGTTTACAAGACGCTGTTTTGTTCAATTTCTCGATGCAAGAGGTCATCGCGGCCGCGGGATCGTCGGCGATTTCCGCGAGACGCCGCCTGGCGGCCCTGTCGGGCACGGCTGAACCGCTCTCCCAGGCCGCCAGGTCGCCGGGACCAAAGCGGTAGATCTCGCAGAAATCCGCGATTGTCAGACCCAGGCGCCGGCGCAGCCGGCGCGGGTCGATCGCTGTTGTCTCCGGTGCCGGGGTGGCATCTCTCCCAGTCATCATCGGTCAGATCCCATCCCCGTCGGGCCCGCGCTGATCAAAGCCGTGACGGTCGCCCCGACGCTCATCGTCCCTATCCTGATCCGCGGCGTCAAGCTCGTCGCGCAGCTGGTCCAGTCCGTCCCGCATCACCGCCAGGCGCTCGAGACGCCTGACGGCATCGGCCCGTTCGCGCCTCTCTCGATCGACCTCATCGACCGCTTTGATTGACCACTCGGCGATCTCCTCTTCCGTCATCCTGTCGGCATCCGGATCCGCCCGGCTCCGGATCGCCATCCGCGTTATTTCCATGCCGGCCACGGTGAGGACGCGGCAAACGTGGCGCATCACGATCTCGGTCTGCTCCGGCGTCGCGTCTCGCTCGAGACGCCGGAAGTTTCGCAGGAGATCGGTCGGCAGGACATTGATCAGCCTGGTCAGGGTCTCCATGTCGGCTTCGTCATGGGCGTCGAACAGACCGAGGCCGGATCTTTTTCCATCCCCCCGGTCGGGCAGGCCAAGTTCACGCTCATAGAGCGCCTCGGCGTGCCGGAAGGCACTGATGCACATGGAAAGAACCCGGAGCCGCCGATGATGGGCCTGCTGGACCCCCGGTACATATTCGGAATACATCGTCATCAGCCAGTCGCGGGTCGCCCTGACCTGCACACCGCTGATCCCCGTCGTCAGGATGACATGACCGTCGGCGCGGCAGATCAGCAGGTCGTAGCTCCCGTCATCGGGCAGGTCGCCGGACTTCTCATTGTACTGGTAGTCGTGCGGCACGAAGATCCGGTGCAGCAGCTCGATGTCCCGAGGGTAGGAGCCGTCGTCGCGCCGGGCCGCCCAGCGGACCTGCTCCCGTTCCTTCGGCTTCCAGGCAAGGTCACTCATAGCCCCGTTCCTTCCTGACTCTCTTGAGGGCCTCGACGATCAGGTCGCTGTTCCGGCTCGCGTGCTGAATCGTGTAGCCTAGATCATTCATGTCGGCGTCGTGATACGTCCAGGTGCCGGCGATGTCGAGCGCCGAGGTGCACTGGACGTGCCCGTCGCGCACCCGGACTTCGAGCTCGTCGCGATCGACATCGTAGCTGACCGGAGATGGCCCTGGATCCGGCAGATAGTCTGCGCTGTCCCGGATGCCGAGCTCGACATCGTAGAGCCGGCCGGCCCTTGCCAGAACCTTGAAAACAGACTTTCGGGCGCGGTAGCGCCGATCGAGTTCAACCAGCTCATCAGGAAGCTGGACTTCCGTCATCTCCAGGAACCGGTCGTAGCTCATGACGGCCTGGACGCCGCTCTCATTGGTCGTCATCGCGAGCTCGCCGTCTGCGCGCAGGATCAGCAGATCGTAGCCGGGGCCGTCCGGAACAGGGACCCGGTGCAGCAGATCGACGGTCTCGGGCGGCCTGCCGTTTACCGCGAGCAGGGATGCGCGGACCTGGTCCGGCTCACCCTCGATCCAGACCGGATTCTGTTCATTCATGGATGTCACGGATCTTTTCCTTTTTGGAGCCAGGACGCGCTGGAAGATACGCGGGCTGATTCAGGCTTGCCGACCATCATCCACCGAATGCTTGTCCGAGCGTCCCGAGAAGGTGTCGTCGATCAGCCTGGCGACGTTCCAGGGTCCGCCGCGATCGCTGCCAGCAGCGCCAGCGTCACCGCATCGGGCGGCTCGCCCTTTTCCCAGGCGATGATTTTTTCCTCAGGCAGGTGGAATACCTCGGCGAACTCCGAAACGGTCAGTCCGAGCCCCTTCCTGAGACGGAGCGCTTCTCTTCAACCAGCGCCTCGGCGGCCGGCCGGTGAAAATCAGAAGACCCGCCGCTCTCGATACGCTGGGCGGCGGCAAGCCTGTCCTTTAGTGCTTCCTGGCCGAGCAATATCTCAGCCCGTTTGACGGCATCGAGACGGGCCTGCTCGACCCGGCGTTGCCAATCCAGCTTCCGAAGCGCGTAGCCGTAGCGGGCCTGGCGTAGCCACTCGAGGTGATCGGGCCGCAGCCGCTCGAAATACTCCAGTTCATCGCTGAAGATATCCTGCTGTCCGCGAATGCGGCAGATCAGTATCTCGAAAGGCTTCCTGTCAGGCACCAGGATTTTGTGAAGCAGGACGAAGTCACTGTCGTCCGGACGACCGCCCTCATCGGTTCCGGTCAGGTGGCGCAGGCTGTCGATCTCGCCGTCCCGGAATTCCAGGCCCTTCGTGTTCTCCATCTCCATCCCAATCCTTCCTCGCATCGCCGCCTTGCCCGTCAGTGACGCGACCGATAGCGATCGGCATCCGCCGCCGCCACCAGCGCCGCCCACACGAGCTTGCCCGTCTGCCGGGCGGTCAGCCTGCCCTCGGCGAAACCGCGCCTCATCTCGGCCACGACCACAGGATCGAGGTCCGGCAATTCCTCGATCAGCACGTCGAAAGACTTCGCGATATCCCACAGCACGCCAGCCAGGATCGCGTCGAAATCCCGCGGCCCCGGCTGGCCGATTTCGATGAAGTCGAGGCGGGAGCGCAGCAGTGGCGAAATCCTGGACCTGTCGTTCGACGTGAAGATCCAGTTTATCCTCGATATATCGACTTCCGCCGACAAACCCTCGTCGAAGTAGTCCCGCGCGGTCTCCCTCTCGACCATGCCGAGCAGCGTCAGATCGATGCGGCCCGACCTGGATCCGCCGCCGGCCTTCTCGATCTCGTCGAGGACGATGGCGGCGTTCGCGACCCGGTATCTCATCATCACCGTCACCGGCAGAGAGGGCGACTGGCTCGCCCAGCCGCGCGCCGTGCCGGCAAGGATGCGGTTGTCGGTGATGCCGCCGCAGGACAGCCGCACATGGGGCAGGTTGAGCGTCTCGGCCAGCCGTCGGGCGAATCTGCTCTTGCCGCATCCGGGCGGGCCGACGAGGACCAATGGTGGAAGGATCGTGGTGCCGCCCAGTCGGCCAGCCAGCACCAGGTGGGACCGGACCGTCTCGATCGCAGGCGTCATCCAGGGGAATTCCTCGCCGAGCGAAGCCGCGACTTCGTCGGGATCCGGCGCTTCCCGCAGCGGCACCCTTGGCAGGATCCGGTTGGCATCCTCGACAAGCTTGCGATAGTCGCGGTCATGGGGCAGGGGGATCGAGCTGCGCAGGACGAAGGCGATCGGGCCGGAAGCCGCTTTCGAGGACTCGCCCGCCGCCGTCTCCGAGTTCGTTCTCTCCCAGGCCAGCTTGGGCCGTGATGCTTCCCGGTCATCGGCGGCGTTGGGGGCCTTGGATCTCCCGCGCCCGGTTTCCTGGGGCTGCACCTTGTCCCAGTCGATCGTCGGCGGCGCCTTCCCCTGTTCCTCGATCCTGCGGATGTGAGCCGCGATCTCAGCCCGGTTTTCCGTCACGTACTCGGCCAAGATGGACGCCTCTCCGCCGTTGACCCTGAGCACGAAATAGGGTGTGAAGCACCTCTCGATCTCCGAGAGGTTGACCGCCTGCCGGGCGAGGTCGGCGTGACCATGGATCGCCAGGTGATACGACAGCATGTACCGGGCCCAGCGGTTGCCGTAGGCGCTCGCGAGCAGCAGGCAGGTTCCCTCGATATCGGTCTTCTTCGCCTCAAGGACACCCGCCAGCGACGCGGGCGCGTTCTGGTCGATCAGTCCAGCCAGATGGTCGGGCAGCGCTTCGGCGAGCTGCAGCCATGCATGGGCATCCAGCAGTCGCGCCGCACCCATCGAGTCCCGCAGCAGGGCGCTAGGCAAAAACGGGGATCCGGATGCGCTGAATTTCAACTCGGCGAGTTCGAGCAGTCCGTCGGATATCCCGCTCAGGGCGTTCTTGTGATTTACCAGAATATCGCTGAAGGGCTCGGATCGCCAGAGAGAAAGCCAATTCATGATCTTTATTCCACTGCTTCCGCGTGTCATGTCCCGCGGGGGCGAGACCTCGTCCGGCCTCGATGTGTCTCTTAGCTGGGGCGGCGAAGGATAGGCGTTATCGATAACCTTGAGACCGGGCATGAAATCGTCATCGCTCGCGGACGGTTCCGTTGCAGTTCGACCGAGGAATTCACCGAGACGATGGATTCCCTTGTACTTCATGTCCCCTTCCTGTCCGGCTGCATCGCGGGTCCTGTTAGCAGGGCTTCCCTGTTCCTGTTTCTTCTTTATCCCGGTCCTGGCCGCGTCGCTTCCCTCTATGTCCTCGACCATCCGCTTGACCTCGCCGATGTTGACGGCCACGATGTCCGGCAGCACCGCGTCGTGCGCGCCGAGGGCGGTGATCATCGAGAATGCCCTGAACTGCGCCAGCTCGTACGCATCGACCGCCGCGCGGGAAAGCTCGGCGTGGCCGTGCAGGCCGAGATGCCAGCTCAGGCGGAAGCGAGCCCAATCCGAACCGCTGAGCGCCGCCGCGAGCAGGCATGTGCCGATCGCATCCGGCGTGATCCGATCCCGCAGCTCGAGATCCGTCGTCTCCGATGCGATCAGGTCGGGGATGCACTCCGTGATCCGGAGCCAGGCCTCGCCGTCACTGGAGCGGGCGAGCCGGAGATTGTTCCGCGCGAATTCTATGACGGATCCTTCGGCGTAGGTGTTCTTTCTCTCGTAGCGGTCGAGCAGGCCGGCGGCCACCGTCGCCACCCTGTCGCGGTACAGCGCCTTGATTTTTCCGTATGGATGCTTGCGCCAGATCGCCAGCCCGTTCATGGGTTCGCCCAAATCAGAATTCATGATGAAAGACCGCCGGCCCTTGCCCTGTCCCGATAATGGTATTGGCAGGGCGGCCATCTTGTCAATCAACCTGCCCAGCCGCGCCAGGATTATGACTTTCGCGCCCCGATATTTGGGAAAATCGGAAATAACACGGACCAGGGAAGCACCGCCTTCCCGTCTTCTTCCGACGATCCGGACCACCGCGGCTAATCCTTCCAATAGCTTGCCCCGCCCTGGACTTAGAATAGACTCTGTTCCTGTTTCGTTCCAAGTTATTGAAAGGATAGGCCGGGTGGGGAAGGGGATTAGATGGGATCGCGCAGGCTGGACACGCTGGGCGACGTCGCGAGGCAGGGTCTGCTGGTCCTTTTCAAGTGCCCCTGCGGCCACGAGGCGCGCTACGCCCCACGGGACATCATCGGCATGATCGGCTCGTCGGGGCGGGACGTGACGGGTCTCAAGGGGATCTGCAGGGCGTGCGGCCGGCGCGGCGTCAGGGCCTCGATCGACCCTGACTCGGTCACGGAAAGACCGATCGCACCAGCCTTCGCGGCCCTACTGGGCAGGAAGACGGACCGATCATGAGCGGCGAGGCCGACACCGGCGGCGCGCCGGATGCCCTGACCGGCAGCATGACAGGAACGCGCATCGGTCCTTACCTGCTGCTGCGCGACCAGTCCGGCCTGCGTCATCTCGCGCGCATCAACTCCGTCTCGCTGGTGTCTGAGATCGACGAGATCGGCGACGAGACGATGCTGATCATCTCGTCGCGGCCGATCCGGTTGTCGGCCTCGCTCGACGAGGTCCTGGATTGGCTCGGCGTCCAGCCGTAAGCTGGATCGCATAGGCATCAGACCCTAGAAGTTCAGCCTGCTGGTCGAGATGCCGAAGCCTTGCGGCGCCGGCTTGATCCGCTCCCAGGATTTGCGAGCCTGCTCGGCCCTGGTCGGCATGCCGGGAGCCTCGTCCTCGATGCTCTTGCGGACCCGTGCCGGCACGAAGGGCCTGAGTTCGCCGGCGCGCTCCCTGCGGACGAGATCGCGGACCGCGTTGACCAGGGTCTGGGCACTCGAGATCAGGTCAAGGGATCGGCCGCGGGTCGCCTCGAAGAGATACTGCCCAAGGGCGGCCCGGCCGAAGGTCAACCGCCGGACCAGGTCGCTGCCGCTCCGGATGCGGCGCTCGCCGACGGTGACCGCGATCGCTTCAGAAATGAATTCCTGCTTGTACTCGACCTGCTCGAGATATGTGTTCAGCCGCGCCACGGCCTCGGCCACGGCGCTGTCGCCGAGCGCCAGCTCGGGCTGCGCCAGGAACCGGGAAACGAAGACCGGTTTCTCCGTTCCCTGCTGACTTGGCGCCGTATCGTCGCGCCGGACGCTCGTTTCTGCGGTCATGTCGCACCACTCCATCTGCCGGGCGCGCCGCCGTTCCCCACGCGCTCCGTCTTTTTACAATATCAGCCGCCACGGTTGAGCCGGCGTGCCGTCCACCCGGAACTATCTGATATGCCGCATCGAAATGGGCAACCGGATATTCGATGTTTTCCGGTTACGGGCGCCGATTCCACCCGCGGGAGCAAAAGAGAGAAAAAACCGAAAACACCCATTTTTAGCAGACTTTCTAGCCATTCGGGGTTATGGCACGAGCGCCAGAGAACGATTATCTTCTTTTCCACGAACGCCGCGCCGCGCCGCGCAGGCGGCAAACCTACCGGAGTCTCCGATGTTCGATTATACGATTTACGCCGACCACCCGGCCGTGAGGGCGCTCCGGCTGTCTTTTGCTTTTTTGGTAACGCTGTGGACGGTCGTGATGTACATGCCGGGCTGGGACTGGATCCCGACCTTCGCCGGCCTGATCGTGATGTGCAATCCGGTCGCCTGGTCGGAGATCATCGTTGACCGGTCGGAGCCGACGGTGCTCAGGCTGTGGCGGCGATGGACCGATTTTCGGGCCACGCAGGGCGTAGCACTGCGGCCTCTGCTCGGCCGGATGCCGCGGCTCACGGCCCCGGGCTTCTCGCGCTTTTTCCGCGGCTAGTCGCCGTCCGAGGCGGCGGCCGGGGCGAAACAAGCCTCGAACACACCCTCAACCGCCTGGCGCCGAACATCAGCCCGTTCCAGCAGCTTGTCGAGCGGAAGCTGGTGGACGTCGGCCGTGATGCTGCGCGGAGCGGCACCGCTCAGCAGCCGGAGCAGGTCGTCGTGCCCGAGGCGATCGAGCCATCGATCAAAGAGCGTCGCCGGAAGGGCGGCGGCGACCCTCAGCTCGAAGGGCAGGGCCCGATTGACGCTGACATGGCGCCGACCGGCGGACGTCAGCCACCACGAGGCTTCCGGCTTTTCCGCGATCTCGCGGACCAAGTCGTCGAGCCAGCCGGCCGATGACGGGCAGGCCCTGGATAACAGGGGGACGGCAGCATACATGTCGCGGACGACCGACTTCCTGATTTGCCTTGCCCGTGCTACTTGATCGTCCGTGCCGATCAGATAGCCCCCTCGCCCATGATCCAGGAAAGCTGGATATTCGGAAGCATCACGATCTAAAACCATAAGTTTTTAGACCATCGGAACAGTAGCGTGTCAACTGACCTTCTCCTGAATGTAGACGACATCGGCAACCGAATATTGCGAAAACCGAAAAGAAGTTGAACAATCGTCTCCGATTGAAGAACCCCTGGCGCGCCGGCGCGTTCTACGTTACCTTCTGGCAAAGCTTAAAGTCATTCACCCTTGCAGGATGGCGGCATGTCTCTGGACGATGACGCGGCTCTCAGCACCGGCGAAACGGAGAAACGAAATCCAGAGGGGAAAAGCACTCCCTGGATCGTCATTCTGTGCGA
Organism: Skermanella aerolata KACC 11604; assembly: GCF_000936425.1. GTDB lineage: Bacteria > Pseudomonadota > Alphaproteobacteria > Azospirillales > Azospirillaceae > Skermanella > Skermanella aerolata. The sequence continues at coordinate 4,270 of NZ_AVFK01000034.1, read as the reverse complement.
CGATGGCCGGGCCGATCTCGATACCCTTGTACAGGGCCATCGGGACCTTGGCGCCGACGTCGATGGCGCCTACGCCGTAACCGGGGCGATACGCTGCACCTGTCCGCGCCGCACCGCCGGCCAGATCCTGGGACTTGACGGCGTCGGATGGGTCGAGGCCGAAGCGACGGCCACACCCTCGGCTTCACTGGAACGCCGTCAGGAAGGAGACGCACATGCGCTGGACGGATGATCTTGACGCGACAGGAAACGAAGGCTCCGGACCTGATGGCCGCGACGCCCTCGACCTCGACCATCTGGCCCTGGTCCCGGTCAATCTCGGATACGGCCCGATGGGCGAATACTGCCGGCTGCTCGACCCCTGCGGCCTGGATGCGCTGAGCCATCTCACCGGGGCGGACCGGCGGAAAAGGTGCCTTCGTCGCTGGTTTACGTTCAGACAGTCCGGTGCTGGCGACGGCGTTGGGACGACGAGCCCGATCTGGCGCTGGCTGACCGGCTGGCCGATGCGCTGCGTCCGGGGATGCCGCCGACATTCACCGCGGAACAGATCTGCGCCATCGTACGGAATCCGGTGGAGCCGTCGGCTCGCAGCCATTCTAGGGCGGCGTGGGAGAACCGGCGCCTGTTCTTCGCTAGGGGCGGGCCACGCAGCTATGCCGACATGATCGGCATGATCCAGGGGTGGTACGACAGCGCACCGGTGCCGTCAGGCGGCACCGGCTCGGGCGTCCACATCCAAGCCTCCAGCAAGGGCATTTCTGACCCTCCAAATAGCCCCGGACGTGACCGTTCACCCTCGCTCAAATGGCACTGGCTGCACTTTCAAAACGGACAGTCAGGTGACACCCGGACCGTTCCGCTCTATGTTTCATCCGGATGGCGTTAGTTGCGGAAGTTCAGTCTATGGAGAAGAAGCCTGTGTTCGATCTGAAGATCTGCACCATTGATGAGGCTCCTGGGCTGCATGACGCCTGGGCGACAAGCACGCTGTCTCTAATCGACCGAATCTCAGTCTATAGGAACTTCCCGTTGGGCGTTAACAACAACAAGGTGGTCTACTTCGACGATTTAGAGAATGAGGTCCTGCCCGATGCTCCTACGAGGGACCAAATCGCCGCGGCGCTTGAGTTTACCGCCGGATTGAAGCAGGGAGATCGTTTTCTGTGCCATTGCCATGCAGGGGTCAGCCGCTCCCCGGCCATGGCCATCGCTGTGCTCGTCCAGCATGGAGATGCTCCAGTAGAGGCTATCGCCCGCGTCGAGCGTGTGTCTGCCCTGCGTGGTGAGGAGATGTGGCCAAACGCGCTGGTCCTCAGATATGCCGACGACATCCTAGGGAGCCAGGGCAGAATCAACCAAGCGATCGCCCGGTGGAAATCACAGGAAATTGAACGCGCGCAGCAGCGCGTAGCCGAGTTGGAGTTGTACGATCTGATCTCGCCCAAGCCTTACAGCGGTTTGCGTTAAGAAGCTGTTTGCAGGCGGGACTTACCGGCTTGTGGTGTGTGGGTCGGCGTCCAAGGTTGGGCTATGACCTTTTTGGCTTGAAGGCCATTCAGTTTCACCTCCTCCAAAACTTTGCATTGCAGACTAGCCAAGCCGATGAGCCGGTATCGAAAGGGACCGGCAGAATGATCGAGTTGCCACCTGTGTTCAGGCTGGGAGGGTTCGGCCTGCGGCGGATATCCTCCTTCGCCTCGAACCACAGCCTGAACCGGTATGGCGATTGCCGCCCCCGGAGAAGCCCTTTGCTGCGCACAATGAACACCTGATCGGTCGGGTTTTTCGGTGTTGCCGATTCCTCCGGTGTGCGTTCTAGGATTTCATAGATGTTCTTGAAGAAGCAGACATCCCCAGGCCCGGCCCAGAAGTGCTTGCCCGGAGCGTCCCCGAAGTCGATCTCCCAACTATCGGCTCTGTGGGGCCCTGGATCCTCGACCAGTGCGTACCATGGGCAATCCAGTCCCAGCGGCGGTGGATAGTCCAACGGCTCAAGCGCATTGCGAAGGCGCTCGAACAGGGCGGACTTACGAAGGTCTGCTTCGTTCGGCAGCAGCGGAACACGACCTCCGCCCCAAGTGCGCCGGATCCGCAGCCAGCGCAACATGCGCGATCCGAGCAGCTCTTCAGCCTCAGTTAGCTGCCGGCCCAGCCGAAATTCGGCGTAGATGATTTCCTCATCTGGAGGCAGGGCAGATGCCGGCATGTCGCCGCGGATGTCGATGCCCAGCAGATCCTCGAGCCAGTCCCGGACCTCAAGGCAGAATCTGAATTCCTCAGACGTCAGGGATTTCCAAGACATACGTCGCTCTGCTCCATTAGCCCAAAACATTAAGGCCGGATAAGATGCTGAACGCGGCGCGCATCGGTGGGAAGTGCAAATAATTGGGGTGGGATTTATCGATAAGCCGATACTTTCGATATTATGCGGGCCGATCGAGACAAACATGATCGCCGCCATGAGCGAGCCGTTCTCCGAGGTCTACGGCATGAAGAAGATTACCCACTTGATGCCGACACTGGCGAGAGTGCCAGGCCCATAGCGAGCCAGATTGCGCAGTGTCCGATGAAATACCTGGACTGCCGATACGTCATATCGGTCCCCTGTCATCCGTCCGCCCCGTCTTCTTGGGGCGCAAGGATGAAGCACACGGCGGCGATCAAGACCTAACGCGGGCTGGGCGGACCCAACGCACGACCTAACATCGCCCTGCCTGGCAAGTCCTTGTTTTTGTTGGGACCTAACTGTGTAACGCTCCTAACGCTGTTCCGGGATGCATAGAAAAACAAAAAATATCGCGGCGGACTCAAACCCCCAGGAGATCATTTCTGAATTTCAGATTTTTGAATCACGATACTCAGGAGAGAGCGTTAGGGCGTTACATACAATACATCTCTTTCATAGATATTTATGTATAATAAGGGCTTAGGGGGCTTGTTGGGATGTAACGGTCAATGTAACGCAGCATGTAACGTTATCCCTCGCCGATAGCTTTTCTGGTATCTTCGGTCAGCTTTCAGCATGACGGTTATTTGCGTCCATGAGCTTGGCGGCGCCGTTCCGAAGTTTAGCCGGATGCTATGGCAGGCTTGTAATTGCTCAAGAGGTTTGAGCTGGCTCGGGAATTCTGGGCAACGGGATAAGTGGAGTTTCTGCCTGAAAGCGGCCAGTATGCGTGCCGCACAGGAGAAACGATGACAAGACGACCACGTCGGAATCACAGGCCAGCCTTCAAGGCGAAGGTGGCCTTAGCTGCCGTCAAGGACGAGAAGACGCTGGCCGAGCTGGCTCAGCAATTCGACATTCATCCCAACCAGATCACGCAGTGGAAGGCGCAGCTTCTCGACCGGGAGCTATGGCGGAAACTGGGTGATGACGAGGTGAGGAAGGTGGCGTAACGAGGTAGGTGCTTGACGCCTGCCAGAACCTCCACGAGGGAGCGCTACGCCATGAACGAAGATACCAGCATTGTCCGGCTTCGCCAGCCCGAAGAAATCGATGATCCGCTGACGGCCCTTCTCCGATCGGGAGCACGCCAATTGTTGGAGCAGGCCATCGAAGCCGAGGTGGCGGCATTCCTGGCTGCCAGCAAAGACCTGAAGCTGGCCGACGGCCGGGACCGGTTGGTCCGGCATGGCCATGGACCGGAGCGCGTGATCCAGACCGGGATCGGGCCGGTCGAGGTCCAGCGGATCAAGGTCCGTGACCGGGCTCCCGGTCCGGCTGCCGAGCGGATCCGGTTCAGTTCGGCGCTGCTGCCGCGCTGGGCACGGCGGACGACGAGCTTGGATGCTTTGCTGCCGATCCTGTACCTGCGCGGTGTCTCGGCCGGTAATTTCCAAGAGGCGCTAGGCGTTCTGCTTGGCAAGGATGCGCCCAACCTGTCGCCCGCGGTCATCGCGCGGCTGAAAGAGAGCTGGGCGGAAGACTATACGCGCTGGCAGCGGCGGGACCTGTCGGCCCGGCGCTATGTTTATGTCTGGGCCGACGGCGTCTACCTCCAGGCCCGTATGGAGCCCACTGCCGAGTGCATGCTGGTGATGATCGGCGCCACGCCGGAGGGCAAAAAGGAACTGCTCGGCTTCCAGGTCGGTGTCCGTGAAAGCGCCCAGAGCTGGCGCGAACTGCTGATCGACCTGAAGGCGCGCGGGCTCACGATCGCTCCTGAACTGGCGGTCGCCGATGGTGCATTGGGCTTCTGGAAGGCGCTCGACGAGGTCTTTCCCGGAACACGGCACCAGCGGTGCTGGTTTCACACCATCCGAA
>NZ_AVFK01000033.1 GCF_000936425.1 Skermanella aerolata KACC 11604 | reverse complement strand
CCCCAGTCTCTCAAGAAATGGGGCCTCCGGTAAACCCGGCGCGGTTCACTGCACGACTCGATGGATCTGTTGCGGCATCTTCCATCCGATCTTGAGGATTGAAGACGCGAACTCTTTGGGTCCGCGCGTGTGAACCGTCCTGGGTTTACCGGAAACCCCATTTCTTGAGAGACTAGCGTCTCCGGTAAACTCAGGACGGTTCAGGCCTAAGCCAACTGATGGGCAGCATGCCCTAACTTTGCATGGGCCATCCGCATCACCTCGCGTGCAAGGGCTGCGTACTCTTTGTCCTCCGCTGCTTCCTCTGCAAAGTCGGCTTGGAGGATGCCCTTGAGGTTGGGATCGACGGTACGCTCGATTACCTCCAACAGCTTCATGAGTCCTTTCAGCCGCTCGGAGCGTCGCTCTACAAGCTCAGCCCGATTCAAGCCTAAAAGCCTTTCGGTAAGTGCCGCAGCATCGCAGCCTGGTCGGGGGAAGACGGTCTCCCCGACTATCCAGAAGTGTTGTTCCGGATCGACGGCATAAGGATCAATAAAGGTATCATGATCGCCGTGGAAGTCGGACTTTCGTCCGTTGCAGATGTCGCAGGAGAGCGTGAGGTTGTCCCAGTCGAACCAGCGCGCTGGTACAACCGATTTCGGTACGACGTGCTCGATGTCCCCGTGTGCTATGTGGCGCACTTTGCTTTCACAGTAAGCGCATTTACCGTGCGTCTCTGCCACCAGCGCCGCCTTGATCTCCGGGTGGGCGTAGCGGCCTTTGTCCGCCTTGGTCGGTTCCTCGCCGCCAGCGAGCTTGTCCATGACGGTCCGGGTCCACTCGGCTGACTTCTGCTGGAGGATGGGTGGGGCATGGCCCTTGTTGAGCTTTATCATCGGCCTTGGGTCAGTGTTGCCAGTGCGTCGGGGTAAAGCTCGCCGTAACCAAGCTTGGCGAGTTCTCTGCGCAACTCCTTGAGGGTATCTTGGGTGATCGGCTGCTGACGATAGCGGGCGACAACAATGTTGAGTCCCTCCTCGACCCATTGGGGGATAGTCGCTCTTACGCCCAGCACCTCGCGGAGTATCTCACTCGCGCTGCCCGCCTTGTTGATCGTGTCCAGCCGCTCGCTTATGACTCGGCTCGACTGAGTGGGCATGATTTGCTCACCCCCCAACGCGACGTTGCCATGCTCAGCGTAGCGTAGCACGTAGACGTTCGAATCCCTAACCGAGGACACCATGAACGGGCTATGTGTGGCGATGATGAACTGCGCCTGCGGAAATGCGTTCATGATCTGTGGCATAAGAGACCGCTGCATGGTCGGGTGCAGGTGGTTCTCGGGTTCGTCAATCGTGACGACGAAAAATTCGCATGTCAGTGAAAACAGATGCAAACGCCACGTGAGGTCGATGAGCGTCATCAAGCCCCCCGAGGATGCATCGATCAAAAACTCGCCTGATCGAGTGATTATCACCACCTCTGGCGGTCGAATCGAGATATCTATGAATCCGAGTGTCTCGGGCAACATCTTCCGGAGCGCCTCCACGAAGCCGTGATATGCGCCGAGTACCTCAGTATTTCCCTGGACTTGGCTGTTGCCCTCGCCGAACATCGCCATTGAAATGATGGCTTCTTTCATGCGGTAAGTGGGCGAGTGGCCAGAATAGCCGCCTTGATACCTATTCATTAACTCGCTATTGTAGCTTTGATATGCAACGCTGGGTGAAATGATGGTCATGGGAATTTGGCCAACCTGCTGAAACGTCGGGATCGGCTGATGTGAGTCGATGTGAATACCATTCACTGCCTGCTGGTTATTGATAATTACACTGTATTGGACATTTGACGTTTGGGGCACGTGAAGCCTGGTTTCCTTCCCATTAGTATAGCTGAGCGTCCCGATTTCGTTGGGTTCTTGTATCTGCGGGGACAGGTTTTCTTGGCGACTGGACAGCAGTTTGCTTAAGAACCTCTTGAATATGCCTGGTGAGTACGAGTAGCCGCCGGTTGCAGTGTGCTGTGGAGTTGCAAGAAATTGTCTGTCAAAGCCGAAATGGCGCGTGAAGATGCGCAACAAGGAACTCTTGCCTGCGCCGTTGGGGCCAGTCAGTACCGTGAGACGCGGGTGTAGCTCGATTTCGATACTGTCGAACTGTCGCCAACCCTCAATGCGTAGCGTCTTGAATCCAGTTCCAGATTGTGCCATGCAATGGTTCATCATCTAAACATGGGTCGAAGCCATACGTGTAACACGTTGTACGGCTTCCTGAAAAGATCCATGTAGCCAGAAATTTTATAATCAAGAGGAAAGTGTTAGAGCACTAATATTACACCATTTTCTATAAGCGCATTGCGCAAAATAGTTTTAAAGCAAATAATTAGTATATTAGTTGCTCGGCAGCCGAGTAAGCTTGTAAAATTCTTTTTCAGCCTCCCATATGTCTACAGCGCTTTGTAGATTGAGCCATAGGTTCGGTGTGGTTTCGAGACGATGGGCAAGTCTTACAGCCATATTAGGGATTATCCTCTTATGCCCATTGATAAGCTCGATTAAATGCTTGCGAGAAATTCCAAGCTTCTGAGAAAATCCGGATATATTCAAGCCGTGCTCATCCATGAAAAGATCCTTCAGGACCTTTCCGGGTAGGGTCGGTTTGCGGTTTTTCTTGATCATGATTAGAACAACTCCGACTGTTTTTCAACAGTCTTGATAGATCGTGTCTAGATTAGTGTTGCGCGTTGAATATATAATTACGTTCGCAGCCCGACTGAAGTTATAGTGCGCCGCCCGTTTGCTGTACTGCGATGACGACCCAACCGGATCATGCCGTCAGGCTTTCTTCACGAACTCCGACTTCAAGTTCATCGCGCCGATGCCATCGATCTTGCAGGAGATGTTGTGGCCGTCGGCTGCGTCCACCAAGCGGATACCTTTGACCTTGGTCCCGCCCTTGACGACCAGGGACGAGCCTTTGACCTTCAGATCCTTGATCACGGTCACGCTGTCGCCGTCGTTGAGTACGTTTCCGTGGGCATCCTTGACGCTTTGATCCGGCGAAGCCTCTGCGCTGGCATCGCCTGCGGCGAGTTGAGGGTTCCATTCGTGGGCGCACTCCGGGCAGATCCATAGGCTGCCGTCCTGATAGACGTGTTCGGAGTTGCACTCGGGGCACTTCAATTCGCTGTCCATTATTTTCCTCGTCGGTCGGGAGCACACCGTAGGGCACTGCCGTAACGATAGGAAACGCAAGTTGCCGGCGGGCGGCGATTGCGACGGCATGGCGCAGACCGTCAGCGTCCCTCCCAGTGGATCTACGATTTGAAGCTGTCCTGGCGCACTTCGATCAGGGTCGGGCAGCGGGCTTTGAAGGCTTGCCGCAGGGCTTCGGTCAGGGCGGCGGGGGTGTCGGCGCGGAGGCTCAAGCAGCCCATCGCTTTTGCGAGCATGTGGTGGTCAGGGTTTTTCAGGGTCACGCCGATTTCAGGGATGCCGCGCTGGATCATGCCGTCGCGGATTTGGCCGTAGCCGTCGTTGTTCCACATGACGATGGCAAGCGGCATGTCGAGTTCAGCTGATGTCATCAGGTCCTGAACGGTGAACATCAGGCCGCCGTCTCCGATCAGGCAGACGACGTCCTGGTCGGGTTTGGCGAGTTTGGCTCCGATGGCGGCGGGGAGGGCGAAGCCCAGCGTGCCGTAGCCGTGGGGGTGGTGCCATGTGCGGGGGCGGTCGGTCCGCCACAGCGCGTTGCCCGCATAGGCGATCTGGGTCATGTCGGACATGACGACGCCGTCGGGCGGCAGTGCGGCGCGGATGGCGGCAAGGACCTCGGCGTGCAGGCGGCGGAGCGGGGGCAGGGTGGATCGGGCTGCCTCTCGTGCCGCCGCGATCTCAGGGTGTTGGTGTGCCGGGTTGGGGGTCGCGAGGCGGTCGGCCAGATCGCACAGGATGGCTTCGGCGTCGCCGAGCAGGGCGACGTCGGGGACCACGTCGCGGGTCAGGGCGATGGGGTCGATGTCGATCCGGATGAGCGAGCCGCCGAAGGACGGCAGGCCGCTCCAGAAATCGGTTTCGGCGAGTTCGCAGCCGGCGACGATTACGGCGTCGGCGCGGGAGATGAACTCCATCATGGCGGGCTGGTCGGTGGACGAGCCGAGGCTGAGCGGGTGGTCGTGGGGGAGGGTGCCCTTGGCGGCGCCGGTCATCAGGACGGCGGCGCCCAGTCCTTCGGCCAGCTGGCGGACGGCGGCGGGACAATCGCGGGCACCTCCGCCGATGATGAGGACCGGGCGTTCGGCCATGGCGATCAGGTCGGCGGCCTGGACCAGCGCCGCGTCGCAGGCCGAGGGGCGGCCGATGGCGGGGCGGGCTTTGGTCGAGAACGATGCGGGGGCCGCCAGCACGTCCAGCGGTATTTCGATGTGGACGGGGCGCGGACGTGCCGATTGGAACACGCCGAACGCTCGGGCCATGACTTCCGGCAGTTCGGCGGGCTCCAGGACGGTGTGGCTGAAGGCGCAGAGCGGGGCGATGGCGGATCGCTGGCTTTGCAGCTCGTGCAGCCGGCCGCGTCCCATGCCGAGGTCGCGGCGGTCGTTGACGCTGCTCAGCACCAGCATTGGGCTGCTGTCCGAATAGGCCTGGGCGATGGCGGTGGCGGCGTTAGTCAATCCTGGGCCTGTCGTCAGGAGACAGGCGGCGGGGCGGCCGGTCACCCGTGCGTAGCCGTCGGCCATGAAGGCGGCGCCCTGTTCGTGGCGCGGCGTTATGTGGCGGATGCTGCTGTTGGGCAGGCCCCGGTAAAGCTCCAGCGTGTGGACGCCGGGGATGCCGAACACGGTGTCGATGCCGTAGGCTTCGAGCAGCCGGATCGCGGCTTCGCCACATGTCGGATGGCCGCTGATTGGTTCGGTAGTCACTTCGTCACCTGCGGTTCTTTATGCGAGTTCCCTGGCTTCGAGCCCCTTGGCGGCACAGGGTAGGCGGGCGGCTGCGCGCTGGCAAGCAGTGCCAGCAACCGGGAGATGTCGGTCCGGACGATCGGCGGGATCGGGGTGCGCCAGTCGGGCAGGCTGAAAAGCGGCCAGTCCGGCTCTACCCGGAGGTCGCCTTTCCGGAAGATGTCGCGGTTATCCAGCCGTTCGTGCCGCCATCCTCCGGCAAAGGCGCAGAGCGGCGGCAGGACGATGGCGCGGAGCGCCTGGGCGTAGTCGCGTCCGGGGGGTGCTCGAAGCTGAAGGACGATGAACAGGCCGATGGCGCCCAGCGGCACGATGGTAAGCCAGAGCAGCGGGATGCTTATCGTCAGGAGCGCGGCCAGCCACGCCACGGTCAGGGCGGCAAAGGCCGTGGCGCGGCGGCGCAGGCGTGGGAGTTCGTGCCGGCGCGCCTGTTCCAGCATGTCCAGGCGCGGGACGATTTCGGTGGCGAAAACGGGGTTGAAGTCAGTTTCTGCCGGATCGGTCATGGTGGGCGAGATTATCTGTCGAATAGGCATCTTCCCGCGTCTGGTTTTTGCTTTCTTCGTGCTACTTTCCGGCAGGATGCTGCTACTGCGAACAAGCGGTATATCTGCGTGTGGCGACCTTTGCGAACTGATTACAGAATTGATGAAGGGGGAACAGGAATGAGTTTCAAGATTGTCGAACCGGCTCCGGCCCGGCTCAACCGCAGCGAACTGGCGGTACCCGGCAGCAGTCCGAAGCTGTTCGAGAAGGCGGCACGGTCGGCTGCCGACGTCATCTTCCTGGACCTTGAAGACGCTGTGGCACCGGACGACAAGCCGCAGGCGCGCAAGAACATCATCGAAGCGATCAACGATGTCGACTGGGGCAACAAGACCCTGGCCGTCCGCATCAACGGGCTCGACACACATTATATGTATCGCGACGTCGTGGACGTGGTCGAGAACGCGGGCGAGCGGATCGACCTGATCATGATCCCCAAGGTTGGCACCGCGTCCGACGTCTACGCCGTCGATATGCTGGTCACCCAGATCGAGGCGGCCAAGGGCCGCAAGAAGCGGATCGGCTTCGAGCTGATTATCGAGACTGCCCTTGGCATGGCGAACATCGACGAGATCGCCACGGCGTCGAAGCGGAACGAGAGCCTGCATTTCGGCGTGGCCGACTATGCCGCCTCCACCAAGGCGCAGACGACCGGCATCGGCGGGCCGAACCCCTCCTATGGCATCCTGACCGACAAGGACGGCGACAAGCCGCGCGACTATCACTGGGGCGACATGTGGCACTATGCGACCGCCCGCATGGTCGTCGCCGCCCGCGCCGCCGGCCTGCGTCCGGTCGATGGTCCGTTCGGCGATTTCTCCGACGCCGAAGGCTTCAAGGCCCATGCCCGCCGCGCCGCCGTGCTGGGCTGCGAGGGCAAGTGGGCGATCCACCCGTCGCAGATCGCCCTGGCGAACGAGGTGTTCAGCCCGTCGGAAGCCGAGATCGCGAAGGCCAAGCGCATCCTGGAAGCCATGGTCCAGGCGCAGAAGGAAGGCCGGGGCGCCGTGGCGCTGGACGGCAAGCTGATCGACTTCGCATCGATCCGTCAAGCCGAGGTGATGGTGAAGAAGGCCGAGCAGATCGCCGGCCTGTAAGGGATGGTGGACGGGGCGGCGCCATGATGGGGCCGCTCCTTCAACTACCGCTTTCGTTTGGCTTGCTTGATGCTGAATGCTGTAGTCGGTAGCAGAGGTGAGATATGACAGTTGAGAGACGTGGCGCGATTCGTCTTAAGGTAGCGAGATTGCCTTTTTCCATGTTGGGATCGAGTGATCCCGTCGCTGAACTCCGCAAGCATGAATCGGAGAACCGCACTTCCAGGCAGGAGCACGGAGACTCAATGTTGAGGCAGGGGGCTCCCAGATCATTAAAGGAAGCTCTCGCAAGGCCGATCCCTGGTTTCGACATTGACCTGGACGAACTGATCGGTCCGCGCGACGGGCCACCTCTTGCCCCACCAGTTGATTTCAAGTCGCCGGAATGACCACGAGTGAGCGCATATCTGCTCGACACCAACATTCTGTCTGAATTGCGCCGGCCTCGCCCACATCCACTGTTCGCGCGATGGTGGAACGATCTGGATGTTGACCGGATTTTATCAGCGCCATGACGATCGGGGAAATTCACCGTGGCATTGTCAAGGTGCAACCGGACCAACCGGCTCTTGCCTTGGCTCTTCGTCAATGGATGTGCGAAATCGAAGACCTTGGGCGAGGCAGGATCATATCGGTCGATTCCACTGTTGCATGCCGTTGGGCTGAGCTGCGGCATACTCATCCTCAACGAGGATTGATCGACCTATTGATTGCCGCTACCGCCTCGATCCATGGGATGGTCATGGTAACGCGCAACATCCGCGATTTCGTGGATTTGGAGGTCTCGCTGCTCAATCCCTTCGCGCCACTATGATCAGGCTTTGACCCGTCTGCGCAGGAATTGCGCTGGCTACCCTTTGGGCGCTGTGGTAGGGAACCCGGTCCAATCTCAGCCCGCCGTGTAAGTCATTTCATGCAGACCTTCCTTGAATTTGAAAAGCCGATCGCGGAACTCGAAGGCAAGATCGAGGAGCTTCGGCACCTGACCGATACCGGCGATATCAATATCGCCGACGAGGTTTCCAAGTTGCAGGTCAAGGTGGACCGGCTGCTGCGGCAGACCTATGCCAAGTTGGCTCCGGCCCAGAAGGTCCAGGTCGCCCGGCACCCGAACCGGCCGCACTGCATGGACTATATCGAGGGCCTGATCGAGGACTTCACGCCGCTGGCCGGCGACCGGGGCTTTGCCGAGGATCGCGCCATCATCGGCGGCATCGGGCGGTTCCGGGGCCGGTCGGCGATGATCATCGGGCAGGAAAAGGGTAACGACACGGAAACCCGTGTCCGGCACAATTTCGGCATGGCGAAGCCGGAAGGCTACCGCAAGGCGATCCGCTTGATGGAACTGGCCGAGCGCTTCAAGCTGCCGGTCATCACGATGGTCGATACTGCCGGCGCCTATCCCGGTGTCGGGGCCGAAGAGCGCGGGCAGGCCGAGGCCATCGCGCGCTCGATCGATACCTGCCTGCGCCTGAAGGTGCCGATGATCGCGACGGTGATCGGCGAGGGCGGCTCCGGCGGGGCCATCGCCCTGGCGGCCGCCGACCGCGTGCTGATGCTGGAGCATGCGATCTATTCGGTGATCTCGCCGGAAGGATGCGCGTCCATCCTGTGGCGGACCAACACGGCGGCGGCCGAAGCGGCGGCGGCCCTGCGGCTGACGGCGCAGGACTTGAAGGACTTGGGCGTCATCGACCGGGTGATCGCCGAGCCGATCGGCGGCGCTCACCGTGACCGTGAGGAAATCATGACCGCGGTCGGCAACGCGATCGAGGACTCGCTGGACGAGTTGCGCGGTCTGGACGGTTCGACGCTCCGATTGAAGCGGCGCGACAAGTTCCTGGAGATGGGCCAGAAGGGCCTTTCCTGATCGGGATGGCGCGGCAGGGCAGGTTCGACCGCCGCTACCTGTTCTCATTCGGCGGCGTCGTCATTGGGACGGTGCTGGCCTGGGGCCTGCTGTTCGCGTTCTGGCCGGCGGCTTCCGCCTTCGTTGGGAATGCGGGGGACCGGCTGGCGCTGGCGGCGGGGCTTCTGGTCTGGCCGGCGCTGGTGCTGCTGGTCATGGTGTTCGCCGTGGCGCTGGCCCGGCTGGCGTCTGCGGCCTTCGATCCGCTGAACGATCCGGAAAGCGGGTTTCAGCGCCGCGCACAGCGGGCGCTTACCAACAGCGTCGAACAGACCACGATCTTCGTGCCTGCCCTGCTGGCGGCGGCTGTCCTGGCCGATCCTGCGGACGTTCGCTTCGCCGGTGTCATGACGGCGCTGTTCTGTGCCGGCAGAATCCTGTTCTGGGCCGGGTACGTCGTCAACGCGTATTACAGAGCGCCCGGTATGATCATGACGCTGAACATCAATATCGCGGTCGTGGCTTATGCCGTGTACCGTGCTATGCAGTAACAAGCCAGCGGGCGACAGCAGCTGATATAACAATGGTTTGGGGGAAATGCCGATGGATGCGGAGACGTTGAAGGCTCTTCAGGCGCCGATCAAGCAGCAGTACCGCGACACGCCGGACAGCGCCGTCATCACCCTGAAGGCCGAAGGCACGGTCGGAGCCGAGGGCGTGACCTGCAAGGTCGATACCGGAAGGGCGCTGGTCGAGGCCGGGTTGCATCCGGCTGCCGGCGGTGACGGAATGTCGGCCTGCTCCGGCGACATGCTGCTGGAGGCACTGGTAGCCTGCGCCGGCGTTACCTTGCGCGCCGTCGCGACGGCGCTGAATGTGGAACTGCGTGGCGGCACGGTGCGCGCGGAAGGGGATCTGGATTTCCGGGGGACGCTTGGCGTCGCAAAGGATGCGCCGGTCGGGTTCCGGTCGATCCGGCTGACGTTCGACCTGGATACCGATGCAGGAGAAGAGCAACTTGCCAGTCTGCTGAAGCTGACAGAACGGTATTGCGTGATCTATCAGACGCTCCGTAACCCACCTGCCGCAGAGGCGAAGATCGTTACGAACTGAGGGGCTGCCGGCCCGGCATGCGTGTCATCCCAGCGATATTTGAAGTTGACCGGTAAGTTCCGGCAAATATGTCGGGCTGAAGAGGCCCGACCTACAAAAATTCGCTCGCGGAACGGAAGCACGCTTGCGTAGGTCGGGCCTCTTCAGCCCGACACCTAACGCTCCAGGCCGGCTCCTGGTTACTACAGGCTGATCTTCTTGTGGTCGCCGGGATTGGGCGGCTCACCAGTCAGCTTGGCCTTTACGTAGCCATAGGCGTGGACCATCGCGCTGGACGGGCTGTCCCAATATTCCGCCTTGGTCACATGGACGCGGATCAGGCCGATGTTGGGATCGTCCTTGCCCTTGGGAAACCATGTGGCGAGATACTCGCTCCACAGTTCATGGACCTTCTGCTTGTCGCGGACGATCTGGGCCGTGCCGGAAATCGACACGTAGTTCTGGTCGTCAGGTTCGGCGTAGCTGAGGTTCACCTGATGGTGTTCCTTGACCTCATCCACCTTGGGTGAGTCGATCCAGGTGAAGAACCAGAGATCGCCATCGAATTCCGACTGCTGTGCGACCATCGGGCGGCTGCGCAAGGTCCCATCGTCGTCGATGGTGGTCATCATAGTGACCCGGATGTCCTTGATCATCCCCCAGAGCTTCTTGATATCGTCGCCAGTTGCCGGGGTGCTGCCAGTCATGTCAGCCCTTTCCAAATCCTGTTGAGTTCGGGATCGTCAACAGGAGGCGGGCTTAGGCGTTCCCGACTGGCTGACAGGAAGCTGGCTAGAACATCAGGGTCGGGAAGGCGAGCAGGATGCCGAGGACGGCGATGCCGAGGAGCGCCGTGGCGCTGTGGCCGTAATCGGCATCGAGAAGATTGGCGATCAGGCCGCCGAGGGTCTGCCCGCTGTACTTGGCAGACCGGGCGCGCTGTACGCTCGCCCGCGGCTTCTGGGAGGGTCCGGAAACATGTGAGAAGAGCTCGCGCATGAAGGTCACCTCCGCTTGAATGCATATGACTTATGGGAGGGAGTGTGCGACACGCTGACGCTGGCTACTTTGATCCATGTCAACTTTTCTAAAAATCAATGAGGTTCGCTCTCAAAATCGAAATGCCGAGCGGGAGGCTTTCCGACCAGCCATCCTAAAATCGCCCTAGTCGTAAAATTATCTTGAAAAAAGAAGGGCCGGGCGTCGCGAACGACGCCCGGCCCTTCTTCGGCCAGCCCTGGGGCAGGATACGGTCAGCCGACCCGGCCGTGGCAGTGCTTGTACTTCTTGCCGGAGCCGCAGGGGCAGATCGCGTTGCGGGGCGTACGCGGATCGATCTCGTCGGCCGAGCCGACGGTGGCCGGCGCCACGCGGCGTACCATGCCGTCCGGCAGGGGAGCCCCGTCGTCCGGGCCCCCGGCGGCGGCCAGAGCGGGGTCCTGGCGGGTCTCATAGCCCTGGACCGGCTGCGGCTCCATGTCCTCGGGGTGGTTGACCCGCATCTCGACATAGGAGAGGACCGAGGTGACCGTTTCCCGCAGGTGGGACAGCATGCCCTCGAACAGCTCGAAGGCCTCGCGCTTGTATTCGTTCAGCGGATCGCGCTGGGCGTAGGCCCTGAGGTTGATGCCCTGGCGCAGATGGTCGAGATGGAGCAGGTGGTCCTTCCAGGCTTGGTCGAGCAACTGGAGAAGCAGGCTCTTCTCGGCGGCGCGCATCAGTTCGGGACCGTAATTGGCGGCCTTCTGAGCCATCTTCTCGTCGGATGCGCGGCGGATGCGCTCCTCGATCTCCGCTTCCGCGATGCCCTCTTCCTTGGCCCATTCGTGGACCGGCAGGTCGAGGTTCAGGATGCGCCGGACTTCCTCGTGCAGGGTGTCGACGTTCCATTGCTCGGCATAGGCGTTCGCCGGGATCGCCTTCTTGACCATCTCCTCGATGGTCTCGTGGCGCATGTCCTCGATCGTGCCGGCGATCTCCGGCGCGTCCATGATCTCGCGGCGCTGTTCGTAGACGACCTTGCGCTGGTCGTTCATCACGTTGTCGTATTTGAGCAGGTTCTTGCGGATGTCGAAGTTGTGCGCCTCGACCTTCTGCTGCGCCTTTTCAAGAGCCTTGTTGATCCAGCTATGGACGATGGCCTCGCCTTCCTTGAGGCCGAGGCGCTGGAGCATGCCGTCCATCCGCTCGGACCCGAAGATCCGCATCAGGTCGTCGTCCAGGCTGAGGAAGAACTTCGAGGCGCCGGCGTCGCCCTGACGGCCGGAACGGCCACGGAGCTGGTTGTCGATGCGGCGGCTTTCGTGCCGCTCTGTGCCGATCACGAAGAGGCCGCCAGCCTGCTTGACGATCTCCTTGTCGCGCTCGATCTCGGCGCGGACCTGGGCGGTAATCCGCTCCTGTTCGGCCGGGTCCTCGACATTAGCCAGTTCGATCGCGAGCCGCATGTCCAGGTTGCCGCCGAGCTGGATGTCTGTGCCACGGCCCGCCATGTTGGTGGCGATCGTCACGGCGCCGGGACGACCCGCCTGCGAAATGATCTGGGCTTCCTGTTCGTGGTAGCGGGCGTTCAGGACGGCATGCGGAATGTTCTTCTTCTTGAGGATATCGGACAGGACTTCCGATTTCTCGATCGACACGGTGCCGACCAGGATCGGCTGGTTGCGCGCCCGGCACTCCTCGATCAGGGTCGCGATCGCCTCGTATTTCTCGCGGCTGGTCCGGTAGACCTCGTCGTCGTAGTCCTTGCGCTGGACCGGGACGTTGGTCGGCATCTCGACCACTTCCAAGCCGTAGATCTCACCGAACTCGCCGGCTTCCGTCATGGCGGTGCCGGTCATGCCGGCAAGGCGCGGATAGAGGCGGAAGTAGTTCTGGAATGTGATCGAGGCGAGCGTCTGGTTCTCGCGCTGGATCGTCACGTGTTCCTTGGCTTCCAGCGCCTGGTGCAGACCTTCCGAATAGCGGCGGCCTTCCATCATGCGACCAGTGAACTCATCGATGATGATGACCTTGTCATCCTTGACGATGTAGTCCTTGTCGCGCTGGAACAGCGTGTGGGCACGCAACGCCTGATTGACGTGGTGTACCAGACTGATGTTCTGGATGTCGTAGAGCGTGCCTTCGGTCAACAGGTTCATGTCGCGCAGGATCTGCTCGACCTTGTTGGTGCCGGCTTCCGTCATGCTGACGGCGCGGACCTTCTCGTCCTTCTCGTAGTCGTCGGGCTCAAAGTGCGGGATAACCTTGTCGACGGCGATGTAGAGTTCGGAGCTGTCGGTCGAGGGACCGGAGATGATCAGCGGGGTCCGGGCCTCATCGATCAGGATGCTGTCGACCTCGTCGACGATCGCGAAGTTGAAGGGCCGCTGGACCATCTCCTCCAGCCGGAACTTCATGTTGTCGCGCAGGTAGTCGAAGCCGAATTCGTTGTTCGTGCCGTAGGTGATGTCGGCCTGATAGGCCATTTTCCGTTCGAAATCGTCGATACCGTGAACGATGCAGCCGGTCGTCAACCCGAGGAAACCGTAGACCCGGCCCATCCAGCCGCTGTCGCGCTTGGCCAGGTAGTCGTTGACGGTAACGACGTGGACGCCCTTGCCGGCGATGGCGTTGAGGTAGACCGGAAGCGTCGCCACGAGGGTCTTGCCCTCGCCGGTCCGCATCTCCGCGATCTTGGTCTGGTGCAGGACGATGCCGCCCATCAACTGGACGTCGAAATGGCGTTGGCCCAGGACCCGCTTGGCCGCTTCCCGCACCGTCGCGAAGGCGTCGGGCAGGATGTCGTCCAGAGTCTCGCCCTTTTCGAGGCGCTCGCGCAGCCAGTCCGTTCGCATGCGGAGTTCGGCGTCGGACAAGCCGGCCACCGAAGGCTCGAGGGCGTTGATCGCCTCGACCTGCCGTTGCAGCGCTTTTACGGTGCGATCATTCGCGGTGCCGAAAAGTTTACGGGCAATAGCACCGAACATTGAAACCTCGGTTAGAGCAAGAGACGGTTGGGCTGCGAACACACGACGACGGCCCGGCACGATCCGCACCCGGCACGGCCTTGACATAAGAGTGTGCGCAATGCCTGTCAACAAGCCTGCGGTGCCGCCGGTTAAGTCGTCCGGCCCTTTCGGGATGGACAGGACCTTATCAGCATCGTCCGGCCGTATGCATTTGAAATGGGGAGGCAGGACGGAATTGCCAAGCGCGGTCGAGCTGCGGTCGCGGCTTCGGCGTTTCCGCCCTGACCTCAATGTGTCACTGAACCGTCATTCATCCGCAATGCTCCGCGCCTACTTTCCGCGAAATTCAAAATTTGCCCCAAACTCGAAGGATAACAAGAATGCGCGGATGGTCGACCTGTCTCCCGGTCCTGGCGCTGGGTGCCCTTGTCGCGGCCGGATCCGTTCCGGCCAATGCCCAGTCGTCGAACCCATCATCGGGTGTGACGGTCAAGGCGCATACCAGCAATGACCAGATCCTGAACCTTCGGCAGGTCGCCTTCGAGGGTGGCAAGACGCTGGACCTGTCGGTCGGCATCGGCAGCGGGGCCTTCCGCGCGAAGGGCGATCCCGCCGACATATTCTACACGGTCAGCGACCGTGGGCCGAACTTCACCTGCGGCGACGCCGGGGACATCATCGGCATCAAAGGCGACACGTTCTGCGCCGGCATCAAGGGTGGCCGGATATACGCCGTGCCGGAGTACAACCCGTCGATCTACCGCATCCAGGTGCTCGACAACGGGACCTTCCGGGTGCTGGACGCCATTTCGCTCAAGGATTCCAAGGGGAACCCGGTCAGCGGCCTGCTGAACCCGCTGACCGTCGCCTCGACCGAGCAGCCGCTTGACGCAACGGGCCGGAAGCTCCATCAGGACCCCAGCGCCGTGGATGCCGAAGGCATCGTCCGGCTGTCGGACGGCACGTTCTGGATCGGCGACGAGAACGGACCATCCATGCTCCATGCGGCGGCCGACGGGCGCATCCTGACCCGGCATGTTCCGGCCGGAACCGGCCAGGATTACGCCGGCGCCGGCTATGAGATCAAGGAAACCCTGCCGGCCCTGCTGGCGAAACGGGCGCTCAATCGCGGCATCGAGTCGATGGCCATTTCGGACGACGAGAAGTTCCTTTACGTCATCATGCAGAACCCGCTGGCGAACCCGGACAACGATGCCTATGCGGTGGCCGGCAATACCCGGCTGTTCAAGATCGAGCGGGAAACCGGCAAGGTCGCGGGCGAGTACCTGTACGTCATGGAGCCGATGACCGCGTACAAGGGCGAGGAAAAGAAGAAGCAGAGCACGGTGCGGATCAGCGAACTGATGTATCTCGCCGGCGATGCGCTGATCGTGCTGGAGCGCACCGAGCAGACCACCAAGCTCTTCCGGATCGACCTGTCCGCCGCGACCGATCTGGCGGCCGCCGGCAAATGGGACGATGCCGCCACGTCGCCGTCGCTGGAACAGATCGATCCGGCGAAGGAGGGACTGAGGCCCGTGCCCAAGACGCTGGTGCTGGACAGCGCCGACCATAAGGAGCTTCCGGTCAAGATCGAGGGGATGGCCCGGTTCGGCAACGGCGACCTGATGCTGATCAACGACGACGATTTCGGGATCGACGGCAAGCGGACGGCGGTGATGAGGGTGACGGGGGTTCCGCTGGGGCAATGATGCCCGGCGGCGGCGGGGGGAGGCGGAAGACGGCCGCTTTGATGGCGGAGCTGTGGCGGGTTTCGGGCATTTGCCGGACCTGTCCAGTCCCGCCTTGCAAGCGGCCGTGCGGCGTGCTTAATCGCACCGAAATAAATTAAAGTGGGGGAAAATGCCGGTCGGCCGCTTATGTCCCTTCACGCGTCAATCCGCTGAAAAGGAACTTCTCATGTTCGCAAGAGTCCTCCGCGTCGCTGCCGTCTCGCTGGCTCTCGGCGGTGTCGGTTTCACCGCCCAGGCCCAGACGTCGCCAGCTCCGGCGGCGGGGTCTCCCGCTGGTGAAGATCCGGTCGTTGCCAAGGTCAACGGTGCGGAAATCAGGCGCTCCGAGGTCACGCGCACGATCGCGTCGCTGCCGCCCCAGGTCCAGCAGATGCCGCCGCAGATGATCTTTCCGGCCGTGATCGATCAGATCATCAACGGCAAGCTGGTGGCGGAGGCCGGCTACAAGGCCAATGTGCAGAACGACCCCGAGGTGGCCGAGCGGCTGAAGCGGTCGGAAGAGCGCATCGTCCAGGAACTCTACCTGACCCGCGAGGTCCAGAAGCGCATTACCGCCGAGCGCCTTCAGGAAGCCTACAACAAGTTCAAGGAAGAGAACCCGCCGCAGGACGAGGTCAAGGCCAGCCACATCCTGGTCGAGTCGGAAGACGTCGCCAAAAGCATCATCGCCGACATCAAGAAGGGCGACGACTTCGCCAAGATCGCCGGCGAGAAGTCGACCGACAAGGCGGCGGCCCAGCAGGGCGGCGACCTCGGCTACTTCACCAAGGACCAGATGGTCGAGCCCTTCGCCAATGCGGCTTTCGCGATGAAGCCGGGCGACGTCAGCCAGACGCCGGTCCAGACCCAGTTCGGCTGGCACGTGATCAAGGTGGTCGACCGCCGCCAGAGCACGCCCCCGAGCTTCGAGGAAGTTCAGGAGCAGCTTCGCAGCCAGGTTTCCGAGCAGGTGATCGGCGAGCTGGTCGAGGACCTGCGCGGCAAGGCCAAGGTCGAGCGCTTCCAGATGGACGGCTCGCCGATGCCCGAGACGCCGCCCGCCGGCACCGTCACTCCGGGTTCGGCAGCACCGGCTCCGGCCGCTCCCGCCACCAAGCCCTAAGTTTTTCGACCAACTTGCCTGATTAAGAACCGGGAAGACGACGATCACCATGGCAGCTAAAATCTCCCCTCTGGCGGCCGGCGAATTCCCGGCTCTTCCGGTCATTCCCGGCGTCCGGCTGGCTACGGCGAATTGCGGAATCCGCTACAAGGGACGCGACGACCTGATGGTCGCCATCCTGGACCCCGGCACGACGATCGCCGGCGTCCTGACGCGGTCTCTGACGGCATCGGCTCCCGTTCATCGCTGCCGCGCCAACTTAGGCGGCGGGGTCGCCCGCGCCATCGTCGTCAATTCCGGCAACTCCAACGCCTTCACCGGCAAGGCCGGGGAAGCTTTCGTCGATGCGACGGTGAAGGCGGCGGCGGAGCTGGCGGAGTGTGCGCCGGCCGAGGTGTTCGTCGCCTCGACCGGCGTCATCGGCCAGCCGATCCCGGCAGACGCCATCGCGTCGAACCTGCCGGGACTGGCCGGGTCGTTCGACGAGACGGCTTGGGCGCCGGCGGCCAAGGCGATCATGACGACCGATACGTTCCCGAAAGGATGCACCCGGACGGCTTCGATCGGCGGAGTCCAGGTGACGATCAACGGGTTTGCCAAGGGTTCCGGCATGATTGCGCCGGATATGGCTACGATGCTGGCGTTCGTCTTCACCGATGCCGCTATCCCGGCGCCGGTGTTACAGACGCTGGTGTCCGGCGCCAACGAGAAGTCGTTCAACTGCATCACCGTGGACGGCGACACCTCCACCAGCGACACGCTGCTGGTCTGCGCCACGGGCAAGGCCGGCAACGCGCCGGTCGTCGATGCCGGTGCGGCTGATCTGGCCGACTTCAAGGCGCAGTTCGAGGCGGTGCTGGTCGATCTGGCGCAGCAGATCGTCCGCGACGGCGAAGGGGCGACGAAGTTCGTCACCGTGCGGGTCGAAGGGGCGGACAGCGATCAGGCCGCGAAGCGGATCGCCTTGTCGATCGCCAATTCTCCGCTGGTCAAGACAGCCATCGCCGGCGAGGACGCCAATTGGGGCCGGATCGTCATGGCGGTCGGCAAGGCCGGCGAGAAGGCGGACCGCGACAAGCTGCGGATTTCCGCCGGCGGCGTGCTGATCGCGGCGGACGGCATGGAAGTGCCGGGTTATGACGAGACGCCCGTCGTCGAGCACATGAAGGGCCAGTACATCGACTTCCTGGTCGAGCTGGGGATCGGTTCCGGCTCCGCAACGGTCTGGACCTGCGACTTGACCCACGGCTACATCGACATCAACGGCAGCTACCGGAGCTGAGGCTTCGGGGAGCATAAAGGGGAGGCGTGCGGCATGACTGTGATCCGGACCGCGCGCCTGACCCTTCGGCCGTTCGTCGAGGGCGACATCGATGCGATGGTCGCCCTTTTGAACGACTGGGAGGTTTCCCAGTGGCTGGCGGTCCCGCCTTATCCCTACCGCCGCGCCGATGCGCGCTTCTACGTCGATCATGTCAGGACCAACCATGAGGCCGGGGCCGCCACCGAGTTCGCCATCGCCGTGACGGACGGTGACGCGGTGGCCGGCTCCATCGGGTTGAAGCGGACATGCGGCGATGCCGAGAGCGCCGCGCTGGGATATTGGCTGGGGCAGCCGCATTGGGGGCATGGTTACGCATCCGAAGCGGTCAAGGCGATCGTGGCCTATGGCTTCGGCGAGCTGGGACTGCGACGGATCGAGGCCGAGACCGATCCGGAAAACGAACGGTCGGCGCATGTGCTGACGAAAATGGGTTTCCGTCCGGCGGGGCAGCTTTCCGCCGGGGAGGCGCGGTCCTGTAGCCTGCCGACCCGGCGCGGCTCTCTCGTGGTGAATGTTCATGAACTGCTTCGATCCGAATTCAACCCCTGAACCCGGCAAGCCGGTCCTGCTGGTGGTCGCTGTGGCGCTGGTCGACGTCGACGGCCGGGTGCTGCTGGCGCAGCGGCCGGAAGGCAAGTCGCTGGCCGGCTTGTGGGAGTTCCCCGGCGGCAAGGTCCACGAGGGCGAGAGCCCGGAATACGCGTTGGTGCGCGAGCTTCGGGAGGAGTTGGGGATCGAGACGGCGGGCAGCTGTCTGGCGCCCTTCACCTTCGCGTCGCACAGCTACGAGAGCTTCCACCTGCTGATGCCGCTATACGTCTGCCGCGTTTGGGAAGGTACCCCCAGACCGCTGGAGGGCCAGAAGCTGGCATGGGCGCGGCCCAACGACATGGGGCAGTATCCGATGCCGCCGGCGGACAAGCCGCTGGTCGCGATGCTGCGCGACCTGCTGTAATCGCCGGCTGCCGCCGCTGGCCGTCGTCGCTTGTCGTGACCGGCGGCGATTTATCGGCTAAGTTCCCGTTCCCATCGTCCACAGTCTGTTCAGTAGCATCATGACCGCCAAAGTCGGCAACCCTCTCTTCCGCGACATGCCAACGACCGTCTTCGAGGTCATGTCGCAACTGGCCCTGAAGCATAAGTCGATCAATCTGGGGCAGGGGTTTCCCGACGACCGGGGACCGCCCGATGTGCTTCAGGCTGCGGCGGACGCTCTGCTCAATGGCTACAACCAGTATCCATCGATGATGGGAACGCCCGAACTGCGTCAGGCGGTGGCGAACCATGCCAAGCGGTTCTACGGGCTGGACGTCGATTGGGCGCGCGAGGTGCTGGTGACGTCGGGTGCTACCGAGGCGCTGGGCGCTTGCCTGTTCGGCCTGATCGAGCCGGGCGACGAGGTCGTGCTGTTCGAGCCGATGTATGACAGCTACCTGCCGATCATCAAACAGGCGGGCGGCATCCCGAAGCTGGTGACGCTGAAGGCGCCGGACTGGAGCTTCACGAGGGAAGACCTGGAGCGGGTGTTCAGCCCGCGCACCAAGGCGCTGGTCATCAACGACCCGCTGAACCCGGTCGGCAAGGTCTACCGGCGCGACGAGCTTGAGCTGATCGGCGAGTTCCTTCAGCGCTTCGACGCCTATGCCATCTGCGACGAGGTCTACGAGCATCTGGTGTTCGACGGGGCGGCGCATATCCCGCTGATGACCCTGCCGGGCCTGCGGAACCGTTGCCTGAAGGTCGGGTCCGCAGGCAAGACCTTCTCCCTGACCGGCTGGAAGGTCGGTTACGTCACGGGCGCTCCCGAACTGCTGCAACCGGTCGCCAAGGCGCACCAGTTCATGACCTTCACGACGGCGCCCAACCTACAGGCAGGAGTCGCCTATGGGCTGGGGAAGGACCGCGCGTATTTCGACAACCTGGCGTCATCGATGCAGGCGAAGCGGGACCGGCTGGCGGCGGGCCTGCACGACGTGGGCCTGTCGGTGCTTCACAGCGGCGGCAGCTACTTCCTGCTGGCGGACATCTCGTCGGTCGGATTCGACGGCGACGACGTGTCTTTCTGCCTGCACCTGACGGAGGCGGCGGGGGTCACGGCTATCCCCGTCAGCGCCTTCTTTGCGGAAACACCCGTGCGCAATTACATCCGCTTCTGCTTCTGCAAGCAGGACAGCCTGCTCGATGAGGCTATTGGCCGGCTGAAGCGCTATTTCTGAGGCAAATGTATCGGAATTGCGCCATAATTTGGCGGGACCATCCGGCGGGACGCATGATCGTGCGCTCCCCGCCGGTGTTTTTTTGTCGGCATCAGGGTTTTTTGTTTCATGCGCATGCTGCGTCCGCTCGGGCTCGCCTTCCTCGTCGCTCTGGGTCTTTCGACCGCTTCCAAGGCTCAGACGCCGGAGCCGCCCCAGGCGCCGGAGCAGGAACCGGCACAGTTCGCGGTCACCGGGGTCGACGTGCAGGCGGAGCGGGACACGCCGCAGGCCTGCTTCACCTTCAACCGCGCGTTGGAGAAGTCCCGCCTGAACGACTACGCGGCGCAGGTAGAGATCGACCCGCCCATCCCGGTATCGGTGATGGCCCGGAACGACAGCCTGTGCCTGGACGGCCTCAGCCACGGCGCAAAATACGCGGTCACCTTGAAGCAGGGGCTTCCCGGCGCGCAGGATGTCAGCCTCGCGGAGCCGGCGCGCTATGAGATCGAGGTGCCGGACCGGAAGCCTGCCCTGGCGTTCCGGGGAGCCGGCTACATCCTGCCCCATGTCGGGAGCGAGGGGCTGCCGCTGCGGACGGTCAACGTCAAGCGCGCCCGGCTTCAGGTGCTGCGGATCAACGACCGGTCGCTGGTCGAGCAGGTCTATTACGGACGGATCTCCCACGCCCTGACCGACCTGGACATCGGCGGCATCGTCGAGCGCAGCGGCGAGCAGGTCTGGCAGGGCGAGATGGCGATCGGCGAGCAGCGCAATCAGGTCGTCGTGACGCCGTTCCCGGTCGATGCCGCCATCGGCGCGCTCAAGCCCGGCGTCTATATCGCGGTGGCCGGCAACGCCGACCGCGAGGGCGAGAACTGGGAAGCCAAGGCGACGCAGTGGTTCGTCATCACCGACCTGGGGCTGACGACCTTCGCGGGGCAGGACGGCCTGCTGGTGTTTGCCCGCAGCCTGACCACGGCCGAGCCGATGGCGAACGTCGAACTGCGCCTGCTGGCGCGCAGCAACGCCGAACTCGGCAAGGTCGTTACGGGACCGGATGGAATCGCCCGTTTCCCGGCGGAGACGATGCGCGGGACCGGCGGCAACGCGCCGCAGGCAGTCTTCGCCTATGGAGCGTCGGGCGACATGGGCTTCCTGGACGTCGCGGCGCGGTCGGAGTCGGCGGAGGGAGCGCCGACGGCGCCGATGGAGGCCAACGGGCCGCTCGACGCCTATCTTTACACCGACCGCAGCCTGTACCAGCCGGGCGAAACGGTGTTCCTGAGCGCGCTGCTGCGGAACGCCGACGCCGTGGCGGTCCAGGGCCGTCCGCTGACTTTGAAGATCCAGCGGCCCGACGGGTTCGAGGTGGACCGCCGTCAGGTCGCCGACGCAGGCGTGGGCAGCTATTCCTTCGGACTGGATATCCCGCGCCCGGCATCGACCGGCCAGTGGTCGGTCACGGCCCATCTGGAGCCGGACGGCGAGCCGATCGGCCGCGCCGACTTCGTGGTCGAGGACTTCGTGCCGCCGAGGCTGAACGTCGGCCTGTCGTCCGACCGCGAAACGCTGGAGCCGGGCAGCGTGGCGGCGCTGAAGGTCGATGGTCGCTACCGGCAGGCGGGAGCGGCCGCCAAGCTGCCGGGCGAGGTGACGATGCTGCTGCGTCCTGCCGCCAATCCCTATCCGAAATACCAGGGATACCGTTTCGGTCTGGTCCAGGAAACCCTGCCGCCGGTCAAGGCAGACGCGCCGGGCTTCATCACCGGTCCGGACGGTTCCGCCAAGGTCGAGCTGCGGCTGCCCGAACTGCCGGACACGACGCAGCAGCTCGAAGCGGTGATCCAGGGCAAGCTGTACGACATCGGCGGACGTCCCTCGGTCAGGGAGATCACGCTGCCGGTCCGCCACCAGCCGTTCGCCATCGGGATCAAGCCGCGCTTCCAGGGCGATGCCGTACCGGAAGGGGCTACGGCGGCGTTCGACGTGATGGCGCTGGACCCGGCCGGCAACCCGGTGGACAAGCCGGCCCTGTCGTACGAGCTGTTCGAGGAAGACAACGACTACGCCTGGTTCGAGGCCGGCGGACACTGGGACTATCGCATCCAGGTGAAGGACAAGCGCCTGACCGGCGGCACGATCGCCGTTTCGGGCGAGCCGCGCGCCGACGCCAAGGCGGCGATCGAGCAGCCGGTCGGCTCCGGCCGCTATCGACTGGAAGTTTTCGACCCCGGAACGGGTGTCGCGACCAGCGTGCGGTTCGCCGCCGGCTGGTGGGTGAACGCCGCGGCCGGCGACCGGCCCGACCGGGTCGAGGTGGCCGTCATGATGCCTAAATATTCCGGAGGCGAAACGGCGCGTGTCTTCGTCCGTCCGCCCTATCAGGCGCAGGTGCTTGTGACAGTCGCAGACCGCAGGGTCCACCAGACGATGATCCAGCAGATCGGGCCGGAGGGCGCGTTCCTGGAGGTGCCGGTCGATCCGCTGTGGACGGCGGGCGTCCACGTCATCGCGACGGCCTTCGCCCCGGCCGATCCGACCCACAAGGTCGCGTCGCGCCGGGCGGTCGGCACGGGCTGGCTGGCGGTCGATGCGGCGCCGCGGCGCCTCAGCGTTGCGATGACGGTTCCCCAGGACATCGTGCCGCGCCGTCAGGTCATGGTGCCGGTCAAGGTGACCGGGGCTGAGGAGGGCGCGCAGGTCCGGCTGACCGTTGCGGCGGTGGACGACGCGATGCTCCAGCTGACCGAGTTCGCGGCACCCGATCCGGTGGCGCATTATCTGGGACGCCGCCCGCTGGAGGTCGACCTGCGCGACGTGCGCGGCCGGCTGATCGAACAGGATCAGGCCGTGCCGCTGCCCCGCGTCAAGCCGGTCGTGGCCGCCGCGGTCCGGCGGCGCGCCGCCGATCCCCAGCCGCGCCGGCGCGAGATGACGGCGCTCTATTCCGGCGTGGTGACGCTGAGGCCGGACGGCACGACGGAGGTCCCGCTCGACATCCCCGACTTCGACGGCCGGCTGCGCCTGATGGCGGTGGCCTGGACCCCGGCCAAGGTCGGCAACGCCGTGGTGGTCGCCACCGTGCGCGATCCCGTCCTGGCCGACCTGTCGATGCCGCGCTTCCTGGCGCCGGGAGATACGGCGCAGGCTACCCTGACGCTCAACGACCGGGGCCAGAAGCCCGGCGACTATGCGGTCGTCGTCAGCGCCGGCGGCACCATTGCGCTCCAGGGCGACGGGCGGGTCGCCGTACCGCCGCTGAAGCCCGGCAAGCCGGTCAGCGTGCCCTTCACGATCGCCGGCAACGGCGTCGGCGCCGGCTCGGTCAAGGTCGACATCACGGGACCCGACGGTTTCAGCCTGACCCGCGAATGGCCCATCGGCGTCCGCCGGGTGCAGCCGGCCACGACCCGGCGTCAGGTCGAGCTGATAGAACCGGGGGCCAAGGTGGAGGTAGCACCCAATACGGTGCCGGAACTGACGGCGCTTCGGCCTGAGACGATCAGCGTAATGCTGTCGTTAGGCACTCTGCCGGACCTCGACCTTGCCGGGATGCTGCTGGCGCTGGAAAGGTATCCCTATGGCAGCGCCGAGCAGATGACCAGCCGTTCCATGCCGCTGCTCCAGCTTGCCCCGGTGGCGGCCGAACTAGGCGTCGCCTCGGAAGAGATGGTCCGCAACCGCGTCCAGCGCTCGATCGACCGGCTGATGACGGTCCAGCGGACCGACGGCGCTTTCGCCCTTTGGTCGGCGCAGGGATCGGCGGAGATGTGGCTGACCGCCTATGTCGTCGATTTCCTCGGGCGGGCGAAGGAGGCGGGCTACCGCGTGCCCGAGCTGCCGCTGAAGAAGGGGATCGAGTGGCTGAACGCGGTGCTCGACAACGCGTGGTTCGACGAGTCCGAACTGGCGGCGCGGGCTTATGCGATCTACACGCTGGCCGGCGCCAAGGCGATCGACGTGGCGGAAGCGCGGTATTTCCAGGAGACCTGGTGGGCGGCCCTGCCGACGCGGATGGCCCGCGCCCAGATCGCCAGCGCCCTGGCACGGCTGGGCGACGGCGGACGGGCGGCCGAGGCGTTCAACCAGCTCGAGCGGCCCCGCGAGGAACCGGCCGGAATGCGGGATTTCGGTTCCGACCTTCGGGACCAGGCCGCCGTCATCACCCTGCTGGCGGAGAACAACAACGGCAACCGGGAACGTCTGGTCACCCAGACCCAGCAGCTCGCCACCATGCTGGCCGATGCCGAGGCGACCAGCACGCAGGAGCAGGCCTGGGTGCTGATGGCTTCGGCGGCGCTGGCGGGCAAGTCGGCCGAGATGAAGCTGACCGTGGACGGTGCGCCGATTGCGTCGAGCAAGCCGGTCTACCGCCGGCTCGATCCCGGCGGCGCTCCGGTCAAGCTGGAGAACACCGGGCCGGCGCCGGTCTGGCGGGCGGTCATCCTGGCCGGCGTGCCGGTCGATCCGCCGCCGGCGGCGTCCGAGGGCTTCTGGATCGAGCGCAAGATCCTGGACATGGACGGCAAGCCGGTCGATCCCGTCGGCATTGTGCGCGACCGCATGCTGGTCGTGATCCTGGAAGGCGAAAGCCTGCTGAAGGAAGACCATCAGGTGCTGGTGGTCGACATGCTGCCCGCCGGGCTAGAGATCGAGAACGTCCGTCTGGCCGATAGCGGCCAGCTTGGCGACCTGTCCTGGCTGGGCAGCCTGAGCGCGGTCAACCACGTCGATTACCGCGACGACCGCTTCGTCGCGGCGCTGGACCTGAAGCCGAACCAGCCGTCTTTCCGGCTGGTCTATCTGGTGCGGACGGTGACACCGGGGGACTACGCCATGCCGGGCGCCTTTGTGGAGGATATGTACAGCCCCAACCTGTTCGCACGGGGAGAGGCCCGGCGGCTGACCGTCGGGGCGGAGTGATCGGGCGGCATTGCGGAGGAGCCGTCCAATCCTCGGCGGAAAATCAGGAACCTGTCCGGCGCGCGGATGTTGGGTGCGGCATCACTCCCCAATCCGGAAGGAGATGCCATGGCCGTCAGCATGGACGAGTGCATCCGTAACTGCACCGAGTGTCACACCATCTGCATGAAGACCGTCACCCATTGCCTGGGCGTCGGTGGCAAGCATGCCGATCAGGGACATATCCGCATGCTGCTGGACTGCGCGCAGATTTGTGCTACCAGCGCCGATTTCATGACACGAGGCAGCCCGCTTCATCGGCTGACATGCGGAGCCTGCGCGGAGATCTGCCAGCAATGCGCGAACGATTGCGAGCGAATGGCTGGAGGCGACCAGCAGATGCTTCAATGCGTCGAGATGTGCCGGCGCTGCTCCGCGTCCTGCCGGGACATGGCTGCATAACCTGGATCAGACCCTTTCTCGGCCACTCGAACGGCGGCGCGAGGCGACGAACAGCATCGTCGCCAGCGCCGCTATGCCTGTTCCGATCCCGATCGACAACACTACGGCAATCCCGATGGTCGCCGTGCCGACGAGAACGAGCAATAGGAGCCATACTCCCAACGCCACGATAGCGCGGTCCGACATCTAACACCCCTGTACCTGTCTCCCCTTTTACGGGAACTATAGGCCGGTAAGGGGAAGGGATATGCGCGGCAAGCTGTCGCTGGGTATGCTATGGTTTCTTTTTTATAAAATTCAAATAAAAACTCTTCGGTTGAAACATACTTGGCTAGCCCCATATAGCCCGCGACTTTTCGAACAAAATCAACAGTCAGCGGCGCCGGAGGGGCATCATGAAACTCGCGGATGAAGTCCGCCGATGCTGAGCGCTATTCTCGGCATCTTTGTATGGTCGCTACTGGCACCAATTGTCGCACGAAGATTGCCACGGATTGCCGGCTGGGTGCTGGCGGTTGTCCCGGCGGCGGCGACTGTCTGGTTCGTCGGCTTCGTCCCCGAGATCGCGGCGGGCGGGACCGTGCGCGAAGTCGTCGCCTGGATACCCGGTCTGGGTGTCAACCTGTCGTTCTACCTGGACGGACTGAGCCTCACCTTCGCGCTGCTGATCTGCGGCATCGGCACGCTGATCGTGGTCTATTGCGGCGGATACCTGCACGGCGACCCGATGCTGCCGCGCTTCTTCCTGTTCATCCTGGCCTTCATGGCGTCGATGCTGGGCGTCGTGCTGGCGGACAATATCGTCTCCCTGATCGTCTTCTGGGAGTTGACCAGCGTCACGTCCTTCCTGCTGATCGGCTATCTGCACGACAGCCCGCAGTCGCGCCGCTCCGCCTTGCAGGCTCTGCTGGTGACCTCGATGGGCGGCTTGGTGATGATGGCGGGGCTGATCCTACTCGGCCTCACCGGCGGTTCGTTCGAGCTGACGGAACTGGTCGGTCAGGGCGATATGCTGCGGGAGCACCCGTATTACCTGGCGATCCTGATCCTGATCCTGGCCGGGACCTTCACCAAGTCCGCGCAGTTCCCTTTCCATTTCTGGCTGCCCAATGCGATGGACGCGCCGACGCCGGTCAGCGCCTACCTGCACTCCGCCACCATGGTCAAGGCCGGCGTCTACCTGATGGCGCGGCTGGCGCCGACGCTGGGCGGGACGGAGGTCTGGACCGTGACGCTGGTGTCGTTCGGGGCGGTCACTGCTCTGCTGGGAGCCATCCTGGCGGTCCGCCAGACCGACCTGAAGCGCATCCTGGCCTATACCACGATCACGGCCCTGGGCCAGTTGACGATGCTGATTGGCATCGGCAACACCTATGCGGTCGAAACCTTCACCGTCTATCTGCTGGCCCATGCCTGCTACAAGGGCGCGCTGTTCATGGGCGTCGGAGCCGTCGATCACGAGGCCGGCACGCGGGAGGTGACGCAGCTCGGCGGATTGCTGGCGCTGATGCCGGTCACGGCTGCGGCGATCGGTCTGGCGGCGCTGTCGAACGCCGGCCTGCCCCCGTTCCTGGGGTTCATCGGCAAGGAGTTCATGTATTCCAGCACCGTCGGCCTGGGTGAGGGGGAGATGGCGCTGCTCGGCTGGCTGGCGACCGCCGCCATGGTAGCATCCAATGCCCTGATGATCGTGACGGCGGGGCTGGTGTTCGTTAAGCCGTTCCTGGGACGGCGGACCGAAGCTGCCGGCCATGCCCACGAGGCGCCGGTCAGCCTGTGGCTGGGTCCCGTCGTGCTGGCGGGTATCGGCCTTGGGCTGGGCGTCTTTAACGGTGCGCTGGAGCGCTGGTTCGTGGCGCCCGTCGCCGCCTCCCTGACGGGCGCTCCCATGGATGTCCATGTCTATCTCTGGGGCGGCTTCACGATGCCGTTGGCGCTGAGCGCCGTCACGGTAGCGCTGGGCGCCGCGATGTATCTGGGATGGCCGCGGGTCAAGGCGGCGCTGGACGGCATCGCCAGCGCGCTGGGCTACGATTCGGACCGCGGCTGGGACCGGATCCTGAAG
This sequence comes from Skermanella aerolata KACC 11604, assembly GCF_000936425.1. Classification (GTDB taxonomy): domain Bacteria; phylum Pseudomonadota; class Alphaproteobacteria; order Azospirillales; family Azospirillaceae; genus Skermanella; species Skermanella aerolata. The sequence continues at coordinate 47,253 of NZ_AVFK01000033.1, read as the reverse complement.
GGACTGGTCAGGGTGGCGCTGCTCCAGACGCGGGTGATCCAGTCGGGCTACCTGCGCCACTACATCATGTTCACGATCGGCTTCACGACCCTTGCGGTGGGTGGAACGATGGTGGTCAAGGGAGCGCTTGTCGCCCCATCCCTGACGGCGGCGGCGGGAGCGCCGTATTCGGCCTGGGCGCTGTCGCTGATCGTTCTGGCGTCTACGGTGGCTGCCGTCATGGCGGAATCCCGGCTGGTCGCCATCCTGTCGCTGGGCGTGGTCGGCGTGGTGATCGCGCTGATCTTCCTGCTGTACGGAGCGCCGGACGTGGCGATCACCCAATTCATGGTGGAAACCCTGGTGGTCATCATCGTGGCCCTCGTGCTGGCCCGCCTGCCGCGCCTGACCGCCTTCGCGCGGCCCGACCGGCGGAGCGCCGTGCGAGACGGCGTCATCGCGGTCGCCTTCGGCGCCGTCGTGACGGCGGTGATGCTGGCCGTGATCGACCTGCCGATCCCGCTGGACCTGAGCGAGTACTTCGCGGAGCGGAGCTACACGGAAGGTTTCGGCCGGAACGTGGTCAACGTAATCCTGGTCGATTTCCGGGCGATGGATACGCTGGGCGAAATCCTGGTCGTGGCGACCGCCGGGCTGGGGGCGTTCGCGCTGTTGAAGGCCCGACCCCGCAGGGAACCGCCCGTAGGCGACACGAAGACCGTAGGCGATAGCAAGCCCGAGACGGGAGACCGGTCATGATGGACAGCCTTATCCTGAGGACGGCGACCCGGCTTCTGCTGAGCCTGATGCTGCTGTTCTCCTTCTTCATCCTGCTGCGCGGCCATAACGAGCCGGGCGGCGGCTTCATCGGCGGACTGATCGCCGCCAGCGCCTTCGCGCTCCATTCCATCGCCTTCGGTCCCAGGGCGTTGCGCACCGTGCTGGTGTTCGATCCCCGATCGATCGCCGGCGTCGGCATGCTGTGCGCCATCGCCGCCGGGCTGTTTTCCGCCGTCATGGGAGATGCCTTCCTGACGGCCGGTTGGCTGCATTGGGGAGAAGGCGACGCGGTGTTCCATGTCGGGACTCCCCTCTTGTTCGACGTCGGCGTGTTCCTGGTCGTGATCGGCGCGGTGCTGACCATCGTGCTGGCGCTGGAAGAGGAGGACGTCTAGTGGAAACCCTCGTCGCCTTCACGGTCGGCGTCATGGCCGCCGGCAGCGTCTATCTGCTGCTCAGCCATAACCTCGTGCGCGTGCTGTTCGGCCTGATCCTGCTGAGCAATGCCGCCAACTTCGTGATCTTCGCGGCAGGCGGCATGACCGAGGGGTTGCCTCCGCTGATCGGGCTGGGAGAGAAGGCGCTGACCGGTGTCTATTCCAACCCGCTGCCCCAGGCCCTGATCCTGACCGCCATCGTCATCAGCTTCGGCTTGCTGGCCTTCGCGCTGGTGCTGGTCTATCGCGGTTATCAGGAGCTGGGCACGGTGGACAGCGATCGCATGCGTCTGGCCGAGCCGCCGCATCCCGACCAGGACATTCCCGAGCCGGAGGAGCCCGGCCGCCTGCATGTGCGCGACGCGTCCAGGCGGGTCGAGAATCTCGGGAGCCCGCAATCTTGAACGAGCCCCTAATCTTGAACGAGTCTATGGTGAGCGGGGCTATGTTGAGCTGGTATCTGGTGGCCCCCATCGCTGTTCCGATGACGACGGCGGTACTGTGCATCCTGCTGGCCACCCGGCGAGACCTTCAGCGGATCGTCAGCGCCGCCGGCGCGGGTGCACATTTGGTCGCGGCGCTGCTGCTGATGGCGCAGGTCTGGCAGGGCGGCATCCTGGCGGGGCAGATGGGCCAGTGGCCCGCCCCCTTCGGCATCACGCTGGTGGCCGACCATCTGAGCGCCGTCATGGTGCTGATCACCGGGATCATGGGCTTGGGCGTCGGGCTCTACAGCCTGCGCGACGTCGACGAGAACCGGGAGCGCAGCGGCTTCCATCCGCTCTACCACGTGCTGCTGACGGGGGTCACCGGGTCCTTCATCACCGGCGACCTGTTCAACCTGTATGTCTGGTTCGAGGTGATGCTGATCGCCTCCTTCGCGCTGCTGGCCCTGGGGTCGGAGAAGGTCCAGCTCGACGGGGCGATCAAGTACGCGGCGATCAACCTTGTCTCCACCGTGATGTTCCTGATCGCCGTCGCCGTTCTCTACGGGATGACCGGCACCCTGAACATGGCGGATCTGGCAGTGAGGGTACCCCAGGTCGAGCAGCGCGGCATGATGACGACCGTGGCCGTGATGTTCATGATCGCGTTCGGCATCAAGTCGGCCGTGTTCCCGCTGTTCTTCTGGCTGCCGGCCTCGTACCACACGCCGGCAGTGGCGGTTTCCGCCATCTTCGCAGGCCTGCTGACCAAGGTCGGCGTCTATGCGCTGGTGCGCACCTTCACGCTGATCTTCACGGACGATGTCGGCTACACTCACGACGCCCTGCTGGTGGTGGCTGGGCTGACGATGCTGACAGGGGTCCTGGGTGCGGCGGCGCAGAACGAGATCAGGCGCATCCTGTCGTTCCACATCATCAGCCAGATCGGCTACATGATCATGGGACTGGCGCTCTATACGCCGCTCGGCCTGATCGGGGCGGTGTTCTATCTGGTCCACCACATCATCGTGAAGACCAACCTGTTCCTGGTGGCCGGCGTCGCCAAGCGTCTGACCGGATCGATGGACCTGAAGAAGATCGGCGGGCTCTACAAGTCCTCGCCGCTGCTGGCTGTGCTGTTCCTGATCCCGGCGCTCAGCCTTGCCGGCATCCCGCCGCTGTCGGGCTTCTGGGCGAAGTTCGTCCTGATCCGCGCCAGCCTCGAGATCGAGTCCTGGGTCATCGCCGCCGTCGCGATCCTGGTCGGATTGCTGACGATGTTCTCCATGACCAAGATCTGGGTCGAGGCGTTCTGGAAGCCCCATCCCGACGGCGACGACAGGAGCCTGAGCATCGGCGACCTGACGGTGAGCGAGCGGGTGCTGCTGATCGGTCCGATCGTCGTGTTCGCGGCCTTGACCGTCGCGATCGGTCTATGGACGCAGCCGTTCCTCGATCTGGCGACGCGTGCTTCGGCTGAGTTGCTGAACCCGGCCGGTTACATCGATGCTGTCCTGGGAGCGCGGCCATGACGCTGTTCATGCTCAATATGGCGCTTGCCATCGTCTGGCAGGTGGTGACGGGCTCGTTCAGCCTTGGCGGGCTCGCGGTCGGCTTCGCCGTGGGATATGCCACGCTGTGGATCGCGCGGCCGATGTTCGGCGACAGCCCCTATTACGGCAGGCTGTGGCGGATCATCGGCTTCTTCTTCTACTTCCTGAAGGAACTGGTCGTGTCGAGCCTCCGGGTCGCCTATGACGTGGTGACGCCGCCGATCTATGCCCGGCCGGGCGTCATCGAGGTGCCGATCGAGGCGAAGACCGACCTGGAGATCACGCTGCTCGCCAACCTGATCACCCTGACGCCGGGCACCCTGACGCTCGATGTGGCGCCGGACCGCAAGTCGCTTTATGTCCACGCCATGTTCGTGGACGATCCGGAGCAAATCCGGGCGGAAATCAAGAACGGCATGGAACGCCGGCTGCTGGAGGTGATGCGATGAGAAATGACCTTTCGCCTTTCCTCAACTGGTCGATCGAGATCACCTTCATCCTTCTGCTGGTGTCGATCGTCATCGCCTTCGTCCGGCTGGTGCGGGGGCCGTCGCTGCCCGACCGGATCGTGGCGCTGGACCTGCTGACCTTGCTGGCGGTGGGCATGATCGCCCTGTTCGCGATCCGGGAGGACCAGCCGGTCTTCCTGGATGCCGCCATCGCACTGGCCCTGGTGGCCTTCCTTGGAACCGTCGCCTATGCGCGCTTCCTGGAACGGCGCGGGCGCCATCTGCACAAGATGGAGGATCCCAGTCCATGATCGGGACCATCCTGGAAATCCTGGCGGGCGTGTTGCTGGTGGGGGGAGGAGTCTTCTCGCTGATCAGCGCGCTGGGCGTCCTGCGGCTGCCGGACGTCCTGATCCGCATGCACGCATCGAGCAAGGCCGGGACGGTCGGGGCCGGCATGATCCTGCTGGCCGTGGCTGTTCTGTACGGCGGCGGCGAGATCGTGGCGCGGGCCATCGCCGCGATCTTCTTCCTGCTGCTGACGGTCCCGGTGGCGTCGCACATGATCGGCCGCGCCGCCTATGTGACGGGTGTCAAGCTGTGGTCGGGAACGGTGATCGACGAGCTGCGCGAGCGGTACGAGGTGCCGAAGCGTAAGGAGGACGAGGCACGGGAGCGGTGAGTTATGCCAAAGGCGGAAGGTGTTCGACCGGTCAGGGGCGTTAGATGTCGGGCTGAAGAGGCCCGACCTACGTTAGCGTGCTCCGGACCGAGTGGGACGGCGCCCGAGAAAATGAAAACGCGGCGGACCGGGGTCCGCCGCGTTTACTTTATCCGGTTTCGAGGCCGGATCGGGAACTAGAAGCGATAGCCGACGCCGACGCCGAAGATCCAGGGGTTGATGTCCACGTCGGCCTTCAGGGCGGTGCCGCCCAGGTTGGCCTTGACGTCGGTGTTCAGCCACAGCTTCTTGACGTCCAGGTTGAGCGACCAGGCGCCGGCGATGGCATAGTCGATACCGGCCTGGAGGGCGTAGCCGATGTTGTCGTCGTAGCTGATCGAGCGCAGGGCGCCCTTCTTCTCGTTGTAGAAGATGGTGTAGTTCAGGCCGGCGCCGACATAGGGGCTGAAGCGCGCGGTCGGGGCGAAGTGGTACTGAACCGTCAGGGTCGGCGGCAGCAGCCATACGCTGCCCATGTCGAGGCCGTTGGAGGCGTCGACTTCATGCTTGGTGGTGGCGGCGATCAGCTCGAGCGCGATGTTCGGCGTCAGGAAGTAGGAAACGTCGACTTCCGGAACGTAGGCGTTGCCGAGACGGGCGTTCAGGGTGGTGTCGACGCCGCTGGCGGTCTTGATGTCGCCACGCTCGGTCGGGACGACGCCGATGCCGCGCAGGCGGATGTTGATGTCACCGGCGGCCTTCGGCTTGAAGGCGATTTCCTCGGCGCTGGCCGGAGCCGGAGTGCCCGCGGCATACAGGGCTGCGGTCAGGGCGGAAACGGCACAGGCGACACGCCAGGAACGAGACATTTGCGACACTCCATTGCTCTTTGAATTTTTTCGAAACAGGCTTGTTTCTCTCAGGAGCAGGTGTTTATCACATACGTCATAGGCCTTCCAGGGTTTGGTATTAATACGATTGGATTACCATCAGCCGCAAGAACGTTTATGTTGCAGCAGGTTGAGCATCATTAATCAGCAACCGACAGGTCTGATACGATGAAAGAGGCATTAGACGGGCATAATGATGGAATTTTGTGCAGCAATAATTGCTAGCGGATAATAATAAATTGGGAAGTCCTGGCAGCTTGAGGACTTTGTTGTTTGTGTGGGTATGTAATCTCCAATAAAAATTACTGTACTGTACCGGCTGCATGTAGATGCAGGCCTTATCGAAACCTATTTGGCTTGAATGCGTTTATGGCTCAGACAGGCGCTGAGACAGGCGGCTGCGCATCCATGTCGTCCATCGCGGACAACACTTCCTCGGACCCGTTGCGATTGCGCCACAGTACGGCGCGCCCCCCGAGGGGATGGCAGTACTATTTGGCAACACCATCAGGCCCCATCATCAGGCCAAGGAGATCGGAAAACCCATGTGTGGCATCTGCGGTGAAATCAGGCTCGATCGAAATCCCGCCAGCAGCCGGGCCGTCGGAGCCATGGCCGAGGTTCTGGCTCCCCGCGGTCCGGACAGCGCCGGCGTCTTCGCCCAGAGCCGCGTGGCGTTCGGACATCGCCGCCTGAAGATCATCGATCTGTCCGATGCCGCCCAGCAGCCCATGGTCGATCCGGATCTCGGCCTAACCATCGTCTTCAACGGCTGCATCTACAACTACCCGGAACTGCGCGCCGAGCTTGAAGGGCAGGGCTACCGGTTCTTCTCCCACGGCGATACCGAGGTGATGCTGAAGGCCTATCACGCCTGGGGGCCGCGGTTCGTCGAGAGGCTCTACGGCATGTTCGCCTTCGCGATCTGGGAGCGCGACAGCGGCAAGGTCGTCCTGGGCCGCGACCGCCTGGGCATCAAGCCGCTCTATCTGGCGGAAACGCCGGGCATGATCCGGTTTGCGTCCACCCTGCCGGCCCTGCTGGCGGGCGGTGGGATCGATACCGATATCGACCCGGAAGCGTTGCACCACTACATGAGCTTCCACGCCGTCGTCCCGGCGCCGATGACGATCCTGAAGGGCGTCCGCAAGCTGCCGCCGGCCACGTTGCTGACCATCGAAGCCGACGGAACGAAGCGCGAGGAGGTCTACTGGACCGTCAATTTCGGGCCGCAGCAGGGTGACGAGCGACTGTCCGAATCGGACTGGCAGGACCTGGTGCTGCAAACGCTCCGCAAGGCGGTGGAGCGGCGGCTGGTGTCGGATGTGCCGGTCGGCGTGCTGCTTTCGGGCGGCCTCGACAGCTCGATCATCGTGGCCTTGCTGGCGGAAGCCGGGCAGCACGGGCTCAAGACGTTCTCGATCGGGTTCGAGACGGTCGGCAACGAGGTCGGCGACGAGTTCCAGTATTCCGACATCATCGCCAAGCGGTTCGAGACCGACCACCATAAGTTGTTCGTCGACAGCACCCGGACGCTGCCGGAGCTTGAGAACTGCGTGCGGGCGATGGCGGAGCCGATGGTCAGCCACGACGCGATCGGCTTCTACCTGCTGTCGCAGGAAGTGGCGAAGCACGTCAAGGTCGTCCAGAGCGGGCAGGGCGCCGACGAGATCTTCGGCGGCTATCACTGGTATCCGCCGATGATGGAGAGCCGCGACCCGGTTTCCGACTATGCCCGTGTCTTCTTCGACCGCGATCAGGCGGAGATGGCGCAGGTGCTCGACCCGCGCATGGTCGGCGAGGACTACAGCCGAAAGTTCGTCGAGCGCCACTTCGCCCAACCCGGCGCCGACCGGCCGATCGACAAGGCGCTGCGGCTGGACACCAACGTCATGCTGGTGGACGACCCGGTCAAACGGGTGGACAACATGACGATGGCCTGGGGCCTTGAAGGCCGCGTGCCGTTCCTGGACCACGATCTGGTGGAACTGGCGGCGCGTGTCCCGCCGGAGCTGAAGATCGCGGACGGCGGCAAATACGTGCTGAAGGAAGCCGGCCGCCGCGTCGTGCCGTCGGAGGTGATCGACCGGCCCAAGGGCTATTTCCCGATGCCGGCGCTGAAATACCTCAAGGGACCCTATCTGGACCTTGTCCGTGACGTGTTGAATCAGCCAAAGGCGCGCGAGCGCGGGCTTTTCCAGCGGCCTTACGTCGACAAGCTGCTGGCCGAGCCGGAAACCCACATCACTCCCCTGCGCGGCTCCAAGCTGTGGCAGGTGGCACTTTTGGAATACTGGCTCCAGACACACGGCATCTGAACATGACTCAGCCCCTGAACCCCCGCACCCGGCACCGTCTGGAACGGCGCAACGCGCCGTCGCTCCGCAACTGGTACGCCAAGGACCAGAAGCATCCCGATCAGGAGGGAATGGCGGAGAACGTCACGGTCGATTGCGGCTGGGGGCGGCTGCTGTTCGCCCATACCTTCCCGGACTTGCCGGAACTGGCGAAGGCGCTGAGGGACGAGACGCAGGGACGGCGCGATATCGCGCTGTACCTGCGCGATCCCCACGTGGCGCTGTCGCTGGCGCCGCAGGAGCTGTTCCTCGACCCTTCCCATACGTACAGGCTGTGGCTGGCCAACTACCGCACCGGCAGGCGGCGTCCCCGCGGTTTCACCGTGCGGCGGCTCCGCACGGTCGAGGACGCCGAAGCTGTCAACCGCATCTATGCCGGCCGCAACATGGTCCAGGTGCCGCCGCACTTCTTCCACGACCAGCGCAACAGCCGGGTGCTGACCTATTTCGTGGCGGTCGATTCGGCGACCAACAACGTGATCGGGTCGGTCACGGGCGTCGATCATGGGCGCGCTTTCGACGATCCGGAGAACGGGTCGTCGCTGTGGTGCCTGGCGGTCGATCCGCAGGCGTCGTTCCCCGGCATCGGCGAGAACCTGGTGCGGACGCTGGCGGAACATTTCCAGGCGCGCGGGCGCAGCTTCATGGACCTGTCCGTGATGCACGACAACGTCAACGCGATAGCGCTATATGAGAAACTGGGTTTTCAACGGGTGCCGGTGTTCGCCTTGAAGACGAAGAACTCGATCAACGAAAAGCTCTATGTCGGGCCGCCGCCCGACGAGACGCTCAACCCATACGCCATGATCATCATCAACGAGGCCCGGCGACGCGGCATCGGGGTCGAGGTGGTCGATGCCGAGGGTGGCTATTTCACGCTGAGCTTCGGCGGGCGTTCGGTCGTGTGCCGCGAGAGCCTGAGCGAGCTGACGACTGCCGTCGCGATGAGCCGGTGCGACGACAAGGCGGTCACCCGGCGGCTGATGCTGAAGGCCGGCCTGAAGGTGCCGGCGCAGAAGGTCGCCGGCACGGCGGAGGAGAACAAGGATTTCCTGAAGGAGCACGGCTCCATCGTGGTCAAGCCGGCCAGGGGCGAGCAGGGCAAGGGCATCACGGTCGATGTCACGACCGAGGAGGAGGTCGCCAAGGCGGTAGCCGAGGCGCGCAACCACGCCGAGACGGTGCTGCTGGAGCAGTTCTTCCAGGGCGACGACCTGCGGATCATCGTGATCGACTACCGCGTGGTGGCCGCCGCGATCCGCCGCCCCGCCGAGGTGACCGGGACCGGCGAGCATACGGTCTCGGCCCTGATCGAGGCGCAGAGCCGACGGCGGTCGGCGGCGACCGGCGGCGAGAGCAAGATCCCGATGGATGCCGAGACCGAGCGCTGCGTCGCGGCCAACGGCTATTCCATGGACGACGTGCTGCCGGAGGGAACGGTGCTGCCGGTCCGCAAGACCGCTAACCTGCATACCGGCGGGACCATCCATGATGTGACCGACCGACTGCACCGGACGCTGGTGGATGCTGCCATCGCCGGGGCCAAGGCGCTGGACATCCCGCTGGTAGGGTTCGACTTCCTGGTGCCGTCGGTGACCAAGCCGGACTATGTCATCATCGAGGCAAATGAGCGGCCCGGCCTAGCCAATCATGAACCTCAGCCCACTGCCGAACGTTTCGTTGACCTGCTGTTCCCCAATACCAAACTTCTGTCCAATGGATAGAGGCAACGAAAACGAGAAGTCCAATCATGCAAGGTTCAACTTCGGAGAAACGTGCCGCCGCTGAAGAGGGGTTCGTCGCCCCCGCCCGCCCGGCAATCGACATGGACTATGTGCTGGATCTGCTTGAGAAGCTGCTGAAGATCCCCAGCCCGACCGGCTACACCGACGAAATCGTCCATTTTTGCGGCCGTGAGCTGAAGCGGCTGGGCATCCCGTTCGAACTGACCCGGCGCGGCGCTATCCGCGCCGACATCAAGGGCCGGCTGAACAGCCCGGACCGTGCCATCGTCGCCCATGTCGATACGCTGGGCGCCCAGGTGAAGGGGTTGAAGCCCAACGGGCGGCTGGAAGTGGTCGCGATCGGCACGTGGTCGGCGCGTTTCGCGGAGGGCGCACGCTGCACGATCTTCACCGACCACGGGTCGTATCGCGGCACCATCCTGCCGCTGAAGGCATCCGGGCACACCTTCAACGAGGAGATCGACACCCAGCCGGTCGCCTGGACTAATCTGGAGGTCCGGGTCGATGCGGTGTGCTCGAACACCGCAGACCTGATCCGCCACGGCTTCAATGTCGGCGACTTCGTCGCGATCGATCCGGTGCCGGAGTTCCAGCCGGACGGCTTCATCAACTCGCGCCATCTGGACGACAAGGCCGGCGTCGCCGTGCTGTTCGGTGCCGCGAAGGCGGTGCTGGACGCCGGCGTGACGCTGCCGGTCGATTGCCACCTGCTGCTGACGATCTCGGAAGAGGTCGGGTCGGGAGCGTCATCGGTGCTGCATGGCGACGTGGCCGAGATGGTGTCGATCGACAACGCGACTCCGGCGCCGGGACAGAACAGCCGGGAGTCAGGTGTCACGGTCGCCATGGCCGACAGTACGGGGCCGTTCGACTACCACCTGACGCACAAGCTGCTGGACCTGTGCAGCGACTACGACATCCGGCACCAGCGCGACATCTTCCGCTACTACCGCTGCGACAGCGCCGCCGCCATCGAGGCCGGCAACGACATCCGCACGGCGCTGGTCTGCTTCGGGGTCGACAGCTCACACGGTTACGAGCGGACGCATGTCCACGCGCTGCGTTCGCTGGCGGAACTGGTGGCGCTGTACATGCAGAGCGACGTGACCATCGAGCGCGACCGCCACGTCATGGGACCGTTGACCGGCTTCCCGCATCAGAAGACGGAACCGGCCGAAACGGTGTAGTGAGGGGGAGGGGGGCAGCGGTGCGGATAGCGCGACAAGCTGCCTCTTGCCTTGCAACCGAGGCTATGACACTCCATGTCCTATGTCTCAGAGGCCCAAGGCAGTTCTATTGTTTCAGCGTCGTCGCGAGTTCGACGATGGCGCAATCATGGAAATGAAAATCTGGCAGGTACCGGAACCGGTGCCGCCGACCAATCATGGCTTCAAGTACAGCCTCTTCTATGGAAGTGGAGGGGAGCGGCTGATTGGATACGATAATGAACGCGGCAAAGGTGACCATAAGCATCTGAGTGACGGCGAGGTTCCATACGTCTTCACCACGATAGAACGGTCGATCGCAGACTTTCTCGACGATGTAAGCTTTGCTCGGGGCGAATCATGACTGAAATCGACATGACCATCAGTGTGGGCGGCAGCATCCAGGACGATGGAGCAGCTTTCGTCGATGCCTGGAAGCGTGCTCAGCGTGGTGAAGTATTTCAGGAACGCCACTTGGCATTCGAGTCGTGGACAGCGCTTACCCGCGTCCTGACCCCCAAAAGGGTCGAGCTTCTACGTCACGTACATCATCACCCCGAACCGTCGGTGGCGGCTTTGGCACGGGCGTTGGGACGGCCCTATCGGCGCGTTCATGATGACGTGGAGGCTTTGATCGCGGTCGGTCTAATTGAACGCAACGACGATGTGTTGATCGCTCAATATGAGCGAATAAAGACCGAGATCGTGATGTAGCGGGTCTCGTTCGCATAACCACACTAGTTCATATCCAAAAAAAACAGGCCGGGCCTCACATCGGTAAGACCCGGCCATCGTTTTTCCTGATTCACGCCATCAGTTATCGAGCGGCAGAATCCAGGTCGCTTCACGGCCTTTCGAGGCGTCCTGGACGCGCATCTGGACACGCTGGCCGGCTTCGAGCTGGAGCAGGCCGCAGCGGCGCAGGACGCTCTTGTGGACGAAGACATCCTTGCTGGCGTCGTCTGCGGTGACGAAGCCGAAGCCCTTGTCGGGCTTGAACCACTTCACGGTGCCGGACATCTCGACTTCCGGGCCGCCGGGGGCGGGGGAGCCGTAGTCGCTGTCGCCATAACGGTCGCTGCTGCTGCCGTAGCGGTCGCTGCTGCCGTAACGATCGCCGCCGCCGCCATAGCCGCCGCGATCGCTGTAGCGGTCGCCGCCGTAACCGCCCCCGCCGTAGCTGTCGCGGTCGCCATAGCGGTCGCCGCCGCCACGGTCGCCGTAGCGGTCCGCGCTGGGCTGCCGGGGAGCCGGCGCGCCGCCGACCACTTCGACGATTCGCGTCACCTGGGGACCCTTGGGACCCTGGCTGATGTTGCACACGATCTCGGTGCCGTCGCTCAGCTCCTGAAGGCCTGCTCTGTTCAATACCGAAATGTGGAGGAATGCGTCCGGAGATCCGTCAACCGGAGCGACGAAACCAAAGCCCTTGGTTACATTAAACCATTTCACCAGGGCCCGAGCCTGGGCGCCATCGTCGAACGACGAGGCATTGTGCTGACTGAAGCGAGACAAGTGTGCAGAACCTTCGAACAGCGCCGCGCGCGGTTAACACCTTCGAGGGTAGCGCCGGTTGTCGCCCCGTGCCTGCCCCCGTCATGATTTTATGCACAGAAAAATTTGAGTCTCCAGTGTAATTTTTTGTTCACCCTACTCTTTCAATAGGGGAGCTTATTCTTTAAACAGAACGGTCTGTGCAATTTTGGTGGAATTCGGCGAAAAAACGCGCAATCCGCACAATTCTTGACCTTTACGTAAACGGCAAGTAGCGTTAGGGAGTTGTGGGAGGCTGGCAAGCGGCAGGGGTGACAATGCCGCGGCGACGATGGGAAGCAGGGAGACTGATAAATGTCCGATCCGGCACTGACGCCCGCGCGATACCCTTGGGAAAGCTCATATCCCCCTGAGATCGACTGGCACGCGGATATCCCCGTGGCCCCGCTTTATCGCCTGATGGACGATGCGGTGGCCCGGTACGGCGACCGTCCCTGCATCGACTTTATGGACAAGCGCTATACCTATGCGCAGATCGGCGCGCTGGTGGATAGGGCGGCGCGTGGCTTCCAGGCGCTGGGGGTGGGGAAAGGCAGCAAGGTCGGCCTGTTCCTGCCCAACACGCCCTATTTCGTCATCTGCTACTACGGCATCTTGAAAGCCGGCGGCATCGTCGTGAACTTCAACCCGCTCTATGCCGAGCGGGAGGTCGCGAAGCAGATCGAGGACAGCGAGACGGACATCATGGTCACGCTCGATCTGGCCCTGCTGTACGGCAAGATCGCCAAGATGCTCCAGGAGACGCGGCTGAAGCAGATCGTCGTGGCGAAGATGGCGGACATCCTGCCGTTCCCCAAGAACTGGCTGTTCCCGGTCTTCAAGCGCAAGGACATCGCGAAGATCCCGTCGGACCATCGGCACGTTCCCTTCGCCCGGCTGATCGGCAATCCCGGCAAGCCGGAGCCGATAACCGTCGATCCGCTCCAGGACGTGGCGGTGCTTCAGTATACCGGAGGGACGACCGGCGTGCCCAAGGGCGCCATGCTGACCCATGCCAACATCTACGCCAACGCCGTCCAGTCGCGGATGTGGTGCTCCGATGCGCGGCCGGGCCAAGAACGGATGCTGGGGGTGTTGCCGCTGTTCCATGTCTTCGCCATGACCGGCGTGATGAACCTGCCGCTCGCCATGGGCGCCGAGATGGTGCTGGTGCCCCGGTTCGACCTGGAACAGGTGATCAAGCTGATCCAGTCGAAGAAGCCGACGCTGTTTCCCGCCGTTCCGACGATCTACACCGCCATCGTCAACCACAAGGATATCGGCTCGTACGACCTGTCGTCGATCCGCTTCTGCCTGTCGGGCGGCGCGCCGCTGCCGGTCGAGGTCAAGCATGCCTTCGAGAGCAAGACCGGCTGCAAGCTGGTGGAGGGCTACGGACTGTCGGAAACTTCTCCGGTCGCCACCGCCAACCCCATGTACGGCGTCAACAAGCCCGGCTCCATCGGCATCCCGCTGCCGGGCACGGTGATCGAGATCGTCAGCCTGGACGACCGATCCAAGCTGGTGGCGCAGGGCGAGAAGGGGGAGGTCTGCATTCGCGGCCCGCAGGTGATGCAGGGCTACTGGAAGCGTCCGGCGGAATCGGCCGAGGCGATGGCGGACGGGCGGCTCCATACCGGCGACGTCGGCTATATGGACGAGGACGGCTACACGTTCATCGTGGACCGCATCAAGGACATGATCCTGTGCGGCGGCTACAACGTCTATCCGCGCAATGTCGAGGAAGCGATCTACCTGCACCCCGCCGTGTCGGAGTGCGTGGTCGCGGGCGTGCCCGACCCTTATCGCGGCCAGACCGTGAAGGCCTATGTCACGCTGACCGAGGGCCATCACCTGACGCGTGAGGATCTGGCGGAGTTCCTGAGGGACAAGCTGTCGCCGATAGAGATCCCCAAGCAGTTGGAGATCCGCGACGAACTGCCCAAGACGATGATCGGCAAGCTGTCGCGCAAGGCGCTTCTGGAGGAAGAGAGCCGGCGGCTGGAACAGCGCGAGCGCTAGAAGGCCCGGTGCCCCTGGCGGCTTCTCTGTGCCGCGTCAAACCGCACCCGGTCGTTCGACCGGTTGCGGACTGAGGCGGGAAGGGTCTTCGGGTCAGAAAGCTGGACGGTCAGCGCATCGCGTAGCGGGAGGCACTGATGACGGCCTGGGTGCGGTTCTTCACGTTCAGCGACTTGAAGATCGCCGTGACGTGGATCTTCACCGTACCCTCGGACAGGCCGAGCTCATAGGCGATCTGCTTGTTGGACTTGCCTTCGCGCAGGCAGTTCAGCACGTCGCGCTGGCGCTGGGTCAGGTTGACGTTGCTCCCCAGGTCGGACGAGGAAGACGGGGCCACGTGGTCGCGGGGGTTGCTGGTCAGGCCGCTGGTGCCAGACTGAAGCAGCGCATGCGGGACGTAGACGCCGCCGGCCAGGACCAGACGCAGGGCGCTGACCATGATCTGGACGCTGGAGGACTTGGGAATGAAGCCGCCGGCGCCGTGGTCCAGCGCCATGCGGGCATCGGCCCCGTTCTCCGACGCGGAGACGACGACGAGCGGCGTCTGCGGCAGCAGGTTCCGGATGTGGCGGATACCTTCGAAACCCGGCCAGCCCGGCATCTGGAGATCCGTCAGGATCAGGTCGGGCGGTTGCGAGCCGGAGCAGTACGCTACCGTTTCATCATAGGTTGCAGCCTGGAGATACTCGGCGTCGGGGAAAATCTGTTCGAGAAGGCGGTTGATGCCTTCGCGGAACAAGGCGTGGTCGTCTCCGATCAGAATACGCATGTCATAACCCTTCCCGTTTTTTGGCCTAAGCGGCACACACTCAAATATGAGGTAATCTCATCGCCTAGGATACTATTTTGTTCATTAAGAAACCCTATCGACCCTTGTATCTCTAAGTATACATAGGAGCCTTGGCCTGTGTTGCCGATATGCAACCAACATATATGATGATACGGATAGTTTTTAGATCCGCCTATTGTCCGATCAAACCGATTATTGCTGAGCGTCATATGCTTTATGTCCGTGAGGCATAGCCTGTTAGACCTAGAGTTTGGGGTGTCTATAGCTGTTCCAACCTGAAGTTGGCCTATTCGACGGTGCGAATCATGGTTGAAGCGGGTTGAGGGGAGTTCGAAAGGTGTTCCTCCACCGCGACTCGGTTTTCGATGATCATGCGAAAAAGGGTGCCCGCCGCTAGCGGACACCCTTTTCTTCCATACTCGGATAGATATACGAGAATCAGAAGGCGTCGGCGTCGATGTCCATCAAGGGTGCCGAGCCGGCCATGATCGTCAGGAACAGGGCGTTGACCTGCGGCAGCAGTTTGGTCACGTAGAAGCGCGCCGTCCTGATCTTGGTGTCGTAGAAACGGGCATCGCCGTTGGCCTGAGGCAGTTTCGCCTGCGCCACCTTGACCATCCGAACCCACATGAAGCCGACAGCCACCAGCGCGAACAGGCGCAGGTAGTCGGTGGAGGCGGCTCCCGCCTCGTCCGGGTTCTTCATGCCGCGCTGGGCGATCAGCGCCGTCGCCTGCTGGAGCTTGCCGAACGCTTTGGCGAGCGGGATGACGAATTCCAGCAGGGCAGGGTCTTCCTGGTTCTCCTCCAGGAACTCCGACACCGGATGGAAGAACCGCCGGAGCAGGCGGCCCATGTCCTGCGGCAGCTTTCGGCCGACCAGATCGAGCGCCTGGATACCGTTGGCGCCTTCGTAGATCTGGGCGATCCGGGCGTCGCGGACGAACTGTTCCATGCCGTATTCGCGGATGTAGCCGTGCCCGCCATAGATCTGGACGCCCATGTTGGTCGTCTCGAATCCTATATCGGTGAAGAACGCCTTCACGACAGGAGTCATCAGCGCCACCAGATCGTCGGCTTCCGCCCTGACGGCCGGATCGGGATGCTTGCTGAATATGTCTATGTTCAGGCCTATCCAGCAGGCGAGAGCGCGGCAGCCTTCGGTATAGGCCCGCATGGTCATAAGATTTTTTCGGACGTCGGGGTGAACGATGATCGGATCGGCCGGCTTTTCCGGCGCCTTGGTCCCCGTCAGCGAGCGGCCCTGAAGCCGGTCACGGGCGTAGCTGACGGCGTTCTGATAGCTGACTTCGGCCAGACCGAGGCCCTGGATGCCTACGCCGAGGCGCGCCGCGTTCATCATGGTAAACATGGCGCGCATGCCCTTGTGGGGCTGACCGACCAGCCAGCCCTTCGCGGCGTCGAAATTCATCACGCAGGTGGATGAGGCCTTGATGCCCATCTTGTGCTCGATCGAACCGCACAGGACGCCGTTGCGCATGCCCGGCGTGCCGTCATCACGCGGGAGAAACTTGGGAACCAGGAACAGGCTGATGCCCTTGGTGCCGGGGGGAGCGTCGGGCAGTTTCGCCAGTACCAGATGAAGGATGTTCTCGGTCAGGTCGTGCTCGCCGGCCGAGATGAAGATCTTGGTGCCGGTGATCGCGAACGACCCGTCGCCGCTGTCGTCCGGCACCGCCTTGGTCCGGATCATGCCGAGGTCGGTGCCGCAATGCGGCTCCGTCAGGCACATCGTCCCGGACCACGTACCGTCCACCAGCTTCGGCAGGTAGGCGCGCTTCAGTTCGTCGGTGCCGTGCAGGTAGAGCGCGTTGTAGGCACCGTGGCTAAGGCCCGGATACATGCCGAACGACAGGTTGGCGGAGCACAGGAACTCCTCCAGCACGAAGTTGACGACATGGGGCAAGCCCTGGCCGCCGTATTCCGGATCGGCGGACACTCCCGTCCAGCCGCCGGCGATGAACTGGGCATAGGCCTCCGGAAAACCGGCGGGGGTGCGGACAACGCCGTTCTCGTAGTGGCAGCCTTCCTCGTCGCCGGAGCGATTGAGCGGCTGGAGCACGTTTTCAGCCAGCTTGGCGCCTTCCTCCAGCACCGCTTCGATCAGGTCGGGGGTATGGTCCTCGTGACCGGGCAATTCGGCAAGTTGGCCAACGGAGAAGACTTCGTTGAGCACGAAACGGACGTCGTTCAGAGGCGCCTTGTAGGTCGGCATGTTTACGTACTCCCTCAGTTCCGCAACGGCTTGCCGGTGGTGAGCATGTGTTCGATCCGGGCGACGGTGTTGCTGTTCCGGACGAGTCTCATGAAGGCGGTGCGCTCCAGTTCCAGCAACTCGTCCTCGTCCAGTTCCACCGTGATGTCGGTGTCGCCGCCGCTGAGCACGCTGGCCAGCGCCGAGGAAACCGTCACGTCATGGGGCGTGGCCTTTCCCTGAAGCTGAAAACCTTCCACCGCCAGATCGAGCGCCGCCCTGGCGGTCGGGCCGGGCAGGCGGAGCTTCACCGGCTCCGGCGGCTTGTAATCCGCGGCCAATGCCAGCGCCTTGGCCTTCGCGTCGGCCAGCAGGCGGTCGCGGTTCATCGTGATGCCGTCGGTTGGACGCAAGAACATCAGGTCGCGTGCCTCGTCCGCCGACTTCGCTACCTTGGCGAGGCTGATCGTCTCGAAGGTCTGGGCGATCGGCGGCATCGGGCCGCCGGGGCGCTTCTTGTTGAGCGTGGCGCGGGTCAGCATCTCCTTGCAGCCGCCCCAGCCGGGGATGACGCCAACGCCGACTTCGACCAGACCCATATAGGTTTCGGCATGGGCTTGGACGGCGGCGCAGTGCAGCAGGATCTCGCAGCCTCCGCCCAGCGCCATGCCCGACGGAGCGGCGACGACGGGGAAGGGGGCGTATTTCAGCGCCTTGTAGGTCTCCTGGCCTTCCTGGACGGTCTGCTCGACCTGCGGCCACAGCGCGATATTGACCGCGAACAAGGCGAGGCCGAGGTTGACGCCGACCGAGAAGTTGTCGCCCTCGTTATGGACGACCAGCGCCTTCCAATCCCCCTTGCCATCGCCGATCATGCCGGCGGCCTTCCGGATCAGCGCCATCACGTCGCTGTCCAGGGCGTTCATCTTGCCCGTAAACTCCAGGCAGGCGACGCCGTCGCCGATGTCCCAGAGCGAGGCGGAGGCATTGCGGGCGATCGGCTTGCCGGCGCGCTTGATATCGGACAGCAGCAGCACGCCTTCCGGGCGGACCAGATCGGCGTAACCGCCTTCCGTGGTGAGGAACTGGAGCTTGCCGTTTTCGGTGCGGTAGAACGTCTTGCCCGAAGCCGTTTCCAGCAGGGCCGGGACGGCCTTGCCCTCGGCCCTCAGGGCGTCGGCCAGCCAGTCGGCTCCTAGCTGGTCGATCAGCTCGAACGGGCCGAATTTCCAGTTGTAGCCGAGCCGCATCGCCTGATCGACGCCGGTAATGTCGTCGGCGATCTCGGGCACCAGCCCGGCGGCGTAACTCAGCAGCCCGACCAGCACGCGGCGGGCATAGGTCCCGCCCTTATCCGGATGCTCGACAAGCTTGCGCAGGCCGC
The DNA here is from genome assembly GCF_000936425.1 of Skermanella aerolata KACC 11604. Lineage (GTDB taxonomy): Bacteria > Pseudomonadota > Alphaproteobacteria > Azospirillales > Azospirillaceae > Skermanella > Skermanella aerolata. The sequence goes on along the minus strand of NZ_AVFK01000033.1, from coordinate 28,829 downwards.
CCTTGGCGGCGGCGACGCTATCGAGCGACGGCTTGCCGGCCGGGCGGTACTGGCCGGTCTGGAGATCGACCGCTTCCTTGACCCTGGCGCCGCCCGATTTGTTCATCCGGTAGAAGCCGCCCTTGCCCTTGCGGCCGGTATAGCCCTCCGCGATCATGCGGGTGAACAACTCCGGCTCCCGGTAGATGTCGCGGTACGGATCGCCGGGCGGCAAGGTCTTCAGGAGCGAACGGCTGACATAGGGCATCAGGTCCAGGCCGACCAGATCGACCAGCCCGAACACGCCGGTCTTCGGAATGCCCATCGGGCGGCCGACCACGGCGTCGGCCTCTTCCACCGTCAGGCCAAGGTCCATCGCCTCGTTGATCGCGGCCTGAATCCAGTAGGTGCCGATCCGGTTGGCGATGAAGCCGGGGCGGTCCTTGCACTGCACGACGCCCTTGCCCAGCCGCTTGTCGGCGAAGGTGCTGAGGGATGTCACGGCTTCGGCGCGGGTGGCGGGGCCGGAAACGACTTCCAGCAGGCGCATGTAGCGCGGCGGATTGAAGAAGTGGGTGATCAGGAAATCCTGGGCGAATCGGTCGCTCTGGCCCTCGATCAGGTTCTTCAGCGGGATGGTCGAGGTGTTGGAGGAGACGATGGAACCGGGCTTCCGCACCTTGTCCAGCCGGGCGTAGAGGTCCGACTTGACGGCGGGGTTCTCGACCACGGCTTCGACGATCCAGTCCACGGTCGCCAGCTTTTCCAGATCGTCGTCGATGTTGCCGGGGGTGACCAGCCGGGCGTTCTTCTTGTGCATGAAGGGCGCGGGGTCGGTCTTCAGCATCTTCTCGATGGCCGTGCGGGCAACCACGCTGCGGTCGTTGCCGCGTCCGTCCTTGACGTCCTGCGGCACGATGTCGAGCAGGAAGACAGGGATGCCGGCATTGGCGATATGTGCCGCGATGCCGCTGCCCATCACGCCGGCGCCGATCACGGCTGCGCTGCGGATTTCCATGAAGCGTCTCCTCGGGTTCGGCTTATTGCTGCGTGTCAGACCGCTTCAAGGACGGTGGCGATCCCCTGACCGCCGCCGATGCACTGGGTCGAAAGCGCGAACTGCCCGCCCTCCCGCTTCAGCAGCTGGGCCGCCTTGCCGGTGATCCGGGCGCCGGTGGCGCCGAGCGGATGGCCGAGCGCCAGCGCGCCGCCGTCGAGGTTGACCTTGGCGCCGTCGAAGCCAAGCTCCTGCGCCACGGTCATCGCCTGCACCGCGAAGGCCTCGTTGCTCTCCACGATATCAAGGTCCTTGACGGTGATCCCGGCGCGCTTCAGCGCCTTCTGGGTCGAGGGGACCGGGCCGTAGCCCATGATCGTCGGATCGCAGCCGGACACGGCGATCGACTTGATGCGCGCCAGGATCGGAAGACCGTGGGCGCGGGCGAATTCTTCCGATGTGACGAGGGTGGCGGAGGAGCCGTCGGTCAGCGGACTGGCGGTACCCGCCGTCACGGTACCCTCGGCCAGGAACGCGGCCTTGAGGGCGGCGAGGCTTTGCGGGGTGGTGTCTGCGCGGATGCAGCCGTCCTTATCGACTACGCCGTCGGGCGTCTTGATCGCCACGATCTCGTCGTCGAAGCGGCCCGAGGCCTGCGCTTCCGCCGCCTTGCGGTGGCTTTCGACGGCGACCGCTTCCTGGGCTTCGCGGGTGAACTGGTATTTGGTCGCGAGGTTTTCGGCGGTGATGCCCATCGCCATGTAGGCGCCGGGGTTGCTTTCGGCCAGCTTCGGGTTCGGCATCGGGTTGAAGCCCATCATGGGCACCCGGCTCATGCTTTCGATCCCGCCCGCGATGAAGGCGTGGCCGGCATCCATCTGGATCGCACCGGCGGCCATGTGGATCGCCTGCATCGACGATCCGCAGAAGCGGTTGATGGTGGTGCCGGCGACGCTCTGCGGCAGATTCGCCAGCATGCCGACCAGCTTCGCGACGTTGAAACCCTGCTCGCCTTCGGGGAAGGCGCAGCCCAGCATGATGTCCTCGATCTCATTCGGATCGACGCCGGTCTGCTTGAGTAGGCCGTTGACGACCTGCGCCGCCAGATCGTCGGGGCGGATGCGCGCCAGCTTGCCCTTGTTCGCGAAGTGGAACGGCGACCGGACATACCCGGCGATAACCACGTTCTTCATGACGCTGAATGCTCCTCACCGACTTGATTTGGTTAGTTGGGTCTATTTCTTCGGAAGCTATTTCTTGGTGTTCTTGTCCGGCGCCGCACCGGCGGCCTTGAGGTGTTCGACGATCTGGCTTTCCAGCGCCCGCAACTCGCTCAGCGTCTGCTGGACATCGACAAGCTGGACCTCCAGCGAGGCGATCCGCTCTCGCCCATGGGCCAGTACGAAGCGCATCTGCTCGATCTGCCGGTCATCGACATCGTAGAGGTCGAGAAAATCCTTGATCTCCGCCAGACTGAAGCCCAGCCGCTTGCCCCGGCAGATCAGCGTCAGCCGGGCGCGGTCACGATGGCTGTAGACCCGATTGAGCCCGTCGCGCCTGGGCGACAGCAGCCCCTGGTCCTCGTAGAAGCGGATCGTGCGGGGAGTGACCTGGAACGTATCGGCCAACTCGCTGATGGTAAAAGTCCGCTCTTCTCCCGCCTCTTCCGGCGGATCGGTCATACTGAGCATGATTTGTCACCGCGCGTTCAGGGAGTGGCATAACGTTTACGTAAACGTAAGGTATGAGAATCGGCGCTGGACGTCAAGGGGGTGGATGATGGGGCGGGGGTGTTGGGGTCGAGTGGGTTGACAGGAACACGGATGGACACGGATTTCCCACGGATGAACACGGATAGGAGAAAATTTGATCGCTCCCGGTGCCGTGGTGAAATCAACGTTTGATATTATCCGTGTTCATCCGTGAGAAATCCGTGTCCATTCGTGTTAAAATTATACTTAACTAATAATAAATTTTCCAAAATATAACAATTTCTGGTTCTGGCCCGATTGAAATTTTCCGAATTGGATGCTGCTGGTCAGGTCAAATCATCAAGATCTACCCGTAACGCTTCGGCTGTCCGCTTGACAACATCGATGGTGCCAATGCGAGCGCCAGCCTCCATCTGTCACACGTAGGCTTGGCGGAGGCAGGCGGCCTCGGCAAGTTGAGTTTGGGTCATGCCTCGGTATTCGCGGAACACTTTTACCGGATGCTCACTATTCAGAAGCCGGGAGGCAACTTCATCGGGGAAGGTTTCCGGTTGGGTAGCCTTGTAAGCGTCATACGTGCGGATGCTTGCAGCTTCGTCGGCTACTTCCAGCAGCCGCTCGTACTCGTCGATGGGCAACACGGCAAAAGCGGGATTACCGTTTTGATCCCGGATGATCTGTGCGGAGTTAGTCATCGATGCCGCCTCTTGGACCAGATTTTACGTAATTGCTCATGGTTCGGAGCTTCTTGTAAACGGTATTCCGAGTGACGCCCAAGCGGCGGGCGGTTTCGGTGATGTTTCGTCCGGACTGCTCCCAGGTCGCTACGACTTGATCGATAACCGCCCGCTCCAGGGTCGAGGCGGGTGCCGGTGCGGGCGGCGGGGCGGGGGCGTTGAGGTGTTCGGCTCCGATGACGCTGCGGTCGGCGGTGATCGCAAGGCGGGTCAGGACGCTGCGGAGTTCCCTGACGTTGCCGGGCCAGGGGCGTTGCGCCAGCAGGGCCAGCGCCGTGTCGGCGATTGACGCTGCCGGGTCGATGATGTGGAGCAGGTGTCTGGCGATGCGGTGGAAGTCCTTGCGCTCGGCCAAGGGGGGCAGGGTTATCTCGATCGTGTTCAGGCGGTAGAGTAGGTCGGCGCGGAAGCGGCCGGTTTGGACGGCTTCTTCCAGGTTCGCGTTGGTGGCGGCGACGAGTTGGACATCGACGGTCCGGCGGGCGGAGCTTCCGACGGGGCGGATGGTCCAGTCGTCCAGCAGGCGGAGCAGGATGCTTTGCAACTGGACCGGCATGTCGCCGATCTCGTCCAGGAACAGGGTGCCGCCGTCGGCTTCGTTCACTAATCCTTTGGCGCCGCCGCGTCGCGCTCCGGTGAAGGCGCCCTCGGCATAGCCGAACAGTTCGGCTTCGATCAGGGTGTCGGGGAGGGCGGCACAATTGACGGGGACGAAGGCGCCGGTGCGGCCGCTGACGGCGTGGGCGTGGCGGGCCATCAACTCCTTGCCGGTCCCCGTCGGGCCTCGGATCAGGATCGGGACGCCTCGGGCCGTGGCGCCGGCGACCTGGGTCAGTAGGGCGGTTACGGCAGGATCTTCGGCGATGAAGTCGGGGGACGGCGTGCGGGGTGCGGGACGGGGCTGGGACTTGGGCTTCGGCTCTTGATGGCGGTGGAGCGGGCAGACCTTGTGCAGGTTGTCGATCGCCACGACGTAGCTGCTGCCCTCATGGTCTTCCAGGCGCACCCGGTCGCGGCGGTGGCTCTCGTCCAGAAAGTCGAGGAAGCCGGTGCGGAACAGTTCGGCGAAGTGGTGTCCCGGCCGTGCCGGCAGGCCTTGCAGGAAGAACGCGGCCTGCGCGCTGGCGGCGATGATCGTGCCGGTTGGATCGACCGCCAGCAGGCCGGCGCTGAGGGTCCGCAGGTATTCCGCCCGCGTGTGGAAGATCAGCACAAGGTCGTTGCGGTGGAGGTCGCGGAACAAGCCGTTCTCGATCTGGCGGACCGACATCTTGACCAGGGCCATCGTGTGGCGCTGGCGGGAGCGGCAATCGCTCGATGCGTCCAGTATGCCGGCGATCTCGCCCGAGGGGCCGAAGATCGGGGCGGCGTTGCAGGTCAAGCCGTCATACATCCGGAAGAAATGCTCAGGGCCGTGGACCGTCACCGGCGCTTTCATGGCCGACGCCAGCCCCAGCGCGTTGGTGCCTTGCTGCAACTCCCCCCACAGGCCACCGGCGCGGATATTCTTCGCTTCCGCCGTGGTGCGGAAAGTGTCGTCGGTGATGGTGTCCAGCACCATGCCGCCGGGATCGCCCAAGGCGATCATGAAGTTGGAGCCGGAGATCTGGTGATAGAGGTTGTGCATCTCGGCCAGCGCCAGCCGGCGCGTCAGCTCGTGCCGGTCGCGCGCTTCGCGCACCGTGGCCGCGTCGGCGTAGACCGGTTCGGGAGGTCGGTGCGGGTCGAGGCCCGCTTCAAGGCAGCGTTCCCAGGACTGGCGGATTTCCGGTGTCAGCGTGGCCGGACGCGTGATCGATCCCATGCCTGCTCCTCCCTGGTCCCTCGGTTGAATGGGGACCGTGATGACCTGTTATGTTCAGGTTTTGCGCAGTCAGGGTGTGAGCAGTCGTTGATTATGTAAACGGTCAAATTAGAGGCTCATCGTCGGGAATGGCTGAAACCCGTCGGTTTAGGTTCTAGCACGGTGGTTGCGTTTAAGGATCTCGGTTCCAACCAAGAAACCGGCATCAAGGGAGAGGCGTCCATGAAGGCGGCCGTGCTTTATGAATTCGATCCATCGCTGACCAGTCCGCAGTTCGTCCGGTACGAGGAAGTCCCCGACCCGAAGATCGAGAAGACCACCGATGTCATCGTCCGCATCGGCGGCGCCGGCGTTTGCCGCACCGACCTTCACATCGTCGAAGGCATTTGGCGCAGCAAGGTGGATATACAGCTTCCCTATATCATGGGACATGAGAATGCCGGCTGGGTCGAGGAGGTCGGCGCCGGCGTAGAGGGCTTCAAGGTCGGCGATCCCGTGATCTGCCATCCGCTGGTCACCAGCGGCCATTGCCTCGCCTGCCGGCGCGGCGACGACATGCACGCGACCGACAGCAAGTTCCCCGGCATCAACACCAATGGCGGCTATGCCGAGTATCTGCTGACCGGCGTTCGGTCCCTGATCAAGCTGCCGGGCGGTCTGACGCCGAAGGACGTGGCGCCCTACACCGACGCGGGCCTGACGGCATACCGCGCGGCCAAGAAGGCGTCTCGCCATCTGTTGCCGGGGGAATACGCCGTCGTGATCGGGGCCGGCGGCTTGGGGCATATCGGGATTCAGGTGCTGGCGGCTCTCTGCGCCGCCGAGATCATCGCGGTCGATCGCTCCGACATGGCGCTGAACCTCGCCAAGGAATGCGGGGCGCATCATCTGGTCAAAGGCGACGGCACGGAGGTCGAACAGATCCTGGCGCTGACAGGAGGGCGCGGGGCCGAGGCCGTGATCGACTTCGTCGGCGAGGGCGACGCGGTCGAGAAGGGGCTGGCGATGACGCGGAATGCCGGTTTCTACTACATCGTCGGCTATGGCGGTAAGGTCGAGATCCCGACGATCGAGATGATCACCTCGGAAAAGACCATCGTCGGCAATCTGGTCGGGACCTATCCCGAACTGGTCGAGCTGATGGCGCTGGCCGACCGGGGGCTGGTCAAGCTCGCGACGCGCGAATACCGGCTGGAGCAGGCCAACGAGGCGCTTCACGACCTGCACTACGGCAAGGTCAAAGGCCGCGCTGTTCTGATCCCCTGAGGGCCTCATGATGAGGATATCGCGATGAACCTCGAACCCGAGATCGCCCAGGTTGGACCCTACGAGTGGGAAGTGGAGGAAGGCGATCTGGTGATGTGGTGCCGCTGCGGTCGCAGCGGTACCCAGCCGATCTGTGACGGGTCCCACGCCGGTACCGGCATCAGTCCGATGGGGTGGAGGGCGCCTGGCACCGGCACGGTGTTCCTGTGCGGGTGCAAGCAGACCGCCAACCCGCCCTTGTGCGACGGCCGCCACAATGACCTCTGACGATCCGTTCCAGGTCATGATGGCGGAACGCTACGCCATCGTGGCAAAGCTCACCGAGCTGAACTCGGCCCACTTGTCGCGGGAGGGCCGGCGCGCCGGAGTGGAGTTCGAAATGGAGCGCTGTCGCGAGAACATCGCGGCGGCGCCCACCCCGGAGCTGAAAGCGCAGCTTTCCGAGTTGGAGCGGGAGCATAGTGAAGTCATTGCGCAGGCCCGCCGGATCGAAGCCGAACGCGAGGCCCTGATCGAGCAGCTTGAAGACATCGTCAACCGCCTGAACGCCCCTCATGGAGATACGCAGACATGACCGCCGACACAGCAAAACCATCGCCGGAAGCCTTGGCCGAGCAGGAGTCCAAGAACGCGTTCCTCCAGAGGCTCGACGACCTGTCGCAGGAAATGATCGACGCCCATGGCGAGGACTTCACCATGGGCGTGCTGATACTGGGGGCGAGGTATATCGCGGAGAGGAAGGCTAAGCCGGAGGGTGCGGCTGAGAAGAAGTGAGCGGGGTCAATGCCCCGGCATCGCGAAACGCATGAGGCTGAAGACGGTGACGACCAAGCCTGTCAGGGCAACGTACATGTGCCAATACGTTGGGAGGTTCCTCACCGAGAGCTTGGCTTCAATCACGTCGTACTTCATGACCTTGATTTCGGTTTCGATCTCCTTGATACGACCATCAGTCGTCTCCAAGCGCATATCGACTCCCTCAAGGCGCTTGGCCACCTGCTCGAAGCGCTTGTCGACCTGCTCGAAGCGCTTGTCGACCTGCTCGAAGCGTCTCTCCATGCGGTCGCCAAGTTCCGCAATGGCTGTGAGAATCGCGTCGCGTTCACCATTAGTAATTTTGTTGAATGGTGTGCCGGTCATTCTCAACTCCGCGTCCGATCCAAGCGACAATCCGTGCCGCTGCGCAAAGGTAGCATGGTCTCCGGTCCCCTGCCAGCATACTGCGGAACCCGCTTGGGAGTCATACTGTCGCATGACGGGAGAGGTATCCTAGTCCACAACCGTTCACAACGATGCGTTTTGAAACACGTGTCAACGACCGGGTGTCACACAAAGAAACAAAGACCATAAACAAAGTGCGGGAAAGACTGTGGCAGGCCAGCGATTACAAGGCAATAGCAAATCCCCAAGATCTGGCACGGCTCTTGCTGAGTATTCCACCATAATAAATCACTGCACAATGATGCGGTGCAATAAACAAGGAAGTAGTGCGGGGAGATGACCATGACAGCAGCGCGGCGGAAAAATTCTGCATTCTGAGCGTAACTTTGAAAGAAGGTTCGATGCTCGGAAAAATCATGGCGCGTATACCCCAAACTTAACTCATGCCGACATCTTTAAAGTTGGCCAAGGCGGAAACCTGTAACGCTCAAGAATTCCAGGGAGTGAGACCATGCCTGACGGTTTGACGCTCAATAAGATCATTGCACAAAAGGGCATCAGCATAGGCGAGGCTGCGCGCCGGGTCGCGGATTTGGGCTGGACGCCCACATACGTTCAGGAAGCGATGACCTTCCCGACCGACTACAAGATCACGAAGGCGCCGAAGGACCCCATGAAACAGGTCCTGCGCTCCTACTTCCCGATGCAGGAAGAGAAGGACAACCGGGTCTACGGCGCTCTCGACGCGGCGCTCCGTGGCGACATGTTCCGCAACGTCGAACCCCGCTGGGTCGAGTGGATGAAGCTGTTCCTGGCTATCATCCCGTTCCCGGAAATCTCCGCCGCGCGCTCCATGGCGATGGTCGGACGACTGGCGCCGGGCGATGACCTGCGCACCGGGTTCACCATGCAGATGGTCGATGAGTTCAGGCACTCGACCATCCAGATGAACCTGAAGAAGTGGTACATGGAGAACTATATCGACCCCGCCGGGTTCGATATCACGGAAGCCGCCTTCGGCAAGTGCTACGCGACCAGCATCGGCCGGCAGTTCGGCGAGGCCTTCGTCACAGGCGACGCCATCACGGCGGCCAACGTCTACCTGACCGTCGTCGCCGAAACGGCCTTCACCAACACGCTGTTCGTCGCGATGCCGTCGGAAGCCGCCCGCAACGGCGACTACGCGCTGCCGACCGTGTTCCTGTCGGTCCAGTCGGACGAGAGCCGCCACATCGGCAACGGCCATTCGCTGCTGATGTCGATCCTGAAGGAGCCGGACAATCACCAGCTTCTGGAACGCGACCTGAAATACGCGTTCTGGCAGAACCACGCGATCGTCGATGCCGCCATCGGGACCATCATCGAGTACGGCACGACCAACCGCGACAAGAACAAGGAGAGCTATGCGGAGTTGTGGCACCGCTGGATCTTCGAGGATTACTACCGGACCTACATGCTGCCGCTTGAGAAATACGGCATCAAGATCCATCACGACGACGTCCACGAAGCATTTGACCGGATCGTCAAGAAGAACTACGTCCACAAGGTCGCCCAGTTCTTCTCCGCCGGCTGGTGGGCCAACTTCTGGCGCATCGAGGCGATGACCGAACGTGACTTCGAGTGGTTCGAGCACAAGTATCCCGGCTGGTACGATGAATTCGGCGCCTGGTGGGAAAACTATGCCAAGCTGTCGAAGCCCGGCAACCCGCCGATCACCTTCGTCGATACCGGCTACGTCTATCCGCACCGCTGCTGGTCGAACCTCGTCCCCTGCCTGATCCGCGAGGACATCGTGGTCGATGAGGTCGACGGCGAGATCTACACCTACGGCCACGAAGTCGACCGCTGGACCCACAAGGTCGCCTTCCAGGGCGAATACCAGGGCCGGCCGACCCCGGCGATGGGCCGTTTCAGCGGTCATCGCGAGTGGGAAAGCATGTATCACGGCTGGGATCTGGCCGACGCGATCAAGGACATGGGTTTCGTCCGTTCCGACGGGAAGACCCTGATCGCTCAGCCGCACCTGTCCTTCGACGAGAAGGATATGTGGACCCTGGACCATGTGCGCGGCTACGAGATCAAGAGCCCCTTGATCACGCTGCGCGGCATGACCCCCGAGCAGCGCGACGCCCATATCGCCGACTACAAGAAGGGCTTCAAGGTCCACAAGATCTGAGGCTGCAAGACCGACGGGGCGGGGGCCGGCTTCACGCCGGTCCCCGTACCGGACTACTCAGGGGACATAGCGAACATGACGCAGAACCCGTTGGCCGCCCGTGCGGTCCACACGGTCCTCCTGCAACCCGCCGGCATCGAAATGGAAGTCGAAGAAGGGGAAACCGTTCTCGATGCCGCGTTCCGCCAGGGCATCTCTTTGATGCACGGCTGCAAGGAAGGCCAATGTTCAAGTTGCAAATGTGTTTTGGTCGAAGGTGACGTCGAACTTTTAAAATATTCGACCTTCGCACTATCTGAAATGGACCGGGACACCAACCACATATTGCTGTGCCGGACACTGGCTTACAGCGATATCGAAGTCGAACTGCTGAACTACGACGAAGACCTGCTGTCGCGATCGATCGCGGTCAAGGACTTCGCGGCCCGGCTGACGGCCATCGTCCCACTGACCCACGACATCTTCCGGCTGGAAATGGAGATCGAACAGCCGCTGAAGTTCTGGGCCGGCCAATATGTCGATATCACGGTCCCCGGCAAGGGCATCACGCGATCCTTCTCCATGGCGAACCCGCCGAGCGAGCCGAACCGGCTCCAGTTCATCATCAAGAAATACGGACAGGGCGCCTTCTCGTCCCTGCTGGACGGCGGCCTGAAGGCGGGAGACAGCCTGATGCTCCGTGGTCCGTTCGGAACCTGCCTGCGGCGCGAGAATCGATCCGGGCCGCTGGTGCTGGTGGGAGGAGGCTCCGGCATGTCGCCGCTGTGGTCGATCCTTCAGGACCAGATCGGTTGCGGCGAGCCGGACCGTCCGATCCGCTTCTTCTACGGCGCGCGCCAGGCGCGCGACCTGTTCTATCTCGACCGCTTCGCCGAACTGGCGAAGAAGCTGCCCGACTTCCGGTTCATCCCGGCGCTGTCCGACGCGGCCCCGGAGGATAATTGGACGGGGGAGACCGGCTTCATCCACGAGGTCGTCCGGGCGCATCTGCCGGATATGGGCGATGCCGAGGAGATCGACGTCTATTCCTGCGGTCCGCCGCCGATGATCGATGCCCTGCTGCCGGTGCTCCAGATCGCCGGGGTCGAGGCCGACCGGATCTACTTCGACAAGTTCACGCCTGCTCTTCGATAACTGCAATTCGATACCGTGCAATGCCAAGGGGAGGAAAACAAAAATGACGGCACATGTGGAAGCACCGGAAGTCAAATCGGGTGCGGCGGGAGCCAAGAAGTTTCCCGGCTGGGACAGTCGCAAGTACAATTACTACGAACCCAAGGGTCGCAAGGCGACCCATTACGAGGACATGACGGTAGACGTTCAGCCCGACCCCGAACGGTACCTGCTCCAGAATTGGATCATCTCTTTCGCCGACGGCACGCCGACCTACAGCAAGAAGTGGACGAAGCTGCAATCGTCCGACTGGCACAAGTTCCGCGCGCCCGACCAGGAATGGGAACGGACGCATTATCAGCGCCAGTCCACCATCGAAGGCATGATCAAGAACGTCGTGGACAATGCCCGCAAGCAGGGTGCTCCGACCCGCTTCGATCCCCGCTGGGTCAAGATCCTCCAGGACCACCTGGGCGCTTACAAACATGCCGAATACGGTTTGGGCAAGGCGATCATGCATGCGCAGCGCTACGGCTACACGCAGATGATCAACAACGCCATCCTGACCAACTCGTCGTACAAGCTGCGTTTCTCCCAGGACCTGACGCTGTACCTGAGCGAGATCGGCATGGATCTTCAGGTATTCGACGCGACCGCCGGCAAGACCCATTGGATGGAAGACCCGATCTGGCAGGGAACGCGCGAGGCGACCGAAACCATCATGGGCGCCGACGACTATCTGGAGCAGTACTTCGCGGCCAACGTCGTTTTCGAGCCGATGGTCGGCGAGCTGTTCCGCAGCGGCTTCATCATGCAGATGGCTGCCGCCCAGAACGACTTCTCGACGCCGGCCGTCGTTTCGGCTGCGGAAGCCGACTACGAACAGAACCTCGCCAATACGGTCGAGCTGTTCCACTTGCTGGCCGACGATCCCGAGCACGGCGAGGCCAACCGCACGGTGATGGAGGGCTGGCTGGAGAAGCACGGCGCCCTGTGCGTCAAGGCGGCCAACCAGCTTCAGCCGCTGTGGTCGCAGCCGCGCGTCAAGGTAGCACAGTTCACCGACGCCTTCGCGGCGGCCTCCAACCGGGTCAAGGCGATCTGCGAGGAAATCGGCATCAAGGTACCCGATGCGACGTCAGCATCCTGACCTTTAACGAAGAAGAGGAGAGCACGAGCCATGAGCGTTGCCCATGACTTCAACATCTTCAAACCGATGCAGGATCTGACTTTCGAGCACACGATCTCGCATCAGTGCGGCGTCACCATGAACGACAGCGTCGAAGCGCGCTGCATCGCCGAGGTGATGGAGGAAAAGCCGGGGATCAAGGTGACCTACATGCCCGCCATGATCCGGATCGACGGCGAAGGCAAGATCGAGTTCAAGATGGACGAGATCAGCGAAGCGCTGGGCCGCGAGATGACCCCGCATCTGTTCGAAATCTCCACATCGACGCATTACGGTCGCATGGTCATGATCGATGACAACACGGTCATGCTGTTCGGCAACATGGATGACGCGCTGGAATACACCTGAGCGGGTCTTTGCCGGGCCGTGATCGTCACGGTCCGGCACCCGCACACAAAGACGGTCAATAAAAAACGAAACGGCGGAGGAAAGCATGTACCGGACGGCGGACGGCGAAGAGATCTTCATCATCGACGGTCACACCCACCTGTGGGACGGCAGCAAGGAGAACCTGAAGAACATCCACGGCCAGCAGTTCATCGACTGCTTCTACGGCTACCATTCGGCGCTCAGCCCGAAAGAATATGTCTGGCCGAAGGAAAAGTTCGACAAGTACGGCGCCGAGACGATGTACAACGACCTGTTCGTCGAAGGTTACGACGACATGGCGATTTTCCAGCCGACTTACCTGAAGGACTTCTACGTCAACGGCTTCAACACGACCGAACAGAACGCCGTGCTGAAGGAAAAATACCCCGACCGTTTCATTCTCAACGGCGCCTGGGACCCGCGCGACGGCGAAGTGGGTCTGGAAGCGCTGCGCGAACTGGCGTCCAAGTATCAGCTCAAGGGCGTCAAGCTTTACACGGCGGAATGGCACGGGTCGAGCAAGGGCTACAAGCTCAGCGATGACTGGGCTCAGCGCTACCTCGAGGAGTCGCAGAAGCTCGGCATCAAGAACATCCATGTCCATAAGGGACCGACGATCCTGCCGCTGAACCGCGACGCCTTCGACGTGGCGGATATCGACGAGGCCGCGACCAATTTCCCCGAACTCAACTTCATCGTCGAGCATTGCGGGCTGCCGCGCCTGGACGACTTCTGCTGGATCGCGGTGCAGGAGCCCAATGTCTATGGCGGGTTGGCGGTCGCACTGCCGTTCATCCACAGCCGGCCCGACTATTTCAACCAGATCATTTCCGAACTGCTGTTCTGGCTGGGGCCTGACCGCCTGCTCTACGGCAGCGACTACGCGATCTGGTCGCCCAAGTGGATGATCGAGAAGTTCATGGCGCATGAGCTTCCCGACAACATCAAGAAGGACAAGGGCGTCGATCTGAACCTGGACGCCAAGCGCAAGATCCTCGGCCTCAATGCGGCGCGGCTCTACGACATCGACGTGCCGGCCCAGGCGGCGAAGCTGTCCGGTTCCGCTCCCGTGAAGGAGGGCGAGCAGACCATGGCGCAGGTGGCCGAAGTGCTGGGAGACGACTGATGCCGATCTCCACCGATGCCCGCGTGGCGGAGGTGTGGGACAGGCTGGCATCGGTGACGGACCCGGAGCTTGACGAGTCGGTGACGGAGCTTCGCTTCGTCACCGCCGTCGAGGTGGACGCGGACTCCCGCGTCCATATCGGGTTCCGCTTGCCGACTTACTGGTGCTCCCCCAACTTCGCCTTCCTGATGGCCGACGACATGCGCGCCGCCGCAGGCTCGCTGCCGTGGGTGCGGCAGGTGCTGATCGACCTGCGCGACCACATGTATTCCGACACGATCAACCAGGGACTTGCCCAGGGACATTCCTTCAAGGCGACCTTCGCGGAGGAAGCGGCCGAGGAGGATCTGGACGACCTGCGCCGGACTTTTCGCATCAAGGCGTATCAGCGCCGTCAGGAAGCGGTGATCCGCCATCTGATGGAACGGGGATGGACGCCTGCCGCGATCCTGGCGCTGGACTGCCCGCATTTGGCGACGCTGGCCATCGACGATCCGGAGACCGACCGCCAGCGCACCCGCTATCTGGAAATCCGCGCCGAGTACGGCGGCCCGACCGACGCGGCGTTCACCTCGGCCGAGGGAGAGGCGATCAATCCAGAAACGTTCGCCGACTACCTGACCCTGCTGCGCCGGGTCCGGATCAATACGGAGTTCAACGGCAGCCTGTGCCGGGGACTGCTTCAGGCCCGCTACGGCGACGACGAGCCTGCTTCCGCCCCTGACGGCGAACCCACTTTGGCGGACTTCATCGCCGGCAGGGTGGATGCTAGAAATGAGAGAAGGAATCACTCATGCCGAAAATGATGCTCCACCGCGCCGAAGCCCGCGCCGCTCTCGGCCGGGGCGTCGCCAAGCTGACGCTCGCCGTGCAGGGCACGCTGGGACCGAAGGGCATGAACGCGATCATCGACCGGCCCATCGGCACTCCGATCGTCTCGCGCGACGGCGTCAGCATCGCCGACGAGGTCGAGTTGCCGTGCCGGTTCGAGAACATGGGCGCCCAGGTCGTCCGTGAGGTTTCCAAGCAGACCAACGAGGTCGCCGGCGACGGCACCACCACAGCGACCGTGCTTGCCAACGCGCTGATCCAGGACGGGTTGAAGGTGCTGGACTCCGACACCAGCCCGGTCGATCTGGTCGCCGGCATCGACCGCGCCGCCGGCGTGATTGCGGAGGCGCTGCGCCGCTCGGCAAAGCCGCTCTCCGGCCAAGCCCAGCTCGAGGCGGTCGCCACCATCGCCGCGACCGATCCGGCGCTTGGCCGGCTGGTCGCCGAGGCGTTGGGGCGCGTCGGGGCAGACGGCATCGTGGAGGTCCAGTTCGGTCCCGGCATCACGACCACGCTGGAAGTGGTCGAGGGCATGTCGTTCGACCGGGGCTACATCTCGCACCACATGGTAACCGATGTCGAGACGATGCGGGCGGTGCTGGACGACCCGCTGATCCTGATCACTGACCAGCGGATCAGCGCACCGGCCCAGATCGAGCATGTGCTGTCCGAAGTTTCGGGCACCGGAAGGCCGCTGCTGATCATCGCGGACGAGCTGGCGCCCGAAGTGGTCATCGCCCTGCTCGGCATGCGGCGGAACGGCATCGGCCTTGCGGTGGCGGTCAACCCGCCGGAGTTCGGCCACTGGCGGAAGGCCATGCTGGAGGACATCGCGATCCTGACGGGAGGCCGCGTCATCGCCCGCGACCTTGGCGGCAAGCTGGAACAGGTAACCCTGGACGACTTGGGCGGCGCAGACCGGGTAGAGGTCGGCCAGAGCTTCACCGCCCTGATCCGGGGCCGCGGCGATCCGGAAATGATCCGCGCCCGCCGCGCCCAGGTCCAGCGCCAGTTCGACGCCGCCCCGCCCAATATCGAGCGCGACAAGTACACTGAACGGCTCGCCAAGCTGACCGGAGGCACCGCCACGATCCTGGCCGGCGGGGCGACACCGGCGGAGCAGAAGCGGCGCGTACAGCTTCTCGACGACAGCCTGAGCGCCGCCCGTGCCGCGATCGAGGAAGGCGTGGTCGCCGGCGGCGGAACCGCCCTGATCCAGGTGGCGGGCGAGCTGGACAAGCTGGCAGACCAGACCACGGGGGGAGTCCGCGAAGGCGTCCGCGTCCTTCAGCGCTCGCTGAAGGCTCCGCTCGCCTGCATCGCGGAGAACTGCGGCCTGAAGCCCGCCGACATCCTGGTCCAGGTCGCGCAATCGCCCAAGGGCACCGGCTTCGATGCCCGTACCTGCGAGTTCACCGACCTGATCGCGGCGGGTGTCACCGATCCGGTCAAGGTCACGATGGCGGCTGTGCGCAACGCGGCCTCCGCCGCCTGCCTGATCCTGAACACGCATACGCTGATCGCGGATAAGCCGGAGTTCGAAGATCCAACCGCGGGCCCGGCGCTTGGCGCCGGAGCGGAGAAGCTTGGCCGGCAGTGAGATCCGCCGCGATCTGCCGGTCCAGGTGCGACGCACGGGGCGAACCGCCGACCCCGTGCGTCAATCTTTCTACAGCCCTTCGGTACCTCAAACGAATGGACGGAAAGGAATTGAGAAGAAGAGACCATCCGAACTTTATCGTTACTCAAGATCAGCTCTCAGTGTAAACTCCCGAGATCTGGATCGACGCCGTTCGAGCACTAAGAAGATGATCCGGCCGAGGGAGTGAGACTACATGCCCAGATCAGGGCCAAGTCCAGGGAGCGGGGCTGCTGCACCGCCGCGCGGGACGCCCTATGCCGACGAAGCGACGATCATGCGGGCCTGGGAGGACTTCCTGGCCGGCGTGGACAGCCATCCGCCCGTCCGCAACGTCGTCGTCAACTCGTGGCGCCGCAGTCTGGAAAGCGGCGTCGATGCCCATGGCTCGTCGGCGCCCCTGGCGGTCCGCGACGACGGATTGCATCACCTGCGCATCCAGAACCGCGATTTGCTGGCGGCGGCTTCCGGTACGCTGGCCGAGGCGATCGACCTGTTCATCGGCACCGGATCGATCATGCTGGTGACCGACCCCAGCGGCATCGTCCTGTCCACCGTCGGCGACCGCGCCACCATCGAGTCCGGGCGCGAGATCCACCTGGAGCCGGGCGGAGCCTGGAACGAGTCCGTTGCAGGCACCAACGGCATCGGCACGGCGCTGATCACCAAGCAGCCGGTCCTGGTCCATGCGACCGAGCATTTCTGCGCCGGCGTCAAGACCTGGACCTGCGCCGCCGCCCCGATCCGCGACCCGATCGATGGCTCCCTGATCGGGCTGCTCGACATCTCCGGCCCTCGCCAGACGTTTCAGCGGCACAACCTGGCGCTGGCGGTCGTGGCGGCGCGGCAGGTCGAATGGGCGATGGCCGACCAGGCGCGGCAGGAACGGATGAAGCTGCTGGAGGCCTGCGTCGCCAAGCTGCCGAGCTGGATGGAGGACGGCATCATCGCGGTGGACCGCAAGGGGCGCGTCGTCCACATGTCGGACCGTGCCCGCAACCTGCTGGAGCACGGCTCCGGCCCGACCAGCTTGGTGCTGGACAAGGACGCCCGGATCGCCAACCTGGACCCGGCCGGCTGGCCCGCCGAGTGGATGAAGCCGCTGTCGGCGGACGGCGAGAACCTTGGCGCCTTGCTGGTCATTCCGGCCAAGCCGCGCAGGGCGGCCAAGGCTGGCGCCGTCCGGCACGAGGCCGACGCCAATCGCAACAGCTTCGCCGGGATCGTCGGCGCCAGCGTGGCGGTACGGACCGCCATCGACCGCGCCCGCCGGCTGGCGGGCCGGCGCGCGCCCGTCCTGATCGAGGGAGAGACCGGCACCGGCAAGGAGCTTTTCGCCCGAGCCATCCACGGTGAGGGCGCAACATCCCCGTCGGAGCCCTTTGTCGCCTTCAACTGCGGGGCGGTGTCCAAGGAGCTGGTCTCCAGCGAGTTGTTCGGCTACGTCCGGGGCGCCTTCACCGGGGCGGCGACCGAAGGACGCCTCGGCCGCTTCGAGCTGGCTCACGGCGGCACCCTGTGCCTGGACGAGATCGGCGAGCTGCCGCTCGACCTCCAGCCCTATCTCCTCCGCGTCCTGGAGGAAGGCATCGTCTACCGCGTCGGCGACAGCGAACCGCGCCACGTCAATGTCCGTCTAATCGCGATGACCAACCGCAACCTGCGCGACGAAGTCGCCGCCGGCCGCTTCCGGCAGGACCTTTACTACCGTATCGGCGTGACCACCGTCCGCATTCCGCCGCTGCGCGAACGCACCGGCGACACCGACCTGCTGGTCCCGCACTTCAACGAGTTGCTGTCCCGCCGCCACGACCTGACGCCTAAGCAGTTCGACGCGGCGGTGCTGGAGGCGTTCCGCCACCACGACTGGCCCGGCAACGTCCGCGAACTCCGCAACGTGATCGAAAGTCTGCTGCTGATGAGCGACGAACCGCTCGTCACCCTGGCCGACCTGCCCCCCGACATAGCGCCCCCGCCGGTCGTCCCATCGGTAGCACCGGTCACCAGCCTGGAATCCTTGGAGCACAAGGCGATCGAAGCGGCGATAGCCAGCCATTCCGGCAACCTGACCAATGCCGCCCGAGCGCTGGGCATCTCCCGCACGACGCTGTACCGCAAGATGGAGCAATACGGCCTGGAGCGTTATTGAGCCGCATTTCAGGGGCTTCCAAATTCGGTTGGATTTGGTAGAGTGGAGGAGTTGGGAGGAGTGTTCCTAAGGCACTCCCTCCGGCGACTCTGTTAGAGGTTCAGGCCGATCCTCGATATTAATCTCGATCGTCTGTCCCTTCCAACGGAGCCGGATCGTCCATTTGAACATATGGACGGTTCCTCCTCAGTTTGTCTACGACGGAGCGGCCAACCCGCTCCGTCGGACACTGGCGAGAATAGGGGTAAGCCCCCTCCCTTAATACGAGAACCTGCATGCTGTGGCATGCTGTCCAAATTGGCGCGATATCGGTGACAGTTTAATTAACTTGGTTCTTGAGTTTACCATCTATCAACCAATCCAATGCTAGCTAAACCCGTCACGCCCCTGCGGGAAGCAGCATGAAACTCGTCGTTCTCGATCCCGGTCTCGACAGCACCGCCGGCCACCATTACCACCTGGATCTCGTGCTGCGGGAGCAGGGGGCGGCGCGGGGGATGGATGTCCTGGTGTATGGCTACAAGGGCATGGACCCGCTGGTGTCGGAGCAGTTCGATGCGCGCCTCGTGTTCGACATGCACTGCTATGCCCAAGTCGCCACCGTTCCGGAAATGATGCTGATCCACAACCGGTCGGTCAGCAACTACAGCTTCCACCGGAACCTGTGCGAGGAGGTCGGGCAGGACTTCGATGCCGACGACGTCATCGTCATGCATACCGTGCTCGGCAACCAGCTTACCGGCCTTTACCTGTGGTACCGCGACCTGCCGGAGCCCCGGCCGCGCCTGTGCCTGATCCTGCGCTTTCCGCCCAGCTTCCACCTGTCCGCCGAAAACCACGACAGCGCCGCCGCACTCGACCGGCAGGCGCTGGCCTTGTGGCGCAAGTTCCCGGAAGACCGCGTCAGGATCGTCTGCGACAATCAGGGATTGGGACGCTATTACGGCGCGCTGACCGGGCTGGACATTCCCGACCTGCCGATCCCCATCCGCTATCCGCAAACCCGGCCGCGCGCCTCCGCCCGGCGCGATCCACGGCCGCATTTCGTCTATCTCGGCGAGGGGCGGTGGGAGAAGGGTATCCAGCTTCTGGTGGAGGCATTGAAGGGGCTGCCGGGCCTGCGCCGGGACGTGCGGTTCACCATCCAGTGCGGCCGGCCCGAGATGCTGGCCGATACGCTGCCGGGATGGGAGCAGGATCTCCCCGACGTGGATTTCCTCGCCCGGAACCTGAGCGAGGGCGATTACCTGAGCCTGCTGGCGGATGCCGACGCCGTCGTCGTGCCGTATCACCCCGCGATCTACGACGTCCGGACCTCCCACGTCTTCCTGGAGGCGGTTGGGGCGGACAAGCCCGTCCTGATCACGTCAGGCACCTGGATGGACATGGAACTGGACCGCCTCGGCCATACCGCCGTCCGTGCCCACGACTTTTCCGCAATAGGGATCGGCGCGGCCTTGGTCGAACTTGCGGGCGGATGGCGGATCCTGGCGGAGGAGGCTCCTGCCGCGGGCAAGCGCTGCCGCGCCTTGCACAACCCCGAGGTCTTCTTTCAAAGGTTGCTCGACCTGTTTCCGGCCTGAATCTCAGACTTTCCCCATTTCCCCTCCGCTTCCGCTGTCTTGCATAGACGGATCGGTATAAAAACGAGGAAAAGGGAGGGGAGCAATGGCCGATACAAGACTCGAACCTGATGTCGCCGCCGATGTATCACCGCATGTGTTCGATGCGTCGGAAATCACGGCGCTTTCGCATCTCTACCGGGGCGAGCTTTACCGAAGCACCATCTGGCGCACCCGGCTCGACACCACCACGAACTGGGCCGTCGTCACCACTGGAATTTCACTGTCGCTGACCTTCAGCAGCGCTTCCGCGACGCCCCTGCCGCTCGTGCTGGTGGGATTGCTGGTCGCAGTATTCCTGACGATCGAGGCGCGGCGCTATCGCTTCTTCGATTTCTGGCGCATCCGAGCCCATGTGCTGGAGGTCAACTTCTTCGGCCCGATCCTGCGGGGGCAGGGGGTGCGGACCGACAACAACTGGAACGAGATCCTCTACCAGGATTATCGCAGCCCTAACCTGCACATCACTTATCTGGAGGCCATCGGGCGCAGGATCAGGCGGAACTACGGCTGGATCTTCATGATCCAGGTCGTCGCCTATATCGGCAAGCTGATGATCCACCCGATGCCGATAACCTCCTTGGAGGAAATCTTCGTCCGGGCGACCATCGGTCCGGTCCCCGGCCAGATCGTCCTGATCGCCGGCGCCCTGTTCCATGCGACATGGATTTCCATCGCCATCCACACCTCCCGGAGCAGGCGGGGAGCGGACCGTGTCCGCCCGCCGCGCCCGCCACGGGACAGCATCCTTCAGCTTGCAAGAGGTGCGGAGTGAGGAATGCCGCCGGAGATGCTTACGGCTTGACCACGACGCCCCAGGGCGCCCGGCCGACCTTCAGCGACTTGACGACCTTTTCCGATGCCAGGTCGATCACCGACACGTCGCTGCTGACGCCGTTGGTGGTGTAGAGCCGGGTCTCGTTCTGCCCCAGCGCCATGTTCCAGACGCGCTGGCCGACCAGATAATACTTTTTCACCTCGTAGGTCGCCGGGTCGATCTCGGCGACCCGGTTGGCCGGGCCGAGCGCCACGAAGGCCCGCTTGCCGTCCTTGGTGATCTTGACGCCGACCGGCTGGATCGCGTCGGCGGAAACGCCGGGGATCTCGAAGCGGATCTTGTGGATCACCTTCTTCTCGGCGCTGTCGATCACGCTGACCGTGCCGCCGATCTCAGCCGATACCCAGACATGCTTGTTGTCGGGGGTAAACTCCGCGACGCGCGGGCGGCTGTCGACCAGGACGTTGCCGATGATTTCTCGGCTGTCGGTGTCGATGAAGTGGGCCATGTTGGTGGTTTCGGACGTGTTGACCAGCAGCTTGCCGTCCGGGCTGATGCCCATGCCTTCCGGTTCCACGCCGACCTGGATCTCGTTCAGCACCTTCTTGCTGTCGATGTCCAGCACCGTCACCATGTTATCGTCCTCGTTGGCGATATACAGGTGGTGGCCGTCGGGATGCAGCGCCATCAGCTCGGGGTCGGGGCCGGAGGGCAGGCGGTCGACCACCTTGCCGGTCTTGAGGTCGATCACGTCGACCCGGTTGTCGTCGCCGATGCAGACATAGAGCTTGGTCATGTCTTCGCTCAGGACGATGCCGCGCGGACGGCGGCCGGTCTTGATGGTCGAGGTTACCTTCAGCGACTCTCCGTCGATCACGGAAACCGAGTTATCTTTCTCGTTGGAAACATAAACGGTCTCGGCCTGGACCGGCAGGCTGAACGAAGCCAGAAGCGCCGAGGTCAAAATCAGGCGAGTATAGGTGAGCATCTCTTTGCTTCCTCCACTTAATGTAGTTTCTTCGCAGGTGCAGTATAGCCGGGCTATTTGTTGCCCTTTTTCTCATCAGGAGTTTTACAAGAGCCCGTGATCCATTATGGTTCTTAGCATGAGGATCGTGCTTGCGACTATCACCCTCTTATGGATAGGTGCCACCACCCCCACGCTGGCGGAGCCGCTTGCCGTGGATGAGGTAGCTCCTGGCATTTTTGTCCATGCCGGTGTTCCGCAATACGCCGATGGTAATAATCGCGGCGATATTTCAAATCTGGGCTTCATCGTGGGTTCGGAAGCCGTCGCCGTAGTCGATACCGGTAATTCGCCCAGTATCGGCAAAGGTCTGCGCGAGGCGATCCGGCAGCGGACCGATTTGCCGATCCGCTACGTCGTCAACACGCACATGCATCCCGACCACATCTTCGGCAACGCGGCCTTCGCGGAGGACCGCCCTGTTTTCGTCGCCCACTCGAACTTCCTGTCCGCGCTGATGGCGCGGGCCGACGGCTATCAACGCCGGCTTGAAGAAGATTTGGGTACGGACGAAGCACGCGGCGCTACATTGGCCGCTCCCGGCCAGACGGTCGAACCGCCCCCCGGAGTGCCCCTTCGGCTCGACCTGGGAGGTGGCCGCGTGATCGAAGTGACCGCCTGGGCGCCCGCCCATACCAACAACGATCTAACCGTGCTGGATACCGCGACGGCAACCCTGTTCGCCGGCGATCTGGTCTTTCTCGACCGCCTGCCGACCATCGACGGCGATGCGCTGGGCTGGCGGAAGGCGATGGACCGGCTGGCAGCACTGCCGGCGGCGCGTGTCGTTCCGGGCCACGGTCCGGCGTCGGCGCCCTGGCCGCAGGCGCTGGAGCCGCAGCGGCGCTACCTTACGGTCCTGATCGACGATATCCGCGGGATCCAGAAGCGGGGCGGCACCATCGAACAGGCTGCCGAACAGGCCGCCTCGTCCCAGCGGAGCCTCTGGCGCCTGTTCGACGAAGACAACCCGCGCAATGCGGTTACCGTGTTCGCGGCGCTGGAATGGGAATAGCGGAATAACCAAATAATCTGCAAAGACAAACCGGAGGAAAGCGCCATGTCCACAACAGTGAAACGACTGACCGTTACGGTGGCCGCCTTGGTGCTGTCCTGCGGCATCGCTTCGGCCCAGCTTAATTCCCCGAAAGAGTCCACCTCCCAGAAGCAGGGCGACGCCAAGCCCGACGACTACGAGCGCTGGGACGCCGTTCGCGAGGTCTACTTCCCAGGCCGGACGATCGAGGACGGCAGCGCGTTCCTGTCGCTCGATGCGCCTTACCGCGCGCAGGACGCGGCGCTGGTGCCGGTAACCGTCAAGGCGGCGCTGCCGGCCGATGCCGGCTGGTCGATCAAGACGCTGACACTGCTGATCGACGGCAACCCGGTGCCGCTAGCCGGCAAGTTCCATCTCCACGACGAGGCCGCCGGCACCGGCCACAGGAACCTGAGCATCGGCACGCGGGTTCGCGTCAACGAATACACGCTGATCCATGCCGTGGCGGAAACGACCGACGGCCGGCTGTTCAGCGCCGAGCGCTACGTCAAGGCGGCCGGCGGCTGCTCGGCGCCCGCCATGAAGAACCCGGAACAGGCGATGGCGAGGCTCGGCAAGATGAAGCTGAACCTGCCGCAGTCGGTGCCGGTTGGCGGCGACGTCACGGCCCAGTTGCTGGTCAGCCATCCGAACCACAGCGGCATGCAGTTCGACCAGATCTCGCGCACCTATGTGCCGCCCTATTTCATCCGCTCGATCAAGGTCAGCTACGCCGGACAGCCTGTCATGGACGTGGAAACCGACATCTCGTTGAGCGAAGACCCCAGCCTGCACTTCACCTTCACGCCCAAGGCGGCGGGGGACTTGAAGGCTGAGGTGGTGGACAGCAAGGACCAGACCTATACGGGGGACTGGCAGGTTATCCCGCAGCCGGCGAGCTGAGCTACCATAGGCGTTAACTCAGGCCGTCCGCTCTATTTTCGTCATACCAAGACTTGATCTTGGTATCTCCTTTCAGAAACTGAGTGGGTGAAATCCGGGCTTCAAGTTGAAGTCCTCTCGTCAGCTTCGGCCGGGAGATGCCAAGATCAAGTCTTGGCATGACGGTGGAGTGAAGGAGAATGTCAACGTGACGCACTGGAACGCCTTATGTCAGCCGCATGTCAGCTGCCGACAACAAACTTGGCACGCCCATCCTCACTGGTCCGGGAAGCATTCCAGGTCGGCTTCCACCTGCGCCAGACGGAAGCGGTCCTGCAAGTCCTTGATCCAGCCGACGCCCCGGAACAGCATGGCCCGCTCGCCCGGCATGTCCTGCATCCTGCGGACCGTCTCGAGCTGGACGAAGCTGTTGTAGGGGATGTTCTTGGCGATGTGGTCGATGCTGCACGAGCAGCGCTCCATCGCTTCGTGCGTCTGTCCGTTGCTCGCCATGCAGCCGATCACGTAATCGACGCGCGCGGTGGTCGGATAATTGCTGGGGTCGTCGTTGGGGTCGGCGGCGAAGGCCGGAGCCGCCGCCATCATCAGCGCCGCGGTCAGAGCGATGGCAGATATCTTCATTTCGGTATCCTCCCGGTATTTTGTGCCAATTATATCAGTATCCGGCCTGCGGCGGCACTCGGCCGTTCGTGATGAAACCGCTTGCGGCTTGTTGATTGTCGATATCGATGGAGCGGTCCATCGCGAACCATAAAAACCTCCGGAGGAAGTTCATGAAACTCGTCAAATCAGGCGTCACGATGGCATTCGCCGCGGCATTGACCCTCGGCGCCGCATCCCTTGCTTCGGCTCAGCAGAGCAACCCGACGGGGACGCTGATGCAGGAGCGTCAGGGTGCCGTGGGTGCGGACAAGGGTGCGGAGAAGCCGGCGAACCAGAACGGCAAGCTGTCCGGGACAGGTGCTCCGGCCGCCGATGACGAGGCCAAGGCCGCAACGGGAAAGACCAGCCAGGGTGGCGGCCTCGACTTCGGACCCAAGGGCGATGACGCCAATTCGCTTCCCGCACAGCGCCAGGGCACCATCGGCACCGGAGATCGTCCCGCCGAACCGACGACCCAGGGCGGCGCCAAGCAGTAGGCTGCCGAGCCGTCAGGCGAACCGGCACGGGAAGCGACGCGCCACAGGATCACTTTGGCGCGCCGCTTGCCATGTCTGGAGTCGCTATCCGATGCTGGACCAGCCACTGCATTCCCCGGAGCCAGGCGCGGTCGTTGTCGCCCCTGATATCCGCTATGCCGCGCGCGACCTCCTTGCCCGTCTCGACCGACAGCACCTTGATGTCCATGCTGAGGATCAGCGTGCTGATCTTGTTGACCGTGCCGAACACGGCGACTTCGGCGCCCCGCTCGCGGGCCACATCCATGAAGCACGTCACGCAAGACCGCTGGTAGCCTAGCTTGGCTATTCGATCGTGGTCGGCACTCAGATCGACCGTCTCGTATTTGCCGGTTTTCGCAAGCTCGTGGCGAAGCGCTTCCGTGGTGGCCTTGATGCGTTCGGCCTGGGCGGGCGTGTTCGGCTCGCCGCTGGTGTCCTGCAATTCGATATCGAAGACGGCGGCGCGGGTGGCGGCATAGGCCGGAAAGACCGGGAGCAGAAGTGCTATCAGCAGCGCAATCAGGCGAGACATCGGTGTATACTTCCTTTGTGAACTATCTATAACGCTGCGCGGCTGCGGCGGGCGACGACGGAAAACGACAACAAAAGCGACTTTGGGGAACGAAATGCGTTTCTGGCGTACCATCAGGCCTCTCCTGTCCTCGACGATCGTCCTGACGGCACTCACGGGGTTTGCCGGGGCTCAGCCTCGCGTCGAGACGCCGCCGGACTGGCCGTGCGTCCAGGTGTTCGTGCCGACGCTTTCGGCGGCGTCGATCTGGGCCGGCCCTCCGATCGACGACTACCTCAAGACCTGGACGGATAACCATGACGTGGCGTCCCTTGCGACGCGGGCGGTTTCCCGCTCCGTGCCGGAAGAGGAGGCGACCCAGGCGCTGGACAGCTTCGCCGAATCGCTCAAGGACAACCGCGAACAGACGCTGACCATGCTGTTCGCCGGGATTTTCGACGAGGCGAACCGGACGCGGGGCAAGGCAATCGACGGCATCCGCCGATTTTCCCGCGCCCAGCAGGAACAGCTCCGCAATATGAACGCCACCCTCGGGGAGCTCGACCGCGTCCGCGCGGCGCAGCCCCAGGATACGGCGAAAATGAAGGAACTGACCGAACAGCTCGGGTGGCAGCGCCGCATCATCGAGGAACGCCAGCGCTCGCTGGGCGCTCTGTGCGAGCAGCCCGTGATCGTCGAGCGGCGGCTGGGCACCCTGGCGCGGACCATCGCCAGCCATATGGAATGACGGCACCTTCGGGAGCCCCGGCACCTTAAGGAACCCCAACTGGCACCGGCCGGAGTGGGGCGAGCTTCAGCCCGGCCTTTTCCCAGCCTGCGGCGCCTTCCGGGTAGTAAAGCACCGTGCTGTAGCCGTATTCGACTGCCCGGAGCGCCGCGTTCCACGACATCCAGCAGGCGGGTTCGCAGAAGAACACCAGCGGACGGTCGTGCCGGCCGTCCGTGAGGCGCTGGAGGTTGTCGCGGAAATACGCTTCGATGCCGTCGGGCAGGGCGCCGTAGCCGGTATTGGGCAGCCAGACGGCTCCGGGGATGGTGTCGCGCGCCTTCGGTATCCAGACGGAGTCGGCGGGAAGGCCGGCTGGGCGGGGAGGGGCAGGGTAGACGTCGATCAGGACGGCCTCCCCGTTCCGCACCAGCTCCTCCACCTCGCCCGTCGTGACCGTCCGGGCGCCGGGAACGGTCGCCGGGGTGGGCGAGCGGTAGTCCGACATCCGGTACTCGGCGGCGGAGCCGGAGGAGGACATTCCGGGAAGCAAGGCCGCCGCCAGAAGAAAGGCCGCCGCGAACAGGGCGGCGGCCGGCCGGATCGTCACTGCGCTACGCTGGCGGACTGCAACTTGCCATTGGAGGACAGCAGCGGCACATGGTACTGAGCCAGCACCGCGTCGATGTCGCCCTGGCGGCGCGCGATGAAGTCGTTCAGCCAGTGCTTCCACTCCGGCTCCTCTCCCCGGACCCCCATCGTGATGGAGAAGTCCAGTCTGGTGCCCTTCTCGTCAACCAGCGGGACGACCGCCAGCTTGGTCGGCTGAAGCGAAGCGAAGTAGCCGGCGATCGGACCCCAGATGACGGTGGCGTCGGTCTTGCCAGTTCCGACATCCTCGATCGCGCGGCGGGCCGGGTTGTCCTGCCGGGTGTCGATGTCGAGTTCGTAGGGCTCCAGCCTGGTGATCTTGTTCATGGTCACGACGGTGGCGCCGGGCGTCTTGGTGACGATGCCGAAACGCAGGTCGCGCAAGGCCGGATCGCCGACCGACTTGGCCTGGAGACCGGCGCCTTCCCGATATACGAGGCTGTAGACCGACCGGTAATAGGGATTGGTGTTCTGCATCAGGCCTTCGCCCGATGCCGCCCCCATGACGATGTCGCATTTGCGGGCGCGCAGCGTACTGCGAACGAAGCCGATCGTCTGCGGCCACCATGTATAGACGACGGGAACGCCCAGTTCCTCGCCGATCATGGCGGCGATCTTGTTCTCGAACCCTTCCAGCTTGTCGTTGGAGAAGGGCAGGAGGTTGGGATCGGCGCAGACGCGAAGAGCATCGGGCTTCACGAATTCAGCCGCGTCGGCCGTGCCGACCGCCACGGTTCCGGCCGTTAGGAAGGCGGCGGCCGCGATTATCCAGGATTTTGCCAGCATGGGTCAGACCTCCGTGACGCTATCAGCGTCACTTTTTGATTCTTTCGGGCCGGCCGCGATCGATCTTCCCGTCGGAGCGCGCCTTCAGGTAGCCGTAGATATCCGCGACATGCAGCATGACGTTCTGATCGGTGCCGAAGGACGGCATCACGCGTTGGCCGCTGGCGCCCTTTTCGGACTTGCCGTTGGCGATGATCTCCGTGAACTTGTCGTAGTCGAGCACCTTCAGCGAATCGACCAGCGCAGGCGCAAAGGAGCCGCCAAGGCCGTCCGGCCCGTGGCAGACGTGGCAGGAAGAGTGGTAGCGTCGAAAGCCGTTGTAAGTTCCCTGATCGACTTTGCCGTCTTCGACGATATAGGGCTTGTCGTAAGGGTCCGTTTCTTTTTCGGCCTCCTGGGCGTGGAGGGTTCCGGCAGCGAGGAAGAGACAGGCGGCGCCGGCAGTCACGACCCGCGTAAGGCTGGAAAAGTTCATGGCAATCAGTATCCGGTAAAGCAGGCCGGTGTCCCCGCCCGCGGAGGGACGGGAACACCGGGAGTTTTCTCAAATCATCGTCTTGTTCAAGCGGCGCTCCGCCCTGTCACAAGGGCGAAGCGCGGGCCTTTCGGCTGATCCTTCAGCGGATCAGTCCGGCAGAGTGAAGACGGTCAGCACGCCGCCGAGGTTGGTGTACTGGCCGAGCGAGGCGTGCGCGCCGACGGCGCCCAGGCCCGCCTGCGGGTCGTTCAACCCGGCTGCCAGGCCGATACCGGCCCAGCCGCCGATTCCCGACAGCACGGCGATGTGCTGCTTGCCGCCGGCGACGAAGGTGTTGATGTTGCCGATGATGCCGGACGGGGTCTTGAAGCGGTACAGCTCCTTGCCGTCCTTCATGTCGACCGCGACCAGATAGCCTTCCAGCGTGCCGTAGAAGGCGACGCCGCCCTTGGTGGTCAGGGCGCCGCTCCACACCGCGAACGCTTCCGGCTTGGACCAGACGATCTTGCCGGTGGTGGCGTCGAAGGCGATGAAGTTGCCCATGCCGCCGTGCGAGTTCGGCGCCGGGTACATCGACAGCGTGGCCCCGACATAGGGCTGGCCGGCGCTGTACGAGACTTCGAACGGCTCGTAGTCCATGCAGATGTGGTTGGTCGGCACGTAGAACATGCCGGTGTCGGGCGAGAACGACGCCGGCTGCTGGTCCTTGGAACCGAGGGCCGCCGGGCAGATGCCTTCGGAGTTGGTGTCGGCGCCGTTGGCGAAGGTGCTGAACTTGTCGACCACGGCCGGACGGCCGGTCTTCATGTCGACATGGGTCGCCCAGTTGACGCTCGGGTCGTACTTCTCGGCGACCAGCAGCTCGCCGGTCACGCGGTCGAGCGTGTAGGCGAAGCCGTTGC
>NZ_AVFK01000032.1 GCF_000936425.1 Skermanella aerolata KACC 11604 | reverse complement strand
GCCTTGTTGGCCCGCTTGTGGCGGCACAGCATGGCGCCGCGATGGCTGCATGCGTTGATGAAGGCATTCAGTTCGTTGTTCTTGTTGCGGGCGATGAAGATCGGCTGCCGCCCCATATAGGTCGTGAAATAGTCGTTCTTGTTGGGGATCTGGCTGTCGTGGGCCAAGTAAATCCAGTTGCCCTCGAAGATATGCTTCATCTCCAGCTCGAACAGCTCGGGGTCGGTGAAGATATCGCGGCGGCAGCGGTAAAGGCCGTTTTCCTTGTCGTCGACGATGGCCGATTCCAGGGACGCGTCGAGCCGTTCCATGAGATGCGTATCCATGGTGTTTCCTCCGTTGATTTTGTCAGGTCTCGCCCCCTCTCGCCGAAAGCGAGAGGGGTGGTCGCAAAGGATCAGGCGGCGGCCCGAGGGCGATCGATCAGGGTGCAGGGCACGCCTTCGACCGCATGCGGCAGCGCGAAGTCGAAGGTGATCGTGGCGAACGGACCATCCACGCCCTTGTCGCGGATCGCTGACTGGTCGGTGTGGTGCGTCACATCGGGGATCAATTCATCACGGGTAGCAAACGCGAAGTCTTCGTAGATGTACTTGTCGCCCTGGATGTTGATCTGCGTCGTGAGCGTCCGGAAGCCGGGGGCCGACACGAAGAAGTGGATATGCGCCGGGCGCTGGCCGTGGCGGCCGAGCTGATCGAGCAGCTTCTGGGTCGGACCGTCGGGCGGGCAGCCGTAACCGGACGGCATGATGCTGCGGAAGCGGTAGCGCCCCTCGGCGTCGGTGACGATCGAGCGCCGCAGGTTGAAATCGCTCTGGGACTTGTCGAAGTAGGAGTAGTTGCCGAGCGTATTGGCGTGCCAGACCTCGACCAGTGCGCCGGCGACCGGCCGTCCCTGTGTGTCGGTTACCTGGCCGTCCATGAACAGGATCTCGCCTTGGTCGGTACCGTCGTCCAGCCGGGCTTCGCCCTGGCAGACCGGCGCTCCGGCTACGTAGAGCGGTCCTTCGATGGTGCGCGGCGTGCTGCCCGGCTCGATTCCAACCTGGGCTTCCTTCTCGTCGAGCCTGACATCGAAGTAATGATCGATGCCGAGACCAGCAGAAAGCAGCGAATATTCGTTACGCTGACCAAGCTCGGTCAGGTAGCTCAGCGCCGTCCAGAACTCCTCCGGCTGGACGTCGAAGTCATCGATGACGTTGAAAAGGTCCAGCAGCATGCGATCGACGATCGCCTTGACCCGCTGGTTGGGCTCCTTGATCTGGGTGCCGGTGATGCGGTCGACGAGCTGCTTGATCTGTTCTTTTTGCATTGTTTCTCTCCCTTGGATTTGAATTGTTGAGTTGTTGGCCGGATGTGACTTCAGGCGTCGTCGTCGCGGATCGATGAGGGATGGCGGCAGAGGGACGTAACCTTCATTGTCATGAAGGGGAAGAGCGGCAGCGACGTCAGGATCGCGTGCAACTCGTCATGGCTCGCCACATCGAAGATGCTGGTGTTCGAGTAGTGACCGACGACGCGCCAAAGGTGGCGCCACTTGCCGTCGCGCATCAACTGCTGCGCGCGTTCGCGCTCGACGCTTTTCAGTTCGTCGGCGGCGTTGGGCGCCATGTCGTGCGGCAGGCGGACTTCCATTTCGACTTGGAACAACATTGTCATCTACCCTTGTCAGATCCGGGCTTTAGCCGGAAAGCTGTGCGTCCGTGTGCGATCGCGGTCGCGGCGGAAGAAGTCGATGCGGTCCGGGTCCAGCTCGACGCCAAGGCCGGGCTTGTCCGGTACCTTCAGGACGAAATCGCCGTAGCCGAGCGGCTCCGTCAGGATTTCCTCGGTCAGGAGCAGCGGACCGAAGAGTTCGGTGCCCCAGGCAAGCTGGGGGAATGTCGCGAAGAGATGCGCCGAGGCGATCGTGCCGACGCCGGCCTCAAGCATCGTGCCGCCGTAGAGACCGATGCCGGCGGCATCCGCGATGGCGCCGACACGGCCTGCCGCCTGTAACCCGCCGGACTGCGCGATCTTGACCGCGAACACGTCGGCCGCTGCCTGGCTGGCGAGGTCGAAGGCGTCATCCGGCCCGTGCAGGGCCTCGTCGGCCATGATCGGGATGATGAACCGGGCTGCCAGCCGCGCCAGTCCGGAGCGGTTCGCCTTGGCGATCGGCTGCTCGACCAGATCCACCCCGGCCGCTTCAAGCATCGCCAAACCGCGTGAAGCGCCGGCCTCGTCCCAGGCCTGATTGACATCGACCCGCACGCTGGCCTTATCCCCGAGCGCCTTCTTGATCGATGCCACATGGGCGACATCGTCGGCCACGGCGCGCTTGCCGATCTTCAGCTTGAAGATATTGTGCCGGCGTAGGCCCAGCACCCGTTCCGCCTCTTCAATGTCCTTGGCGGTGTCGCCGCTGGCCAGCGTCCAGGCAACCGGCAGCTCATCCCTGTGGCGACCGCCCAGCAGTTCGGAGACCGGCAGGCCGACGCGCTTGCCCATGGCGTCGAGCAGGGCAGTTTCCACCGCCGACTTGGCGAAATGGTTGCCGACGACGACGCGGCCGATCCTGGCCATGGTCTGGCCGATCCGGGAGGGATCGCTGATCTTGAGGATGGGTTCGAAGTATGTGTCGATCGCGAGCTTGATGCTTTCTGGGCTCTCGTCGCCGTAGCTCAGGCCGCCGATCGTGGTGCCTTCACCGATACCGACGATACCGTCCGAGCAATGGATGCGAACGATCACGATGGTCTGGCGATACATCGTCGCCATCGAGAGTACATGAGGCCTGATGGTCGGAAGATCGACCAGAAAAGTTTCTATGTTATTGATTTGTAACATCACTCTGTTGTTCCTTGATCTCCCTGGTGAGCAATAGTTAATCCTTGTATATGGAAAAGAAAAATACCAAGTTTGTCTGATACGATACCCTGGAGGTATGGAATGGAGATTCGCCACCTCCGCTACTTCGTCACCGTCGCCCAGGAGCGGAACTTCACCAGGGCCGCCGAGAAGCTGCACATCGCTCAGCCGCCGCTGAGCCGTCAGATTCAGCAACTCGAGGAGGAGTTGGGTATAGTGCTGCTCGACCGGGACAGCCGCCCTCTTCGCCTCACCGAAGCCGGCCGCCTGCTATACGAGCACGCGGCCCAGGTCCTGGAACGCTTCGACGACCTGCGCACCATGATGAAGCGCTTTCGCGAAGCGGAGCGGCCGCGCTTCGTCATCGGGTTCGTCGCCTCGACCATCTACGCGGCCCTGCCGAACCTGATCCGGCGTTTCCGCGCGGAAACGCCGGGGCTCGATGTCAGCCTCGTCGAGATGGTCAGCCTGGAGCAGATCGCGGCCTTGAAGGACGGACGGATCGATGTCGGGTTCGGCCGCATACGCCTTGACGATCCGGCGGTGCGCCGTGACGTCCTGCGCGAGGAACGGCTTGTGGTCGCCCTGCCGCTGAGCCACGCGCTTCTCGAGCGGGAGGGGCCGCTGAGCTTCACCGAACTGGCGGGCGAACCGCTGATCCTGTACCCGCGGGTGCCGCGCCCAAGCTATGCGGACCAAGTGATCTCGATCTTCCGCGACCGGGGTCTGGAGCCGAACATCGCCCATGAGGCCCGCGAGTTGCAGACGGCAATCGGGCTCGTCGCGGCCGAAGTCGGCATCTGCATCGTGCCGACATCGGTGCAGCGGCTGCGCCGGGACGACGTGGTCTACCGCGAACTCGTCGAGCAGACCATCACGTCGCCGATCATCATGAGCCGCCGTGTCAACGACCGGTCGCCCGAGCTGGCCGTCATGTCGCGGGTGATCATCGAAGCGTATCGGGAATGGGGGTGGAAGATACCCGAAGGCCTCGACACTTAGTCTTGTCGCCGAAGGACACGAGAACGACCTTAGGCTGGCGGACCAACAGACGCTGGCGGCGTTGAGGCTCGATCCGCCGCCGACCGCGATCTTCACGGCGGACAACGTCATGACTCATGGCGCCTATCGGGCCTGCCGCGACCTCGGCGTCCGGATACCCGGGGACCTGTCGTTCGGGACATCCGCCGCTCGCGCGTGTTGCACAGGATCGGCACCTCACCGCGTGGGAGAACGCAATGTCCCGAGGCTCGACAGCCTTCATCACCTTGGCCCTTCTGACTTCCCTGGGCGCCATCTCGTCCGAAGCCAGCGCGCAGCAAGCCCAGCAGCCGAAGCATCCTGCGGTCGAACGCGTCATGGCAAGTGCCGGCTATCGGCAGGCGATGGCGTCGTTCGACAGTGGGCATGACCGGATCGTCGAGGAAAACCTGAAGCTTCAGCAGATCCCGGCTCCCCTCAGGCAGGAGCAGCGCAAGGCGGAAGCGTTCGCCGGCATGCTGCGGGCTCAGGGTCTCGCGGATGTCTCGATCGACCCGGAAGGTAACGTCTTGGCCGTCCGCAAGGGGACGGGCAACGGCGAGATGGTTGCGATCGTTTCCCATCTCGACACCGTGTTCGACATGGATACCGACCTCACGCCGAAACGCGACGGTACGAAGATCAACGCGCCCGGCATCGCCGACAACAGCCGCGGATTGGCGGCGATCCTCGCCATGACGCGGGCCATGGATGCGGCCGGCATCAAACATCGGCACGACATCCTCATCGTCGGCAGCGTCGGCGAAGAAGGACTGGGAGATCTTCGCGGGGTCAAGTACCTGCTTCGCCAGGGACAGTACAAGGACCAGATCAAGACGTTCATCACGTTTGACGGGCTCTATCCGGACCAAGTGATGAATACGGCTGCCGGGAGCAAGCGTTACGAGGTGCGCTACAAGGGGCCGGGAGGCCATAGCTACCGGGCATTCGGGACCGTCAACCCGATGTATCCCCTTGGTGCCGCCATGCAGGGACTTGCCGGGATCGAGGTGCCCAAGGGCACGACCCACAGTGTCGGCGTGATCGGCGGCGGTACATCCGTCAACTCGATCCCTACCGAAGCCTGGATGCTGGTTGATATGCGATCGGCTTCACCCGAGGATCTCGGCGCTTTGGAAAAGCGCTTCCTGGACATCGTGAGCAAGGCGGCCGAGGCCGAGAATGCCACCCGCTCGACGAAGAGCGGATCGATCACGGCCGTGACCGAACTCGTGGGCGACAGGCCATCCGGCAAGACAAGCGAGGACCAGCCGATCGTCGGGGTAGCCGTGGCCGCCGTCGCCGCCCATGGATGGACACCCAAACTGGTCTCGGCAAGCACGGATGCGAACGTGCCGATCAGCATGGGCATTCCCACGGTTACCATCGCCTCGGGGATCGGCGACCGCCAGCACTCGCTCGATGAATTTCTGGATGTCGAGAAGAGCGGAAGCGTTCGGCAACTCGGCATGGCGCTTACCACCTTGCTCGCCCTCGCGGACATGACGGAATAACCGGACAGAACCGTCCTGGGGAAAGTCGGGGCAGGCGAGGGCACTTCCGAAACGTGCAGCGCCGGTTCCGGCCTTTCTGGATCTTGGCCAAGCCCGAGCGCCTGAATGGTGAACAGGCAATCCTCCCCCGGACCGGTCAGCTGCCATGCCTCTGGGCGGCTGTTCCCTTGACCAGTCCCATCCGCGTGGCCTCGCCGTATCCGACGCGCATTTTCATGATGTGCGCCCCAAGCACGGCCTCGGCCCGGATCAAATTCGAAGCGCCGAAGGCGTCCACGATTTCCCGATGCTCTTCGATGGATCGGCTGCGGATCGCCGTCGGATGGAGCAGGAGAACGCGGATGGCGCTGATGCGCCCCGAGATCAGGCCATAAGCCTGTACGAGAAACTGGTTTCCGCAGTTGGCGAAGAAAGCGTCGTGGAACGACGCATCGGCCTTGGCGGACGCTTGGTCGTCACCGGCAGCCACGGCGGCTTCCATGGCATCCGCCGCCTCCTGCAACTGGTGGAGCGTCTGCTTCCGGTCGCGCGTATGGGCCAGCCACATCGCGCGCGTTTCAGTCATGACCCGGAATTCGCACAGCTCGGTGACATCGCTTTCGGTCGGTTGGAAGACGAAGCTGCCGCGTTGCGGCTGAATGTTGATGAGGCCCTGGAGTTGCAGCGAGGTCAAGGCTTCGCGGACCGGGGTCCTGCTTACGCCGAGCGTAACCGCAAGCTTGTCCTCGGATACAGCCTCGCCCAGCCCAAGTTCGCCGCTGACGATGGCATCCCGAATTTTTTCGGCTACGACGACGGCCAGTGACGGCTTGCGATGTAGCTCCAAGGGGCGCATTCGGCTTCCGTCCGTTTCTGTATCCTAGCATTCAGAGTTTAGCACATTGCCGCCGTTCCCAAAAGCCGCATAAGCGGTTGCAAGGCAGCACCTGTTCCCAACTGCCATACAATCATGACTTGATCTGCATCAATATTTACAAGAAGTTACATTCCAGGCGCTGCCAATGCAAAACATAGTCGCAAAAGATAGATTGACAGACAGGTCGTTCCGGCTCATTTCTACTGAGGTACTGTATGGTAGTTGATCGGGAACGACGTAAATGGCAGGGAACATCAGAGGGCAAGCGGCTATCGTGACGGGAGCGGCGCGCGGCATCGGCCTTGGCATCGCGCAGCGGCTTGCCGAGGAGGGGTGCCGGGTCATCCTGTGGGATGTGGACTTCTCGCAATTCGACCGGAGGAAGGCCGGCTTCGAGCCCGTGTTGACCCAGGTCGTCGATGTTTCCGATCGTCTTGCCGTGGAAAAGGCGTTTTCCGAGGCGGTAGAGGCTGCCGGATCGATCGAGATTCTGGTGAACAATGCCGGTATCAATGGCCCCGTCGTCGCTGCCTGGGAGTATCCTCCCGATGCCTGGGACCGCGTTATCGCGATCAACCTGAACGGCGTGTTCCATTGCTGCCGGGCCGCCGTCCCGCATATGCGGCAGCGTGGCTACGGGCGCATCGTCAACGTCGCATCGATGGCGGGGAAGGACGGTGTCCAGTACATCTCGGCCTACTCCGCCGCCAAGGGCGGCGTCATAGCGTTCACGAAATCGCTTGCCAAGGAACTGGCCGCCGATGGCGTCCTGGCGAACTGCATCGCACCCGCCATGGCCGAGACGGACCTGCTGCGCGAGATGACGCCGGAGCATATCGCCGCGAGCAAGGCCAAGATCCCGATGGGCCGCTTCCTTCAGATCCCCGAGATCGCGGCGATGGTCGCCTGGATAGCCGGACCCGAATGCAGCTTCACGACTGGCTTCGTCTTCGATCTGAGCGGCGGACGCGCGACGTATTGAGCAGCGTCCCCGGATGGCGCCCATCAGGATATTTCCATGACAGAACTGCCCGCGACTGGACTGCCGTTGTCTCTATCCCACCTCTCCGCTCTCGACATGGCTCCCCCGGACCTTGTGTCCATCGCGGGCGAGGCCGGATACCAGGCGGTGGGGTTGCGTCTGAACCCGGCCGCGCCGGGCGCCATCAGCTATCCGTTGGACAGGGGAACGGCGGCGTTGAGGGAAACGCTTCGGCGGATGAAAGATACCGGCGTCGCTGTATACGACGTCGAGTTCATTCCACTTACCCCCGATATCGACGTGGCACGGTGCGAACCCTTGTTCGAGACGGCCGCCGATCTGGGGGCGCAACGCGTCAACGTCTCCGGCGACGATCCAGATTCCGCGCGGCTGACGGCTCGGTTCGCCGAGATATGCGAACTCGCCGGCAGGTTCGGACTTGCCGTCGACCTGGAATTCATGCGCTGGAGGCAAGTGGGCTCCCTGACGCAGGCGGTGGAAGTCGTGAGGCGTGCAGGAAGCCCCAACGGTGCCGTCCTGCTGGATGCCCTTCATCTCTTCCGCTCGGGCGGTTCGGCCGAGGATGTGGCGGTGCTTGATCCTTGGCTCATCCGCAGCGTCCAGCTATGCGACGCGCCGGCGGAGGCGCCACCGACCGATCGGATCATCGACGAGGCCCGGAACCATCGTCTGGCTCCCGGAGATGGCGGATTGCCTATCGCCGAACTCGTCGCTGGCTTGCCGAAGACCGTCGCTTTCGCGGTCGAGGTCCCGATGCCGCCGGGCACGGGGACGTCGCCGCTTGCCCATCTCCGCCGTCTGCGCGAAGCGGCCCAGACCCTGCTGGCGGCGCGACATGCCGGGACGCCGACGGCTCAATCAAGATGAAAGTGAGGAAACGACCATGAACAAGAAGATACTGAGCAAGAAGAACATCCGAGCGTTCGGGATCGGCATCGGACTCCTGTTCGCAACGGCAGGAGCACAGGCCCAGGACTTCAAGGAGCGCACCTTGCGGTTCGCGTTCCAGAATACCGCCGACCACCCCGTCGGGCTGGGACTCGCGAAGTTCAGCGACCTCGTCAAGCAGAAGAGCGGCAGCAAGATCACGGTCAAATTGTTCCCCGGCGGCACGCTGGGAGGCGATCTCCAGACGGTCTCGGCCCTTCAGGGCGGCACCTTGGACCTGACGGTCCTCAATACCGGCGTCCTGGCCGGCATCGACAAGAACACGGCGATCCTTGATTTTCCCTATCTTTTCAACAGTGAAAAAGAAGCCGACGCCGTTGTGGATGGCCCGGCCGGGAAGAAGCTGCACGAGTTGCTTTCGAGCAAGGGCCTGATCGGCCTCAGCTACTTCGAGAACGGCTTCCGTCAAGTGACGAACAGCCGCCATCCGGTCGCCAAGCTGGAGGATTTTCAGGGTCTCAGGCTCCGGGTTCTTCAGCTTCCCCTGTTCATCGACATCTTCAAGGAACTGGGCGTCAATCCCGTTCCCTTGCCCTTCCCGGAGCTGTATCCGGCGCTCGAACAGAAGGTCGTCGATGGGCAGGAGAACCCGATCAACACGATTTACTATTCGAAGATCCACGAGGTTCAGAAGTACGTTTCCTTGACGAGGCACGTGTTCAATCCCCAATCCGTGCTGATCGGGAAGAAGACCTGGGACCGCTTCTCACAGGATGAGAAGTCCGCCATCCAGGAAGCCGCCTACGAGGCTGCCGTTTATCAGCGGCAGGTATCGCGGGAACAGACCGTCAAGTCGCTGGAAGCGATCAAACAGGCGGGCGTCGCCGTCAATGACGTTTCCCCGGCGGAGGTCGAACGTATCAAGGAGAAGATCAAGCCGGTAATCGACAGGTACACCAAGGACCTCGACCAGGATCTCGTGCAAGAGGTCAATGCCGAAATCGCCAAGGTGCGCGCTGGCAATTGATGCCGGTTGTTCGGCGCGGGTTTGCGCCGATACTTCCGACCCGAGGGGGTGCGCGGCGCCGACCATTGCGGTGCCGCGTACCCCCCGATGCTTCTCCCGAAGCCCTGGACGACCTGGAACGGGCCTGAATGGCCCAAATCCGCGTTCCTGAAAAATGGCTATTGCGCACAAAAGCCAATGGTGTTAAAGGTCTTCCACGCTTGCAGGGAGTGGTGAATACGTTCCAAACGAATTACATGACAGACCTCTCCGCCAACCGACCAGAAAGTGGATGTGCATCTGCTATGCTGTCGTTTTGCACGAAAAAAGAAAATAAAATCTTCAAAGCGCCTCAGAAACACTTACTTCCAGTGCCTATGAAAGCACTTGTGCTTTATTACTATAAGCAAAGCACCTAATTTTTCTTTTGTTGATACTTCCAGTCGACCGCTCGTCCGAGCAAAAATACCAAAAAATGACAAGCAGATATGGCCGATACTGACTTGTTGATCCAAAAACGAACGCTTCTACGAGGAAACGCCTGATGAACATGACCATTAAGACTGCTCTGGCCAGCCTCTTTCTCGCCGGATCGATGTTCGCAACCGGAACGGCTCTGGCGCAGGACGTCAAGTCACACAACTTCAAAGTCGCTTTCGTCCAGAACATCGATCATCCGCATGGTATCGGCGCGAAGAAATTCGGCGAACTGCTGGAACAGAAAAGCGGCGGCAAGATGAAGGCGAAGGCCTTCGGCGGCGGCTCGCTGGGTGGTGACGCCCAGGTTATTTCCTCGCTACAGGGCGGCGTGGTCGAGATGACGCTGGTCAGCCCCGGCCTGTTGACCGGATTGATCAAGGAATTCTCGGTCTTCGACTTGCCGTTCATGTTCACCAGCTACCGTGAAGTCGACGCGGTGATGGACGGGCCGGTCGGTACCAGGCTCCTCGGCATGCTGACGGACAAGGGACTGATCGGCCTGGGGTACTGGGACCATGGCTTCCGGAACATCACCAACGCCCGGCGCCCGATCAACAGGATGGAAGACATCAGCGGCCTCAAGGTCCGCGTGATCCAGATCCCGATCTTCATCGACACGTTCTCCGCCCTCGGCGCCAATCCGGTGCCACTGCCGTTCCCGGAACTCTACACCGCGCTGGAAACTGGCACGGTCGACGGTCAGGAAAATCCCTTCGCATCGATCGAAACCAGCAAGTTCTACGAAGTACAGAAGTATGCCGCCACCACCGGCCACGTCTACAATCCGCTGGTCGCCATCTTCAGTAAGAAGATCTGGGACAAGCTTACCGAGGACGAGCGCCGCATCGTCCAGGAAGCCGCGACCGAAGCCGGCCTTTACGAACGCAAGGTCTCGCGCGAGGCGAACGAGAAGTCCATGCAGACCCTTCGCGGCGAAGGCATGCAGATCACCGAGCTTTCGGTCGAGGAGATCGATCGCATGCGCCAGAAGGTCAAGCCGGTGACCGACAAGTACACCCAGAGCATCGGCCCCGATCTCGTCGCGGAAGTGCAGGCCGAAATCCAGAAGGTGCGCGACGGCAAGTAAGGGTTTCATGGCGTTCGACAGGGACGACGGCACCGGGCGGGTAATCAGAGAGCGAGATGAAACGGCGGCTTTACAAGGGCACGGACTACAGGCGGGCCCATAGCATCGACGAACTGCGGGAAGTGGCCCGCCGCCGTGTCCCCAACTTCTGCTTCGAGTATGTGGAAGGCGGATCGGACGACGAGGTCACGCTGAAGCGCAACCGTTCGGTGTTCGAGGAAATCGGTTTCGTACCGCGCACACTGGTCGACGTTTCCGCGCGCAGTCAGGCGATCGATCTGTTCGGCAAGCCGTCCGCCGCTCCCTTCATGATCGGCCCTACCGGCTTCAGCGGCCTGCTGACCCGGGAAGGCGATCTGGCGCTCGCCCGTGCCGCGGCGTTCGCCGGTATCCCGTATATCCTCAGCAACGCCTCCACGATGCGGCTGGAGGACGTGGTCCGAAGGGCGGGAGGGCGCGTCTGGATGCAACTCTACCTGTACCGAACGCGCGACTACGCGGCACGTCTGGTGGACAGGATGAAGGCCGTCGGCGTCGAGGCGCTGGTGGTGACGACGGACAGCGCGATCTTCGGCAACCGCGAATGGGACCGGCGCAACTATGCCCGGCCGCTGAAGCTGGACCTGCGCAATACGATCGACGTGATGCTTCATCCCCGCTGGATCTTCGACGTGCTCGTGCCGCATGGCGTGCCGCGTTTCGCCAATCTCGGCGACATGCTGCCGCCCGGCCAGGACAGCGTCCAGGGTGCGGCGTCGGCGATATCCAAGGAACTCGATCCCTCGCTCAACTGGTCGGATATCCGGTGGCTTCGCGATATCTGGCCGGGCAAGCTGATCGTGAAGGGCGTCATGTGCGCCGAGGATGCCGTAACAGCCGTGAATACGGGCGCCGACGGCATCGTGCTGTCCAACCACGGCGGCCGGCAGCTGGACGGGGCCGTCTCCTCCATGGAGATCCTTCCCGAAGTGGCTGCCGCGGTCGGCGGCCGGTTGACCGTGATGCTGGACGGCGGCTTCCGGCGCGGTTCCGATATCGTGAAGGCCCGTGCGCTGGGAGCCGACGCGGTGCTGCTCGGACGTGCGACCACCTATGGTCTGGCGGCCGGCGGGGAAGCCGGGGTCGCCCATGCGATCAACCTGCTGAAGACCGAGGTCGACCGGGTCGTCGGCCTCCTCGGGTGCTCCGACCTGTCCCAGCTCGACGCCGGCTATATCCGCTGGCCCGGACATCCCGAGGTTTCCGGCAATTCCGCCCCTCGCTTCGAGGAGAAGAAACGCGTGACACTGGCGCCGGTGCGGCGGTTCCCGGCGGAAACGCCTCTTGAAAAGGAAGTGCTCTCATGAGCCAGACGACGCGGGTAGGCTTCATCGGCCTCGGACTGATGGGCGCCGCCATGGCGACGAACATCCTCCGCAAGGGTTTTCCGGTTACCGTTCTGGCGCACCGCAACCGCCAGCCGGTCGAGGTGCTCCTGGCGGAGGGCGCCGTCGAGGCCGCCAGTGCCGCGGATCTGGCTCGCGGATCGGATGTGGTGATAGTCTGCGTTACGGGCACGCCTCAGGTGCGCGACGCGCTCTTCCGGGAGAACGGCATCCTGGAAGGCGTGCATGACGGACTGATCGTCATCGACAGCAGCACGGGAGACCCCGATTTCGCCGCCGAGGCGGACGAAGCGATCCGCGCGCGGGGCGGGCTCTTCATGGACGCTCCCGTCAACCGCACGCCCAAGGAAGCGGCCGAAGGCCGGCTCAACGTGCTGGCCGGCGGGAACGAGGCGGTTCTGGACCGGGTGCGCCCGGTGCTGGAGACCTATTCCGAAACCATCCACCACGTCGGTCCGCTCGGCTCCGGCTACAAGGCCAAGCTGATACACAACTTCATCGCCCAGGGTACGACCGTGCTGCTCGCGGAGGCTTTCTGCACCGCCGCCAAGGTCGGTCTGGACCTGCGCGCCTTCGCCGATCTGTGCCGCCTCAGCGGCGCCCACAGCCGAACCTACGACCGGGTCGTCCCCTTCGTCCTGGACGGCGACGATTCCGGGCAGAAGTTCACCCTGCGCAATGCGGTCAAGGACATGCGTTCCTACACCCGCCTTGCGGAGTCGGCGCCGACGACGGCCTTCGCGGCCCAGGCCGTCCACCAGACCTATCTGCTCGCCGCCAATCTCGGGCATGGCGACAAGTACGTTCCTCACCTTTTCGACGTCCTCGGACAGGTCAACGGCGTCAAGGTACGCGCCGACTGACCGATACCCCGGCACCGGCAAATCAATTTCAGCAAGGATGGGACGACCCCATGACAGCAGATCCGCAACCTCGTTTCCGCGGCGTCTTTCCGGTGATGCCGACCACTTTCGACGATCGCGGCGAACTTGATCTGGACAGCCAGAAGCGCTGCACCGACTTCATGATCGATGCCGGGTCCGACGGCCTCTGCATCCTCGCCAATTTCTCCGAACAGTTCGTTCTGACCGACGATGAGCGCACGCTCCTGATCGATACCATCCTCGATCACGTGGCCGGTCGCGTTCCGGTGATCGTGACCACCACGCATTTCAGCTCGAGGGTCTGCGCCGAGCGCAGCCGCAGGGCGCAGGAGGCCGGCGCCTCCATGGTCATGATCATGCCGCCCTACCACGGGGCTACGATCCGCGTGCCGGAGCGAGGCATCTTCGACTTCTTCCGGATGGTGTCGGACGCCATCGGCATTCCGATCATGATCCAGGACGCACCGGTCAGCGGCACGGCCCTGGCCGCGCCCTTCCTTGCGCGGATGGCGAAGGAAATCCCCAACGTCGCCTATTTCAAGATCGAAGTGCCCGGCGCCGCCTCCAAGCTGCGCGAGCTGATCGAGCTTGGCGGCAGCGCGATCGAGGGACCATGGGACGGAGAGGAAGCCATCACCCTTCTCCCCGACCTCGATGCCGGGGCCACCGGAGCGATGACCGGCGGCGGCTATCCGGACGGGATCCGCCAGATCGTCGATGCCTATCGGGACGGACGCCGCGAGGAAGCCGTTGATGCCTATAACCGGTGGCTGCCGCTGATCAACTATGAGAATCGCCAGACCGGCCTGATCGCCGCCAAGGCCCTGATGAAGGAAGGCGGCGTGATCGCATCGGAGGCGGTGCGTCATCCCTTGCAGCCGCTTCATCCGCAGACCCGTGCCGGCTTGATGGAAACGGCCAGACGCCTCGATCCGCTGGTTCTGCGCTGGGCGCGGTAGGGCCGGGGCGGCAAATTACGGCTTTCGGCTGATGCCGTGTCGAGGATTTTGCTGATGGCAGGCGTTCGTTGCAGGTATGCTGGCCGGATGGTGGTCCTCGCACGACTACTGCGACAGGAGATTCGAAGGGCCGTTTGAAGACGATGCTGACGACACCGACGCAACTGCAAACCACCCGTCTGGCGGCGAAGATCAAATCGCTTCTGCGCGACGCCATCGTCTCCGGCAAGCTTCCTAAGGGACAGCTTCTGTTGGAGACGCATGTCGCGAACCTTACGGGATCCAGCCGGGGGCCGATCAAGCAGGCTTTCGCGGAATT
Organism: Skermanella aerolata KACC 11604; assembly: GCF_000936425.1. GTDB lineage: Bacteria > Pseudomonadota > Alphaproteobacteria > Azospirillales > Azospirillaceae > Skermanella > Skermanella aerolata. The sequence continues at coordinate 66,530 of NZ_AVFK01000032.1, read as the reverse complement.
GCATGGCGAAGGGATGATCAGCCGCTTCGATGGCAGGGGCTTCGTCGTCGGAGGCAGCGCGGACAGCGTGATCCGGGAACCGATCACCGCCCGCTCCCTCGGGCTGGACGACCGGGAGGCCGGAGGGCTCAAGGAGCGGGCATGGGAGAACGTCTACGACCCCGTCGAAAGCGAGCTGATCCGCTGTGCTCTGTATGGCCACTTCCGCATCAACGAGCATGAGCTGGCCAGCCACTACGGTGTCAGCCGGACCGTAACGCACGACGTGCTGATGCATGCCCAGGTCAACGGACTGATCGTCAAGGACGAGCGTTCCCGCTGGTACAGCGTCTCGCTCGATGAGAACCGCGTCAACTATCTGTACGAACTGCGCGAGCATCTGGAACCCGTCGCCCTGTCCAAGGCGGCCGAGGTGATCCCGACGAAGGAACTTGAACAGGTCGACGGTCGGCTGGTCGACGCTTTGCGGCGCTATCCCAACCTGCCGGCGGACGGCCTGGACGAACTGGAACTGGACCTGCATGTCCGCTGCCTGAGCTATTGCCCCAATCCCGAGCTGGTGGAGGCGCTCAAGCGGACCCGCTGCATCATGATCTTCGGCAAACACCTGTTCGGCCGGGAGATCGCCTTCCCCAACGAAGAACCTTTCTTCAACGAGCACCGCCGCATCGTCGATGCCATGATGCGGCGCGACAAGGCGGACGTTGCGCAGGAAGCGCGTGCCCATCTGCTCAAGGCGCGCGAAAAGGTACTGGACCGGGTACGCTATTCCCGCTCGATGAAGACGACGCTTGACCTTCCCTACATCAAGGAAGTGGGGCCAGAAGGTTTGCTGCGGGACGAGTCCAGGCAGTAAACCGACTTCGACCGCAGCCTTGAGAGCAGTCGCAGCCAAAGTTGGCACAGGAACCTGGACGGGTTTCCAGCGTCCACGATAGCCTCGATTCAACTCCCCCTCCTAAATCAACTCTTTGCAGGTAGACAAGACTGTCTGATGATTGAACTGGCTGCGAAATCGGCCACAAAAACAGAAGCCACAGAAACAGAAGAGTGAAAAAAGGGGGGAACGAGATGAAGAGTATTGCACGATTTGGCTTGCCGGCGGCGCTGCTGCTGGTAGGCCTGGGTGCCTGCGCGATGGATCGCCAGGCCGAGGCCGACGACGGCATGAGCTTCTTCGTCACGAGCGTCGGGAGCGGGCGGGGCGCCGATCTCGGCGGGTTGGAAGGCGCCGACCGGCACTGCCAGAAACTGGCTCAAGCGGCGGGAGCCGGAGGCCGGACATGGCGTGCCTATCTCAGCACGCAGAGCATGGGCGGAAATCCCGCCGTCAATGCGCGTGACCGCATCGGGCAGGGACCTTGGCAGAATGCCAAGGCAACGGTCATCGCCCGGAACGTGAACGATCTTCACGACGCCAACAACCTTACCAAGGAAACGGCGCTCACCGAGAAAGGGGATGCCGTCAACGGGCGTGGCGACACTCCGAACACGCACGACATCCTGACCGGATCGCAGCCCGACGGAACGGCGTTCGCCGGGACCGAGGACAGGACCTGCGGCAATTGGACGAAGAGTGGCGCCGACGGCGCCGCAATGGTCGGCCACAGCGACCGCAGGGGGCTGAACGAGGACCCTCCCGCCAAGTCCTGGAACTCGTCCCATCTGAGCCGGGGCGGGTGCAGCCAGGAGGCGCTGAAGGGTACCGGAGGCGCCGGACTGCTGTACTGTTTCGCGGCGTATTGATCCGATCCGACGCCCCGGAGCAGCCGCTCTAGGACGAGCGGCTGCTCCGGGGCGCAGTGTCCCACGACAGAATATGGGGAACCATGCAGAGAACTCACCGCGACAGTGACGACCGTGTCCATGGCCCCTGGAACCCGGGCATACGGTCGGAACTCACCCGCGAACTGCTGGCGCTGTCGACCATCTTCCGGCCGGAGAATGTCTTCCACGATCTGACCCGGGCGATGGAACTCCGGGACGTCACAGGACTTCCTCTGGAGGTCCTCGCGATCTTCCGGCCCGAACGGCTGACGCTGCATGAGCTGCTGGTGCGCGTCACCGCCGATTACGAAATACCGGACCCGGAGGACGCCAGCGTCGGCAGTCTTGGTTTGAACCTGCGGCGCATGGCGCAAACGCTGTCGGAGCGGGCCGTCGATCCGAACCGGTCCGAGATCGACGAACTTTACAAGCGGACGCGGAGCGACCTGGAAACCTTCATCAAAAGCGAACTCGCTTCCGCCTTCGGCCGTCCTTCGGTCAGCTCTTCCAGCCCGTCCAGCGGGCAAGGCAAGGCGTCGCGCGGTCTTTGGTCATGGTTCCGCGGATCGGCCGCGAAACCGGATCGGCCTGCGGTGGAAAGCCAGCGCGACCGCGATGAGCGGATCGTCGGCCAGTGGGCGGTGCGGGCGCATGCGAGCGACGCGGCCTTGGAAAGGGCGGCTTACCGTTCGCTGGCAAGGGTCGCCTCGGCCGTCCGGTTGCATCATGGCCGTATCGTGGGTGAAAACACGTTTCTGGCGTCGCTCGCCACCGACCTCGCCTGCAACGACCATGGCGCCGAGGTCATCAGCCGGTATCTCGAACCGAAAATTCATGAAGTAGCACAGCAGCAAGGATTTCGGGAGCTTCCCCATCAGGCCAAGCCCGTCACCATGCTGACCAAGGGAGCATCGGCATCCGGAAAGAGCACGATGCGGCCGCTGCAAAGGAAGCTGGCCGCGAAGCTGGGCATACAGTGGAACGACTTCGCGCTGATAAGTCCCGATACGTGGAGACGGGCTCTGCTCGACTTCGGTTCGCTGGGACCGCTGTACAAATACGCGGGGATGCTCACCAGTCACGAAGTCACGATCATCGACCGCAAGCTCGACGTGCATCTGGTCCGCAAGGGCGACAAGCAGCAGACCTCGCACCTCATGATCGACCGCTTCCGGTTCGACAGCTTCGCGCTGGATTCGGATGAAAGCAAGCACCTGCCATCCCGTTTCGGCAACCTGCTGTGCTACTCCCTGATGGTCACGCCCCCGCAGGAAACCGTCGAACGCGCGTGGCAGCGCGGCCTGGAACTTGGCCGCTACAAGGCCGTGGACGATCTGCTGGCGCATAACGTGGAGGCGTTCACCGGCATGCAGAACATCCTGTTCGGGCGGGCGCTGAACCCGGACGTTCCCGTTCACTACGAGTTTCTGGACAACAGCGTCCCTCGTGGAGAAGTACCGCTCACGGCTGCCTTCGGCTGGAGCGGCGAGATGAATATCCTCGACGTGAAGTGCATACTCAACCTGGAGCGATACCGGAAGATCAACATCAACGCGAAGGGGCCGGAGGAGGTTTATCCGGACCAGACGGCGATGGCCGCGGAAAACAACACCGAATTCCTCAGCCGGTGTATCCGGAAGTTTCCCGTGGTCAACATTGCCGACCGGGAAACGGGCCGCATCCATGTCCGCTTCGAGGCGGGCCAGCTCAAGTGGATCGATCCGGACGCCCTTGCCGAGGCGGGCAAGGATGAGGAAGTGAGGGTCGCCCTGAGCGGGGCCGCGCCGGAAATCTTCGAGGGAACCGTCCTCGCCGCGACCGTCCCCGAGTTCCTCGATCCTGCTAGATATCACACGATCGGCCGCTGGGCCGCGAAGGCCGGTTCCCCGACATGACGGGGTGTCCGGGGTCCCGCACCGGTATCCGTCAATCATATCTTAAGCGCGCCGTCCGAGAATGGGTGCCTCTCGCCAAGCCACCCATTTACGCTCCGGAACCGATGCGCATGTCCCCGGCTTTCCACTGCACCCTCAAGCGCCTGCGCTTTGGCGCGAACACCGTTGCGATCGCGGTGACCCTGCTGTCGACCGTTGTCACGATCTGCCTCAACGACGAGACGAAGTCGCCGGCATCGGCCCTCCTGGCGGTCGGCTTCTTCTCGTGCTTCGCTCTGCTCTGGCAATTCGTGCGTCAGGACCTTCAGGAACGTGATACCGGCGACGCTCGCGACATCACTTGAACCTCGCCGATAGGCGGGATCTCAGCCGGGTGCGGCGCTCCTGACGAAATCGCTGGCGGCGGCGGCGCGGCGCTTGACCTCCTCCGTGTCGATCGCGGTCAGCCGGCCGCCCTGCTTCAACACCCTCCCGTCCACGATCACGGTATCGACGTCTCCGGGACCGGCCGAGTGGACGATCATGTGCGCCATGTCCGTGACCGGCGTCATCGACAATCCCTGGGAGCGGTCGTGGATCGCGGTCATGATCAGGTCGGCCCGCTTGCCCGCCGCCAGCGACCCGGTGATTGCGGACAGGCCGAGCGAGCGCGCTCCCTCCAGCGTGCCGAGTTCCAGCATCCTGCGCGCGGTCGTGCCGAATTCCGACATGGCCTGACCGTTGAACAGGTTATGGGTGACCTTCATGATGTCCATCATGTCGGCATCTCCCGTCAGCGGCGTGGTGTCCACCGACAGGCCGGTCGCAACGCCCGCGTCCAGGAACGCCCTGACGGGAGGGACGCCGTAGCCGATCGTCATCTCGGAGAAGGGCGACAGCGTCACGACGGCGCCCCGCTTGGCCATGGCCTCGACCTCGGCCGGCGTGATGTGGGTGGCGTGGACGACCTGGAACCCCTCGTGCAGCAGCCCCAGCCGCTCCAGCGCCGCGACGTGGCCATGGTCGGCGGGGGTCGAGTTGGCATGGAGGGAAACGGGCAGGCCGCGCTCCCGCGCCGCGTCGAAATCGGCGCGGTAGACGGCGGGATCGCCCGGCACCAGCTTGGCTGTGCCGCCCGGTTCCTGGACGACCGACTGGACGCCCCGCCAGCCTAGCCCGAGGCTCAGCAGCCCGCCGTTCTCGTAATCCTGCCACTGGTCATGCAGCCGCGTGAAATCCGCGACGTCCAGCGGTTGCCGGGGCGACAGCGGGCGATAGGGACCGTAGGAAAAGCGCCCCCGGATGCCGGCATCCTTCAAGGCCTGGACATCGCTGCGGGCGTGTTCGGGCGAGCGGATGTTGTGGCACCAGTCATGGACGGTCGTGATGCCGGCGTTGATCGCCTCCGCCGCCGACAGCAGCGTCCCGGCATACATGTGCTCGGGCAGGAACGCCGATCCCGTTCTGGTCACCACCAGGAAATAGCCGCTGCCGGGAACGCTGTTGGCCATGTTCCGCATCAGCGAGGTCCACATGTGCCAGTGGGTGTCGACCAGACCGGGCGAGACGATGAATCCGGCGCCGTCGATCACCTCGGCGCCGGGCGCCGCGAGGCTCTCGCCGACCGCGACGATCGTCCCGTCGCGGACATGCACGTCGCCCCTGGGCAGGTCGGCGGCGCCCGGCTCCATCGTCAGCACATACCCGCCGCGAATGACGAACTCGCCCTGCGGCGGCTGCCGGACGAGCGGCCGGGACGACGGCGCCGCTGTCTGGGCCGGAGCGGAGCGCCAGGGCAGCACGGTGGTGCCCAGCGCCAGCCCGCCGAGCGCCAGTCTGCCGAGGAGAGAGCGCCGGCTGACGGCCAGCGGGCTGGAGCCGGTGGGGATGCGGTGATCGTGCGGCATCGCGGGCCTTTCGACGGTGCGGGGCGGAAACGCCAGACCCTTGATCTGAAACTCGACCGCCGCTTTTCCAGTGCTCCGATTTCCAATCCATCGGATACGGCCTGACGACGACGGATGATCCGGCCCGGCGCGGAAAGGCGGAACCAAGACTCCGGGCGTGCTGTTCCAACACGACGATTTGGCTTCTGGAGTTCACGATGGTCACGCGGCAAGCACGTTCCGACGTCGGCAGCGACCGGCGGTACCGCAAGGCGTACCGTGACAAGGATCATGCCCTTTCGCCGGGCAAAGCGGCCCTGATCGTCGGCGGAGTCCAGGTTCTCAGCGGACTGTTCAGCCGGCGCTACAGTCCCGATCCGACCCATCCTGACATCAAGGACTGGTATGAAAGCCTCGAAAAGCCATCCTACAAGCCGCCGGACCCGGTGTTCGGCGCGGCTTGGCCCGTCGTCACGACGCTGCTGGGCATCGGGGCGTACCGGCTGATGCGGCAGCCTCGCAGTCCCGAGCGCGATGCGGCGCTGGCGCTCTGGGCGGCCAACATCGCCATGACGAGCGGCTGGGGCAAGGTCTTCTTCGGTGAACGCAGCATTACCGGCGCCACCGCGGTCGCCGCGGCCATGGTCGGCACCGGCGCCGCCTATGTCGAGCGCGCTTCCCACGTCGACCGGTACGCCGCGGCTCTGGGAGTGCCGTTCACCGCCTGGACCCTGTTCGGCGGCGCTATGACGGAGGACCTGCGCGAGCACAACAGGAGCCTCGACGGCGCTGACCCCGACGGCGCGGACCCTGGACCACAGCACTCCTGACCTTACCTGAGCCGGTGAGATCAGCACCTTGTCCGACAACCCGAAGGGAAACCGCCCGTGCGCGTAGCGCTGTTCATCACCTGCTATAATGACACGCTGTTTCCGCAGACGGGGATCGCCACCGTCAGGCTACTGGAGCGGCTTGGCCATACCGTCGAGTTTCCGGAGAACCAGACCTGCTGCGGCCAGATGCACTCCAACACCGGGTACGGCGACGAGGCCATTCCCCTGATCCGCCGTTTCGTCAAGGCGTTCCGGGATGCCGAGGTGGTCGTATCGCCATCTTCGTCGTGCGTTTCCAACATCCGCACTGCCTATCTTCGAAGCCTTGTCGACACCGGCGACGAGGCATTGAAGCGCGATGTGGCCGATCTGGTGCCGCGGGTGTTCGAGCTGTCCCAGTTCCTGGTCGAGAAACTGGGCGTCGAGGATGTCGGGGCCTATTACCCCCGGCGGGTCACCTACCATCCGACCTGCAATTCGCTCCGCGCGCTGAAGGTCGGCGAGGCGCCGCTGAAGCTGCTGCGGGCGGTACGCGGCCTCGACCTGATCGAGTTGCCCGATGCGCAGGAGTGCTGCGGTTTCGGAGGCACCTTCGCGGTCAAGAACGAGGATACCTCGGTCGCGATGCTGTCGGACAAGATGCGGACCGTCCTCGGCACCCGCGCCGAAATCTGTACCGCCCTGGACAGCTCGTGCCTGATGCATATCGGGGGTGGACTTCACCGGCTCCGCAGCGGCGTCCGCACCGTTCACCTTGCGGAAATCCTGGCATCCACCGAAGGGGACTTCATCCATGGCGAGCGCCGCTGAACGCCACACATTCCCGGAACTGGCGAAGCGCGCCGTCGCGGATACCCAGCTCCGGCGCAACATCGGCAACGCGACGCAGACGATCCGCGCGAAACGCGCCGCCGTGGTCGCCGAGGTTCCGGACTGGGAAGACCTCCGCGAAGCCGGCCGATCGCTGAAGGAGCATACGCTGCGCAGCCTGGACCGCTATCTGGTCCAGCTTGAGGAAGCGGTGACGAAAGCCGGCGGGCAGGTCCACTGGGCGCGCGACGGCGCCGAGGCGAGCCGCATCGTCATCGAGATCGCCGAGCGTCATTCGGTCAAGGAGGTGATCAAGGTCAAGTCGATCACGACCGAGGAGATCAAGCTGAACGAGGCGCTGGAGGCAGCCGGCATCCGGCCATTCGAAACCGATCTGGCGGAACTCATCATCCAGCTCGGCGACGACGTTTCCTCGCATATCCTAGTGCCGGCGATCCACCGCAACCGGGCGGAAATACGTGAACTGTTCATGCGGAAGCTCGGCCTGACCGAGCTGTCCGACCGGCCGTCGGACCTGACGGCCGCGGCGCGCACTTATCTCCGCGAGAAGTTCCTGACCGTTCCCATGGCGGTCAGCGGTGCTAATTTCGGGATCTGCGACACCGGCACGATCTGCGTCGTCGAATCTGAAGGCAATGGCCGCATGTGCCTGACGCTGCCCCAGGTCCTCGTCAGCGTGATGGGCGTCGAGAAGCTGGTGCCGACATGGGAGGACATGGAAGTCTTCCTCCAGCTGCTGCCGCGCTCCTCGACCGGCGAACGGATGAACCCCTACAATTCCTTCTGGACGGGGGTGATGCCCGGCGACGGTCCGCAGGAATTCCATCTGGTGCTGCTCGACAACCGGCGCACCGACGTGCTGGCCGACAGGACCGGACGCCAGACGCTCAACTGCATCCGGTGCAGCGCCTGCCTGAACATCTGCCCGGTTTATTCCCGGACGGGGGGCCATGCGTACCACTCCGAGTATCAGGGGCCGATCGGCGCGATCCTGACGCCTCAGCTCCATGGGATGGAATCGGCCGCCTCGCTGCCCTACGCCTCGTCCCTGTGCGGCGCCTGCTACGAGGTCTGCCCGGTCAAGATCAACATTCCCGAAGTGCTGGTGCATCTGCGGACCCGTGCGGTGGCCCAGAGCGGCTTCACCCTGGAGAAGCTGGCGATGGGAGCGGCGATCCGGATGTTCGACAATCCGCGACTGCTGGAAACGGCGCAGAAGATCGCGCGGGTCGCCCAGCGTCCGTTCGCCAGCGACGGCTACATCACCGGCGGGATCGGGCCGGTGCGCCAGTGGACCAAGGCGCGCGACCTGCCCGCCGTTCCATCCCAGAGTTTCCGCGACTGGTGGAGGACGCGCCGGTGAGCGCCGCACGGGAGGAAGTTCTTGGCCGCATCCGTCAAGCCTTGTCCCGCGACCCGGCGGGCGAGATCGACATCGCGCGGAGCTACCGGCGAACCGCCGCTCTGCACGGAGCCGAACTGGTCGACCGGTTCGCCGAGCGTGCCGAAGCCTACAAGGCGACCGTGCTGCGGGTCGACGCTGCCGGACTGGCGGACGCGCTCGAACGGCTGCGGGGGCGCTTCGTCGTCCCGGACGATCTGCCGGAGGAATGGCTTCCGCCGGAGTTCATCCGCGATCACAGACAACTTGGCCACCGCGACCTGGATGCCGTGGACGGAGTGGTCACCGGCTGCGCGCTCGCCATCGCGGAGACCGGGACCATCGTCCTGGATGCCGGCGTCGGACAGGGGCGCCGGGCGATCACCCTGCTGCCGGACTTCCATGTCTGCATCGTTCCCGTGGAGCGGATCGTCGCATCGGTGCCCGAAGCCGTGGCGGCGCTTCGCACCTCGCTTCCCCGCCCCCTGACCTTCATGTCCGGGCCGTCCGCGACATCCGATATCGAGCTGAACCGGGTCGAGGGAGTCCATGGGCCGCGCAGGCTGGAGATCATCATTCTCGGAGAGACACCCGATTAAATCCGGATGAAGTCTTCAGCATCGTCGGCGAGCGCGGGAAACACATCGTAGATCTATTGGAGGATGCTTGGGATGGGTAGAATAATGTCGGTCGTCGCCGCGACGATCATGGTCTTCGGCCTCCTCGTGCATCCCATTAACGTGCATCCCGTAAGCGCCCAGCAGCGGAACATGACCATCGGCATGACGAACTGGGCTGAAAACATCGCGGTCGCCAATCTCTGGACGATCCTCTTGGAGGAACGGGGCTACCAGCCCGAGCTGAGGTCCGTCGACCGCGTTCTGGCGTTCAGCGGACTGGCCCGGGGCGACATCGATCTTGGCCTCGAGACATGGCTTCCCAAAACAGACAAGTCGGTCATGGACCGCTTCGGCAAATCCATCGAGGTCCATGACTCCTGGTACAAGGGAACGCGGCAGGGGTTCGTCGTCCCCTCCTATGTTTCGATCGACAGCATCCGCGAATTGTCCGAGCACGAGACCGACTTCCCCGCGGCGGGGGAACAGGCGGCCATCGTCGGCATAGATCCCGGTTCCTCTCTGATGCAGATGGCCGAGAAGGTCCTGAAGACCTACGACCTGGACATGAAGCTGATCAACTCGTCCGAAACGGGCATGATGAGCGCACTGGCCCGGGCCTACCGGGACAAGGCCCCGATCGTCGTTACCCTGTGGAGCCCGCATTGGGCCTTCGCGCAGTACGACCTCAAATATCTTGAAGACACCGAGAACGACTTCGGCGGCAGCGACGACATCCATCTCATGAGCCGCGCCGGCTTCGGACAGGATTTTCCGGAAGTCCTCGGCTGGCTGAATGCCTGGGATATGAGCGACGCCCAACTTGGCTCCCTCATGCTGACGATCGAGCAGGCTGGCAATGCCGAGGCTGGCGCCCGCAAATGGCTGAGCGAAAACCGATCCCTCGCCGACGGCTGGCTGGCGGCGAACTCAAAGACCAATCCGTGACCGTCAGGTTCCGGGAGTCCGGCCATGGATGACGCATATCGGGACATCGGCCGGCTATATCTGGCGCTCCTTTCGCCTGAGCAGGTGAGGGGAGATCGTCTTGGCGACGACGCGATGAACCGCTGGATGCTCGACGTCCCGCCCGGTGCCGCTGTCCTGGATGCCTGTTGCGGCATCGGCAACGATGTGCTTGCCCTGCACAGAGGCGGTCCGACGGTCGGAAAGGGCGGTCCCTGGACAGCCTACGGCTCCGATCTTTCGGAAGGCCTGCTTGAGGCGGCCCGGGCCATGACGTCCGATCATGGACTGTCCGGCGACCGCTTTCGGTGTTCGTCCTTTGCAGACCTCGCCTCGATCCCGGAATGGCGTCGGAAGTTCGACGTGGTGATCGCCGCGCACGCGATCTACACGGCTCCGGACGGGATCGGGCAGGGATCCTACGATGACTACCTCACCACGTCCCTGCACGGCATGAAGGCCGTTCTGAAAACCGGCGGATATCTGCTGACGAACACCCGCGATTGGGAAGCTCTTTATGCTGCGGGATTCCTATCGGCTACCGTCGAAAACCGGCATGATGGTGAGGCATTCCGATGCCGCTACGACTGGAAACCAGGACCCACGCCTCATTCGCTGCACCTAGCCACGCTGACCTTCGAGCGCGAGAACTCGGACGAGCGTTCCACCTCGACTGTCCGCTTCATCGGCCGCGGTGTCGAGGATATGCAGAGGCTGTTTCAGTCCGCGGGCTTTCGGGTTGCCCGAACCGGCAGGAGCGGCAGCGCCGCCGATCCGTTCATCAGCTTCATGCTGGAATCCGACGCCTGATCGGGCAGGGATCATCGTCGATCGCAAGCCGATCGTCGGTTTCAGGGCGCGACTTGACCGAAAGCGGGAACGGCACCATGATATGACCAGAAATTCTGGCCAGATTATGGTGCGGCAATGACTTCATGGTCGATCCAAGATGCCAAAACTCGATTCAGCATGGTCGTCGCGGCGGCTCGTCATGAGCCTCAAACAGTCACGAAGCACGGCAAACCCACGGTTGTCGTAATCGATGCCGTGGAATACGACCGCTTGAAGCGGCTGGATCATTTTACGGTACCAGGCTTTACCGACCATTTGCTTGCCATGCCGGCTGACGACGGCGGGTTTGAAAAGCTGAATGGCGCGCTCCGCGATCCGGATCTTTGATGTATCTGCTCGATACGGTGGTGTTGTCGGAATTTCGCAAGCGCAATCGCGACATTGGGGTCTTGACGTGGATTCGATCGGTGGCGCCATCGGACCTGTTCATCAGCGTGGTGACCATTGGCGAAATTGAACTCGGCATCGAGAAACAGCGGGAGATCGATACCCGCTTCGCGGAGGAGCTTAGCCGTTGGCTCGACACGACCTTGCGGATTTATAGCAACCAGATTTTAGGCATGGATATCGGTGTCGCCAAACGTTGGGGACGGCTGGCAGCACGGATCGGTAACAGGGGAATGGATCTCGCAATCGCGGCGACAGCACTTGAAAGCGGGCTGACGGTGGTGACGCGCAACGTTTCCGACTTCGCACCTACCGGAGTCGCGATGCTTGATCCCTTCAGCGGCGTTCGACAGGCCTGATGCTGAACAGCGGGCGCAAGGGGTTCGAAGGAAGAATATAGCGTTCGGCTTTGCGCCTTCTTTTACCAGGAGCCGAAGAGTTTGACCGGCGGTCGGCAAGTGTTGGGCCACGGCCCAACTTACGAAGCAGGAGCCTGTAGGTTGGGCCGTGGCCCAACAAGCACTGTCCACGCTGGTCAATGTCTTCGGCCCCTGGTATTACTGCTCATTGCGAACTCCGCCTCTGCCATCGGCAAACCCAGTCCGCCGGCAGGCGGAAAATGATCCCCCGCCGTCTTCAACGACAATCCGCCGGCGTCTCGGGAAGGGACGTCATGTTCCCAGGCCGGGCAGCCTCCTGTTCGCCCGTCAAGGCAGCGTTTGGCACCCAAAACGCGGCGCTTGCCATGATCGCGGCGAAGGAAAGAAGCGCCGTCCCGCTCCCCGCCGCATCCAATACAATTCCGAACAGCGGGGCTCCCGCCGTCTGGCCCAGCGCTACCATCAGGAACGGCAGGCCCAGGCCGAAATCGGGGCGGTCGGAAAACAGGGCGATTCCCCACAACAAGAAAGCGCCGCTCGATACGATATAGGCGACGCCGAATAGTCCCATCACGCCGAAGGCCATCATCGGAGCGAGGGGTGCTGCGGTAAGCCCGATCAAGGCCAGGGCCATGACGAACGATGCCATGCGATGGACGGGACCGATCCTGAAGCGGAGGGTGAGAAGCCCGGTTCCAGCGCCAAGGAGACCGGCGGCACCCAGGACGCTCCAGGCGAGCGCAATCCGGCCATCGGCAAACCCGAGGTCGCTGCGCAGGATGTTGGCGCCGAAGGTCCAGATCGCGGTGCTGGCGGCGCCCATCAGGAACGCGCCGGCGCACAGCCCCCCGACGCCGGGACGCGTCAGGCCTTCGACGGACAGGCCGCCCGATCTCCGTTCGCCGGAAGCCGCCGGCATGGCGAACCAGAGCCAGACCGTCACCGCAGCGCCGATCACCGCGAACACAGCGTAGAGTTCGCGCCAGCCGCCGGGGAACGCCGTCACCGCGAGGCCGGACAGGATGATCCCGGCCGCCGTGCCGGCGTTGATCGCGCCGTTCGCCTTGGGACGCTCCGCCTCTTCCACACAGTGCGCTACCGCCGCCGCGAGCGGAGGAGACGTCAACCCCGTGCTCAGCCCCGCGAGCGCTATCGCCGCCCCTAGGCTCCAGCCCGATGACGCGATCGTGACGAGCGCCAGCCCCGATGTCGCAGTAAGACCGGAGAGTACCGCAAGACGGCGTTCGCCGAGCTGGCCGCCGACCGCGAACGCCAGGACGATGCCGAAGCAATACGTCGCGAATGCGCTGCCCCCGATCCATCCGGCCGCCGTGGCACTCAGGGAAAGGTCCTGCTGGATGTGGGGAAGCAGGAGCCCATAGGCGAAGCGCCCCAGACCATAGGTCAGAGCGGTGAGCGCGAAGGCGGCCGCGATGAAATTGATCCGCTCCCTCATCGCGACCGGCTTTGCGCCGCCGCCACCAGGACGCCTGCCGCCTGTTTGGCCGCGCCTACGACGGAGAGATCGGAAACGCTCGCGGCCGCGGTCGCGCCCTCGAACAGAAGCCAGATCTGTGTTGCGAGGCGGCCATCGGCGTAGCCCAGCACCGTCTCAACGCGCCGGGCTACCTCCCGTTCGAACTCTTCCTTCTGCCGCCGCACGAGAGCGACGACATCCTCGTTAGCAGCGGCGTATTCGCTGCGGGCTCGCAGGAGCATGCAGCCTCGTGCCCCATGCTCGGTCAGCCAGTGCTCCAGCGTGTCGAACAATTCGCCGATGGGGTCGGCGTGTCCGCTACGCGGTTTGAGCCGGTTCATGAAGTCGCGGTGCCGTTCTTCCAGCACCGCCAGCACCAGCCCGTCGCGCGAGCCGAAGTGCTTGTAGAGCGTACGGGTCGAGGCTCCGGAGGAGGCAAGGATCCCATCGACGCCGATGCCCCGGAAACCCCCGGCATCGAACGCGCGGACCGCCCCGGCGATCATATCGTTGCGCTTGTCCATGACGCACGACTGTATGACCATGGCGGGTGGATGTAAAGCGATCGTTTTACATCTTCCGACGCACGGCGGACGAGTTCGGGAAGACCATCATCCTGGTGCTGCACGACATCAACTTCGCCTCCTGCTATTCCGACCGGATCATCGCCATGCGCGACGGCCGCGTCGCCCGCGCCGGCACGCCGGAGGAAATGATAACCGCCGACGTCATCCGCGAGATCTACGGCATAGAAGCCGATATCCACGAGATCGAAGGCCGCAGGATCACGCTGTATTACAGATAGCGGATGCGATCGCCTCGCCGCACCGGCATCCTGCCGCTCCGCAATTGATCCATGTCATTTATAGCTTACGAATTCATGTGTCATTTTTAGATGACACATGGAGGAGATGACCGTTGCGTATCCTTCTCATTCATCCGAACTACCATTCCGGCGGAGCCGAGATCGCCGGCAACTGGCCGCCGGCCTGGGCTGCCTACCTCACCGGGGCGCTGAAGACTGCCGGGTTCTGCGACGTCCGCTTCATCGACACCATGACGAACGATCTGTCGGATGCGGATCTGCGCGCCATCCTGGCGGACGAGAAGCCCGATGTGGTCGGCGTCACCGCGATCACCCCGTCGATCTACAAGGCGGAGGGCGTGCTCAAGCTCGTCAAGGACCTGCATCCCGGCGCCGTGACCGTCCTGGGCGGGATCCATGGGACGTTCATGTACCAGCAGGTCCTGAGCGAGGCGCCCTGGATCGACGTGATCGTCCGGGGCGAGGGCGAGGAGGTCCTGATCGATCTCATCCGCACGATCGACGAGGGCCGGTGGCCGATGGAGCGTCAGGCCATCAAGGGCATCGCCTTCACGGAGGCAGGCCCGGATGGGACCCGGATCGTCGCGACCCCGGCGGCTCCCACGATCAAGAACCTCGACGCCATCGCGCCGGACTGGAGCATCCTGGAGTGGGAGAAATACAAATACATCCCTCTCAACGCCCGTGTCGCCATTCCCAACATGGCGAGAGGCTGTCCCTTCACCTGTTCCTTCTGTTCGCAGTGGAAGTTCTGGCGGGACTACCGTGTCCGCGATCCGAAGAAAGTCGTCGATGAGATCGAGACGCTGTACCAGCGCTATGATGTCCGGTTCTTCATCCTTGCCGACGAGGAACCGACGATCAACCGGAAGAAGTTCGTCGAGTTCTGCCACGAACTGATCGCGCGCGACCTGCCCGGCAAGGTCCTCTGGGGGATCAACACGCGCGTCACCGATATCCTGCGCGACGAGAAGTTCCTGCCGCTCTATCGCGAGGCGGGCCTGATCCATGTGTCGCTGGGCACGGAAGCGGCGGCTCAGATGAAACTCGACCGGTTCCACAAGGAGACCAAGGTCGCCGACAACAAGAAGGCGATCCGCCTTCTGCGGGAAGCCGGGATCGTCGTGGAAGCCCAGTTCATCGTCGGACTTGAAAACGAAACGGCGGAAACGCTCGAAGAAACCTACCGGATGGCCTTGGATTGGAAGCCGGATCTGGCGAACTGGGCGATGTACACCCCGTGGCCCTTCACGTCGCTGTTCCAGGAACTGCGGGACAAGGTCGAGATCTTCGACTTCGAAAAGTACAATTTCGTGACGCCGATCATCAAGCCTGAGGCGATGGACCGGACGGAACTTCTCGACCGCGTCATGAACAATTACCGGCGTTTCTACATGCGGAAAGCCTTGTTTTCGTATCCCTGGTCGGGAACGGGACAGCGGCGGCGGTACCTGTTCGGCTGCCTCAAGGCTTTTCTCAAATCCGGCTTCGAGCGCAAGTTCTACGATCTGGGCAAGGTCGGCTACTGGGGACCGCAGTCGAAGAAGAGCGTGGACTTCCATTTCGACAAGAGCCGCACCGGCATGCCGATCCAGGCGGCCGATTGGGAATCGAACGCCGAGCGGAGCGAGAAGGCCAAGGCGGCCAAGGGCGCGATGAGGACGGCCGTCAAGGCTTGCGGCGGCGGCACGGAACAGATGGAGGAGGTGGATGAAACCGGCGCCGGCCATCGGACCTAACGCGGTCACCCAGCTTGTTCCGGCGCTGACGCGGCAGGGGTTCGACGGGATGGTGCCGCAGGTCTTCGCCGGGGCCGGAGTTTCCGGGTGGCTTGCCGACCCGCCTGCTGTCATGGTCGACGAACGGCAGGTGGCAGCCCTGCACCGGACACTCCGCGCCGAACTGCCGGCGGAACAGGCATCCCTGGTGCTGGCCGAGGCCGGTCGCCTGACGGCGGACTATCTGCTGGCAGCCCGGATCCCCGCATTGGCGCAAGCCATCCTGAAGCTGCTGCCGGCATCCCTTTCCGCGTCGTTGCTAGTCGGTGCGATCAAGGCCCATGCCTGGACCTTCGCCGGCTCGGGGCGTTTTTCGGCACGCAGTGGAAATCCGCTGATCCTGGAGATAACCAACAACCCGCTCTGCGCGGGCGAACATGCGGCGACACCTATCTGCTTATGGCACGCCGCGGTGTTCCGCAGGCTGTTCGAGGTGCTTGTGTCGCATCACGTGAGGGTCGATGAGATCGACTGCGAGGCCTGCGGCGACGATGCCTGCCGTTTTTCGATCGACTGGTCCTGAGGTGTCGGGCCACTTCAGCCCGACACCTCTTCCGGAATTCAACGGGCAAGCTTAAAGGCCGCTGTTATCAGATCGGCGTTTGGCCAACGGTGGGCGTGTATCCCGTGAGAATGCGGGCAGGCTGCCTGCGGAGCGATCAAGGCAGCCCGAATATCTCGCCGACCCTATCGCCTGCCGTCAGTCGCGCCGTCCACTCGGCCTCAAGCGCCAGCTTGGCTTCCGCCGCGTCGATCAGGCTCGCCAAGTTCGCCGGCGTCAGCGCCGCCAGGCCGTCGCCGTCGCCGATGATCAGGTCACCGGGGTTGACGGTGCAGCCGCCGATATCGACGGCCACATTGACTTCGCCCTTGGCGGCACCCGTCGGCCCACGCGGATTCACGGCGCGGGAGTAGACCGAAAACCCGGTCATGGCCGCCAGACCCGCCGTGTCGCGGATGGCGCCGTCGCAGACGACGCCTGCGGCACCTTTGCGATGAAGATACCCTCCGAGCACGTCGCCGATCATCGCGTGGGCTGCGTGGCCTTCCGCCGCGATCACGAGGACGTTTCCCGGCTCGACGAATTCCAACGACTGCAACACGGAACCGAAGTCCGGCGGATCACAACGGGCGGTGACGGCCCGTCCGAACAGGGCAGGCTGAAGGTCCGCCGGACGCAACGGCTTCACTCCCGGATCGATCTGGCGATCCGGGGCAAGGTCGACGATGACGGAAACGGGAATCCGCCGCCAGCGGGCAAGCAGGCCCTCCGCCAGCGGAGCCGGCTGAGTTGGATGGACGGTCACGGTCATTCGGCGGTTTCCTCCGATTTTTTCAGCTTCATTCTTTTCGCGAATGGTCAGCCCACTCTACTTGGGAAACAGCGGGAAACCAGGGCTTCATGAGCCCGGCGGGTGAAGGGCGGCGAACTCCTGCGGCGACATCGCCGACTGAAGGATTTCCCCGTATTCCGTCACCGGGGAGCCTGCGGGATGGTAGACATAGGCCTCTACCGGCCTGCCGTCCCTGAGTGAAACCGTCGTCAGCGTCATGAGATAGTCGCCGCCCGGCGCCAGCAATTCATGCTGGCGCATGTACAAGGCGACATCGCGGTTGGGGATCCAGGTTCCCTGCCGCTTGACCTCGTTGGCAATGTCGATCGAGGTGAACAGGGCCTTGCGGCCCGTGAACTCCCGCAGCACGGTATCGATTTCCTGCATCAGTCCTCCTGGATCAACCGGATCGTCGATCGCTTCGGTCAGCTTACCGCATTTCCTGCGGCTTTGAACGGGTTGAGGATGAAACCGGCGACCCCGGTGGACAGCTTCAAGCCACCAGGAAGCGTGCTACGGCATCCTCGTTCCATGCCATGCCCAGCCCCGGTCCGCGCGCCGTGATCATGCCGCCGGCCAGAGGCGCCGGTTCGGCCATGACGGCTCCTGCCATATCGAGATGTTCGAGGAAGTGGCAGGTGGGACTGACGGCCAGCACGTGGGCGCTCGCCTCTATGAACAGGTGACTGGAAAGCGGCAGGCTGGCCGCTTCGGCCAGGGCCATCGCGCGCAGCCATCCCGTGATCCCGCCGATCTTGATGAGATCGGGCATCGCCATGTCGCAGGCACCGGCCGCGATCGCGCGGGCCATATCAGACGGGAACCACCAGTTCTCGCCGGTCTGGATGGGAACCGGCGATGCGGCGCGGACGCGCGCGTGCCCTTCCAGGTCCTCGGCGGCAACCGGTTCCTCGACCCAGGTCAGGTCACAGTCGGCCAGCCGGTCGATGCGGCGGATCGCATCGGTGGCGCTCTGCGACTGGTTGAGATCGACCATGAGCTGGATGTCGGCCCCGATGATGTCCCGGACGGCGCGGACCATGGCCGCGTCCTCGGCGGCACCGCCCTCACCGATCTTGATCTTGATGGCCCTGAAGCCGGCGCCGATGGACTGCTCCAGCATCGCCCGGTCGGCGACCGGATCGACAAGGCCGAAGCTGTCGTAGGCCGGTATGGGCGTGGCGGTCCCGCCCAGCAGTTCGACGACCGGCCGGTCGGCGGCGCGGCCCAGCGCGTCCCACAATGCCATGTCCAGCCCGGACAGCGCCATGCCGACGAGGCCCTGTCGCCCCAGCAGGCGGAACGTCCGTGACAGATCGTGGAAGCGGTCGGCAGGCGCTACCGGTTTGCCGGCGATCAAACCTTCGATCTCTTTCAGGATCGCCGAAACCGGTTTCAGCATCAGCGGCGTGTAGCAGAAGACATAGGCGCGTCCGACGACGTCCTGATCGGTTTGAACGTCGATCAGGACCAGGGATGCCGCCGGAATCGCACCGGAGGCCGTTCGCAAGGGTCGCGGCATCGGGGCCAGCACAGACCGCGCGCGGAGCGATCGAATGGTTGGCGGCGTGGTCATGGCTGGCTCCCTGGAAACGTTGATTAATCCGGCTTCGGGAAATCAAATGCCTTGCGGGGCCTTCGTGCAAGCGCCGATCAGGCGCAGGGTCTCTCCTACTCGGCAAATCTCTGCCAGAGAAGCGCCGCGACCGCCATCGTCATCACGGACCCCCAAACCCCGACCATCTTGTTGTTCTTCTGAAGCGAAGCCTTCATCAGCACGAAGATCGAGCCGAGGGCGACAAGAATGAGGACCGTATCGATGATCCAGTTCGTGGTCATTGGCTATCTCCCATAGTGATTGGGGCACCGGCGGTCTTGACCGACTGCCGGTCTGAACAGCTTCGGAAGCGGCTGTTTCGGTCTCTACATAGGTCGGGATCGATGCATTGCTGGAAAAAACGGCCCTGTTTCGAACATGCCGTTCATCACCAAACCATAAGCAAAAAGAATGAAAACACTATGAGTGGTCGAGCGGGCCGGGCGTAGGCGGCCATAGAGCGCCGATGGGTGCCGTAAACGACGTCGGCGAACGGATCAGCGGACGAGCGCATCGAGACCGAACCGAAGGGCGGCGAAAAGAGCCGATAGGGTTGCCGCCATCGCTGCCTGGCTGTTGAGGATCTGGGTTCGGTTGATCGCCACGATGATCCGGTTCAAATCGGCGGCATCGAGTGTCTCGGCCCGGCTGATGCGGCGCACCCGCTGCCGGCTGGACATGAACCAAAGCCACGACGCCGCAAGTGCCGCGACCATGGCCGAGAGATCGAGAACAACGAAAAGCATTCATTCCCCTTGGTAGGTAAATATCTTGATCGTGAACGCGGCGCATACCCTTGTACAGGAGATTGGCCATGGCCATCTCTCGGTCAATGGCTCCGGGCCCCTCTGGCGATCGGCTTTTTATGCTGATCGCGATGTCGGAGCCCTTCACCTGAGCGGATGGTTACTCCATCCCCATCTGGAGGGTTCAAATGACTGCTACCTTTTTATTTTCCGATCAGGACGACTTCAATAGCATATCGGACAGGCGCGCAGCGCGTGAACGGCTGGAGCGGCTTGCCTGGGCGATGGACTCGGCCATCCGCGTGCCGGGCACCAATTTCACCATCGGCGCCGACGCGATGCTCGGCCTCGTGCCCGGTGTCGGCAATCTCGCGACCACCGCCATCTCGGGATACTTGATCCGGGAAGCCTGGCGGCTGGGCGTTCCGCGGGCGACCATCGCTCGCATGATCGGCAATGTGGCCGCGGACAGCCTGATCAGCGCGATCCCTGTCGTCGGCAACCTTGCCGACGTGTTCTGGAAGGCGAACCGGAAGAACATGGCCATTTTGGCGGAGCATCTCGACCCTGCCCGGATGCCGAGGTCCGGAGTGTCCGGCCACGCCTTCGACCGTACCTTCGACCACAGGGGCCGCAGGATGTCATGACCAGCCCCGTCTATCGCCAGTTCTGCAACATCGACTGCTCGTACATGGTGAGGAAGGCGCCCAATCCGTGGATCTCGTTGGTGATCCGGGGACGCGCCAGATAGAAGGCCAAGTTGCCGACACCTGTTCCGGTGCAGATGTTCAGAAGGTTGGTGCGGCCGTCGGTGCCAAGGGAGATCTGGGACAGGACGCCCTGGAACCCCTTGCGCGCCGCGGCCGCCGCGGTGGCGGCCGTGGCCGTGACGTAGCGGCGCTCCAATGCCTTGGAGATGATGTAGACATACATGCAGGAGCAAGACGTCTCCAGCCAGTTGCCGCTGACGGTCGCCTTGTCCACGACCTGGTACCAGCGGCCGGTGGCGGAGTCCTGAAGGCGGACGAAGGCGGCGACGAGACCCTGCACCAGGGTGATCAGCTGGCCGCGCTGGGGATGGTCCGTGTTCAGGACGTCCAGCACGTCGATCAGCGCCATGCCGTACCAGCCGATCGAGCGCCCCCAGAACTCGGGTGAATGCCGGCTGACCGGGTTCGCCCAGGGTGTGTCGCCCTGCTCGTCATAGGCATGGTAGAGCAGGCCGTTGGACGGGTGCTTCAGATGGGCGGCATAGACCAGGAGCTGGTTCACGGCCTCGTTGAAGGAACTGGGGATGGCTCCATACATCTTGCCATAGCGGACCAGGAATGGCAGCGCCATGAAGGTGCCGTCCAGCCACAGCTGGCCGGTGAAACCGGTCGTATGCCAAAATCCTCCGTCGGAGGTTCGGGGATAGGT
Source organism: Skermanella aerolata KACC 11604 (assembly GCF_000936425.1). Taxonomy (GTDB): domain Bacteria; phylum Pseudomonadota; class Alphaproteobacteria; order Azospirillales; family Azospirillaceae; genus Skermanella; species Skermanella aerolata. The sequence continues at coordinate 45,579 of NZ_AVFK01000032.1, read as the reverse complement.
CTTCAGGGTGTTCTTGATCTTGTCCGCCGCCAGCCGGTACTTGTTCAGCCCGGTTTCGCGGTGAAGGATCAGCAGCAGGTTCCCCGACTGTATGTTGTCGAGCTGGTTGATCGAAATGTCGATATTGCCATCGGCGTCGACATGCCGGTCGACCCAGGCCGTCAGGTATTGCAGGTACCGGCTGTTGCGGGTGCGCTGGTACACTTGGTACTGGCCGAGCAGATAGTAGCCCCTGTAATAGGTCCAGGACCCGAAAGCCGCCGGATCGGGATTGCGGGCGATGGTGGAATCGACCAGGGCCTTGCCCCAGTCGGTCCCGTCGTTGACGTCCAGCAGGTCGATGTTGGGTGCGCCGTTCGCGGTGTTCGACGTCAGCCTGACGGTATTGGAGCCGGCATGAAGCGGCGCCGTCAGGCTGCGCACCGCCCAGCGCGGCCAGCCGCCGGTGGGCGGGAAGGACAGCGCCGGATCGACGACGGCGCCGTTGACCCGGACCGTCATCGGCCGGTTGGCGGTCGTGCCGTTGGCGAAGCGGACGGCAAGGGTTGCCGTTACGGCTCGCGGCACGGTCACCAGCCATTCCACGTAGCTGCCGGCTTCCTGGAAGGTGTTGACATAAGCGGTGCCCGAGAAGCCTGCATGGATGGATTCGAGAACCGCACGGAAGATCCTGGCGGTTTCCGCCTGATACGTGGTCGTCGCCGCCATGGCGGGGGAGGCGAGGAACGGCGCTCCGAGATAGCTGGAGGCGACCCCGAGAGCGGCCGAGCCGCCCGCGGTCTTCAGGAAGCCGCGGCGCGGAATGCCGGCCGGCGGCGTCGAACGCGAGCAATCCATGGCATTCCTCCTCGGCCCGAATTGCGGAAAGCCCGCGTTGCATCGGGAATCTTCAGAGGATTTTACCGCTCCGGCTGGAAACCTGTCGTTGTCTCGACAGGTACATGGCCTTGCTAGACGAAGCCACGGATCGCATGATCAATGCGTTCTGCAGCATAGCCGGCGCATTATCCCATCGAATCGCTGTTCATATAAGATGCAAATAATGTCCTCTTACTGAAGACAATCACTTTCGACATATAAATTTTGACTAGATATTCTTTAGAGATCTTTAGTGTCGTGAACTGATTGTTGAATCATTATTCCTGCACGCGTCACATGGTTGCGCTTATTCGATAACGATTATGAAGCCTGGCAAATGGAGACGAAAAGGATCTACGCGGCGGTGTTGTTGATACTTGCCACCGCTGGACCGGCCGCTGCCCATGACATGTACGAGGGGCTGACGACACGGAACGGCCAAGCATGCTGCAACGACCGCGACTGCCGTCCGGTCGGCCACAGGTATACCGCCCAATCCGGGCATGAAGTCGAGATCGAAGGACAGTGGGTTTCGGTTGCACCGAGCGTAATTCTGCCGACTGCCTCCCCGGATGGTCAGAACCACGCGTGCTACTACCCGGTCTGGTCGACTTACCAATCCACGACCACGGTGACTTATGTCCTGCGTTGCGTGATCCTTGGTGGTCAGTCGTAGGATGGTTGCTGGAACGTCAGATGCCGGACCTTCCTGTATCCGGCATCACTGCGAGTCCTCGGCCCTCCTGACCGAATAATGGATCGGCTTGAAGCTGCCGCCGTTGCTCGCCGGGGCTGAGCAGGCCGTCAGTCCGATGACGAGGTCCATCCGCGCCTTGAAGACGATGCGATCACCTGCCTTGCTCAGGGGCGGCAGCACCCTGAACTTGCCGGTCTGGCCGTCCACCGGCACGTTCATGAAGCAGTTGAAGGCGACGGGGATGGCGTCTTCCTCGATCCCGTAGGGCCGCAGGGCCGCCGCGAGGTTGCCGTGACAGCCCGGATGCGGCGGTTCGTTGTCGTAGCAGAGCCGGAAGGTTGCTTCGCTGCACGGCGTCAGGAGGAAGTCATGCCGTCCGACGGTGTCCTCGACGATCTCCAGCATCACGTTGGAGCGGTTGGAGTAGAGCTTGTCGTGCGTCGTCAGGTAGATCCGCTCGGCATAGTCCAGGGTTCTCCCCGACGAGAGCATCTCGCGGATATCCTCGCGCGAGACCGCAAGAAGGTCGGCGACCTGTCCTCCCTCCGGGTCGATCACCGTCAATTCGTCGCCCGCCTCGAGTTCGAACGCTGCGCCGCTGCGCGGCGGGATGATGCCGACGGGTTCGTTGGATTCAAACATCATGTCCGCCCCAGGAAAGAGTTCAAAGCGGCGAGCGGATCGGGACGCGCTTCCGTGGCAGGCGTCCTGCTGTAAGGGCATGCCCATTCCGGCTCGATGATCCGGCCGCTGTATTGCCGTGCCTCCGAGATCTCGCCATGCCGGGCGAGCATCGGATTGACGTCGCCGGCAAGCTTCACGTCGCGGTCGAGAATGGCCTCCCGCAGCTTCTCGTAGCGGTTCTGGCCGCGCAGCATCTGGAACTGGTCATGAAGGTTGAAGACCATCGTCGGATGGGTAAATCGGCGAGCCGGCCGGCTGGCCTGCGGATGAAGGCCGACGACGAAGAACGCCTGCCCGCCGAAGCTCAGCGCGAAATGAGGATCGTCCGGGTCGGCGCTCACCCGGGGGTCATGATCCTGCCCACGCCAGGAATCCTTGTCGGTCAGCGACTGGACGCGATCCCATAGGCTGCTCTCGAACTCCTCCTCGCCGAGGTGGTCCGGGCCTTCGAAAACGACGGCGAAACTGGTGAAGAGTGCCGGTTCCTGCGTGTAATCCCAAGCAAAGCGCATCAACTTTTCCTGGATGGCGACGTCATCCCATGAACTTTCGATGCTCCGGGCAACGTAAACCGTTAACCTTCCGTTCTGAACGGCCGATTTTGCTCCGACGCACGGAAAGCTCCGCTCCAGGATGAATTCCCTGATACCTTCCTCCAGGGCAGGTCGGTTGATGTTTTTCTCTGAGCTTGGTTGAGGCAACTTTAGAGTCCTTGATCGTGGACACTATAAACTAGTTCGTTCCTAAGAAGTTCCAAATCGGCCGTCGGCAGCCCTGTGTCCCTGCACGATCCGCAGGCAATTGCGGCCCCATAAATGGGCAAAAATAATCGCAAGACTCTCTTGCATGGCTTGCAAGTCTATGCAAGCATCGTCGCTATGAATCCGACGCTCGCACCTGTTGAGATGACCAGCCTGCCGCGCCCCGCGCGGCTTCCCGGCTGCTCGTCCAAACGGCGGCGCAGCGCCCGGTGGCAGTCGCGTTCGAGCCGGCTTTTCGTCGTACTGCTCTCCGCCATAGCGGCGTCGAGACCCTGATATCAAAGGGTTGGCGGATCTTCGATCCGGCCGGACTTCAACTTTCCCTATCGATCCGGGCATCCGCACACCGATCTCTCGACCGATGATCCGGTCCGCCCCTGCTTTACATCGCCCGGCTTCAACTGCCGCGCATGAAGGCCCATGCTTACTTCGTTTCTGGAGAATTCCGCATGGATATTGGTAGAAGGCACGCTCTTTACTTGCTCGGCGCCGGTGCGGCAGCCACCTTCGGCGGTCTGAAGCCGGTAGCGGCACAGGATGCGCGCGAGCTGGTGATCGTGACATATCCCGGCGCCCTGTCCGCACCGCACCGTTGGCTTGCCGACCGGATGGAAGCGCGGCATCCGGGGCTGTCCATCCGCCTCGTGCCGTCGGACAGCCAGGATATCGTCGCCCAGATCAAGGCCGCGCAGGGCTACTCGCCGTTCGACGCCGGGCCGAACGACGAGCCGCCGCATCTGATCGGCATCGGGGAAGGCTACCTTTCCAAGCGCGACGACGCCGCGATCCCGAACCTTGCCAATGCCTATCCTGAGCTTGTCACGAAAAGCGGCGGCGTCGGCGTGCCGGCGACATATTCCCTGGTCGGCATCGCCTACAACACCGATCTGGTGAAAACCCCGCCTGCCAGTTGGGCGGACTTGTGGAAGCCCGAGTATCGCGGGCAGGTCGGGATCGCGCGGACATCCTCCAATCTCGGCCTCGCGACCCTCGCGATAGCCGCCAGGACGTTCGGCGGGTCGGAGGGCGACCTGGAGACGGGCTGGACCAAGCTCAAGGAACTGGAGGCCAAGGCGGCCCGGTCGCCGGCGGCACTGACGCAAATGCTGGAGCGGGAAGAGATCGCCATAGCGCCGCTCTGGAACAACAACACGGCGGCAGCCGCCGGCAAGGGCCTGCCGGTCGCCTTCGTCAAGCCCGCTCCGGGGCCGGTGGCGATCATCTCCTACTTCTCCGGCTTCGCCAGATCCCGCCACCCGGACCTCGTCGCTGAGTGGATGAACGGCATCCTCAGTCCCGAATACCAGACGCGGGCCGCAGCGGCGCCGTTCTACTTCGGGCCGACGGTGCGGGGCGTCGAGATCCCGGCCGATGCCGCACCCTATACCCCCTCGACGCCCGAAGAGGTCACGGCGCTCCAGACCGTGGACTGGTCGAAGATCGTGCCCGTGCGCGGCCAGCTCGTCGAGCGCTTCGACCGTACTTTTGCTTTCTGAACCGCGCCTGCGCCCAGCCCAAGACCTTCCCGGAGTTCCGCCATGTCCCAGATCATCAATCGCCGCCGCTTCCTGCACGGCGCCGCAACGGCAGGCGCCCTTCTCGCGGCGCCCGGCATCGTCCGGGCGCAGGGCGCCCGAGAACTCGTCATCGTCAGCTTCGCCGGATCCCTTCAGGAGCCTCACCAGTGGCTCGCCCGCCGTATGGAGCAGAAGCATCCGGGCCTGACCATCCGGCTGGTCCCCAGCGAGAGCCAGGACGTGGTGGCGCAGATCAAGGCCGCCCAGGGCTATTCGCCGTTCGACGCGATGCCCAACGGCGAGCCGCCCCACCTGATCGCCATCGCCGACAAGAATATCGAGCGTCTCGACCCGGCCAAGGTGCCCAACGCGGCCAACGTCGTTCCCTCCCTGATGGAAAAGAGCCAGGGCTACGGCGTGCCGGCCAGCTATTCGCTGATCGGGATCGCCTATAACTCCGATCTGGTCAAGGCGCCACCGGCATCCTGGAAGGATCTTTGGGCCAGCGAGTTCAAGGGACAGGTCGGGATACCGCGCGCGTCCTCCAATCTTGGCCTCGGCTTCCTGGTGGCGGCGGCCAAGACGTTCGGCGGGTCGGAAACTGATCTGGCGCCCGGCTGGACGAAGCTGAAGGAGCTTCAGCCGCAGGTCGGGCGCTCCCCGACGCAACTACTTCAGATGCTGGAACGCGAGGAAATCGTGATGGCGCCGATCTGGAACAACGATGCGGCGGGTGCGGCGGCCAAGGGCCTGCCGATCCGCTTCGTCAAGCCGGAACCGGGTCCGATCGCCGTCGTATCCTTCATGTCGGCGATCAAGGGGACGCGTCATCCCGATCTGGTAAACGAGTGGATGAACGAGATCCTGTCCGCCGAGTATCAGGCAATGGCGGCCAACGCGCCCTACTTCTTCGGGCCGACCGTCGCGGGCGTCGAGGTTCCCGAGGCGGCACGCGATTACACGCCGGCCAACGCGGGTGAAGTGGCGAAACTCCAGACGGTCGACTGGTCGAAGATCGCGCCGCAGCGCGGCGCCATCGTCGAGGAATTCGACCGCTTGTTCGCATCGTGACCGGCAGTCCCGCCATGAACCCGTCACCGATGCCGGCCCCTATGCTGGAGGATGTCGCACGCCAGCCGGACGTCCTCGCCAGCATGATCGAGCGGTCCGGCGAGTTCCGCCGGGCCGGCAAGGCCCTGGCGGTGGGAAGCGCGTGTCCCCTCCGCCGCGTCCTGGTGACCGGGTGCGGCGACGGGCTGTTCGCGGCTCAGGCGGCGTCGGCCCATGCCGCCGGCCTTGGCCTGGACTGGCGCGCCGTCGGCCCGATGGAGCTTCTGGTCGGCGCCGACACCTTGCATGAGAGCGACCGGGTGGTTGCGATCTCGATGTCGGGCAACGTGGACCGCACGGTGGAAGCGGCGACCCTGGTCCAGGCCAAAGGGATTCCGCTGCTGGCGCTAGTTAACGGTGACGGCGGCAAGCTTGGCAAGCTGGCGGGAACCAAGGTCTCGCTCGACCTTGCCGACGTCGCCGGCTTCCTGTGCGGAACAGCCAGCTACACCGCCACATCAGCGGCTTTGCTGAGCATCGCGGACGGTATCGCCGATGCGGCATCGCCGGCGTTGTCCGACGGGTTGGTCGAAGCGCAGCGGGCGGTGCTCGCGGCTTCCGAAGCCGTGCTGCCCGCCGTGACCGGCATGCCGTTCACGGGCGTCCGGCTGCTCTCGGCCGGCGCCGACACCGGCACGGCGTCCTACGGCGCCGCCAAGCTGGTCGAGCTGACGCGGCTGCCGTCGTGGTCGGCCGATCTGGAGGAGTTCGCCCACAGCCAGTACTGGTCGATGCCGGCGACCGATCTGGTCGTCGTGATCGCCGCGCATCCGGTCCTGGCGGACTACGCCGCCGAGTCCTGCCGGGCGCTGTCGGCCCTCGGCGTCACGACGCTCGTCATCGACACGGCGGCGTCTCCCGTCGAAACGGCGACGCACAGGATCACCCTGCCGCCGATCCATCCGGTCCTGGCGCCGCTGGTTACGGCGCTGCCGCTGCAACTGCTGGCGTATCGCCTTGCCGAAGCGTCGGGGTTGAACCCGAACACGCGGCGGCACCTTAAGGACGACGAGACGCGCTTTCGCGTCAGCCGCCTGCTGACCCGGCGTTCGCTGCTCGGAACGGGGCTCTAGGCGATGGCTGCGGACAAGCTTCTGGTCGTCGGATACCTGTCGATCGACACCGTGACGGATATGGCGGGCCACAGCCGGCGCATGCCGGGAGGTGCCTGCCTTTATGCCGGTCTGGGTGCGCGCCATGCCGGAGCCGAGGTGGCGCTCGCCGCTTCCGTCGGCGCCGATTATCCGGGTTATTGGATCGAGGCGCTGGCATCGGGCGAACTCGACCTGACGCACCTGAGCCGTAAAAGCACCCTGTCGAGGCATGCCGATATCCGGCATTTCGCCGACGGCCGCCGGGTCTCGACCCATTACCGGGACCCGGAATGGTGGGTATCGAGCGCCGAGCATGCGCCGGAATGGCCAGCAGACCTGTCCAGTTTCGGCATGATTGTCGCCGGCCCGATGCCGGTAAGCCAGCTTGCCCGTCTTGTCGAGGACGCGCGCGTGCAGGGCGTTCCGGTTGTCGCCGACACCAGCGAGGCCTTCGCCCGTGCCGACCCCGGCGGCATTCTTCAGCTCGTCCCGGCCCTGCGCGTCTTCGCGCCCAGCCGCGAGGAAACCCGCCTGCTGTATCCCGGCATGGGGGACGAGGATGCGGCCCGCCGCCTTGCCAGCATGGGTCCGGCTGTCGTCCAGAAGCTTGGGGCGGACGGGTTGCGCGTCGTCACGTCCGGCGGCGGCAATATCCTCCACCTGCCGTCGCTTGCCGCCGAAATCGTCGACCCGACCGGTGCCGGCGATGCCACGGTAGGCGCTCTCGCTGCCGGTCTGCTGGCCGGCCTTGATATAGCCGATGCGGCGCACGCGGCCCTGGCGGCCGGCGCGCTGGCGGTTTCCGGCGAGGGGCCAAGCGCGCTGGGTATAAAGTTCTCATACGCGGCACCGCAGGGTGCCACACTGGAATTGGAGTGACCATGAGCCAGTTGGTCATCGAAAACGTGTCGAAAGGCTTCGGCACTCTGAAGGTCCTGCGGGATTGCAGCCTTTCCATCGCCAAGGGGTCGGTCGTGACCCTGCTGGGACCATCCGGCTGCGGCAAGACGACCCTGCTGCGCTCGATCGCAGGCTTCCTCATCCCCGATGCCGGGCGCATCCTCGTCAAGGGCGAGGACATCTCGCACCTGCCGCCCAACCGGCGCGATGTCGGCTACGTCTTCCAGAACTACGCGCTGTTCCCGCACCTGACGATCCGGGAGAACATCGGCTACGGGCTGAAGATCAGGCGCAAGCCGAAGGCCTTCATCCGCCAGAAGGTCGAGGAAGCGCTCGGCCTGATCGCCATGACGCCCTTCGGCGACCGCTACCCCAAGCAATTGTCGGGCGGCCAGCAGCAGCGCGTCGCCATCGCCCGGTCGCTGGTGCTGGAACCCGAGGTCCTGCTGCTGGACGAGCCGTTCAATGCGCTGGATGCCCAGCTCCGGCTGTCGATGCAGATAGAGCTGCGGAAGCTGATTGACCGCGTCGGCATCACCTCGATCTTCGTCACCCACGACCAGCAGGAAGCGATGACGCTGTCGGACCGCATCGCGATCATGCGCGGCGGCCGGATCGAGCAACTTGGGACCCCGCTGGAAATCTACGATCATCCCCAGACGCCGTTCGTCGCCGACTTCATCGGGCGGGCGAACCTGATCCCGGTCGCCATCCGCTCCGGCCGCACAGACAGTCCACAGCCGATCCACTCGGCCATGCCCGACGGCCCCGGAACGCTGGTCGTCCGGCCGGAGAACTTGAGCATCGCCGAAGGTCCCGGTCCCGGCTGGGAGGGCAGCGTCGGCTTCGCCACGGCATTGGGCGCCACGATCGAGTACGAGATCGACTGCGGGGCGGGCGAGCCGCTGCGTGCCGTCCTGCCGCGCCGGCCGGGCGTCGCACCGCTCACCCCCGGTTCCCGCGTCACCGCCCGTATCCGTGATGAAGCCGCCGCGATCCTCCTGTCGGGGAGTCCCCGGCCATGACCGACGCGGTGCTTGCCCAGCCGACCCGGCTGTCTTTGGCCCGGCGCGTGATCGACGGCGGCGGCCTGTGGCCCGCCGTACCGGCGCTGGTCTACCTCGTGCTGTTCATGGTCCTGCCGATCGTTACGCTGCTGACCTTCGGCTTCGTGACGATCGACCGGGGCGCCATCACGGATGGCGGCTTCACCCTGACGCATATCGCGGGCGTGCTCGGCGATCCGCTGGTCTGGAACCTGACGTGGCGGAGCTTCTGGATCGCGGTCGTCTCGACCTGCCTGACCCTCGTCCTGGCCTATCCCATCGCCTATGCCTACGGCCATTTGAAGGGCGTCTGGCGGACGCTGCTGCTGGTCGCGATCATCTCGCCGCTGCTGACCAGCGCGCTGGTCCGGACATATGCCTGGATCGTGATCCTGGGCGGCCGGCGCGGGTTGCTGAACCAGACGCTGCTGTCGCTCGGCGTGATCGACCAGCCGCTCCAGATCCTCAATACCTCGACCGCCGTGGTCATGGGCATGACCCAGATCCACCTGCCGTTCATGATCCTGCCGCTGCTGGCCGTGCTGTCGGAACGGGACCGGCGGTTCGAGGAAGCCTCGCTCAACCTCGGCGCCAGTCAGGTCGAGACCTTCTTCCGGGTCACGATCCCGATGAGCATGCCGGCCATCGTCGCCGGCTTCGCCCTGGTGTTCGCGGTGTCCTACACCAACTTCATCATTCCCCAGCTGCTCGGCGGCGGCAACTACTCGACGCTGGCGGTGCAGGTCTACGAGCAGACCATCGTGGTGCTCGACTGGTCGCGGGGTGCTGCTCTCGCCACCCTGCTCCTGACCACCTGCTTCGCCTTCGTCCTGGCCATCGTGTCGGTCGGCGGCAGGCTGACGCGCTGGAGCGAGGTGCGCCGATGATGCGAAAAATCAAGGCGTCCTCCGCCCAGGCCATGCTGCCGATAGACCGGTTTGCCCGCTGGGTGCTGATCGCGGTGACGGCGTTCTCGATCCTGCTGCTGATCGGTCCCAGCCTGATCGTGATCGCGATCTCGTTCGAACCGCGCGCCTACATCGCGTTCCCGCCGTCCGGCTTCTCGACCCGCTGGTACCAGGCGGTCTTCGCGAACCAGCAACTGCTGGACTCGATCCTGGTGTCGGTCCGGATCTCGCTCGCCGTGATGGCAATCTGCCTGCTGATAGGAGTGCCCGCCGCCTTCGCCAGCATCAGGGGAACCTTCCGGGGCAGGGCGGCGCTGAACGCCTTCCTGCTGTCGCCGCAGATGATGCCGGGCATGGTGATCGCCATCGCCTCCCTGTTCTTCGGCGCCTACATCGCGTTTCGCGCCTCGGACCTGATGCTGATCCTCAGCCTGTCGGTGTTCTGCCTGCCGTTCGTCGTCCGCATCGTCATGGCCCGGCTGGCCGATCTCGACCCGCTGCTGGACGAGGCCAGCGCCAATCTGGGGGCCGGGAAGCTCGAGACCTTCGTGCGGGTGACGCTGCCCCAGCTGGCGCCGGCCATCTGCGCCGCGTCGGCCTTCACCTTCATCGAAGCGTTCGACAACGTCACGGTGTCGCTGTTCACCTCGGACGTGCGGGCAAGGCCGCTGCCGGTCGAGCTTTACTACCTCGTCCAGTTCGACAGTTCGCCGATCATCGCCGCGATCTCGTCGCTGGAGATCGGGCTGTCCTTCGTCGTGATGCTGATCATCGCCAAGGCCGTGGGTCTCGAGCGCCTCGGGCGCTGAACTCCCGCTGCCGATACCTCTTGAATTGGAACCGACATGACCGACTTTGCGAGCCGCCTCAAGGCGCTCACGTCAGAGCCGTCGCGCGACACCCCCGCCGACCCGCACCGCCTCGCCCGCGTCGAGCGGACGGGGGACGAGATGACGGGGCAGGGAGCCGCCATCCGCGCCACCTTGGCGGCGGCTTCCGCCAGTATCCGGGGAATCGCCGAACGGGCGGACCGGTGCGCCATCGACCGCATCGTCATCGCCGGCTGCGGCGATAGCTGGTTCGCCGGAGCCGCCGTCCGTCACGCGCTGGAAACGATGACCGGTCTTCCGGTCGAGGCCGCCCAGGCGCTCGACTTCGCGGCCTACGGTTCCTCGACCGCCGATGCCCGGACCCTGGCGATCGGCATCAGCTCGGGCGGCAATACGCCTGCCGTGATGAAGGCGCTCCAGGCCGCCTCGGCGCGCGGCGCCTTCGCGGTCGGCATCTCGAACACGCCGGATAGTCCCATCCTGACCCAGTTCGACGCCGGACTCATCGTCCATGCTACCCGTAAGGGCTGGCCGACCCAATCCACCAGCGCCACGATGGTGCTGATCACGGCGCTGGGCGCCGAACTCAGGACCGACGCCGGCGACGCGACGATGCGCGACGCGATCAAGGCCGAACTGTCCCGCATGCCCGATACGATGGACCGGCTGTGCCGCGACCTCGACACCCAGATGCGAGGAGTGGCGGAGCGGTTCGCGGCTTCCGGCCTGATGCTGTTCGCCGGGCTGGGGCCGAACTTCGCGGCGGCGGCCATCGGCGCCGCCAAGGTGAGGGAGCTGTCGCCCATCCACGCCTACGCGATCCCGCTCGAGGAATATCATCACTACCGCTCCCAAAAGGCTGGCGATCCCCTGTTCCTGCTCGCCAGCGACCCCGCCAGCGCCGAACGGGCGCTCGACACTGCCCTGGTCGGCGAGGCGGTCGGCGGCAGGATCGTAGCAGTCCTGTCGGAAGCCGCCCCCGACATCGAGGCACGGGTCGAGGAAGTCGTCCGCATTCCCCCCACGCTACCGGCGCTGACGGCGCTGCTCTCGGTCGTCCCGCTGCACCTGTTCGCCTATCATTTCGCCAAGGCGCGTGCCGCCCTCCAGCTCGGCGCGCCCCAGGCGCTGCCCAGCGCCTGACCGCCATGGTCCGGGTCTTCACGGCAGGCGGCATCATCATCGACAACGTCGTCGCGGCCGATGGCCGCGTCGGCCGCGACGCCATGGGCGGCAACGCCGTCTATTCGGCGGCGGGCGCCCGGCTGTGGCTGGACGAGGTCGGCGTCGTCGGACGCATCCCGGCGAACTACCCGCTGGAACTGCTGCGGCGCCTGTCCGCCCATGGCATCGATATCTCCGGCATCGTCACGGTCGATGAGGAAGTCCGGGAGGCGGAGTGGTTCCTGTACCGGGCGGACGGCAGCCGCGCCGACCACCTGCACGCACCGATCGATGCGCCCGGCCTGCCCCTGCACGGCGACCGGCTTTCTGCAAAGGAATGCCGCACCCTGGAAGCGCACTTGCGCGCCATGCCGGCGACATGGTCGGATTTCGCGAGTTTCCGGCGGCGCAGTCCCGTGCGGATCGAGGATGTCCCGGTACGCTGGTCCAGCGCCAGGGGCGTCCACCTCGCGGCCAACCAGCCGGCCAGCCAGCGCGCGATGGCCGAGGCGCTGTTCGCCCGCGGGCTTTTCGTCACCGCCGATCCCGGCCCGAACGCGCAGGCGATAGCGGAAGGCGGCCTGTCGTCGTTCCTCGCCGCCGTCACCGCCTTCCTGCCGAGCGAGAAGGAATTGGCGGTGCTGGCGCCCGGTCTCGACCCGGCAAGCGGTCTGGCATCGCTGCGGCGGCAGGGTGCCGGAACGGTCGTCGTCAAACTGGGCGCGGACGGCGCCATGGTCGCGTCAGGGGCAGGGCACACCGATGCCGTCGCGGTTCCCGCCTTCCCGACGGCAGCAGTCGATCCGACCGGAGCCGGCGACGCCTTCTGCGGCGGCTTTCTCGCCGGCCTCGTCCTGACCGGCGATCCTCGCGCCGCCGTCTGCCTTGGAACCGTCTCCGCCTCCTTCGCGGTGGAGGATTTCGGCCCCTTCCATCTCCTCGGCACGGCACGGCACAGCGCTGCGGAACGCCTGTCGCTGCTGATCGGGACCCTTAGTCCCGACCTTCGCTCCCATCTTCTCCCGATCCTGAACCGGATAATCATCACATGAACAGGATGTTCGCAGACCACACGGGCGACCCGATGATCATCGCGGCGCTGCATCTCCCCGATCTTTCGACGGCATCCGACACGTCGATGGCCTTCCTCGAGGACTACGTCCTCGCCAACACGGAAGTCTTCACCGGGGCCGGCATCCGCAGGATCATGCTCCAGGACCAGACACGGCGACGCGGCGCCGCGACGCCCCAGACCGTCGCGATCACCAGCGCGCTCGGCCGGGTCATGAAGCGCCAGTTCCCCGACCTGACGCTCGGCATCATCGTGCAGGCGCACGACGCGGTGGCGCCGCTTGCCATCGCCCATGCCTCGGGCGCGGACTTCGTCCGGCTCAAGGTCTTCGTCGGCGCCGCGATGACGATGGAGGGCAGCCGAGAGGCGCTGGCGGTCGAGGCGCGGACATACCGCCACCAGATCCGCCGCGACGACATCGCGATCCTGGCCGACGTCTTCGACCGGACCAGTGTGCCCCTGATCGACGTGCCGCCGGAAGAGGCCGCCGTGGCCGCCGTCAAGCTGGGGGCCGACGCGCTGGTGCTGACGGGCTCTTCCTTCGCCGACAGCCTCGACCGGATCGCCAAGGCGAAACGCGCGGGTGTCAAGCGGCCGATCCTGCTGGGTGGCAGCGTCACGGCGGACAACGTCGCCGAGGCGCTGGCCACTGCGGACGGCGCGATCGTCTCGACCTCTCTGATGCGGAAGGACGCCGCTCCCGGTGACCTCCTGTTGTGGGATGCCGATAAGTCGCGGGCTTTCATGGACCGGGCGCTGGCGGCCCTCCCGGCATGACGGCGCCGCGCGACTTCGCGGGATATCGCGGCGGCGAACCCGATATCCGCTGGCCCGGCGACGCCCGGCTCGCGCTCTCGCTCGTCGTCAACGTCGAGGAAGGGGCCGAACTCTCGATCGGCATGGGCGACGAGCGGAACGAGGCGATCTACGAGGCGGTCGAAGCCGTCGAGGGAGCGCGCGACCTGTGCATGGAAAGCCATTTCGAGTACGGCACCCGCGCCGGCTGGCCGCGCATCCGCCAGTCGCTGCGGGAGCGCGGCATCCGCGCGACCCTGAACGCCAACGGTCGCGCGCTGGAGCAATCGCCCTGGCTCGCCGAGGAAGCCGTCGTCGACGGCCACGAAGTCGCTTCCCATGGCTGGCGCTGGGAACGCCACGTCCATATGGACGAACCGACGGAACGCCGCGCCATCCAGCGCTCGGTCGAGGCGATTACTAAGGCGGCCGGTGTCGCCCCGGTCGGCTGGCATACCCGCTCCGCCACCTCGGTCAGGACGCGCGGGCTGCTGGTCGAGCATGGCGGCTTTCTGTACGATTCCAACGCCTACAACGACGATCTGCCCTACATGGAAACGGTCGACGGACATCCCCACGTCGTCCTGCCCTACGCTTTCGACACCAACGACATGCGCTTCTTCAACCGGGGCGGCTTCACCTTCGGCGACGACTTCGCGCGCTACTGCATCGACGCCTTCGACCGGCTCTACACCGAGGGCGAGCGGCATCCGCGCATGATGTCGGTCGGCCTTCACCTCCGCATCATCGGCCGTCCCGCCCGGATCGGCGGGCTGGAGCGGTTCCTGGACCACGCGTTGAAACACCCCGGCGTCTGGTTTGCCCGGCGCGACGAGATCGCCCATCGCTGGCGGGCCGGGCTAGGATTGCCGGAATGGCAACCTAGGCCCACTCCGGCCGGGTTCTCGCCGTCATGAGCCGCGATCTCGTCGGCTATGGCGGCCAGTGGCCGGACATCGTCTGGCCCAACGGCCAGCGCCTCGCGGTTTCGCTGGTCGTCAACTTCGAGGAAGGTGCCGAAGAGCAGGTCGGCGACGGCGACCCGCGCTCGGAACGGATGGGCGAGGTGATCAGCGTGGTCGAGCCGGGCAAGGCCGATCCGGGACAGGAGCAGATCTTCGCCTACGGCACCCGCGCCGGCCTCTGGCGCATGGCCGAATGCCTGCGACAGCATCGGGTCCCGGCGACGATCTTCTTCTGCGGCCGCGCGGTCGAGCGGGCGCCTGATCTGGCAAGGATGCTGGTCGAGGACGGCCACGAAGCGGCCTGCCACGGCTGGCGCTGGCGCCCGCACGCCGACTATGGAAGCGCCGAAGTGGAAGCACGCGACCTCGACCGGGCAGCCGCCGCCATCGCCTCGGCGACGGGAGAGCGCCCGCAAGGCTTCTTCTGCCGGGGAGCCGAAAGCCTATGGACGCGGGGCCTGCTGCGGGAGCGTGGATATCTCTACACCTCGAACGGCTTCGACGACGATCTTCCCTATTGGGACGCCGGCGGCCAGCCGCCGCTCCTGGTCGTGCCCTACGCGCTCGACACCAACGACATGAAGTTCTTCCATCCCAATGGCTTCGTCAGGGCCGGCGACATGGTGGACTACGTCGCCGACGCGCTCGACGTATTGGAGGACGAGGCGGCGAATGGCCAGACGCGCCTGCTGAACATCGGCTTCCATCTGCGCATCGCCGGCCGCCCGGCCCGCTTCAAGGCATTCCGGGATATCGTCGCGGAACTCGCCCGCCGCCGCGACCGGTTGTGGATCGCCCGCCGCATCGACATCGCCCGCGCGTTCCGCGAGCGGGTGGCGCCGCCCTGATGCGCCTCCTCCTGGTCAACCCGAACACATCGGTAGCCACGACGGCGGCCATGGTCGAAATTGCGCGCGATGAAGCGGCGGGATGCGCCGTCATCGACGGCCTGAGCGCCCCGTCCGGCGCTCCGCTGATCACCGACGAAGCGGCGCTGGAAGCGGCTGCCCGCGCGGTCGCCTCGCTTAGCCCGGAGATCCTTGCCGACGGCCCCGACGGCGTGATCGTCGCCGCCTTCGGCGATCCCGGACTGGACGCCCTCCGCGCCGTTCTACCCATGCATGTGACAGGCATCGCCGAAGCCGGAATGGCCGAAGCGGGGCAGGGCGGGCGGCGCTTCTGCGTCGTCACGACGACTCCAGACCTGAAGGCCGCCATCGAGCGCACGGCGCGGCGCCATGGTCATGCCGAAAACTTCGCCGGCGTCTGGCTCACTCCGGGCGATCCCGCCGCTCTGATGGGCGATCCGACACGACTGGTCGAGGCGCTCCTTGAAGCCTGCCTGCAAGCCATGCGCGAGGCTGATGTGGCGGCGATCGTCATCGGCGGCGGCCCCCTTGCCGTCGCGGCGCGAGCCTTAAAAGACGCGGTCGGTGTGCCGCTGATCGAACCCGTCCCGTGCGCAGTCCGCCTCGCCCTGAAGCGCGCGGAGCAGTACCGGAAACCACCGACCGATCTGCCGGAGACGTCCCCATGAGCCAGAAACTCGTCAGAGCCGACACCATCCTGTGCGGCTTCCACCCCGACGGTTCGCCCGACCTCCGCCCCGATGCCGCCGTCCTCGTCGAGGACGGATCGATCCGGGAAATCGGCGATGCCGATGCCCTGGCCGCCGCCAACCCGCAGGCCGAAACCGTCGGCGGCGCCGGGTTCGTCGCGATCCCCGGCTTGGTCAACGCCCACCATCACGTCGGCCTGACGCCGCTGCAACTCGGCTCGCCCGACCACCCGCTCGAACTGTGGTTCGCAAGCCGGCTGGCCTTGCGCGACGTCGATCCGCGCCTCGATACGCTCTATTCGGCGTTCGAGATGATCGCGTCGGGCGTCACCACCGTCCAGCACCTCCACAGCCGGGCGCCCGGCGGGCCGGAGGCTGTCCTGGCGACGGCGGAAAGCGTGATCGGCGCCTATCGCGAGATCGGCATGCGGGCATCCTATTCCTTCGCGATGCGCGACCAGAACCGCCTGGTCTACGAGGCCGACGAAGCGTTCCTCGCACGCGTACCAGCCGAGGTCAGGCCGGCCCTAGCCGACTACTTCCAGCGTTTCGCCATGTCGCTGGCCGAGCAGATCGGCGTCTTCCACGAATTGCGCCGCCGCTACCGCGACGACCCGTCGACCGCCATCCAGATCGCGCCGTCGAACCTGCACTGGTTGTCCGACGCCGCACTTGCCAGCGCTGCCGAGATGGCGGCCGAGACGGGGGCGCCGGTCCACATGCATCTGCTGGAGACGCCGTACCAGAAAGCCTACGCACAGAAGCGCACCGGCGGTTCCGCCCTGGCCTGCCTGGAGCGCTTCGGCCTGACGGGACCCGGTCTCACCATCGGGCACGGCGTTTGGATGAGCGAGGACGACATCGACCTGTGTGCCCACACCGGCACCCATATCTGCCACAACTGCTCGTCCAACTTCCGGCTCAAGAGCGGTCTGGCTCCCGTCAACCGCTTCACGGCCAAGGGCATCCCGGTCGCCATCGGGATCGACGAGGCCGGCATCAACGACGACCGCGACATGTTGCAGGAAATGCGGCTGGTCCTCGACGCTCACCGGGAGCCCGGCATCGACAGCCCGTTCCCGACGGCCGCCGGCGTGCTGCGCATGGCGACGGAGAACGGCGCTCGGACCACGCCCTTCGCCGGTCGGATCGGCAGGATCGAGGCGGGGAGGGCGGCCGATATCGTCCTGATCGACTGGAAGAAGACGACTTGGCCGTACCAGAACCCCGACATCCCGCTGATCGACGTGCTGGTCCGCCGTGCCCGCCGCGAGGCGGTCGATACCGTGATGATCGGCGGCGAGGTCGTCTACCGGCAGGGCCGGTTCACCAGGATAGACCGCGACGCCGTCCTATCCGAGATCCACGCCCGGATGGCCCAGCCGCTGACACCCGCCGAAGAGGCGCGCCGCCAGTTGGCGACCGACGTCATGCCCTTCGTCCGGCGCTTCTACGACGGCTATCTCGACGGCATGCCCCGCGAACCGCACACGATGCTGAACTCCCGCTTCTGAGTACGGTGCGTCGGCAGAGTCATACCAGGAGCCGGCATCATCATGATCTGAGGGACGATGCCGTCCTATCCCATTTGGTTAATTGCCGGGTTCCGCGAACCTGTGTAGTGTCGGCTTCGAAAGAACAAAACATGAACATTTGTTGTCGTCGAGACCACGCTCCCCCTGCGGTCTCGATGCCCTGACGGACTTCGGGCAGACCGGCCCGACGACGGAGGAAGCGTCATGAAGGCAATCCACTACCCCTTGAAGGACCTCTTCGTGAAGCCTGCCGGTACCGGAGCAATCGGTATCGGGGCGTTCTCCCGACGCGGCTCCAAGCCTTTCGATCTTCCGGCGGCATATGCCCGGCGGGCAGCCCTGACCCTGGTCGTTCTCGGCGCCTCGATCGGTGCGGCCCAGCAGGTCGGCCGGATGGCCTCTCCTGACCAGGATGGGACGATCTCGGCCGAGATGCTGGCGGAAAGTCCGGGGCAAGCCAGGACACTGGACGACATACTTGCGGAATCCGGTGAACGGGAAGACGACTCGTTCGGGTTCGCCGAGGAAACGGTCGATCTGCATAGGGCGCTTTCCCACCGGAACGCACCAGCGGAGGTGAAAAGCGCCGGCGCGGATAGGACCGATATCGGGAACCTCATTTCCCGCCTCGACCGGCAAGCCCGAACCCTCGCGATGATCGACGAGGCCGCCGCCACGGTCGGCGCTCCGGCCCGCCTGATGCGTGCCATGGCCGGATTGGAATCCGGCTTCGACGCCACGGCCAAGGCGACGACGAGTTCGGCAACGGGACTCTACCAGTTCATCGAAGCAACCTGGCTCTCGAAGGTCGAGAGCGACGGCCACAAATACGGACTTGGCGGGCTTGCCCGGCATATCCGCCGAGGCTCGCTGGACGAACCCATCGTCGACGATCTCCGCATCCGCGAACGGATCCTGGCCCTGCGCAACGATGCGAGACTGAGCGCCTTTCTGGCGGCGGAGCTGACCGTCGACAACACGCGCCGCCTCGAAAATCTGCTGGGGCGGCCCGTCACGGAAACGGAGGCCTATCTGAGCCACTTCTTCGGCGTGACCGAAGCGGCGCGCTTCCTCAGGGCGGCCGAGAGCACGCCGGACTTGACCGGTGCCTGGATGTTTCCCAAGGAGGCCAAGGCAAACCCGGGGATCTTCAAGATAAGAGGGCGTCCGGCGACGCTCGGCGAGATCCGGAGGCGGTTTGCCGTGAAGATGGCCAAAATGGGTATTCCCGATCGGCCGGCCCCCGCCGCTAGCCCGGCTCCGATGCCGGAAACCGACATGGATCGGGATGACGGGGTGATCCAAGTGGCCGACTGGCGCGATGCGAACCTACCGGCACAGCGTTGAACATACGCCCCGCCCGTCGTCAGTGGTAATCGTCAGTCGGCGTAGATGCCGGCTTCCTGGATGACCGGCTTCCACTTGGCGATCTCCGACTGTAAATGCTGGTCGAGCACCGCCGGGGTCGCGCGTTCCGGACTGACCGGTTCGATGCCGAGCTGGGCAAAGCGCTCTACAACCCTCGGATCCTTGAGTGCCGTCTGGAGCGCCGCCGCGAGCTTGTCGACGATATCTCCGGGCGTTCCCTTCGGGGCGAAGAGACCGTGCCAGATCGTCACTTCGAAACCCTTGAGACCGGATTCATCCAGTGTCGGCAGATCGGGCAGCACGGAAAGCCGGCTTTTGGTCGTCGCCGCATAGGACTTGATCTTGCCGCTCTTGATGTGGCCGACCGTATTGGTCGTCTGATCGCACATCACCTCCACCTGTCCACCCAGGAGATCGGTCATCGCCGGGCCGGTCCCCTTATAGGAAACGGTGGTCATCTGGACGTCGATGGCGTCCTGGAACAGCATGCCGCACAGGTGGGAGGCGGACCCCACGCCGGCATGGGCATAGGTCACCTGATCCTTGTTGGCGCGGATATAGTCGAGGAGTTCGCCAATGTTATCGGGCTTCAGATCGGCCTTGCCGACGATCGTCATCGGGACATCGGTGATCAGGCCGACGCCGACGAACGAGGTGGCGGGATCGAACGGAAGCTTGCGGTACAGCGAGGCGCTTGAAGCCAGCGCCACGTGGTGCAGAAGCAGCGTGTACCCGTCCGGGTCAGCCCTGGAGGCGCGGCCGGTTCCCAGCGTGCCGCCGGCGCCGCCCTGGTTCTCGACGACGAGCTGCTGGCCAAGCGTCCGCGTCATCGACTCGGTTACCAGGCGCGCCACGGTGTCGGTCGGGCCTCCGGCGGCGTGCGGCACCATCACGGTTATCGTCTTGCTGGGATAGTCGGCGGCGGCGCCGGCCGTGGTTCCTGCGACGAGGAAGGCGGCGGCGGCAAGGGCAAGGCGGTGCATCGAGCGGAACTCCCCTTCACTTATTGTTGATTGCTGATCTCTACTCGCGGCTGCTTCAGGTGTTTCTGCCCTGGACGGCCGCTATCACGGCGTCCGTGACCCGCCGCGTCGTGGAGGTGCCTCCCAGGTCGGGGGTGTGCAGCGCCGGGTCCGCCGTGACCATTTCCACCGCCCGCATGAGCTGAGCGGCGGCTTCCCGCTCGCCGAGATGATCGAGCATCATGGCGCCGGTCCAGAACGTGCCCACGGGGTTGGCGATACCCTTGCCGGTTATGTCGAAGGCCGAGCCGTGGATCGGTTCGAACATCGACGGATAAGTGCCCTCGGGGTTGAGGTTCGCGGTCGGCGCGATGCCGAGCGACCCGGCCAGGGCGGCCGCCAGATCGGACAGGATGTCGGCGTGCAGGTTGGTGGCGACGATGGTGTCGAGGGTCCCGGGCTTCATCGTCATCCGCATGGTCATGGCATCGACCAGCATCTTGTCCCAGGTCACGTCCGGGAACTCGGCGGCGATCTCCTCGGCGATCTCGTCCCACATCACCATGGCATGGCGTTGCGCGTTGCTCTTGGTGACGACCGTCAGCAGCTTACGCGGCCGGGATTGGGCCAGCTTGAACGCGAAGCGGATGATCCGCTCCACGCCGGGCCGCGTCATGATGGAGACGTCCTGGGCGACCTCGATCGGCAGCCCCTTGTGCACCCGGCCGCCCACGCCGGAATACTCGCCTTCCGAGTTCTCGCGGACGATCACCCAGTCCAGGTCCTTGGCCCCGACATCGCGCAGCGGGCTCTGGATGCCGGGCAGGATGCGGGTCGGACGGACATTGGCGTATTGATCGAACGGTTGGCAGATCGCGAGCCGAAGGCCCCAGAGCGTGACGTGATCGGGAACGTCGGGTGCGCCGACGGCACCGAAATAGATGGCGTCGAACGGCTTCAGCTTCTCCAGGCCGTCGGAGGGCATCATGACGCCATGCTTCTTGTAGTAATCCGAACCCCAATCGAAGGATTCGAACTCAAACGAGAAACCGCCGTTACGGGCGGCCAGGGCATCCAGAACCTCGATGCCCGCCGCGATGACTTCCTTGCCGATGCCGTCTCCGGGAATTGCGGCGATGCGGTACTGGGACATTCTCATCCTCCTAGGCGATTCTTGTTGAACGATGCCGCACCGTGTCTTCCATGTGACATCGCATTTCATCTTGTATGCAAGCTCGTATAACAGCCCTTCTAAACGCCTCGGCTTAGGATGTCAATCTCCCATTCATGCTTGCATGCAAGCATCTACGAGGTATTGTGCCGTGTGCAGAGTTTTTTCCCGGGAACCCGATGATGCTGGGCGTTACCGACAATTCGCGTGTGCAGCCGAAGTCGTCGCTTGTCGATGACGCTTACCGCGCCCTCAAAGAGGCGATCCGCGAGAACGCGTTTCCACCGGGATATCAGGGTTCGGAGATGGAGATCGCGCAGAAGCTCGGCATGAGCCGGACGCCGGTCCATGAAGCGGTGATAAGGCTCCAGGAGGAGGGACTTGTTCGCGTCCTGTCACGCCGCGGCGTGATCGTGTGCTCCATCTCGCCCGAGGATATACGCGAGATCTATGAAGTGATCATCGCTCTGGAGTCCGCCGCCGCCGAATTGCTGGCCAGCAAGCCTCCGTCCGAAAGGCTGCCGATAGCGGCGGAATTGGAAAGCGCCAATGCCGCGATGGAGAACGCGCTTCAAGCCGACGACCTGGACGCCTGGGCAAAGGCCGACGAGGCCTTCCACCGTCTGCTTGTCGAAAGATGCGGCAATCGGCGCCTCGCGCGCATGCTCTACACCATCATCGATCAATCACATCGCGCACGCATCATCACTCTCCGGCTGCGTCCCAAGCCGGTGGATTCGGTTCCGCAGCATCGTCGGATCGTTGAAGCCATCAGGGCCGGCGATGTCGCGGCCGCTCAGGGATTCACGAAGGCACACCGTACCGCCGCGCGTGACCTCGTGGTGCCCCTGCTTGCCCAATACGGCATGAAATTCCTTTAGGTTCCGGCAAACACGGTGCTTGCTCCGCTGACGCCGCCCCGAAAGCCAGCCGGTTCCCGACCCCGGCCGTGGCAGTCAAGCCTGCCCGCAGAAGGGATGCAAATCCCCATGGTGCATCCATGCGCCGTTCTATCGTGAATATGGCCGGGGAACTACGGCGGTGCGGCTCCTGTTGGTCCTTGCCTAATCCTTCTCAACCCCGTTCAGGGAGAAAAACGATGCACGAGGATCGCGACGATTTCCATCGGGTCGGCGGCAACACCGACCCCAAGGCCAACCCGCCCAACGATCAGGGACCGGATGCCGTCCATAACCCCGCCGAGACCAACCGCGGCAACAAGCCCGGTCAGGTTTCCCAGGAAGCCGGCACCACCGAGAAGCCGCAGCCCAAGACCGGCTCGGGCGCGCCGGGCTGACCGATCCGGTCGGAAAAGGCTGACGCCGCATACTGCGGATCGAGGCGTCAGCCTTTGCCACCTCCGATCCGTCTCATACCAACGGCACGAAGATTGACCGGTGAGTTCCGGCAAAGATGTCAGGCCGAAGAGGTCCGACCTACAAGAGTATGCCGGCAAAAGCACGCTGACGTAGGTCGGGCCTCTTCAGCCCGACATCTAACGCTCCAGGCCGGTCAATGTTAACGCCATTGGTTCAGAAGCCAAGAGCCCTCCGTCCCGGCGCCTCAGCCCTGCTGGCTGGGTTCGGGACCGTGTGTCGTGTCCCGTCCACTCACCGGTGCAAGCGAGACAGGCGTCCCGGTTTCGGCTGACCGGTAGAGCGCCTCATCAAATGATGGTCCTGAAGCCCTTCTTCTCCCGGCGTCCGAGGAACCCTGTTTTCCTTGACGCACGCCGCCATATGGTCGATTTCCAGGGAGAACTGGTTCTGCTGCGGCATGCGCACGGTGTCGATCACCTCCGCCTTGCCGCCGCGTTGCGCGACGCGCATCTGCTGACCTTCGTAGGCGAAGGCGTTTTCCAGGTCGATCCGGCCTTTCTCCAGCCGCACCCGCAGATCCTTGCTTTCATGAGCGCCGTAGCTGGAAGAGCAGTTGGCCATGGTGCCGGATGGGAAGCGCAGCATGAAGGCGATGGTCTCCTCGACCTCGCGATAGCGGTCGTCGGCCTGGGGATTGAAGATGCGGGCGAAGACCTCCACAGGTTCCTCGCCGGTGATCGCGCGCGCCGTATTCAGGCAGTAGAGGCCGATATCCGGCAGGGCGCCGCCGCCGGCCAAGGCTTTCCTGAAGCGCCACTGGTCGCCCGGCCCCATGACCTGGGTGTTGGTCGCCTCGATGATGCGCGCGGCGCCCATGTCGCCGGACCTCACCCGCTGGATGACTTCCCTGTTGTAAGGCTCGTACTGGCAGCGATAGGCCACCATCAGCCGCACGCCGGCCTGCTTGCAGGCGGCGATCATGTCGCGGGCTTCCTGCGAGGAGTTCGCCATCGGCTTTTCGCACATCACGTGCTTGCCCGCCTTCGCGGCCCGGATGACGAAGTCCCGGTGCAGGCCGTTGGGCAATACGACGTAGACGACCTGAACCTCCGGATTGTCGGCGATCCGGTCGAAGTCGTCGTAGGAATAGACGGACGATTCCTTGATGCCGTGCTGCGCCGCGACCACCTTCGCCTTTTCAGGGGAGCCGGAAACGAGGGCGACGGGACGTGCCGTCTTGCACTCGGCGAAAGCCGGCAACAACTCCTCCAGCGTAAGGCGGCCGAGCCCGACGAACGCGAACCCGACGCGCTCGCCGGGAGGCAGCGGTGCCGGTGGCGGCGGGGAAGGCCGGTCCGCCTCGCCCCGCCAGTTCGGAAAGGTCACCGTCCCGCCCTCCACCTTGCCACCGTCCAGCGGCGTCGGTCCGGGCAGGCCGGAGCCGGTGGCGGCCATGGCGGGTCCAGCCCAAGGGAATGACGCTCCTCTCCCTGGCTGCCGCCGCCATGACGATGACCGGCGCCGCGATGGCCCCATCCCTCGAAGGTCCTTGATATTGGAACATGCCCATGAGCCACCTGATCCTTCTGGGAGATTCCATATTCGACAACGCTGCCTATGTCGCGGGCGGGCCTGATGTCGTACGGCAGGTGCGTGACCGCCTGCCCCCCGGCTGGACGGCGACGTTGAGGGCTGTCGATGGCAGCGTGACGGACAGGGTTGAGCGGCAACTCGGCCGGCTTCCAGCGGATGCCGGCTACCTCGTCGTCAGCGTCGGGGGAAACGATGCCCTTGGATACGCAAGCACCCTGGAAGCGGGCGTCCATTCGGTGGCCGAGGCGGTGGACAGGCTCGCCACCGTCAGGGAGCGGTTCGGGGAAGATTATGAGACCATGCTCGACCGCGTGCTGGAGCATGGGTTGCCCACTGCCGTCTGCACGATACACGACACCCGTATCCCTCCGCCCCGATGGCGATTGGTGGTGACGGCTTTGTCCGTGTTCAACGATTGCATCACCCGAAGCGCCTTCTCCCGCAGTTTGCCGGTCATCGATCTGCGCCTCATCTGCGATCGGGACGAAGACTACGCCAATCCCATAGAACCGTCCGTGCGCAGCGGAGAGAAGATCGCGGCGGCGATCGCCGGGCTGGTGATCTCTCCGCCCGGTGAACGATCCCGGTCGGTGATCATAGCTTAAGGGCAACGCATGAAGTCACCGAAGTCCTAAAATAGAAGCCGTACTCACATCGACGATGGACTTTCTGCTCGGATAGCCGAGATACTTAAAGTGTCGCCGCTGGGTCTGAGCAGGCACTGCTATCACGCTGCGGAACCCGCTCCCGCAGCGATGCAGACGCCGAAATCGCCGACAGACAGGGAGCGGAGGACCCGCGGGTCGTTGCGAATGGCGTTCCATGCCCGGGCCATGCCGTCGGACCAGCGGATGTCGTCAAAGATGACAAGCGCGTTCGACGCTAGATATGGCGTCACCTGTTCAAAATAATTCATTGTAGCCCGCTCGTCGTGATGGCCGTCGATGAAAATAAAATCTACGGGTTGCTGGGTTTGCAGCGCGGGCGTCAGTACTTCCTCGAACCTGCCGACCCGGACCTCTACATTGTCCATCGCCACAGAGTCGAGGTTCCGACGCGCCACCTCCGCCAGTTCGTCTGAGCCCTCCAGTGTGATCAGGCTTCCACCCTCGCCATTGATCCGCAATGCGCTGGCAATATAGGCGGCGGAAATGCCGACGCAGGTGCCCATCTCGATGCAGCGCTTCGGTTTCGCCTGACGGACCAGATGAAACAGCATGGACGCCCAAGGCGGGGGCTTGCTCGACACGCGGCACATGGTGGCAACGGAGCGCTCTTCGAGAACCCCCTCTGCCATTTCTTCGGCGCTCAACGTCGCGCGAGGGCTGCGGGCGCCGTAGTCTCGAAACAGGATTTTCTCGTCCGAACTTTCGGTCTCATGACGCACGCGCTCGACTTTGCGGATTAGCGAGGATTCCTGCGTCGTGAGGGAGCGTTGGATTGTTTTCTGTATAGCGACCTGTATGGGCGCCATGCTCGCGTCTTGCGTCGGAAGGTGCTGCTGCGCCTTTTTCGCCTCGTCGGTGAAGGCCTTCCAGAGTTCGTAATCAGACGGGCGCAACACGGACAGGATTTTTCTCGGTATTTTATTCAACTTCACTAAGAATTCATTCATACTTAGTCTTCTCCAACGGGGCGACGCATGAAAGGGTGTAGTCGTCTTCGCAGAAACAAAAACAACTCTTCAGAACTAGCTTTCGCGGCAGGAAACATGTCACTGGCACCAGAACTCTTTCGGGCGGAATAAGAATTCCAAAGTCTTCGCTTGTCAACCAGGCCGTTAGGGTTGCCCATTTGATTTCCCCGGTGCATTTCAGCACATGATCATCCGAGCAACCATGCACCACACGGGCAACAAATGAAAATATTACCCTATCCGTAGAGTGTAAAGGCCGGTCCTATACCAGCGGCATTAAACATTGACCGGTCTGGAGCGTTAGATGTCGGGCTGAAGAGGCCCGACCTACGCCAGCGTGCTCTTGCCAGCGTATATTGTAGGTTGGGCCTCTTCAGCCCGACATCTTTGCCGGAACTCACCAGTCAATCTTCAATGCCGTAGGTATTATTGTTATAAGCGTTTTCGGCGTTCCAAGCGAAAGTTTTGGCATCGACGTAAGTGCGGTTCCTATTTTAGGACTTCGATGGCGGAAGAACGTAGACGCGGCTTCCAGCCGCGTTCACTCCACCAGCCTTCGACTTCGAGGGAAGCATCGACGTATCGCCAAGTAGGGTGCGCGTATCCGCGCACAACGCGGCTGGAAGCCGCGTCTGCATCGTCGCCAACTCATCAAAATCTCTGTGCGAAGCCCCTAGGTGAGAACCTCGGCGGACCAGCCGCCGGCTGGTCCTGCCGAAAGCAGGAGGCCGGGCGATATGCCTGCAAGCAGGACGGTATGACCGCCGCCGAGATCGAGCAGCGCCGATCCCGCCAATTCCTGGGCATCGCTGACGAGCCGCTGCCCTTCCTGCGTGTCGAATGAAAGCCGGTCCCGGCCGATCTCGAAATCCCGGACGATATCCATTCCCGACCCGGCGCCGAAGACGAAGATGTCGGCGCCTTCTCCGCCGGTCATGATCGTGGCCTTGAGCCCGCTCACCAGGATGTCGTCGCCTGCGCCGCCGTTCAGGATATCCTCGCCGGAACCGCCATACAGGATATCGTCGCCGTTGCCGCCCATTGCCGCCAGATCGGGCGTCCGGCGCATTTCCCAATGACCGTAATGAAGGATGTGGAAGCCGCCCTCGACCGCGCTGCCATGGGCTTCGACGACGTCGGGACCGAACACGCGCCAGGAATTATGACCGGCTTCGGTCCAGACCGAGGGGTGAAGGGAGTTTTCCTGCGGCAGCCATGTCCAGGGGTACAATTCGGTGGAACCGACACCGCCATCCAGAACTTCCCACTGGCTGATCTCGAAGTGAAAGGTAACGGGCGTTTTGCTGAACGCCAGTGACGGAGCCGAAACGTCGAACGAGGCATAGCCTTGATACGGGCTCGGTCCGCTTCCGGACCACTGCTCCTCGAAATCGGCTCCCCAGTAGGACCATTCACTCCTGCCGGGTATCCAATCGAAGGTCAGGGTATTGCTCGCGGCGATGACATCGCCGCCGGCGCCGCCCAGTTCGACCACCATGTTTCCTGTATCGACACGCATGCCCGGACTCCTTTCAACCGCCGCGATGCACGTGACGGAAGGCTATGTCCTGCATGGTTGCCATCCGATGAATCATATTGCAGAGTTGTATCGTGGAACTCAGGCCCAAGCGCCGCGCGGCATGCCGTGGTCGACACGGCAGCTGACGCTAAGCGGAAGCGTCGTCGCGACTGCGTAACTCCGGCTTCGAATGGGCTCCCTTGTCCAGGATCCGCCGCATGATGGACCGGCTGGTCGTCAGCCGCGTTCTTTTCCTGGTCTCGATCCGGCGTGCCTCGCAGACCGCATGACGAGCTTGGACGATCATGCGCTCCAAGGCAGGTCTGTCCTCCGGCGAAAGGCGTTTAGCCAGTTCGACCAGATCGGCAAGCCGATATAATAGGGCGCACAAGGTATCGCGATCGGTTTTCATTCGATGGATCATCTCCGGTGATGAGCCTCTGATCGGGTCGAAACCCTCCCTCTCTTGAACAGACCGGACAGTATCACCGAATGTTGCAGTGCAGCAAGAGAATGCTGCGGCTCAGGCCGATCGCGCGAAGAACGATCCTGGCGGTCAAGCGTCCTCCGCCGCCTTGATGAGGTTGTCCCGGAGGTTGGAGACCTCTCTTTGCAGTCTTGAGAACTCCTCGACCGGCAGGCCGGTTTGCTTGACGAGCGTCATGTTGAGGCCTTTCTCGCGCAGGCGGCGTCCGGCTTCGGTAAGGCTTACCCGGACCTGACGCTCATCCTCGGGATCCCGACGCCTTGTCAGGTATCCCGCAGTCTCCAGCTTCTTGAGAATAGGCGTGAGCGTATTCGATTCCAGGAACAGCTTCGCGCCAAGGGCGCTGACCGTCAGGTTGTCCTCCTCCCACAGCGCCACGACCGCGATGTACTGCGTATAGGTGAGGCCAAGCTTCTCAAGGATCGGCTTGTAAGCCCTGCCATAGGCGAGATTGGCCGAGTAGACGGCGAAACACAGGAAGTCGGCGAGCTTGGGATCGGCTGGATCGGGCGGATTCATCGGCGGCCTCGGGCTATCACGGTAAGTTGATGTCTCGCAACCTGTATAAATCGCATGCGATTAAATCGCAAGCTTGACACCTTGGGATCGTTCAAACAATATAAATCGTACACGATCTAATCGCTTACGATTTTAAATTTGGTCATCCAGAAAGGGCTTCCGCATGTCCACGACATCGACGCGCCTCTTCCTCGGCTTCCTTGCCGGGTCCCTCTCGCACCTGATCTTCCAGGACGCTCTCCTCGGTACTCTCTACATCATGCATCTTGCGCCGGCTTTGCCATGGAGCCTCATGCCGGTGCCGCCCCTTGGCGTGCCGGTGAGCCTCAACCTCGCGTTCTGGGCCGGACTTTGGGGTTTGGCCTACGCCCTTGTGGAGCGGCGGCTGACGACTCGCTTCGGATGGTGGTTGGGCGGGCTCGTCTTCGGCATCGCCCCGCTGGCCGCATACTGGTTCGTCGTGCTGCCGCTCAAGGGGTTCGGCATCGGTGGCGGCTTCCATCTCGCAATGGTGCCGCTCCACGTCGCCCTTCACGCGATCTTCGGCATCGGCACGGCGATCCTCTTCCGGTCCGGCCTCCTCTTCGCCGGACGGCAGGTCCGGAGGACGTAGCGGCACCGTGTGCGGAATGGCCACGGATGCCGCACAGGCTCGAGAAACGGTACATCACCATCAAGGGCATCTTGCGCGACGACGGCCGCTGAACCGATGTGTCTTCGGATTGCATCGACGCGCCAAGTCATGCAGTTCGAAGTCACGCAGTCCCCAGTGACTTCGCGCACGACAGTATCCAGGAGATATACATGACGGGTCTTCGCAGTTCGTTCAGCCAATGCTCGCCGATACCGGCTCTGCTGGCCGCAATCGCCCTGTCGGCATGCGCGCCGCTTCCCCCCAGGCTTGAAGCCCCCAGCCAGGCGACGGTTTCGACGCTCACCAGGCTGAACGGCCATCCCTGTACCGGAACGGTCGCGTCAGCGCTCGATGCCTATCATGTGCCGCCGCAATCGGTGCGCGACCTGTTCTACACCCAGCGTTTATCCGGTGAAAGCCGGCTGCTCGGCTATACCGCATGGATGCACCTGATCGACCAGCCGGGCTCCCTCGTCATGGATGTCGACAGGTCCTGCCAGTTCGAGCAGGCCTATACCCGCGGTGGAGCCGAGCTTCCCGGCATCTACCGGTCAGCTTTCTGAACCGGGGTCCTTCTCGATCGGCTTCGTTCCCGGGTTGCGCATCGGACCCTCGCTCGATCAGGCGGCCTTCGTTTCGGCGGCGAGCACCGCGACGAGGTCGGCCGCCGGCAGCGGGCGCGACAGGGGGGCTCCTTGCCCCGCCCACTGCGCGCCGAAGCCCGGCTCGCCGGCCGATTTGCCGGCAGCGTTCAGGGCCTTCCCGGCGTCGTACGCGATCGGATAGGCCGGGATCTCGTCAGCGGCAATGGCGGCGCCCAATACGGTGAAGCGGTTGGCGAGGCACCGCGCCGGACGTCCCGAAATCGCTCGCGTCATGACAGTGTGAAATGCCGCATCGCTTGCCAGGGCTGCCCGGTAGCCGGCATCGGCCTGCGACTCCGGGCACGCGATGAACGCCGTGCCGAGCTGTGCGGCACCCGCCCCAAGCCGCAACGCGGCGGAGATGCCGGCGCCGTCCATGATGCCGCCGGCGGCGATCACGGGAACGTCGATCTCACGCACGAGCAGGCGGATCAGCGCCATCGTGCCAAGCCTGTCGTCGCTGGCGTCGGGGTTGAAGACGCCGCGATGGCCGCCGGCCTCGTAGCCCTGCGCCACGACGGCATGCACGCCCGCGGTCGCGAGCATCCGCGCCTCGTCCACGCTGGTCGCCGAGCCGAGAAGGACGATTCCGGCGTCCCGCAACGCCTGTACCCGGTCCGGCGACGGCGCGCCGAAATGGAAGCTCACGACCTTTGGCCTGTCGGCTAGGAGTGCGGCGAGCATGTCGTCGTCCTCGACGAAGCTCTTGTAGATCTCCGACAGGGCAGCCGGCGGTGCGGCACCGAGACGGTTGAATTCGGGGCGCAGCCGATCGATCCAGGCGGCCTCGACCGCGGGGGCCGGTTTTGCCGGCTGGTGGCAGAAGACGTTGACGTTGAAAGGACGGTTCGAGCGCTCGCGGATCTCCGCGATCATGGTGCGGGCACCGGCGGCGTTCGTGGCGCCGACCCCGATCGAGCCGAGTGCCCCCGCATTCGCGACGGCGGCGGCCATGGCGGGCGACGACACCCCGGCCATCGGGGCCTGGACGATCGGCAGCTCGATGCCGAGCAACGTGAGCAGCGCCTGCGGTGAAGCTGAGGATGGCATGCCGGCTCTCCCATGGGTTTTGGTCGAGACTATTATCGCAGCGGACTGGCCTTGAACATAGTCGGCGCATGAGCGACTTTCAGGCAGTCGGCGAAGCTTCGGACGCTGCATGGACCGCATCGACGCAATGAGGGTGTTCATCGCCGCCCTGGACGAGGGAAGCCTCGCCGGGGCCGGCCGGCAGCTTGGCCGGTCACCGGCGGCGGTCAGCAGGGCCATCGCGTTCCTCGAGCAGCAGGTCGGCGCTCCGCTGCTCCACCGCACCACCCGCACGATCAAGCTGAGTGAGATCGGCGAGCGCTATGCCGCCGCATGCCGCCGCGTTCTGGTCGATCTGCAGGAAGCCGAAATGGTCGCGGCCGGCGAGCATGCGGCCCCAAGGGGTACGTTGACCGTGACGGCGCCGCCAATCAGCGGCGAGGAAATCCTGCGCCCCATCATCGATGCCTATCTCGAAGCCTTCCCGGCCGTATCGGTCAATCTGGTCCTGCTCGACCGCAACGCCAATCTGGTCGAGGAAGGGATCGACGTCGCCCTGCGCGTCGCCGAGTTGCCGGACTCCTCCATGGTTGCCGTTCGGATCGGCGGCGACGTAAGGCGGGTCGTCGTCGCATCCCCACGCTATCTCGCCCAGCACCCCCGCATCGACGAGCCTGGCGATCTGGCGAAGCATCGCATCGTGACCACCACGTATTTCGGGCGGGATGCCTGGGTCTTTCCGCCGGCAGCGGGAAGTTCGATCGCCCGGTCCGTCCAGTTCAAGCCGCGGCTGGTCGTCAACAGCGTCCGCGCGGCGCTCGCCGCGGCGGTCGGCGGGCTCGGCGTGACCCGCCTCTACACCTATCACGTGGCGGAGCGGGTCGATGACGGGTCGTTGCAGCTCCTGCTGCGGCATGCCGAACCTCCGGCCATGCCGGTCAACCTCCTCGTGCCGCAGGGGCGCATGTCGACTCCCAAGGTGCGCGCCTTCGTGGACTTCGCGGTCCCGCGCCTGCGCGCCGCGTTCGCAAGGCTGTCGACCGACGCCGTTGCCCTGAAACCCTGATCGCCGGTCCCGATAGGCCAGTCCCGATAGATGCCCTCATTCTTCCGGCTGCGGGAAGGATGTCTGCCGGACGTCGGGCATTCAGTGATTCCCCGGTCTCTCACAAAATAAGTCTCAACAGCCCGGACGGCTGTCAGCCGCAATCCCGCAGGCTGATGAAATCATCGAGGGTTAGTCATGAGCAGCGAACAGAGAGTGGCCATCGTCACCGGCGCATCGCAGGGCATCGGCGCCGGCTTGGTCAAGGCGTTCCGAGACCGCGACTATCGGGTCGTGGCGACCTCCCGCTCGATCGAGCAGACCGGCGACCGCGATATCGTGGCGGTTCGTGGCGATGTCGGCGATCCGGCGACCGCCGAAGCCGTGGTCGGGCAGGCGATCTCGCGGTTCGGTCGGATCGACACGCTGGTCAACAATGCCGGCATCTTCATTTCCAAGCCCTTCACCGACTACACGGCCAAGGACTTCGACAACAAGATCGCGACCAATCTTGCCGGCTTCTTCCACATCACGCAGCGCGTCGCGGCGGAGATGCTGAAGCAGCGGTCCGGCCACATCGTCAGTATCACCACGAGCCTCGTCGATCATGCGGTCGGCGGAGTGCCATCCGTGCTCGCCAACCTCACCAAGGGCGGCATCAACTCGGCCACCAAGGCGCTGGCGATCGAATACGCGGCACAGGGCATCCGCGTGAACGCCGTCTCTCCGGGTATCGTCAAGACCCCCATGCACACTCCGGAAGCCCACGAGTTCCTGACGGCGCTCCACCCGATGAGGCGCATGGGCGAGATCAGGGACATCGTGGAGGCCGTGATGTTCCTGGACACCGCCGCTTTCGTAACCGGCGAGATCCTGCACGTCGATGGCGGCCAGAGCGCCGGTCACTGAAGCCGGCCAGCCAAGCCGGCTGCCGAGTCAGTCCAACCGAAGGAGGCCATCATGCCTATCGTCACCATTCAGGTCACGCGGGAAGGGTCCGGTCCCGGCCGCACTTCCGTAACGGCCGATGAGAAGGCGTCGCTCATCGCGGGTGTCAGCCAGCTCCTGCTCGACGTGCTGCACAAGCCGCTCGATTCCACTTTCGTCGTGATCGAGGAGGTCGAGCCGGAGAACTGGGGTTGGGGCGGTTTGCCGGTCCCCGAGTTCCGCAAGCGGCGATCTTCCGGATGAATCCGCCATCCGCGCACCCGGATCAGCAACGGGTTCCGGATCGCCGGCTCGCCCCGTCCGTCCAGGGCGACAGGCGTCTCGTTACTTTGAGCAGTTCATGTCCTCCGGTCCATCACGGCTCCCTTTGACGTGGGGGGTAGCGCCGCCGGCGAAGGCCGCAACCGCAGCCGCGGCGACGATCACGACGGCGCCGACGAGGCTGATCGGGGCTGGAAGCAGGCCGAAGACGAGCATGTCGAAGGCCAAGGCCCAGAGCATGGCCGTATACTCGAACGGCGCCAGCGTCGAAGCCGGCGCATGGGCCAGAGCCTCGGTCATCGCGATGTGCGCCAGTCCTCCGGAAATCCCGGCGGCAATCATGAAGACAAGCGCGGTGCTTGTCGGTGAGGCCCAGCCAAAGGGGAGGGTAGCCAAGCCGGCGATAGCGCAGACGACGGCAAAGTAGAAGGCGATGGTGCCTGGCGGCTCCGTTTCGGTCAGTGTCTTGATCTGGATCTTGGCGACTGCTGTGGTGGCCGCCATCGCCAAGCCGGCGGCTACGCCGATCAGGGTACCGGCTTCGAGCGACGGTCCCTCGAAGGCCGGGGCAAGCATCAGGGCGACGCCGGCAAAGCCGCCGAGTGCCGCGCCGATGACGACGCCACCTGGACGTTCCCGCAGGGCAAGTATCGCAGCCGGCACGACCAATAGGGGCGCCAGGAAGCTGAGTGCCGTGGCGAGGGCCAGAGGCAGGTAGGCCAGCGAGACGAAGGAAAAGAACATGGCGGTGCAGCCGAACAGGCTGCGCATCAAGTGCCCACCCGGCCGCCGGGTCCTCAGTCCCCATGGGAACTGCCGGCGCCAGAACAGGTAGGCGACGATCGGCGGAAGGGCCAGGGCACTGCGATAGAAGACGATTTGCCCCACGGGAGCCTCGAAGGACGCCAGCCGGACGCAGAGTGACATGACCGCGAACAAACCCGTTGCCGCCAGCCTGAGCGCAATGCCGCTTCCGGCGCCCGAGGCCTGCCGCCTGGATGGAGCACGGGCAAGTATGTTCAGCTTACTCATCGGCGTGATCCACTGATTGGTTTCCCTCCCGTTTCGCATCCCGGTGCCGCATCGGGCATTTCGCACGGGGCATTTCCCTGCCTGCGTGCGACCGGGTCACTGCCATTCGATCATGGTCGGCGCAAGCAACTCTGAAGGCGCGCGTCATCGCCGCTGCCGAATTCATAAAGGTGCTGCCGTTCTCGACAAGCCGACGAGGCCAGTTCAAGCCGTCGCCGGAAACAGAAACATCTTGTACTTGCGACGCATTCGCATTATTGGTGGCGCGCTTCCGGGCGGAAACCTTGGAAACGCGTCCGCTTTCTCGGCACCTGGCCCGGCCGGGTGCGGCTCAGCCAGATCATCCAACGGGGAGTTCCAGTCGGGCGAAAACCGGGAGGGGACACGTCCAGGGACTTTGATGAACTTGATCACTCTTCGGGTCCGACAGTTCCGCCCACGACGACAAGCAGGCCATTGTCGACGAACCATGAAGACCATCCGGCTTAGGACGCTCCGATGAACGTACTGAAATCGCTACTGACCCTATCCGGCCTGTTTGCCGTGATCGGTCTTGCCGCGTCGCCGTCCCTGGCCGACCCGACGCGCTATCCGCTGACCATCGAGAACTGCGGCACGCAGGTCACCATCGAGAAACCGCCGAAGCGGGCGGTCGGCCTCGGCCAGAACAGCGCCGAAATCCTTCTGCTCCTCGGCCTGCAGGACAGAATGGTCGGCACCGCCTTCTGGCCCAGCAAGGTCATGCCGCAGCTGGCCGAGATGAATGCCAAGGTCAAGCTCCTGACCGTCGAGTTCCCAACCTTCGAATCGATCCTCGTCGAAGACCCGGATTTCGTCGCGGCTGCGCTGCCCGTCCTGCTCGGCCCGAACAGCAAAGTCGCCAAGCGCGGGGATTTCGACAAGGTTGGCGTCCCGACCTATCTGTCGCCCAGCACATGTCTCGACACCAAAAATGCCAAGGATGTGTATGGCAGCCGTTCGCAGCTCTGGAGCATGGATCAGCTTTACCAGGAGATCGATGAGCTGTCCCGGATCTTCGACGTCGCGGATCACGGCCAGGCATTGATCGCCGATTTCAAGGCACGCGAGGCGGCGCTCCGCTCCAATGTCCCGAAGGACGCCCGGAAGCTCTCCTACGTCTTTTGGTTCTCCAGCCCCTCGCCGTCCGCCGACGCCTATCTCGGTGGCAAGAACGGCGCGTCGGGATTCATCGCCGACCTTCTTGGCGGCACGAACGCCATCGCATCTGAGTCGGAATGGCCAACGCTGGGCTGGGAGGGCATTATCGCCGCCAATCCCGATGTCATCGTCGTCGCCAATCTCGACCGTAACAGGTGGGAACTCGATAGGCCGGAAGCCAAGATCAAGTTCCTGACTACCGATGCGGCCGTCAGCCAGATGCCAGCGGTCAAGAACAACGCGATGGTCGTCATGGACGGCCAGGCGATGAACCCGACGGTACGGACCCTTTACGGTGCCGAGCAGGTGGCCGGGCAGTTGAAGACGCTCGGTTTGCTGAAGTGACCGAAACGCGGCATATGGTCGGCAGGTTGACCGTCCTCGGGGCTGTGCTTTCGGCCTCTCTGCTGGCTATCGCCCTCGTCATCGGGGTCAGCGTCGGTATCGGCGATCTGCCGATACCCCTCTCCACGACACTGTCCGCCGTGACCAACCGGCTGGGATGGACATCGGTCGAACTGAGCCGCATCCACGAGACCGTGATCTGGGACTACAGGCTCAGCCGGGCGCTGGTCGCGGCGTTCTGCGGCGCCGGCCTTGCGCTGTCGGGGGCGATCATGCAGTCGCTCCTGCGCAATCCGCTCGCCGAACCCTATGTCCTCGGCATATCGGCCGGCGCCTCCTCCGGCGCCGTTGCGATCGTCATCCTCGGCATCGGGTCCGGCGCCGTCTCGCTGTCGGCGGGTGCCTTTGCCGGAGCCTTCGCGGCTTTCTTCTTCGTCGCACTCCTGTCGAACGGCACGCGCGGCGGCGCCGACCGGACCATCCTGGCCGGCGTCGCCGCATCCCAGCTTTTCAACGCCGCCACGTCCTATATCGTGACGACCTCGGGCAACGCGCAGCAGGCACGCGACGTGATGTTCTGGCTGCTCGGCAGTTTCGGCGGCGTGCGCTGGCCCGAGTTCGTGCTGGTATCCACCGTCGTGGGCTTCGGACTTGCCGCCTGTCTGCTCGCCGCGCGGGTTCTCGATGCCTTCGCCTTCGGCGACGAGGCGGCGTCGTCGCTCGGGGTCGATGTCGGACGGGTGCGGATCAAGCTCTTCGCGCTGACCGCATTGATGACGGCCACCATCGTCAGCATGGTCGGCTCGATCGGTTTCGTTGGCCTCGTCGTGCCGCATGTCGCCCGTTTCCTGGTCGGGCCGACGCATATCCGGTTGCTGCCGGCCTGCGCGATCGGGGGAGCGATCTTCATGGTGCTGGCCGACATCGCTTCGCGGGTCCTGATCCCGCAGCAGACCCTGCCGATCGGCGTCGTCACGGCGCTGGTCGGCGTGCCTTTCTTTTCGATCATTCTCTACCGGTTCCAGCGTGCATCATGAGCATCAGGGCTGAACAGCTGACGTGGAAGATCGGCGGCAAGACCGTCCTCGATACGGTCTCGCTGGAGGCTGCACCGGGTGAGATGCTCGGTCTGCTCGGACCGAACGGGTCCGGCAAGACCTCCCTCCTGCGCCTGCTCGCCGGGCTGAAGCCGCCGCATTCCGGCCGGGTCATGCTTGAGCGGGAGGATGTCCGGTCGATCTCCCGCCAGTCGATCGCGCGGCGTGTCGCCTTCGTCGAGCAGCACGCGACGACGAACGCAAACCTGAAGGTCATCGATGTCGTAAAGCTTGGCCGGTTTCCGCATCGCTCCATGTTCTCGGGCTGGTCGCCGGCCGACGAGCAGGCGGTCGAGGACGCGCTGGAGAAGGCGGGCATGACCGGGAAGCGCGATGACTACTGGCATAGCCTGTCGGGCGGCGAAAAGCAGCGCGTCCACATAGCCAGGGCGCTGGCGCAGACGCCGAAGGAACTGCTTCTCGACGAGCCGACCAATCACCTCGACATCCAGCATCAGATCGGTCTCCTGAAGCTCGTTTCCGGTCTTTCGGTGACCAGCATCATCGCTCTTCACGATCTCAATCACGCTGCCATGTTCTGTGACAGACTGGTCGTCCTGAGACAGGGCAGGGTCGTCGCGTCCGGGCATCCGGGCGATGTGCTGACCGAGGATCTGTTGAAGGATGTCTTCTCGGTCGAAGCGCGCGTCGAGCTGTCCGCCCATCATGCGCGCCCCCATATCCATTACCTGCGTTGATCGCTCCGATCGGCGACATCGGTGCTGATGAGCGATGTCGGTCCGCGATAGGGTAAGACCAACGGGTAAGACAGCTATCAATGAGCGAGATTGCACAAGCCAAGTATTGATGTACATTTTAGCAATTCGTCTTCAGCTCTGGCGCAATGCATTGCTCACCAACATCATCAAGGCTCAAACCGGCAAACTGACGGATCGCAGGGTGTGCGTCCTTGCCATATCAGTTGTGAGCCTGCTCATCGTATACGCATTGACGATGCACTTATTCGCCGGAGCAAAGGCCGAGCCGCCTCGAAGTGGTTCACTCGATGCAAAGGAATGCTTGGCCGGCAGCGGTTGTGGCTATGCCCATCCAGTAGTGACTCTGCCGCCCAGAGCCTCCCGTACAGGCGTCTGCCAACTGGCTCCGATTTCCAGCCACTGCTGAACCGTGCCGGAACGACCGCAAGCATGGCTGCCCGCCTCCGGCCCAGGGGTCAGGCCACCAGCGCCACCGAAATCGTGCACATGACGATGCCGATGCCCAGTTCCAGCACCCGCCACGCACCCGGCCGGGCGAACACGGGCCGAAGCAGGCGCGCACCGTAACCCAGCGAAAAGAAGAAGACGAAGGAGGCCGTCATCGCTCCAGCAGCGAAAAGCCCCTTGTTCGCCGCGAACTGCGTGGACACGGAACCGAGCAGCACAACGGTATCCAGGTAGACATGCGGGTTCAGCCATGTCAGCGCGAGACACGTCGCCAGCGTGGCGCCCAGGCTGACGGGAACGGTATCGGCCGGCGCCAGCGCACCGCCCGAGCGGGCCGCGGCCCAGAAACTGCGCAGGCCGTAGACGAGCAGGAAAGCCGCACCGGCATACCGTGTCGCCGTTTCGAGCCACGGAACCCAATTGCTGGCTTGGGCGAAGCCGCCGACGCCGACCAGGATCAGCACGGCATCCGAAACCGCGCAGGTCAGACAAACCGCCAGGACGTGCTCGCCGCGCAATCCTTGACGGAGTACGAAGGCATTCTGTGCGCCGATGGCGACGATCAGGCTGAGACCTAACAGAAGGCCGGGGAAGAAAGCAGACAGCATGACGGGCCACCTCGTTTGCGAATGGCGGCTTCACTAGCATGCCAGGCGGCGTTAGCATCCTTAAAGATAGTTACCTTAGTTAAGGAGTGCTAATTCGTGCTGGATTATGCCCTGCTGTCCGCCTTGGCGGCCGTCATCCGCACCGGCAGCTTCGAACGCGCTGCGCAGCAGCTTCACGTCACTCCCTCGGCCGTCTCGCAGCGCGTCAAGCTATTGGAAGAGAAGCTCGGGACGGTCCTGGTGGTTAGGGGAACCCCGTGCACCGGCACGCCAGGGGGCCAGCGTTTGTGCCAGCACGTCGAACAGGTGGCGCTGCTGGAAAGCGAACTGCGCCATGAGCTTCCAGGCATCCGGGACGCGGGGCCGCAGGTGACGGTACGCATCGCGGTCAATGCCGACAGCCTCGCGACGTGGTTCGTCGCCGCCATGGCCCAGACGCAGGACTGCCTGTTCGACCTCGTCATCGACGACCAGGAGCACAGCGCCGACTGGCTGCGCCGGGGTGAGGTTCTGGCAGCTGTCACATCTGGGGCCAAGCCGGTACAGGGCTGTGACAGCACGCCGCTGGGCGCCCTGCGCTACATTGCGACGGCCAGCCCGGAGTTCGTCAGCCGGCACTTCGCCGACGGGGTGCACGATGCTTCCCTTGCGCGGGCGCCGCGCCTGA
Organism: Skermanella aerolata KACC 11604; assembly: GCF_000936425.1. Taxonomy (GTDB): domain Bacteria; phylum Pseudomonadota; class Alphaproteobacteria; order Azospirillales; family Azospirillaceae; genus Skermanella; species Skermanella aerolata. The sequence continues at coordinate 6,856 of NZ_AVFK01000032.1, read as the reverse complement.
CCTTCAACACCAAGGATAGCCTCCAGACGCAATGGATACGGCAGGCCTTCGGAACGGACATCGCGTCGCCCACGCATTGGCTGCCCTCGTCCCAATCGTTCATCGATGCGGCCTTGGTCGGCCTCGGATGGGGAATGAACCCGGAGATGCTGGTCGCCGAGCATCTGCGCAACGGCCGGCTGATCGCCTTGATACAGGACCAGCCGCTCGACGTGCCGCTATTCTGGCAGCGCAGCCGCATCGTAAGCAGCCGCCTCGGCGACATCACGCGGGCGGTTCTCCGCACGGCGGGGACCCTGCTGCAACGGCCGTAACTCGGCCCAAGCATCTATAACAGTCGCAATAGGACCAAAACAATATCTCCAATGCGTCGGTACCCAGTCCAATTACCAAATCGATATTTCCATCAAGTTGTGCATAAATGATCTGCATTCATCAGGAACGTTGTTCAAAAACATGACTATCAGAACTGTATTTCGAACGACCAATACATGGGACCAGGGGTTCGCGGCGGAAATCGACGTCTTTAACGATGGAGCCGAGGCCGTCACCGACTGGCGGCTCGGCTTCACCGCCCCCTGGGCTATTCAGTCCTTCTGGAATGCGGCGGCCCTAATCGCACCGGCGGGCGCTACCCGCTTCGGCAATGTCGACATGAACGGCACGCTGGCGCCCGGCCAGAAAGCCACCATCGGCTTCACGGCGGCCGGACAGCCGACGCCGCCCGTCTTTTTCGACACCGACGGCCCATCCTCGGAAGTGCCGCCGGCGCTCACCGTCACCGACGCCTGGACGGTCGAGGGCGACACCGGGACCTCTCCGCTCGTGTTCGAGCTGACGCTGTCGCACGCTTCCGCGACCCCCGTCAGCATCCGCTGGGAGACGGCATCGACCGCCGGAGCGGTCGCCGGCACCGACTTCACCAGCACGGGCGGAACCGTGACCTTCGCCCCAGGCCAGACCCGCGCGACCGTCACGGTGGAGGTGACCGGCGACACGACGCCCGAACTCAACGAAGCCCTCAAGCTGGTCCTGTCGGAGCCGGTGGGCGTCATACCGGCGCGGTGGGAGGCAAGCGGACGCATCCACGACGACGACGGCCCCTCGCCAGCCGCGCCTGACCACCAAGCCGACGGTTTCCTATCGACGCGCGGCAACGAGATCATCGACTCCACGGGCGCGGCCGTCCGGCTGGCCGCCGTCAACTGGTTCGGACTGGAAACGTCGCGCGCCTCGCCGGACGGGTTGCACGTCCGGGCCTGGCAGGACATGATGAAGCAGATGGCGGATCTTGGCTTCAACGCCATCCGTCTGCCCTACTCGTCCGAACTGCTCGACGGCAAGACGCCGACCAATATCAGCGAAACGCTGAACCCCGACCTGATCGGGCTGTCAGGCCTCGAGATCATCGACAGGATCGTCGATTACGCGGGTCGGCTCGGGATGAGGATCATCCTGGACCATCACCGCAGCAGCGCCGGCGACGGCCCCAACGCTAACGGCCTGTGGTACGACGGCGCCTTCACCGAACAGGGCTGGATCGACGACTGGGTGATGCTCGCCCAACGCTACAAGGGCAACGCCACGGTCGTTGCGGCCGATCTCCACAACGAGCCGCACAAGTCGGCCACCTGGGGCGACGGCGTCGCCGCGACGGACTGGAAGGCTGCGGCGGAACGGGCCGGCGCCGCGATCCAGCAGGTCAATCCCGACTGGCTGATCCTGGTCGAAGGCATCGAGAAGTACAACGACAGCTATTACTGGTGGGGCGGCAATCTCCAGGGCGTCGCCGACCACCCCGTCGTCCTGCCGGTCGGCGGCAAGCTGGTCTATTCTGCCCACGACTATCCCAACTCGGTCCACCCCCAGCCCTGGTTCCAAGGCGACGACTTCGCCGCCCGGCTCCCGCAGGTGTTCGACACCCAGTGGGGCTACATCGTGCGCCAGAACATAGCGCCTGTCCTGCTCGGTGAGTTCGGCACGCGGATGCAGGATGCCAAGGACCTGGAATGGCTCTCCAAGCTCGTCCTCACCCTGAACGGAGACCTTGACGCCGACGGTGTGACCGACGCCGGCATGCCCTCGGCCGGTCAATCCTGGGCCTACTGGTCGTGGACCGACAATTCGGTCGATACCGGCGGCATCCTCGACGCCGACACGCGCACGCTGGTCCAATCCAAGCTGGAGGCCCTGGCGGCGATCCGCGGCACGTCCTTCGCACCCTCGGACGGCGGCTCCTACGGCGGTACCGAACCGGCGGGTCTTATGCTGAACGGCGGCGGCGGCAACGACGTTCTTCGGGGCGGCATCGGCGACGACTTCGTCTATGGCGGCCCCGGCAGCGACACCGCCGTCTGGAACGCACCGCGCCGCGCCCATGACGTGACGCTGGATGTCCAGGGCCACAGCACGGTCGCCGGACCGGAAGGGACCGACACCCTCCAGAGCGTCGAGGTCCTCTCCTTCACCGACGGCCGCCTGATCGCCGACACCGGACATGCCGCGGCGCAGATCTTCCGGCTTTACGGCGCGACCCTGGACCGCGCGCCGGATGCCGGCGGCCTCAAGTCCTGGGTGACGGTGCTGGAAAGCGCGTCACTGACCCTCCGTCAGGCAGCCGACGGTTTCACCGGCTCGCCGGAGTTCCAGGGCCGATACGGCCACCTGGACGATGCCGGCTTCGTCGATTTGCTGTACTGGAATGTCCTCGACCGCGCTTCCGATCCGGCCGGCCTCGACAACTGGCTCAACGCCATGGCCGGCGGAATGACTCGCGCCGAGGTCGTGCTGGGTTTCTCGGAGGCTGCCGAGAACGTCCAGCTGACGCGGCCGGCGGTGGAGCAGGGCATCTGGGTGCGCGACGATCAGGCGGCTGTCGTGGCAAGGCTGTACGACACGACGCTGGATCGCTTGCCGGACGCCCTCGGCCTCGCCAATTGGACGGCGGCGCTCAAGGACGGCATGACGGCGCAACGGGCGGCCGACGGCTTCGCCGGCTCGCTGGAGTTCCAGCAGAAATACGGCGCCCTGGACGATACGGGCTTCATCCGCCAGCTCTACCGCAACGTTCTCGATCGGGAAGGGGAGGGCGCCGGCGTCGAGGCGTGGCAAAACGGCATGCAGGGCGGCATGACCAGGGCGGAGGTCGTGCTGGGCTTCTCGGAATCGGCGGAACACCAGGCAAAGCTGGCGCCCGCCATCGACGATGGGATCTGGCTGTCCTGATCTCAAGACTCAGGGGCCGTAGAGTCTGACTGGCGGTCGGCAAGTGTTGGGCCACGGCCCAACCTACGAAGCAGGAGCCTGTAGGTTGGGCCGTGGCCCAACAAACACTGTCCACATAGGTCAATGTCTTCGGTCTTTGGCCTCAATACTCCAGGCAGATCTTGCCGAAATGCCGTCCCGCTTCCTGATGCCGGAAAGCGTCGGCGATCTCGGCAAGCGGAAAGCTCCGGTCGATCACTGGCCGCGTGCCGGTCGCTTCGATCGCCCGCACCAGTTCCCGCTGATGGCGCCGACTGCCGACGATCAGTCCCTGAAGGCGGGCCTGCTTCGCCATCAGCGCGGCGGTCGGGACCTCGCCCGCCCGGCCGGTCAGCACGCCGATCAGCGAGATGTGCCCGCCGACGCGCACCGCATTGATCGACTGCGCCAGCGTGCCCGGCCCGCCGACCTCGACGACATGGTCGACCCCGCGGCCGCCGGTCCAGTCGCGAGCCCGGACGCCCCAGTCCTCGTGCTGCCGGTAGTTGATCGTATGATCGGCCCCCAGGCTGCGCGCCCGTCCCAGCTTCTCGTCGGACGACGACGTGACGATCACCGTGGCGCCCATCATCTTGGCGTATTGAAGCGCGAAAATGGAAACGCCGCCGGTGCCGAGCACCAGCACGACGTCGCCCGCCTTCAGTCCGCCGTCGACCACCAGGGCGCGCCAAGCCGTCAGCCCGGCCGTGGTCAGCGTCGCCGCCTCCGCGTGGCTGTAGCCCTTGGGCGACGACGTGAACCAGCTCGCCGGCCGCACCACGGTCTCGCAGGCATAGCCGTCGATCCCGTCGCCGGGAGTGGACTTGAAGTCTCCGATCGTCGCCGGACCGTCCTGCCAGGTCGGGAAGAAGCAGGAAACGACGGCATCGCCCGCCGCGAACTCCGTCACGCCGCCGCCCACGGCTTCCACGACGCCGGCGCCGTCCGACATCGGAACGCGTCCGTCCGCCGCCGGCATCCTGCCGGTCACGACCCCATAGTCATGGTAGTTGAGCGAACTCGCATGGACCCGGACCCGGATCTCGCCCGGACCGGGCTGGCCGGGATCGGGCATCTCGACCGATTCCAGACGGTCGAGCCCGCCCGGCGAGCGCAAAACAATTCCCTTCATGTCTCTCACTGATCCTTTTCGGTGCGGCTGCGGTGTGCACCACGGCAGAGGGAACCGCCGGATGTCGCGTGGAGTTCCCGGCTTTCCGCATTCCGGCACCGCGACCGTCCCATCAGGCCTCGCTCGACGACCTTCTGTCCGCCGATCCCATCCGGCCGATCACCGCCTGGGCGGACTGCTTGATCTGATCCTGGTACACCCATGCCCCATGGGCGGCGGACCACGTATCGAAGGCTATCCTGGGATCGTTGATCACGTCGCCCAGCACCTTCGAGGCAGCCGACGGATAGGCGCTGAACGGGATATGGCGGAACGGTCGGGTGTAATCGTGGCTGAGGCTGGACCGCGTGGGTTCATCCTCGGTGCGCTTGACGATCTTCTCCACCAGCTCTTCCTGGGATAGCGGCATCTCGTATCCCGGCGGCGAGACCAGCAGCGCCTTGAGGGCGTTCTGCGGGGCCAGTCCAGGGTCTTTCGGCCGCTTCAACTTGTCCTTCTGCGCCAGGAAATAGTAAGCAACTGTGAAGTGCTGGGAAGCATTGGTAAGCGCATCCCGAAGGACTCTGTTCGGTAGATCCGGATCGTCTTTCCCGAACAGATCGTCGGAAAGCGGCAGTCCTGACCGCACCAGATTTTCGAGCCACAGATAGTCGATATAGAATTTTTCGACCGCAATGACGGCTTTCCCGTTCACTTCCAGCTTGTCTCTCTGGTTCGCTTCATCGAACGCCTTCATGATATCCTTGAGCCGGGTCCGTTCTTCGAACAGCTTGTAAATCCCGGTTTCCGACTGAGGGTCACGGGCACGTGCCGGCATGTCCCGGTGAACGACGATTTCCAGCAGGCCAAGGATATCCCGGTAGGAATGCGACTCCGTGTCCATCCCGACCAGCCCCCCCTCAAGAACCCTTCCGATCTCGTCTTCAAGTTCCTGGAGGCTCGCCGCTTTCTTCCCATCGTTCAGACGCGACGCCAGGACGTAAGTCTTGGGAAAGCGGGACCAGTTTCGAGTGGCCATGGTTAACTCCCTCTAAAAGCCCATCATAGACCGAAGACCGGTCTTTCAGAACCCCCCGCGCGCATGGCCGGTTCCGCCAGTGCGGGAGTTCGCGGCGGCGCTTGGATCGGCACCGTCGCGGTCCAAATAGCTGCTCATGAAACGTCCCGCTCAGATCGCTCCCCCCGCTCCAAACTTCCACCGGCGCGACATACTGAAGGTGGCTGCCCTGGCTTCCTTCGGCGCGGCGCTGCCCTGGAACCACTTGGCCCAAGCCGCCGAGGCACCCGCCTCGGTCCCGGTAACGTCCCTCGATCCCGCACTGCTGGCCAGGGCACAGGCGCGGGCAGCGCGCCTCGACCAGCTCAACGGCTTGATCGTCGGCTTGAACGGCGACATCGTGCTCGGGGAGGCGTTTCGCGGCCCCGCCCTCGACCGCCCGGTAAACGTCAAGTCGGTGTCCAAAACGATCGTCGCCACGCTTGCCGGCATGGCGCTCGACCGCGCCGTCCTGAGCGGCGTCGATCAGCCCCTTGCCGACATCATGCCCGAGCTGGTTCCGTCCTCCGCCGACCCAAGGGTCCGCAAGCTCACCGTCGCCCAGCTCCTGACGATGCAGGCCGGCCTGGAGCCGACCTCCGGCCCCAACTACGGCCGCTGGGTCGAAAGCCCGAACTGGATAGCCTTCGCGCTCGGCCGGCCCTTCGTCACCGAACCCGGCGAGCGGATGCTGTATTCGACGGGCAGCTATCACGTGCTGGGTGCCGCACTGGCCCGGGCCTCCAAGCGGAGCCTGCTCGCGCTCACGCGCGACTGGCTCGCCGATCCTCTCGGCATCGCCATCCAGCCCTGGACACGCGATCCGCAGGGTTTCTACATGGGCGGCAACAACATGGCGCTCTCGCCGCTCGCCCTGTTCCGGTTCGGCGAGATGTGGCGGAGCAACGGCCTCTGGCAGGGATCGAGGGTCCTGAGCACGGCCTGGATCGAAACCTCATGGCAGCCGCGCGCACGCTCCCCGTTCTCCGGCGACGACTACGGTTATGGCTGGTTCCTGACGGAAGCGCGGGGCAGGGCGGTGGCCTACGCTCGCGGCTACGGCGGCCAGATGGTCTACGTGGTGCCCTCGTTGGGCCTGACCGTCGTCGTCACCTCCGACCCGACGCGGCCGGCCCGCTCCGGCGGGTACATCAGCGACCTGTACTCCATCTTGGCCGACGACATAATCCCGGCCGCAGAGGCTGGGTGAACCGGAAGCGCCCAGTCCCGTAGGGTCGAGTTATCACTAGTGTTCTGATCCAAACGAATGATCCCCGTTCACATGCGGGCAGTTGTTGGGCCACGGCCCAACCTACGAAGCAGGAGCCTGTAGGTTGGGCCGTGGCCCAACGACAACTCGCCATTGCTGGCGGGAATCAGCCGTTTCGGCCATAACACTAGGGCGCTTCTGCAAAGTTCAGAGCCATAGAAGAATGGCGGCAATG
>NZ_AVFK01000031.1 GCF_000936425.1 Skermanella aerolata KACC 11604 | reverse complement strand
CCGCCGCTGTCTGCGCCTGCGCCGGAGCGGAGGCCGCGACGGCGCCCGCCACCAGCGGCAGGGCGGCCCCGCCGGCGCTGACGCCCAGGAAGCCGCGCCGGTTGAGGGTGCCTTTTTCATCGTTCGTCATGAAGGAGGTCCGTTCGTTAAGACGGTCACATTCAGACGAGAACAGTTCCAAAGTCGGTCTTGTTACGCGCCGGCCAACTGCCGGTTTGACTTCCGCGCCGGTATCTCCAAGATCGCCGGCAGTCGAACCAGTTCAAGACAGTTGAGGAGCACCCCCATGAGCGTAGAGATCGGTTCCCCCGCTCCCGACTTCACGATGCCGACGGACGGCGGCGGCGAGGTCAGCCTGTCGGCCCTGCGCGGCAAGAAGGTCGTGCTGTATTTCTACCCCAAGGACGACACCAGCGGCTGCACCAAGCAGGCCTGCGGCTTCCGCGACAACCTGCCCGACTTCTCGGGCATCGACGCGGTAATCATCGGCGTGTCCAAGGACAGCGTCGCCAGTCACGACAAGTTCAAGAAGAAGTACGAACTGCCCTTCACCCTCGCCTCCGATCAGACCGCCGGCGTCGCCGAGAAATACGAGGTGTGGAAGGAGAAGAGCATGTACGGCAAGAAGTACATGGGCATCGAGCGCTCGACCTTCCTGATCGACGGCGAAGGCGTGATCCGGGGTGCCTGGCGCAAGGTCAAGGTCGACGGCCACACCGAGGAAGTGCTGAAGGCGGCGAAGGCGATCTAGGCCGCCCCGTCCAATCACCCCCGGTTGAGGATTTCCGCCGCCAGTTCCTGGATTTCCTCGGCAGCGCGGGTGCGTCGGGCCGATTCCGTGACGCTGCGGCCCTCGAACAGGGCTGCGGCGAACTGGATTCGGTTGCCGACATGGGTCTTTGCCACGGTGGCGCCGGAATTGGTGCCCATCGTCGTGATTCGCTCGATCAGGTCGTCGGCCAGCTTGGCGCGCGGCGGAACGCGGTTGATGACAAGCAGGGCCGGCACCTTCTCTTCCCGCGCCAAATCCAGCGTCGGCTGGGTTGCCCACATGTCCATCGGGCTGGGCTGGACCGGGATGATCACCAGATGGGCCGAGCGGACGGCGATCCGCGCCTCCGTTTCCGCGTGCGGCGGGCTGTCGATCACGACGACATCGTTTTCCTGCGTCAGCCGCTCGACCGCCTGCTGGGTGCGCCAGCCGGTGATCTGGGTGTGGCCGATGCCGGTCTTGCCGTTCAACTGGTCCTTCCGGGTCTGGAACCAGCGGGTCAGGCTGCCCTGGGGATCGATATCGACGACGGCGACGCGAAGACCCGCTTCCGACCACGCGATAGCCAGATGCGCCGCCAGGGTGGTCTTTCCCGCCCCGCCCTTCTGCTGCGCCACGGTGTAAATTCTGCCCGCCATGCCCGCTCCGCTCACCGGCTATGCCGCCGATTATCATTGAAAAAAAGCCGCATACGCCGCAGCAACGGCATAGTGCATCCAGAACCACAACAGGCCAAGGGTGGTGTTTGGCTTTCGCAAGCCGGAATAACACTTTACTAGTATGAACATGAGCAAAATCGTCAGCCCTGAGATCGTCAGCCCTGGGCGCAAGCCCGAACTGGTCCCGCCGACCGACGCCAACATCGCGCGGGCGGCCGACCTGCTACGCGCGGGCGAGCTGGTGGCGTTCCCGACGGAGACGGTCTACGGCCTGGGCGCCGATGCTACCGACGACCGCGCCGTCGCCAGCATATTCGAGGCGAAGGGCAGGCCCCGCTTCAACCCGCTGATCGTCCATTTCCCCGACATGGGTGCTGCCGAAGCCGTCGTCCGCTTCGACGAGCGGGCAGAAAAGCTGGCGGAAACCCTTTGGCCGGGAGCGCTGACCCTGGTGCTGCCGCGCCGGACCGACAGCCCGTTGTCGCTGCTGGTCAGCGCCGGGCTGGAGTCGGTCGCGGTCCGGGTCCCCAACCATCCCGTCGCCCGCTCGCTGCTGAAAGCGGTGGGGCGTCCGATTGCCGCACCCAGCGCCAACCGCTCCGGTGCTGTCAGCCCGACGACGCCGCTTCACGTAGCGGAAAGTCTGGGCGACCGCGTCGGCCTGATCCTGGCCGCCGGGCGCTGCCCGATCGGGCTGGAATCGACCGTGCTCGACCTGACCGGCGCCGACCCCGTCCTGCTGCGCCCCGGCGGCGTTACGCTGGAAGAGCTGGAAGCGCTGCTCGGGACAAAGGTCCTGACGCCGGAGCACCAGCCGCCCAGCGCCGATCCGGACGCGCCGAAATCCCCCGGCATGCTCGCCAGCCACTACGCGCCCGGCTGCCCGGTGCGGCTCGGCGCGCACGATGCCGCCGCCGACGAAGCGCTGCTGTCGTTCGGCCCCGACACCTTCGTACGCGGCGGGGCGACCCGGCTGAACCTGAGCCCGCAGGGCGATCTGTTCGAGGCGGCAGCCAACCTGTTCGCCATGCTGCGCGCGCTGGACCGGCCGGAACATTCGGCCATCGCCGTCATGTCCATCCCCGAACAGGGTTTGGGCGTCGCCATCAACGACCGCCTGCGCCGCGCCGCGGCTCCGCGCGGACCCGCCACCCTTCCCGATCAGCCGCCAGCCCCCTGATAGCAACATGCCCGAAACCAAAAAAATCGACCCCGCCCTGCTCGACCGCCTGCGTGCCATCGTCGGCCCTTCCGGGCATATCGACGATCCCGCCGACATGGAACCCTACGTGGCCGAATGGCGCGGCCGGTATCGCGGAGCGACCCCGCTGGTGCTGCGCCCTGCCACCACGCAGGAACTGTCGGACGTTATGCGGACCTGTGCGGAGGCCGGCGTTCCGGTCGTGCCGCAGGGCGGCAACACGGGGCTGGTCGGCGGATCGATCCCGTCCGCCGACAACAGTGAAGTGCTGATCAGCCTGTCCCGGATGAACAAGATCCGAGAGATGGACCCGCTGAACTACACGGTCACGGTGGAAGCCGGCTGCGTGCTCCAGACGCTCCAGCAGGCGGCGGCAGACGTGGACCGCCTGTTCCCGCTGAGCCTGGGCGCCGAGGGCACCTGCCAGATCGGCGGCAACATCTCCGCCAATGCCGGCGGCACCATGACGCTGCGCTACGGCAATACCCGCGACCTGGTGCTGGGCCTGGAGGTCGTGCTGCCCGACGGCCAGATCTGGAACGGCATGCGGCGGCTGCGCAAGAACAACACTGGCTACGACCTGAAGCACCTGTTCATCGGGGCCGAGGGCACGCTGGGCTTCATCACCGCCGCCGTGCTCAAGCTGTTCCCCCGGCCCAAGCAGGTCGAAACCGGCTTCCTGGCGGTCCGCGACCCCGACGCCGCGATCGAGCTTCTGGCGAGCCTGCGGTCCGCCAGCGGCGACAGCCTAAGCGCCTTCGAGTTGATGCCGCGCATCGCCTTGGACTTCGCGCTGAAGCACGTCGCCGGCACGATCGATCCGCTGTCGGAGCCGTTCCCCTGGTACGTCCTGCTGGAACTGTCCACCGGCACGGGAGGCGACGCCTTCCGCGAGACGATCGAGGCAGCACTGGGCGAGGCGATGGAGGCCGGACTGGTCCAGGACGCCACCCTGGCGTCGAGCGAGGCGCAGGCCAAGCAGCTCTGGTTCATCCGCGAAGCCATCGTCGAGGCGCAGAAATACGAGGGCGGCTCGATCAAGCACGACATCTCGATCCCGGTGTCCTGCGTCGGCAGCTTCATTGCCCAGGCAACCGAAGCGGTCGAGCGGACGATCCCCGGCGCGCGGCCGGTGCCGTTCGGCCATGTCGGCGACGGCAACATCCACTTCAACGTCAACCAGCCGGTCGATGCCGACACCGAGGCCTATCTGGCCCAGTGGGACAAGCTGAACGAGGTCGTCCACGACATCGTCCTGAGCATGGACGGCTCGATCAGCGCCGAACACGGCATCGGCACCTTCAAGCGCGAGGAACTCCAGCGCGTCAAGTCGCCGGTGGAATTGGACCTGATGCGCCGGATCAAGGCGACGCTCGACCCGCAGGGGTTGATGAACCCCGGCAAGGTGCTTTGAACTTCACGGGCCGGTAGACTTCACGGGACCGTCGTGCGCGTGAAGTCCAGTCCGAGGATCCGGAGCACGCCGGGTCCCGGAACGGCCCCGTCGGCGGGCGTGACGGTCAGCACCGGCGTTCCGGGAGCGATGCCGGGCGGGCAATGCAGCGCTTCGGTGAACAGGATTTGCCAGTTGCCCCGCACGCAGTAGGCTCCCGACCTCACCCGCTTGCCATAGGCCAGCAGGCTCACCGTATTGGCCCATACCGCTACCCAGTTCCTGGTGTTGTCCAGGTCGAGCACGGCGGGACCGGGTTCGAACTCGACCAGGGCGCGGTGCGCTTCCGGAATGCCGGCCACGCTGTCGGATGGGCGTCGGGGACCGAATGCGAGAAGCAGCGCTACGCTCAGCACGGCGGCCAGCGCCAGACGGCCATGCCGGCGGATATCCGGCGCCGTATTATGGAGGGCACAGACCGTCACCGCCGTCAGCAAGCCGGGTACCGCGCGGTAGAAGTAGATGATGTAGGCTTGATCCAGGAAGTCGACGGCGAAGACCGTGTAGAACAACACGGCCAGGGTCGATGCGGCCAGAGCCGCCAGGAAGCCCAGGCGTTCACCGAGGTCGCGGCGGTCGCCCGCTCCGGTCCTCAGCAGCACCCACGTCAGCACCGCCGACGGTACGAGCATCGCAGCACCGCCCCAGCAGGCGAAGACATAGGTCAGGCTGGCCGCCAGCGAGTTCGAGTGCCGCGCGCTGCCGTAGCCGTAGCCGAGGTATTGCCGCAGCGGACCGGGAAAATGCAGCAGCGTCTGGGCGACCAGCGGCAGAACGAACACGGCCGCGATCGCGGCCGCGGCGATCAGGTGCTTGCGGTAGCGCGGCACCGTTTCGGGCGACACCAGCTTCGGCCAGACCTCGTCGGACAGCCAGCGCGTCGCCGACAGGTGGACCAGTGCGCTGATGACGATCATCAACCCGATGATGCCGATGAACGAGGCATGGCCATGGACCAGGAAACCCGCCGCCAGGGTCAGCGGGACGAGCGCGTCCAGCCGTCCTGATGTGACCCGCGCCAGAGCCAGCGTGAAGACGGCGAAGGGCGCGAAGTAGAGGAACGGCATCCAGATGCCGAACAGGAATCCGGGTTCGTTCAGGAGCGTATAGGCGACGAAGGCGGCGAGGCCCGATGCCGCGGCACCGGCCGAACGCGAAAACCTTGCCAGCAGGAGCCAGAGCAGCGAGAGCCAGCCGGCGTTGAGCGCCGCCGTTCCCAATATAAGCCCGCCCATTGGGGTAGGTGTCAGGCGCAGAAGATCGTGGAACAGGTATTCGCCGGCGGCCATGACGTAAATATAGGCCGGTCCCGGATGATTGAAGCCGACGCGCGAATAGTTGCCGGTCAGCAGGACGCTCCGCTTGGCATCGAGGACCAGCAGGGTATTGGCCGCCAGATCGCCATATTCGAAAAGGAGTTTACCGGTCGAAGGCAGCCATCCGGCCAGCATCGATAGCGCCACGACCAGAAAAACAGCGCCGGCCATAGGCCATTTCGGCTCGAACTTCATGATCGTCATTGCGCAACTCTTCCTCGACACACCGCATTCCGATCTGCCTCAAGTGAGAGCGACCCGACTTCACTCGCTTACAGGAACGCTGTCGGTCGTATGCCGGAGGCGGCATGAATGACCGAACCATTCGGTGTTATGCGCCCGGTCTATGGGTGAGAAATTGACAATTCCTTAATACTCAACGCGTTGCGACATTAAAACGCTTTTCGGGCGTATGGAGTCGGCAGGGCGAACCGGGCGGTGAATCCACCTAGCTGAATGTTTAAATATAGTATTTGACAAAAACTCCTTCGTCGGCACATTGGGTATAGTGCTGGAAGGAATATGGTTAATGAAATTTAATGAAATTAGGATTTTCCTTAACTCAAGGGATTATGCAGTAACTATTACCTTTCTAACTTTCCTATTCATCATCTATGCGTTCCTGTTCCTCAGTCACCCGGCCCTGCCCCATGACATGGTATCCGGCTGGTGGGGATGGTGGGACCAAAGCCAGTACATAAAATCCGCCAAGGCGCTTTCCCGGATCGACCTAAGTCCAGCCGAACACTGGTACTTTCCCGGATACGCGCTTCTCGGCGCGGTTTTCTATAAATCGATGCCGGTTCACGCGTTCTTCTTCGTCGACGCGATCTGCCTTCTCGTCACGGCACTTTGCTTTATCAGGATATCCCGCCATTTCGGCGTCGGAACCGTTGCCGCATCGGCGGTATTCGCGTTCAGCACGGCCTTCAACGGCGTCATCATCGAACAGTTCGTGGTCCCGTGGAGCACGACCCCGTCCTGCGCGATCATCTACATCATCCTTACGCTTTTTCTCAACCGGACGGCAGACGCGCTGAAGTTCTTCCTCACGGGACTGCTGGCCAGCATCGTCCTTATCATACGTCCGACGGATGTGATCTCCACGGCGCCGGTTTTCATCTTTCTGGCGGCGAATGCGGCCATCGGCCTGCTCCGGAGCCGCCGCAACCGGGCCGGCTATCCTCGTGATGGTGTTTTGCCGGCCACCCTCGCCTTCCTGATCGCGGGCGGCCTGACCGGGCTTTTCGGCGTCGCTCTGGCCTATTACGCGATTTATGGCTGGGCCGTTTCCCCTTACTTGGCGATATCGCAGGATATCGGGTTCATTTTCCCCGCCCTGCCGATCAAGCTCTACGTACTCTTCATCGACCCAACGGCCGTGTACGGCCAGGGCACGGCCATCCTCAAGGCTTATCCCTGGATTTTCCTGTCGCTGATCGGGATCGTCTGCTGCCTGCTGGAAAGGTCGCGTCTTGCCATAGTGGCCGCCTGCGTCCTGGTCCATATCTTCTTTTATGCCTGCTACGCGGACTTGCAGCCGACCAACATCTGGCATTTCGGACTTATTCATTATCTGAAATGGACATTCCCTCTTCTTGGCCTCTTCGCCTGGCTGGCGGTGAAGAACGTCCTGTCCGGCCGCCAGACCGTATCGGCCGCCGTCGCCGCGGCCGGCCTGATCGGCCTCCTGTCGGTCCGCATCCAGCTGGAACGGGTGGATGCCGTCGCCGGCACGGCCTCGCCGTCCGGTTTCCAGGCCACGTTCGCCGACATGGGAGCGATCGCCGCCATCGACGTCCCCATGTCGGGCGGGTTTCCTAGGGGATTGGACGATTGGCCGGTGAGTCTTGACGCCAATGGGAAGAGCCTGCGCCGGTACGCCGAGTTCCTGTCGGCTCCGCAGGTCTTCGGATTGAGGATCATCCTGCCCCGGCCGGTCAATGCGGCCACCGTCGCCGGCGCCTTCGATCCTTCCGGCGCGATGAGCCTGACCGGCAAACCGCCGATAGGCCGGCGCTATGATATCGGTTTCGGCTGGCCATGCTGGCTTCCTCCTTACGGTTGCACGGCACCCGATGCCGACTGGGCGTTCGAACTGCATGACGGTGAGCGGATAGACTTCCGGAAAGGCGGCAACAGCACCCGATACGCCGTCAACGGCTGGAGTGGGCAGGAGGACTGGGGAACCTGGACCGACGGCTTCAAGGCGTCGCTCAAGCTTCCCATCGCTGCTGCCGGCTTGTCGGCGGGATGGGGCCTCGAACTGACGATCGAAGCCAATGCCTTCGGCAACCCGAAACACCCGCGCCAGACCGTGCGGGTGATCGTCAACGATGAAGATATGGGCGAGCTTTCATGGGAGGTGGCGGACGGCCCGCAGACCTTGGCCTTGAAAATCCCGAGGCGGACGGCGGTCAAGCGGAATACGGTCGCCGTCGTCCTGGACCTTGGCGATGCGACTTCGCCCGAGGCGCTTGGCGTTTCCAAGGACCCGCGAAAGCTGGGTCTGGGAGTTCGTGGGATGATGCTGAAGACAGTACCGATGCCTTAAGTGCCGATGCCCTAAAAGCCTTGGAAGACGGTTTCCGTTACCCGTTCAGGCCGGCTTGGTCGGGGAACCGCCGGCAGCTTCTCCATCGCCCGCCCCCTGCCCCATCTCCCAGCGCGGCGTCTTGTCGAAGACGATGAACTGACGCGCGGCGAAGTTCCAGATGAAGGCGACGCCGGTGCCGCCGATCTTGCCCAGCATGACCGGCAATCCCAGAAGTTCGACCATACCCGCCATGAACGCGACGTTGATCACGAAGCCCAGGCCGCTGACCAGATAGACCAGCGCCAGTTCGGACCGTCCGGAAAGCTTGCCTTTCCTGAACCCGATCCGGGAGGAAAGCAGGTAGTTGACATAGGTCGCCACCGCGAAGCCGCAGGCGGAGGCCGGGATATAGTGCAGGTCGGCGAAGGAGAAAGCGGCATAGAAAGCCGTCCACTCGACCAGCGACGAAAGTCCTCCGATCACGAAATACACCGCGAAACTGGCGGCATATCGCTTGATGAAGGAGAGCAGGATGGTCATGGCTTGCTCAGGAACGAATACTTGACGATGGCATAGATCGCCCTGAAGGCGTCCTTCAGTCCGATCTTCTTGCCCTCGTCATAGGTCCGGCCATAATAGGAGATCCCGACCTCGTAGAAGACGCAGTGCCGCCTTGCCAGCTTGGCGGTGATTTCCGGTTCGAAGCCGAAGCGGTCCTCCTCGATCGTCACCGACTGGATCACCTCCCGGCGGAACACCTTGTAGCAGGTTTCCATGTCGGTCAGGTTGATGTTGGTCGCGAAGTTCGAGCAGAGCGTCAGGATGCGGTTGGCGACCATATGCCAGAAATAGACGACGCGATGGGCCTCGCCGCCGGCGAAGCGGGAGCCGTAGACGACGTCGGCGCCATGGTTGAGGATCGGATCGATCAGGCGTGGGTATTCCTTGGGATCGTATTCCAGGTCGGCGTCCTGGATCAGCACGATATCGCCGGTGGCATGTTTGAATCCGGTCCGCAGGGCGGCGCCTTTTCCCTGGTTCCTGTCGTGATGGACGATCTTGGCTACCAGCGGTGCGATCTGGGATTCGAGCAGCGCCCGGGTGCCGTCGACCGAGCAGTCGTCGACGATGATGATCTCCATCTTCTTGACGTCGGCGCTTCGGACGCGGTCCACGATGGCGCGGATCGTCTTCAATTCGTTGAAGCAGGGAATGACGACCGACAGGGTGAAATCGTCTTTGTTGATCATTGTCTTGTCCGTCATCATGAGTACCGCTGGCTGGCTGGATACCACCGGCTGGAGAGTTTCACCGTTCCGCCGCCCGGCGGGCATCCGCGTGCCCGGTCCCCGTGGAGAGCAGCCGGTCGAAATAGGCGATGGTGCGGGTCAGCCCTTCTTCAAGCTGAACGGCCGGCTGCCAGTCCAGCAGTTCCCCCGCGCGGGTGATATCGGGCCGGCGCTGTTTCGGGTCGTCGGCCGGAAGCGGTTCGTGGACGAGCTTCGACTTCGATCCGGTCAGCCGGATCACGGCCTCGGCCAGTTCGCGGATCGTGAACTCCCCGGGATTGCCCAGGTTCAAGGGGCCGACATGCTCCTCGCCGGTATCCATGAAGCGATCATGCCGTCGATCAGGTCGTCCACGTAGCAGAACGACCGCGTCTGCTCGCCGCTGCCGTACAGCGTGATCGGCTCGCCGGCCAAGGCCTGGATGATGAAGTTCGAAACGACCCTGCCGTCGCGCGGATGCATCCGAGGACCGTAGGTGTTGAAGATGCGGATCACCTTGATGGCAACGCCGTGCTGGCGGTGATAGTCGAAGAAGAGGGTCTCGGCGCAGCGCTTGCCCTCGTCGTAGCAGGCGCGGGGACCGATCGGATTGACATTGCCCCAGTACTCTTCCCGTTGCGGGTGGACCGCCGGGTCGCCGTAGACTTCGCTGGTCGACGCCTGAAGGATGCGCGCCTTGGTGCGCTTCGCCAGCCCAAGCATGTTGATGGCGCCATGGACGCTGGTCTTGGTGGTCTGGACCGGATCGAACTGATAGTGGATCGGCGAGGCCGGACAGGCCAGATTGAATATCCGGTCCACCTCCACGTAAAGCGGGATCGTCACGTCGTGGCGGATGACCTCGAAATACGGGTTGTCCAGCAGATGTGCGATGTTGTCGCGCGATCCGGTGAAATAATTGTCGGCACAGATAACATGGCAACCCTGTGCGAGAAGGCGTTCACACAGGAAGGACCCCAGAAAACCGGCGCCACCAGTTACAAGAATCCTGGTTCTTTCGCGAAACATTCAGGCTTTTCCTGTCGAGAAAGTCTTTCCGGTACCGTGGGGGCCGGCTACGGTCCGGTGGTTCGACTTTCCTTAGAAATGTATATAAACTTGTCGATGCGAATATCCGTCACGGCAAACGACCCGGCGGGTCTATAGCAGGTCCGTCAAATAAAAGGCAAATACCGCGGAGTTACCAGCAATGGACGCGTCAAATTGCCCGGGAAGGCGTTGGGCCGGCGGAGGGAAAGCGGCCGGTTTCCTTGCCGTAATCGTCACCGGACCTCGCCATCCTCGACCTGTCGGACGGGGGTGGCGGCATGCCAGTATCCCGCCGGTTTTTCGATAGGAATGAGGATGGGATGAACGAGCTGCTGACGCTGCTCAATCTGTGTGTCGGACTGGCGGTGCTGGGCGTCGTCGCGGTGCTCTTCCATAAGACGCGGCGCATCCATGTGAAGCTGTTCGCGCTGGAAGACGAGATCCGGTCCCTGCGCACCACCGAATCGGCCAATCACTACCGGCAGGTCCAGGCCTTCATCGGCCTCAGGGACCTGATGGACTTCGCCGTGCCGCTGCCGCCACTGCGGATGTGGGCGGCATCGCCGGACTTCCTGCTGGTGATCGCCCGCCATGCGCTGGCGGCCAGGCCGCGCGTCGTCGTGGAGTGCAGTTCCGGCTCCTCGACCGTGGTGCTGGCCCAGGCGGCCAGGACCAGCGGCACCGGACACGTGTACAGCCTGGAGCACGATCCTGTCTTCGCGGCGGAAACCAGGGCGATGCTGGCCGACCAGGGCCTGAGCGACTGGGCGACCGTGATCGATGCCCCGCTCGTCCCGGTGACCCTCGGCGGCGAGACCTTCCGCTGGTACGACGATACGGGCCTGAAAGACCTCGGACCGATCGATATGCTGGTGATCGACGGGCCGCCGCTCGACACCAATGCGCTTGCCCGCTATCCGGCGGGACCGAGGCTGCTGCCCAGGCTGGCGCCGGGTGGTGCTGCGTTCCTGGACGACGCGGCACGCCCGGACGAAACCAAGGCGGTGGCACGCTGGCAGGACGCCTTTCCGCATCTGGTCCGGAGCAATCCATCCTGTGAGAAGGGCTGCGTCCGCCTGACGGCGCCGGGCGGAGCGGCTGCCGTCTCCACGGGTCTAACCCAACCGGAACCGGTGACAAATTCCGCCACCGCGTGTTGAATACCCCGAACACGTCATCGCCATACAGTGGAGGGTCCCATGCGGCGCTATCTTAAGGTTTCCGCCGTTTCTCTGGCCCTGCTCGCCCTCGCCGGGTGCGAAGGCTTCAACTGGAGCGGTGGCGGCGGTGGTGGTCCGACGCCGTCGAGCACCACCAATACGCTGGGTCTTGGCGGAGCGGGTTATTCCGGCACCAGCAGCGAAATGGGATCGAGCACGTCGAGCGACACCGGTCGGTCGTCCGACTTCGTCACCGGCCGCAGCCGGTCCGGCCCGATCGGCAGCGCCGGCGCTGGGGTTTCGGACGCACCGGTCCCGGAACCCCGCTGACCTGGCGGATTGGTCCGCTCAGATTATCTTGCCTTCGAACGGGTGGCGTCCGGCGCGGTCCTCGATCTCGATCACCCAGAGGTCGGGATCGCGCTTGACCGCGCGGGCGATATAGGCGTCGGCATCCGCCTCCGGCATCAGCGCGTTCTCCTTGGCGGCAAGCCAGCCCTGCCTGCCGTCCATGTCGCGCGACTGGGTCAGGACCCTACATCCCAGGTCCAGCTGGTTCAGCTTCAGGATCACCATGCCGCCATAAGGCGATCCCTTGCGGGCGATCACAGCGGGAATGGCGTCCACGATGCAGCGGCGCAGGTGGGCACGGACCCATAGTTCGGTCGGGATACGATCATCTTCATCCATGACCGCACCCTAGCGGTCCGGCCGCGCCGAAGCCATTGCTGAAAGCGCATCGAACATCGGAGCCTTACGCGGCACCCAGGTTCGGGATCGACGGCCTTACGGTGTTGAACTGGCCGCCGGAACCGCCCTTCTGGCCGTTCTTGCCGTCGGCATCGGACGCATGGTCCTTGGGGGCGCCCAGTTGCGACAGCACCATGACGGTGAACAGCGAATTGGGTTCGCCGTTGGCGCCGCCCGATGCGGCCTTGGCCGTGAAGGGGGAATTCATCCCCGCCTCGCTGGCCCAGCCGCCCTTGACGCCGGGCAGGCCGATGGCCCCCGCCGACGCCGTCATGGTCGAGGCCGGCATGCCGTCGAACTTGGCGGCGAAGCGGTTGTAGACTTGGCCGACCGACAGCGCTTTTCCCGATTTGTCGTAGAAGACGTTCCTGTTGGCCGCTGCCGCGTCCGGCAGCAGCGACGCGGCACTCTGGTCCGGGTTCTGGCGCATGCCGTTGAGGAACTTGGAAGCGCCGCCGGCGCCCAGGAAATGCGCCATGTAGAGTTCGGTCGCCCCGATCTCGCCGCCGACGGTCTGTTCGAGCTGCGACTGGTTGTCGCGGGCGAATTCCGCCGCCATCAGCGACGAGATCTTCGGGTCCTTGCGAAGCTCCAGGATATCGCGTCTGGCCTGCGGGTCCTGGACCGACAGCGAGCCGTCGGACCGGCGCTGGATCTGCGAGGCTTCCCGGTTGAGGCCGTATTTGGCCCCGTGCTGCTCCACCATGTTGAGCCAGGTGCCCTGGGTGAACTGATAGAGGCCGGTGGCGCTGCTCGTCGCAGCCTTCGCTTCCGGGTCGAAACTGCTCTCCTGGGCAGCTTTTACCATGAGGTAGGAAAAATCTACCCCCGTGCTGTCGCTCGCCTGCCGCACGGCCGCCTGGATGGCCTTGGGCGCACCGTCGGCAATGCCGCGTAGCTTCGAGAGATCCGATGGGCGCATCAGGTTTGCAGGGTTCGACATGACAGCCTCTTGCCAACAGGTTCCGGATACAGGGAAGCAACCCGTGTGCCACTTCCTCCGCTGGCCTCGATCGCTATCCTGCGGCATTCGCAAAGCTCGCAAAGCCCCTGTCCGGCGCGCTATCCTGCGTTCCGGCAAAAGCTCAAGTTGCCAAAAGTTCAAGTTCAAGGTCTCGGGAGGGCCCTGCGTACCATGATCCCTTATTCCGCCCCCATCCAGGACATGCGCTTCGTGCTCAACGAAGTCGTCGGCATGGACCGCATCGTCAGCCTGCCCGGTTATGATTCGGCGACGCCCGACATGGTCGACGCGATCCTGGAAGAAGCCAACAAGCTGGCCTCCAACGTGCTAGCCCCGATCAACTTCTCGGGCGATCAGGAAGGATCGGTGCTGGAGAACGGCGTGGTCCGCACGCCCAAGGGCTTCAAGGCGGCCTACCGGCAGTATCAGGAAGGCGGCTGGAACAGCGTGCCGTTCGATCCGGAGCACGGCGGCCAGGGATTGCCCTGGACGGTGGCGATGGCGGTGCAGGAGATGTGGCAGTCGGCCAACATGTCCTTTGCGCTCTGCCCGATGCTGAACCAGGGCGCCGTCGAGGCGCTGACGGCCCATGGCAGCGACGAGCTGAAGGAGATTTATCTGGGCAAGCTGATCTCGGGCGAGTGGACCGGGACCATGAACCTGACCGAGCCGCAGGCCGGCAGCGACCTTGCCGCCATCCGCACCAGGGCGGTGCGCGAGGACGGGCACTACCGGATCTCCGGCCAGAAGATCTACATCACCTACGGCGAGCACGACTTCACCGATAACATCATCCACATGGTGCTGGCGCGGCTGGCCGATGCGCCTCCCGGCATCAAGGGCATCTCGCTGTTCGTCGTGCCGAAGTTCCTGGTCAACCCGGACGGCTCGCTGGGCGAGCGCAACGACCTGCGCTGCGTCAGCCTGGAACACAAGCTGGGCATCCACGCCAGCCCGACCGCCGTCATGGCGTTCGGCGACAACGACGGCGCCGTGGGGTATCTGGTCGGCGAGGAGAACCGCGGCATCGAGTACATGTTCACCATGATGAACAACGCCCGGATGGGTGTCGGGCTTCAGGGCGTCGCGATCTCCGAACGGGCCTACCAGCAGGCCCGCGACTACGCCCGCAACCGCGTGCAGAGCCGCGACATGGCGGACGCCAAGGGCGAGCCGGTCGCGATCATCCGGCACCCCGACGTCCGCCGGATGCTGATGACGATGCGGTCGCAGACGGAGGCAGCCCGCGCGCTGACATATTACGCGGTGGCGGCGCTCGACATCGCCAAGAAGCACCCGGACCCTGCCGAGGCCGCCAAGGGCCAGTCGCTGGCCGACCTGCTGACCCCCGTGGTCAAGGCCTGGAGCACCGACCTTGGCGTCGAGAACGCCTCGATCGGCATCCAGATCCACGGCGGCATGGGCTTCATCGAGGAGACCGGCGCGTCCCAGCATCTCCGCGACGCCCGGATCACGCCGATCTACGAGGGCACCAACGGCATCCAGGCCAACGACCTCGTCTTCCGCAAGGTCATCCGCGACGGCGGTACCGCCGCCCGCACCCTGTTTGCCGAGATCCGCGAGACGATCGACGCCCTGAAGAACCGGCCCGGCGACGACATGGCCGCGATTGCAATCGGCCTCGGCAAGGCGGTGGACGCGCTGGAGAAGGCCACCACCTGGCTGGTCGAGAACGGCAAGCGGACGCCTGCCGCGGCGGCATCGGGCGCCGCCCATTACCTGAAGATGTTCGGCATCGTCACGGGAGGCTTCCTGATGGCGAAGGGCGCCATGGCGGCGCAGGAGGGTCAGGCCGACCCCTCGGCGGACCAGCGCTTCCTGGACGCCAAGCTGATCACCGCCCGCTTCTTCGCCGACCAGTTCCTGCCCCAAGCCATCGGCCTGCTGACCCCGATTACCGAGGGGCACAGGACGGTGACCGCGCTGTCGGACGATCAGTTCTGACGCGGGATTGACTCTCGCGGGCCGGCTGGCTGCTCCTCCCCAGGCGGCCGGCCGGCCCGCGAACCGTTTGCATCCACCCCACCTCATTCCGTGATTCAAAGTCGGTGAGACACCCCCGGCGCGATATATCTTGCCGACGCCCACCTAACACTTTTGGCAAATGCCGTCGCCTTAAGGAGGTAACATTTAGAGAAAATATCCACATCCAAGCAAAAATTACAAACTATACTTTATTAGATACTTTATTTTGCATGGCATGAACGTCTTTTCCTTAATTGACAAATTGTCGAATTCTTTGTTTGATGCAGATCAAAGTGCTATATCTTTGAGATAGTAAATTCATACTCGGGTGATCGCCTAAGAAATCACCGATAGGGCATACTGAGTTCTACCCACTTCATGCAGGGGGGACGAGTGAATGAAAACGGGCAAATCTCTCAAACCGGTTTTGGCTATAGCATTCTTCAGCGAGATCAGCGGCGCCGCTGTCGCTGCGGGCAGTGGTGGCGTACCGGAAGATCCTGGGCCGATACAAGGACGGCAGTTCGATTCTTGAAGTAATACCGAAAACAAAATCCAAGAAGTCGATGACACCATCGGCGATGGACCCTTGTGAGCAGACCGAACCGGGAAATACGTTCCAAAGCTGATGCAAGCTGTAGGTTAATCACTATTGGAGAGACACAGATGTCGAAGACTAATCCGCTTCTCGGCACGACGGGCATTCTCTGCGCCTTGCTCCTGTCAGCCTGCACTCAGCCGGCTGTGGTCAACACGGCCGAGGCCGAGAGGCCCGCTTTCGTCACCGGCGATCTCGTCACGGAACGCGCCAAGGTGCTGGCGGTCAACCGTCCGGAGCGCATGGTCGTCCTGCGCGGCGAGGATGGCGGCACGATCGGCCTCATCCTGGACGAACGGGTGAGGAACTTCGATCAAATCGAGGTCGGCGACACGGTGACAGCCCAATACCAGGAAGCGACGGCCATCTTCGTACGGCCAGCAACGGGAGCGCCCGCGGCGGAACCCACCGGCACCCTTGAGAGGGCCCCTCTCGGCGCAAGGCCGAGCGCGGTTGCCACGAGCACCAACGAGATCACCGCGACGGTCGAAAGCATCGACTATGCCAATCGCATCGTAGTGGTCAAAGGGCCTAGCGGCCGCGCACGCACGTTCAAGGTCGGTCCCGAGGTCACGAGACTGGACGCCGTACAGAAAGGCGACGAGGTGGTGGTTCGCCACACCGAGGCCGTCGCCATCGCGGTCACGGAGTGAGACCGCAGGCTACCCGGTGAAACTTCAAAAGCCGATTGACGATTATACGTGAATCACGTATCATCCGTTCGCTTGGGATCGCGTACGGCGATCCCAAGCCCGTTACCGGAAGGGGTTCATCATGGCAACTGGATCTACCTTCTTATTCGAAGATGTGTCACTGGGTTGAATTCAACAGGCTTTGCTGGATTCAGCTCGGGTAAGAAAGTCCCAACCCATGTTCGATTGGGATGATAACAAATCAAACAAAAACTTCATCGAACGTGGTTTTGACTTCGAATATGCAAGTCTAATATTCGATAACGATACGGTCTAACGTGTCGATAATCGACGAGATTATCGAGAGGAGCGCATCATCGCGCTTGGAGAGATAGACTCCATAGTATACTGCGTGGTCTACACTTGGCGCCAGGGCGTCCGCCGAATTGTTTCTGCACGGGTCGCTAACCGAAAGGAGCGAAATGTCTATAGTCACACGATCAGCTCAGGAAATCCTGGCACGGAGGGGCCGGGTTGATCTGAAGCGGGTCAAAGCGACGACTGACGAGGCTATAGAAGCGCAGATTGCGAACGATCTCGATACGGCTCCGGATCAGTCATCCAAAACGGACTTCCGGCAGGTGTATAACCCGCCGGTTCCTGATGTGAAGGCGATACGTGGGGGTTTGGGCCTGTCCCAGTCGGCATTCGCAAATCGTTTCGGCTTCAGCCTCCGAACCGTTCAGGAATGGGAACAGCAGCGTTCGGCTCCCGACGTTCCGGCGCGTATCCTTCTCAAGGTGATCGAAACGGACCCGAGCGTGGTCGAACGTGCCTTATCCCTCATGGCGGAACATCGACACTCCGCCGAGTGAGGCTTGAGCAGGATCAATCACCCGCCGCCCCCGGATCGAGCGTGAACAGGTGCTGGGGCTGCCCTACCCCTCGCAGTGCGAACCGCCCGACCGAGACGAGCCGCTGCGCGCAGGCCTCCGCCGAGGTGGCGAAGGCGGAGGACAGCAGGATTTCCTGATCCAGAGAGCGGCACATCGCGGCGATCCGGCTGACCTCGTTGACCGCCGGGCCGATGACGGTGAAGTCCAGGCGGTCCTCGCTGCCGATGTTGCCGTAGAACACCTCGCCGACGTGGAGGCCCAGGTAGAAGTTGGTCCAGGGCAGTTCTTCCGCCTGCCGGCGGGTGTTCAGCGCGCCAACCCGCCTTGTTGCCTCCTCCGCCGCGTCCAGCGCGCGGGTGCAGAGTTCGCAGTCCTCGGCGCCGCTGAAGATCGCCATGATGCCGTCGCCCATGAACTTCAGCACCTGACCGCCGTGGTCGTGGATCGACGACACGATGGCGTCGGCATAATCGTTGAGCAGCGGGATCACGTGTTCCGGCGGGACGGTGTCGGTGATCCGGGTGAATCCCTGGAGATCGCTGAACCACATCACGGCACTCATCCGCTCGGCGACGCCGCGCTCGATATAGCCGCCCAGTACCCGCCGCCCGGCGTCGCGGCCGAGATAGGTTTCGACCAGCGTCTCCGCGATCCGCCCGACCGAGACGTCGCGGATCGCCAGCGCCAGCATCGGCAGCGCCCGATCGATCATCCCGACCTGCCAGTCCGCGAAACCCTCCTCGTGGTCGGTCGCCCAGGACGTGAACAGGCAATCCATCATCCCGATCGTCAGCGCCTTGCCGAACCGGGTGTGTACCGCGAGATAATCCGTCAGCCCGTCGTCGCGGAACTCGGCCAGAACCGGGAACCGATCAGACGGACAATCGCCATCGACGATCCGGCAGCGCAGCGATTTGTCGCCTGACATGAGCAGGTAGTGGAACGGGCTGGTCAGCCACTTCTCCTGGCCTTCGCGCGCGCTGGAGCGGGCGTAGTCGATCGCCTGCGTCTCGTTCTTCGTCCGGTGCCAGTGAAAGGTGCGGGCTTCCAGAACCGGGTGCAGCGTGTCGATGATCCCGGCCATCCGGGTCAGCGGCACGCCGTTTTCCACCAGCCGGCGGCAGAAACCGTCGATCAACTCGGTTTCCGAAAACCCCGCCAAACCGGACTCAGCTACCCATTCCGTAAGTTCAAGGATCTGCCGGTCGTTCATCGCCCCACCGCTCCGCACGTACAACTCTCAACCTGACGATGAGATGTCGCTGCGGCGCGGTGCAGGCAATGAAAAAATTCCGGAACCAGACCTAGGTATCGGGAAAGTCACATGTTCGGATAGTTCGGTCCGCCGCTGCCCTCCGGCACCACCCAGTTGATGTTCTGGGTCGGGTCCTTGATGTCGCAGGTCTTGCAGTGGACGCAGTTCTGAGCGTTGATCTGGAGCCGGGGATTGGTCCCGGCATCGTCGCGCACGATCTCGTAGACGCCGGCCGGGCAATAGCGCTGCTCGGGCGCGTCGTACTCGGGCAGGTTGATCCGGATCGGGACCGAAGGGTCCTTCAACGTCAGGTGCGCCGGCTGGTTTTCCTCGTGGTTGGTGTTGGAAATGAACACCGAGGACAGCTTGTCGAAGGTCAGCACGCCGTCCGGCTTGGGATATTTGATCTTCGGAGCCTCGCTCGCCTTCTTCAGTTGAAGATGGTCGGCGTGGTTCTTGAAGGTCCACGGCGCCTTGCCCCGGAACACGAAGGTATCCAGCGCCGAATAGGCGATACCGCCCCACAGGCCCTTGTGGAAGGAGGGCCGGATGTTGCGGACGTGGTACAGCTCCTCCCACAGCCAGCTCTGCTTCAGCCGCTCGGTGTAGCCGGTGACTTCCGGTTCCGGCGTTTCCGACGCGAGGTTCTCGAACACTGCCTCGGCGCAGATCATCCCGCTCTTCATCGCGGTATGGTTGCCCTTGATCTTCGGCACGTTGAGGAAGCCGGCGGTATCGCCGATCAGGCAGCCGCCGGGGAAGGTAAGCTTCGGGATCGACTGGAAGCCGCCCTCGCTCAGCGCCCTAGCACCATAGGAGATGCGTCGCCCGCCCTCGAGGTATTTGCGGACGTCGGGATGAAGCTTGAAGCGCTGGAACTCGTCGAACGGCGACAGGTGCGGGTTGTCGTAGTCGAGCCCGATCACGAAGCCGATGGAGACCTGATTGTTCTCCATGTGGTACATCCACGACCCGCCATAGGTCTTGGCATCCATCGGCCAGCCGATGGTGTGGACAACCAGACCTTCCTTGTGCTTGGCCGGATCGATCTCCCACAGCTCCTTGATGCCGATACCGTAGGTCTGCGGATCGACGCCCTCGCGCAGGTTGAAGCGCTGCTGCAAGCCCTTGGCAAGCGAACCCCTGCAACCCTCGGCGAAAATGGTCTGCTTGGCGTGCAGTTCCATGCCCGGCGTGTAGCTGTCGGTGTGCTCGCCGTCCTTGCCGATGCCCATGTCGCCGGTGGCGACACCCTTGACCGAGCCGTCCTCGTTGTACAGCACCTCGGCGGCGGCGAACCCCGGATAGATCTCGACGCCCAGCTCTTCCGCCTGGGCCGCCAGCCAGCGGCCGAACATCCCGAGGCTGATGATGTAGTTGCCGTGATTGTTCATCTGCGGCGGGTTGGGCAGCTTGTAGGACTTCGTCTCCGTCAGGTAGATGAAGTGGTCTTCCGTCGCCGGCGTATTGAGCGGAGCGCCCTTTTCCTTCCAGTCCGGAATCAACTCGTTCAGGGCGCGCGGTTCCAGCACGGCGCCCGACAGCAGATGCGCGCCCACTTCCGAGCCCTTTTCCAGGACGCAGACGGAAACCTCGCGCTCCTGCTCACCTGCGAGCTGTTTCAGCCGGATCGCCGCACTCAGGCCTGCTGGCCCGGCGCCGACGATCACGACATCGTATTCCATTACCTCGCGTTCCATGGTTCTTCTTTCCCCACCGCATTCTATCGGGCCGCCCGGTCATGCCGTCGGATCGGCATCTCCGCAAACCGGCCCTGGCTGCTTATCTCTTGTTCAAGGCCGATGAAAGAACATAGGTTCCCTCTCAGGGTCAAACCATGAATGAGCGTGGGCCAAGTTGGAATCCGAGCGGTGAGAATTGAGCCAGATTGATATGCGAGATATTGTCGCCCTGCTGCGCTGGCACATCGATGTCGGCGCCGACGAGGCGATCTCGGACAGTCCCACCGATTGGACGAAGGTGGCGCCGCGCGTGGCGCAGCCGTCCCCAGCATCCGCCCAGCCCTCTCCCCAGGGGCGGAACGTGCCGGCCAAGGCCGGGGGCGGTGCCGCTGCCCAGCCGCGGCGTCCCGGCCCGGCCCAGCCGGCGCTTCTCGGCACCCCCGCCGCCGGAGCGACCGCCCGGACCATGGCGGCTGAAGCCCATACGCTGGAAGACCTGCGCGCCGCGATGGCGGCGTTCGACGGCTGCGCGCTGAAGGCGACCGCGACCAATCTGGTCTTCGCCGACGGCAACCCAAAGGCGCGCCTGATGCTGATCGGCGAGGCTCCGGGAGAGGACGAGGATCGCCAGGGACTGCCCTTCGTCGGCAAGAGCGGCAAGCTGCTGGACATGATGCTGAAATGCATTGGGCTGGACCGCGACTCCGTCTACATCACCAACATCCTGCCGTGGCGTCCGCCCGGCAACCGCAAGCCCAACCCAAACGAGATCCAGGCCTGCCTGCCCTTCGTGGAGCGTCATATCGAGCTGATCGCCCCGGAAGGCCTGATGCTGCTGGGCGGAACCTCCGCCAGCGCCCTGCTCGACCGGTCCGAAGGGATCATGCGGCTGCGCGGCCGCTGGCTGGAATTCTCTCCAACTCCGATGGCCGCGCCGATTCCGGTGCTGCCGACCTATCACCCGGCTTTTCTGCTGCGCCAGCCGGCGATGAAGCGTGATTCATGGCGCGATCTCGTCGCCTTCAAGAAAAAATTTCTTACCCCTTAATCGGCTGGAATCGTTGGCGGAAAGCCCCGACCGGGGCGCATACCAAGGTACAACATAGATATGGAAGCTTGTGACATCAGGCGACATCCGGTATTTGTCCCTCATGTCAGGGAAGAATGTTAACGCGAATTTAACCAAAACAAGTTCGCGGTCACACCTCCTCAGCGGTGCCTTCCTGTGCCTTACGGTCTTGATCCAGCTCCCTTTTTGGGGTGCCGGTCAGGCCATAGCGCGCGACCGGGACACCGCTTACAGAACTGAAGAGTCGTCGGCCCCCTGGTCGGTGGACAGTCCGGTTGTACCCAGCCGGCAGAGTCGCCCAGGCATCCACGAAGCTCAGCTCAACCAGCAGGAAGCTGACCGCTACCGCCGCATATTCGAGCTTCAGGACGCAGCCGACTGGCGCGCCGCCGACAAGCTGACCGCCGACGTCACCGACATGCGCCTGATGGGCCATGTCGAATATCAGCGGCTTATGCACCCCTCCCACAAGGCGACCTACAGCGAGCTTCGCGGCTGGCTGGAGCGTTATGCCGACCACGCCGGCGCCGACAAGGTCTACCAGCTTGCGCTGAAGCGCATGGCGCGCGGCGACCGCAAGCCTCCGGCGCCCTCGCGCGACGGCAACGCGGTTCCCCCCGGCCCCAACGGCGCTTTCGACTCCGCCCGAGGACTTGCGGCAGGGGCGACCGTCAGCACGCCGCGCGGACGCTCGGTCAGGACGCCGGCCGCCACGAAGGTCGAGCTTGCCTCGACGGATGACGAAAGCTCGTCGATCCTGCCGCCCTCCGCCGTGACCATCCCGACCTCCGCTGCCATAGCGGTTGCCCCGGTGCCACGCAGGGAGCCGGAACCACCCTCGGCGACGCGCAGCGGCAACTGGAACGTCGGCATCGCCGCCTGGAAGGCCGGCCAGAACGACAAGGCCGCCAAGGCGTTCCAGGCGCTGGCTCAGACCAAGTCGGCCTCCCCCTGGGATCAGGCGGCCGGCGCCTATTGGGCCGCCCGCTCGCACCAGCGCGCCCGCCGTTCCGGCGAGGCGACGAAGTGGCTGGAGCTTGCCGCCCAGCACACCCGCACCTTCTACGGTCTGATAGCCCGCCAAGCGCTTGGCAAGGGGGGAGAGAACGACCTGCGCGCCCCCGTCCTGACCCGCCACCACGTCCGCCTGCTGGCGGAAATCCCGTCCGGCCGCCGCGCCATCGCCCTGCTCCAGGCCGGCCAGCGCGACGCCGCCGAGCAGGAGCTTCGCCGGATCGACCCGCGCGGCGACGACTCGCTGGAACAGGCCGTCATCGCCATGGCCGACATGGGCAGGATGCCGGCGCTCGCCATGCGGCTGGGCAGCGTCCTGACCGCGTCCGACGGCGCTCCCTACGACTCGGCGCTGTACCCGCTGCCGCCGTGGGAGCCGAACGGCGGCTTCACGGTGGACCGGGCGCTGCTGTTCGCGCTGATGCGGCAGGAAAGCCGGTTCGACCCGACCGCCCGCAGCGGCGCCGGTGCCCGTGGCCTGATGCAGCTCATGCCGGCGACCGCGACCTATGTCGCCGACAAGCTGACAACTGATCTGGGCCGCAAGCCCGACCTGTACGAGCCGGAAACCAACGTCACGCTCGGCCAGCACTATGTCCGCTATCTGCTGGACCAGAAGGGCATTGAGAACGACCTGATCCTGACCATCGCCGCCTACAACGCCGGCCCTGGAAACCTCGAGTCCTGGCGGAAGAAGCTGTCCCGGATCAAGGACCCCGTGCTGTTCATCGAGAGCATTCCGGTCCGGGAAACCCGGCACTTCGTCGAGCAGGTGCTGACCAACTACTGGATCTACCAGCAGCGCCTGGGCCAGCCGGCTCCGTCGCTGGAGGCCATTGCAGGAGGCCGCTGGCCGGTTTATATGGCGATGGACGCCGACGTTCCCGATGGGGGACCCGGCCAAGAGTCAGATGAGCAGGTAGCCTCCAATGGCAAAGATTGACGAGTCCCGCCCCTTCCTCGCCGTCAACATCGCTGTTTTGACCGTTTCCGACACACGGGTCGAAGCGGACGACAAGTCCGGCAACACGCTGGTCGAGCGGCTGACCGCCGACGGCCACCGTCTGGCCGCCCGCGCCATCGTCAAGGACGACGTCCCGTCGATCACCGCCCAGCTCCGCGCCTGGATCGACGATCCGGCGATCGACGTGGTGATTTCCACCGGCGGGACCGGCGTCACCGGCCGCGACGTGACGCCCGAGGCCTTCCACGCCATCTACGACAAGGAAATCCCCGGCTTCGGCGAGCTGTTCCGCATGATCAGCTACGAGAAGGTCGGCACCTCGACGATCCAGAGCCGCGCCACCGGCGGCGTCACCGGCAATACCTACCTGTTCGCCCTGCCGGGATCGCCCAGCGCCTGCCGCGACGCCTGGGACGGCATCCTCAAGTTCCAGCTCGACAACAGGCATCGCCCCTGCAATCTGGTCGAACTGATGCCGCGCCTGACGGAGCACCTGAAAACAACCGGTGCCTGAAGCATTGCCTGATTCACTGCTCGCTCAAGCCTTGCAGCAGCGGCTGGACTTGTCCTCGCTGCCCGCAGCCCTGCCGCCCAAGGGAATGGCGCATGCCCATTTCCGCCTGCCCGGCGGCATGCTGGCCCGCGTCCCGCGCTGGAGCCAGATCGACCTGGACGCCGCTGCCAATCTGCGCCACCAGGCCACCGCCTTCACCCGCGCCGCCCCCTCCGGCCACACGCCGCGCCTGATCGGCACGCTGGAGCCCGGCCCGGACCTACCGATGGGCGCCTTGCTGGTCGAGGAAATCTCCGGCCGCCCTCCCCGTCTGTCGGAAGACTACCCCGCGATAGCCAAGGCGCTGGCCGCGATCCACGCGCTGCCGTCCGACCCGGCGCCTAACCCCGTCATCGCCACCGTCCAGGTGATCGAGCGCCAAGCGGCCTATTTCGACAAGGCCGGGCTACACCCCGAGACCCTGGCGCATCTGAACGCCGAGCTGGACTGGGTCCATACCCTGCCAACGTCTCCGGCCCCTCCGATCACGATGGTCGGGACCGACACGCACCCCGGCAACTTCCTGATCGACGCCGAGGGCAAGGCCTGGTTCGTGGACCTGGAGAAGGCGACCGACGGGCTGCCGGCGATCGACCTTGCCCACGCGACGCTCTACACCTCCACCACCTGGGACCCGGATGTCGCCGCCGTCCTGACCCCGGACGAGACGGCCGGTTTCTACGAGACCTGGAGCAGCGCCGCTCCCCCCGCCGTGGTCGAATCGACCCGCCCCTGGTTCACCCCGACCCGGCGGCTGACATGGCTGCGCACGCTGTCGTGGATGGCCCGCTGGAAGGTCGAGGGCTCGACGGCGCACAGCGCCGGAGTCGACCCGCGCACCATCGCCCACGTCCAGGCGCGTATCGAGGACTTCTTCGACCCGGCGACCATCGCGAAGGTGCGGGCGACGCTCTGACCCGCGGCATGATCCAGTCGGCAAAGTTAGCCGACTTCATGGGGCTTCTTCTCACGCCTTCCGGACCAGAATGACGCCCAGGACCAGAAAGGCAGCGCCTGCCAGCCGGACGAGGCTGATGGGCTGATGGGGAAGTCCGAGAATGCCGAAGTGATCGAACACGAGCGAACCGAGCATCTGGCCCACCACGATCAGCGAAAGGACCGTCGCGGCGCCCATGGTTGGCACCATGAGAACGGCGGTGCCTATGAATATCGCTCCGAATATTCCACCGGTCCATGCCAGCCAGGAAACGCCATCCGTGGGAGAAATCGATAATCTGGGGCCGGATGCGGTCAGCGCCACGACCAGCATGACCAGCATGCCAACCGCATAGCTTACGAAGGCTGCCCACCACGGTGACCCGAGTTGCGTGCGCAGATTGGCGTTCAGAACCTGCTGAAGCGCAACGCTGACGCCGGCGCCGACGACCAGCAGGTAGGAAAAGGGAAGAAATAACGGGGACACGGTCGTACTCCACGGTAAAGCATGGCCTGAGAGGTAACAGGCACGAGCGGTCCGTTTATAGAACGGATGTGACCGGACTGTCCGAGCGGTACTGGTCCGGAGTCACCCCGAAGGCCCGCCGGAAACAGCAGCCCAGGTGGCTCTGTTCGGCGAATCCCGTATCCGCCGCGACAGCCGCGATTAGGCCGACGTGTTCGGCGGCTGGTATCATATCAAGGGCGGAAGAGATTGACCTGTGAGGACGGTGTTTGTTGGGCCACGGCCCGACACTTGCCGGCCGCCGGTCAAAATCTTCAGCTCCTGGTATTATACCAACGGCATTGAAGATTGACCGGTGAGTTCCGGCAAAGATGTCGGGCTGAAGAGGCCCGACCTACAAAAAATATGCTGGCAAAAGCACGCTGACGTAGGTCGGGCCTCTTCAGCCCGACATCTAACGCTCCAGACCGGTTAATGTTTAATGCCGTTGGTATTACATTGACTGCACAAAAATGCCCCCTACAGCAGCGACAACTGATCCCCCGCCTTCGGCGGCGGGCGGAACTGTGTACAGTCCAAGTCCCAGCGCCGGCCGGTAAGGTTCAGCCGGCGGCACGCCAGCTTGAAGCGCCGCGACAGCAACTCCGCGATCGGGCCGGTCCCGGTCATCCGGGTCCCGAACTCCGACTGGTACAACCCGCCGGCCCGCGCCTGCCGGATCAGGCTCAGCACCCGGTCGGCGCGGTCGGGCACGTGCTCGCGCAGCCATTCCTCGAACAGGTCTTTGATCTCCAGCGGCAGCCGCAGCATGATATAGCTGCCCCCGACCGCCCCGGCGGCGGCGCCGGCCTCCAGAACAGCTTCAAGTTCGTGGTCGTTCAGCGCGGGGATCATCGGGCTTGCCAGCACCGAGACCGGCACCCCGGCGGCTGTCAGTTCCCGGACCGCTTCCAGCCGCCGCGCCGGAGTGCTGGCCCGAGGCTCCATCCGCCGCGCCAGCTCCCTGTCCAGCGTCGTCACGGAGATTGCGACCGCCGCCAGCCCGCGTTCCGACATCGGCCCCAGGATGTCGAGGTCGCGCGTCACCAGCGCCGATTTGGTGATGATCCCGACCGGCTGGTTGAAGTCGCGGCAGACCTCCAGCACCGAGCGAGTGATCCGCTCCGTCCGCTCGACCGGCTGGTAGGGGTCGGTATTGGCCCCGATGGCGAGCGGCTGGCAGACATAATTCTTTGCACGAAGATCCCGCTCCAGCAGCTCCGCCGCGTTCTTCTTGCGGAAGATCCGCGTCTCGAAATCCAGCCCCGGCGACAGCCCGAGATAGGCGTGGGTCGGCCGCGCGAAACAGTAGATGCAAGCGTGCTCGCAGCCCTTGTAGGGGTTGAGCGACTGGTCGAACGGTACATCCGGAGACGCATTGCGCGTGATCGCCGTCCGTGCCGAATCGTCCCCGACCACCGTGGCCGGCCCCCGCTCCTCCTCCCGCCCGTCCTCTCCCCTGGCATCCCAGCCGTCATCGACCAGCACCCGCCGCTCGCGCTCGAAGCGCGACGACTCGTTGCTGATCGCCCCCCGGCCTTTCAGGGCAGTGCGCCGGATCTCGTCCATGGCGGGGAGGATACAATGATTGATCATGAACATAAAGCGAACATCTTGACGGCGATAACGAATTCGTGACTGACTCTGATGCTGGTGACTTGGCGTGAGTCCGCGTCTCCGGCCCTTCTTCGCCATCTGTCGGCAGCGTGCTCATGTGGTTCGGTACTCCTTGAATGGTAGGCGAATCTGGCACATGTACACTCTTCCCACAGTGGTCTAATGTCCTGTGGGCCGAACCCTTGAAGCTTGCTTTCGCTTGCGCTAAAAGGGGAACGGAGGAGGAACATGAAGGCAGTGACTCGGGCTCATGATGTATCGGCATTCATCGTCGATTGGTTCGCCAAGGACGAGATGAGCGACCTTGTGACCAATCTGAAACTCCAGAAGCTTCTGTACTTTTCACAGGGCTTGTTCGGGGCTCTCTACGACCGTCGCCTGTTCGATGAAAGCATTGAGGCATGGGATATGGGACCTGTAGTCCCGGACAGTTATCATGAATTCAAGGCATGCGGCCGTCATCCCATCGAGACTGTCGAAGGAGCGATAGCCATCGCCGACAAGGAAGCTGAAATCGCTCTACGGATAACGTGCGAGAAGTTCGGAAAATACTCGGCTGGTTATTTGGTCGATCTTACTCATACGGAGCCGACGTGGATTGGCTCCTACAAGCGGGCGAGGAGCGCGGAAATCGCGTTTGAAGATATGACACAGCATTTTAAAGAATACTGGCTTCCCAAGCTTGACCTGAACGATGAGTATAAAGACAGCTTTGTCGCTCGCGTTCATGGAGCCTTCGAGTCCGCCCAAAAAGCTCCCGAGCAGTCTGCCGACGATTTGCTGGCCGAACTGAACATTTAAACCAAATCATAAAAAGCGCGAACTATGGCGGATGATCAAAAACGAGAAGCAAGCTTCAAAAAATCAATCGAATTTAAGGAAAATTATATCGAACATCTGAAGAAGAATCCTGATATTGCCAAGCGGTTTGCAGAGTTCGTCGCCGCCAAAAAGAAAAGGCCTCCAGACAGGATGCCGAGCGACCATAAGCTCAAGGGTCGCTTAAGCGAGTATTCGGAATGCCATTTGGCTGGCGACTCCTGCCTCGTTTATCGCGACAAAGATAATATCGTCCATCTACTGATAATTTGCAGTCACGATGATCTCTGTGGCCCGCGCGAAAGGTCCATGGCGAAGCGGCTTAGCATGATGTGACGAATCCACCGTTGAGTCCGCTGTGGTGAGTGGCGAAAGTTTGATCCTCGTCAATATAGGTAGTTCTTTATTGTGTCATCGCAGCGCTATGGTAAGAATTGTCGTGGGGCTCATTCGCTTGGGATATCGCTGAACATCATAGTTTATTCAATTCCGCAATGCCGATTTCATTATGTCGCCTCAAGGTTTCAAATGTAAATTCAAGGACAATCTAGATATGTCACAGCCGCTTTGTTTCGTCATTGGTCCCATCGGTGAAGAGGGGTCGGACTTCCGCCAACATGCTGATGACCTATTCGACCTCATCATCAAGCCGGTTGTCGAGTCAACGGAGTTCGGGTACCGAGCTGATCGAGCCGACAAGATACGTAAGCCAGGGCACATCACCAACCAGATTATCAAGATGATCAAAGAAGCAGATCTGGTGGTGGCTGATCTCAGCCACAGGAATCCAAATGATTCTATGAACTGGCATTAAGGCACGCGCTCGGCACGCCGATAATCCACATGATCCGAGACGCAGATACAATCCCATTCGATGTGACATCCTACCGCACGATCAAGTTCAACCTCGATCTAAGAGGGGGTGAGAAGGCTAAGGCTGA
The DNA here is from genome assembly GCF_000936425.1 of Skermanella aerolata KACC 11604. Lineage (GTDB taxonomy): Bacteria > Pseudomonadota > Alphaproteobacteria > Azospirillales > Azospirillaceae > Skermanella > Skermanella aerolata. The sequence continues at coordinate 54,969 of NZ_AVFK01000031.1, read as the reverse complement.
ACTTGCCAATCAAGTACGAAGCACCAAGGAAGATGGTTTCGAACCCCAGAACCCCATTTTGGATGCACTCGGTGTTATTGAACTGGAGAAAAGCAGCAATCCGGTCGATAATGCTCAAGCTGTTGTCTTGCAGAGCATCACTGATCTTCGGAACCAAGTTACAGAACTTGGCGTAGTATACGCAAATTTGTATGATTATTTGGCTTCAAAAATTCAATTTACGCAGCCACAATATTTTCAAACTCCGCGCGTGCGCACAGCAGCTGAGACCAAAGAAATAAATATTGGCGAAAGTTGGAAAGATTTTCCTGATGCGGAGACAGAATATCAGTTCAATTTTGTGAATGATGCTGCAAGGAAATACGTTCAATCAAGATTATATGCACAGCTTAAAGCAATTTAAAAAAATATATTTACTATAATAGGTAAAAATAAATCATAGTTATTATATATTTCAGTTATGACAATTACTTAGATCTTGCTTGATAAGTATTACACAACATGTCCTATTGTATGTTGCAAGGCACTTAACCACAGCAGGATATATGTTTTCCGAATTATCAAACGGGCTCTAAGCATGCAGCATGCTATCTAGTCGATAGATTACTCGATCAATTCCAGAAAAATGCGTTGATCGTTATCGCTAAAGAACACCTTTTGTGATTTGCTCCCTTTATGCACGAGTTAGTGTGCAGGACCGAGAAGAGAATGGCTTGTGGCGAGCAACATCCAGGATCGCCTTCTAAAATCTCCATTGCCATAGCGTCCAGAAAGCCTGGGCGCAGCGCACGCCTGCGTCCACCCCCCTCCCTACCCCGTCTCAGAACGGCAGAATCACCCGCCCCCAACCCCGCGTGTCATTCCCGCCGTAGTTCTCCTGCGCGACCGTGCTGGTCAAATACGCCTGCACCGTCAACTGGTCGACCCCATACCCAACCAGACCGCCCATGGCGAACTGGCTCTGCTTCTTATAAGTGGCGGTCGGCTTGTTGACATCCCATGACGCGAGAGCGACGGGGCCAACCGACCACTTGCCCAGCGACTTCGTCGCGGTCAGGTCCAGGTTGACGAAGTCGGGGTTGGTCGTCTTGGACACGGAATCCGTGGCGATGCCGTAGATGCCGTTGGCGGTCAGGTTCCAGCCGTCGGCGGTGTAGCTGACGGCGGCGCGCTGGGTGATCGACGTCGTGTCGAAGCCCAGCTTGTTCCCGACCGGCAGGTAGATGCCGAGCATATAGCTGACGCCAAAGCCGCTTCCCAGGTCCCAGGCGAGTTGGGCGGCGAGGAAGGGGTTGTAGAGGCCGCTGTCGTGGTCGGCGTCCTGGACTCCGACTTCAAGTGCCGGCAAGGCGCCCAGCAGTTGCAGGCGGCCTCCGGCGATCGTCGTCGGCGTGGCCCAGGCGAGCACGGGGATGTTGACGCCCAGCGTCACGTCGTCGGCGCCGTTATCGCCCTTGCGGACACCCCAGTTGAGCGTATTGACGAAGTAGACGCCCTCGGGCAGCGGCGCTCCGGCAGCCAGACCGATGGTTTCGCCCGGCTGGGTCACCGATCCGGCAAGAGCCGGCGAGACTACGGCGCAGAATGCCGCCGCGACGGTCGTGCCCAGAAATGCGCGCATGGTTCTACGAGCCTTGACGCCAAGGTTCTTCAGCATTGTTTCCCCCTAAACTCTTAAAAGCGCCGCTTTCCCCAAGTCCTCGCGCATGGCAGCCTCGTTCCGGTCCTTCAGTCGGAAGGATCGGTGAGTAATTGCCGGCTCGGGACTCTGAAACGGCCTCAGGGGTAATACGAAATACGTCATATGTTTGGATATACTACTTTCGGGCTGGCGCAGACCGCCCGCGTCCACCGCCCGTATCATGAAAGACCCGGCATTCGTGAAGCGCGTCCCTGATGATCCTGGTGGAAAGCCGGCGTGCAACGCCGAAGCCTTTTCCATTACGGCGGCGCTGCTCGCTCTGCCAGCCGTGGGTCGGTGGAGCGGGTTTTGTTTTCTGTCGCCGTTCCAGTGAAATGACGGGGTGTCGGGCTGAAGAGGCCCGACCTACGAGCGACATTCCCAGCAGCGTCAACCGTAGGTCGGGCCTCTTCAGCCCGACACCACGTCGTTCGATCATCCACACACCATGCCGGAAAACACCGCCCATATGAATGGGCTTGCGCTTCGCCCAAAATATAGGATAAATTTCCTTATATCGTTCCTAATCCTCCTGCCGAAGAGTCCCCACCATGCCGCCAGTTCCAGCCACCGCCCTGCCCGTCATCCGCCTGACCGACCGGCAGGAGGCTTTCTGTCAGGCCATGGCCTGCGATGTGGGCGGAGCCGAAGCGGCCCGGCGCGCGGGATACTCGGCGAAGGGCGCCAAGCAGCGCGGCGCGTTGCTGATGAGCCAGCCGGAAATCCGCGTCCGGGTCCAGCAACTCCGCGCCAATCGCCGGGCCGACCATCAGACCCTGCTCGACGAAGCCACCGTTCTGGTCGGGGACATCATCACCGACGCGATGGAAAAGAAAAGCTGCGGTCTAACACTCCGCGCCATCGAGTTCCGCCTGAAGCTGGGCGGCGTCATCCAGGACCGGCGCATCGCGCACCACTACAACCTGGACCGGCGCCACCCCGACGCCGATCAGGAAGACCTCGATTGCGATCCGGAAGAGGAACTCGACCCCCTCCCCCAGCCCGCCAAGGCGATCACGCCCAAGGCTGAGGCGTTGCCGTCCCCGATAGTGACGTCGGTTGATGACCTTACTCAAGCGGCAAGGATAGTGACCCCAGTTAATGACCTGTCCCGTGTCCTCACCAAACCACCCGCCGCCAATTCCCTATTCGCCTCAACCGCCATGGCGGCGCTGACGCCGGCATTGACGCCAACGCCAGCAGCCCGCTTCCGCCTCCCCGTTGCGGCCTGACAGGGTGATCCGCCTCATCGATCCATCGGCCCCTTTCCCTTTGCTCCGGCTCCAGATGCAAGCTACCACTTTAGACGGGTGTTGATTTTATACCCTGCAGGGGATATTCTGGAGCATGAAGCGATGGACGAGGAAAAGACCCTTGTATGGATCGGGTCCTCAAAGAAGGATTTGCTGAAGATGCCGGAGGACGTTCGCCGGACAATGGGCTACGTCCTCGGCAAGGTCCAAAATGGAGAGAGCGACGAGGCTATCAAGTTCCTGACTGGACGGAAGGAATTCAAGGGCGGTAAGGTTCGCGAGATTTGTGATGACGAAGGCGGGGATACCTATCGGTCAGTCTTCACAGTTGAGCATGAGGAAGCCGTTTATATCCTTCACTGCTTTCAGAAGAAGTCGAAGCGGGGCATAGAAACACCTCAAGAAGATATCGACAGGATCATAGAGCGCCTCAAGGCGGTCGACCGGTTCCGGGCATCGGTTGATGGACTGAATCTGATCGCATGCTGCAAAGCAGATAAGACGCGTCAATAGATCAGGAGGCTGAAGATGGCCGACGATAAGCAAGTTGTTGACCAGGACGCGACAGGCGACCTGCTTGTTGAAATCGGAAGCGGCAATGTCTTCGCCGATCTCGACTTCGCCAACCCCGATGAAGAGGCGGTCAAGGCCAGGATCGTGCGCAAAATCCAGAAGGTGATAGACGAGCGCGGCCTTACGCAGAAACAGGCCGGTGATATCATCGGCCTGCCCCAGTCGAAGGTGTCCACCCTGCTGCGCGGCAAATGGGACAGCGACTATACTGTGGATCGCCTGACCCGCTACCTGAACAAGCTTGGCGTCAGCGTCACCTATTCCTTCAAGGACCAACCCGATTGGCGCGAAGGCCGCCTGGTGGTGATCGACTGACCACGCGGCCTGCCCTTCCCCACAACCCTACATCATACGCTCCGGCCCAAGCGCCGCGCGTACCGCCGCCGGGGACATGCTGTCGGCCAGATAGCGGGAGGCCACGCGGCGGAGTTCCGCCGGGTCGTCCTGCAAGACCAGTCTCAGGAGTATCTTCTGAGCCTGCGTCAGCAGATCGGCTTGGCCGAAGTCCAGGTCTTCCTCTTCCAGTTCCTCGCCGATGTCGACCGTCTGATTTATTGCACCCATTTCGGCACCCTCGGTTGATGTCCTAGAAATGTCACCCTTTTTCAGGGCCTCGATGAATTAGGATGGTAATGTGTAGCTTCAGGCATGATACCCAACAGTCGTGTTTTGGGTGATACCCTTTTGGGTATCCGGGGGTGTGTTCCGTATGCGACATCACCCTTCTGATATTCCCCGCAAACGGCTGTGAAGCGTTTCTCGCCATGCCTGACCTTTACCATGAAATAGCAGCCGGTTACGGTACCGGCGTCATCGTCTGCGGTGTCGACGAAGTCGGGCGCGGTCCGCTGGCCGGTCCTGTCGTGGCGGCAGCCGCCGTCCTGCCGCCCGAAGGACTGCCGCCGGCCCTGGCGGCCCTGGTCAACGACAGCAAGCTGCTGAAGCCGAAGGTGCGGGAGGAGTTGGCGCCGCTGATATTGGGGTGCTGCCGCGTAGCGGTCGGGATGGCCGATGTCGGGGAGATCGACCGGCTCAACATCTTACACGCGAGTCTGCTGGCCATGAAGCGGGCGGTCGAGGGGCTGGGAATCACCCCCGGCGTGGCATTGATCGACGGCAACAGGACGCCCGACCTGAGTTGCGCCATGCGTACCATCGTGGGCGGCGACGCCGCGTCGCTCTCGATTGCCGCCGCGTCGGTCGTTGCGAAGGTGGAACGCGACCGGATCATGGCAGAACTGGCGCTGGCATATCCCGGCTACGGTTGGGAGAGAAATGCCGGGTATCCAACGATCGAACACCGCAAAGCACTGATTTCACTGGGAATTACACCGCATCACCGGCGCAGCTTCGGTCCCGTCAAGGCTGTGCTGGCGGCAACGGTATGATCTAAAAACGTTTACGACTCGACAAGCCGCAAATAAGGATTGACGCGGATTCGCGCACGACTCATCTTGCGCCGATGAGTCAAGCACTTTCCCCCAAGGCCCTCAGCAGGCCCCTCGCCAAGGCATCACCGACCGTGGTTCCCTTGCACCAAAACCGCATCCTGGTCGGCGACTGCGTCACCGTGATGAACGGCCTGCCGGCCGGCTCTGTGGACATGGTCTTCGCCGACCCTCCCTACAATCTCCAGTTGGGCGGCGACCTGCTGCGCCCGAACCACTCGCGGGTCGAGGGGGTGGACGACGACTGGGACAAGTTCGCCGACTTCGCCACATATGACCGCTTCACCCGCGACTGGCTGTCGGCGGCGCGGCACGCGCTGAAGGACGATGGGTCGCTGTGGGTGATCGGCAGCTACCACAACATCTTCCGCGTCGGCTCGATCCTCCAGGACCTCGGGTTCTGGGTGCTCAACGACATCGTGTGGCGCAAGACCAACCCGATGCCCAATTTCCGGGGTCGGCGCTTCACCAACGCGCACGAGACGCTGATCTGGGCCGCCAAGTCCAAGGACGCCAAGTACCACTTCGCCTACGAGGCGATGAAGAGCCTCAACGACGACCTCCAGATGCGGAGCGACTGGCTGTTCCCGCTCTGCACCGGGCCGGAGCGGCTGAAGGACGCCGAGGGCAACAAGGCGCACCCGACCCAGAAGCCGGAAGCGCTGCTTTACCGCTGCATCATGGCCGGGACCAAGCCGGGCGACGTGGTGCTGGACCCGTTCTTCGGCACCGGCACGACGGGGGCGGTCGCCAAGCGGCTCGGCCGGTCGTGGATCGGGGTGGAGCGCGAGCACCAGTATGCCCAGATCGCCAACGCCCGCATCGCCGCCGTCAGCGAGGCGCCGGACAAGGAACTGCTCTACGCCCCGACCAAGCGTCAGGCGCCGCGCGTGCCGTTCGGCTGGCTGGTCGAGCGCGGGCTGCTGCATCCGGGGACGACGCTGTTCGACCAGCGGCGCAAGCACACCGCCCATGTCAGGGCCGACGGCATGCTGATCGGCACCAACCATCTGGGCAACCATTGCGGCTCGATCCATCAGGTCGGAGCGGCAATGCAAGGGTTGCCCGCGTGTAATGGCTGGACTTTCTGGCACTTCGAGGCCACTTCGGAGGAGTTGCGGCCGATCGACATGCTGCGACAGAAAGTTCTCGCAGAGCTGCATTGCTAGGCCGCTCTTAATTGTTTCACAGGCGACGCTTGGCTTCAGGGGTATGGGGATGATAAATCAGCGCGCCATGAACAAGCTTTTCGCCCAAGTCGTCGCACCGGTGGCCCGTCCCGCCGCCGACCGCCCCCTCACCCATGTCTTCGTCCGTGATCTGGTGCTCGATGCGATGATCGGCGCCTATGACCATGAACGCGACAAGCCCCAGCGCGTCCGCGTCAACCTTGACCTCAAGGTCGAGCTGCGGCCCGGCCCGCCGACCGACAACCTTGCCGACGTGGTGTCCTACGACACCATGATCGCGTCGGTCCGGGAGATCGTGAACGCCGGCCACGTCAACCTCGTCGAGACGCTGGCCGAGCGGATCGCCGACCGCTGCCTGATCGACCGCCGGGTCAAGATCGCCACGGTGCGGGTCGAGAAGCTGGACGTCTTCCCCGAAGCCGCCAGCATCGGCGTCGAGATCGAGCGCAAGCAGGTCTGAGGCATCGATCAAGTGGTGTTGGGCCACGGCCCAACCTACGGAACTTCGTAGGTTGGGCCGTGGCCCAACACCACGTCCGTAAGTGCCGCCTCCCCCTCTCCCCCGCCCGGCACGCCTGAGATTTCCTCGACCAGCTTGTGCAGGATCGCATTCGCGAAGCTGTCGCGGCTTTCCGCTGTGCGGACGAAGGCGAACGGTCCGCCGATCACGCTTTCCACGTAATACTCTTCCAGCCAGTCGTACTCGTCCAGGATCGCCAGCGCGTTGACGGTCACGCCCCGCGCGACAGCACGGTCGCGGGCGCCGGACACATCGACGCCGGCATTGCTGAAGCCGTTGCTGCATATGTCGATCACGCGCCGGGACGCCGTGAAGCCGTTGCCGTCGAACAGGTCCACCGCCCGGTCGATGGCGCTGCCCATCGCGGTGCTGCCGTCGCGCGGCGGGCGCGTCATGTCGGCGATGCTGTCGGCGAACCGCTTGGCATCGGCCGGATCGGCGATCCGGGTCCAGGGCACCACCGTCTCCAGCGTGTTCGGCCCGGCCCACTGGACCAGAGTCACGGCTATCGCTCTGTTGCCGCCGACCGTCAGCGCATCCGCTACCTGGGGGTCGCGGAAGGCGGCGGCATGGCCGCGCAACTGGAACTCCAGCGCGCCGGTCGTGATGCTGCCGGACGCATCGACCGCCAGCACCAGTTCCAAATCCACGGATCTGCCGGCATTGCCGCCCGCCCAGGCGCCGGGCGGATTCGACACCAGCAGCGCCAGCACCGCGAAGACCAAGCCGCGAATCCGCATCGTTCACCCCAATCCCAATCTTACACCGACCCCAGGGCGTGGCGGACGACCTTCCGCATCACCGTGGGGATCGCGTGCTCGGACAGGCGGTCCACCGGCACCCAGATCCCCTCGGCTCGTTTCCAGCCGTCGCCGTCCTTCGGCCCAAATCGCGCCGCCGCGAGGCCAAGTTCAAGGTGAAAGTGGGTGAAGGTATGGCGGACCTGCCCCGGCAGCATCCGCCACGCCGCCTCGACCGGGGCTTGCTCCTGCACAGCACCCAGTCCGGGAGCCGCGCGCTCAAGCCAGTCGCTCGACGGCACCTCGATCATCCCGCCCAGCAGCCCGCTTTCGGGGCGGCGGCGCAGCAGTACCGATCCCTCAGGATTGATCAGCCAGAACGCCATGCCGCGCCGAATCGGCTTCTCCGCCTTGGCGGCCTTGCGCGGCAAGGTTTCGGCGATGCCGGCCGCCCGCGCCGCGCAGGCGTCGTGCCAGGGGCACTGGCCGCAGCGCGGCCGGCGCGGGATGCAGACGGTGGCCCCTAAGTCCATCACTGCCTGAGCGTAGTCGCCGGGCCTGCGCTCAGGCGTGATCGTGTCGGCCAACGCGCGGAGCTTCGGCTTGACGCTGGGCAGCGGTTCCTCCACGGCGAACAGCCGCGACATGACCCGCTCGACATTGCCGTCCAGCACGGTAGCGCGGCGGTCGAAGGCGATGGCGGCGACAGCGGCGGCGGTGTAGGCGCCGATGCCTGGAAGTTGCCGCAATTGCTCTTCATTATCGGGGAAGACGCCGCCATGCTGCTCGGCAACCGTCTTGGCGCACTTATGCAGGTTGCGAGCCCGCGCGTAATAGCCAAGCCCGGCCCAGGCATGAAGGACGGCGTCCAGGTCGGCCGCCGCCAGATCGGTAGTGGTCGGCCAGCGTCGGAGGAACTCCTCGAAATAGGGTCCGACGGTGGCGACGGTGGTCTGCTGGAGCATGATCTCCGACAGCCACACGCGGTAAGGATCGGCTGTTTTGCCGGGAAGCGCCCGCCAGGGCAGGACGCGGCGGTGCTTGTCGTACCAGCCCAGCATGGAACGGGCCAGTTCGGCAGGTTCCATCGGTCTGGCCGATTTGGGAGGAAATAGCGTTGGTTCGGTCTGAAGCGTCATGAGGTGTTGTTGCCCGGCAACAGGTGCTTTATCAATTGTTTCGTTAAGAATAGTCTCGACCTCGCAACAACCCACCCTACCCCGTCAACGCTTCGGAGACCTCCCTATGTCAGTCCCCCGCCCGCTAGCCCGCATCGTGCCCAAGGTCGCCGGAAAGGCGCTGGGCAAGAAGGGCATGGCGTTCGGCACCCTCATCACGGACTGGGCGACGATCATGGGGCCGGAGCTTGCCCGCAGCACCCTGCCACAGAAACTGGCCTTCCCTCCCGGTCAGAAGGAGGGTGCGACATTACACCTCAAGGTTTCAGGATCGGCCGCCCTGGACGTCCAGCACGCCGAACCCCAGTTGATCGAGCGGATCAACGCTTTCTTCGGCTACCGGGCCATCGCCCGGATCAGGCTCATCCAGGGACCGATCCCCGGAGCGCCGCGCCGCCCCAAGGTCCAGCGTCCGATGACGCCGGAGGAGGAAGCCGGAATCCAGCTTGCGACCAGCCCCATTGAGGACGAGGACCTGCGCGAATCGCTGGCCCGCCTCGGACGCGCGGTCTATGCCAAGAACAGCCGTTGACCCGAACGCCCCTTCACCCCCGCGATCCAACCCGTTCATCCGTCCAAAGCTTGCCCGATCGGGTAGGCAACCCTTATACTCACTAGCTCTTGTATGCAGGAGGGCAGCTTGCGCCGCTATATGCTGGGATTGGCCATCGTCACCGTGGTCGCAGCCGGAGCCGGTATCGGCTTCATGAACACGGGCGTCATAGCCAAGGAAAGGCCGGCACCCGAAGTAATCGTGGCCGATTCGGTCGACACCGCGTCGCCGTCGGACTCCGCACCGTCAACGACCAAACCGACCCAGGTGGTCCAGGCACAATTGGCTCAGGCGCAGGCGAAGGCCAGCACCCAGGTCGCCCAGGCCGCCGAGAAGAACGACCCCTTGAGCGAGCGCGTGCTGGGCGATCCCAACGCGCCGATCACGATCCTGGAATACTCCTCCCTGACCTGCCCGCATTGCGCCAGCTTCCACGCCAATACGCTGCCGCAGCTCAAGAAGGACTTCATCGACACCGGCAAGGTCAAGCTGGTGTTCCGCGACTTCCCGTTCGACCGGGCAGCGCTCCAGGCCTCCATGCTGGCCCGCTGCTCCAACCCGGAGCGGTATTTCGGCTTCCTCGACGTGCTGTTCAAAAGCCAGAACAAGTGGGCGGGCGCCAGCGATCCGGCCCAGGCGCTGGCCCAGACCGGCAAGCTGGCGGGAGTCGGCGACCAGCAGTTCAAGGAATGCCTCGCCAACGAGGCGCTGGCGAACAAGCTGATCGAGCGGCGGCTGGAGGCCGAGCAGAAGTATCAGGTCCAGTCCACCCCGACCTTCGTGATCATGCGCGGCGACACCATCGAGAAGGTCGTCGGCGCCCAGCCAATCGCGGAGTTCGCGCGGGTGATCGACAAGCTCGGTTCCTGACCGGAACCGGGCGCCTCTTAGCATGACTGGATTGGGGTCGGCCGCGCCGTGCAGTTCGTAAAGCTCCGGATCTCCGGCTTCAAGTCGTTCGTCGATCAGACGGAGCTGGTGATCGAGCCGGGCATGACCGGCATCGTCGGTCCCAACGGCTGCGGCAAGTCCAATCTCGTCGAAGCGCTGCGCTGGGTCATGGGGGAAACCTCGGCCAAGAAGATGCGCGGCGACGACATGGACGACGTGATCTTCGGCGGGACCGACAAGCGTCCCGCCCGCAACATCGCCGAAGTCTGCTTAGGCGTCGACAACGCGTCCCGCACCGCTCCCGCCGGCTTCAACGACTTCGACGAGTTGGACATCCAGCGGCGGATCGAGCGGGGCTCCGGGTCCGACTACCGCATCAACGGCAAGCTGGTGCGGGCGCGCGACGTCCAGTTGCTGTTCGCCGACAACGCCAGCGGGGCCAACTCCCCTGCCCTGGTCAGCCAGGGGCGCATCGGCACCATCATCAACTCCAAGCCGACTGAGCGGCGAGTCCTGCTGGAGGAAGCCGCCGGCATCACCGGCCTCCATTCCCGCCGGCATGAGGCGGAGCTGAGGCTGAAGGCGGCCGAAGCCAACCTGCTGCGGCTGGACGACGTCATCGTGACGATGGACGCCCAACTCGGCACGCTGAAGAAGCAGGCGCGGCAGGCATCGCGCTATCGCACCATCAGCGAACAGATCCGCAAGACCGAAGCCGTCCTTCTCCACCTGCGATGGGTCGCGGCGGAAGGGGCGCTGGCCGCGTCCCGCCTCGCCTTCAACGATGCCGAGGTGACCGTCCGCGATCACATGCAGGCGGTAGCGGCGGAAACCACGCAACGGGAAGCCGACTCCGAGGGCCTGCCGAAGCTGCGGCAGGCCGAAGCCCAGGCGGCGCAGGCGTTGCAACGGCTGGTGATCGCCCGCGAGGCGCTGGACGCCGAGGAAAAGCGCGTCGCCGAGGCGCGCAACGCCAATCAGCGTCGGCTGGCCCAGGTCGCCACCGACCTTGCCCGCGAACGGGCGCTGGCGGAGGATGCCGGGACGGCACTGACCCGCCTGACCGACGAGCGCGAAGCGCTGGTCGAGGAACAGGGCGACGAAGCCGCCGTCGAGGAGTCGGCCCGCGAATCCCTGGAGGAAGCCCGCGAGGCGGTCGAAGCGCTCGACCGCGAGTTGACGGCTCTAACCGAGCGGACGGCAGCGGACGAGGGCCGACGCGCCGCCTTGCTGCGGCAGGCCGGCGAACTCGACCAGCGGCTTGCCACCGCGACGAAGCGGCTGGACGAGCAGAAGCGCCAGCGCGCGGCGCTGGAAGCGGAAATCGCATCCCGGCCCGACATGGCAACGGCGGAGGAAGCTGTCGCCGCCGCCGAGGAAGCGCTGGATATGGCGCGGGAGCGGGCGGAAGTCGCCGAGCAGGCCAAGGCGACCGCCGAGACGGCGCAGGCCCGCCTGCGCGAGGTCCAGCAGGCGGCGGATGGCACCCGCGCCAAGCTGAAGGCGGAAGCGTCGGCCCTGGCCGAGTTGCTGGAATCCGGTTCCGGCGACCTGTTCCCGCCGCTGATCGACGCGGTGACCGTCGCCCCCGACTACGAGGTCGCGATAGCGGCGGCGCTGGGCGACGACCTGACGGCGCCGCTGGATGAAGCCGCCGCCGTCCACTGGCGCACCATGCCCGACCTGGACGACGTGGCGGCACTGCCGCCGGGCGTCGAACCGCTGGCTTCCAGGGTCACGGCGCCGCCGGCGCTGAAGCGCTGCCTTGGGCATATCGGCGTAGTGGCCGATACCGCGCAGGGCGACGCCCTGGCGGCGCAGCTTTCCCCCGGCCAGATCCTTGTGACCCGCGACGGCGCGTCATGGCGCTGGGACGGTTTGTCGGTCGTGGCCGGCGCTCCGACGGCGGCGGCGATCCGGCTGAAGCAGCGTAACCGGCTGGCGGAACTCCGGCAGGAACTGGACGCGGCGGAGGACACCGCCGCCGAAGCGCGCGAGGCGTTCGAACAGGCGCGCGGACAGGCGGCGGACGCCGCTGCCCAGGAACGCCGCTGCCGCGACGCCATGCGCGACGCCTTCAGCACCGTGGCCCGTAGCCGCGACCATCACGCCAAGCTGGCCCAGGCCGCCGCCGCGACCGCATCGCGCCTGACGGCGCTGACCGAAGCCGTGGAACGGCTGGAAACCGACCGGCGCGAGGCCCAGGCCCAGGTGGCGCAAGCGCGTGCCACGCTGGAAGCGCTGCCGGAAGCGGGCGAAGCGCGCGGGCGGGTTGCCGAGCTACGGGCGGATCTGGCGGAGCGGCGCGGCGAGTTGGCCGGGCGTCAGAACGCGCTGGACCGCCTGCTACGCGAAGCCCAGGCGCGGCGCCAGCGCCTGGGTGCGATCGAGGCCGAACAGCGCGGCTGGACCAACCGTTCTGCCGGTGCCGACGAACGGCTGGCCGAACTGATGGAGCGGGCCGAAGCCGCCAAGGCAGAGTTGGAAGAACTCGCCACCCGCCCGGACGAGATCGAGGCGGAACGCGCCGACCTGCTCAACCGCATCGCCGACGCGGAACGGACGCGGAAGCGTGCTTCCGACACGCTGAAGGAAGCGGAAGTAAAGCTCGCCGCCACGGAAAAGCGGCTGCGTCAGGCCGAAGCGGACCTAGGCGACGCGCGGGAAGCCCGCGTCCGCGCCGAAGCCGCCGTCGCCGCCGCGCGCCAGACGCTCAATGCCGTCCGCGAACGCATCGCCGAACGGTTGGAATGCGCGCCGGAGCAGACGGCGGCACTGGCCGACATGTCGCCCACCGAACCGCGCCCCGATCCGCACCAGATCGAAGCCAAGCTGGAAAAGCTGGTGCGCGAGCGCGAGACCATGGGGCCGGTCAACCTGCTGGCGGAGGCCGAAGCGGCGGAACTGGACCAGCAGATCGCCGGCATGCAGAACGAGCGGGCCGACTTGGTCGCCGCCATCGGCCGGCTGCGCCAGGGCATTTCCAGCCTCAACAAGGAGGCGCGGGAACGGCTGCTCGCCTCGTTCGACATCGTGGACAAGCATTTCCAGGACATGTTCGTCCGGCTGTTCGGCGGCGGTAAAGCCTATCTGAAGCTGACGGAGGCGGAAGACCCGCTGGACGCCGGCCTGGAAATCTACGCCAGCCCGCCGGGCAAGCGGCTCCAGGTGCTCTCGCTGCTGTCGGGCGGCGAGCAGGCCTTGACGGCGCTGTCGCTGCTGTTCGCGGTGTTCCTGACCAACCCGGCGCCGATCTGCGTGCTGGACGAGGTCGACGCGCCGCTGGACGAGGCCAACGTAGACCGCTTCTGCACCCTGGTCGAGGAAATGGCCCGCGCCGGCGCCACCCGCTTCCTCATCATCACCCACCACCGCCTGACCATGGCCCGCATGGACCGGCTGTTCGGCGTCACGATGGGCGAGCGCGGGGTGTCGCAACTGGTGTCGGTCGATCTGCGGCGCGCGGAGGAGCTGCGCGGGGCGGCGTGATTTACCGGAACGTTTCGATCGCCAAATTGAACCGCTTGAGCTTGTCGTAGAGCGTCTTCTTCGGAAGGTTCAGGCTTTCGCTGACCGCCGCGATGTTGCCCTCGTGGCGGGACATCGCTTCCGACAGAATCGCCCGCTCGTACGCATCCACCTGCTCGGCAAACGAGGTGGTGGCGCCCGGACCGTCCTTGATCAGGTCCAGGCTGGTGCCGTGGACGCCCAGGACGAAGCGCTCCGCGACGTTGCGCAGTTCGCGGACGTTGCCCGGCCAGTTGTAGGCCATGAGCTGGCGGCGCTGGGTTTCCGACATGACTGGGGCGTCGCGGCGGTAGCGGGCCGCAGCCTGTAAGACGAAGTGCTCGAACAGCAGCGGGATGTCTTCGCGCCGGTCGCGGAGCGGCGGCAGTTCGACCGAGACGACGTTCAAGCGGTAATACAGGTCGCTGCGAAACTTCTGCTGCCTGCTCAGTTCCCCAAGGTCGTCCTTGGTCGCGGCGACGATGCGGGCGTCGATCGGGATTTCCCGGTTCGATCCCAGCCGCTCGATGGTGTGTTCCTGCAAAGCCCGCAGCAGTTTGACCTGGAGCGACAGCGGCATGCTCTCGATCTCGTCCAGCAGCAGCGTGCCGCCGTCGGCGTATTCCAGCCGGCCGATCCGCTGGCGGCTGGCGCCGGTGAAGGCGCCGGATTCATGGCCGAAGACCTCGCTCTCAAACATGGTCTCCGGCATGGCGCCGCAGTTGATCGCGACGAAGTTGCGGTCGCGCCGCCTTGAGAACTGGTGAAGGCAGCGGGCGACCAGTTCCTTGCCGGTGCCGGTCTCCCCCAGGATCAGCACGTCGGCGGAGGTGTCCGCCACCTGGAGAATCACGCGGCGGACTTCCTGGATCGCGGCGGACTGGCCGAGCATCATGGCCTCGATCCCCTCGCGGTCGGACAGCTTCCGCCGCAGGGTCTCGACTTCCAGCGACAGGCTGCGCCGCTCCAGCGCCCGCTGGACCGAGCTGACCAGACGGTCGGTGGCGAAAGGCTTTTCGATGAAGTCGTAGGCGCCGATCCGCATCGCCTCGACCGCCATGGCGATGTCCCCATGGCCGGTCATCAGGACGACCGGCAGCTTGGGATCGATCCGCATGGCCTGCTCCAGCAGGGCCAGCCCATCCATCCCCGGCAACCGGACATCGGTCACGATGACGCCGGGGAATTCCGGATGGAGCAGGTCGCGGACCGCCTCGGCGACACCGAAGCCCTTGGCTTCGATGCCGGCGATCTGGAGGGTCTGTATGCTGGAAGCCCTGACGGCGTTGTCGTCCTCGACCAGCAGCACGCTCAGACTGTCCGGCATAGCTTTACTCCCCAGGCGGAATCCGGCTCCGACTCTGCGTCACCGGAAGCCGCCGGACAAGTTTCTTAAGCGCGGGCGCCGGAGGTCTGGCCGACGCCGATGCCGGCCTGCTCTTCCTCGGTCACCAGGACGGATTCGGGATCGTCGGCCTCGGCGTCCGTCTCGTTGTTGAGGTGACGGTTCATGCGGTCGACGTCCAGGGCACCTTCCCACTTGGCGACGACGACGGTTGCAACGCCGTTGCCGATCAGGTTGGTGAGCGCCCTGGCCTCCGACATGAAGCGGTCGACGCCCAGGATCAGCGCGATGCTGGCGACCGGGATGTGACCGACCGAGGCGAGCGTAGCAGCCAGCACGATGAAGCCGCTGCCGGTGACGCCGGCGGCACCCTTCGACGTCAGCAGCAGGACGGCGATGATGCCGATCTCCTGGCTGAGGGAGAGATCGACGTTGGTCGCCTGCGCCAGGAAGATCGCGGCCATCGTCAGATAGATGCAGGTGCCGTCGAGGTTGAACGAGTAGCCGGTCGGAATGACGAGACCGACGACCGACTTCTGGCAGCCCAGGTTCTCCATCTTGGCGATCATGCGCGGCAGGACCGATTCCGACGAGGACGTGCCCAGGACAATCAGCAGCTCTTCCTTGATGTACTTGATGAACTTGACGATGCTGAACCCGGCCAGCCGGGCGACCGTGCCCAGTACCAGGAAGATGAAGAGCAGGCAGGTCGCGTAGAACGCCAGCATGAGCTGACCCAGCGACAGCAGCGAGCCGACGCCGTACTTGCCGATGGTGAAGGCCATCGCGCCGAAAGCGCCGATCGGGGCGACCTTCATGACGATGCCGACGATCTTGAAGAAGACGTGGGCGCTCTGGTCGATGATGCCCAGCAGCGGCTTGCCGCGCTCGCCCAGGCTGAACAGGGCGAAGCCGAACAGCAAGGCGATGAACAGCACCTGAAGGATCTCGCCCTCGGCGAAGGCGCCGACCACCGTGCTCGGCACGATGTGCATGATGTAAGCGATGGTGCCCTGCTCGGCGGCCTTCGACGTGTAGGCGGCGATCGCCTTGGTGTCGAGCGAGGCGACATCGACGTTCATGCCGGCGCCGGGCTGCCACAGGTTGACGACGACGAGGCCGATGATCAGGGCCAGGGTCGTCATGATCTCGAAGTAGATCAGCGCCTTGACGCCGACCCGACCGACCTTCTTCATGTCCTCCATGCTGGCGATGCCGTGGACGACGGTGCAGAAGATGATCGGGGCGATCAGCATCTTGATCAGCTTGATGAACAGGTCGCCCAGCCACTTCATGCTTTCGCCGAGCTGCGGGTAGAAATACCCCAGCAGCACGCCAAGGACGATGGCGACCAATACCTGGAAATACAAGTGTTTATAGAACTTCTGGTGAGAAGCCGGCGCTGCCGCGACAGCGCTTCCGGTGGCCTGCATGGTGGTTTCTCCCTCGATGAGGCTTCTTGCTTTACGATCGGTCTGGCGCCTCTATCAGCAGGTTCCGTGCCACATTGGTGCAGCCTTAGATATGCTGGGTGGATCGTGCTAAGCGATTGACGCAAAACACCTATGCCGGAGGCACTGGTCTGGTCTGGCGTTGGACGTTCCGGAATTCCGCACTGTACCCGAATATCGTGTCCGGCCGACCGGAAGGCCGGCAAGCCGCCTGAAGACGCCGAGCACCCGGTGAGAGTTACCCCGATGTAAGGCATCGCCGGGCCATTCACCGCCTTGCAATTAAGAACGATTCTCACTATCAATTAAGTGAAGGCCGGATCGTGGAAGTGCGGCACGGCCAAGGCGGTTGCACGAGGGTCAAGCATGATGAAGCCCGTGATTTTGCTGGCAGCGCTCCTGCTTCTGGCACCGCAAGTGTCGGCGCAGACCTTCCCCCAAACGACCGGGCGCATCGTTTCGGTCGGCGGAGCGGTAACCGAGATCGTAGCCAAGTTGGGGCTCGGCGACCGGCTGGTCGCCGTAGATAGCACCAGCCTTCATCCGCCGGAAATGCGTGCCCTCCCCCAGGTCGGCTACATGCGCGCCTTGTCTGCCGAGGGCGTGGCGGCCCTTCACCCCGACCTTGTCCTGCTGAGCGACAACGCCGGGCCACCCGCCGCGATCGAACAGATGCGCGGCCTTGGGATACCGCTGAAGCTTATCCCGGACCGCCCGACACCGGACGGGGTCGCCGACAAGATCAGGGCGGTCGGCGCCGCCCTCGGCAGGCAAGGCGAGGCTGAAACCATGTCGCGGGAAACCACG
This sequence comes from Skermanella aerolata KACC 11604, assembly GCF_000936425.1. GTDB lineage: Bacteria > Pseudomonadota > Alphaproteobacteria > Azospirillales > Azospirillaceae > Skermanella > Skermanella aerolata. The sequence goes on along the minus strand of NZ_AVFK01000031.1, from coordinate 37,832 downwards.
GACCGTCTCGCCGCAGTCAGCCGCGTCGTAGAGAAGGCCGCCGGACGCCCCAGGGTCCTGTTCCTGATGGGGCTGGGGGGCGGCGCGCCGGTCGCAGCCGGCCGGAACACGGCGGCCGACGCGATGATCCGGCTGGCGGGAGGCATCAATGCCATCGACGGCTACGACGGCTACAAACCGGCTTCGGGCGAAGCGATCCTGGATGCGGCGCCCGATGTCCTGCTGCTTCCGACCGAAGCCGTGGATGCTGCGGGCGGACGCGACGCCGTCCTCGCATTGCCCCAGTTCGCCGGCACCCCGGCGGCATCGAGCGGCCGACTGGTCGTCATGGATACCCTTTACCTGCTGGGCTTCGGTCCGCGCCTGCCCGATGCGGTGGCCGACCTTGCGCGGTCGCTGCATCCCGAACTGGCCCAGGATCTGGCGAACGATGCCGCCCCCAGGCCGGGCGGACTGTTATGACCTCGCTACCGATGCCCAACTCCGCATGGAAAGGACGCTCCCGGCACGCCGGCATCCTGACATTGCTGTCGCTGCTGTCGGTAGTCGCCGTCATCGCGAGCCTCGGCGTCGGCGCCTCGGCGATATCGCCGGGGACCGTGCTGCGGACGCTTCTTCACACGGCGGACGCCAGCCCGCGCGACGCGGCGATCGTGCTTCATCTCCGGTTGCCGCGAACGCTGCTGGGTTTCGGGCTGGGTGCGGCGCTGGCCGTCAGCGGGGCGGTGATGCAGGGCCTGTTCCGCAACCCACTGGCCGATCCTGGCCTGATCGGGGTGTCGGCGGGAGGAGCCATGGCGGCCGTGGCGGTGATCGTACTGGGAGTGCCCGCCTTGCTGGCCGGAACCGTCGGCCTCTTAGCCCTGCCGCTGGCCGCCTTCGCCGGCAGCCTTTGCACCACGCTGGCGATCCAGCGCATTGCCAGCGACGACGGCAGGACCGACGTCTCGACCCTACTGCTGGCCGGCATCGCGATCAACGCCATCGCGGGCGCCGTGACCGGCTTCCTGATCTTCGGCAGCGACGACCGGCAGTTGCGCGATATCACGTTCTGGTCGATGGGATCGCTTGGCGGAGCGACGTGGACGACGGTGCTCGGGCTGGCGCCCTTCGCCCTCGGCGCGGTCTTCGCGGCCGGCCGCTGGGCCGGCGTGCTCGACGCGCTGCTGCTGGGCGAACGCGAGGCCGGGTTGCTGGGCTTCGACGTCGAGCCCGCCAAGCGCCGTATCGTCATCGCAACCGCAGCCGCCGTCGGGGCCGGAGTGGCGGCGGCCGGCGTGATCGGCTTCGTCGGCCTTGTCGTGCCGCATCTGGTCAGACTGATGGCGGGAGCCGGCCACCGGCTGCTGCTGCCCGCCTCCGCATTGCTGGGCGGAACGCTGATGCTGTGCGCGGACATGCTGGCACGCACCGTCGTCATTCCGGCGGAACTGCCGATCGGGCTGGTGACCGCCCTGCTTGGCGGTCCGTTCTTCCTGTGGCTACTGATCCGCCAGCGGCGGAGCTTCCCGCCATGATCGAAGCCGAAGGCGTCAGCCTGCGCCGGGGCGGAAGGTTCGTCGTCGACGGGGTATCAGTGGCGGTGCGTCCCGGCACCCTGACCGCCGTGCTGGGACCGAACGGGGCCGGAAAATCCTCCCTGGTCCGGCTGCTGTCGGGTGAAGCGTCACCGGACTTCGGCAAGGTTGCCCTGGACGGGCGCGACCTCAAGCGCTGGAACCGGCACGACCTCGCCCGGCGCCGCGCCGTGCTGTCGCAGTCGGTATCGCTGACGTTTCCACTGAGCGTCGCGGAAGTGGTCATGCTGGGGAGGGCGCCGCACCGGGCACGCTCCACCCGTGTCGAGGACATGGCCGCCGCCGAGGCGTCCCTGAAGGCGGCCGATGTGTGGCATCTGGCCGGACGCGCCTATCCGACCCTGTCGGGAGGCGAACGCCAGCGCGTCCAGTTCGCTCGCGTCCTCGCGCAGTTGGAAGACGGCGGACAATCCGGAACCCGGTACCTGATCCTCGACGAGCCGACTTCCAGCCTGGACATCCGCCATCAGGCCCGGCTGCTCGGTCTGGCCGGCGGGTTGGCCCGCAAGGGCTGGGGCGTCCTGGCTGTTCTGCATGACGCCAACCTTGCCGCCATCCATGCCGACACCGTCGTCCTGCTCCGCGATGGCCGCGTCCTGGCGTCCGGCGATCCGTGGAGCGTCATGACCCCGGATAGTCTGACGGCGACCTTCGACCATCCGGTGCTGGTATCGCATCGGGACGATCTGGACCGTCCGCTGATCACTCCCGCCGCCGGCACCGCCGGCTAGGAAAAGTATCGTCATCATGAAGAACTGCGCCGCCGCAGCGCCGGCCTCCTGGAGCATCCACGACCTGAAGCCGTCGGAGCGTCTAGTCCTCTGGAGCCTGCGCTACTGGACCGCCTGCAAACGGCAAAGCAAACCCTGCGGCGACCTGCTGCGGGAGGTCTACGCCAACAACGGCATGACCGGCGCCGCATCCCAGCTCGGCGTTCTGATGGATCTGGTCAGCGCCACGGCCCTGAAGGCGCCCGGCATCCGGTGCACGGCCTGCCCGCTGCTGTCGGCGGACGAACGCGCCATCCTGGATGCCGTCGCCAGCGCCGGAGAACGCCGGCTGAAGGCGGCCGGCGAGATTCTGGAACGCTGGCTGCCGCCACAGTGTGTCAGGATTGCGCTGGTGATGATCGAAAATTTCGCACTTACTGTAACGAATCCCGATACCGGACAGTCATCGGCATAATTAATGTGCAATACCTTGCTCAATTCGGAACAGCCTATCGATCTGCCCTAAACCTTTATTGAGCAGTATTGCAGTCAGCGCATTCCTGTTGCTTGAATTTCATTTGTTAACGCTGGAACACGCCGCGTCGGTAGCGTGTTGCTCGGCAACTGTTCGCGGAGGCGAGAGCCGCAATCCATGGTGCTGCCAGCCAGCCGCGATCGAAATCAGGCAAGGCTAGAGTGCTATGAAGCTGTTTGAATGCCAGAACTGCGGTCAGCCGCTGTACTTCGAGAACACGGTCTGCGAAAGCTGCGGGCACCGGCTGGGCTACATCCCGGATATGAACACGGTGTCGGCCCTGGAGCCGGAAGGCGACCAGTGGCGCGCGCTGGCCTCGTCCGGCCAGCTCTACCGGTTCTGCCAGAACGCCGAGCTGGACGCATGCAACTGGCTGATCCCGTCCGACCATACCGAGACGCACTGCGCCGCCTGCCGCCATAACCGGACCATCCCCAACCTGGCCGACGCCGAGAACATGGCGCGGTACCGGAAGCTGGAGATGGCAAAGCATCACTTGTTCTATACGATGATCAAGCTGAAGCTGCCGCTGAAGAACCGGATCGACGATCCGCAAGGCGGACTGGCCTTCGACTTCCTGTCGGATCAGGTCGACGCCAACGGCAACGTGACCACCGTGCTGACCGGCCACGACGAAGGGCTGATCACGATCAACGTCGCCGAAGCGGACGACGCCGAGCGCGAGAAGCGGCGCACCCAGATGGGCGAACCGTACCGGACGCTGCTGGGCCACTTCCGCCACGAGATCGGCCACTACTTCTGGGACAAGATCGTTCGCGACTGCGGCGAGGAAGCCCTGGAGAAGTGCCGCGCCGTCTTCGGCGACGAGCGGGAAGACTACGGGCAGGCGCTCCAGCGCCATTACAATACAGGCGCTCCTCCCGACTGGCAGAACAACTTCGTCAGCACCTACGCCACCGCCCATCCGTGGGAAGACTTCGCGGAGACCTGGGCGCATTACCTGCACATCGTCGATACCCTGGAAACCGCCCGCTCCTTCGGCATCAAGGTGCGGCCCCGGATCAAGCTGGGCCACGAACTCGAGGCGCAGGTCGATTTCGATCCGCACAAGGCGAACAACATCGACGAGCTGATCGAGAACTGGCTGCCGCTGACCTACGCGGTCAACGCCCTGAACCGCAGCATGGGCCAGCCGGACTTCTACCCGTTCATCCTGTCGCCGGCTGTGATCGCGAAGCTCGGGTACATGCACGAGCTGACGCATTGAGGTGAATGAGTGGTGAGGGGAGTGACGCTTTGCCCCCTCACCCTAGCCCTCTCCCTCAGGGAGAGGGGGTGCAAAGCGTCAATTCGCCCCTTACGCAGGCGGCGATGTCCCCGTCCCGATATCGCTGACCATCGTTCCGGCATCCGGCATCGCCATCACCTCCTCACCGTCATCGAGCTCGACCATCACGGTGCCGTCCGGCTCGACGCTGGCGCTGTAGGTCTTGATGTTGCAGTTGCCGTTCAGCGACGATCCCGTCTTCAGATCGAACAGCCAGTCGTGCAGCGGGCACACCAGTGCGTGGCCGCCGAGCAGTCCGTCGGCCAGCGGCCCCGCCCGGTGCGGACAACTGGCCTGCGTGGCGAAGACGCCGCCGTCGCGGGTGCGGAAGACGGCGACCTTGCGGTCGCCCAGTTTGAAGTTCCGGCCTTCTCCCGCCGGGAGAAGGTGGAGCGGACCCAGGGAATAACGTTCGGCCATGGTTCAGACCTCCACAGGTATCAGGGGCACAGGTATCAGGGGCACAGGTATCAGGGGCACAGGTATCAGGGGCACAGGTACTAGGGCACAGGTATCAGGGATGAGAACTGGTGGCTGGTCGCGGGCGCGTCGCGTTCCAGCCAGGGATCGACATAGGCGTCGATCGACTCCTGCAACGACCGGTCCAGCCGGGCGCCGATGCCGTCGCTGTCATCGACCACGATCGACTTCAGCTTCGCCATGCCGACGCGCTCGACATAAGCATAGGTCCGTTCCTTCCACTTCGCGGTCTCGCGGTAGTACTGGATGAAGCGCCCCATCACGCTCAGCGCCTCATCATGGCTGCCGACCACGCAGAGCAGGTCGCCCTTGCGGATATGCGCTCCCGCCGCACCGCCGATATAGATCTCCCACTTGCCGTCGCCGATGGCGACCGCACCGATATCCTTGACGTAGGCCTCGGAGCAGTTGCGCGGGCACCCCGCCGTCGCCAGCTTCAGCTTGCCGGGACTGTCGATGCCCCGGAAGCGGTTCTCGATCTTGGTCGCCAGCGCCATGCTGTCGCCCAGGCCGAAGCGGCAGTAATCGGTGCCGATGCACGACTTGCAGGTCCGGTAGCTCTTGCCCCAGGCGTGCCCGGCCGGCATGCCGAGATCGCGCCAGACGCCCGGCAGGTCGTCGCGCGGGACGCCGACCAGATCGATCCGCTGCCCGCCGGTCAGCTTGACCAGCGGCACGTTGTACTTGACCGCCACGTCGGCGATCCGCTTCAACTCGTCCGGGGTGCAGACGCCGCCCGGCATCTCCGGGATGACCGAGAAGGTGCCGTCCTTCTGGATGTTGCCGTGCATGCGGTCATTGATGAACTTGGCGTCGCGCTCGTCCTCGTACTCGCTCTTCCAGATCATCGACAGCAGCACGGCAAGGCCGGGCTTGCTGCCGGGGTCTTCCTTGCCGCCGGCCAGCACCTTGAAGACCGACGACACCGATTTCAGGCCGTTGATCTTGATGGCATCGATCAGCTCGTCCGTCGGCAAGGGAACGCCGGGGACGTAGTAGTGGATCGAGGGATCTTCCTCGACCTCGCCGCCGGCGTAGAACTCAACCAGCTCATTGATCAGGCCCTTGCACGAGCCGCAGCCCATGCCGCCGCGCGTCGCCTTCATAACAGCCAAGGCGCTCTTCATCCCGCCGGCGACGCAGGCGCCGATGGCGCCCTTGGTGACGCCGTTGCAGTTGCAGACCTGCGCCTCGTCCGGCATCTCGTCCAGCGTGACCTTTTCCGCCGGCGCGCCGATGTCGAACAGCAGCGACAGCCGCTCCTCCGGCAGGGGAGTGTCGCGGTCGAAGGCTTGCATCAGGTAGGCGGCCTTGCTGATGTCGCCCATCAGGATGCCGCCGACCAGCCGGCCGTCGCGGACGATCAGCTTCTTGTAGGTGCCGCGCTTCGGCTCGGTGAACTGGACGACCTCGTCGCGCTCCTCCACCGGTTCGGTGATGCCCATGGCCGCGACCTCGACGCCCATCACCTTGAGCTTGGTCGCCAGCTTGGAGCCGTGATACGCGGCGTCGCGGTTCCGCCCGGTGATGTTCTCGGCGAAGACCTTCGCCTGATCCCACAGCGGCGCCACCAGCCCGTAGACCCGGCCCCGGTGCTGGGCACATTCGCCGACGACGTAGACGGTGCTGTCGTCGACCGAGCGCATCTTGTCGTCCACGACGATGGCGCGCTCCACCGTCAAGCCTGCGCGCAGGCCGATCTCGGCATTGGGCCGGATGCCGGCGGAAACGACGACCATGTCGCAGTCCAGGGTGGTGCCGTCCTTGAAGGCGAGACCGGTGATCTTCTCCCCGTCATGGGTGACCGCCGTCGTCGCCTTCTTAAGATGGACCGTAACGCCCATCGCTTCCATCGACGCCCTCAGCATGGCGCCGGCGGGGCCGTCCAACTGCTGTTCCATCAGGTGGTTGCCGATATGGATGACGTGGACGGCGCAGCCATGGTTGATCAGGCCGCGCGCCGCTTCCAGGCCCAGCAGGCCGCCGCCGATTACGGCGGCCTGGGTGCTCTTCTTCGCGTGGGCGATGATGCCGTCGCAGTCGTCCAGCGTGCGGAAGGCGAAGACGCCATTGCGCAGTTTGCCGTCGGGTCCCGTCATGCCTTCGACCGGCGGGATGAAGGCCCGGCTGCCCGTCGCGATCAGCAGGTAGTCGTAATGGACATGGACGCCGGCGGAGGAGCGTACCGTCTTGGCGGCGCGGTCGATATCGGTGACCGGCGCACCGCTATGAAGGGTGATGCCGTTCTCGGCATACCAGTCCAGCGGGTTCATGACGATCTCGGCCGGGTCCTGGCTGCCGTTGAGGACGTTGGACAGCAGGATGCGGTTATAGTTGCCGTAGCGTTCGTCGCCGAACATCGTGATGTCGAACATGTCGGCGCCGCCACGGGCGAGCACTTCCTCCACGGCTCGGGCGCCCGCCATGCCGTTGCCGATCACGACTAATTTCCGCTTGCCCATGGCTTACTCCAGAGAAGATGGCAGGAAAGGGGCTTGAGGACTTGAATGCCTCAGATTTCCATCAGGCCGATGTCGAGCACGACCGTGCCGGCCGAGCCTTCAGGGGCGGCGAAGAAGATCTCCAGCTTGGTGTCCGGGAACAGGTCCTCGACCACGGCGAGCGGCACGTGGATGCTCGCCTTGGCGCCGATCGGGAAGTAGCGCATGGGAGCGCCGTTCTTGGTCAGGACCAGATAGACCAGTTCGTCCAGCGAGTTGCCGGCGCGGAGATAGATCAGTTGGGTGCGCTTGTCGGACGGGACGGTGTAGGACAGCGCCGGGTCAAGCTCGGCCGGGCGGCCAAGGCCGCGCCCCTCGAAGTCGAAGACGCCATTCAGGAAACGGGGCGTAGCATCCATCATGTCTTGTTTCTCCCGAAGGTCACAGAGGGGTGGATCGAGACGCGGAGTTCAATGCTTCGGCGGCGCATCGGCTTTCTCGATGCGGACCGCGCAGGCCTTGAACTCGGGGATTTTCGAGACGGGATCGAGGGCGGCATGGGTCAGCAGGTTGGCGCAACCCTTGCCGCCCCAGTGGAAGGGGACGAACAGCGTGTCCATTCGGATCGTGCGGACCAGCCGCGCCGCGACGACGGCGTCGCCGCGCCGGGTGATCAGACGGACCCTGTCACCGGCCCGGATGCCGAAGTTGCGGGCCATCTCCGGGTGGATCTCGACATAGGATTCCGGTTCCGCCTCGTTCAGCGCCACGACGCGGCGGGTCTGGGCGCCGGACTGGTACTGGGACAGGACGCGGCCCGTCGTCAGCCAGAGCGGATAATACTGGTCGGGCTCCTCGGCCGCCGGACGGTGATGGACGACGTGGAAGCGGGCCTTGCCATCGGGCGTCGGAAAAGCGTCCTGGAACAGGCGCGGCGTTCCGGCATGCCCTTCGTCCGGACAGGGCCAGAAGACGCCGTCCTCGGCGGCGATGCGCTCGTAACTGATGCCGGCATAGTCCGCGACGCCGCCGGCACTGGCGCGGCGCAGTTCCTCGAACACCGTTCGCGGATCGTCGGAGAAGAACTGGCCGCGCCCAAGCCGGTCGGCGAGCTCCTTCAGGAAGCTCATGTCGGTCCGTACCTCACCGGGAGGCACAGCAGCCCGCCGCCTGAGCTGGACCCGGCCTTCGAGGTTGGTCATGGTGCCTTCCTCCTCCGCCCACTGGGCGGTGGGGAGGACGATGTCCGCCATCTCGGCCGTTTCCGACAGGAAGATGTCGCTGACCACCAGCAGGTCGAGCGCCTTCAGCCCGCGCTGAACCTTCGAAACGTCGGGCGCCGAGACCGCGATGTTGGACGCGAGCACCATCAGGACCCTGATGCCCGTGTCGTCGTCGCGTCCCAATGCGGCCAGCAACTCGCAGGCCGACAGCCCCGGTCCCGGCAGCGTGCTTTCCTCGACCCCCCAGACGCCGGCGATGTAGGCGCGGTGTTCCGGATTGTCGAGCTTCCGGTAGCCGGGAAGCTGGTCGGCCTTCTGGCCGTGCTCACGCCCGCCCTGGCCGTTGCCCTGACCGGTCAGGGTGGCGAAACCGCTGAACGGCTTGCCGACCTTGCCGAGCGCCAGTGCCAGATTGATGAAGCCCAGCACGTTGTCAACGCCGCTGCTCTGCTGTTCCGGTCCGCGCGCGGTCAGGATCATCGCGGTCCGGGCGGTGCCGATCATGCGGGCGGCGTCCTCGATATCCTTGGCGGGGACGCCGGTGATCCGCTCGACCCGGTCGGGCCAGTAGGACGCGACGGCACGCCGGACGGCGTCGAACCCGGTCGTCCGCTCGTCGATGTAGCGCTGGTCCAGCAGTCCCTTGCGGATGACGACGTTGAGCAGGCCGTTGGCAAGCGCGCCGTCGGTCCCCGGCGTCACCGGCAGGTGCAGCGTCGCCATCGCGGCGGTCGGGGTGACCCTGGGATCGGCGACGATCAGCCGGCCGCCCCGGCGCTGGTGCTCCTCGAAATATTGCATCATCACCGGCAGGGATTCGGCGGGATTGCCGCCGACCAGCAGGATGACATCGGCCTCGGGAATGTCCTCCAGCGGGAACGGCATCCCCCGGTCGAGGCCGAACGCCTTGATGCCGGCGGCCGCGGCGGACGCCATGCAGAAACGGCCGTTGTAGTCGATGTTGGACGTCCGAAGCGCCACGCGGGCGAACTTGCCCAGCATGTAGCTCTTCTCGTTGGTCAGCCCTCCGCCGCCGAAGATCCCGACGGCGTCAGGTCCGAAGGCGTCCTGGGTCACCTTGATCGTGGCGGCGATCCGGTCCAGTACCTCGTCCCAGGATGCGGGCCGCAGGGGGCCGTCCTTGCGGTCGCGTATCAGGGGCGTCGTCAGGCGGTCGGGCGAGGTCAGCAACTCGGCCGCGGTCCAGCCTTTTCGGCACAACCCGCCCTTGTTGGTCGGGTAATCGCGGGACGTGACGGTCAGCCCGCCGGTGCCCCCACCAGCGCCCCCACCGGCGCCCCCACCGGCGCCCCCACCGGCGCCATCGTCCGGCACCAGCGTCATGCCGCACTGGAAGGCGCAGTACGGGCAATGGGTGTCCGTCGTCAACAAACCGGCATGGATCGCGGCGTCCCCCGCCATCCCGTCAGACCTTCGCCGCTGTCATGTGCGCGGCTCCCCAAGTCGTGCGCCAGCGCCGCTTGACGCCGGTAAGGCCGACCAAGGCGAGCAGCGCCAGGATGGCGAAGATCAGGAAGCCCGCCTGATAGTTGCCGAACCACTGCTTCGACAGGCCCAGGCTGGAGGCCAGATAGAAGCCACCGATGCCGCCCGACATCCCGACCAGACCGGTCATGACGCCGATCTCGCGCCGGAAGCGTTGGGGCACCAGCTGGAACACCGCGCCGTTGCCCATGCCCAACGCCTGCATGGCGCAGGCGAAGACGATCAACGCCATCCAGGCCTGCGTCAGCCCGAAGCTGACGATGATCAGGAAAAAGGCCGCCATGGCGTACATGATGCTGAGCGACTTGATGCCGCCGATCCGGTCCGCCAGATAGCCGCCGACCGGCCGCATCGCCGACCCCATGAAGACGCAGGCCGCCGTGAAGTAGCCGGCTTCCACCGGTCCCATGCCATAGACGTCGTTGAAGTAGATCGTCAAGGAGGACGCAAGGCCGACGAAGCCGCCGAAGGTCACGCTGTAGAAGAACATGAACCACCAGGCGTCCACCTCCCGCAGCACGGCCATGTATTCCTTGAACGACTTGGGCGGCGGTGCGTCCGGGCTGTCCTTCGCCATGACGATGAACAGGACGAAGGCGATGCCGAGCGGGATCAAGGCTAGCCCGAAGACGCTGTTCCAGCCGTACCACGCGGCCAGAGATGGTGCGAACAGCGCCGCGAACACTGTGCCGGAGTTGCCGGCCCCGGCGATGCCCAGCGCCGTTCCCTGGTGCTCCGGCGGATACCAGCGCGACGCCAGCGGCAGGGCCACGGCGAACGACGCCCCGGCGACACCCAGGAAGACGCCCAGCAGCATGACCTGCCAGAAGGCCGATAGCCCGACCAGCCACGCGAGGCCAAGGGCAGCCATGACGACGACCTGACCGATGATGCCGGTCAGCTTGGGGCCGAGGCGATCGACCATCAGCCCCAGCACGACGCGCAGGAAGGCCCCGGCCAGGACGGGGGTTGCGACCATCAGGCCCTTTTCGGCCGGACTGATCTCAAGCGTCTGCGCGATCTGGACGCCAAGCGGCCCGAGCAGCACCCAGACCATGAAGCTGACGTCGAAATAAAGGAATGCGGCGAACAAAGTGGGCGGATGGCCCGCTTTCCAAAAACTCGCTTGCATGGAACTCCTTTCACCGAGGTTTCCCGCAGTCCCTGTACGCCGCTCGTCAATACCGTAAAATTTATTACGTTTATTGAGGTGAGTCGTGAGCGGCACTTGGCCTGCTACTTGGCAATAGGCGTGCCAGCGATGAATTCGAGCGCCTTGTCTATCTCGGAAGGGCAGCTTTTGATTACTTAGATGCTTAACTACAGCCCCAATTCTCAAACTAGAAAGTGGTGGAACTTCGATCGATGCCGCACCGCACCTAACGGATGGCGAAGAAGCCGATCCATTGCGGGTTACGGAAAAAGGCTGCACCGGCCATGGTCGATGGCTGGTGCGGCCGGTGGTAAGGCGGTAATGGCACGAGCAGGCAGCCACAGGGCTGCCCGCAATATGATCATTCCGTCAAAGACAGGGCAGTCTGTTTATTCCTTGGGCTTATCGGGCTGCACGGCAGTCGGGTCGTCACGGTCGGCATCCTCGCTCTCTGGTGCTATCCCGGCGACCGCGTCATGGTCGAGCCGCTTGGCCTCTTCGATCAACTCGCGCCCCTCGCCGCCTGTCGCACCGCTTTTTGCCTTCTTCAGGCCTTCCTCGGCCATCTCGCGCGCCTGATCCTGGTTGTCCTCGGCCATGTGCCGTCTCCCTCGCTGAAAGTTTCAAGCCCGAGCCGGGCTGTTGGGCCACGGCGCAACCTACGAAGCAGGAGCCTGTAGGTTGGGCCGTGGCCCAACACCGACGCGCCGACAAGTCAGAACTTTCCGGCTCTGGTCTCACAGGCACCAACGGAGTTGCGAACCGGCTCGTTGCGACCACTTGGTTGGGGAACGAGACGCGCCATAAGATGCTGCGGCGCAATCATTGCTGCGATACAGTCCGCACCTGGAACTTCGGAAAAAAGAGCGAGCCGTCATGCAGGAACATCCATTCGCCCAGTATCTGAGGGCATTGGGTAAGGGACCCAAGCTGTTCCGGGACCTTGAGGAGGACGAAGCGGAAGCCGCCATGGCGATGGTGCTGCGCGGCGACGTCGATCCGATCCAACTCGGCTCGTTCCTGCTGCTGCTCCGCCGCAAGGGCGAAACCGGGGCCGAACTCGCGGGCTTCGTCCGCGCCGCGCAGTCGGTGCTGGCCAAGCCCGACGATACCATCGTGCCCGATCTCGACTGGCCGTCCTATGCCGACCGGCACCGGCAGCAGCCTTGGTTCGTGTTGTCGGCCCTGCTGCTGGCCGCCAACGGCGTCAAGGTGCTGATGCACGGCATCGACGGCGGCAGCGAGGGCTTCGCGCCGACGCCGGCCGCACTCGATAAGCTGGGCATCCGCCCCTGCACATCGCTGACCGAGGCGGCCCGCAACCTGCGCGCCGGCAACTTCGCCTATATCAGGCTCCAGGACTTCTGCCCGGAACTCGAGCGGCTGTTCCAACTCCGTCCGCTGCTGGGCGTCCGCACGGCGGTCAACACCTTCGCCCGCGACATCAACCCGCTCAACGCCCCGGCGCAGATCCAGAGCGTCTTCCACCCGCCCTACCGCCCGCTCCACCAGGAAATCGCTATCCGCCTGGGCCAGCCTCGCGCGGCGATCTTCAAAGGCATCGGCGGCGAAGCCCAGCGCTCCCCCATGAAGGAATGCACGGTGGCGCTGGTGACGGACGGCGAAACCGCCGAGGAGCAGTGGCCGCCGCGCTTCGCCGAGCGGCTGGAGGCGACCTACCAATGGCGCGCCGAAGACCTGGACCCGCGTTTCCCCGCCCTGCTCTGGGCCGGAGAGCTGGACAACCCGGTGGCGGAGAACGCCGTGATCGCTACGGCGGCAGTCGCGCTGAAGGTGCTGGGCCGGGCGTCCACGACAGCGGATGCGGAAGCCATGGCCGAACAGCTCTGGCAAGCGCGTCCAAGCATTGATGGCTGATCGGACCGCAACCTCGCCCCCGACGCGCATCCAGATTCAGTACGGCCTTGCCAGCGAGCAGGGCCGCCGCCCCCGCAACGAGGATTACGCCGGCATCTGGCTCGGCACGCCGGGCCAGCAGGCGACCCAGGGCATCGTGGCGGCGGTGGCCGATGGCGTCGGCGGCTCCAAGGGCGGCAGGGTCGCGGCGGAACTGGCGGTCCGCAGCTTCATCGACGCCTACTACGCCCAGCCGGAGACTGTCGGCGTCCAGCATGCCGCCGCAAGTTCCATCGACGCCTTCAACGGCTGGCTCCACAAGATGGGGCGCACCGACGCCCTTCTGGAAAACGCCGCCTGCACCTTCACCTCCCTGATCCTGCTGGGCCGCAAGGTCCATGTCTTCCATGTCGGCGACAGCCGCGCCTACCGGCTGAGCGACAGTCAACTGACGCTGCTGACCGAGGACCACACGCTCAAGCAGCCCGACCTCAACCACGTGCTGTTCCGGGCGGTCGGGATCGAGCCATTCGTCCGGCTAGACCACGTGGCCGAACCGCTGCGGCCGCATGACCGCTTCCTGCTGTGCTCCGACGGAGTCCATGGCACGCTGGGAAAGAGCCGCCTCCGCGACCTGCTGCTGCGCCGCTCCGCGCCGGAGGAAGCGGCCAGGGAGATCGTCGCCGCCGCCCTGGACGCCGGCAGCCACGACAATGCTACCGCCGTCGTGATCGACGTGATAGCCCTGCCCGCCGTCGAGCATACCGATCTGGCCCCCGCGATCAGTGCCCTGCCGATCCGCGACCCGGCGCCCAAGGCCGGCGAAACCGTCGATGGCTTCCGGCTCGACGGCGTGCTGTCCGACGGGCGCTACAGCAGGCTGTTCAAGGCGGCCGATACGACCGACGGCGACAGGCCGGTCGTCGTCAAGTTTCCCCAGCCCACCGTCGCCACGGAAAAGACCTATCATCTGGCCTTCGTCCGCGAAGCCTGGGTCGCGACGCGCATCCACAACCCCTGGGTCGGCGCAGTGATCGAGGTGCCGCCCGAACATCAGACCTGCCTCTACTCGGTCATGCCGTTCTACGAGGGCGAGACGCTGGAACGGCGGCTTGGACGAAAGCCGCGCCTGACCCTGCGCGAAGGCGCCGGGATCGCCACCCGCATCGCCAAGGCTGTCGCAGCCCTGCACCGGGCCGGCATAGTCCACCGCGACATCAAGCCGGACAACGTGATCCTGGAGAGCAGCGGCGGCCTCCGCCTGATCGACCTGGGGGTGGTCCGGCTACCTCGGGTGGAAGACTTCCCGGCTCCCGACACTCCGGGTACGCCCAGCTACATGGCGCCCGAACTGCTCGCCGGCCAACCCGGCGACGAGCTGAGCGACGTCTATGCCCTGGGCGTCACGGTCTACCGGGCCTTCACCGACCGCTACCCCTATGGCGAGATCGAGCCGTTCAGCCATCCCCGCTTCGGCAAGCCCGTCCCGCTGTCGCGCTACCGCCCCGACCTGCCCGGCTGGCTGGAGGCGATGCTGGAGCGCGCCGTTGCCGCCGACCGCAAGGAGAGGATGGCCGACGCCATCGAGTTCGCGATGGAACTGGAGAACGGCCTGGAGCGTGGCGAGTCGGTCAGCCCGCGCCGGGTACCTTTCTACGAGCGCGATCCGGTCCGGTTCTGGCAGATCGTCTCGGCCATGCTGGCATTGACACTGCTTCTGACCAATCTCTAGACAGGGTGACGCCGCCGCAAACCACCGGAGCCCGCCCCATGACGTTCATCATCGCCGCCGGCCGCCGGCTCGACACCAAGTGGATCGGGCTACGGGACGGTTCCGGGCCGGTACTGGTGTTCCTTCATGAAGGCCTGGGCTCGATCGAGCTGTGGCGCGATTTCCCCGGCAGGATCGCGGAAGCGACGGGGCTTCCAGCACTGGTCTATTCCCGCCACGGCTATGGCCGGTCCGATCCGCTGACGGGAAAGCGGCCGCTCCGATACCTGCATCATGAAGCGCTGGAGGTGCTGCCGGCGGTGCTGGACGCCTGCGGCGTCGCCGATCCCATCCTGATCGGCCACAGCGACGGCGCTTCCATCGCCTTGCTGGCGGCGGGAGCCGGCGTCGTTCCGGTGCGCGGCGCGGTGGTCATGGCCCCGCATGTCTTCGTCGAGGACATCACCATCGCGGGGATCGAAAAGGCTGCAACCGCCTGGAAGGAAGGCGGTCTGGCGCGGGCGCTGGCCCGCTACCACACCGATCCGGAGGGAGCGTTCCGGGGCTGGAACGAAGCCTGGCTTTCGCCTGAGTTCCGCGCCTGGAACATCGAAGAGTACCTTCCCAGCATCCGCTGTCCCCTGCTCGCTATCCAGGGCGTGGACGATGAATACGCGACTCTGGCCCAGATCGACGCGATAGAGCGTCAGGTGACAGGCCCGTTCGAGCGGCAGGACCTTGCCGACTGCCGCCACACGCCCTGGCGCGACCAGCCCGATCCGGTCGCCGCCGCGATCGCCCACTTCGTCGCCAGCCTGCCGAATAGGGTTTTGGGATTTCCTGGCTAAATAAATCTTATGGTTAACGAAATTGAAAGCTTCTTGGCTTAAAACTTCCCTTGCGCCCTTCTCGGTGCGTTTTCTTCCTTGTAAACTTCAAAGCCCCGCGCGCTGTCCGCTGCGGGGCTTCTTTTTACCTTCGATGTCCTGAACGAACGTCAAACGACCCCGTTCCAAGACCGCTCGCGCAACGGCACCCACCAGATGTCCAGGAAGCTCCAGACCATATTCACCGTTTCCCCATCGTCGGAGAGCGGAAACAGGGAGTCGGTCAGCCTGACCACCATTTTGCTCTTGCCCACATAGGGCCGATCGGTCGTCAGCGGCTTTCCCGTATTGGCGACATAGGCGTAGTCGGCCCAGCCCTTGTTTCCTTCGACCAAGTAGGGAAGTTCGGAAAAGCGGACGCCGCGCAGGTTCTTCGTGGTGATGTTGTCGATAGCGGTGCCGAGCAGTCGGAAGCGGAAGTCCAAAGGATCGCGGAGGACGTCGACCAGCGCCGTGGAGGACAGCAGACGAGGGATTTCGACCGGGTCGATATCCTTCCGGGACGGCATGCGCCGGCTTCCTCGCTTCAAGTTCCAATAGGCGGTGGCTTCTTGGACAAGCGGCGAGCAAGGTGGGGCCTGTACGTTCACGTCCCTGTCGGAAAGGCCCGTCCACACTCCAGCCAAGCGGGAATTCTCCTCTGAAGACATGCTCAGCATGGCACTTCTCCGGCCGACTTTTCTACCATCCAAGCATCGCTTTGACTCAGTTATAAATAAATGCTCTGACACTTAAAAGATGATGGGGCAAAACGATGTAGAATAAACCGATCAAAAACAATGAATTCCTCGTACTATGACTCCCGTTATATATGTAAGACCTTGCCATAAGCGCGTAAGCTCCCACTCTTTTGATTCGGTACGAACCGGCCAGATAGTTGTTTACCTGACAAGTCCGGATCAAGCGGGAGACGAGCGTTGAGCGTTCACACGACTGAAACGGCATCAGTGCGGCACATCAAGGCGCTGCTTGTCTTATTCGCCTGCATCATCGGCTATGGAGCCGGTGCTGTCGAACGAACGAGTTTCGGAGATCCCTGGCCGACGGCTGTCCATGTCGATGTTTCCGAATACCGCACCCTGAACAAACCCTCACCACCCCCGGTCATGGTTGCCGAGAAGACGGCTCCGCCGAAGCGGGTCGAGCGCCTGCTCTGATCAACTGAGATCATACCATATCGACCCTTCCCGGCAAATCGTCCCAAGACCGTTTCTGGACACCGTGTCTCGCACATACTCCCGCAGAACGGGACGGCAGGCCACCGAAACGCCGCCCGGCCGGGCATCTCCAGCCTTGGTGTCGCCCAATTCGACGGCCCCGGCAGCGCCTGTCACAGGATTGTTCCAGATCAATCGAGTTCCAGCCGGTTCGTCAGCCAGCTTCAGCAAGGCAGCAGCCTCTATTGGGCGGTCCTCATCCGGCACCAACGCGGTTTCGGCACGGGTAGCCTCCGCCGCCGCATAAGCCGCATCGACCAACACTTGCGCTTCCTGGGCGGCAACCAACTTGTCATGGGCATCGACGGCGCCCGTCGCCATGGACGGAAGTCCGGTGACCATGGCCGCTCCGCCCGTGAAGGCGCTGACCATCATTCGGCGCGCCACGGCGGGACCGTGTTCGGCCGCGATTTCCGTCAAGGCGGCGCGGATAAGGTCGGGCGGGCGCGGTCCCGTGACGGTTCCTCCCGCCAGTTGCGTCAGGGGAACGCCGACCGTGTCGAGCGGCACGTCATCGGTCCCCATCGCTTCGGACAGGCGAGCGGCCGCCGTGTCGGACAAGGCGCCGAGGCCCGTCCGCTCCGCCATCTCCTGGAACACGCCGCTGTCGCGGATCGCGGAATAAGCGTGGTCGGTGACGCTTTCGGTAACGCAGCCCGGAAGCATCGCCAGCATGAAGAGTGTCATGGACTTCGCGGCAAGGGTCTTCACGGGGTCCGGTCCTGTCTGCTGAAACATGGTGGAAAGCGCTCAGTGTTTCCATGTTTCGGGTTAACAGGTCCTTATCGATCCCTGCCGGATTCGGCTTACCCCTTCCGGGCCTTAGGCCCGAGATCATTGTGAAGCGGCGCGGAACGGCGGAGGCGTCAGCCTCCGCCCGCCTCGTCGAGAAGGCTGATCGATCCCTGGTCCAGCTTCAGCTTCGCCGCCCCCGCGAAGTCCTTCAGTTGCTCCACGCTGGTGGCGCTGGCGATCGGAGCGGTGACGCTGGGACGGGCGATCACCCAGGCCAAGGCGACCTGCGTCGGGGTAGCGTCATGCAGCGCCGCAACCTCGTCCAGCGCCTTCAGGATGGCGCGGCCCTTGTCGTTCAGGTACTTGGACACGACGCCCTCGCCGCGTGGGCTCCTGGACGCATCCTCCGGCTTGCGGTACTTGCCGGACAGGAAACCGCTCGCCAGCGAATAGTAGGTGATGACGCCAAGCCCGTGCTCCCGGCACAGCGGCTCAAGCTCGGCCTCGTACCCGGCGCGGTCGAACAAATTGTATTCCGGCTGAAGGCTCTCGTAACGCACCAGTCCGGTCCGGGCGCTGACGTCCAGAGCCTCCTTTAGGCGGGCCGCCGAGATGTTCGACGCTCCGATCGCCCGCACCTTTCCCTGCTCGATCAGCTCCTGATACGTCCCCAGCACGTCCTCGAACGGCGTGTCCGGATCGTCGGCGTGGGACTGGTAGAGGTCGATGTAGTCGGTCTGGAGCCTGCGCAGCGAGTCCTCGACCGAGGCGCGGATATAGGCAGGCGCCAGCCCTTTTTTCCCCGGCCCCATTTCCATCCCGACCTTGGTCGCGATCACCAGGTTGTCGCGGTCGCCCCGACCCTTCAGCCAGGAGCCGATGATCGTCTCGGACTCGCCGCCGCTGTTGCCCGGCGCCCAGCGGGAATACATGTCGGCCGTATCGATGAAGTTGAAGCCTTCGCCTACGAAGGCGTCCAGAACGCGGTGCGATGTCGGCTGGTCGATGGTCCAGCCGAACACATTGCCGCCAAAACAAAGCGGGACCACCTCAAGGCCGGACCGGCCAAGCTGCCGCTTCTCCATTGGATCTTTCCTCAATTTGCGGAACGGGAGTTATGGACGGGAGAATGGACGGCTTTTTCCGGCCGCCCATTCCGCCAACACGGTGCCACCGAAGGACGTTCCGGCCTCAACCGCCCGCTTCGACCTCGCTCAGCTCTCGACGCCGGAGAAGATCGCCTTCTTGATGATCGCATGGACGCCCCAGTTGCCGTCCACCACCTGCGTGATGCCGAAATCGACCCCGAGTGACATCAGCGACACCGCCTCGTCCTCGCTCAAGCCCTTGGCGTTCATCAGGAACTGCCGCATCTTGCGGAAGGCGTCACGCATCGCGAGATCGACCGACGACTTCTCGTAGATCGCCGACTGCGCCTTGTCGCCCAATTGCTCCAGGTAGTTGGGATAGCTGAAGCCGTGCATGACCCAGTCGTCGGCGGTTTCCAGCATCGGGAAATCCAGCCCTTCCAGGGCGGTGCCGCGCAGATCGGCTGATTTGTGCAGGATGAACTGGAAGGTCCCGGTGAAGGAGCACTCGATCGCGGTGCCGCACAGTTCGGAATCACCCTGCGATGCGTGCGGGTCGCCGACCGAGAACATCGCTCCCGGAACCGCCACCGGGTAATACATCGTGGCCCCTTTGCCGAGCCGCCAATTGTCCATGTTGCCGCCGAAATAGCCGGGCGGGATGCTGTCCACCATGTCGGCCTCTTTCGGCGCCACCGCCAGCACGCCGAAATGCGGGCGGACGGGGATGCGGATGCCCTTCAGCACGTCGAAGTTCTTGGTGATGGTGGAGTGATCGACCGGCACGCCGGGATAGTCGATGATCTTGTGGACCACGCCGAACGGATCGGTCTGCGGCGTCCAGCGGTAGTTGTAGACCGCCTTGGCCCAGTTCCGCTCGCCGCGCGCGTCGATCTCGTAGATCGTGACGACTTCCCGCTCTTTCGGCTCGGTCAGCAAGTCCTTGTAGTGATAGCCCCACCACGCGGCGGCATTGCTGCCGAAGGTCTTGCCGGCGAATTCCGGGTTGGCGCTGGGGCGCGGCTTCATGTCCACGATACGGACTTCCAGCACGTCTCCCGGCTCCGCCCCCCGGATCGCCACCGGCCCGGTGCAAATATGGACGCCCAACCCCTCGCCGGCGCCCCGCCCGAACAGGGAGGCATCCATCGGCCCGGCCCCGCGCCGGTCCACGTTCTTCTTGTCCTTGCTCCAGTGAAAGACGCTCTCGGCGCCGGGATCGCCCTTGACCATCCGTTCGGCGTCGTCGTTGGCGTGATGGGTCAGCGCCTCGATCGTGACGTAGTCGCCGGGCGAGATCTCGACCCTGGCCGGCAGCGACTTGCTGAAATAGCCCCAATGGACCGTCTCCGCCGTCGCCGGCAGGTGGTAGTGGTTGGTCCGCTCCGGCTGGAGCGCCTGGGCGGCTGCCGCCATCGACGGCGTCACGAGCGACAGCCCGCCCGCTCCCAATACCCCTGCCCCGCCGGCCGCCGCGAAGGCGCTCTTCAGGAACGAGCGCCGCTCATGATCCATGGTGCTGAGAAAGCTCCGGCGATGCTCCTCGAAATCCGGACAGTTCCGGTCGTCGCCCTGGCACATGCTTTTCTTCTCCGTTCAGACACATGGACCCCTTGCTTCAGGTCCATTCGCGCTGATGCGCATAAAATAGTATGCAATTTACGGACCCTGCGTCCTCCATCCTGGCCGGTACACCCATTCGCGCCATGCGGGAACCTGAAGGGGCACAACCTTGTTGAGCAACCAACACTCGTTTTGATTTCAGGATTCGCCGCATGCGTATGCTATCTCCGGCCTCGCTCTTCCTTGCTGCAACCGCGGTCGCCCTTGCCGGATGCGGCGAGGAAGCGACGCTCCCCGTGGCCGCCGGCACTGGCCCGCAGCCGCAACTGCCCGCTCCCAATGCAACCCTCATCCCGACCGTCAACGTGGCGCCCGCCAAAGGCTGGCCCGATGGCGGCATGCCTGCCGTAGCACCCGGTCTCCAGGTCGCGGCCTTCGCCGACGGCCTGGACCACCCGCGCTGGCTCCACATCCTGCCCAACGGCGACGTGCTGGTGGCGGAATCCAACGCTCCGCCCAAAGAGGGTGAGACGTTCAGCATCAAGGGCTGGGTTCAAGATCTGCTGATGAGCCGCGCCGGCGCCAAGACGCCGAGCGCCAACCGCATCACCCTGCTGCGCGACACCAACGGCGACGGCGTCGCCGACACCAAGTCGGTCTTCCTGGAGAACCTGTTCTCGCCGTTCGGGATGGAACTGGTCGGCAACGACCTCTACGTCGCCAATGCCGACGCGATCGTGAAGTTCCCGTACGAACCGGGCCAGACTAAGATCACGGCGCCCGGCACCAAGGTCACCGACCTTCCCGGCGGCCCGCTCAACCATCACTGGACCAAGAACATCATCGCCAGCAAGGACGGGCGCTTCCTCTATGCGACCGTCGGCTCGAACAGCAATGTCGGCGAAAACGGCATGGAGATGGAAGAAGGCCGCGCCGCGATCTGGGAAGTCGACCTGTCGAGCGGCCAGAAGCGTATCTTCGCCTCCGGCCTGCGCAACCCCAACGGCATGGGATGGGAACCGGTGACCGGCAAGCTGTGGACGGCGGTCAACGAGCGTGACGAGATCGGCAGCGACCTTGTGCCCGACTACATGACGTCTGTTCAGGACGGCGGATTCTACGGCTGGCCCTACAGCTATTACGGCCAGACCGTCGATACCCGCGTCGAGCCGCAGAAGCCGGAACTGGTCGCCAAGGCGATCTCGCCGGACTACGCGCTCGGGCCTCACACCGCCTCGCTCGGACTGTCGTTCGGCAACCCCGACACGCTCAGCGAGCAGTTCGCCAACGGCGTCTTCGTCGGCCAGCACGGTTCCTGGAACCGCAAGCCACACAGCGGCTACAAGGTGATCTTCGTCCCGTTCGCCGACGGCAAGCCGGCCGGCACGCCGGTCGATGTCCTGACCGGCTTCCTCGACGGCGAGGGTAACGCACTCGGCCGCCCGGTCGATGTCCGCCCCGACGGCAAGGGCAGCATCCTGGTGACCGACGATGTCGGCAACCGCGTCTGGCGCGTCTCCGCCACCCCGGACGCAGGCGTCGCATCGCAGCAGTAAGCTGACGGAAAACGAAACGGCGGCGGGACCATCCCGCCGCCGTTTTCTCTTGTAGCCGACGCCGTCACTCGCTGAAGGCTTCCTCCCGCTTCGACCGGATATTGGGCAGAAGCACCGCCGTCAGCAGCCCCAGCGACACCAGCAGCAGTCCCAGGCTGAGCGGCTGCGTCACGAACACCGTGGCGTCTCCCCGGCTCAGCAGCATGGCGCGGCGCAGGTTCTCCTCCAGCATCGGCCCCAGGACGAAGCCGAGCAGCAGGGGCGCCGGCTCGAAGTCCAGCTTGATCAGCGCGTAGCCGACCAGCCCGAACAACGCCATCATGAAGACGTCGAAGGTGCTGTTGTTGACGCTGAAGGCGCCGATGCAGCAGAACGCGATGATGGCCGGGAACAGCAGGTGATACGGGATCGTCAGCATCCGTATCCAGAGCCCGATCAGCGGCAGGTTGAGCAACACCAGCAGCAGGTTGCCGACCCACATCGACGCGATCATGCCCCAGAACAGTTCCGGCTCGTCCGTCACGACATTGGGACCGGGGGTGATGCCCTGGATGATCATCGCGCCGATCATCAAGGCCATGACCGGGTTCGACGGGATGCCCAGCGTCAGCATCGGGATGAACGAGGTCTGCGCACCGGCATTGTTGGCCGATTCAGGCGCCGCGACTCCCTCGATAGCGCCCTTGCCGAACTCGGCGCGATTGGACGACAGCCGCTTTTCCATCGAATAGGCCGCGAACGAGGCCAGCATGGCGCCGCCACCGGGCAGGATGCCGAGGACCGATCCCAGGCCGGTACCGCGCAGGACGGGACCCGCGATCCGCTTGAGGTCCGCCTTGGACAGCATCAGGCCGCTGACGTGCTTGACCATGACGCTGCGGGTGTGTTCGTGCTCCAGGTTGCGCAGGATTTCGCCCAGTCCGAACACGCCCATGCTCAGCGCCACGAAGTTCAGCCCGTCGGCCATTTCCGGCATGTCGAAGGTGAAGCGCTGGGTCCCGGTTTCCACGTCGCTGCCGACGAGGCCCAGCAGCAGACCCATCACGATCATCGTGAACGCCTTCAGCAGCGAACCGCTGGCGAGCGCCACCGAGGCGACCAGCCCCAGCACCATCAGCGAGAAGTATTCCGCCGGCCCGAACTCCAGCGCTACCTCGGCCAGCGGCGGCGCCGCGATGGCAAGGAGGACCGTGGCGACCGTGCCGGCGAAGAACGATCCCAGCGCCGCCGTGGCCAGCGCCGGACCGGCGCGCCCCTTCTTCGCCATCTGGTAGCCGTCGATCGCGGTGACCACGCTGGAGCTTTCGCCCGGCAGGTTGATCAGGATCGCTGTGGTCGAGCCGCCGTATTGAGCGCCGTAGTAGATGCCCGCCAGCATGATCAGCGAGGAGACAGGCGGCAGGCCGAAGGTGATCGGCAGCAGCATGGCGATGGTGGCGATCGGCCCCAGCCCCGGCAGCACGCCGACCGCCGTCCCCAGGGCCACACCGATGAAGCAATAGAGCAGGTTGAAGGGGCTGAGCGCGGTGGCGAAGCCGAGCCCAAGATCTCCGAGAAGTTCCACGGGAAATCTCCTATTTGGAAAGGGCTGGCCCGGAAACGGCCGGCAGCTCGGCCGATGCCAGGACGGACGCCAGCGGCGACCCGTGCTCGAGGCTCAGCCACGGACCCGTCAAGGGCAGCGGCAGGCCGAGCATCTGGATGAACAGGAAGGTGCAGAACGCGGCGACGCCGGCCGCCAGGGAAACCGACGTGCGGACCGCCGCATAGCGGCTGGCCCAGGCCGATGCCAGGACCACGCCCAGCAGCACGGGCGCCAGACCCAATCCCCTCACCGCGAAGCCGAAGAAGACGGCGGCTCCGATGATCAGCAGCAACCCGCGCCAGGGCAGCGGGGTCGAGCCGCTTTCCCCCTTCGGGCACCGCAGCGCCAACCCGCTGATGGCAAGCCCCAGCGCGATCATCACGACGCTGAGAACGTTGGGAAAATAGCCGGGTCCCATCCTGAAGGAAGAACCCATGTCGAGATCGCTCCCGACCGTCAGGAAACCGGTACCGACCGTCATGACGATCAGCCCGCCTATGACATCTCTCCGCCTTTGCATTGATGTCATTGCTTTCGCCCTCCCCTTATTCACGGTCCCGCATCGAGTGCGGGACCTTGCTGTCCTCGGGTTCAGTCCAGACCTTGTTCAGTCCAGATTGAGGGTTTAGTCCAGGCCAATGCCGGCCTTCTTGATGACCTCGGCCCAGCGGGCGGATTCCTGCTTCATGAAAGCGGCGAATTCTTCGGGCGTGTTTCCGACCGGCTCGGCGCCTTCGATCGCCAGACGCGGCACGACCTCCGGGCTGTTGATCGCGGCCACCGTCGCGTCGCGCAGCGTCTTGATGATCTCCGGCGGCGTTCCCTTGGGAACGGCGAAGCCGTACCACGCCGCTGCCTGATAGTTCGGCCAGCCGCTCTCGGCGATGGTCGGCAGGTCGGGCAGCCGCTTGGTGCGGTGAGACGTGGTGACGGCCAGCGGCTTCAGTTTCCCGCTGTCGATGAACCCGAAGACGGACGGGATGGTCGTCACCATGAAGTCGAGCCGGCCACCCAGCAGATCGGTGATCGCAGGCCCTGCCCCCTTGTAGGGCGCATGCACCATGTCGAGATTGGCGGTTTCCGCCAGCAGCAGCGTCGCCAGATGGCTGGCCGAGCCATTGCCCGCCGACCCGTAGGTCATCTTGCCCGGCGCCTTCGCCGCTTCCTCGACAAGCTGCTTGACCGACGTGATATGGGAGTTCTCCGGTACCACGACCACCAGCGGCGCTTCCGCGATCAGGGTGACCGGGTCGAAAGCGGTCAGCGGGTCGATCTTGACGTTCTTGAACAGGTGCGGATTGACGACCATCGGCCCCTGGTTCGCCATCAGCATGGTATAGCCGTCAGGGTCCGACTTGGCGGCCTGCTGCGTCGCCAGATTGCCGCCGGCAGACCCGTTGTTCTCGACCACGACCTGCTGCCCCAGCTGGGCGGTGATCCCCTGCGCCACGACGCGGGCGATGGCATCGGTGCCGCCGCCGGCGGCATAGGGAACGAGCAGCCGGATCGTCTTGTTCGGATAAGTCTGCGCCAATACCGGCGAAGCGAAGACGGAGGCCACGACAGCGGCAGCCGCAATGAAAGTGCTCTTCTTCCTCAGCATTTCCGTTCCCTTTCCTGATCTTTTTCATTCGGTTGCGCGGCCTCAGTCCCGCGCTGTCGATCAATGAATATCAGGTTAAGTTAATTCCGTGAAATGCATATATTTCGATCATTGATGCGTATATCGCATCAACCTTTCCAAGACTCCAGCAGCATATCCAGGAATTGCGCCGCCGTCGGCGACAGCACGCCGCCGTGGCGGCGGACGATTCCGATGGTCCGGGAAATCTCCGGCTGGACCACCGGGATCGTCCGGATGATCGGGTGGTCTCCGGCTGGCGTTGCCAGTTTCGGCAGCAGAGCGACGCCCAATCCCGCCTCGACCAGCCCGAGCGAGCCGGACAGGTGCGTCACCTCGTACGACCAGTTGAGGCGCAGCCCTTGCTGGGTCAGGGCGTTCTCGATCAGGGCGCGGTTGCCGCTGCTGCGTCCGACCGTGATGACGCGGTGCGGTTCCAGCTCCTTCCATGTCACCTGCTGGCGCGAGGCCAGCGGATGGTCGTGTCGGCAGGCCAGCACGAAGGGATCTTCGGCCAGCGGCATGAAATCGATGTCGGGGTGCGACGCCCCGATGAAGTTGATGCCGAAATCGGCATCGCCGCGCGCCACGGCCTCTAGCCCCTCGTTGGCGCTGACATCCAGGATGCGGATGCGGATGCGGGGATAGGCCGAACTGAAGCGGCTGATCGCGCGCGGCAGGAAATAGAAGACGGCGGTCGGCACCGAGGCGATCGACACCAGGCCGCCGCTTCTTGCCCCAAGGTCGCGGATGCTGAGGACCGACGTTTCGAACTCGTCCAGGAAGCGCCGGACCTTCGGGATGAAGTCGCGGCCGACCATGGTCAGCGCCACATGCCGGGTCGAGCGCTCCAGCAGGGGAGCGCCCAGGCTCTCCTCCAGCTTCTGGATACGACGGCTGAGAGCAGGCTGAGACAGGTTCAGCGCCTTGGCGGCGCGGTGGAAGCTGCCCAGGTCGGATACCGCGATGAAGGCCCTGAGATCGACAAGCTCGAAGTTCATCCGGTCCTCCCTGAGTGTGACGTCACGCCGCGACTACGGCTTCCCATTGTTCCGTTAAGCGGAATAATAAAGCAGATCTTTGCATTTCACAAACATCCAGCGAAGCCGGATAGTCCTGCCAACGACGAATTCACAAGCCGGCACAAAACGCCGGTTCCGAGGGAGGACGAAAGACATGACGACAGGCGACCAGATCCAGATCCCCTGCGTCATGATGCGCGGCGGTACGTCGCGCGGACCTTTCTTCCTGGCCTCCGACCTGCCCGCCAACCCCATCCAGCGCGACGCCGTGCTCCTGTCGGTGATGGGCGCCGGCCACGATCTGGAGATCGACGGCATCGGCGGCGGCAATCCGCTGACCAGCAAGGTCGCCATCGTCGGCCCCTCGACCGTCCCCGGTGCCGATGTCGATTACCTGTTCGCCCAAGTGAAGGTCACCGAGCGGACCGTCGACACCTCTCCCAACTGCGGCAACATGCTGGCCGCCGTGGCACCCTTCGCGATCGAAGCCGGCTTGGTCAAGGCACAGGACGGTATCACCTCCGTCCGCATCCACAACGTCAATACCCGTAAGCTGATCGAGGCGCGTGTCCTGACGCCGGACGGCAGAGTGACGTATGAGGGAGACGCCGCGATCGACGGCGTCCCCGGAACCGCCTCCCCCATCCAGCTCGCATTCCTCAACGCCGCCGGCTCCAAGACCGGGCGGCTGCTCCCGACGGGCCAAGCGACCGACTGGATCGACGGGGTGGAGGTATCCTGCATCGACGCCGCCACTCCGGTCATGCTGGTCCGGGCGGCGGATCTCGGCAAATCAGGGTTCGAGGCGGCGAACACATACTGCACGGACCGCACCTTCATGACCCGGCTGGAAAGCCTTCGGATCGAGGCCGGCCGGCGCATGGGCTTTCCCAATGCCGCCGATCTGGTCATCCCCAAGCCGGTGCTGATCGCTCCCGCAGTCAACGGCGGCACGCTTTCCGCCCGCTACTTCATGCCCCATGACTGCCACCGCGCCCTGGCCGTCACCGGAGCGGTCGCGGTCGCCACCGCCTGCGTCACGCCCGGCACCATCGCGGCAGCGATGACCGGGCCGATAGCATTGCCCGCCGACATCACGATCGAACACCCGTCGGGCCGGATCGCGGTACGGCTCGAACCCGACAAGGATCAGGCGGCGCCCGTTGCCAGCATCCAGCGCACCGCCCGCAAGCTGTTCGAAGGCGCGGTCTTCGCCCGGCACTCGCACATGCCCTGCGAGATCGCGCCTGTCCGCCGTACCATGGGATTGGAGAGCGCCTTTCTTCAGCCCGCCCCCCAACCCTTTGCCGCAGGGCCGCGTCCCTGACACTGTGACGGATAGACGGGACCTTCCAGTACGGGATCCCGATCCGGAAGACGCTGTTACGACAAGAAACGAACGAGAGGAACGCGCCCCATGAATTCTCCCGGCAACTCACTCAAGGAATGGATCGGCCGGAGCGAAACGGTTTCGGACGTGGTCACGCCCACCCCCTACGCCGCCCTGTCCGCGACGCTCGACCGCCCAGCCGAAAGGCCCGCTCCCGGAACGCCGCTCCCCGCGCTCTGGCACTGGCTCTTTTTCCTGCCGCTCCACCGCCAGTCTGAAATTGGGCCTGACGGACACGCCAAGCGCGGCGGTTTCCTCCCGCCGATCCCCCTGCCCCGGCGCATGTGGGCCGGCAGCCAGTTCCAGTTCCACGAACCGGTCCGGGTCGGCGACGCGGTAACGCGGGTTTCGACCATCCATGACGTGACGGAGAAGTCGGGGCGCACCGGTCCGCTGGTCTTCGTCAAGGTCCGCCACGAGATCAGCCGCGAAGGCAGCGGAAAGGTCGCCATCACGGAATTCCACGACATCGTCTACCGCGAAGCCGCCAAGCCCGACGATGTCGCCCCGCCGCCCCAGCCGGCACCGAAGTCTTCGGAATGGGAAAAGGGCTGGGTCCCCGACGACGTGCTGCTGTTCCGTTACTCGGCCCTGACCTTCAATGGCCACCGCATCCACTACGACCGCAAATACGTGACGGAGACCGAGGGCTACCCCGGCCTGATCGTCCATGGTCCGCTGATCGCCACGCTGCTGCTCGACCTGCTGCGCCACAAGCTGCCAGACGCCGAAGTCGCCGAATACCGCTTCAAGGCGGTCCGCCCGACCTTCGACATCAACACTTTCTCGGTCCACGGCGAACCTGAAGCGGACGGCAAGACCTTCCATCTCTGGGCCAAGGACCACGAAGGCTGGCTGACGATGGATGCCACTGCGGTCATACGGTGAGGAACGGGAACATGAAACCTCTGGCAGGAATCACGGTCGTGACGCTCGAGCACGCGATCGCCGCACCGTTCGCGACGCGTCAGCTCGCCGACCTCGGCGCCCGCGTCATCAAGGTGGAGCGGCCCGGCGTGGGAGACTTCGCGCGCGGCTACGACGAGCGCGTCAACGGCTTGGCATCCCATTTCGTCTGGACCAACCGGTCCAAGGAAAGCCTGACGCTCGACGTCAAGCACCCGGAAGCCCGGACCATCCTGAAGCGCCTGATCGCCGAACAGGCCGATGTCGTAGTCCAGAACCTCGCACCCGGAGCGGCAGCCCGCCTTGGCCTGTCCTATGAAGCACTGTCCGCCGAAAAGCCGGAGATCATCGTCTGCGACATCTCCGGCTACGGCAACGACGGTCCGTACCGCGACCGCAAGGCTTACGATCTGCTGATCCAAGGCGAAGCCGGCTTCCTGTCGGTGACCGGGACCGAGGAAACCCCGTCCAAGGCGGGTCCGTCGATCGCCGACATCTCCGCCGGGATGTACGCCTATTCCAGCATCCTCGCAGCCCTGATCCAGCGCGGCAAGACCGGGCGCGGCCAGCATCTCGACATCTCCATGCTGGAATCGCTGGTCGAGTGGATGAGCTACCCGCTCTACTACGCCTATGACGGCGCCACGCCACCCGCCCGCGCTGGAGCCAGCCACGCCACCATCTACCCCTACGGCCTGTTCCCGGCCGGCGACGGCAAGACGGTGCTGCTGGGCCTCCAGAACGAACGAGAATGGGCCGCCTTCTGCTCGATCGTGCTGCGGCAGCCCGGTCTTGCGTCCGAAGAGCGCTTTTCCAGCAACTTCCGGCGCAACGCCGCGCGGGACGATCTGCGCGGGATCATCGTCGAGGCCTTCTCGACACTGACCGCCGAGGACGTCATCGCGCGGCTCGACGAGGCCAAGATCGCCAACTCGCGCGCCAACGACATGCACGATGTCTGGGACCACCCGCAACTGAAGGCTCGTGACCGCTGGCGAACCGTGGAGACGGAACGGGGCAGCATCCCGGCGCTGCTTCCGCCCGGTTCCTGGGAAGAAGGCGACCCGCGCATGGACGCGGTGCCGGCGCTGGGCCAGCACACCGACGCGATCCTGACCGCTCTGGGCTATGCGCCGGACCGGATTGAGAGCCTGCGCGCCGAAAAAGCCGTCTGAGTCGCGGCACCGCCGCCGCCCCTTCGAAAATTTCACCTGATTACAGGAAGGCTTGAATCATGCCCTCAACGATCGTGGACTCCGCCATCTTCGGCAACATCTTCAGCACCGACGCCATGCGGGCCGTGTGGTCGGACGAGAACCGCACCCAGAAGTACCTGGACATCGAAGCGGCCCTGGCCCGTGTCCAGGCCCGGCTGGACATCATCCCGCAGGAAGCAGCCGACGAGATCGTCAGCAACTGCACCATAGACAAGATCGATATGGACAAGCTGCGCCAGCAGACGGAGCGGATCGGCTATCCCGTCCTCGGCGTCGTTTCTCAGCTCAACGCGCTGTGCCGCGACAAGCTGGGCGAGTTCTGCCACTGGGGCGCCACGACCCAGGACATCACCGACACCGCGACGGTGCTTCAAATCCGCGAGGCACTGAAGATCGTCGAGGACGATCTGGCGGCCCTGTCAGCCGGGCTGGCCGATCTGGCACGGCGTCACCGCGATACCCCGATGATCGGGCGCAGCAACCTCCAGCAGGCGGTTCCCGTCACCTTCGGCTACAAGATGGCCGGCTTACTCGCCGCCGTCGAACGCCACCGCGACCGGTTGGACGAGTTGCGCGCCCGCGTCGTGGTCGGAGAGTTCGCCGGAGCCGCCGGCACGCTGGCCTCGATCGAGCGCGGCGCCATGGAAACTCAGGAAGGTCTGATGGCCGAACTGGGCCTGGGCCAGCCGGTCATAGCGTGGCACACCGTCCGCGACAACATCGCGGAAGTCGGCTGCTTCCTGGGACTGGTCGGCGGCACGCTCGGCAAGCTGTCGATGGACGTCAAGCTGATGATGCAGACGGAAGTGGGCGAGGTCTACGAGCCCTATGCCCATGGCCGGGGCTCCAGCAGCACCATGCCGCAGAAGCGCAATCCGATCTCAAGCTGCTACATCCACGCCGGCATCTCGGTCGTCCGTCAGCATGCCGCGGCCCTGATGGACGCCATGGTCGCCGATCACGAGCGTTCGACCGGTCCGTGGGAGATCGAGTGGATCGCCCTGCCGGAATCCTTCTGCCTGCTGGCCGGCGCCCTGAGACAGGCCCGCGCCGTGGTGAGCGGTCTGGAAGTCGATGCCGAACGGATGCGCGCCAACCTCGACATGACCAACGGGCTGGTCATGTCGGAAGCGGTGATGATGGGCCTCGGCCCGTACCTGGGCCGCGAATACGCCCATGACCTGGTCTACGACATCTGCCGGGAAGCGCTGCGTCAGAACCGCCCGCTGCTCGACCTGCTGGATGAAACGCCCGCGATCTCCAAGCACCTGACCCGCGCCGAACTGGCGAAGCTGTGCGACCCCGCCAACTACCTGGGCCAGTCCGGCGTCATGGTCGACCGGGTGCTCAGCCGGGTCCGTCCGGCGGCTTAAATCGCCGTCAGGCGATCAGGCCGGCCATCTTCGCCAGGGTCAGGCGCCAGCCGCTTAGGCTTCGGACCTTGTAGCCGATCTCGGCGGCGCTGCGCATCTCCTGGGTTTCCAGGCGGTTGCGCAGCCTCGCCATCTGGTGCTGGTCGCGGCGCGACGCCGCTTCGTCGTCATGCAGCGCCTGATCGCGGCTGGGGGGAGGGTCGGAGGTGTCGAAGCCTCCTCCGGCCCGGCGAAGGGCGGCGATCGGTTCGGCCCCTTCCCGCATCAGTTCGGCCGCCTTCTCGATGAAGGGCTTGCCGGCTTCCGGCACACGGACAGTTACGCTTGCCAACCCGGACGCGGAATCGGACGAGGATGTCTGTGACGCCTGTGCCGCCTGCTGCTGCGCCCGCTGCGTTCCCCGGTTCTTCCGGCGTCCTGACGCGGCGTTGTTCGTTCTTGCCATGGTACCACCGAAAATTGATTTCCCGCCGGGAGCCGCCGGAAGGAAAAACCTGCAAACCTGCGGCAACCCTATGGGATTGCCGCCCGTGGGAAACTTTTATCCTAACCGGGTAGGATGTTCGACCGGAAAAGCGATAGTCATCAGTGCCCGCCCAGGTAGGCGGCCGCCACGTCGGGGTTGTCGGCGATCTCGGCGCCCGGTCCGTGGAGCATGATGACGCCGCTTTCCAGCACATAGGCGTAGTCGGCGATCTCCAGGGCGGCCTGGGCGTTCTGCTCGACCAGCAGGATCGTGGTGCCCTCGCGCTTCAAATCGCCGATGATGCGGAATATCTCCTCGACGAACAGCGGGGCCAACCCCATGCTCGGCTCGTCCAGCAGCAGCAGGCGCGGCGCTCCCATCAAGGCGCGGCCAAGGGCCAGCATCTGCTGCTCGCCGCCGGACAGCAAGCCCGCTTGCTGGGTCAGGCGTTCGCGCAACCTGGGGAAGCGATCAAGCACCTGGTCGCGCCGCCGTCCGAACTCGTCGCCTCCCGGCGCCTGAAGGCCGCCAAGTTGCAGGTTCTCGTCTACGGTCATCTCGGCGAAGACCTGGCGGCCTTCTGGGACCTGACGGATGCCGAGCTTGGCGATGCGGTGGGCGGCGGTGCCGGTGACGTCGGCACCGTCGAAACGGATCGTCCCCGCCGTTGGCTTCAGCAGGCCGGACAGCCCTCGCATCGTCGTCGTCTTGCCGGCGCCGTTGGCGCCGATCAGGCAGACGACGCCCCCCGCCGGCACCGACAGGTCGATGCCCTTGACCGCCGAGGTGCGGCCATAGCCCAGATGCAGGCCGGAAATTTCAAGCAGAGTGCTCATGCGCCGTGCGCCTTCGCCAGACGGGCGGCAACCTTGGTGCCGAGATAGGCCTCGATCACGGCCGGGTTGTCGCGAACCTCGCGCGGCCCGCCCTCGGCGATCTTGCGGCCGAAGTTGAGCACGGTGATGCGGTCGCACAGGTCCATCACGAAGCCCATGTTGTGTTCGACCAGGAGCAGCGTGATATCGCGCTTGGCGACCTGCCGCAGCAGAGTGCCGAGGTCGCGGGTCTCGGTCGGGTTCATACCCGCCGCCGGTTCGTCCAGCAGCAGCAGCCTGGGATCGCCGGCAAGGGCGCGGGCGATCTCCAGCCGGCGCTGATCGCCGTAGGACAGGTCGCCGGAGCGAACCCTGGCTTTGTCGGCCAGCGATACGAACGCCAGCAACTCCATCGCCTTGTCGCGGGCGGCGCGTTCCTCCCGCCGGAATCCCGGCAGGCGCAGCAGCGAGGCCACTCCGGAAGACTTCAGGCGGGTATGCATGCCGGTCATGACGTTCTCGACCACCGTCATGTCGGAGAACATGCGAATGTTCTGGAACGTCCGCGCCACGCCGAGCCGCGTCCGCTGATAGGGTGGAGCGGAGGTGACGTCGCGGCCGTCGAGCGTCAGGGTACCGGATGTCAACGGCAGCAGGCCGGAGATCAGGTTGAACAGCGTCGTCTTGCCGGCGCCATTGGGGCCGATGATACCGTGGACGCTGCCGGCCGAGACCTCGACATCGACTTCGTTGACGGCGAGCAGGCCGGTGAACTGCTTGGTCAGGCGGCTGGCCGAAAGCAGCGTCGTCATGGAGCTCTCCTCAGCCGGAAGGGGATCACGCCGCGCGGCAGGAACAGGACGGCCACGACGATGATCAGCCCGTTGATGACGAGGCGGAAGTCCTGGAGCGGGCGCAGGATCTCGGGCAGCGAGGTCAGCACCAGCGCGCCGATCACCGGCGCTATCGGCGTGCCGATGCCGCCGAGCAGCGCGAAGCTCAGGATCGTCACCGCCATTTCGAAGCCGAATTCGTTCGGGCCGATGAAGCTGTTGCTGTGCGCGGTCAGGCAGCCGGCCAAGCCGGCGAGCATCGCGGAGACGACCAGAGCGCCCATCTTATAGACCGGCAGGTTGACGCCCATGACGCCGGCAACCGCTTCGTCCTCCCGCATCGCCTCCATCGCGCGGCCGATCTTCGACCGCCCGACCGCCCAGAAACCCAGCACCGCAAGAAACAGCAGCAGGTAGATCAGCCAGAGATCCGCCTTGCGCGGAATACCGGAAAGGCCAAGCGCGCCGCCGGTCAGCCACTCCGCATTGATATAAAGGACGCGCAGAACCTCGCCCAGCGCGATGGTCGAGATCGCCAGATAGACGCCGCTGAGCCGGAGCGTCGGACCGCCGATCACCAGGGCGACGACGGCGGGCGCCAGCGCGGACAGCGGCAGCACCAGCCAGAACGGCAGGCCGAGGTTCAGCGTCAGCAGCGCTCCGGTATAGGCGCCAATGCCCATGAAGGCGGCCTGCCCCAGCGACAGCTGGCCGACCGCCATCACGCAATACATCGACAGCGCCAGCAGGCCATGGACGCCGAGCGCGTGGATCAGCGTCTCGTAGGTGAAGAGGAAATCGTCGAGCCATTCGGCCATGGTCATGCCATCCATCGTCAGGCCCTCTTCGCTTGGGCGCGGCCGAACAGGCCGACCGGGCGGAACCACAGGGTCAGCACCAGGATGGTGAAGGCAACGGCTTCCTTGGCATTGGAGGAGATGTAGCCCGCCGTCAGCACTTCCAGCACGCCCAGCAGCACGCCGGCGATCAGGGCGCCCCGGATGTCGCCGAGGCCGCCGATGATGATGACGGCGAAGCCGCGCAGCATCATGTGCTCGCCCATGAAAGGCTGGATGGCGTTGAAGTTGAGGCCGATCAGGACTCCGGCGGCTCCCCCCAGCGTGCCGGACAGGAACGACACCGCCGCGACGGTCAGGCCGACATTGATGCCCATCAGCCGGGCGGCGTCCTCGTTCTCCGCCAAGGCCCGGATCATCAGGCCCAGCTTGGTGCGCTGGAGCAGCAGAAACAGGACGGCCACCAGCACGAAGGTCGTGCCGACGATCAGCATCTGGACCAGGGAGATCCGGATGCTGCCGAACTCTATCGCCGTGTTATCGACGAAGCCGAAGGGGAAACGCTGGATATCGGTGCCGATGAACACCGCCATCAGCGAATAGAGCGCCAGCACCGCACCCAGCGTCACCATCAGGGACGACAGCTCGCCGGCCTTGGCCCGGCGCAGGCGCGTCAGCAGGACCCAGTCCGCGACCACAGCCACCACTCCGGCGGAAAGCGCTCCGACCGGCAGGGCCACCCAGATATTGGCGCCGAACTCGCGAGCGACCGTCAGCGCCACGAAGGCGCCGATCGTAAAATAGAAGCCATAGGTCAGGTTGATGACCCGGAGCACGCCGAAGATCAGCGTGAACCCCAGCGCGAACAGCGCATAGGTCGAACCCAGCACCAGGCCGTTGACCAACTGTTGGGACAGCATGAGTGCGAACGCCAGTTACCTTTTGAGAAGAGCGTCCCGCAAAACGGGAGTGCCGCCTGAAGCGGCGGCACTCCCTTAGCACGGTATGGAACCTGGAACTACTCCAGGATTTCGAAGCGGCCGTTTTTCATCGACAGGACGACAACGCCTTCGTTGGAGGCCGGATCGCGGCCCTCGGTGAAGGTGAACGGCCCCATCACGCCGTTGAAGTCGGTCTTATAGAGCGCTTCCCGGATCTTGTCGCTGTCGGCGGCGCCGGCGGTGTCGATCGCCTTCGCCACGATATACATCGTGTCATAGGCCTGGGCCGCGAACTGGTCGGGGTCCTTGC
Source organism: Skermanella aerolata KACC 11604 (assembly GCF_000936425.1). Taxonomy (GTDB): domain Bacteria; phylum Pseudomonadota; class Alphaproteobacteria; order Azospirillales; family Azospirillaceae; genus Skermanella; species Skermanella aerolata. The sequence continues at coordinate 3,029 of NZ_AVFK01000031.1, read as the reverse complement.
CGTAGCGCTGCTTGAAGGTGGACACGAACTTCTCGTTGGTCTCGCCCTTCTTGGCGATGAACCAGGGGCTGCCGACCAGCAGACCGTCCGCTGCGGTGCCGGCGATCTCGCCCAGCTTCGGCGAATTGGCGCCGTTGCCGCCGATGAAGCGGACGCTGTCGGGAATGCCGAGCTGACGCGCCTGGAGGACGACGCCCGAGATCGGCTCAACCAGGGCGGAGATCGTGATGGCGTCGACGTTCAGGCCCTTGATCTTGGTGAGCTGGGCCGAGAAGTCGGCGTCCTTGCTGCCGAAGGTCTCGATCGTCGCGATCGTCAGTCCAAGCTGCTCGGCCGCCGCCTTCATCGAATCGAAGCCCGATTTGCTGAAGGCGTCGTCGTTGGCGTACATCATGGCGATGGTCTTGACGCCGAACTTGTCCTTGGCGGCCTTTAGCGTGACCGGCACGACATCGGATTCCGGCAGGGCGGTGCGGAAGATGAAAGGACCGATCTCGGTGATGCCCTTGGCGGTGGTCGAAGTGCCGATGGTCACGACCTTGCGGTCGTTGGTGACGGGACCGACGGCGAACATCTCGTTGGACAAGGTCGGACCGATGACGACCGGCACCTTGTCACGACCAACCAGCTTGCGCGCGGCGTTGACCGCCTGATCCTTGTTGCCGGCGGAATCTTCGACGATGAGCCCGAGCTTCTTGCCGCCAAGCACGCCGCCCGCCGCATTGATCTCGTCCATGGCGAGTTCGAGCCCGCCCTTGATGGCGGTGCCGTAGGCTGCGCTCGGGCCGGACAGGATCTCGATGGCGCCGACGGTGACCGTCTGCTGGGCCATCACCGGCGAGACCAGGAGCGAACCGCTCATCAGCGAACCGAGCGCTGCCGCTCCCACTCTCGAAAGCAACCTGGACATAAAATTTCTCCCTGCGTGCATGACCATGCCGGCCCTTGGTGCGGGAACTTGACCGGATGGACTGGAAAATGCAAGGCCGGCAGGGGTATCCGGGTCAAACGCCAACGATGCTCAACAGCGAACGGTCGCTTGGTTGCGGTACTATCTCCATGTCGGTGACTGCGGTCCCTCCTCCTCGGGTAGGACGATTGGCGGAGCGAATGGCAAAAATTCCCTCGAAGGCACTAATAGTATTTTGAAGGGTTAGTTGCTTCGTTGCGGCACGTGCGCCAAGACAGCCAAAATCCGATAGGGAGGAAGCACTATGGTCGGCCTGATAGGCATTATACTTTCGCTCGCATTACTCATGTATCTGGCATACCGCGGCATCACTGTCTTGGTACTCGCACCGTTTCTCGCTTGCCTTGCAGTGGTATTCGCGGGCGACCTTCCTTTGCTGGCAACTTACACCCAGGTATTCATGAACGCCGCCGGGCGTTTCGTAATAACTTATTTCCCGCTGTTCTTGCTCGGCGCCTTGTTCGGCAAGCTGATGGACGACAGCGGCTCGGCCCGGACGATTGCCCACTGGATCGTAGAGAAACTGGGAGCGGAGCGTTCGATCCTGGCGGTCGTACTGGCCTGCGCCATCCTTACCTATGGCGGCGTCTCGCTGTTCGTCGTGGCCTTCGCTGTCTATCCCATCGCGGTTGCCCTTTTCCGTGAGGCGCAGATTCCCAAGCGGCTAGTCCCCGGGGCCATCGCGCTGGGTTCGTTTACCTTCACCATGACCGCTTTGCCCGGTACTCCGGCGATCCAGAACCTTATACCGATGCCTTATTTCGGCACCGACGCCTTCGCCGCCCCCGGCCTGGGGATACTGGCGGGCGCTATCATGCTGGGCGGCGGCACCGCTTGGCTAAACTGGCGTCATCACCGCGCCCGCACCGCCGGCGAAGGCTATGGCGTGCATCATGGTGATCCGCAGTCTGTAACGCGGCGTCCGCGTTCGGCTGGCGCTATGGCGGTGGAACAGGAAGAGGTCGCCGCTCCGGGTATCGCAATCGCCATCCTGCCGATCATTCTGGTGATCGTGCTGAATTTTGTCTTCACCAACTATATAATCCCAACTTGGGAAACCGGTTACTTGGCCGAGCCTCAATACGGCTCCACCACGGTGGATAAGGTCAAGGGAAGCTGGTCTATCATCATCGCTCTAGTCTTGAGCAGCGTGGTCGTCGTGGCGCTCAATTGGAGTATCATGCGGGAGCGGGTCGTCACGTCGGTCAACGAGGGCAGCCTTGGCTCCCTGCTGCCGATCTTCAACACAGCATCGGAGGTCGGCTACGGCGCGGTCATCGCTTCGCTGGCGGCCTTCACAATCGTGCGCGACTTCGTAATCAACCTGTCGCCCGACAACCCATTGATCTCGCTGGCAGTTGCGGTCAACGTGCTGGCGGGCATCACCGGCTCGGCCTCTGGTGGCATGAGCATCGCTCTGGAGACCTTGGGCCGGACTTATGCCGAGATGGGACAAGCCGCCGGAATGAATCCGGAAATCCTGCACCGGGTCACTTCCATTTCATCCGGAGGTTTCGACGCGCTGCCCCACAATGGCGCCGTCATCACTCTGTTGGCTATCTGCAAGCTGACTCACCGCCAATCCTATGCGGACATCGGCATGGTGGCGGTCGTCATCCCCGTAACGGCTTTGATCGTGATAATCGTGCTGGCAACCATGTTCGGTTCGTTCTAGACAGACGAGCCGCTCCCTTTTGGCAGATTGTCGGCATCGGCTTCCGCCGGAAGGGAGCGGCGGAAGTCGAACGCCACTTCAAGCCCCCTCCCCTACCCGACCGCACAATCCGCCGGTTTACTATACGTCTCTGGTCTGTGGCGTCTGGCACGCAGCTTGAGTGGACCCGAATCGCCACCTGAAAACGGAAAAAAGCCCGTCCGGGCTTGTGGCCTGGACGGGCTGATTTGGTTGCGGGGGCAGGATTTGAACCTGCGACCTTCAGGTTATGAGCCTGACGAGCTACCGGGCTGCTCCACCCCGCGTCAGGGTGTTCGGACATCGGCATGTGAGGTGAGAACGAGTGACGGTTTGGGACACAGTGGCGTCGGCTTTTCGGCTTTG
>NZ_AVFK01000054.1 GCF_000936425.1 Skermanella aerolata KACC 11604 | reverse complement strand
CCGATTCCTCACGTCAACAGCCTTGCCTCAAAACTGATAGATGGCAAGGGGTCCGGTGGAAGAGAACATGACTCCGATATTAAAATACCTGCGTGCGGTCACGATATTCCAATCCAGCAACGCAAAAAGCGCCCGCCAGCTATTACTGCTGTGGGCGCCTTTGCCTCTGCCGACATGCGGCTTATGGGGTATTACTTTGCCCGCATCATGACGGAGCCATCTTTGCCCCTTGCGAACATGAAGCAAGACTGACGGCGTGCTGGATTTCTGTCAAGCGGGTGTATTGAGCTATGGCAAATTTTCTGAAGCCATCGACCTTTTGGATGGATTTACCCTTTCGGCGGGGAACAGTGCCTTACAGCTTCTCCGGCAGCTTGAACGCTTCCTTCCGCTCGCTGTAGCGATCGACTAGATAGTCGGAGCGATCGCGCAGGAGCCAGGTGAAGCGTACCAGTTCCTCCATGACGTCCACGACGCGGTCGTAGAGCGGGCCGGGGAGCATTCGGCCGGCGTCGTCGAACTGCTCGTAGGCCTTGGGAACGCTCGACTGGTTGGGGATGGTGAACATGCGCATCCAGCGGCCGAGCAGGCGCAGCGTGTTCACGGCGTTGAAGCTCTGCGATCCGCCAGAAACCTGCATCACGGCCAGGGTGCGACCCTGGGTCGGGCGGACCGAGCCTTCCGACAGGGGCAGCCAGTCGATCTGGTTCTTGAAGACGCCGGTCACCGCCCCGTGCATCTCGGGGCTGCACCAGACTTGGCCTTCCGACCAGATCGACAGGTCGCGCAGCTCGCGGACCTTGTGGTGGTCCGTCCCGACGCTGTTCGCCATGGGCAGGTCGCGGGGATCGAAGATGCGAGTCTCGGCTCCCATCGTCCGCAGCAAACGGGCCGCTTCCTCTACCAGCAGGCGGCTATAGGAGCGTTCGCGAAGCGAACCGTAGAGCAGCAGGATGCGCGGTTGATGGGTCATCCGCCCGGCCGGCTCCAGCTTGGACGGATCGGGTGGCGACAACAGTTCGTGTTTCAGCGCCGGGAGGGTATCAGGCGGAGTGGTAAGATCGTCCATAGCGGTTTTCCTAATGTGGTCCCTGCTCCCTCAGCCGCAGCAGGGTGCCGCAACGGCCGGGGCGCAGCAGGCCGAAGTCTTCGAAGTCGGCAGTTCTATGCTGTCGCCGTAGACAGTGCTGTCTCCGCTGGTCAGGAAGACTTCCCAGGCGATGCCCTGGGGATCGCTGATCCACGACTTTTCCGACTTGGCATAACAGCAGGTCGTCGGACCCTGTTCAAGTACAGGCCCCTCAGCCTGCTTCAGGCGACCATAGACCTCCCCCAGTTCGTCCGCGTCCGCTACCTGGATGCCGAGGTGATCCAGACCCGCGGCATGGCCGCGCGCCGAGATGGCGAAGTTGACGCGGGGATCCTCAAGAATCCACTTGGCATAATCGGGCTTCAGCACAGCCGGTTCGGTAGCGAACAGCGTCGAATAGAAGAGCGTGGACTGTTCGAGGTCATCGACGGCTACATGCACATGCAAGCGTTTCATCTGATTTTCCTTCGTTCAGCTGGCTGTTGGTCTAACTGTCTGGAAACATCGGCACACCGAGTGCGGGCAGGCACTGGCGAGCCGTAGCAGGTGGAACGTGAGCGAGGCCGGCAATAGCTTGGGATACATCCATGCCCGATCATTGCCATAGTTCGACGAAAATCAAAATATGCCGGCGGTACGATCGCCGTCAACGATATTTCACCAAATATCGAAATGTCGACCGTTGGCCGAGCTTCGCAGTTAGGACACGATCCCGGTGCTGGCTTGTTCATTAACCATTGAGTGGTTACGCCCACGCTGAAAGGACCGACGATGGATTATGTGAATCTCGGCAAGACCGGCTTGAAGGTGTCGCGCCTGTGCCTCGGCTGCATGACGTATGGAGAGCCCGACCGGGGGAACCATCCATGGACCCTGGGTGAGGAAGAGAGCCGGCCGTTCATCCAGCGCGCCGTGGAACTGGGCATTAATTTCTTCGACACCGCCAACGTCTATTCCGCCGGATCGAGTGAGGAGATCGTTGGGCGGGCGCTCCGCGATTTCGCCAAGCGGGACGAGGTGGTGATCGCCACCAAGGCGCACGGCCCGATGAGGAAGGACCCGAATGGCCGGGGCCTGTCGCGCAAGGCGATCATGACGGAGATCGACGCAAGCCTCCGTCGTTTGGGGACCGACTACGTCGATCTGTACCAAATCCATCGCTGGGACCACTCCACCCCGATCGAGGAAACACTGGAAGCGCTGTACGACGTGGTGAAAGCCGGCAAGGCTCGCTATGTCGGGGCTTCGTCGATGTACGCCTGGCAGTTCTCCAAGGCGCTTTACCTTGCCGACCGGTACGGCTGGACGCGGTTCGTCAGCATGCAGAACCACTACAACTTGCTCTACCGCGAGGAAGAGCGCGAGATGCTGCCGCTTTGCCAGGAAGCCGGCATCGGTGTGATTCCCTGGAGCCCGATGGCGCGCGGCAAGCTGACCCGCGACTGGCAGGCCAACGAGACCACCAAGCGCACCGAAACCGACGAGTTCGGCAAGATGCTCTACAGTGCGACGGAGGAAGCCGACCGTAGGGTCATCACCCGCGTCGGCGAAATCGCGGCGGAGCGCGGCATACCGCGTGCCCAAGTGGCGCTGGCTTGGCTGCTGCACAAGCCAGTCGTGACGGCGCCGATCATCGGCGCATCCAAGCCGCACCATATGGAGGACGCCATCGGCGCCCTGTCGGTCAAACTGTCGGCGGAGGAGATGACCCGGCTTGAGGAACCTTACGTGCCGCATCCGGTCGCCGGCTTCTCCTGACCACAGAACCAATCCAGTTCAGGCCGGCGGGTTCCCGCTCTCCGTCATCTTCTGACGGGCCTGCCGGTACTGCTCCTTGAAGGCCGCCTTCAGGGCCTGCTTGCTCATCTGGCCGTCCTGCTTGAAGTAAAGCTCCGTGGTGTAGCCGACGGCGTAGGTCACTGCCCCACACAGGACGGCGTCGGCTGCCATCGCCGGGATCGTACCGAAGCCGGTCAGCTTGAGCGCGTCGTTGACGAACTTGCCGCCGGCCAGCAGCAAGCCCGTGGACAGTCCCATGCCCTTGAGGATCTGGAACAGCAGGCCCTTGGCCTTCTGCTTGTCCCATAGATGGCCATAGGCGCGGCCGATGAAGACGATCATGGTCATGTTGATCATGACCAGTGCTACCCAGGAAACCGCTGGCCATGCTCCCCAGAAGGCGGCTTGCGCCGTCGCGTGGTTGATTATCGTCGCGGCGCGTTCTTCCGGCGTGCGGTTATCGTCGTCGGCTTCCTCGAAGCCCTTGTCGATTTCCTCCGGTTCAGGCTTTGGTGGCGGGGATTGGGGAGGCGCGGATTCGGCCATCATCCAGCCCCTTGAGGCTTGGCTGGATTGACCTTCCCCTTCTCTTCCAGGACCTCACCGACGGCTTCAGCCAAGGCTTCCAGAGTCATCCTGAGATCGTCCGGCGGCACGGTCTCCGCCTCGACGCCGGCGGCCTCCAGCATCCGGATCAGCTCGTCGCCGTCGAGATACTGGGTCAATACCGCCAGATGGTCGCTGTCCATCGCCAAAAGGGCAGAGTTGAGGGCATCGCCGCTCATGCCTAAATGGGTTTGAAGGGTTTCGACCAGTTGGTCGAAGTCGATCATGGCCGTTCTCCGTTTTGCGATGAGGAATGGCGTGGGGAACAAAAAGGTTCCGGGCGGGTTGATGACCCGGCCGAAGCGCAGAGAGGAAACCGCTGGACGTGACCACGGCCAGATCTTCCACGGAAGCTGCCGCTCCTGCGCCGGAGGCTCAGGACGAACTCCTCGTCGCGACCGCAGCCGGTGACAAAGCCGCTTTTTCGGGCCTGTTCCTTCATTTCGCCCCACGCGTCAAAGCTCTCCTGATCCGGGCCGGTTCACCGCCGGAGGTCGCCGACGAGATCGTTCAGGACGTCATGCTGACCGTCTGGCGCAAAGCCGGCGAGTACGACAGGAGCCGCGCCAGCGCCGCCGCCTGGATCTTCACGATAGCCCGCAATCGCCGGATCGACCTGCTGCGCCACGAACGGCGGCCGGAGATCGACCCCAACGATCCGGAACTGCGCCCTGCCGATCCGGAAGACGCGGAATCGGCGTTGCAACGGGCCGAAATAGGCGCGCGTCTGCGTGACGCAATCGGAACTCTTCCGCGTGAACAGGAAGAGGCACTGGCCGCGACATTTTTCAATGATAGATCATATGGCGACTACGCGGCACAAAGCGGTTTGCCGCTCGGAACGGTCAAGTCCCGACTAAGGCTCGCGATCGAGCGGTTGCGGGTCCAACTGAAGGAGGCGCATTGACACTGCCCAGGCATCATCCCCCCGAGACGCTGTTGCTGGAATACGCGACGGGCGTGCTCCGCGAGGCCCAGGCCCTCGCGGTGGCGACGCATCTGGCGTATTGCCCGGACTGCCGGCGGCAGGCAGCGCTTCTGGATGAACTGGGTGGCGTCCTGCTGGAGGCCCTGCCGCCGGAGCCGCTGCCGCCGCACGCGCTGGCAACGGCGGTCGCGCAGCTCGATGAAGCTGCGGCACGGTCACTGGTGCATGTCCCCGATCCGGGGAACACCAGGGAATGTCCCCTTGGAGGGCTGGTCGTTCCCGAACCGCTGAGAGGCTATTTGGCCCGGCTGCCGCATTCCTCCGCCTGGGTCGGCATATCGGACGGCGTCCTGGCCCTGCACATGGCGTTGGGCAGGGCGCCGGTCGTGGCGGAGATCCTGAAGATGGCGCCGGGATCGGCATTGCCAGTCCATCGTCACAGCGATCAGGAACTCATCCTGACGCTCCAGGGGGAGTTCTCGGAGGAGGCGGGGCCGCATTCCGCCCAGGGCGGGTGCTACGGTGTCGGCGACCTGGGCGAGTTCGAGGGCGGGTCGACCCACACCGTCGTGGCCGGAAAAGACGGCTGCGTCTGCTACAGGGTGCTGGCCGGGCCGGTGGAGCGCCTGGGCTCCGATTAGACAGCCCGTCATGCGCTGGGGGAGCCAAGCGACGGAGCCGATCTGCTTCATGATCGGGCCGTGGGATCCAGGGTGAACAGGTCCTGGGCGCGCCCGACGCCGCGAAGAGCGAACCGGCCGACCGAGACGAGGCCGGCTTTCTCCGGCTCCGGCGTCCGGGCGGCGAATTCCGCGGACATCACGACATCGCGGTCGACCGACCGGCACATGGAGGCGATCCGGCTGACCTCGTTGACCGCAGGCCCGACGACCGTAAAGTCCAGCCGGTCCTTGCTGCCGATATTGCCGTAGAATACTTCCCCGATATGCAGTCCCAGGTAGACAGACGTTACCGGGCTCTCCATCGCGGTGCGGCGTTCGTCGATGATCTTCAGGTGCCGCCGCAGGTTGGATTCCGCCTTCAGCGCGCACCGGCAGGCGTCGGACGGATCGTCCGCCTTGAAGATCGCCAGGACGCCGTCGCCGATCAGTTTCAGCACGTCGCCCCCGGCATCGTGGATCGCGGATATCACGGCTTCGGCGTAATCGTTCAGCAGGGGAATGATCTCACCGGGAGCGGCGTTATCGCTGATCCTGGTATAGCCGCGCAGGTCCGAGAACCACAGGACCGCGCTGATCTTGTCGGCGACTCCTCGGGAAATATGGCCGTTGAGCACCCGCTGTCCGGCATCCTTGCCCAGATAGACCTCGACCAGCGTTTCGGAGATCCGCTTGAGGGACGCGCATTTGAGTGCCAGCGCCAGAGACGGCAGCAGCCGGCGCAAGGCCGAAAGACCCGTTTCGGCGAATCCGGCGGGGTGCAGGGTGGTCCAGTAGGAATAGACGCAATCCATCTCGCCGATGATGCCGTCGCCGGCGAAGCGGTGGATGAAGGCGACGTAATCGGTCTGCCCTTCGTCTCTCAGCGTATCGAGATAGGAAAAGCGAGCCGGTTCGCCCGAAGCGAGCCGCACCCTGATCTCGTCACCGCCGGTGTCCAGAAGATGCTGGAACGGGCTGTTCCGCCACTTTTCCGCCGCCGGGCCTTCGCTGGTAGATTCGTACTCGACGATGAAGCTCTCTTCGACGCCGTCGTTCCGCCACCGGAAGGCGCGGCCTTCGTAGATCGGATGCAGGGTATCGATGATGGTGATGGCGCGGCACAGGTCGATGCCGGCGTCGCGGCACCGCTCGCAGAAGCCGTGCAGCAGCTCCGTTTCCGATCGTCCGGCCAGACCGGCGTCGACGACCCACGCGGCGATGCCGTCGATGACGTCGCCGCCTATGCTCTTTTCATGCATACTGGTCATGCATACTGGGCTTCGCCATTGCCGAACGACCAGTTCTCCTTCGGTACTTCTACGAGGCTGATGAAGACATCCTCTCGGCGAAGATCGAGGCGGCTGTTGAGCCCGTCGGCGATCGCCTTGTAGAAGGCGCGCTTCTGGTCGAGCGTGCGACCCTGGTTCAACGTGATCTGTATGATCACGCAATCGGCGGAACGCCGTATTCCCAGGTAGTTCGGATCGACGATGAAGTCTTGCGGGGGATGCTCGGTGATGACCTGGAAGCGGTCGTCCTTAGGAACGTTGATGGTTTCGATCATCGCGTCGTAGACGACTTCGCCGATGGTGCGGCGATACTCGGGCGACTTGCCGGCGGCGAGATCGATGCGGACGAACGGCATTGAGCAAGTCCTTTCGACTGAACCCACGTGCTTGCGTGGGACTGCTGAGCGAGCCAGTTAAGCAGTATAGCCTATGGTACCATCCACGGAGGGGTCGCGGAGGACATAGCCATTGTCCGGCACATTTCTCGATTTGACCGCAAGAGCCGGAGTGCCGGCGCCCCATCCATGTAGGAAACTCCTTTGACGATACCGGAGAAAGAAGGAGCGGATCATGACGACCGTCACAGGTGAGCGGATACGGTTGGAATTTCCTGCCGAGAGCGACCCGCGCTGGGCGGCCCTGGTGGCGCGGGACAAGTCGGCGGACGGGCAGTTCTGCTATTCGGTCGCGACAACGGGCGTCTATTGCCGGCCTTCCTGCCCTTCACGGCTGGCCAACCCCCGGAACGTGCGGTTTCACGCGACGCCGGCCGAAGCGGAAGCGGCGGGTTTCCGGCCGTGCCTGCGCTGCGAACCCAACGGCACTTCGCCGGCGGAGCGCAACGCAGGCAAGGTCGCGGCAGCTTGCCGCCTGATCGAAGCCGCGGAAGAGATGCCGGCGCTGGCCGAGCTGGCCGAAGCCGCCGGCTTGAGCTCGTTCCATTTCCACCGCGTCTTCAAGACCGTCACGGGACTGACGCCGAAAGCCTATGCCTCGGCGCACCGGACCAAGCGGGTGCAGGACGAACTGAAACGGAGTGCCACGGTGACCGAGGCCATCTATGACGCAGGGTTCAATTCCAACAGCCGCTTCTATGAGAAGTCCGCCGGCATGCTCGGCATGACGCCGACCGGTTACAGGGCCGGCGGCGCAGGAACCGAGATCCGCTTCGCGCTTGCCGAAAGTTCGCTCGGCTCCGTTCTGGTCGCCGCCACCGGCAAGGGTGTCTGCGCGATCCTGCTGGGCGACGATCCGGAGATCCTCCTGCGCGACATACAGGACCGCTTTCCGGAAGCGCGACTGATCGGCGGGGATGAGGGGTTCGAAAACACGGTCGCACGGGTCATTGGTTTCGTCGAAGCCCCTGCCCTGGGGCTGGACCTGCCGCTGGACGTGCGCGGCACCGTCTTCCAGCAACGGGTCTGGCAAGCGTTGAGGGAGATCCCAGTGGGATCGACGGCAAGTTATGCCGATATAGCGTCGCGGATCGGGTCGCCGAAGTCGGTCAGGGCGGTCGCCCGCGCCTGTGCCGCCAATGCGCTGGCGGTGGCGATTCCATGCCATCGCGTCGTCAGGAGCGACGGCGGGTTGTCGGGCTATCGCTGGGGCGTGGAGCGGAAACAGGCGCTGCTGACGCGGGAAGGAAGCGCTTGATGGCCACGACGGACATCATCGGCAGGAACTCCGTGGACTGGACCGCAATATCCGACGCCCTCGATGCCGAGGGCTGGGCGGTACTCCCCCGGCTGCTCGATCCCAGCCAATGCCGGGAGCTTGCCGGGCTCTACGATGCGGAAGACCGCTTCCGCAGCCATATCGTCATGGCCCGCCACGGCTTCGGGCGCGGGGAATACAAGTACTTTTCATATCCCCTGCCCGGCGTCGTCGCCGACCTGCGTTCCTCGCTTTACCCTCATCTGGCGCCGATCGCCAACCGATGGAACAAGACGATGGGGATCGACGTGCGCTTCCCCGACCAACACGCGGAATTTCTGCGGCGATGCCACCAGGCGGGACAGACGCGGCCGACCCCGCTGCTGCTCAAATATGGTCCCGGCGACTACAACTGCCTGCACCAGGACCTGTACGGCGACCATGTATTCCCGCTCCAGGTGGCGGTGCTGCTGAGCGAGCCGAGCGAGGATTTCACGGGCGGCGAGTTCGTCATGACCGAGCAGCGTCCCCGGATGCAGACACGGCCCATGGTCGTGCCGCTCCGCCGGGGCGACGCCGTCGTCTTCGCGGTGCTCAACCGCCCCGTCATGGGTACGCGCGGCAGCTACCGCGTCAATCTTCGTCACGGTGTCAGCAAGCTGTTGACCGGCAGGCGATATACTGCTGGTGTGATTTTTCACGACGCTACCTGAACCGGCGGTACCATTGCGGGTCCGACGCGCCGCCGGTCCCCGTGGTGGAGCTATTCAGGAAAGCTGATCTTCGTAGTGGCGATCTTCATCAATATCATTCTGCCCGTCTTCGGCCTGATCCTTGTCGGTTTCTTCGCTGGACGCACCTCCATCCTGCCGGCGCTGGCGGTCCGTGGGATGGCGAACGCGGCGACCTACCTGATGATCCCGGTTCTGCTATTCCGCTCGATGGTCGGCGACGGCAGCGTACCGAGCTGGGAACCGGGGATCGTCCTCTCGTATTTCAGCGGTTGCCTGATCATCCTGGTGGTCGCTCTGGTCCTGGGCCGGCTGCTGTTCAGCCTGAAACTGGACCAGCTCGGCGTGTTCGGGATGGCGTCGATGTATTCCAACGCGGCGCTGCTGGGCCTGCCTCTGATGCAGACGGCATTCGGCACCACCGGCCTGATCCTCCAGACCAAGATCATCGCCTTCCACTCGCTGATCCTGCTGCCCGTGACGACGATGGTGATAGCGCTGGGGCGCGGCCAATCGGGCGGGCCGATGAAGCTGATATGGCCGGCGGTGAGGGATACGGTTTCCAACCCGATCATCATCGGCATCGCAAGCGGTCTGGCCTGGAGCCTGACCGGGCTCGGCATCTGGGGACCGCTGGACAAGATGACCGCCATGCTCAGTGCGGCGGCCTCACCGACCGCGCTGATCGCCCTGGGAGCTGCACTGGCCCAGAGCACCATCCGCATCGGCCGCGAAGTGCTGGAGGCGATGACCGTGAGCGTCCTGAAACTGGCGCTTCATCCGATAATCGTTTGGTTCCTAACAGCCAAAGTCGCTGGGCTGTCGCCGGAAGCCGTGGTCGTGGCGACCGTCACGGCGGGGTTGCCCGCCGGGGCCAACGTCTACCTCCAAGCGCACCAGTTCGGGGTTTATGTGGAGGGCGCCGTGAACGCGGTGATGCTGACGACGCTGCTGTCGGTCGTCAGCATCACCCTGATCCTGACGCTGCTCCACCCCGGCTAACGGAGGCCGATGGCCGAAGCCCGTCCTCCGTTAGCGCAGCCCCAGGAACGACAGGATCGCGATGATGACCACGACGACGCCGATGATGTAGAAGATGCTGTTCATGACCGTTCCCCCTTGCGTGACATTTGCCTTAAAACACTGCCTGGAAAGCAATGTTCCTGCGGTGAGGCGAAATATACGGCAGCTACTTCATGGCACTTTCGGAGAAGCCTGAAAGAATCCGCGCCGTATACATCGTAAACGTGAATCGGTTCACTGCGTCAGCCGGTAAAAAAGACGATCCTGGTGCTTCACGGATACCGGAAACCCTGATGGGGAGAGGCATCATGAGCCAGACCGCCATGCTCGAGCACACGTCCATCGTCACTTATTTGCTCCTCCGGGAGCTTCACCGTACGCTGGCCCATCCGCACGACGCCGACGATGTGGTCCTGGGTATCATCATGGGTGCCGCCATGTTCTGCGACGAGACCATCGGACCGTTCCGGACCGCGCGGCTGATGCGCGAGGCTCCAGCCATCGTGCTGAAAGCCGACGCTCATGTGACCGACGAGGCGGCAGCCCTGGCTGCCCCCATTCTGCAGGCCTTCTGCCGGCATATGGAGGAAGTCTGCCAGACGCGCAGAATCCCGCTGCTGAACCCGGGCTGACCAGAGGAAGCAGCGGTCTGCCGGGTTCAGTAGCGGCCGGGCGTGCCACTGCCGCCGCCGGTCTGCTCTCCGCCACCCTCGGCGGTGCCGCCGCGCGAGGCGTCATAGGCCTTGATCTCGGCGTCGAGTTCCATGCGGCGCTTGCCATCGGACGAGTCGTCCGGGGCGTCGCGGAGACGCTGGAATTCCTGCATCGCCTTTTCGAATTCTTCGGTACTGCTGATCGGCATGGTCCACTCCAAATCCGGGTACGGATATGCTCAACAGATTTGGAGTGGGATGCGTTCGATGTTTTTTGTGCGGTGATTGGCAGGGCGCTTATTTACTTCAGGATCGCCTTGACCTTGTCGGCGACACCGGTGCCGATGGCCTTGTGGGCGGCGGCGGAGAGATGGATGCCGTCGACGCCGTCGGTCGCGGTCAGCTTGCCGACATCCAGGAACTCGGCGTTCGCCGCCTTGGCGATGGCCTCGTAATAGGCCGGCAAGGCCTTCGACTTTTCAAGGCCGCCCGCGAAGCGTTCGGCCCGCTCCGGCGGAGCGACGGTGCCGAGGGGCGGCGGGCAGAGGACGAGGACCTTGGGCGGAGCATAGGACGTCCCGACGCCGCCTTTGACCTGCGCCACGATATCGACCAGCTTGCCGACGCCGAGCGCGATCCGCAGGGGCGAGCGGTCGAACATCTTCTTCAGGTCATTGGTGCCGAGCATGATCACGACCAGGTCGAGCGGCAGGTGCGTCGCGATGGCGGCCGGGAGATAGGCCGAACCGTCGAGGCCGGCTCCCGAGATATGCGGCAGGGTGAGATCCGGAAGGTCGGTCGTCCGGGCGCTCAGCCCCTCGTCCACGACCTCGTAGCCGGAGCCGAGCGCCGCCCGCAGGACGCCAGGCCAGCGGACATCTTCCGGATAGCGGGTGGTCGTCCCGCTTTCGACCGGGATGTAGCCCCAGGTATTGCTGTCGCCGAAGATCATGATGCGCTTAGCCGACGCGTCGGCAGCCTGAGCGGCGGTTCCTGCGAACAACATCAACCCCGTTAGAGCGCCGATCAGGCATCGCTGCGTGATGGACATGAAGCGGCGGCGTGTGATGGACATGGTCCCCCCAGTTATTCTTGTCGATTGACTCCGCTGGATTGATACAAGGGTATATTGATTTTGGCTATACTCGGGATGCTGGGATTTGCATCTCCAGCAATTCGGAACTCAGGCATTTGCCGTGGGGATCGATGGTCAGCGACGTGGTGACGCCGCTGTGGAGCGCCTGACGGCAGACGAACTGGAGAGCGTCGACATTGGGCATCTCGTAGCGGGTCACGTCGCCCTGGACGTTGCGGAACAGGTGCGCCTTGACGGCTTCCGCAGTCAGTTCACGGCAGAGCAACGGGTAGTGGGCCGGATCGTAGGCGAACACCGACAGGGTCGAGGTATTGCCCTTGTCGCCGGCGCGGCAATGGGCGATGTCGTGCAGACGGATGCTCATGACGCGCTCCTCATGACCGTGAGCTGTGCTTCAATCTTCGTGCGGGACAGCAGGGCCGAGACGATGCCAACGGTCTCCTGGACGTATTTGCGGGCGCCGCCACCGCCGGCGGGGCCATTGGTCAGCAGGGCTTCGACTTCGCGGCCGATTTCTTCCGCCGTCTCCCGCGACTGGGCGCGGCCGACGATGCGGAGGCGGTATTCGCGGGTCGGCTCCTGCCCTTCCAGGAAGCCGTAGCGGAAGGAGTCGCCACCGAGGCATTCGACGCGGAGTTCGGGGAACTGCGAAGCCAGCCGGGCGTGGAGGGCTTCGCCGGCCAGCCGAGCACGGGTGAGCGCGTTGGCTCCGGCGTAGGAGATTTCGCCCTCCCCGACATAGCCGGCGTGATAGCCGACGCTGACCTTCAGCGTGTCGGGCCAAATCCTGCCGGTGCCGCCGGAGACTTCGACGCGGTCGGGACTGAGCGGTGCGATGCGGACGGACCGGAAATCGGCGATCACGTCGGGCGTGACGTAGCCGGTGGGGTCGGTGACTTCGTAAAGAAGCTGCTCCTTGACGGTAGCCGCCGTGATGAGGCCGCCGGTGCCGGCGACCTTGCTGAGCACGCAGTTGCCGTCGGCATCGACGTCGGCGAAGGGGAAACCGAGGTCGGCGAGGCCGGGAACGTCTTTGCGTCCAGGGTCGGCGAAGTAGCCGCCTGTAATCTGGCCGGCGCATTCCAGCAGATGACCCACCACCGTACCCTGGCCGATACGGTCGGCATCGCCGAGGTCCCAGCCGAAGTGATGGGCCAGGGGAGCCACGACCAGCGACGGATCGGCGACGCGGCCGGTAATCACCACATCGGCGCCGGATTGCAGCGCCGGTAGGATCGCGTCGGCGCCGAGATAGGCGTTGGCCGACAGGATACGGCCATAGCTGGACAATGGCCTGCCGTCCTCCATCGAGGGCGCTTCCGGGTCAAGGACGCTCAGCACGTCGTCGCCGGTCACCACCGCGACAGTGATGTCTATGCCGAGTTCACCGGCGAGCCGCGCAATCTTCCGCCCTGCCGCCAGCGGGTTGGCCGATCCCATATTGGTGACGATACGGGTGCCCTTCTCCTTCAGGAGCGGCAGCAGCGGGCGCATGCGCCGCTCCAACAGCGGATCGTAGCCGCTTGCCGGATCATGCAGCCGGCGCTTCTGGCCCAGGCCGATCGTCCGCTCCGCCAGGCATTCGAGCACGAGGTAGTCGAGGGCACCATCTTCGAGAAGGCGGACCGCGGGTTCCAGGCGATCTCCGCCGAACCCTGCTCCGCAGCCGATACGTACCATGTCATGTCTCCTAAAGCTGATATCAGCCGGCAAGGGCGCCGGTGGCATAGGCGACGGCGGTCATGACCAGTGTGGTGCCGAAGGCCCAGGGGAAGATGAAGCGCTGATGATCGCCAAGGTTGACGCCGCTGAGGCCGATCAGGATGAAGGTCGACGCGGTCAGCGGGCTGAGCGGGAAACCGGTGGTCATCTGGCCCAGGATAGCGGCCCGCCCGATCACGGTCGGGTCGAGGCCGAGCGTCCCCGCCGCCTGCGCCAGGACCGGCATCACGCCGAAGTAATAGGCGTCGGGCGTGAAGACGAGGCTGAGCGGCATGCTGGTCACGGCGACGATCAGCGGCAGCCATCCGGCCATGCTCTCCGGGATCACCGACACTGCCGCCGACGCCATGGCCTCGATCATCTTTGTGCCGGTCAGGACGCCGGTGAAGATGCCAGCGGCGAAGATCATGGTGGACACCGTGACGACGCTTGCGGCGTGGGACACCAGATGCGCTTGCTGGTCTTCCCAACGCGGATAGTTGGCGACTAGCGCGATGGCGAAGGCGACGATGAACAGGATCGGCAGCGGCATCAGCGCCATCAGCAGGCAGATCACCAGCGCCACCGTCAGGGTGGTGTTGAACCAGAACAGCCAAGGCTTCTCCAGCGCGATCTTGCCCGCGCCGTCCCGCTGGGGCACGGCGTCCTCGTCGCGGCCCAGGTCGGTCCGGACGGCGGCGGCGCCGACGCTTTCGGCTCCGGCCAGGGACACGGCAGGCGAGGCGATGGCGAGACGCCGCTTCTCGCGTCGGCCCAGCATGAAGGCGACGAACAGGACCCACAGGATGCCGGCGGCCATGGCGGGCACCACCGGGTTGAAGATCACGGTCGAGTCAGCCTTCAGCGCCGCCATGGCGCGGACGGTCGGGCCGCCCCAGGGGATGATGTTCATCACGCCTGCCCCCAGCGCCACGATGCCCGACAGCACCAGCCGGTCCATGCCGAGACGCTGGTAGAGCGGCAGCATGGCCGAGACCGTGATCAGGAACGTGGTGGCGCCGTCGCCGTCCAGGGCGACCGCCATGGTCAGCACGGCGGTTGCGAGCGCCACCTTTACGGGATCGCCTTTGACCAGCCGGATCAGCCGGTTGATCATCGGATCGAACAGCCCAACATCGAGCATCAGCCCGAAATACAGGACGGCGAAGATGATCATGACGCCGACCGGGGCAACCTTGGCGATGCCGTCGAGCATCATCTTGCCCAGATCGGGACCGGCGCCGGCCAGAAGACCGAAGAAGACGGGGATGAGAACCAGCGCTACCAGAACGGACACGCGCTTGGTCATGATCGCCGTCAGAAAGACGGCGATGGTCGCAAATCCAAGGGCTGCTAACATTTCCTCTCCTTTGTTGGTTCTTGTCGGCGCCTCTTCAGGGGCGGCTTTTGCGATGTTCGCGATTTATTGGCTCTTCGTATGAAGCAATTTTCCCGATAGAAGAATTGAATTGTTTTAATTTCAGTAATAAAATTCCTTTATGAATATGCATCTCCGGCAGGTCAGGTCCTTCGTCGTCGTAGCACGCTTCAGCAGCTTTACGCGGGCTGCCGACCTGCTCAACCTGACCCAGCCGGCGCTGACGGTGCAGATCCGGCAGCTGGAACAGTCGCTTGGCGTGAAGCTGTTCGACCGCAATACCCGCGCGGTCGAATTGACGCGGATCGGCCGCGAAATGCTGCCGGTGCTGGAACGTCTGCTGGGGGAATTCGACGCCGTCGTCGCCAATGCGCGCGAGATGGCGAACCTCCGCTACGGCACCGTGCGGATAGCCGCCCTGCCCTCCGTCGCCGCGACCGTGCTGCCGCCGCTGATCGCGCGCTTCAAGGAGCGGCATCCGCAGATCAGGGTCGTGCTGAGGGATTCCGTGGGCGAACGGATCAACGCGGCGGTTCGTGACGAAGCCGTGGATTTCGGCATCGGCAGCGATATCGAGCCGGATGCCGAGCTTGAGACCGTACCGCTTTTCGAGGACGTGATGCGGGCCGTCGTCCCTGCCGCGCATCCGCTTGCCGACGCCGTCGAGATCAGGCTGGACAGGCTGATCGAGGAACCGCTGATCCTGATGGACAAGGGCAGCAGCGTCCGCAGTCTGATCGACAGGGCCTTCGCCGATGGCGGGCATCTGGTCGTGCCGGCCTATGAGGTGACCTATATGAGCACGGCCGTCGGTCTTGTGCGGGCGGGTCTGGGCATCGCGATCTTGCCTTCCACCGCGATAGAACTGAGGATGGAAGCGGAGCTTCCGTCACTGGCGATCGGGAACCCCGTCCTCCGCCGGCCGATCACGCTGGTCCTCAAGGCCGGGCGGTCGCTTCCGCCAGCGGCGGAAGCGTTGCGCGATATGCTGACCTCTTGGGAGGCGTAATCGTCGGAAGCGTCTCGGCGGCCGGTCAGTCGCCGCCGATCGTGTGGAGGTGCCGGATCGGCTTGCCCGCCGCCACGGTCTGGCCGGCCAGAACGATCCCCTGAGCGTCGATGCCGAAGTGACGGTAGAGGTCGGCGACGGTGCCGGTCTGGCCGAAATGCTCGACGCCGAGCGCGCGGGTCCGGTGTCCCTGGACGGACCCGAGCCAGCCCAGCGTCGCGGGGTGGCCGTCGATCACCGTGACTATCCCGCAGTTGGACGGCACGTCTTCCAGCAGCCGTTCGATGTGCGAGCGCGCATGGATCAGCCCGCGTTCGCGTGCCCGCTGGGCGGCGCTCCAGCCGCCGTGGAGACGGTCGGCGGAGGTGATCGCGAGCAGGCCGACGTCGCGCCGGTCCTCCGCCATCAATCCGACGGCCTCGATCGCTTCGGGAGCGACGGCCCCGGTATACGCCACTATCAACTGGCAGTTCGGACCGGGCGGACGCATCCAGTAGGCGCCGTCGATGATGTCGCGCCGCATGTCCGGGCTCAGGTTGCGGGTCGGCTGTTCCTGCGTCCTCGATGACAGGCGCAGATAGACGGAGCCGCCGATTTCGTCGCGCAGCCAGTTCCGCTCGTTCTTCTCGCCCTCGCCGTCCCGCTGCATGTAATCGAACGCCCAGCGCATGATGACGCCCAGCTCATCGACGAAGGCCGGCTCGAAATAGGCCAGACCGTCCTGCGCCATGCCGACCAGCGGCGTGCCGATCGACTGGTGCGCGCCGCCTTCGGGTGCCAGCGTTACGCCCGCCGGGGTGGCAACCAGCATGAACCGGGCATCCTGGTAGCAGGCATAGTTCAGCGCGTCGGCGCCCCGGTAGATGAACGGGTCGTAGACCGTGCCGATCGGCAGCAGGCGTTCCCCAAAGATCGAATGCGACAGACCCAGCGCCGACAGCATCGTGAACAGGTTGGCCTCGGCGATGCCCAGCTCAAAGTGCTGGCCCTCGGGCGAGAACTCCCAGCTATAGGTCGAAGGGATGCGCTCCTTCTTGAACAGGTCGGCCATGGCTTCCTTGGCGAACAGCCCGCGCCGGTTGACCCATGAACCCAGGTTGGTCGAGACGGTGACGTCGGGGGCAGTGGTCACGATGCGGTCGGCCAGACCACCCTTCGTGCGTCCCAGCTCGTTCATGATAAGGCCGAAGCCGGCCTGGGTGGACAGCGCCTTCTGGACCGGCACCTGCAACTCGTCCGGCACCGGGACGGTCGGAGCCAAGTAGCGGCGGCGTCCCTTGGCGAAGAACGGCACCTTGCCGAGGAAGGCGGACAGCCTGTCCTCGCCGAGGGGCAGACCCTCGAACCGGTCCCACTCATGGCCGGGCCGGATGTTCTGCGCATCGCGGAAGGCATCCATCTGCGCCGGCGTCAGCAGGCCGGAATGGTTGTCCTTGTGGCCCGCCAGCGGCAGGCCGAAGCCCTTGATGGTATAGGCGATGAAGCAGACGGGGCGGTCGTGCTTGCGGGCGTTCTCGAATGCAGCGGTCAGGGACGGCAGGTCATGGCCGCCAAGATTTCCCATCAGGCGCGCCAGTTCCTCGTCGGACCGGCTCTCGATCAGGCGCGACACGGGTCCCTGGTCGCCCAAGTCGTCCATCAGGCGCTTCCGCCATGCGGCGCCACCCTGGAACGTCAGGGCGGAATAGAGCTGGTTGGGGCAGCTGTCGATCCAGTTGCGCAGGGCTTCGCCGCCCGGCTCCTTGAAGGCTTCCAGCATGATCTGGCCGTGCTTCAGGATCACGACATCCCAACCGAAGTTGCGGAAGATGCCTTCCAGACGCTCCCACAGTCCCTCCCGGATCACCGCATCGAGGCTCTGGCGGTTGTAGTCGACGATCCACCATGTATTGCGCAGGCCGTGCTTCCAACCTTCGAGCAGGGCTTCGAAGATGTTGCCTTCGTCCATCTCGGCGTCGCCGATCAGCGCCACCATCCGGCCTTCCGGCAGGTCCGGCGCCCAATTGCGGGCCTTCAGGTAGTCCTGCACAAGGGACGAGAACAGCGTCTGCGCGACGCCCATGCCGACGGACCCGGTCGAGAAATCCACATCATCGACGTCCTTGGTCCGCGACGGATAGCTCTGCACTCCCTTGTAGCCCCGGAAGTTCTCCAGCTTCTCGCGCGTCTGGTTGCCCATCAGGTACTGGATCGCGTGGAAGATCGGGCTGGCGTGCGGCTTGACGGCGACCCGGTCTTCGGGCCTCAGGGCAGAGAGATACAGCGCCGTCATGATCGACGCCATCGAGGCCGAGGAAGCCTGATGCCCGCCTACCTTCAGGCCGTCCAGGTTCGGCCTGATGTGGTTGGCGTTGTGGATCGTCCACGAGGCGAGCCACAGGATCTTCTTCTCCAGCTCGCGTAGGCACTCGACAGTATCGGCATCGCCGGTGCCAGCATCGTTGCGGGCAATCGTCATCTGGGTGGCCGTTGAGTCAACCATTCTCGCTATCGCATCCCTGGCTCAAGAACAGGCATGACGATAACATCCGGGCGTGGGCAGTTGGTTGCGAAGTACCGCGCGCAATCGTATGATTTTGGCAGATTATGCTAATAAGGCCAAGTGCGGAGGCAGCGCATGCCAAAGTCCCAGATTGATCAGATCGACCGCAAGATACTGACGCGCCTCCAGAAGGACGGCCGCATCGCCAACAACGATCTAGCGGAAGCCGTCGGCTTGTCGCCATCCCCCTGCCTGCGGCGCGTCAAGGCGCTGGAGGAAAGCGGCCTGATCCGGACCTATGTGGCCTTGGTCGATCCGGCGATGGTGGAACTGCCGGTCAACGTCTTCGTCAGCGTCACCCTGGAAAAACAGGTCGAGGAACGGCTGGACTCCTTCGAGGCCGCCATCCGCCAGCGCCCCGAAGTGCTGGAGTGCTACCTGATGACGGGGGAAGCCGACTATCTGCTGCGCGTGGTCGTTCCCGACCTTGCCGCCTACGAGCAATTCCTGAAGACTCACCTGACCCGGATAGCCGGCGTAGCCAGCATAAAATCCAGCTTCGCGCTCAAGCAGGTCCGCTACGAGACGGCATTGCCGCTGCACCATCTTGCAGTCTAGGACAAAAATTTCACCCGATCGACTTCCCCCGGAAAAATCCTTGTTAGTTTGTTTTTTGAACTATCAAGGTGTTTGGAAACAATTAAACTTGCCTATCAATGATAATTAACTGAAAGACTATTTGTGCGTCGCGCTGTTGAAAGGTGGCTTCACATTCCCCGAGGGAGACCACCATGTTCCTGCGAGTTGACAAGCTACAGATCGAACTGCCTTCCCCGAAAAAGCAGGATCCAAATGCCGCAGCCGGTTTGCAGGAACTGCTTGGCGGCAAATACGGCGAGATGTCCACTCTGAGCAACTATATGTTCCAGAGCTTCAATTTCCGCAGCAAAAGCAAGCTGCGGCCGTTCTACAGCCTCGTCGCCGCCATCACGGCGGAGGAACTCGGCCACGTCGAGCTGGTCAGCAATGGTGTCGCCATGCTGAACGCCGGTCCCGATATCGAAAGCAGCGAAGCGGGTGGAGCCGACATCACCGGGGCGCCTTTCGAAGACATGCAGGACATCCGGCTTGCGGCCTCGTTCCTGTCCAACGGCGGCGGCGCCATGCCGATGAACAGCAACGGCGCGTCGTGGAACATGGATTTCGTGACCACGACCGGCAACGTCGTTGTCGATCTGCTTCACAATTTCCATCTGGAATGCGGTGCGAGGCTCCATAAGCTGCGGGTTTACGAAACCTTGACCGATCCGCTTGGCCGTGAAATCTGCGGCTATCTTCTGGTTCGCGGGTCCGTGCACGCACATGCCTATGCGTTGGCGATCAAGCAGATCACGGGTGTCGAGATCGAGAAGATGCTGCCGACCCCGAACATCAACCTTGATCGCATTCCAGAAAGCCAGAAGTACCTTGCCGAGGGTTCTCACAGGCGGCTTTATCGCTTCAGCCCCGATGATTACAAGGATATGTCGGGCATTTGGGGCAACGGTGAGCAGGCTTTGCCGGGTGACCCGCCGGGAGAACTTGAAGTCGTCGACGGCTACCCGGAGGGCGGCAAGATCCATGACCTCACCGGCGTAGCATCGGCGTTCACGCCGGATTATGCACCGGAAGAAATGTTCGAGATCGCGAAGAAGCTGTACGAAAAGTCGCGGTAGACGCTGCGGAGACGGGGATAGCTTATCCTCGTCTCCAAAATCGAAAATCAGCCGTTATCCGCAGGACGCGATACGAAATCGGCGCCTATCTTACAGGATCGGACGCCGAGTTCGCCATTAAGCCGTGTCAAACAGCCAGTTGTTTACGAAGTTCAGCCAGAATATCCGCTGGAACGATGCCCTGTGAAGCAAGGTCGTCGACCGACCGGAAGGGCCGGCTGGCTATGATTCTTTTGGCTCGGCCTCGGCCGATATGCTTCAACGACACGAGCTCATCGAATTTTGCTTTGTTGATATTGACTGCGCCGGAGGAATTCTGAAACTCGACGCTGATAGCATCTGACGGACTTAAGTCCTTGGCGGGTGCATATCCGCTGCCCCCCACTTCCCCAGCTCGGGATTGCGGCGTCTCCAGATTGTTCCGGTCTTTCTGGATCTTGCTTGCCAACTGATCCGATGCTCCCGCTTCGGCAGTTTCCTGCCGCCCCACATCTTCAGTACCGCTACGATTTTTTTCCGCCGTCTGGTCGGCGCCCATGAGGGCGTCCACAGCCATTGCCGCTACGCCGACGGCGACCTTTGCCGCATCGGCCGCAGTTTCGGTGACGCTCTTCTTGTCCATCGTTTGGTCTCCTTGAGGGCTGCGGAGCTACAACCGTAACCATGCTTTCAAGTTCCAGAAATCTCATCCTAAGGTTTGTTAGCGGTTGCAAGCGGCGGCTGGAACGGTCATTCGATCTCATCGGAAGAGAGCATCCATCAAACCGGATGAGAGGAAAGGCCGTGAGTGTTGTTGCCGCATCATGGTCATCGGCGCTGTGCCGGAGATTGTTACGGCGACCGACCTGCTCAATCCATCAACCAAGGCATCTCGTATGATTCGAATTACATCTCTGTTTTGTCTTCTTGCCGCGATCACCGTCCCCGCGTCAGCCGAGGAAGTAGGTAAGATCGGAACGGACTGGACGGGTAACGACATCGTCGTGGAGGCGATTTCCGATCCTGAAGTTCAGGGCGTCACTTGTCACATGACCTACTTCAGCCGCGGCCTGATTGATCGGCTACGCAAGGGCGACTGGTTCCAGGACCCTTCCAACTCGTCGATCGCCTGCCGGCAGACCGGCCCGATCGTCATCGGCGAGATCGAAACCGACAAAAACGGGGACGAAATCTTCAGCGAACGTCAGAGCCTGATCTTCAAGTCACTGGCAGTCCGACGCATCTACGACAAGACCAACAACACCCTCGTCTACGTGTCGTTTTCCCGGCAGGTACAGGAAGGCAGCGCAAAGATGGCTGTCTCGACCATTCCGCTCTTCGATGAAAAGGTTACCTGGAGCCACGGCAAGCCGGAGTAGCATTCCTTCCTAGCTATCAGACGGACTGACCAAGCAGCGCGAACTTGAAGGAGGCGCCTTC
The DNA here is from genome assembly GCF_000936425.1 of Skermanella aerolata KACC 11604. Taxonomy (GTDB): domain Bacteria; phylum Pseudomonadota; class Alphaproteobacteria; order Azospirillales; family Azospirillaceae; genus Skermanella; species Skermanella aerolata. Next base: position 12,100 of record NZ_AVFK01000054.1, on the reverse strand, counting down.
CAGCTTGGCGCCCGTTATGTCGGCACCCCTGAGATCTGCGTGATCCAGCTTGGCATCTCGCAGATCGGCGCCGCGCAGGTCGGCGTTGCCCAGGTTGGCTTCCCACAGGGAAGCGCCGGACAGGCAGGCGCCCTTGAGAGACGCACCACGAAAGTCGCAATGATCAAGATTAGCTGCCGCCAGATTGCAGCCGTCGAGAAGCGCACGGCGCAGATCGGCGCGCCACAAGGAGCGTCCAGCCAGATTGAGATTCCTCAAATCGGCCCGTTCGCCCTGGGCGCCGTCGGTCGAGGCCCACAAGCTATGGCTTTTTAGGAGAGAGGCCATGTCTTCCGGCGCATGATCGGTCTCGTCGGCCATCAAGGAAGCTTCCCCTATTAAGGACCCGCGAATGCGCGGCGTGTTATCATTGAGGCTCGTGGTGAGCGTCCCGGCAAGTGACTTTCCAGGCGGGATAGCATGGCGTGGAACTGCGAAGCAGTGTCGCGTAGTGGCGGCGGAGGTAATTCGCGCGCGAGAGCGCGGATCAAGATATCAAGCTGGAGCACTGCCGAGATGAATTTCATTCCGTGACACACCCGAGCATCACCAGATCAAAATGTTCCGGTACCCCAGTCTAGCCGCCTGACAGCCGAACATGTTCACCAAAATAGCTTGAATAGGAGATGCTTCGCTTCCGGGTCTGTCCATGAGGCCACCGAAACCCTGATCGAGCAGGGCCATGTCAGCTTTCCGTCGAAAAGCAAACTTTAAACCCGGGGATACGGAACGCAGGAGAAAAGGTGGCCGGCCTGTCCGGTAGAGCCAGCCACCTTGAGAGCGGCTCGAAGTTACCGAACTACGCGCTGAGTCACCTGGAGCCGGCGCTGGACGGCGAAGGAGCCGCCGACTGCTGCAGCGACAGCACCGAGGAGCAGTACGGCAAAACCGGCGAAGGACGTTCTGGAGGCCGCCGAAGCACTGGCGTCCGCGGTGTCCTTGGCGGTCTGTACAGCCTGGTCGCGGGTCTGCTTCAGCTTGGCCTGACCTTCGTCAAAGTTCCGCGCGGCTTCGTCGTGGCTGATCTTCATCTGGACGGCCATGATATTGATGATCCGCTCCTTGGCGGCCGCGGCATCTGCACCGCCGCCCGCATAGGTCACCAAATCGGTCGCGACCGCTTTCTGCGCGTCCTGCGGGCTCATCGTCGTCGGATCCGGGTTGGTTGGCTGCAAGTAGGCCTGGGCCTGCTGCTGAAGCATGTCGGGAGAAACTCCGGTCGCTTCCGCGATCGGCCTGGCAGCGTCGCTGAGGCCGCTACCGGCTGCCGAGGTCACGGTGCCGAGGGCCGAGAAGCCGCCGCCGATGATCCCGCCGATCGCCGAAGTCAACAGCCAGAACGTCACAAGGGTGGTGATGCCCCAGGTGATCAGGCCATGCAGAACGCCGTCGAACCGGATCTCGACGCCGGCCAGCCACGCCGCGACGTAGCCGCCTGCGGCGATGGCCAGGCAGCTGCTGATGACCCACCAGATGCCGGTACCAATGCCAAGGCTGCTGGCACTCGGAGCGTCACCCGCATTGGTGCTGACGGTGCCGAGGCCGATGCCGGCACCCAGCAGGCTGAGCACGAGCTGGATGGCGAGGGCCAGGATCACGCCCCCGAATATTGCTGCCCACGAGATGCGCCGGTGAACATGGGTGCCGGCCGTCATGGTCGTGGACGTCTCAAGCACTCCCGGTCCGCGGATCGGCGGGGTGGCATATGTGTCGGTAGACATTGACTTCTCCAGATTGTGCTGTCGGGGCGCCTCGCGGCACCCCGAGCGATCTTCTTATTGGTGACTCAGATCTTCGGATTGCGCGGCGCGGCCGGAGTCGTCATGGAACCTGCAGCCGTCTTGCCGCCAGGGATCTTCTCGATTTCGACCTCGTCGCGGCGCACGGTATCCTTGATCGTCTCGACGCGCTCCGTCACGTCCTTGCTCACGACCACTTCCTCGATGACGCGGGCTGTCTTGGCGACGACGGCCTCCTCATCGGTTTCGGTCATCTCGACAGTCTTCTCGGTGAAATCCGCACCGGCGGCCGCACTGCCGCCAGTTACCGCGCGCCGCTCGACTCTGATCGTCTCGTCCCGCAGGGAAACCTGCTCCTCAACCGGAGTCTCGACCACGAAGCGGCGGATCCGGGTGGTGCCGCGGTTGACCGCCCGCTTGCCGACACTCAGCTGTTCCTCGGCAAGCTGGATCGTTCCACCCTCGGTCGAAGCGGCCGTTCCAATCTTGTTCGGTGTCGCCTGGGCAAGCGGTGCCTGGGCAAGCGGTGCCTGGGCAAGCGGTGCTTGGGTCGTGGTCGTGGTGGTCTGCGACAGGCCATAGCCGGCCGCCCGTTCGTCGATATCGACCGGATTGTGCTGTTCGAGGATTCCTGTAACCTGAGCGACCTGTCGCTCGTCTGATTTCACGGTGACGACGGTCGAGCCGCTTTGAAGGCTGCGGTCGTAGACCTCGGCCTCGCTGTCGGAGTCACCGCCGAACAGGCTGGCCCAGAATCCCTGCTCCTGACCCGGCGCCGTTGTAGTCTTAGTTGTAGATGTAGTCGACGACGCAGTACCCGCATGCTGGCTTATCGCGTCCGCCGGCACATTGGCGGCCTTGAGATCACGCACGGCGGCATCGGCTTGGCTGGCAGTATCGTAGATGGCGACGATGGTTTCGACAGTCATGTCTGCTGTTCCTGAAGCAATGTGGTGGATTTGTCGTCAAGGGATTGAGGGTCATCGGCAATCGCCGGCTGACCTGGGGCGTTACGGGTAATCACGGCCTCCTGCTCACGCAGGGTCACTGTTTCCGTATGACGAGTGGTGACCCGTACCCGACGCATGTGAACTTCCTCCTTGAGGACGAGCCGACGCTCGATGAAGACGACTTCCTGGACGATCGGTACGATCGTGACGTCACCCTCCTCGCGGACCGGCGGTACGGAATCGACGACACGCCCAACCGCCACCCGTTCGATCTCGACCAGGTGGTGCGTCAGTTCCTCATCGACCAATTGCTCGCGCTCGTGGGTAGCGGTGCTGATCCGCACCGTCTGGCCGACGACACGACGCCGGGTGACGGATAGCTCCTCGACATGAAGAGGCACGACCAAGTCGTCAGCGTCTGTGCGCACGGAAGGCATGCGAAAGTCCTGTGAAAAGGTGATATCGATTTTGCACGGAGGCCGAATACGGCTGCCGGACGCGGCAGCCGGCGGCGGCGGCGATGAACTGCCGCCTGCGTGCAGGACAGAACAGAGTCAGACTAAAGAAGTTGTTCGCTCTATCGTATGCAAATACGGCGACCAACTATGCAAATCCGCATCGCCTTTAAAGTCTGAAAGCAGGGATGCTGCTTTTCGCGATCGGGCTCGCCTTTCTTATGAAGACTTCTTCGTGTCTGGCGACAATATCCCGCCCAATCCGTGAACGCAGTCACTGATGTGGCTGAGAACAGTTCTGATCCGGACCGTGTGGCGGTTGTCGCGGTGCACGACAAGCCAGATTCCGGCGCTCGGGGGTGGTGATGGCGTCGTCAGGCGAGTAAGCCCGCATTCCCGATCGGCCCGGAAGCGCGCCAGGCACGCCAGACCACCGCCATGCGCGGCGGCCAGCAGTGCTGCTTCGTGGCTGTTGGTCTGCACCGCGATACGCGCACGCGGCGCCAAATCGGCCAGCCAATTGGCTTGCGCCGCATCCTGGATGTCATCGAGCTGTGTGATCAGGTGATGACCCGTACAGCCAGCATTGTAGCCTGGTTCACCCTGGCGCTCCAGATATGTTGGGGCCGCATAGAGCCCGAAGTCCAGGGTGCCGATCTTCCGGACCACCAGATCGTGCTGATCCGATCGCGTCAGACGCACGGAGATCTCGGCCTCGCGCATGGCGAGGCTCAGCTCGCGCGGGTTGGAGATCAGCTCGACCATCATATCGGGATGTTCCGCATGCAGTGCCGCGAAGCAGGGCGCCAGAAGGTAGCTGGCGATGGTTTCGGCGCAGGTGACGCGAACCAGACCTGCCAGGCGACTGTCGCGCCCGCCAACAGTGCGCTCAAGGCTCAACGCTTCCGCTTCGAGGCGTTCGGCCTGGGTGCGGACCTCCTCGCCGGCCAGGGTCGGCATATAGCCATCCGGCGTGCGGTTCAGCAGCCGTACGCCGAGGCTGGCCTCGAGCGAGGTCAGCCGGCGGCCAACAGTCGACTGGGCGACCCGCAGATCGCGGGCCGCCGCCGATAGGCTTCCGGTGCGCGCCAGAGCCAGAAAAAATCTAAGATCGTCCCAATCGAGCATGCATCCGCCGCATTTTTGCTTTCCCGCTCGCCGGTTTTGACGGCGTGACTTGGCAACGGGAAACACTTACGATGATCAAGCCGAAACTTCGGCCAATGTTCCTTGAACAATCGCATCGGTCACTCAGCGGAATGTCCAGCACCTACTGGCATCCGGTTGGATACAACGCGCTCCCGGATCACTTGTCTACTAACAACTAGTACCAGCAAAAGGATGCCGCGATGCCCAAGCCTGCCGCTCCGTCAACAGATCGTTTCCCACCCGAGCCGGGCTCCCAGTCCGCCAAGAAAGAGAGCAGCCTGAACATCATTCGGACACTGCGATGCCGAACCGTCGCCCAGGGCCGCTTCCATCAGCTGAACTACATCCGTGATCTTCCGGCCCAGCCGGTCATGGAGCATGAACCGGAAGGACTGCTGAGCGAGACAGCCGCTCCCAACGCTTTGGAAGCGCTTCTGGCCGCGCTTGGTTCCTGCTTGGCCGTAGGCATTCACGCCAATGCTGTCGTTCGCAACATCCCAATACACCGGCTGGAACTGGAATTGTCAGCCGAGATCGACATGTCTGCCGGTTGGAGAGTTGGGAGAGGCGACCCCAAGCCGATCGGCTTCGAAGCCATCCACGTCACCGTCCACCTGGAAGCCGATGCGCCGCGCGATGCTCTTAACGCGCTGATCAAGCATGCGACGCTGTGGTCGCCGGTCGCCAACACCTTGCACAATCCCGTTCATCTTGATGTTGCTCTCGCCAGCGACCTTGATCCAGTCACTGGAGACTGAGCAAGGTCGCCGGTTGCTTCCAGGCAAGTTATCCAGCTATGACCGGATATGCCGTGCAGAATTTTCGGTGCGAGGTGGTATTAGGACCCTGCCTCCTGGTGGCCAGCCGTCCACTCTTGGGTTTATTGACGTACGAAAACAGATTAAATTTACTGCATGAAAATCGTACCTCATCAGAAATAATACGAAACTGAAAAAGATAATTTATTAGGTTCAGGAGCTTTTCTTGCCACAATAAAGAGGAATATGCAAAAACGAAAAGCGGCAATGCAGAAACAACTTTAACTTCTTCATGGAACTATGCAATAGCCAAGTCTATTATCGCAATGCAACAGTGATGTTGTATCGCCTTATCGGGCGTTTCCTCCCTAAACTCAGGTCGCCCTTCGGGGCGGCCTTTTTTTAATTTATGAACCGCACCCGGTTTGTCGGAAGTCTCTTTTCTTGAGTAACCGGGATCATCATGACGAAACAGGCATCGCCGAAATACTCTCCTGAATTACGCGAGTGCGCATGGTGTTCGGGCACGAAGGGGCGCACGTACCGCCTTGGGCGGCGATCAGTTCGTTCGCGGCATAAATCGGCTGCAATCCCGAGAGAACACGCCGGCAACCGGGATGGTGTCTCGGCACTGGAAACCAAGGCGGCGCTCCAAGATACCTTGAATGGCTGCCCTGGTTTCATCCAACGCTTCAGATCAATGCAGCGGCCGCGCGAGATCGTAGCGGTCGGCGTTCATCACCTTCGTCCAGGCCGAGACGAAGTCCTTCGCGAACTTCTCCTTGGAGTCGCTGCACGCATAAACCTCGGCGAATGCTCGAAGCTGCGAGTGCGAACCGAAGATCAGGTCGATGCGGGTGGCGGTCCACTTGACTGCCTTGGTGTTGCGGTCCAGGCCCTCGTAGACTCCCTCGGTATTCGGCGGCTGCCACTCCGTGCTCATGTCGAGCAGGTTGACGAAGAAGTCGTTCGTCAGCGTCTCGGGCTGGTTGGTGAAGACGCCGTGCCTGGAGCCGCCGGTATTGGCGCCGAGGACGCGCAGGCCTCCGAGGAGGACGGTCATCTCTGGTCCGGTCAGCCGCAGCAAGGCCGCCCGATCCACCAAGGCCTCCTCGGGCTGCATGAACTGGTGCTTCGAGCTATGGATATAGTTGCGGAAGCCGTCGGCCCGAGGTTCGAGCGGTGCGAAGGACTCGACGTCGGTCTGCTCCTGCGAAGCATCCGTGCGACCCGGCGAGAAGGGAACTTGAACGTTCAACCCCGCGTCCTGTGCCGCCTTCTCGATTGCGGCACCACCGGCAAGCACGATCAGGTCGGCGAGCGAGACCTTCTTGCCGCCACCGGCGGAAGCATTGAAGTCGTTTTGGATTGCCTCAAGCTTCTGAAGCACCTGTTGGAGCTGAGCGGGTTCGTTCGCCTCCCAGTCCTTCTGCGGAGCGAGGCGAATGCGTGCGCCGTTGGCGCCGCCGCGCTTGTCGGAACCACGGAAGCTTGAAGCCGAGGCCCAGGCCGTCGAGACCAGCTGAGAGACAGACAGACCGGAAGCAAGAACCCGTGCTTTCAGGTCGACAATGCCACTTTCATCGACCAGCGGATGATCGACCGGCGGAACCGGGTCTTGCCAGAGCAATGTTTCCTGCGGGACAAGCGGGCCGAGATAGCGCACGGTCGGCCCCATGTCGCGATGGGTAAGCTTGAACCAGGCGCGGGCAAAGGCATCCGCGAATTGTTCGGGATGCTCATGGAACCGCCGCGAGATCTTCTCGTAGGCGGGATCAAAGCGCAACGCCAGGTCGGTCGTCAGCATGGTCGGCACCCGTTTCCTCGACTGGTCGAAGGGATCGGGGATCGACGGTTCAGCGCCGATAGCCTGCCATTGCAATGCACCGGCCGGGCTCTTGGTCAGCTCCCATTCGAACGCGAACAGGTTGTCGAAGAAGTGATTGCTCCACTTGACCGGTGTCTGTGACCAGATGACTTCAGGACCGCCGGTGATGGCATCGGCCCCAAAGCCCGTGCCGTGCTTGCTCTTCCAGCCGAGGCCCTGATCCTCGAGCGCGCCGGCCTCGGGCTCCGGTCCCATGAAGGACGGATCGCCCGCACCATGAGTCTTGCCGAAGGTATGGCCGCCTGCGATCAGCGCCACGGTCTCCTCGTCGTTCATGGCCATGCGGGAGAACGTCTCGCGGATATCCCTGGCCGCCGCGATCGGGTCCGGCTTGCCGTTCGGTCCCTCCGGGTTGACGTAGATGAGCCCCATCTGCACCGCGCCGAGAGGTTCCGAGAGCTGGCGTTCGCCGCTGTAGCGTTCGTCGCCGAGCCAAGTTCCCTCAGGACCCCAGAATAGCTCTTCAGGCTCCCAGACGTCCACGCGGCCGCCGGCGAAGCCGAAGGTCTTGAAGTCCATCGACTCGAGGGCAATGTTGCCGGCCAGAACCATCAGATCGGCCCAGGAGATCTTCCGGCCATACTTCTGCTTGATCGGCCACAGCAGGCGGCGCGCCTTATCGAGGTTCGCGTTGTCGGGCCAGGAGTTGAGCGGTGCGAATCGCTGCTGGCCTGCGCCGGCTCCCCCGCGCCCGTCGGTGATGCGGTAGGTGCCAGCACTGTGCCATGCCAGCCGGATCATCAGCCCGCCATAATGGCCGAAGTCCGCCGGCCACCACTCCTGCGAATCCGTCATCAAGGCGTGCAGATCCTTGATCACCGCATCCAGGTCGAGGGATTGGAATTCCTTGGCGTAATCGAAGTCCCTGTCCATCGGATCGGACATGGCTGAGTTCCGATGGAGCATCTCGATATCGAGGGCCTCCGGCCACCAGTCGCGATTCCCGCGCCTGCGGTTCCCTCCGCCCATCGGGCACTTTCCTGCGCTCTCTTTGGATTCTGCGTCCATCATTGCCTCCTGCGTCATTTGTGTTTTTTGTGGCAACAACTCGTACTGCATAACTTCATCTGACCCGCACACGGGTCCGAAACTGCCCTTCGCCGTCGGCCGCACCGGGCGCCTCCCGCACCTCGCCCGGCCCTGCTCCCTATTTTGAGACCAGAAAACAATTTTGAACGATTCTAAAAAGATGGGTCAAGAGGTTTTGTATGACACCGGCGCAAAATATACTCCGACGGCGGCACAAGCCCGGAGGCAAAGGCGTCCTACTTGGGTGAAATCGAGCGCCTGCGCCGGGCCGGGACCGCCATCGAGGTCGCTTTGGCTGAAACACCGGCCGCTGACGTCCTGTAGGGAACTGAGCTGGATCGGCCGACGCCGCTCACTTCGGCCATCTCGATTGGTCCGAACAGGCGGTTCCGCGCTCATCAAGCAATCATACCACTTGTCCGACCTCCGGCTGGAGCCGGCGCACCAAGGTGCCACCTGTCTCGATGATCGTTTTCATGCGCTCTTCCAGCCGTGTCATCTCGGCCATGGCACCTCTCAGATTCTCAGTGTCGTCCCCAACAGCGGCAAGCCTTTCGAAGACTTTCTCCGACGTCTCCAGTTGGGTCTCGGCATGCCCGACCACAGTACGCAGCGCCTCAAGCAATTCGCCTGCCTGCGGAATCTCGCCCGCCTGCGCGAGCTTGTCATCCAGCGCCTGAACCGCCGTGCGGATTGCCTTGAACCAATCGTCGGAGAGGCGAGGCTCGCGCTTGGCAGCCATCATCGCATCCCGCTCCAGCCGCCGAACGCCTGTCACCACGCGGTCGATCTGGCCGCGCAGATCGCTTTGGACGGTGACGATATCGTCATTCACCGCCACGACGCGCAGCAGGACCTGATTGAGTTCAGCGATCAGACGGTTGATGCGATCAAGAAAGATGTTCAAATCGTACGCCAGCGCGCCGAATTCATCTTCCGTCCGGATCTCTGCCCTCTGATCCAGCGCACTGTAAGCCTTCGAAAGATTGCTGACCACGGAGCGCAATCGCAAAAGCGGCTCCATCCGAGCGCGCAGGATCAAAAACAGAAGTACGGAATGCAACATGATCTTGGCGAGAGCGAAGCCCGCTGCGAGACGAATTTGTTCGAACCAGATCGCGAAATCGCGTTCCAGATAATTGTGCACGATGACGGTGCCCAGGACATCGCCGACCCGCGCCTCGGTATGGCACGACAAACAGAAGGTCTCGGCCGTAATTTGGACCGCCGCCTCCTTGAATTCACCTTGGGGCCAGGACTCAGGAATGCCGGCCGGAACAAAGTCGAAACCGTTCTTGATGGAGCGAATGGTGACATCAGAGGGAACAATTGCGACAGAGTAACCGAGCTCTGCCCAGTTCTTCTGCAAGATCGGATACATGGTGCGAGCGGCGACTGGCCCACCTTCGTTCCGCATGATCGAACGGACGTTCTCGGCCAGGTCATCAGCGACAACCTGCGCCTGTGTCGCTCCATTCATGCTGTAGTTGTAGAAGACACCTACAGCTTTGAACGTGAACTCGAGCATCGTTACAGCCAGCAGAACAAGGAAAAAATCCTTGATCATGTGGACAAGGAAGGATTTGTCGAACCGTCCAATCGACGGGCTGTTGGTGGCGAGCATCAATGGGTTCTCCCGCGCTGTCGGCACTGCTGGCGAATACCGTGCGCGCTCCAGCCTGGAAGGAAATTGGAGCGGACGTATGAGAACTTGCTCAAAGACATCGGCCATCAACGGCGTCGATGGAAGCTATGCCGGAATCAGGGTGACGGTCCGATCAGTCGGCATCCTGTGAGGGGGTCGAAGACCTCGGTGCCGTCGCGGAATGTGATGCTCTGATTGATTTTGGGCAACTGATTTTCACCCCAAAGGTGGCGCCAAGCTTTCGTGGCGGCGGTCGTAAGCTTGAACACCATCAGCTTGGCGGCCTCCTACACGACCGCGCCTTTGGTCCGCCGGCGGTGGGCGACATGCTCTGCCATGTTCGGCCATAGCGCGCCAATCGCCTCAGGCTCCGGATGCCGCAGATCGGGATGGCCGGGATGAGCCAGGATAAGTATCGTACGGATGCTGCCTGAACCTCCAACGGGCGATACGCCATGAACGAGGAAAGCAGCATTATTCGCCTTCGCCATGCCGACGCGATCGATGATCCCCTGACGGCCCGCGCTAAGCTCGCTTAGGGTTGTGCTGGGCAAGGACGCGCCCAATTCTATCGCCGTCGGTCATCGCGCGGCTGAAGGAGATCTGGGCGGAGGGCGCCCAAAGTTGCCGCAAACTATCGATCGACACGAAGGCGCGCGAGTTGCGGATCGCTCCGGAACTGGCGGTCGCCGACGGTGCTTTGGTCTGTAAGGGAAAGCTGTACGCCGGTGGATTTCCACGGACGCCCCGGAACGGGGGAAGTGGCGGATAGGGTGTCCGCCCAACTGGCGCCCCTGCGTATATCTAGGTGTTTCAAAAACACTAATCTTATCAGCCTATTGACGTTCAGCTGTTCCTACTTGTATCTGTATGTCTCTCCGAATCCGCCCCTGGTGGATGGTACAATGGATGGAACAGAGTTCCGGCGATGTTCCTGAACAGGCATGATGGGACGAGCATGGCGCGGAAGATCGGTCAGTTGACAGCCTTGGCGGTGACGCGGCTAACGAAGCCGGGGCTGTATGCAGATGGTGGAGGGCTTTACCTTCGCGTCGGGCCGAGCGGCGCAAAGTCATGGGTGTTCCGGTTTCGGGTTGACGGGAAGCGCCGCGACATGGGGCTGGGGCCAGTACACGCCGTCACCTTGGCCGGAGCACGCGAAAAAGCGACCTCCTGCCGGACTGAGCGCTTCGATGGGCGCGATCCGTTGGCGGGTCGTCAGGCGAGGAACTTGGCCGCCAAGTTGGAGGCGTCCAAGGCCATGACATTCTGTCAATGCGCGGCCGCCTACATCGACGCACATCGATTGGGATGGAAGAACGAGAAGCACGCCGCACAATGGGCGTCTACCCTGGAGACCTACGCGAACCCGGTCTTCGGCGATTTGCCGGTTCAGGCTGTGAATACTGCCTTGGTGATGAAGGCGCTGGAGCCGATCTGGAGAACGAAGACGGAGACCGCGAGCCGGGTGCGTGGTCGCATCGAAGCGGTGCTCGACTGGGCGACCGTGCGCGATTTCCGGCAAGGCGACAATCCGGCCCGTTGGCGCGGCCATCTGGATCACCTCCTCCCCCTCCGCGCCAAAGTCCAGAAGGTCCAACATCATCCAGCGTTGCCCTATGCCGAGATTGGCACCTTCATGACGTCACTCCGGTCGCAGGAAGGGCATGCGGCGCGGGCGTTGGAATTTCTGATCCTGACGGCCGGCAGGACCGGTGAGGTGATCGGCGCGCGATGGGGTGAAATCAGTCTGGCGGAAGGTATATGGACAGTTCCCGCAAGCCGAATGAAGGCTGGCAGAGAACACCGGATCCCACTCTCGGCGCCGGTGATCAAGCTACTTCGAGACCAACAGGCGGCAGCGGAGATGGTCGAGGGACGACCGGGCGGGTTCGTGTTCCCTGGCGGGAACCCCGGCAAGGGGCTGTCGAACATGGCCCTCCTGAAGGTGCTGGAGCGCATGAAGCGGGATGACCTGACCGCTCATGGTTTTCGCTCTACGTTTCGGGACTGGGCTGCTGAGCAGACACATTTCCCACGGGATGTCGCGGAAATGGCGCTGGCGCACAGCATCTCCGACAAAGTGGAAGCCGCATATCGTCGGGGTGATCTGTTCGAGAAGCGGCGCCTGCTGATGGAGGCGTGGGCGACATATTGCGGGACGGTACCCATGAGGAAGGGGGAAGGTGTTTCTCTGAACCATGATCGAGCTGGATGAGGTTACATTGAAGCCCAAGAGCATCGACTGCCTGCAATTCGCCTGAGACATACGGCTTCAGGGCGACAGCGGCGCTGGCGATCGAAGAACAGGCGGCAGCTGTGCGGCGGTCGGGCAAACAGATTAGGCTGTTGACGGACCATTGGCAGCGTTGACCGTGATGGCAGATAGTGGGTCATTGATGTCAGCTGACGCCATTGAGCCGGACACCCGCCCGCAGACGAGAGGAC
>NZ_AVFK01000041.1 GCF_000936425.1 Skermanella aerolata KACC 11604 | reverse complement strand
GGAACAGGTTGCCCGCTTGCGACGCGATCGAGAGGAAAGCGAGAAGTTTGGCGCCGAACAGAAGAAGCTGATGGTCGAAGCTGAGAAGCTGTCAATCGAAATGCGGAAGTTCGACTTCGAGCAAATGAAGCTGGCTGCCGAAGACAGGAGGCTGAACCGCGATAGCTTCATCATGCCTATCACCATAACCGTTGGTGCAGTAAGCGCCGTGATTGCCGCTATCGCTTCCATCATCAACCTGCTGAAGTGAGATCCACGAAGGGCGTCTGAACTTGAGAAGCGGGAGGTCAGGATGTCGGAGCAAGCCAGGATGTCGGAGCAAGCCATGGTGTCGGTGACGGCCCTCGCTATCATCGTGAACCTCACCGGCATGACGATGATGCTTCACCAGGGCTACACCGCCCCCGCTGCGCTGATGGGCTTGACGGTGGTGCTGCTGGCGCTGTCGCTGATGTGAAGCGTCACCAGCTTCGCCGGTGCAGGTCAGCAGCGGTAGACGCCACCATTCCGGCGACATCGCCGGCACGTTCTCCAGATACGTCGCCAGATCCGTTTCCTTCAGAACCTCCAGCGCGTTGGGGTGCGGTATCGCCTGTTCCGGTTCCTCAAGGACGTCCGTCAACGTCAGCCACATCCTGAACAGCAGGTTGTCCTCGATCAGGTCCATCGCGCACGCTAGCGGGCTGTGCGTCCGCACGTCCCCCGGCGCCAGCCCCGCCCGGTCAAACTCCCTCGCCACCAGTCGCGCCGCTTCCTCCGGGTCCTCCTGCCGGTCCAGCAGATCCGACAACCGCAGCGTCATCAGGTCTAGATATCGACGCTGATCGATCCTCTCCGCCCCCATCGGCAGAGGGACCACCATCAGCGCCAGTATCGGCGCCCCGTCCGGCACCCACGCCAGTTTGTACGAGGTGTTGGGCTTCAAGATGCTGTCCTGTCCCTTCCCGCTGATACCTGCCGGCTTTGCCGGCGAGACTTCCGGAGCTTCGACCCTGGTCTCTGCGGCGATCGGCTCTACCTGTCCAGCAGTTCGTTTTCCGCTTCCTCGTCGGCTGCCTCCTCCGGATCGTCCTCCGGCTCCAGCATCAGCCACCCCTTCTCCGCTTCCTCCGTCGCGTCCGTTACTGGCATCCCCGACTTCATCAGAAGCGCTTGTTCCGCCCACATCCGCTGCTGGCTGACGAACGCCGTCATCTCCAGCGTTCCCGCCTTCTTCAGCCGGGCGTACATTTTCGGACTGCTCCGTTCCCAAGTCTCCAGTATCCGCCGATGCAGTACCTTGTTGTGCATCGTCTCCGGATCGTCCTTCATCCTGCGGTTATTCCGCTTCGAGCGACTGGCGCGCCTCGTCGTGCGTCGTCATCATTCACCCCTCCGCCAGGATGCCGTCCACATCGGCGGCATCCGCTTCAGCAGCACCGCTCATGCCGTCAAGCCGGCGGCTTGTGCTCCTGCCCTCTCCCCAGCAGCAGATACTCTCGCCGGCTGCATTGGCGGTGTCGATCAGCGGAACGTCGTAAAGGGGCGCTCTCCCCCCAGCATCGCCGCAGCGGGTCCCATACCGCGCGGTGCTTTTAATCTCCTTCCGCTCCAGCCCGACCCCTCCGAATGCAAGGTGGGTCGGCGATCTGCTGAAGCGGCGGGAAGCGATCAAGGCCGTGCCTCCGGTACGGGCGGTCGAGCCTGATCTCGCCGCGTGAAGCCGGCGCCGGAGGCATGTCGTCGCCCTATGGCGACCGGACGACAGCCTGATCGCCTTCACCAGCGGTCCGCCTGCCGGGTGAAGCCACACCGGACAACCCCACCATCGACGTCACGGGTCCCATACGACGCGGTGCTTTTAATCTCCTTCGACGACAGCCCGACCCTCGAAATCTAAAACCGACTTCATTTAACCCCACGCCTCGAAAAAAATTTGCGGAATCAGGCAAAGGGGTTTCGGCCACCGGGGCGCCCCGTCATGGTGATTGAAAAGCACGTGACCGCCACTCTCCATCGAAGCACGCAACGGCAGCCAGTCTTCGGGGCTCGGAGCGAGGTCAGCTTTCCAGCTTATGCGCTGACAGTAGATATCATGCTTGGCCAATGCAGCAGAACTCCCTGATTGCAACACTCAGGGCTATCTTGTTGCTTCCTGATATGTCTTTCGAACCTTTCATTGGGGAAGATGAAGGGGTAAATGGCGGCTCTCATAAACCTGAGAGATCAACATGCCCGTCGATAAAAACGCCAGCGATAACATTCCCGTCCAAGCCGAAAAGATCGGCTGGCGTCGTGCCCTCCAGCAAACTGATTTTCATCGCCTGTCCGCCGATCAGCTTCGGCAGTACGAAATGGATGCAGGCGTCGCTGTAAACCCAGGAGACGACCGAGGCGACAAGGAGGTCGGCGACCCGATCGCCGACTTCGAAGCTTATGCCACCCGCTATTACGCGCGCCGTACAGAAACGACGTCGCCAGAGCGGGCGGAACGTCGTGGCGAAGCTATTCGGATCGCCGACGCGGCCAGCATGCTGATCCACGCGATCAATGAAGCGAGTGACATCACCCTGGACCGCTTGGATATCCTGGGTGGAGTGATTGGCGAACTACACCAGGCGGCGACCAAGACACTGACAGCCGCGACGCAACTCGTCGGTCCTGCCTCAGCCGGAAGGCCATCTCACGAACATCTCGACGATTTCATCTATGAACTTGTCCTGACGATCGACCAGCACTATGGCTTGGAATTCAGGGTTGACTTCACTGATGACGGAGATCCGATCCCGGCCGTCTCGGTACTCCTGTGGCTTCTGGTTAAGCATTTCGTTCCGGATGTGGATGAGGGAAGTCTCCGGACCGCCATGAAGCGCGCCAGAACAGATATCCGGGAAGGTCGAGAAACTGACAGAAAAACCCCTTTTATAACGTAGGGATTTCTGTCAGCGCTAGGTGGTGAGGCCAGACACGTCATGGTGTAAATAGAAATCCGTCCCAATCAACGACGGAGCCCCACCATGGCAAATATATCCTGCGGCTCTTGTGTGCCGATCGTGGGTAATGTGTCTTCGGATCAGCCATGGAGACGGGCGTTTTATTCGATTGAACAGATTAAAACGCTTGCTTCCATTTCCCGCACAACGATCTATCGTGAAGCGAAAGCTGGCCGCCTGAAACTCTCAAAGCTCGCCGGCCGAACTGGTGTCATGGACGGCGACTTCATATCGTGGTTGGCGATGGGCGAGGAAATTAAGCAGCCGCCGACTGACATCGATATAGCCGGCAGCGAACATAATGCCGCTCGGCCTGGGAAGCTTACTGCGCGTCATCTACCACCCCCACCGCGTCGTGGCTTGCTGACAAGCGAGGGGAATGCCCCTAGTACAAGTCAACAGGCGCTCCGCAGGTTGTCGGGAACCAAACGATGACGGGCGCGCGGTACGTCAGAACCGACCCGATCAAGGAAGCGGTCGCCGGCCATGAACTCGACGTCCTGAGCGCCATCGGCATCGACTGGCGGGGTGGTCGCGGCCACATCAACTGTCCGTATCCCGATCATGGCGGCAAGGATGACTGGCGCTGGGATGACAGCAAGGCATGCGCCTTCTGCACCTGCATCGGCAAGCGGCCTGATGAGGGTGGATCTCACAGCATCTTCGACGTGGTGTCGGCCCGCGAGGGCATCGACTTCGAGAAGGCCAAGGTCCGCGTGGCCGAAATCATCGGCTGCACCGACCTGATCGAGGAAGGCGGCGGCGGTCCGCGCGGTCAGAAGCAGGACGCCGCAAGCCTGTTGTCGGCGCCGGCGGAGAACCGTGACGACGCGCTGCCGCGAAAGTATCTCGCCTTCCGGCTTGGGATCGAGCCAGCGGCTATGCTGATGCCGACCACCAAGACTGTCGGCATCAAGGCGCTGGGGTACTTCGATCTACCCGACGCTGCTGGCGCGAAGCCGAAGCTGGTGGGCATGTTCCCGTGCGCGGTGTTTGAGACGATCGACGCCATGGGCCGCCGCCATGCCTTCCGGATCTACGTCGCGCCTGACGGTCAGGGGAAGGCTGATCTTGACGGCCGCGACCCGAAGAAGTCGGTGCGCGCATCCGATGGCGTCAGCACGGCCGGCAGGTCGGTGCTATGGGGTGATCCGGCGACGGCGCCGCATATCATCGTATGCGAAGGCATCGAGACCGGTGCCGCCGTGGCGGTCGCCATGCGGACCGAGATCGAAGCCGGGAAGGTGGTGGTCGCCGCGGCAATTTCCGCCAGCGGGATCGAGGCGTTCCAGCCATGGCCGGCAACCAAGCACATCACGGTCGCGGCCGATCGCGACGAGAAGCGCACCCTGAGCAAGCCGGCCAGCCGGCGTGGCGAGAAAGCGGCCCGCAATTTCGGCGCGAAGCTGCACGACCGCGTATCGGTCGCGATCGCCATGCCGGGTGCGGCCGGCGAAAAGGCCGATTGGCTCGACATCTTCCTGCGCGACGGCCTGGATGCGGTGCGGGCCGGCATGCAGGCGGCAGAACCTTTCGAACCGTCCGAAGACGAGGCGGCTGCGGCCGATGCTGACAAGGAGCATGCCGCCGAACTGGACGATATCGTGACAGCCTATCCGCTGCCGGCGCTTGGGGGCACGCGCCTGTGCTACCGGCACATGCCCGGCGGCGACATATGGGTCCACAAGGTCACCCGCATCTCCTCGGGTGAGGAGACGATGGTCCCCGTGTTCTCGCCCCTTGGGGTGATCGCGATGCTGCGCCACGCCGATCAGGACGACGCTTATGGTTTGCGGGTCGCCGTTCAGGACATGAGCGGCCAGCCCCGGCTGGTGGACTTCGATCGTGCCGACCTGGGGCGCATGAATGGGGTCGAGATCAAGGCCGCGCTGTTCGAAGCCGGTCTTCGCGTCGAGGCTGATGGCGAAGCCATCGTGGTCGCCATCCTGAAGGCCGCCAAACCGACGCGGGAGATGGTCGTCGTCTCTCGGCCGGGCTGGCATCGCCTGACGGCGGACGTCCCCGTCTTCGTCGATCCAAGCGGCGAGGTGAGCGGCTTGCCGGATGGGCAGAACCTGGAACTGTCGGCCGGCGCCCGGCTCCCCGTCCCATCTGCGGCCGGCACGTTCGATGACTGGCGCGCGGCCATCGAGACGGTGATCAAGGCGGACAACTGCCCGCACTGGCATCTCGGTATCATCGGCGGCTTCGCCGGACCGGTCCTCGAACTTGCCGGCATGGAGGCGTGCGGGATCAACCTGTCGGGCATGACATCAGCCGGCAAGACGACGGCGCAACGGCTGGCGGTCTCGCCCTGGTCGTCGACGAAGATCGGGAACGGCCTTCTCCAGTCGATGCGGGCGACCGAGAACGCGGTCGAGGGACTGGCCCAGCGGGCGAACGGGACCGTGCTGGCCTTAGACGAAATGGCTCATGCCGATGGGAAGGTGATCGGCCGCCTGATCTACAGCATCGCCGGCGGCGTCGGAAAAGCCCGCATGACGGCGGGGGCGAAGCTCAAGACCCCCTACGCCTGGAACACCTTCGCGATCCTGTCAGGCGAATGCTCCCTGGAGGAGAAGGTGCGCGGCGATGGCGGCCAATGGGCCACCGGTATGCCCGTCCGCTTCCCCGACATCGACGTGACCAGCGTCAACCGGAATGCGGGACAGGACGTGCTGAATGCCATCGATGCCGCCTGCCGGAACCACGGTCATGCCGGTCCGGCCTTCGTCAAGGCGCTGATCGCGGAGGGCATGCACCGCGACCCTGACAGATTGCGCGAGAGCGTCAACCAGGCCGCGCGGAAGCTCGCCGGACCGGGCGCCGACAGCGCCCTGATCCGGGCGGCCATATCGTTCGCGCTGCTGCTTGTTGCCGGGCAAATGGCGAAGGCATTCAACCTTCTGCCGGCGTCCATGGAGGTTTCCGAGGCGGTTAATTGGGCATGGTGTCGGTTCCTGGCTTCCACCGATGCCGTCGTCCTGAACCCCGAAGATCAGGCAATCGGCAACATCATTCGCTGGATCGCGGAACGGTGGGGCGTGACGATCCGACATGTCGATGGAGACGGCGGCATGCGGGATGCCGTCGCGTGGCATGACGATCGCGCGGTCTATCTGCCGACTGAACGTATCCGGGAAGCGGCAGGCGGGGCGCTGAAGGAACAGCAGATCGCGAAGGTGCTGAATGATCGCGGCCTGCTGGCGAAACGAACCGATGCGAAGCGGCTGGCGGTCAGGTACGTGCCTAAGATTGGTCATGTCCAGGTGTATGCCCTTTCCCGCGCTCATTTCGGCAGGTCCACCAACGCCGCCGGCGAAGCGCCCTTCACCGTGTACGACGGAGGGCGGCCATGACCGCGCCGAAGCCGGTGTCCAACATCCTCGACGCCATCAACGCCACGATTTCGACCATCGACAGCGTTGGGGAAGGTCGTTTTGGCGACAAAGTCTCTAAGTTCAACAATCAGAAGGAGAAGTTTGGACACCGATTGGACACCGAAAAGGGGCAGGTGTCCAACGCTAACCCATTGACGGATAAGGGGTTTGGACACTTTGGACACTTTGGGCACCTGAAACAGGAGATCCATGGTTCCGAAGCTCCAGACGAGGCTCCGGACGTGGACAGAAAAATGGACCATGAAGCCACGACGCGGGGGTCGCGCGCACGAGATCATCCATCTCAGGTGTCCAAAGTGTCCAAAGTGTCCAAACCTTATATAGAACAAGAGGTTAGAGTTGGACACCAGACCCCTCCAGGTGTCCAACCGGTGTCCAAAAAGGCAGGCAGTGCGAGCGGAACCGTCAACGACATCAACCCCAACGCGCTCAAGGCCATCCGAGAAGCGTTTCTTCAACCCAAAACCCCTGCCCCTGCCAGTGATACCCCTGAAGACTGGCGTCTGTGGCTGAAGGACCGAACCGACCACTGGCTTGAGCATGGCCTGCTGTCGATCGAGGCAGGCCGGGTCGCCTGGGGCGAAGCCGAGAACGTCTGGCATCGGCGGCACGGCGCCGAACCCAGCTTCGACCGCTGCGCCGGCTGCGACGCCTTCATGCTTGATGGTCCCGGCATGTCCCTGCTGGACGGCGCCGTGGTCCATGTCGGTCAGGATTACGGGTTGGAGTGCCTGACCGCCTACGGCCAGAAGTGGCGCGGTGCCGCCTATGTCGGGCTGATGGCGATGGGGCTGGAACCGCTGGGGCGGAGATCGTGATCGGCGGCATGGCCCGTGCGCCGCCGGCCGTGGTCAGGATGTTTTACTCGGCGGGCAGTCTGTCGCCGCCAGAACTACACTGCCGAAATATCTCAGATCAGGAGTTTTACAGAATGAAATGGGCAAAAGGAGTTTCCGGCAACCCCGGCGGTCGGCCGAAGCTGGAAGTGAGCATCCGGGATCTGGCGCAACAGAACAGCATGGAGGCGCTGGAGACCTTGGTGCAGGTGATGCGGTCGGGTAAGCCGGGGGAGCGACTTGTCGCGGCAAACGCGATCCTGGATCGCGCCTATGGCCGACCCACCCAATCGGTCGAGATGTCCGGCGATTGCTCCACTCTCGTCGATCTGCTTGTCAGCCTGAACCAAAACCATGCCAGCAGCGATCCCGCGACCGGATCGGCGCAGATCACGGATGCAGCCGCCTGCAGTGACGGCGACCCCAATCTGCTTCCAGCTTCCGAACGGCAACACTGAACCAACCGCATCCCCACAAGCGGCGGGCACAAGGAGACGGACATGAAACTGATCGAAACCGCGATCGGCTGGAATGCACTGACGGCCAAAGGCAGGACCGAAATCGAGGTCGGGCCGTACCCTGATCGGACCGGCTGGACAAGCCGTTATGACGGCCTCGGCGGCGGCTGCATGCCGGTCGTGCATGAGCTTAATCCAGCGGAACGGGCCGCGATGCTGTTCAAGGACTTCAACACGCTGGTCATCGGCCACGGCCTTGATCCGATGACGGTTCACCGCGAGTTTCTGAAGATCGACGAGTATCGCTGCATGATTCCACTTGATTACCGCTAAATCACGTAATCGCAACAGCAACGATTACGATTGGCATCATGACCTTCCTCGCTGCACCAACAACAATACTGTCAGATCCAGCATGCACTGGGGAGCCGGTATCAGCCGCAGCCCTGCGGACATCGTCCAGGATCTATCCCCGCCTGCACGAGGGAGCCATGTTAGCCGGCCTGCCGCAGTACGTCGTGCCGGGTCTATCCCCGCTTGCACGGGGGAGCCTCGTTCCGCTTGTCGGAGTAGATCTGGTGCATGGGTCTATCCCCGCCTGCGCGGGGGAGCCATATTCGCAAAGTCGACGTTGCCGGTGGTCTTGGGTCTATCCCCGCCTGCACGGGGGAGCCGCCAGTTCAAACGCGACTTCCCCCCGATGAGGAGGTCTATCCCCGCCTGCACGGGGGAGCCGTTTTCTTGATGCCGCCGAACTTCCGCACGACGGGTCTATCCCCGCCTGCACGGGGGAGCCATGTTAGCCGGCCTGCCGCAGTACGTCGTGCCGGGTCTATCCCCGCCTGCACGGGGGAGCCTTCAGCAAGGGCGAGATCGTGCCGGTCGATGAGGGTCTGTCCCCGCCTGCACGGGGGAGCCGGTGCGGCCGCCAGCAAAACGGAACCCGTGTTGGGTTTATCCCCGCCTGCACGGGGAAACCTCTGCCAAATAAGCGCCCGAATTTATTCATTTGTCATAGACTCTGGTGGCGAACCTTACCGCACTCAGTCAAGCTTTGGGAGCATTCATCCGTCATACTCATCACCCGGACTGGAGGAATTCCTAATACAGGTCGCTGGAAGTTCGTAACCTTATCGGCGGTTGGCGGGGGCGGAACCGCTGGCACTTGTAACGAGAGTGGGTCAGGCGTTTCCGGCAGCCTGTATGAGTAACCATATCGACAGTTAAGCATACTCGCTGATGAGTGCTTGCTTGAAGTTAAATGAAACACCTCACGGTAAGAACGAAATTTCCTCAGATCTGATGTTCAATCCGTAATCGAGCCATCGACAGGCAGTAAAACTTACTGGTCCGTCCTCCCGCCATATCGTTAAGTCATCATCGTGTGCAACAATAACTACATTTCTTGATCGTGAAACCATGTGCTTGATGCGAACATAGTTCGGCGATTGGAATTCCATTTCGAATACGATGATCGATTTCTCATCCCTGACAGTAAGGCGGTTTTGAATTTGTTGAAAATCGAACTGCGCATGCCCTTGGAGGTGGAATTCATTATTATTTATCTTAACTATAGACGATCCGTCTGAGTTGCATATATTACCATCGAGTCTCCAGACTCCTGAACCTATTTCTGGTGCTTTTGCAGCTATCAGAGGCACGCCCTCTACGGTAATGAACCCCCCTCCCTCAAAAATATTTCTTTTCCCAAATACTAAAACTGGAGGTTTTGAGATCGTTCTAAACAATAGGTCAGAATACCCTCTCTGTTTAGCCGCAGGATTTTTATCAGCCTGTTTGATATATTCTTTATCAATGATATTTTTCGTTACTTCGCTATGATGGCTGGGACATAGAAGTGTGATTCTTTCTGGATCATGATGTGTTGCTTCGGAGAAAGGTGGATCAATATGCTCATACTCGATTATGGCAGATCCGCAAATTACGCAACCAAAGCCGCAACGTTGCCTAATTATCCTTTTCGTACTTGGATTGATGGTACGGGAAAGGCCGTGCTTATTGTTGTCGCTCATGATATCCAGCTATGCTCGGTTGCAAAGATGTGAGCTCTTATCGACTAAGATGTACGTGCGGTCGATGATAAATTTAGTGGATTGTCTACATCAGAAAGTATTATGCGTATTGGCTTATGGGCACTCGCATCCAAGCTATTACAGGCTGCCGAGAAAGCTGACTCATTCATCTTCACAGATGCCAGCGGCCCCCCCTCGCCAACTGCCGACAGGGTTACGAACTTCCAGCGGCCTAAACTAGGGACATGATGGCCTGCGGGTGGGAGCCTCAGAGACGCGCCAAGGCATCACGATGAAACGTCGGCCGATTTCCGAATATTAGTCATCATCGTCCAGATGCGCTCGCGTACGGCGGCGCTGAGGGTCGGGGCCGTATGGTAAGGCATAGTCGCCGCTTTCCAGCCCGTCCATGCCGGTGGTGCGGAAGCGGAGGGTGCCGTCCTCGACATAGAGGTTCCCGCGAGACAACCACATCAGCCCATGGCGATCGGCGTGGGGAGGTCGGGCAGTTTCAAGACCAAGGCGACCTTTCAGCATGGCCGTCCCGTTCAGTCGTTCCCCGCCGGGCGCAGCAGCAGCATTCCGAAGCCGAAGGACCGGTGCCGCCCAATGCCACGCGCCAGCAGCGTACGGAACGCGATCGAGTCTTCGACCCGCAGCGTCCCCGAAAATACAACGTCCGGGCGCGCGAAGTTGCGGGACGCGCGATCCGGCTTGTCTTCGGTCGGCTGGGTCTTGCGCAGCACGGTGCGCAGTCGCCGCGCGTCAACCCGTCCGTCCAGCAACCCGGCGGCACCGCCACCCTCCAGATGACGGCGCAGCCAGTCCAGGTAAACTGATTCGCGCACCGGGCGTTCGGCACCCTCGCCTGAGCGATCGTAAGCGTCCAGCGCCGAAAGAAATGCGTCGACCTCCGCCCCTGGCCGCTTTGCGACGGTGCTCCGGCCGACCCGGACTACCGGACAAGCGCGCACCTCGAAGCCGACGCGCATGCCCGCCGGAAACGCGGCCGGCATGGGCTTGTCGGCGGCCCGCGCCCAATCGACGACAGCATGTGCCAGCGGTTCGGCCGTCAGTCCAGCCGTATGCGCAAGACCAGCCAGCGGCTCCGGCCCATAGGCGAGCACTGCCGGCCCCGGTAGATCGCGGGCTGCGCGTACTGTGAAGGGAACGGGTGCGGACGGGCCGAACAGGGCGCGCAGCAGGGCATGCACGGCATAGCCTTCATCGAAGCGCCGTGCGCCGCCAATCCCCTGAGCTTCCGCGAAGGCAACCAGCCGACGGGTATCGATCGGGAAGTGAAGCATGAACAGCGATGCATCGGGAGCGACGGTCACGGCTGCGGCTCCTTCAGGCGGATACGGCCGCGGCGGACCCGCCGTTCACCGCCGTGGAGCTGGTTGCGCCAGTCGCGCCGGTCATACACGACGCCGCGGTCGAAATTGTCCCCCGTTGTAGGAAACCCAGGCTCGTCCTCCGGCCACTCCGCATCGGTGAATTCCGGCGCTTCAGGGCCATGCACTCCGGCCTTTCGCATCGTCGCTTGCCTTTCGGCCACGCCTAGAGCCAGCGCATCTGCCAGCGAAGCCGCCCGGCAACGCCGGACCAGCAGCGGCGCCGCCGGAAGACATGCCTTTCGACCGATGAACAGCGGACGGAACGGCTCGTCCAGCGCCGCCTCTAGATCGGCCAAGGTCGGCCGCTCCTCTGGCGCATCGAGGCGGAGCGCCACCATAATTGCTTCTCCGGCGCGGTACCAGCGATAGCGGATGTGGGTGCCAGACGTGGCCTCTCCGCCGCCCCGATCCTGACGCCGTCCGCGCGTCGTCCACCCGGTACCGACAAGGTGCGGCTGGGACAGGTCCACTGTCTGGAAGTCGCGCATCGGTGTACCATTGCGCATGATGGCGGCGGCCAGCCGCACGCGTTCCTGCAGCCGTTGGAGCGGCGCCGTGTCGGCATGTCGCCAACCTAGGGCATTACCTAGCAGTCCCGCCACCTGCGCCACACCCGGAAACCTTCCGGTCACCCCGTTCTGGTCAATGACCGGCACCCCAAAAGCCATCAGCGGCGCATCAAGCAGCAGAAGCAGAGCATCGACGGCCGGCGCAGTCATGCGGCGTCTCCGCCGTCGCGAACTAGGCCGGCAGCCCAGGCAGCGAGGGCGTCCAGCCCCTCGGCTGGATCGGCCGGCAGCGCGCCAGGGTCGGCAATGGAAGCGAAGCGGCGTAATTCGCGCCGGCCGTACATCCGGTCGAAACCCGCCAGATGCTCGCCTAACCCGCGAAAGGCGTTCGCCCGCAGGTCGCCTCGCGTCGAAACTGGCCGCAGGAAAGCGTTGGCGAGGCTGCGTGGCTGGCGGGCTCCGGCCTCAATCATCATCAACTCTGCATAGCCATAGGGCGCCGTCGATCCGCGCTTGGCGCCTGGGGAAACACTAGCTATTAAGTGGATAAGATGCTCGACCACGCTTGACGCGAGATCGCGGTCGGCTTCATGCCAGCCGCGTGCATCGCAGCCTTCCAAGTTAGATACCAGTAACCGCACATCTACGACGACATACACGTAGAACAGTCCGCTGGTCAACTCGCTAGTCGCGATCAGACCGGACCCCATTTCGCCGGCACTCTGGCGCAAGTCATCCACGGCGGTGAAATAATCGGGCTCCGCCTCCTCCCCATGGACAGTAAAGGCGTGGGCGACATGGACCGCGGCGTCCCCGCGCGCCAGATAATCGGAGGTGACCATCCGGCCAAACAGCGCGCCGTCGAGCCCCGACGCCTTTGACAGTGCCTCCAGGTTGGCCCGATTCTCCTTGACGTAGGTCTCGGCCGCCTTGGTGGCGTCTTTCACTGCGGTGGCGTCGTGGGCGAGATCGCGCGCGGCATTCTTGATGAACTCGATCTCCGGCCGACCGAGCACGATCACCTGGTTCGTGTCCAGTCGCTCCAGCAGATCGGAGGAGTTCTCCCCTTCGCCCTGTCTCCCCTTCTTCTGAGAACGCTCCTTCTCCGCTTTGGCGCTCGCGCCCAATAGTTTGGCTTGGAGCGCCGCAACGACAGTGACCACCACGTCGCTCGGCAATCCCTCGGCGATCAAGGGCTCGGCAATCTCTTTTCGAAAGGTGATACGCGAGCGCACCGCCAGCGGGACGCCAAGCTGGTCGAACGACCATTCGTCGACCGCGCGGCGCCAGTGGCGTTTTAGGCATTGCGACGACACACGGGTACGTTCCGCTCCGCCGAAGGGCAGGCGTTTGGCGCGACCCACGTCGTCGCGATTCAACAGCGCCGCCACATAGGGTGTCAGCGCATGAATCTGAAGGAAGCGCGGTTCAACGCTCATTATCGTTTTCCTTTGCGGTTCTTGTCAGTTCGCGGAAATACCGTCGGGCCATGCGGTGGGCTTCATCATCTGGATCGAGCCGTTCTGGAAAACGCGCTCCGGAGCGGGCCAGGACGAACCGGCCGAATTCTAGCCAATCGATCGCTCGGCCCTTGTTACGGAACCATAGGCAAACGGTCCGCACCTCTGCCCCCAGCGTGTCACCTTCGGCGCGCAGCAGGCGAACGAACCGGGATTCGGCATAGCCGCTGGCAGCAAGCACGGCGCCGGGAGCCGCATGCCTCGCATGGGCGCCGGGTGCCATGGTCGCCATTCCGGCGACCACGATTGCCCACGCCTTTTCCTGAGCCACGCTCCCGATCCAATCCTCCTCGATGCGGGGCAGCGCGAGATGCCAGAAGGCGGACGGCAACCCGCCAGCTTCCGGCCGCATGCGCCGCAACTCCGCCACGGCACCGCTGCCGATACCCAGCCGATCGTCTCGATCATCAAAGGCACGGGCCAGGCTGAACAGCGATTTCGCCGGTTCGCGCAGCGCCTTTGTCGGCTCCTTCGCGGCCCCGGGGCTGGTACCGGAGACAGGCTCTGAGGCGGTTTCCATCATGCTTCCTCTTCGGATCGGGCGATTGACTGCCCCAGCAGGGCGAGCCTTTTGAACAGGATGCGGGTGAAAGTGAGTTCGGCGAGGGCATGCGCCCTCTCACGCCGCTGTGAAGGCGGCGTCAGGCGGATTGACCAATCATTGAAGACATCGTCGGCGGTGACATACAATTCCCGCTGCCATGCGGTCCGTACTGGATCGTCGCCGCCGGCTTCCACAATCAACCAAAGATGTTTGAAGAAGAAGTCGTCGATATGCCGGTCCAGTGCCTCGCCGGCCTCGCCCACCCGCTTGTCCTTGAAGTCGAGCCTGTCGCCCTCCGGCCCGCCCTGGACGAGAGACAGCAAGGCGATCCTCAGCGCCTTCTTTGCGCCCTCCCGGCAATCCTCGATCATCGTCTTCGCGATGGCATGTATTGTAAGACGGTCCTCGCGGCGGAACAGGCGCCGGCGAGTTTCCCGGGTCAGGGGAAGCCAGCGTTCGTACAAGCCGTCGGTTGTCCCCTGTCCGCGAACCAGCACGGATAGGTGCAGCAGCATCCGGCCGGGCGGATCTTCCGGCAGATTGCTCAAGGCGGGGGGCGGATCGATTTCTGGATCGGTCAGAATGTCAGCGACCAATTCGTACCGGAACCCTCCCGGCCCGACGGTCAGGGCAGCCGGCTCCTTTTTCCGGACCGGCGTCCACAGATCGCCGACGACGCCCTTCAGGTCCTTGGCGGCAACTCTTGCCGCTTCCGTGGGCTTGCCCCAAGCCATCACCCCGCCGGCATCGTCGCGGGTGAGGCGAACCCGGCGGCAGATTTCGATGAACAGCGGGTCCAGATCGTCGAACGATAGGCTCTCCGCGCCGTCCCATTCGCGGGTCCAAAGCAGAGCCAGGCCGTCTTCAGGCCGGAACCGCAACGGCAACGCGAGCTGATCGTTGCGCTTGGCGCTGGCGAGCCGCAACCCGCGCCGGAACCGTTCTCCCCAATCGGCGGATGGAACCAGATCGACTAGGACGCGGCTGGCGAACCCGCCGTTCATCCGGGCGATGCCGTAATTCCCTCGGCCGAGGAAACCCTGCTGCGTCTGCAAGGTGATCAGGGCATATACCCAATGATGCGGATCGGCCGCACCCAATCGGAATGCCTTGACGTCGTGATTCTTGGCGGTGATCAGCACGTCGATGCCATCGGGCTTGTCGGCGATTCTGTTGAAGCCCTTCAGGCTGCCTTCCTTTATCGGCGGCTGGAAAAACGCCGGCTGGCGGAGATCCTCAACCACTAGGCACCAACCCGGTTCTGGAGCCAGGGCCAGCAGTAGGTCACGCCACGCGTCCTCGTCCTCCGGAGGTGTGTCGAGGCCGCCGCGGTTGAGAGCTATCGCCCCGAGCTGAACCAGAAATTGATGCCAAGCCTGCCGCTGATGTGGCGCGAGGCCAGGAAATGCCGTGACCATGCCGGAAGAAAGGTGAGCCAGGACCTGGGGCAAAGATGCCGACGAGCAGGTGGCATCACCCCCCTCGATCGGGAGCATCGGGTCCGTAAGCAGGCAATTAGCCATAGACAGCGCCCCGGTTGCGATTGTCGGCTATACGTGTTCAGAGATCGATGTTGTTGGTTTCCACCATCGGCGCGGACATCGATGAACAACATATGATCATGAGGGTCAATTTGACGCAATGTTTTTTAACTCGTGTGCCGAAGGCAAAATTCCGGCGCCTCGTAAAGAAAAAGGGCGTACCATCGGTCGACGGCACACCCTTTTGAAGAAAGTCCGTGTTCTACTTTCTGCCCCCGTCGCATACGGGGAAGACTCCGATTTTGATCGTGTGCCGTCGGCCCACGACGGTCCATCTCGCGTCAAGCGAGAAAAACCGACAATAACACGCCGAAGACCGACGTTAAGTTGCTTTAAGCCCAAGACGATCATAGCCGAGCGACATGCCGCCGAAATCGAACAGCAGCGAGCCGCCCGCGACCCGGATATTTTCGGGGGCAGCCTCCGCTGATGGGTTTGGGACCAGCCATCCGGGAATGCGGATGCGCGTCACTTCCCGGCCGAACGGCCCTTCAACGCCGTTCCGGAAGATCGCCATTCGGTCGTCGAGACCGAGGCGGGTACTGATCGCGCCGTCCAGCCCCTCGGGCAAGGATTCCAACAGCTTGTTCCACTTAATTTCCGCCATATTCGCCGCCATCCCGTGCGCAATGGCCTTACCTATGACAGTCCTGCCATGCTCTGGCCAAAAGCCGCCCAGCGACTTGGCAAGGGCCGTAAGCGCTTCGGGATGAGTCGCCGCTTCGACAAGCAATCGGTTCTCGCGCGGCAGATCTAAACCGCGCCGCACCTCCAGTTCGCGACGGGTCGCCGCCAATCCCAGCAGATTGGGATAGGTTCGGCCGAAGCCGAGAAGCCGTGAGATGACACTTCCATCCGACCGCAATAGCGACGACAGGACATCGATCGTGGGTGCCAGTACGACAAGCCGCGGCGTCTCGAACTTAGTAGGGCGCGATCGTTCATGGCGGTGTAACCGCCCGATGCGTTGCAGCAGGACGTCGGCCGGGCACAGGTCGGTCACGAGTAGGTCCGCGTCGATGTCCAGGCTCTGTTCGGCCGTCTGGGTCGTGACGGCGATGCGGGGAGCATTTGCCGTTTTTCCGAACGCCTGTTCCAGCGCGTCGTCGAGGAGGCGGCGATCCTCGGCGGCGAACCGCGCATGATGCGGACATGGCCGCCCGGCGACGCCAAACAGCAGACGGGAGTTGGATGGGCCGGCCAGCTTCTCGATCTTCTGCTGAAGCTCCATGGCGCGGCGGACCGTGTTGACAATCACGAGCACCCGGGCGCCCTGTTTCCCAGCCTCCACTGCAAGGCGAGCCACTGCGTCGAGGTTTTCCGCGTCATCGACCAGTTCAATCGCTACTGACTTCGGCGGAGCAGCTTCGCCCGCTGTCGGTTCAATCGGATTTCCCGTGCCAGACGTCACGGCGGGGAAAGGCATGTCCGCGACGATTTCCGGTGCGGACGGCCTGTCGGTGCGGCCGGTCAGGCGATGTCGCGCCGCGGAACCAAGTGTCGCGGACATCAGCAGGGCGTGACCGCCGGCGGCGCGATGCTGGTCGAGCACGTGCCGCAACAGCTCTTCCATGTACGGATCGCTCGCATGCACTTCGTCCACCACGAGGAGATGGCGCAGCATAGCGGCGGAGCGCAGTTGAGCATGTCGCACCATCAACCCGCCCATCAAGAGCTGATCTATCGTTCCAATCATGACCGCTCCAGCCAGAAACCGCTTCGGCTGCTCTACTGCCCAGCCCCGGTCACGAAACTTATCGCCGTCATCATCGGGCCAATGCACGCCGTAGTCGGGCAGCGGCTCGCCATCCTGGTCATCGACCCGGAGATAGCCCGGAACCGCCAACCCGACGGGCGGGCAACCGTCACCCAGCAGCCGGTGGAGGTCGTCGCGTATGCGACGATGGATCTGAACTGCCGACGCCCGTGTAGGTAAGGCGAAGTAAAGTCCATCGACGCAACCGACGCGCAGCAGGTTCAGGAAATGGATCAACGCCGCCTCGGTCTTGCCGGAACCAGTTTCGGCCTCGACGATCAGCAGGCTGCCGGAATCGGGTTCCGGCGCCGCACGGGCGAGCAGGTCGGCCTGGAGCGGGCGCGGCTGTCGGCCAGGTTCTGGGAAGAGCGATGCGAAATCCCAGTCCAGGCGACAGGCGGCGTCGCGTGCCCGTTCCGGATCGAGCCATCTATCGATAAGGACACGCCACGCCGCTGCACGGGCCAAGACCATCCGGTCCGCCGCTGCCGAGGGTGCCTCCGGAGCACCGGACAACGGAAACCGGCTGACGTCCGACCCCAGCCAGTCGGCCAGCATGACCAGCCCGGCGAAGGCATGGAGAAAGCGCGGAGAAGTCGGAACCTGCTCGACGTCGGGCGCGAAGGCGTCGGGAAACCAGCGGCGCAGGGCCGCGGTCAGCTCGCCGACGGCGGCAAGCGGATCGTATACGTCGGTGGACTCCCAAAGTGCCGGCTCGACAACTGTGGATTTCGGCAGCGAGCCGTGATGGGCGAACAAAGCCGTCATGAGGTTCGCCAGCCCTTCACCGGCGACCTCTTCTTCGCACCAGTCGGCAAGGATTTCCACATCCAGCATGCTGTACAACCGATCTTTCAATCTGGTTGTTATGTCAAGCGAACCCCCACCCTCGTCTCCCAGTAGTATAGCCATTGCCGGACCGACATGACCCGCCCGCGGTACGGATTGCCGCCCGTCCCGGTCGAGCGCCTTGTTCTGGAACCCGTGATTGGCCTTGCCGAAATCATGCAGCCCCGCCAGCGCCGCCAAGCGTCTGCGCTGGCCGACTGAAAGTTCCTGCTTCCCCGCTAGCCGAGCCAGCCGAAGCCAGATAGTCGGCAGGCCGAGCAGCGCTTCCGTCATGGCAGCGACATCGGCGCTGTGGTCGATCAAGGAAAGGTACGAAACGATCTCTCCATCCTCGTTCCGTCGCAGCTTTGCCCAGGGACGTGGAATGGGAAACATCTCTAGGTACCCTGTTCTTGGCTTACATTGTTCTGCTCGCCTTGCGCGAGGTTGAATGATACTAATGCACCATCAGAATCTTTGACAATCAAATAGGATCAGGTATTTACGCCTTAGAGGCTCCCCCGCGTCTGCGGGGATAGACCCTACGACCGCGCCCGCGATCTGTTCGCCCAGGTGGTTCCCCCGCGCCTGCGGGGATAGACCCTGGGATCAGGAAATCACTTCTGAGAGCTATTTGGCTCCCCCGCGCCTGCGGGGATAGACCTCTCCCGTTCTGGCAGGATCTGTCCGGCCGCTCGGCTCCCCCGCGCCTGCGGGGATAGACCCGTCGCGACCCTCAACAAGGTCATCCTGCCGGTGGCTCCCCCGCGCCTGCGGGGATAGACCCTACCTGCGGTACCATCTTGAACTGCTGGCCAAGGCTCCCCCGCGCCTGCGGGGATAGACCCGGCTGGTACGACTGGGAAATCATGTGCCCGGAGGCTCCCCCGCGCCTGCGGGGATAGACCCGCCTTCAGCTTGTCGTCATACTCGCGCCGGTAGGCTCCCCCGCGCCTGCGGGGATAGACCCGCTTTCATGATTGACTGATTGGCGCCAATCGAGGCTCCCCCGCGCATGCGGGGATAGACCCGCCTCGGTGTTGACGATCCCGGCCGCGCTCGCGGCTCCCCCACGCATGCGGGGATAGACCCTTCCCGCAGACGCCGCAGGGCTTCCTGGCGTTGGCTCCCCCGCGCATGCGGGGATAGACCCGGCGGCAACACCATCAATCTGCCGTTCTGGCAGGCTCCCCCGCGCCTGCGGAGATAGACCCAACGAGCCTACCTACAAAGTGTGGATGCACACGGCTTCCCCGCGCCTGCGGGGATAGACCCTGGTGAATGGTACACCAGTCGCCGTCGATGGCGGCTCCCCCGCGCATGCGGGGATAGACCCGGTACGGAATTCACGTTCGCGGGACTGCGCCAGGCTCCCCCGCGCCTGCGGGGATAGACCCTCCTTGGGTTTGTTGGGGTGTGCGGCCCCATGGGCTTCCGTGCGCCTGCGGGGATAGACCCGGTATCTCGAGGCCGACGCCGATATGACGCACGGGCTCCCCCGCGCCTGCGGGGATAGACCCCCGACTGGTGAGGCGAGGGATTGATCTCGGTGGGCTCCCCCGCGCCTGCAGGGATAGACCCCGGAGCGACTTGTCGATTTCGCCGGCAAGCCGGGCTCCCCCGCGCCTGCGGGGATAGACCCTACCGCGAACTCTACACGCTGATCGAGCCCAAGGCTCCCCCGCGCCTGTGGGGATAGACCCTGCACGTTCTCGGGCAACTATCAGGGCTTCTAGGCTCCCCCGCGCATGCGGGGGTAGACCGTCCGCTGTCATGTCGTTGGCGAGCTGCTGCGCGGCTCCCCCGCGCCTGCGGGGATAGCCCCTTCCTTCAGCCGCCCTATGTGACGGTGGAGCGGGCTCCCCCGCGCCTGCGGGGATAGACCCCCGTACACCGATACGGTCATGCGCAACACGCTGGCTCCCCCGCTCCTGCGGGGATAGACCCTCGGCCATGACAGCCTGTCCGGGACCGCCTGCGGCTCCCCCGCGTCTGCGGGGATAGACCCGCGGAAATCGAAGGTAACGACGTGGTTGCGGAGGCTCCCCCGCGTCTGCGGGGATAGTCCCATCGCAAAGCTGATCGCCGGCGCTACCGGCATGGCTCCCCCGCGCCCGCGGGGATAGTCCCTCCCCGTAGTACAGAAGGACAACCTCAGAGCTGGCTCCCCCGCGCCTGCGGGGATAGACCCTTGAACCAACCGCCGACGTAGTGAAGGCTGTTGGCTCCCCCGCGCCTGCGGGGATAGACCCCAGCGCGTCGAAATGTTTTCGCCTTTCGTGGGGGCTCCCCCGCGCCTGCGGGGATAGACCCCTGCCCGGTTGGGACGAACCAGAGGCGGCGACGGCTCCCCCACGCCTGCGGGGATAAACCGTTTGGTTCGACGGTGAGGGTTCAGGAACCCAGCCATTACCTTGTGGATGGATCAAAGGATGGGACAGAATCCACCCCAACAGAAAAAATTCTGTAATTTCAACGACTTAATCTAAAGAAATGGCGGATAGGGTGGGATTCGAACCCACGGTGAGGTTTCCCCCACGCAGCTTTAGCAAAGCTGTGCCTTCAGCCTCTCGGCCACCTATCCAGCGCGGCGTTTGTATAGCCACTGACGCCTGTCTCGGCAAGCCCTATTGCACGCTATTCATTTCCTTTTCTCGGGATAAGTCATGCACCCCTGGAAGCGACGGCGATTGCCTGGGCAAGGTCGCCGATCAGGTCCTCGATCGCTTCGATCCCGACCGACAAACGAAGCAGGTCGCCGGGGACCGGGCTGTCGGCTCCCTCGATGCTGGCGCGGTGCTCGATCAGGCTTTCCACCCCACCGAGCGAGGTCGCACGGGTGAAGACCTTTGTGTTCGCGGCGACGGCGATGGCGGCGGCCGTGCCGGCGCTCATCCGGATCGACAGCATGCCGCCGAAGCCGTCGGTCATCTGGCGCAATGCTATCTCGTGCTGCGGGTGGCTTTGCAGGCCGGGATACAGAACCTCCGCGACGCCGGGGTGGCCTTCGAAGTAGCGCGCGATGTCGAGCGCATTGGCCGAGGCGGTGCGGACCCTTGGATAGAGCGTCCGCATGCCGCGCAGCAGCAGCCAGCTTTCGAACGGGCCGAGGACGGCGCCGAGGTTCTTGCGGACCGATTTGACGCGGTTCCAGTGATCGTCGTCGGCGGCGGTCACCAGCGCTCCGGCGATCACGTCGCTGTGGCCGTTGAGGTATTTGGTGCCGGCATGCATCACGTAGTCGGCGCCGAACGCCAACGGCTTGGTGATCACGGGGCTGGCGGACGTGCTGTCCACGGCGAGGCGGGCGCCTGCCTTGTGCGCGATGTCGGACGCCGCCTGGATGTCGGTTACGTCCCATAGCGGATTGCTCGGCGTTTCCAGCCAGACCAGCGCCGTCTTGCCCGGCCGCATCGCCTTGGCGAGTGCGTCGAGGTCGGCGCTCTGAACGAACTCGACATCCAGGCCCCAGGTGCGCGCGAAATCGTTCAGCCAGTTGCGGAGCGACCAGTACATGACGCTGGGCGCCACGACATGGTCGCCGGGCTTGAGCGACATGAACAGCGCCGTGGCCGCCGCCATGCCGGAGGAAAAGACCAAGGCCCCCTGGCCGCCTTCCAGCGTGTTCAGCAGCGCTTCGACCTGATCGTATGTCGGATTGTCGGCCCGGCTGTAGACGCGGCCCGTGGTGTCGTAGCTGTTATCGGCGTCCCGCAGAAACGTCGTGCTCGGATGGATCGCGGGAACGATCGCGCCGGTCTTCTCGTCGATCCAGCCAAGGGCATTCGCGGCAAGGGTTTCAGGCTTGAGGCTGTCGGGCTTGCCGGCCATGGCGGGAATTCTCCGGGATATGTGTAGGGACTTGAGCCGGGGGGACGCGGTGGCTGCTCCCGTGAGGAAGCGGCTACCGCGTCCAGCCTCGTTACTCCTTCAACTTCTTGGTCAGAAGTTCGTTCACCAGGGCCGGGTTGGCCTTGCCCTGGGTCTGCTTCATGACCTGACCGACGAAGAAGCCGAACAGCTTCTCCTTGCCGCCCTTGTAGTCGGCGACCTTGTCGGGATTCGCCGCCAGCACGCCGGCGATGGCAGAGTCGATGGCTCCCGTATCGGTGACCTGACGCAGGCCCTTTTCCTCGACGATCAGGGCCGCGGGCTTGCCCGTTTCGACCATCTCGGCGAAAACGTCCTTGGCGATACGACCGCTGATCGTGTTGTCGGAGATCAGGTCGATCAGGCCGCCCAGGTTCTCGGCGGAAACCGGCGACTGGTCGATGCCCTTGCCCTGCTTGTTGAGCGCGCCGAACAGCTCGCCCATCGTCCAGTTGGCGGCCAGCTTGGGATCGCGGCCCTTGGCCACCGTCTCGTAGAAGGCGGCGCTCGCCCGTTCCGCCACCAGAACGCCGGCGTCATAGGGCGACAGCTTGTAGTCGCTGATGAAGCGGGCCTTCTTCTCGTCCGGCAGTTCCGGCAGGGTCGCCTTGATGGCGTCGACCCAATCCTGCTCCAACTCCAGCGGCAGCAGGTCGGGATCGGGGAAGTAGCGGTAGTCGTGCGCTTCTTCCTTGCTGCGCATGGAGCGGGTCACGAACTTGGTCGTGTCCCACAGGCGGGTTTCCTGGACGATGGTCCCGCCTTCCTCCAGCACCTCGATCTGGCGGCGCGTCTCGTACTCGATCGCCATCTGGACGTAGCGGATCGAGTTGACGTTCTTCGTTTCCGTCCGCGTCCCAAGGGGGCCGCCGGGACGGCGGACCGAAACGTTGACGTCGCAGCGCATGGAGCCTTCCTCCATGTTGCCGTCGCAAGTGCCGAGATAGCGTAGGATCGCCCGAAGCTTACGGACGTAGGCCGCGGCTTCCTCAGCCGAACGCATATCCGGTTCCGAAACGATCTCCATTAGGGCCACGCCGGACCGGTTCAGGTCGACATAGGTCTTGCTGGGATGCTGGTCGTGCAGGCTCTTGCCGGCATCCATCTCCAGGTGGAGGCGGGTGACGCCGACGGTGCGGCTCGACCCGTCCGGCATGTCGAGCACGATCTCGCCCTTGCCGACGATCGGCTGCTGGAACTGGCTGATCTGGTAGCCGGAGGGCAGGTCGGCGTAGAAGTAGTTCTTGCGGTCAAACACCGAGAACAGGTTGATCTGCGCCTTGAGGCCGAGGCCCGTCCGAACCGCCTGCTCGACGCAGTACTCGTTGATGACCGGCAGCATTCCGGGGAACGCGGCATCGACGAAGCTGACCTGGGTATTCGGTTCGGCTCCGAACTGAGCCGAGGCGCCGGAGAACAGTTTCGCGTTCGAAACGACCTGGGCATGGACTTCGAGGCCGATCACCACTTCCCAGTTGCCGGTCTCGCCCTGGATCAGACTGGTCCCTTCAATCACAGACGTCATGGTCCAACTTCCTCAATAACGGGCGGAGACGAAAGGCGGCAGGGCGGTGAAGTCGGCGGCGCTCTCGACCACCCCGGCTACCTTCAGGACGGTCGCCTCGTCGAACGGACGGCCGAGGATCTGGAGACCCAGCGGCAGGCCGTCGGACGCCAGACCGGCCGGCACAGAGATGCCGGGCAGACCGGCGAGCGAGGCCGGCACGGTGAACACGTCGTTGAGGTACATGGCGATCGGGTCGTCCATGTTGGCGCCGATCTCAAAGGCGGTGCTGGGTGCCGTCGGCGTCAGGATGACGTCGCACAGCTTGAACGCTTCCTCGAAGTCCTGCGCGATGCGGGTCCGCACCTGCTGGGCCTTGCGATAATAGGCGTCGTAGTAACCAGCGGACAGGACGTAGGTGCCGATCATGATGCGGCGCTTGACCTCCGCCCCGAAACCTTCGGCGCGGGTGTTCTCGTACATCTCCTTCAGGTCGCCGCCCTCGACCCGCAGGCCGAAGCGGACGCCGTCGTAGCGCGCGAGGTTGGAAGAACATTCCGCCGGTGCAACGATATAGTAGGTCGCCAAAGCGTATTTGGTGTGCGGCAAGCTGATTTCGACCGGCTCGGCGCCCGCCGCCCTCAGCCAGTCGATGCCCTGCTGCCACAGCTTCTCGATCTCCGCCGGCATGCCGTCGACGCGGTATTCCTTGGGAATACCGACCTTCAGCCCCCGGATGTCGCCGGTCAGCGCCGCCTTGAAATCGGGCACTGGCATATCGACGCTGGTCGAGTCCTTGGGATCGTACCCGCACATCGAACCGAGCATCAACGCCGCGTCGGCGACCGTGCGGGTCATCGGACCCGCCTGGTCGAGCGACGACGCGAAGGAGACGATGCCCCAGCGCGAGCAGCGTCCGTAGGTCGGCTTGATGCCGACGATGCCGACGAAGGAGGCCGGCTGACGGATCGATCCGCCGGTATCGGTGCCGGTCGCGGCCATGGCGCATCGGGCGGCCACGGCGGCGGCCGAACCGCCCGACGAGCCGCCGGGGACCAGCTTCCGCGACCACTGCCATTCCTGAACCGGACGCGGCTGGCGGATCGCCGCCGTGACTTCCGCCAGGAAGCCGGCATCGGTCTCGGCGGCGTCGCGCTGGACCAGAACGCCAGGGCTCCACGGGCTGATTACGGGACCGAAATAACTGGTCACGTTGGATGAGCCCATGGCGAACTCGTCCAGATTGACCTTGCCCAGCATGACCGCACCGTCGCGCCACAGATTGGCGGTGACGGTCGATTCATACGGCGGCTTGAAGCCTTCCAGGATGTGGCTGCCGGCGGTGGTCTGGAACCCGGCCGTGCAGAACAGGTCCTTGACCGCGATCGGCAGGCCGTTCATCGGCCCGGCCTCGCCCTTGGCGCGCTGGGCATCCGCACGCTCTGACATCGCGATCGCCTGATCCGGCGTCTCGGTGATGTAGGCGTTGAGCGCGCGCGAGGCTTCGACCGCGCGGACATGCGCTTCGGTCAGCTCGACGCTGGTGAACTCGCCCTTGGCAAGTCCTTCCAGGGCGCCGGTCATCGTCAGTTTGGTAAGATCAGTCATTACTCGACAACCTTCGGCACGACGAAGAAGCCCTCGGCGGTTTCTGGGGCGTTGAGCAGAACGGCGTCGCGGACGCCGCCGTCGGTAACGGCGTCGGGGCGGCGGCGCAGCTTGTGCGGCGCCACGCTGGTCATCGGTTGCACGCCGACGGTATCGACCTCGTTCAATTGCTCGACGAAGTTCAGGATGTTGCTGAGTTCGCCAGCCAGATGTTCCTGGTCGGCCTCGGGCACCTTGATGCGGGCCAAGTGGGCGATCTTCGCCACGGTGGCCTTATCGAGCGACATGGGGTAAGTCTCTCCGTCCGCGAATGCCGATTGCCGGAGCAGGGCCCCGGCGGTCGGCGGATATGGCAAATTTCTGGCAGTGCGCCTTCATTTAAAGTGCGCCGAAAGTAACACCCGCTATGGCTATCCGCAAGCTTACGGACCTCCTGACATCAGTCCCTCGCGGCAAACGGCTGCTGGGGCTGGACCTTGGCACAAAGACCATCGGAATGGCGATTTCCGATCCGGGATTCTCCGTCGCTTCCCCCATCGGCACGATCAAACGGACCAAGTTCACAGCCGATGCGCGGGAACTGGCGAAGGTGCTGAAGGACCGGGAAGTAGGCGCCGTGATAATCGGGCTGCCGGTCAACATGGACGGCAGCGAGGGACCTTCCGCCGAGCGGGCGCGGCAGTTCGGCGCCAGCATGATGGAACACAGGGAATTGCTGGGGGGCGAGCAGGAAATCGCGTTCTGGGACGAACGGCTGTCCACCAGCGCCGTGCAGCGGATGATGATCGACGCCGACATGACGCGGAAGCGGCGGGCGGAGGTCGTGGACAAGATGGCGGCGGCCTACATCCTTCAGGGCGCGCTGGACGCGCTAGGGCGGCACAAGCGCGACCTGGAAGCGCCGGTGCATCCGGCCGACCTTGACGACGCCGATCTGGACGGCCATAGCGATGATCCGGATCGGGACTGATCCAAGTTCTTCTTTTGTAACGGTGCCGTGACGGTTCCCAGGCTGTTGATGAAAGATGATTCTTTCTCGAAGAGCGGCTTGGGAGATCCCGATGCGACCGTGCACCA
Source organism: Skermanella aerolata KACC 11604 (assembly GCF_000936425.1). Taxonomy (GTDB): domain Bacteria; phylum Pseudomonadota; class Alphaproteobacteria; order Azospirillales; family Azospirillaceae; genus Skermanella; species Skermanella aerolata. The sequence goes on along the minus strand of NZ_AVFK01000041.1, from coordinate 29,479 downwards.
TACCGATTCTTCTTGCTACCATGCTGGCGCTGGCAGGCTGCGCCGCACCGGCCGACCGGTCCGGCATGACGGTCCCTTCGGTGCTGGCGCTTGCCGACGTGGCAGATCCGGGCCTTGTCGACGGCATCGCGGTCGGTTCGGTCGATGGCGGACAGGCAACCAGCGCACTCGGCACCTCGGAAGTCGATAACGACGATTTTCAGAGCGCCTTGATGGACAGCCTGCGGAACCATGGCTTCCTGGCCGAGGGAAGCGCACCGCGCTACATCCTCTATGCCCATCTGCTGGACGTTCACCAGCCGCTGGTCGGCCTGAGCATGACGGTAACCGCCAAGGTCCATTACGAACTGGCCGATGCGGTCAACGGCCAGCCCGCGCAGGAGCGGACGATCGAAACCGAGTTTACCGCACCCTACAGCGCCGCTTTCGCGGCTGATGAGAGAACGCGGCTTGCCAACGAGGGCGCAATCCGCGAGAACATCGGCGAGTTTCTCTCCTGGCTCAGCCGCAAGCCGCCGCCCGAAGTGGGAGCGCCGTTGGCATTGCGGTAAAGGCACTCCGATAAAAAGCAAGAATGAAGCAGTCACTCGCCGCCTTCGCCGCACTGGTACCGATCTTCGCCCTGATCCTGCTGGGTTACTGTCTTCGCCGGTACCGGATCGTCCCGGACGAGTTCTGGGCTCCGATGGAGAAGCTGACCTATTTCATCTTCTTTCCGCTCCTGCTACTGGACAACCTGTCGAAAGCCAACCTTGGCGACCTGAGCGTCCTTCCCATGGCGCTGGCACTGATGTCCGCTATCCTTGCGGTGACGCTGGGACTTTATCTGCTGCGGCGGCGGCTGAACCTGGCGGGGCCGGCTTTCAGCTCGGTCTTCCAGGGATCGGTGAGACCGAACACCTTCGTCGGTCTTGCGGCTGCCTCCGCCCTGTTCGGGGTGCCGGGTGTCACGCTGTTCGCGATCGGTCTGGCGAGCGTCGTGCCGCTGGTCAACGTACTGTGTGTCGTTGTGCTGTCACGCTATGGGACCGGGCAGAGTAATGGCCCGTCGGTGAAGGCGGCCGTCTTCGGCATCCTGCGCAATCCGATCATCCTGGGCGTCGCCGCCGGCGCGCTGCTCAACCTGAGCGGCATCGGCAAGCCGCCCGTGATCGGCCCGATCTGCGAGATCCTGGGAGCGGCCGCAACACCCCTCGGCCTCCTGGCGGTCGGCGCCGGCCTCGATATCCCGGCGGTGCGCTCGGCGGGCCGCGCGCTGCTGCAATCCTCGGCGATCAAGCTCCTGATCGTACCGGGACTGACGGCGCTGTTCTGCGCGGTATACGGCGTCCATGGGCTGACGCTGACGATCGCCGTGCTGTTCAACGCCCTGCCCGCCGCGGCTTCATCCTATGTCTTGGCACGGCAGATGGGAGGAGACTCGAGCCTGATGGCGGGATTGATCACGGCGCAGACGGTTCTGGCCCTGCCGTCGATCCCCTTCGCCCTGATGATGTTTGGCTGAGATGATGTTTGGATGAAACCTCGGCACCATTCCGAATGTTTGAGTAGGTATGCAATCTTTTGATCGGAATGGGTCGCGGGTGGGACAGACGTTGGATTACAGCACGCAACTGGGGCGGCAATTGCCGCCGCTCACTGCGATCAAAGCCTTCGAAGCGGCCGGCAGGCACGGCAGCTTCACCGGTGCCGCGCAGGAATTGCAGGTGACGCCGGCAGCCATCAGCCATCACGTGAAGATGCTGGAAGGCTGGCTGGGAGTCGTCCTGTTCCGCCGCTTCGCCCGCGGCCTCGAACTGACCGAAGACGGGCGGCGCTATCTTCCTCGCCTGACCAGCGCCCTCGACGAGATCGCTTCGGTCACCGACGACTTGATGTGCGAGAGAACCGGGTCCGACCGGCCCGGTTCCCACGTGTAGACCCACGGCGTCCTTCGGATATCGGCATCGATCGGGCCGGAACTAGTCGCGCCAGAACGGCTTGGCGGTTTCATGCTCGAGGTCGGCGCGGGACAGGCCGATGTCGCGCAGCAGGTGATCGTCCATCTCGCCAAGACGGTGACGCTGACGGGCACGATCCTGCCAGTCGAGCAGGGTGTCGGATACCCGTATGATCAGGGTCCCGAGACTCTTGAGGCTGATGTCGAGGGACGGAGCGGGACGGCTCGCCGTGCGGACGCCGGACAGTGCGCGGGACTTCTGAACGCCGATAGTCATCTGAAGCTCTCCCTTATGCGAAAGCGGGGCCGAAGCGGTTCCGGTCCCGGCCGGTAGCGTCTTGAAGCATCTTCGTGTTAAGCCAATACTTGCGCGACCCGGTTCTTGCGCACAAACGACGCTTTCTCATAGAATCGATTAGAAAACCTAATCTGATGAAGGGTCGAGCCGATGGGCCGCCGACTGCCGCCGCTGAACGCCATCCGCGCCTTCGAGGCCGCCGCGCGGCACCTCAGCTTCACCCGCGCCGCTGAGGAGCTGAACGTCACCCAGGCGGCGATCAGCCACCAGATCAAGGGTCTGGAAGACGTCCTTGGCATTCCGCTGTTCCGCCGCCTCAACCGCGCCCTGATGCTGACGGAGGCCGGCCAGTCGTATCTGCCGCCGCTGCGTGACGCCTTAGACCAGATTGCGGATGCTACTGCCCGTTTGAAGGCGGCCGACAGTGGTGGAGCCTTGACCATCAGCACACTTGCATCTTTTGCGGCAAAGTGGCTGGTGCCGCGCCTGCCCCGTTTTCAGGAACGGCATCCGGAAATCGACGTGCTGATTTCCACGACGCCGCAGATGGTGGATTTCACGCAGCAGGACGTCGATGCGGCGATCCGCTTCGGGCGAGGCGGATGGGAGGGCGTGCGGGCGGACCGGCTGCTGACCGAGGACATCTTCCCCGTCTGCGCACCCAGCCTGCTGGAAGGATCGAAGCCCCTGCTGAAGCCGGATGACCTGAGCGGTTTTACCCTGCTCCACGACGATTTCCTGTATGGCTGGACCATGTGGCTCCAGGCTGTCGGCGCCCAAGGAGTGGATGCGGCGCGGGGAACGCGGTTCACGGACTCGGCGCTGGTGCTTCAGGCGGCAATGGCGGGTCAGGGCGTGGCGCTGGCGCGCCGAGTGCTGGCGGCGGACGATCTGGATGCCGGCAGGCTGGTATCGCCGTTCGACATCAGCCTGCCGAGCGAGCTTGCCTATTACTTCGTGGCGCCGCCCCGCTACTTCGAGCGGCCCAAGGTAGCGGCTTTCTATCACTGGGTCTGCGCCGAGGCCCGCGACTACCGGCAGGCCGCCGAGCGGGCGCGACTTGTCAACGTGCCGGAGCAATCCCTATAACCGGCAGGTCCCAAACCATTCCCGAACCGATGTTCCTCCCTCAGCTGGAAGCACCGCCGCCATGACAACGCCCGCCGACCGCCCCGCCGCCACCGGACCGCTCGCCGGCCTGAAGGTGTTCGACATGACGCGGGTGCTGGCCGGCCCCAGCGCCACCCAGATCCTGGGCGATCTCGGCGCCGACGTCGTCAAGGTCGAGCGGCCCGGTCAGGGCGACGACACGCGGAAATGGGGTCCGCCCTATATCCGGAACGCGGAGGGCGAGAACACGACGGAGAGCGCCTATTACCTCTCCGCCAACCGCAACAAACGGTCGATCACGCTGGACTTCACCAAGCCGGAAGGTCAGGCGCTGGCGCGGCGGATGGTGGCGCGGAGCGATATCGTGCTGGAGAACTACAAGGTCGGGACGCTCAAGCGCTACAATCTGGCCTATGAGCAGTTGAAGGAAGAGTTTCCGGGGCTGGTCTATTGTTCGGTCACTGGGTTCGGGCAGACCGGCCCCTATGCGCCGCGCGCCGGATACGACTTTCTGGTGCAGGCTATGGGCGGGATCATGAGCATCACGGGCGAGCCGGACGGCGACCCGCAGAAGCTGGGCGTCGGCATCGCGGACCTGATGACCGGCATGTACGGGCTGGTTGCGATCCTGGCCGCGCTTCGGCATCGCGATCAGACCGGCAAGGGTCAGCATATAGACATGGCCTTGCTGGATACCCAGGTGGCATGGCTGTCCTATGCTGGCCAGTACTTCCTGACCAGCGGCCAGCAGGTGCCGCGCATGGGCAATGCGCATCCGACCATCGTCCCGTACGAGGCATTTCCGGCGGCGGACGGCTACGTGATCCTGGGCGTCGGCAACGATGGGCAATATACCCGTTTCTGCGAATTCGCCGGTCGGCCGGACTTGGCGACCGATCTCCGGTTCACGACCAACGAGGCACGGGTGAACAACCGACTGGAGCTGATCCCGATGCTTCGGGAAATCATCTCGCAGCAGCCCCGTGACCATTGGCTGACGGGCCTCGCGACGCTGGGCGTGCCGTGCAGTCCGATCAACCGCGTCGATCAGGTCTTCGAAGACCCGCAGGTCAAGGCGCGCGGCATGGAGATCGAGATGCCGCATCGGCTGGCGCCGGAGCCGATCCACCTGATCGGCAGTCCGATGAAGTTCTCCGAAACGCCGGTCGATTATCGCCATGCGCCGCCGACTTTGGGCCAGCATACCGACGAGGTGCTGACGGAATGGCTCGGTCTCGATCCCGAAGCTGTCTCGAAGTTGCGCAGCGACGGTATCGTTTAAACCGGACGCGGCCCCATATAGGCGCTTCATCAGCAACCGCCGAAAAAGGGAGGCCGCGATGTCCCCACATCAGGCAAGAGCCGTTACGGGCGCCGCACTCATCCTGGGTTCTCTCGCCCTCGCCGTTCCGGCGCTGGCGCACCATGGCTGGGGCAGCTACGACAGCACGACCCTGACGACACTGGAGGGGACCGTCCAGTCAGTCGCATTCAGCAACCCCCACGCCTCAGCACAGCTCGAAGCGCAGGGTAAGGTCTGGACAATCGTGCTGGCGCCGCCGTCTCGGATGTCGAGCCGGGGTCTGCCGGACGGTACGTTGAAGTCGGGCCAAACGGTCAGCCTGGACGGCTACATCCATAAGAGCGATCCGGTGGAACTGCGGGCCGAGCGGATCAGGGTGGATGGCAAATCGGTCGAGTTGCGCTGATGGAGCATTCGGCCGGCGCCGGCCCCGCCTGGGCCCTGGCGCTGGAGCATTCAGCGCTCGGTGAGATCCTACGGCAGGCGTTGTGGCTGTACCCAATCGCCAACGTACTTCACGTGCTGGCTGTTGTGGCGATGATCGGCAGCATTCTGGCGTTCGACCTCCGGCTGATGGGCGCCGCGAAGTCTCTGCCGGTGGCCGGGCTGGCGCGGCTGCTTCTACCGATCTCCGCGATCGGCTTCATCGTGGCGGTGATCACGGGATCGCTGCTGTTCATCGCCGACGCGACAGCGGTCTGGAACAACCCGGTCTTCGTCTACAAGCTGGCGCTGATAGCGCTTGGGCTTGTAAACATAGGCGTCTTCCACTTCGGCGTCTGGCGCTCGGCGGAGCACTGGGTAGCGGGCATCCCTGCCCCACTGTCGGCCAAGACGGGTGCTGCGGTTTCGATCGCGTCCTGGGCTGCCACGGCCACACTGGGACGGCTGATCGCCTATTTCTAAAGCAGAGATGTCTAAGTACACGAAATCAATGAGGGTACGTGATTGCGGTGTTCGCTAGTCAAAAGCAAACCGACATCGGAATCATACCTATGGCCGCAGAAGTTTACCGGTCAAAATAACTCATGCCGTAGCGCAACTGGTGGCTAAAGCGAAGCGGCACCCGACATAGACGCGTCGGTTGGATATCGATACGCCGGAGGCGCTGCGGCAGTTGGGGTCGTAACGCGGCTTGACGAAACGTTTGTTGAACCACGGCCCAACCTACAGGCTCCGGCTTCGTAGGTTGGGGCCGTGGCCCAACAAACCTCCGGAGCGAACACGATCATCGAAGCATGGATTTCTTCCGCCGCACCAACTCCAGCCAGCCGCGCGCTAGATCGCGGGCGAAGGCCGCTGCGTCGGGCAGGTACCGCTCAACTTGGGCGTCCATCTGCTGACCGAGAGTGGCGATCTCTTCCGGCGTGGCGCCTTCCGCTCGGCGCACCCAGTCCTTTACGATGTCAGCGTTGACTTCGGGATGGAATTGAAGCCCGTACTGGCTGTCGCCGAGCCTGAATGCCTGATTGGCGCAGTCAGGACCGGTGGCAAGCAGCACGGCATCCCTCGGCAGGTCGAAGGTGTCGTAGTGCCATTGCATGATATGCCGCACCGGGCCGAACGATCCCAGTATGGGATCTTCAGCGCCGGCAGCAGTCGTTTCCACCGCCCTGAAACCGCGCTCCATCAGACTGTGCTGGTAAACACGCTCGCCATGGGCACGGGCGAGAAGCTGCGCGCCCAGACAGATGCCCAGGATCGGCTTGTCAGCCTCGGCGAAGCTCCGCATCAGGGCGAGCAGGCGCGGGATATAGGGGCTGGTCCCATCGTCCGCCGCCGACTGTGGACCCCCTAGAACGACGGCGCCGTCGAAGCCTTCCGCTTCAGCGGAAAGTGCATCGCCCTCGGGCGGCGTGACGGTGACGAGTTCGGCGCCGAATTCAACAAGGTATTCTCCGAGCAGGCCCGGAGGCGCTGTCCGGCTGTTCTGGACGACAAGGATGCGCAAGATGGCGGTTCACATCAGGTGAGAGGAAAGATCGGGCGCCGAACCCGGTCGAAGCGAAGGCGGCCGTAATCCGATGTCGTTACGCCCTCGCCCGCGCATTCGACGATATGGCGGGCGATCGGCTGAAAGCCGGCGCGGTAATGTATCCGCGACTTCAGCATGACGTATTTTCTGGCCGCCGGATCGATGCCGAGGCTGAGCAGGCAGCCAAGGTCCCAGGGCTCGTGATGCCGCTCGATCAGCACGATCTCCACGGTGCCGGTGTCGAGCACGACCGTCCGGCCCATGCCGACACGTACGCCGGTATACATCGGCCCCCGGATCGTATATTCGCCGTCGGTGATGACGCGGACCTTGCCGGTCACCGTCAACGGCTTCGCCTTCAGCCCGATCGCCGGCATCGGCAGCTTGCCGCCGATATCCAGCGTCACCTCGGCACCGACGCCGGCTTCGATCAGCTTTGCGACCGAACCGGGATCGTGGATCGCGAAGGCGACGACATCCTTGAGGCCCTGCCGGATGATCTCCGCTAGGACGGCGGTAACGTCCTGGGTGCCGCCTGAACCGCAGTTGTCGGAATGGTCCAGCAACAGCACCGGGCCGTCCGCCAGATCCCGTGCGCGGGCGACCGACCGGGCGAGTGGTTCGGCGCGGTAGACGAACTCCTCGCGCCGGTTCCAAGCGACGTCGAGCAGACCGTTGCATATTGTCTCGGCCGAGTCCCGATCGTCCTCCGTCACCGTAACGACGCTGATGCCGGCATCATGGATGTCGGCATGGGGGAAGCCGCCGAACACGCTGACTGCCAGCGCGCCGTCCTCCTCGAACCCACGAGCCGCATCGACCAGATCGCGCATGGGGGCTTCGGCGGTGCCCATCCGCATGATGTGCGGCAGCATGGGCCGGTTGCCCCAGACCATCGTGGGCCGCGACAAGCCCTTAAGCGCGCGAAAAACGATTCGCCCGACAAGCTCGCCGGTCTCGTACATATCGACATGCGGATAGGTCTTGAAACCGGCGATGGCCGTGGCGTTGCCGACGATCTTCTGCGACAGGTTGCCGTGCAGGTCGAGTGCCACCCCGACCGGCACGTCGGGCGCCAGCGCCCGGATGCGGGCCAGCAACTCGCCTTCTCCGTCTTCCAGGCTCTGCGTCACCATGGCGCCGTGGAGGTCGAGCAGCACGCAGTCGCAGCCCTTGGCGACCTCCACCAGGATGGAGTCGGTCAGGCGGGTATAGGCGTCGTCATGGACCGGGCCGCTCGGCCATGCCTCCGCCGCGACCGGAGTCACGATCTCGGCGCCCTCGGCTTCAGCCAGATCGATGAAGGCGCCCATCGGCGTTGCCGTGCCCTTGTAGGCGCGGAACGCGTCCTCACCCCAGGCGGGACCGCCGTTGCCGAAGCGGGAGAGCGGTGTCGGGACGGGAGAGAAGGTGTTGGTTTCGTGCTTCAACAGCGCGATGACGACGCGCATCTTCCCTCCTCCAGATTTGCAGCGGGCTTTGCCGTCCGGTCAGACCGTCGGGTCAGACTGCCCGATCAGACTTCCTCGCGCCGCTCCAGTGTGGTCCGAACCTTGTGGGCGATCAAGGCGCCGATACGGGCATCGGCGGCACTTCTGGTCTCCAACTCCGGTTCGTCGTCCGCCTGATCCAGGTCGAGGAGCGCTCCGGCGAGGCGACCGGTGCGGACCGCGCCGATAACGGCGCCGGTATCGACCAGACCGGCGTGCGAAGCGTTGATCAGGACGGAGGTCGGCCGCATCTCCGTGATGGTTTCCCAATCGATCAGCTCGCGCGTCTCAGGCGTCAGACGCAGATGGAGGCTGACGGCGTCGCATTGTTCCAGCAGATGGAGCAGGCCCGAAGGCTCGACACCGAGATCGGCCCAGAGCGGGCTTTCCCGGTCGACCAGCGGATCGTAGGCCCAGACGGTCAGCCCCAGGGCACGGGCGCGGCCCGCCACGTCCCGCGCGGTCGGATTGAAGCCGATCAACCCAAGTATCCGGGGATCGCCGCCGGGCTGCCATCCGGAACGGCCGAGAAGGCGGACGAGTCCGGCGATCACGCGGTCCGTCGGTGTCAGCTCGTCGCTGGAGACGTAGCTGTGGATCTCGATGCCGCGGGCGCGGCAAGCGTCCTCATCCACCAGCCCCGACGTGGCGCCCAGGCAGCCGATGACGCGCAGGCGCGGCGCCGCGGCCAGAAGGTCGGCGTCGATGATCGTGCAGTCCCGGACGATCAAGGCCCGTGCGTCGGCGACGGCACCGCTCAGGGCGGCGCCGTTGCTGGCAAGAGCATGGTCGTAGCGGACTTCGAAGCTGCGGCCCAGTTCGAGAACGGCCGCTTCGTGCATGGGTTCGGCAATAACGATATCAGGCACGGCAACCTACCGTGTTGGAGAAACAGGATGTATGGGAGATGCGTATGCGGTGCGGTCCGCATTTTGCGCAGTGTCATAAGATGAACGCAAGCGAGGCCTCTAACAATCCCTCATTTGCAAAAAAAATCGAAACATCATTGCATTGCCGCTTGAGCGGGAGCCCCCGCATCCGGAGAAACGGCACCGCTCTGCATGCCCCAAAGTTTCGCGTAGATGCCGTTCCTCCGCAGCAATTCGCCATGGGTACCGGCCTCCGCCACCTGTCCGTCGTCGATCACGTAGATCCGGTCGGCATCGACTATGGTGGACAGGCGATGCGCCACCACCAGGGTCGTCCTGCCTTGCTGCAAAGCCTTCAGGGCACCCTGTACAATCCGTTCCGATTCGGTATCGAGGGCGGAAGTCGCCTCGTCCAGCAGCAGGATGGGAGCGTTGCGCAGCATGGCGCGTGCGATCGAGACCCGCTGACGCTGCCCACCGGACAACTTGACCCCAAACTCGCCGACCATGGTGTCGTAGCCGTCGGGAAGCCCCATGATGAAGTCATGGGCCGCGGCACCGCGCGCAGCCGCGACGATCTCGTCTTCCGTGGCGCCGATCCTGCCGTAGGCGATGTTGGCGCGGATGGTGTCGTCGAACAGCGCCACCTCCTGGCTGACCAGGGCGATGTGGCCGCGCAGGCTCGCCAGCGTCACGTCCCGGACATCCGCCCCCCCCACCAGGACGGCACCGCCGGTCACGTCGTAGAAGCGGGGGATCAGGTTCAGCAGCGTCGATTTGCCGGCACCCGAGGGGCCGACGAGCGCCACGGTATGGCCGTCCGGCACGTCCAGGTCGATGCCCTGGATGGCCGTCGAATCCTGGCCATAGGAGAACCGCACGTCCTGGAACCGGATGTCGTGGGACGTGACGTCCAGCGCCTTCGCATCCCGCTTGTCCAGGATGGACGGCGGAGTGTCGAGCAGAGCGAAGACCCGGTCGGCGGCGGCCAGACCGCCCTGAAGCTGGCTGTTCAGCTTGGCCATCCGCTTCATCGGCTCATAGGCCAGCAGGAAGGCCGTGATGAAGGAGAACAGGGCGCCGGCCGTGCGCTCGCCGTTGATGACCTGGATGCCGCCATAGACGACGACGGTCACGATCGCCAGCCCGCTCAGGATCTCGGTCACCGGGCCGGACAGGGCGGAGACGCGGAATCCCTTGTGGACCAGCCGATACAGGTTTTCGATGATGCCGCCGACGCGGCCTTCCTCGTACGTCTCCATCCCGTACGCCTTGACGTGGCGGGCTCCCTGGAAGGTCTGGTTCAGGATCGTCGAGAAGTGGCCCAGTTCCGCCTGCGTGCTGGCCGACACCTTGCGGAACCGCTTGCCGAGGCGTGCCACGAAATAGGACGCAACCGGGAAGACGATGAAGGCGCCCGTGGCGAGCACCCAGTCCTGCTGGAACATGACCGCGACCAGCACGATCAGCGTCAGCACGCTCTTGCCCATCCCGGTCAGGCACTCCGCCACGGCCAGCCGCATCAGGCCGACATCGTTGACCATGCGCGAAATCAGGTTGCCGGCCGATGTCCCGTGGAAGAAGGCCAGATCCAGGCGAAGGAGGTGCGAATACATCTGACGCTGGATATCGGCCACGATGCTCTGGCCGATCTGGTTCATCTGAACGCTATGGAAGTAGGTCGATATCCCCCGCAGCCCAAAGGCGATTAGCACACCGGCGGCGACCGGAAACAGCATGGCCTGATTGCGGTTGGTGAACACCTCGTCGATGATCGGTTCCATGAGCTTTGCCATCGCCCCGGTAGTCGCGGCCGCAACGGCCATCCAGAACAAAGCCTGGGCGAGCAACCAGCGGTACGGGCTCAGATAGGTCGAAACCAGGCGCTTCAGCAACGGCATGGTGGCCGTGTGACGGCTGGGAGACTTATCGAAGGACGCGGAAGGGGAAGAGGATGCAGCGATTTTCATGAAGCGTTGACCGGACGCGGATCGTCACCGGAGACAGGAAAAACAGCCCGGCGGGAAACGGGACCCTGCCCCATCCGGCGGGATTTGACCAGCGGTGACTTGTCCCACCGGCCATTTACGTGGATTGGATATCGCCGCCGACCCTGGTGAAGAGCATCACAGCCCTATTGTCACGGTCGCGATATGGTTACTCAGCATCGTTTAACAAGTTGCGCGTAGCGTTGTTTGTATCAGTGGTTTTTCAAAACGCAGTCAGGTCCGCCCATGCCCGACGAAGCCAGTCTGATCAGAACCCGTCCCCGCATCGGCTTGGCGCTCGGTGCCGGCGTCGCCCGTGGTTGGGCCCATATCGGCGTCCTGCGGGCGCTCAAGAAGTTGGGCATCGAACCCGATATCGTAACCGGCACGTCGGTCGGCGCCCTGGTCGGCGGATGCTATCTGGCCGGTCATCTGGATACGCTGGAAGAATGGACGCGCAACCTCAGCCGCATGAAGATCGTCAGCTACCTGGATCTGCGCGTGCGCAGCGGCGGCCTCATCAGTGGCGGCCGCCTGATGGCGGAAATGACCAAGCACATGGGCAATCAGCGAATCGAGGATTTGCCGATGCCGTTCGCCGCTATCGCCACGGATCTGGTCACGGGGCATGAGGTCTGGCTGAGGACGGGACCGTTGGTGGAGTCGCTGCGCGCCTCCTTCTCGCTGCCGGGCGTCTTTCCACCGGTCTGCATTGACCAGCGCTGGCTGGTCGACGGCGCACTGGTCGATCCGGTACCGGTCGCCTCCTGCCGCGCGCTCGGCGCCGAGATGGTCATCGCGGTCAACCTGAACTCCGACATCCTGGGCAAGGCCCGCAAGCCCGGAGCGAGCATCGCGACCGCAGCGGGATTCGACCTGATCCAGGTATTGGAAGAGGAGCAGTCCCACCAGACTCCCGCCCCGCCGTCACGCCTGAACGCCCTGACGCGGCGGGTCTTCACCCGTGAATATGACGGTCCGAGCCTGTTCGGCGTCATGGTGTCGTCGCTCGGGATCATCACGGACCGTATCGGACGGACCCGACTTGCCGCCGATCCGCCGGACGTACAGATAGCGCCCCGATTGGGGCATGTCGGCTTGCTGGAATTCGACCGTGCGGCCGAAGCGGTGGAGGAAGGTGCGGCGGCGACGGAACGCGCTGTTCCGGATCTGGTCGATGCGATCCGGGTCTTCAGCGCCAATCTTCGCGACACCGCGCGAACCTGATTGGCGTCAGCCCGGCGGACGGGTCGATTGCGGCACCAGCGCCAGACAGTTTTCGACGATCCGGTAACACTGGCCGAGCGAAGCGGAAGAACCTGACGAGCCGGTATAGTTCAGTTGCTGAACGACGCCGTTCCGAACCGTGAAATTGGCTTCGCAACTGCTCGAGTATCCGCCACCACCGCCGAACAGCGGGAAGCCGAAACCGATCCCGACGCCCGAACCACCGCTGCCGCCGGCAACCCCGAAGGAGGTCGAAGGGCCGCCGCCGCTGTAGTCGGAGCTGGTGTAGGTCAGGAACTCCGAATTATCGACCGTGGCGGAGCGCTGCGGCACGCCCGCACAGGACAGCAGCGTCTCCTTCGGCATTCCGACCAGCACCTGCCGGGCATCGGCGGCCTTGTCGGCGTTGGGGTTGGCGCAGGACGCCAGAGCAAGAGCAGCCAAAGGAAGGAGAAGCCCCGCATTGAGTGTAGATGGTCTGTTCACGTGACGCTTCCTCCGCTGGACGGTCTTCTCTCACATCGTATCAGTATATGCAGATAACCGGATCCGTATCGACTTATCCGGATTAGCGGGCGAACTGCATTTCCACGCGGCTGCTCCAGGCCGGATCCGCCATGTCTGGCCAATTGTCCTTGTCGAAGCCGTCAAGGGCTTTCAGCCTTTCCTTCTCGGCATCGAGCTCGAAGCGCTTCTCGTCCTCGTTCAGCCGGAACGCACGCCACGGCACGGCGAAGAAGCGCGTCCCGAAGCCCAGCGTGCCGCCGAACTCCAGCACGGCGTAGACGACCCTGCCGTCGGCCAGATCGACCATGGTCGCCTCGACCGTGCCGATGTCCTCGCCGCTGTGGTTGCGGACCGGGGTCCCTGCCAAGCTGCCCGTCGAGACGACGCGGCGATGAAGGACATCGCCGTCACGCCCCATCCAGAAGCCATGGACACGATTGCTCCACGACAGATCGGCCATGTCCGGCCAATTGCCCTTGTCGAAGCCGGGAGCCTGCCGAAGATGGGCCTTGTCCACGTCGACTACGACCTGCCGGCGCCGCTCGTCGACCCGAAGGCTTTGCCAGGGCAAGGCGAACAGCTTTTCGCCCATGCCCATGATCCCACCGAACGAAAGGACCGCATAGGCAACGCGGCCGGTCGGGACATCGATCATGATGTCCTCGATCCGGCCGAGCATCTGGTTCTCAAGATTTCGGACTTCGTCACCGAGCAGGGATTGGGCAGATAGCACGGAGCGGCGGCGCCATCCCTGCGCGTCGGCCACGAAGCGGTCGGGTTGGGGCTTGGTCGACGCGACCGAAATGGCAAGCCATGCCGCCCCAAGGGCGATCAACGCCGCCGGAATGGGGTTGTCCCGGATCGCATCGGCGAGCCGGTTGCCGCCGGCGGCCCTCAGCGAACCGGTCACCTCTTCGAGCAGGTCGCTGGGTGCCAGCTTGCGCTCAAGCGACGCAATGGTCCGCGAAAGATTGTTCTGGGTCTCGGCGATCTCGCGCTGGATCTCTTCGGGAGAGCGGCTGGTTCCCGTCATGGTGTCCGGCTCCGGACCAGCCGCGCATCGTCCTTGAGCGTTTCGATCGTCCGCTGCGGCGTCAGGCTCATGTTCTTCATGTTGCTGATGCCTTTCAGCAGCATGATCACGCCGACCAGCAGGACGACGCCGCCGACGATCAGGGCGGCAAGCCACGGCTCCACAACCTTGGACAGGCCGAACGTCCCCGAAAGCATGAGGAAGAGGATGCCGATGAAAAGCACGGCGCCGCCGATGGCAAGCGCCACAGCGCCACGGGTTACCTGACCGACCTTCTGGGATGCTTCGACCCGTGCAAGTTCGACTTCCCGCTTGATCAGAAGCGTCGCCTCCTGCCGCAGATTGGCGAAAAGGCCGCTCAGGGGCAAATCGACCGTTCTATCTTCGTTCATTCTCCGCTCCTGATCAGAAATGCGCCCGTACCAATATCTGCCGGCCCGCCATCATGGCCGACATTTCATTCAAACGCTCAACCCTTCCGGCGAGCCGGAGTTCCAGGGAACCCCCTGGTTTCTCCGACTGCCGGCGGTGCTGATCAGCCCCGGGGAGGGATCGATCCGTTTTCGTCCGAGATCGTGATTTCGACCCGCCGGTTCTGCTGACGGCCGCTGGCTGTGTTGTTGCTGGCGACGGGCAGTGCCGGTCCCAGCCCTCGCGTGACGACACGCTGCGGGCTGATGCCGTAGCTGGCCAGCGCCTGCCTGACGGCCTCGGCCCGACGTTCCGAGAGTTCCTGGTTGAACTCGACGCTGCCGGTGCTGTCGGTGAAGCCGGTGATCTCGACGGTCCGGTTCGGGTTCTGCTGCATGAAGTTGGCGAGCTGGCTGACGGTCCTGTCGGCACCCGACCGCAGCTCGGCGCGGCCGGTCGCAAACAGCACGTCGCCCAGCGTCAATACCATGCCGCGATCGGTCTGCTTGGCCTGGAGGTCCTGCAACTGGCGCTGGAGGTTCTGGACCTGACCAGTGCGAGCGCCGAGCAGAGCTTGGTCGCGTGCTTGGTTGGCCTGTTCGATCTGCTTTTCAGCGTCCTTGAGTGCAGCGGTCTGAACCGCGATGTCGGCCCGCCGTTGCGCCAGGTAGGCCTGATGATCGACGACGGCGACATCCTCGCCATCGGTTTGGGAATCCTGCGCCAGCTTGAGCGCCTGTTCGGCACGCTGCAATTCCAGCGGAGCGGTGCTGACGACCTGGGGATCGTTGCGCGCCGTATCGTAGGCGGTGGCGGCCTGCGTTACGCTGCGCGTCTGAGTCGGGGCGTTGGAACACGCGGCGAGCAGCGCGCAGGCGGCAACGCCCACCGCCAGCCGGCGGATCGTCGATGCTGATGTGGTCATATTGGCTTCCCTCCCTCTCAGCTCGTCGGCCGCGTCGTGATTTCCCGCCGCATCGTGTCGATGCTGGCCTGGATCGCGGCGGCGGCGTCGCGGGTCGTCTTGGTCCTGGACTTCAGCTGAGCGAGACGGGCGTCGAGCTCGGCTTCCTCGGCCAGCCGGAGAGCCTTCTCGTTGTTCTCGTCCTGCATCTCGCGGCGGGCCGCTTCCAGCTTCTCGCGCGCCGTGTTCAGTTCCACGGGTGCGTGCTGGACGGCACCCGCGCTTTCCGCGTCACGAATGATGCTATCCGACAACGTGACCTGTGTGTTGGGCGGCGGAACTTCGTTCCCGCAGGCTGCAAGTGCCAAGGCACCCGTAATGAGAAAAAGCCCGCGCATACGCCATCCTCTGGACGTTAAGGACATGACATCACACTCTCGTCGGCAATTGAGATGATTGGAATACGCGGCTGTCACCCGCGCCGACACTACAACCAGTCAATACCGCGATTGTTCCCACGCAAGATCAGCGAACAATTTCGTCGGTATAGACTAACCGGATATATCGCCAACGACTAACTCAGGTGCGATGCTGGCCATCCGACAAGGCAGCCGCCAAAAGAAAGCAGTCAATCGTCAGGCTGACCGGCGAAAATAACAGAATGGGAGGAAGATTTATGAAGATCGACAGACGCTGGATTCTGCGGAACGGGGCAGCAGCCGCCGCGACCCTTGCAGCAAGCCCCGTTCTCGCCCGTGACTGGGGCGACCCGCCGCCGGTCCGCTACCCAGACGACTCGGTCGAGGTCCTTGATCCGAGCTTCGCGAAGTACCGTGTCGGCAATGCCAACGTGGAGCGTCTGGCCGCAGGGCTGCGCTGGGCCGAAGGTCCGGTCTACTTCCGCGACGGCGGCTACCTGATCTGGAGCGATATACCGAACAACCGGCTGATGCGCTGGACGGAAGAGACCGGCGCCGTCAGCATCTTCCGTCCGGTATCCAACTACACCAACGGCAATACGCGGGACCGCCAAGGCCGGCTGATCAGTTGCGAGCATGGCGGACGGCGCGTCACCCGGACCGAGTATGACGGCACGGTCACGGTCCTGATGGACCGGTACGAAGGCAAGAGGCTGAATGCGCCCAATGATGCGGTGGTGCATTCCGACGGCGGGATCTGGTTCACCGATCCCGGCTACGGCATCCTGGGAGACTACGAGGGCGGGAAAGCGGAGTTCGAACTCCCCCGGAACGTCTACCGGATCGATCCGGTGAGCGGAAAGGCTGCTGTCGTCGCGGGGGATTTCGATCGACCAAACGGCCTTTGCTTTTCGCCCGACGAGAAGAAGCTCTACATCGCCGACACCAGCGACAAGGGTCCAAAACAGATCAGGGTGCTCGACGTCGTTGACGGCAAGACGCTCGCCAATGCGCGGGTGTTCGCGGATATGGCGCCTGGGCTGGCCGACGGGATGCGGACCGATGTGGACGGCAACGTCTGGGCGGCGGCGGGCTGGGCCGGCGAAGGGTTCGACGGCGTCCATATCTTTTCACCGGAAGGCGGCAAGCCGATCGGCAAGATCCATCTGCCCGAGATCTGCTCAAACGTGTGCTTCGGCGGAGCGCGCAAGAACCGCCTGTTCATGACCGGCAGCACGTCGCTGTACTCACTCTACGTCAATACTCGTGGGGCTCAGGTCCCCTGATCCAGGGCCTATGACATGGAAAAGGGGCGCCGGACCATCGCGGTCCGGCGCCCCTTTTTCAACTTGGCAGTCCAGAGAGGCGTTTCTCAGCCTTCCAGGAAGGTCTTCAGCACCCGGGCGTGCTTGGCCCGGCCCAGGCGCTGAAGTGCCTTCGCCTCGACCTGGCGAATACGCTCGCGGGTCACGTTGTAATCGCGGCCGATGTCCTCGAGGGTCTCCTCGGTGCCGGCCAGACCGAAGCGGCGACGGATGATGTCCGCCTCGCGGGGGGTCAGGTCGTCGAGGATCTCCGACAGCTTCTCGCGCAGCGAACCGGCCGCGATGGCGTCGAAGGCGCCGGTCGTGGCGCTGTCCTCGAGGAAGTCACCCAGGCGCGCACCGTCGTCGTCGTCGCCGACGGGGGCGTCGAGGCTGACGGCGTCGGCCGCCATGCGCAGCAGTTCGGCGACCTTTTCGACCGGCATCGCCAGCGCGGACGCGATGTCCTCGTTGGTCGGCTCGATGCCACGGCGCAGGCGGAGCTGCACGGCGCACCGACGGATCTTGGTCAGCGCCTCGCAGGCATGAGCCGGCATGCGGATCGTGCGGCCCTGGTCGGCCAGAGCACGCGTCATCGACTGCCGGATCCACCACGTGGCGTAGGTCGAGAACTTATAGCCGCGGCGCCAGTCGAACTTTTCGATGGCGGTCATCAGACCGATATTGCCCTCCTGGACCAGGTCCAGGAACGGCAGGCCACGGTTGAGGTGCTTGCGCGCCAGCGCCGCGACCAGACGCAGGTTGGCCTTGGCGAAGGCTTCCTTGGTCCGGGTCTGCTCGTTCTGCGATCTCTGGAGGCGTGCCGCCAGCTCACGGAACTCACCGATCGGCAGGCCGATGGTCTGCGTGATCTCGGTCAGCTCGGCGAACAGCGCATCGACTTCCTCGCCCTTGCGCTCGGCCAGCTTTGCCCAGGCGCCACCTTTGGCGGCCCGGGTCGCCAGCCAGTTGGCCTCGCCCTCCTTGCCGAGATAGGCTTCCAGGAAGACCTCCCGCTTGACCCCACCGGCCATCACGACGCGCGCCAGCCGGCCGTCTACGCCGACGATCCGACGGTTGAGGTCGCGCATGGCGGCGATCAGCTCGGCGCGGAGGTCGAGCGACAGCGGAAGCTCGCGGATCAGTACGGCGGCAGCGGCGGGGTCGGCCTGGACCGCCTCGATCCGCTCAAGCGCCTCGATCACCGCGATTGCCATCTCGGCGGCGGAAATCGCGGGCGGAACGCCGGCGACGTCGCCGTCGTCGGCATCCACCAGAGTCTCGTCGATCTCTTCCACGACGTCGTCGGCATGCGCCGCCGCTTCCGCCTCGGCACCCATGCGGGCGAACCGGTCGAGGTCGATCACCGAACCGAGCGCCACGGACTCCTCACGCAGGCCCTGGAGGCACTGCATAAGACGGGTGCATGCAAAAGGGCTCGCCGCAATCACGTCGTCGATGGCGGCGCGAGCCGCTTCCATACGCTGCGCCAGCATCACTTCCTGCTCGCGCGTCAGCAGCGGATGCTGCGCCACGTCCCGCAGGTAGAGGCGGACCGGATCGGTAGAGTGCTCGGCAAAAGCGATGTTGCCACGAGCACCAGCGGTCTCTGTACGCGCCGTAGTGGCGCGGTCGGCGTCGGCGACGGGGCGCGCCGTGATTTCAAGGGCGGTCATTACGATTGTCCTCGGATTACCAACTCTATCCGCCGGCCCCAGCCGAGGCGGAGGAAAAACAATTCACACGCTACGGAAACCAACGTTGCGGCACCGCCTACGATCTGCGGCCCCGTGTACGTTACCAAATTCAGACACTCTTATTTCCGATAGGTGAACGGCGGGCCATTTCGGTCTTTGTGGAGCGGTTGTCAAGAGCGAAACGACGAATTCTGTACAACACGGGTCTGTTCCTTTTGTCGCGGGTGCTTATTCCGCTGCTTGAGAAAAGACCGCGGCCGGCTCGATCAGAGCCAGCGCCGCCTCGACAACTTCAGGTCCCGCGCCGGTTTTGTGAGCATTCTCGCTCAAATGCCGACGCCATGCCCGACCGCCGCGTTGTCCCTGGAACAATCCTGTCATGTGTCGGGTGATGGCGCTCAGAGGTGTGCCCTCCCCCCTCCGTTCCTCAATGTAAGGGAGCATCCTACGAACCACTTCATGGCGGTCGATCCCCGATTCGCCGGCTCCGTAGAACCGGCTATCGGCGTCCGCCAGCACCCATGGATTCTTGTAGGCGGCCCGCCCCAGCATGACGCCGTCCAATACCTCCAGATGGCCGGCAACCTGATCCAAGGTTGTGATGCCACCGTTGATGGTGATATCCAAGTCGGGGTTCTCCCGCTTCAGACGGTGGACCAGATCGTAGCGGAGCGGCGGGATATCGCGGTTCTCGGCCGGGCTCAGCCCTTTCAGCCAAGCCTTGCGGGCATGCACGATGAACCGGGTGCAACCGGCTTCGCGGACGCGGCCGACGAAATGCTCCAGCGTCGGCCATTCCTCCATCTCGTCGATCGCGATGCGGGACTTGACCGTGACCGGGATCGAGACGGCCGACTGCATCGACGACATCAACTCGGCGACCAGTTCCGGTTCGGCCATCAGGCAGGCGCCGAACCGTCCGGACTGAACGCGGTCGCTGGGGCAGCCAACGTTCAGGTTGACCTCGTCATAGCCGGCCGCTTCCGCCATCCGTGCACACTCCGCCAGATCGACCGGATCGCTGCCGCCGAGTTGCAGGGCAATGGGATGCTCGTCCGGATGGAAGGCCAGCAGGCGGTCGCGCGGCCCGTGGAGCAAGGCCCCGGTCGTAACCATCTCGGTATACAGCAGCGCATGCCGGCTGATCTGGCGCAGGAAGAACCGGCAGTGCCGGTCCGTCCAGTCCATCATGGGAGCGACCGAAATCGGATGGGTCGGCGACGTCACAATCCACTCTCTATATAGGGTCTTCGGGAACACGGGCGTCGGCACCATATGGTGCGGAGAAGCCTGGAACAAAAGCGTCCTACTGACGCCACGGCATGATCGGCACCGACGACACCGCGTTCATCGGCGAACCATCGACCATCTTGGTGCTGTAGCTGAGATAGACCAGGGTGTTGCGCTTGCGGTCGAACATCCGCACGACCCGCGTCTCCTTGAACAGGATCGAGGTGTCCGCCGTGAAGACCTCTTCGTTGTCCTTAAGCTTGTCGGGCAGCGTGATCGGTCCGACCTGCCGGCAGGCGATCGAGAAGCGCGACGGGTCCTCCGCAAGTCCAAGGCTGCCCGATACGCCGCCCGTCCGTGCCTGGCTCAGATGGCACGCGACGCCGGGTATCTTGGGATCGTCGAAGGCTTCGACGCAGACGCGGTGGTTGGCGCCCAGCATTTTCCAGGCCGTCGTGACGCAACCGACATCTTCCGCCCTCACGGGCGCCGAATACGCGATAGCCAGCGCGATGCCCGCAATGAGAAGTCCAGCTTTCAACATGTTCATGCTCCGACAACTTGCCATACCCACCTTCGGGCATTTTGCGCACACTGACGCGCATTTCCCGTACTTAAGTCAAGCATCCGCCGGGGCGATATGACACAGGAAGCGGTTCGTCAAATAATGTTAACAAAAGTTCCATGCCGCAGCCTTGAATGTTGCGGCATGTTGCGCCGCTAAGCGCCGAAAGGGAGGGGGACCTGATGAGCACGACCGCGGAAGCCACGAAGCAGACGGGAAAGACGAAGCAGGCTGCGGAGGAACAGGACGAGAAGGTTCCAGCCTCTCCAGACCTTACTCCAGAGCGTTTCATCAACCGTGAAATCTCCTGGCTCGCCTTCAACGACCGGGTCTTGGGCGAAGCCAACAACGTCAAGCACCCGCTGCTCGAACGCCTCCGCTTCCTGTCGATCTCCGCCAGCAACCTGGACGAGTTCATCATGGTGCGGGTTGCCGCCCTGAAGGCTCAGGTGCGTGCGGGCGTCAAGACCGTCACGCCCGACAACCTGCTGCCCGAACAGCAGCTATCCCTGATCAATCAGGCGATCACGAGGCTGAACGAGGCACAGCAGCGCTGTTTCCAGAACCTGCGGAGCGAACTGCGGGAGGCCGGCATCACGGTGGTCGATCCGGCGGAACTGTCCAAGGAGGACCGCGCCTGGGCGGAAGGCCGTTTCCTGCGCGAGATATTCCCGGTCCTCACTCCCATCGCGGTGGATCCGGCACATCCCTTCCCCTTCATCGCGAACCGGGGCGTGGCGCTGGTCCTTCAATTGAGCGATCCGGAAAAGTCGGAACCGCTCGACGCGATGATCCCGCTGCCGAACCAGCTCGACCGTTTCATCCGGATGCCGGGCGCCCAGGCCCGGTTCATCCAGCTCGAACATCTCGTGTTGATGTTTCTGGACCGCATCTTCCCCAAGCCCCTGAAGCTGACGGCGCACGGGCTGTTCCGCGTCCTGCGCGACAGCGAGATCGATATCGACGAGGAGTCCGAGGATCTCGTCCGCACGTTCGAAACCGCTCTGAAGCGCCGCCGCCGGGGCGTCGTCATCAGTCTGGCGGTCGAATCCGCCATGTCTCAGGACCTGCGGGAGTTCCTGGTGTCGGAACTGCGCGTCTCGACCGAGGAGATGTTCGTCCAAGACGGGCTGATAGCACTGGGCGAGGTCCGCCAGCTTATCCTGAACGAGCGGACCGACCTGCTCTTCCCGCCCTTCACCGCCCGTTTCCCCGAGCGGATCCGTGATTTCGGCGGCAACTGCTTCGCCGCGATCCGGCACAAGGACATCGTCGTCCACCACCCGTACGAGAGCTTCGACGTGGTGGTGCAGTTCCTGCTCCAGGCGGCGCGCGACCCGGCCGTGGTCGCGATCAAGCAGACGCTCTACCGGACCAGCAAGAACTCCCCCATCGTCGCGGCACTGATCGAGGCGGCCGAGGCCGGCAAATCGGTGACGGCCATGGTCGAGCTGAAGGCCCGCTTCGACGAGGAAGCCAACATCCAGTGGGCACGCGACCTGGAGCGGGCCGGCGTCCATGTCGTCTACGGCTTCGTCGACTTGAAGACGCACGCCAAGGTGTCGCTCGTCATGCGGCGCGAAGCCGACGGGCTGCACAGCTATGTCCACTTCGGCACCGGCAACTATCACCCGATCACCGCAAAGGTCTACACCGACCTCTCGTTCTTCACCTGCGATCCGGCGCTCTGCCTGGATGCCTCGGTCATGTTCAACTACATGACCGGGTACGCCAAGCCGCAGCACCTGGAAAAGCTCGCCATCGCTCCGCTGATGATCCGCCCCAAGATCGTCCAACTGATCGACAAGGAGATCGAACACGCCCGCGCCGGCCGCAAGGGCGCCATCTGGGTCAAGCTGAACTCCCTGGTCGACCCCGACATCATCGACAAGCTGTACGAAGCGTCGCAGGCCGGAGTCCAGATCGACCTGATCATCCGGGGCATCTGCTGCCTGCGGCCGGGCGTGAAGGGCCTTTCGGAGAACATCCGGGTCAAGAGCATCGTCGGCCGTTTCCTGGAGCACAGCCGCATCCTGTGCGTCGGCGACGGCAACGGCCTGCCCTCCCCCAAGGCTAAAGTCTTCATCTCTTCCGCCGACTGGATGCCGCGCAACCTGGATCGCCGGATCGAGACGCTGGTGCCGATCGAGAACCCGACAGTCCACGAGCAGATTGTCGAGCAGATCATGGGCACCAATCTTCGCGATACGGCGCAAAGCTGGATCATGGAGCCCGATGGGACCTTTACCCGCATGGAAGAGGACCCCGAGGCCCCCAACGCCCACACCTATTTCATGAGAAATCCCAGCCTGTCGGGGCGCGGCAGCGCCCGGAGCACCGGCAAGCACTGACGGCGGGATCGTAGAAGAGGCGGATTTAGGGCTCGATCCGGCGGGCGCTGCCACCGTATTGCCATGCCGATTGTTGAGACTGCGGACGATCCTCCATCCGCAGTCTCAATGGTCCGGCAGCAGCAATGTCTTCCCTTCGACTCATCACGACCGCCATAGCTCTCCTCATCGTGTCGCCCGTTCAGGCCCAAGCCATGAAACTGGACTACGATATCTATGCGGGCGGGCTGTTCCTCGTCAGCGGGGAGATGAAGCTGGACCTTCAGCGCGACCGCTATGCCGCCGGGGTGGTGGCGAAGGGCGGCCGTTTGGTCGATCTCCTGTCGCGCTGGTCGTATACGGCGTCGGCGGGAGGGAGGGTCGAGAACGGGGTCCATGTCGCTCCGGAGGAGTTCAGATCCTTCCGCAGCCAGCGCAAACGTAAGCGTGCGCTCAATATGGACTACGACAACGCCGGCAACGTTTCGGTTACGGCGGAGCCGCCGCAGTCGGAACTCTCCGCCAGCGCCGTGGCGCCGGAGTTCCGGCCCGGAACGCTCGATCCTGTCAGCGCCATGGTCGGCGTCATCGCGACCGGCGGCACGTCCGGCTGTGCCGGCACCTTCCCGGTATTCGACGGCCGCCGCCGCTACGACGTGATCGTGACGTCGAATGGGACCGACACGCTTCAGAAATCCTCGCGCAACATGCATGCGGGCGCCGCCGAAAAATGCACGATCCTCCTTCGTCCGGTCGCCGGCTTCGAACGCGACCAGGACGAGGAAGACTTCTTCCGCTACGGCGTTGACCGGACAGCGACCGCGTGGTTCGCGAAGCCGCTTGCAGGCGAGCCGCCGGTGCCGGTCCGCATCCAGGTCGACCTGGAATGGGTCAGCGTCGTGATGAACCTCGTTTCGGCAACCGAGACCTGACCGGCAGCCGATCAGGAAGCGAGGGCATGCCGAAGTGCCGCGAGGGCATGGCGGGTATCCAGGGCAACCCGTAGCAGCGCCGGGATCTGGCCGGGAGACCCGAACACGCTGCGCAGGACTGCCGCGATATCTACCTGCCCGTTTGGCTTCAGACCGACAAGCGCCGCCGGAGGAAGATCGCGATCCGCCGGATCGCCGATCGCCCGGATGACGGCCATCGCCACTCCGGCATCCGCACAGAGCCGCGCTACCGCGGCGCTTTCCAGATCGACCGCAACGGCACCCGCTCCTTTGTATAGGGCCTGCTTGTCGATGGATCGGGATACGATAGCTCCAGCGCCGTAGATCGGTGCCCTGACCGGTTCCGGCTCTCCGCGTGCGCCGAGTGTGAGGGCAAAAGCCGGATAGCGGCGGCCGTCCGCCGCGACGACCTCGGTCGCGACCACGAGCCTCCCCGGCTTCAGTCCAGGCGCCAGCCCGCCGGCAATGCCGAAGCTGATCAGCCCGCCGGCCCCTGCCGCTAGCAACTGCTCCGCGCCGCCCAGCGTCGCGACCGCATACCCAGACTGACGCGCGATGCGTGCCTCTGCCTCCATGCCCACGACTATGCCCGGCCGCTCGATTTCACCGATAGGCATACAACCATTCCTCTTCTGCATATACTTTGTGCAAAATGATAGATTTGCATAAACGTTGCGCATCAAGAAGCTAGGCGTCCTCCTGCCCGACCGCGATACACCTTTATGGCAGCGCCGGCCACTCCTTGGCATTCAAATTGCTAACGTAGCGGACGAGAGAAAAAAGGCTCTTACAGGCAAGAACACGGAGACAATGCAGATGGCCGGACCGGCTGATATCGAACTCGCTGCGGTTACCAAACTATATGGGAGCACGACCGCCGTAGATTCGATCGACCTCAAGATCCCGGCCGGGACTTATTGCTGCCTCCTGGGACCGAGCGGCTGCGGCAAGACTTCCACCCTGCGCATGATCGCCGGCCATGAAACCGTTTCGGACGGCGACATCCTGCTGGGTGACACGCATATCAACGACCTGCCGCCGGCGCGGCGCGGCACCGCCATGATGTTCCAGAGCTACGCGCTGTTCCCGCATCTCAACTGCGTCGACAACGTCGCCTTCAGCCTCAAGCTGAAGGGCGTCGCCAAGCCGGAGCGGCGGGCGAAGGCGATGGAACTGCTCCGGCTGGTCCAGATGGACAAGTATGCGGAACGCCTGCCTGCACAGCTTTCCGGCGGGCAGCAGCAGCGCGTTGCCCTTGCCCGCGCGCTGATCACCGACCCAAGCGCCCTGCTGCTGGACGAGCCGCTGTCGGCGCTTGATCCGTTCCTGCGGGTCAAGATGCGGGAAGAGCTGAAGCGCCTCCAGCGGCGGCTCGGCATCAGCTTCATCCACGTGACCCATGGTCAGGAGGAAGCGATGGCGCTGGCCGATCTGGTCGTCGTGATGAATAACGGCCGCATCGCCCAGGCCGGCACCCCGCGCGAAGTCTTCAACCACCCGCGCGACGCATTCGTGGCCCGCTTCATCGGCGGCCACAACGTCCTGGCCCGCTCTATCGGCGGGGTCGAGAAGCAGTTCGCGGTCCGGACCGACCGCATCCGCATCCTGCCGCCGAATTCCGCAACCAACGGAGTGAACAGCCTCGCCGGGCAAGTGCGCCTGGTCGAGTACCAGGGACCGATGGTGCATCTGCGGCTGGCATCGCCCGGCGTGGACGAGTTCACCGTCGCAGTGACCGAACAGGCCTACTTCGCGGCGCCGTTCGGCGAGGGCGACACCGTGACCGCGGCGTGGAACGACGACGACATGCATCCCCTGGCCGCGTGAACGGCAGGGCAAGAACTTACAAACAAGAACAAGTGAGGCTTCAGAGATGAGCAGCGAAACGAACACCCCGCCCAAGGCGACCACTACCGGCATCAGCCGCCGTCAGGCGCTGAAGGGCACCGCGGCCGCAGCCGCAGGCGTCGCCATCGGCAGCGGCGCCATCACCGGCTTCCCGACGATCTGGGCGCAGAACATCAAGAACGTGACGCTGCGCCAGTTCGGTACCGGCGTGTCGAACCTCAACGCGGTGGCCGACAAGGTCAAGGAAGACCTCGGCTTCACCCTTCAGATGACGGCACTCGACAGCGACGCGGTTTCCCAGCGGGCGGTCACCCAGCCGAAGTCCTACGACATCGCCGATATCGAATACTGGATCTGCAAGAAGGTCTTCCCGGCCGGCGTGATGCAGCCGATGGACGTGTCGAAGATCAAGAACTTCGACAAGATCGTCCCGCTGTTCGTCTCCGGCAAGCTGACGCCGGAATCGGTTATCGCCCAGGGCACTGCGCCGCATTCCGTCGGCTTCGTCGAGGGCAAGGATTCGGTCAAGTTCGCCAAGTCCCAGACCCAGTGGATGACGCTGATCCCGACCATCTACAACGCCGACACGCTGGGTATCCGGCCCGACCTCGTCGGCCGCCCGATCACCCAATGGAAGGACCTGCTCGATCCCGCCTTCAAGGGCAAGGCGTCGATCCTCAACATCCCGTCGATCGGCATCATGGACGCCGCCATGGTCGCGGAGTCCATGGGCGAGGTGAAGTACGGCGACAAGGGCAACATGACCAAGGCGGAGATCGACAAGACCATCGCCATCATGATCGAGGCCAAGAAGGCCGGCCAGTTCCGCGCCTTCTGGAAGACCTTCGACGAGAGCGTCAACCTGATGGCGTCCGGCGAAGTCGTGATCCAGTCGATGTGGTCGCCCGCCGTCGCCGCCGTGCGCGGCAAGGGCATCGCCTGCACCTACCAGCCTCTCAAGGAAGGCTACCGCGCCTGGGGCGGTGGTCTCGGCATCGCCAAGCACGTCAGCGGGCTGGAGTTGGAAGCGGCTTACGAATACATCAACTGGTACCTGTCCGGCTGGGTCGGCGCTTATCTCAACCGCCAAGGCTACTACAGCGCCGTGCTGGACACCGCCAAGCAGCACATGAGCCCGGAGGAATGGGCCTTCTGGATGGAAGGCAAGCCGGCGGCCGTCGACATCCTCAGCCCCGAGGGCAAGGTGATGGAGAAGGCCGGTGCCGTCCGCGACGGCGGTTCGTTCTATGACCGCATGGGCAAGGTCGCCTGCTGGAACGCCGTGATGGACGAGGACCGCTACATGGTCCGCAAGTGGAACGAGTTTGTCGCGGCATGACGGCACGCACCACAACGATCGTTACGGAACGCCGGGAGGGTACACCCTCCCGGCGGTTCAACTGGGGCCGCGTGACCGACGCACTGGCGCCGTACCTCCAGGTGGCGCCGCTCACGCTGACCTTCGCCGTGTTCCTGCTGGTCCCGATCGTGACCATCGTCGTGGTCAGTTTCTGGGACTATGATTCCATCCGGGTCATCCCCGACTTCATCCTGCTCAATTACGAAGAGCTGCTGACGTCGTCGGTCACGTGGCGAATCTACCTGAACACCTTGAAGTACGCGGCGCTGACTTGGGCGCTGACGCTCGGCATCGGGTTCACGGTTGCCTATTTCGTAGCCTTCCACGTCAAGTCGCTTACGTGGCAGATCACTCTGTTCATGATCTGCACGATCCCGTTCTGGACCTCCAACATCATCCGCATGATCTCGTGGATCCCGTTCCTCGGGCGCAACGGCATCCTGAATTCCACCCTGATTTCCATGGGCGTGATCGATCAGCCGCTGGAATTCCTGCTGTTCTCGGACTTCTCGGTCGTGCTCGCCTTCGTCCACCTCTACGTGCTGTTCATGGTCGTGCCGATCTTCAACTCGATGATGCGGATCGACCGGTCGCTGATCGAGGCGGCGGTGGATGCCGGAGCATCCGGCTGGCAAGTCCTGACCAACGTGATCATCCCCCTGAGCAAGCCGGGGATCGCCATTGGGTCGATCTTCGTCGTGACTCTGGTCATGGGCGACTTCATCACCGTCCGCCTGATGAGCGGCGGCCAGAGCGCGTCGGTCGGCCTGATGATGGCGAACGAGATCTCGCTGCTTCAATACCCGGCGGCGGCGGCCAACGCGGTGGTGCTGCTCGGCGTCGTGCTGATCATGGTGGCGCTGATGCTACGCATCGTCGATATCCGCAAGGAACTGTAGGCCATGGCGAAACATGTGAGGAGACGCGAGCCGCGCTCCCTCAGCTTCTACCTGCTGGCGGCGTTCTTCGGGCTGTTCGTGCTGTTCCTGTATGGACCAATCGCGACCATCGTCATCCTGTCGTTCCAGGGACCGAACGGCGGCCTGACCTTCCCGATGAACGGCGTCTCGACCCACTGGTTCCACAACCTGTTCCAGCAGCAGGCGGTTGGCGACTTCGGCGGCGCGCTGACCCGGTCGCTCAGCCTGGGCGTCATCGTCATGGTGGTGACAGTCGTGTTCGCGGTGTCGGCCGGGCTGGCGTTCCCCCGGCGGTTCTTCGGGTCGGGCGTGATCTTCTACATCGCGGTCGCCAGCCTGATCGTGCCGTCGATCCTAGTCAGCCTCGGCATCGGCCTGATGTTCAACATCATGGAATGGGAGCCGAACTGGTACAGTTCCGGCCTGGGCGCCCACCTGACATGGACGCTGCCGTTCGGCCTGCTGATCATGTTCGCCGTGTTCAACCGCTTCAACCGCGCCTACGAGGAAGCGGCGCGCGACCTGGGCGCCACACCGTGGCAGACGATCCGCTTCGTCGTGCTGCCGATCATCGCCCCCAGCGTCATCGGCATCGCCCTGTTCGGCTTCACGCTGTCCTACGACGAGTTCGCCCGAACGCTGATGACGGCGGGCAGCTTCAACACGCTGCCGCTGGAAATCTACGGCATGACCACCAATGTCACGACGCCGGTGCTCTATGCCCTTGGCTCGCTGACCACCGCGATCTCCTTCGTGGTGATCCTGGCGGCCCTTGGCGGCGTGCTGTTCATGCAGCGCCGCCGCGCGCGGCACGGCTCGGACGCGGCGTAGCGGCCGGAAACAATCCGGGGGGTGCGGACATTACGTCCGCACCCCCCGGCTTACTGTCCGCTCTCAGCTAAGCAGCTATGAGCGAAGGGATCAGAATTCCTCGTCACCGCCGAAGAAATCGCCGCCCTCATCGACCGGCATCTCCTCCGGAAGCTGCTCCTCCACGGCGCCGACGGCATCTTCCGCCATCGCCTCGCCGCCCGAGAACATGCTGCCGAGTGCGCTGCCGATCAGCATGCCGCCCGCGACGCCCATGGCCGTCTGCATGGCGCCGGCCATGAAGCCGCCACCCTGACGCTGCTGGTACTGCGGATTGGCATACTGCGCCACGCGCGGGTCGCCGACCTGCTGCTGCTGACCGCCCTGGTTGCCCCAGGGAGAGTTCGACGGCGGAGGTGCCGGCTGGCGCTGCTGCGCACCGCCGCCGAACAGGCTTCCGAACAGCCCGCCACCACCCGACGATGCCGCGGGACGGCTGCGGATCTGCTCCTCAAGCTGCTGGATGCGGGCCTGGGACTGGGCCAGTGCCTGCTCCTGGATGACGATGGCCTGGGCCATCAGATAGGGCGCCGCCGGCTGACGGGCGACCTGCTCGCGGATGAAACCCTCGGCCTGCGCGTCGCGGGGACCCGACTGGGCCTCCGCCTGACGCAGTTTGCCGAAAAGCTCGTCGATGATCTGGCGCTCGTTCTGGTCCATTGTCTTCTCTCTGTGCAAGACGTGTTGAAGGGGCCGGCAGTGTTGTCCCTGCCGTTACTCCTCGCGCTGTCCTGTAAGCTGGAGCAGCATCTGGAAGAGGTTGATGAAGTTGAGGTAGAGGCTGAGCGCGCCCATGATGGCCATCTTGGTGATGGTGTCATGACCGAAGTGCTCGGCGTAGGATTCCTTGATGTTCTGGGTGTCGTAGGCGGTCAGGCCAGTGAAGACGACGACGCCGATCACCGAGATCGCGAACTGAAGCGCGCTGG
>NZ_AVFK01000029.1 GCF_000936425.1 Skermanella aerolata KACC 11604 | reverse complement strand
CCGCTAACGACGCCAACGGCAGCTCGACCCAGACCGCCGAGTCCACCCGATCGCTGATCGCCAACACCGCCCCGGTCAACTCGGCGGTCCCGACCATTTCCGGAACCGCTGCCGTCGGCGGGACCCTGTCGGCCAGCACCGGCACCTGGAGCGACACCGACAGCGATACAGTGACCTATAGTTACCAATGGTACCGCGCCACCGACGCCGCCGGCACCGGCGAGACCGCCATCACCGGGGCAACCGCCGCCACATACGCGCTGTCGTCGGCGGATGCGCATAAGTTCGTCCGCGTCGTCGTCACCGCCAACGACGCAAACGGCAGCACGACCCAGACCAGCGCCTCGGCCAGATCCGGTGTCGCCAACACGGCTCCGTCGCTGGCGTCCCCCGCCGTCCTCACCTTCGCGGATACCGCCAGGGCCGATACCTTCGCCAACCGCGCCGGCAGCCTCGCCGCGTCCGATACCGACACCGACGGACTGACCTTCGGCATCGATGGCGGCATTACCGGCGGCGCCTTCACGTCGGATGGCATCACTTACGACGTGTCCCGGACCGGCGTCTATGGGACGCTCCACGTCAACAGTGCTACCGGCGCCTTCGTCCTCGTCCCCAACGGTGTCGCCATCAATGCGACGAACGCCGCGACGGGCGAAAGCTTCACCGTCACCGCGTCGGACGGCAGGGTCACGAGCAGCACGACGCTGAGCGTCGCGGTCGCTGGGACCGTGGATGCCCCCATCGCCGCGAACGATACCGGCAGCGCCCTGGAAGCCGGCGGCATTTCCAACGGGACGGCCGGCAGCAATGCCACCGGCAACGTGCTGACCAACGACACCGATGCCGACACCGGCCTGACCCGGACGGTTGCCGGGGTGCGGCTGGGCGCGATCGAAGGAAGCGGGAATGCCGGCAGCGTCGGAACGGCCCTTGCCGGGCTGTACGGTTCCCTGACGCTGAAGGCGGATGGCACATACACCTATGCCGTGAACAACGACAATGCAGCCGTCAATGCCCTCGGCGCCGACGCCAGCTTGTCCGAGAGCTTCAACTATACCGTCTCGAACGGGGCTCTGACCGATACCGCCGTGCTGACGGTCACGATCAAGGGCGCTGAGGATACGGTGGCGGCACCGCCGCCGCCGCCGGTTACGCCCACGACGCCAACCCCCACCGCGCCCACGACAACCGATGTGACGCCGACGACCCCGACCGCGCCGATCATCCTGCCGCTCTTCACGCCGACCAGCTCAACGAACATCTTGACTTCGACTTCGTCGAATCCAGTTTCGAGCTTCTCTTCGAATTCGTTGAACTCGAATTCGTCCTTGGGTTCGAGTTCATCTTCGAGCTCGAATTCGTCCCTGGGTTCAAATTCATCTTCGAACTCGAACTCGAACTCGCCTTCGACACCGGCAAGCCCCGATATCATTACGCCGACGCTCACCACGACGGCACCCCAGGTTTCGACAACCCCATCCGGCAACACGGCGTCAAGCAACAGCTCGTCGCTCAACTCGATCAGCCTACCGGCCAGTCAATCGTCTCTGATCAGCGTCGGCCCGTCGACCGCCGGCAGCAGTAACGGAGCAGGCGCCGGCATCGGCAGCGCGACTGGGACCGGCCTCTCTTCGGAGGGCGGCGCCATCAGCACGGGCCTCACCGTCCGCTCGGAAGTAGCGTCCCAGCAGGTCGGCGGCACCTCGGGAGACAGCTTCAAGATCCCGTCCGGGGTCTTCGGACACACCGACCCCAATGCCGTCGTGACCATCCAGGCGACCCTGGAAGACGGCTCGCCCTTGCCGTCCTGGCTGAAATTCGATGCCGGCACCGGTACCTTCAGCGGCAAGCCGCCGGAAGGTGAAAAGCAGGACCTCCAGATCAAGGTGACGGCCCGCGACAACGCCGGATCGGAGGCCACGGTCAACTTCAAGCTGGACGTCAATGAAAACGGCGATCAGCCGGCCGGCGAAGGTCAGGATGGGCAAAACAACGCCGGGCAGCAGAGAACCGATGCCGGCCGTCCTGCCGACCGGCAGACCGCCCAAGCTCCGCTTCTGGGCAGGCCGTCGCTGACGGCGCAGCTCAAGGCGGCAAGCGGACAGAACGGCTTCATGGCCGAAGGACTAGCCTTGCTCGAAAGTCTGCTGAAGGCGGCAGGCATCGACGAAACCGACAAGGCGGCCTGAGACCTCGCCTAACGGGGGGGGATCGATCCGGTCGAACGGATCGGTGTCCCCCGGTTCCCGGTGTTTCCCGGCGTTTCCAACATTGTCACAGTGTTGCGAACACAACACATAATGACATTTCATGACAATTTTTAACGTTATTCCGCTGAACGGATTTCATACCGGATGGACGATACTCCCTAAGTTGAGTATATATTTCTTAAGGTGTAATGCCTAAGATTATTCAGGCCGGGGATAACGGCTTTATGGGGATACTATGCACGACGTCATTACGATGAAAAAGGCAGCGCGTCTTCAGCCTGGCAAGAAGCATTTACGACATGCGGCATTGGCCTTCGTAATGATCTCGGCAGCTGGCTGTGCCCTGACCCCCGAATCCATCACGCCGGAAGAGCGGGCGGTGCTGATCTCCGCTGATCGCAAGCACCTGTTCGAAAACCAGGAACCGGTAACCGGCCCGATCTCCCTGGAAGAGGCGATCGCCCGCGCCATCAAGTACAATTACGACTTCCGTCTGACCGCGATGGATCAGGCGCTGCAAAACCGGCAGCTCGACCTGACCCGTTACGACATGCTGCCCAAGCTGGCGGCATCGGCCGGCGGCACCGCCCGGTCGAACGAGAACCTGACCGTCAGCGAGAACACGCGGACCGGAGTCCGGTCCACCGATCCCTCGGTCAGCCAGGACCAGGAACGCGCCACCGCTGACCTGACCATGTCATGGAACGTGCTGGATTTCGGCGTCAGCTATTATCAGGCGCGCCAGCAGGCCGACCGCACCCTGGTCGCCGACGAGCGCCGCCGCCGGGTGCTCCACTCCGTGGCCCAGCAGGTGCGCTCCGCCTACTGGCAGGCGGTCTCCGGGGAACGTATCCAGGCGGCCATCGCCCCCGTGCTGGAGGAAGCGCGCAGCGCGCTGGCCGACGCCCGCGCGGTCGAGCAGCAGCGCCTGCGGCCGCCGTTGGAAGTCCTGCGCTACCAGAAGGCCGTGATCGAGATCATGCGCCAGCTCGAATCGGTCGAGCAGGACCTTGCCATCGCCAAGGCGCAGCTTCGTGCTTTGATGAACCTTCAGCCCGGACAGCCCTTCACGCTGGCGCTGCCTCAAGGGTTCAAGCGCGATGTGCCACCGGTCAAGCTGACGCTCGAGGAGATGGAGTCGGCGGCGCTGACCAACCGGCCGGAACTGCGGGAAGAGCAGTACCAGCAACGGATCAGCTCGGCGGAAGTGCGGAAGGCGATCCTGCGCCTGCTGCCCGGCCTGACCTTTACCGGCAGCGGCAACTACGACAGCAACTCCTACGTACAGAACAACTTCTGGGCGGAAGCGGGATTGCGGGTAAGCTGGAACCTGCTGACGCTGCTGTCGGGACCGGCATCGATCGCGGCCGCCGAAGCCCAGCAGGAACTCGGCGAAACCCGCCGTCTGGCGCTCAGCATGGCGACTTTGACCCAGGTCCATGTCGGCTATCAGCAATACCAGCGGGCACGCCGCAACTTCGAGCAGGCCGACCTGCTCAACTCGATCGAGCAGCGCATCTTCGACAACACCAGGAACGCCGAGGCCGGCGAGGCCCAGAACGTGCTGGAGCGGGTCCGTGCCGCCGCTTCGGCCATTTCGTCGGAGCTGTCGCGCGACCGCGCCTATGCGGACGTGCAGGCGGCCACGGCCAACCTGATGGTCTCGCTCGGTCTGGACCCGCTGCCGGCCGAGGTGCAGGGCCACGACATCAAGGCGCTGTCTGCGGCTTTCGGGGAGATGAACGCGAACTGGCAGTCAGGCCAGTGGATGCCTCCGGCGCCGGTTCCGGTAGCGGTAGCGGCACCGGCTCCCGCACCGGCGGCCCCTGTCGTTCTGGCACCGGCACCAGCCGCTGCGCCGATCGCGGTCGAACCCGTCGAAACCGTCACGTCCGTCGAAACGGTCACGCCCGTCGCCAAGGCCGAACCGGTCCAGACGGAAGCACCCGCCGCCAAGGTCGAACCCGTTGAAATCGTGACTCCCGCTGCCGGGATAGTTCCCGTCTCGATGGAACAGGCTCAGCCCGCCCTCGTCCCGACCAGCCGCAAGAGCAATCCGAACCGCAAGCCCCTCATCTCCAACTTCAGGTAACACTGTGCGCAAGGTCAGGTGGTTCGCCTATCCGCTTGCCGCCGCCCTGCTGACGGCGGCAGTTCCAGCACCGGCCCAGATGTCCGATCCATCGGGCCTGGGGTCCGGCGTGCCGGAGATCCGGGCTCAGATCAGCCCGCGCCGGAGCACGATGCTGGCGTCGGAGCTGCCGGGGAAGATTGACGATCTGACCATGCGCGAGGGCGATCGCTTCAAGGAAGGCCAGAAGCTGGTCGGCTTCGACTGTGCCCCCCACCGCGCCCGCCTCAACAAGGCGACGGCCCAGCAGCAGGCTGCCCGCAAGGCCTACGAGGTCAATTCCCGCCTCGACAAGCTGGGGTCCGTCAGCACCCTGGAACTGGAAGCGGCCGCCGCCCAGCTCAGCGCCGCCGAGGCAGAGACCGCCATGACGCGCATCATGGTGGAGCGCTGCGTGGTCACCGCCCCCTTCCCCGGCCGGGTCGCGGAAATGAAGGTCCGGCGCTACGAATATGTCAGCGAAGGCAAGGAGTTGCTGGAGATCCTGGACGACCACGACCTGGAGGTCGAGATGATCGTTCCGTCTCGCTGGCTGGTCTGGCTGACGCCCGGCAACAAGTTCAAGGTGCTGATCGAGGAAACCGGCAAGACCTTCGACGCGGAGGTGACGCGCCTGTCCGCCCGGATCGATCCGGTCAGCCAGTCGATCAAGGTCTTCGGCAAGGTCGCGAGCCGTCCAGGCGAGTTGTTGGCAGGCATGAGCGGCCGGGCCGTGTTCGCGGTGCCGAACTAGGCTACACTCCCCTTCGAACACAGATCGCGTAAGAGGGAAATCCATGGCACGGGAACTGGACGTTCGGGGCTTGCATTGTCCGCTCCCGATCCTGCGCACCCGCCGTCAGCTCGACCACATGGCGGAAGGCGAGGAACTGATCGTGCTGGTCACCGATCCGGCCTCGGTGATCGACTTCAGGCACTTCTGCAACACCACGGCGCACGAACTGGTGGAGCATACCCAGGCCGAAGGCGTCTTCACCTACCGGATCCGGCGCGGCGCCGCCTGACCGGGTCCCGGTTCCGGGAACGCAAGCACCAGCCCGCCAGGCAGGCTGACCAGCAGGAGCAGCAGGCCCAGCAGGACCGACATCAGCAAGGCGCCGTCCATCGGCACGCCGACCAACGCGAAGACGGCGACGACGGCGCCTTCCCGCAACCCCCAGCCGGCGATCGACAGCGGCATCCCGGCCACCAGCACGATCGGCGGCATTAGGACGAGGCAGTCGACCAGCCCGACCGGTAACCCCAGGCTGCCGGCGATCAGCCACATGGTCGCCCCCGCCAGCAGGTGGACCATGACCGAGACGCCTACGATGGGGATGGCGGTGACCGGACGGCTCAGCAGCCCGCGCACCGCCCGGCCGAACTCGGCCACTCCGCTCAGCCTGCCGGAAGCCCAGCGCCCCGACAGCCGGTCCGCCGACAGCGCCAGCGCCAGCAAGGCGGCCCCCAATCCCAGGCCCGCCGCCACGCTCCACCGCATCGCCGGGTCCGGCATGCGGGCCAGCAGCAGCGGCGCCGTCACCAGCACGACCAGCACCAGCCCGATCATCGCCGTCGTCCGGTCGATCAGGACGCCGCGCACGCCGGTCCCGATGCCGAAGCCAAGGCTCCGGATCTTCAGGACCCGCCACGCGTCGCCCGCGATGGAGGTCGGCAGCGCCTGCCCCAGGAAGAACGCCGCCAGGTTGATCCTCAGCGCCCGCATCGTCCCGATGGAGGCGTCCAGGCCCGCCATGATGACGGCCCAGCGCCACGAGATCAGGACGACCTGCACGACGGTCAGCGCGAAGGCGGCGGCCAGCCAGCGCGGATCGATCGCCGCCGCGCGTGCCATCAGGGCCGAGGCGTCGGTCTGGCTCAGCAGCAGCCAGAGCAGCGCTCCCGACAGGGCGAAGCGCGCGGCGGTCATGCCTAAGCGGCGGATTCGGTCGGTCAAGATACGGCCACCGACTCCGTCAGTTCTTCAAGGCAACGGTCGCGCGGACCGGCAGATGGTCCGACGCCCGCTTGGTCAGGACCGTCTTGACGACGTCGTAGTTCGACAGCACCAGCCCTTCCGACACGAAGATGCGGTCCAGCCGCAAGGTGGGCATCCGGACATGAAAGCTGCGAGGGGCGGCGCAGTCGGCGAAGCTGTGCATCAGCCGCTTGATCCGGGGCGACCGGGGCCGCCACTCGTTCAGGTCGCCCATGAAGACGGTCGGCCGCTCGGGGCCGCGCTCTATGGTGTGAAGGACGCGGGTGATCTGGGCGTTGCGCTCCCACGGGTCGAGCCCGAGATGGGCCACGATCACTCGGACCACCTTGTCGCCGACCTGGATATCGGCGTCGATGGCGCCGCGCGGTTCGCGGTGGGGCAGCGACAAGTCCATCGGACGGACCTCCAGCACCGGCAGCCGGCTCAGCAGCGCATTGCCGTAATGGGCGCGCTCATGGTGCTTGGTCGGGCCGGGCCAGGCCTTCATGCCGGTCTCGCGCGACAGGTACTCGAACTGGTCCAGGCCGACCTCGCCCCTGTGGTGCCACCCGACCTCCTGAAGCCCGACCACATCGGCCTCCAACGCCTTGACGACGGCGGCGATTCGGCTGGGCGCGAACTTGGCGTCGATGCCGACGCAGCTATGGACGTTGTAGGTCGCGATCCGAAAGGAACTCAGCCCGGCCGGCGCTTCGCCCGGCCGCTCGTCGCGTACGTCGACGCCCTCGGCGTCAGACTCGGTATCAGTGTTGTCTGGCAAATCAGCCACGCTATCCTTACCCCGCTCTTGCCGTTGCTTTATCAGTCCCGCCGGCCTTGCGGCCGAGCAGCTTGTTGGCGACCCAGCCCAGGCTGGCGGCTACCACCGCGATCCCGACCGCGATCGCGATGCTGGCGGCCGACGGCTCCCTTAGCGTCCGCTCCAGCTGGCTGCCCAGCAGGCTGAAGGCCAGCGTACCGGGCGCCATGCCCAACGCCGTCCCGATCATGTAGTCAGTGAACCGCAGATGGGACGCGCCCGCCACCACATTCACCACGCTGAAGGGTGCTGCGGGTATGACGCGGATCACCGCGACCGCCAGAATACCCTGATCCGACAGCTTCCGGCTTACCTTGTTGACGAACCGCCCGCCAAACCGCCTGACCCATCGCTGACCGCCCAACCGCCCGACCCAGAACAGCGCCGCCGCACTGGCAAGGCAGCCGGCCAGCGCCGTGGGGAACCCCAGCAGCGGCCCGAACGCGATGGCCGTAGCCGCGATCAGCACCATGACCGGGAACATGACGAACCCGCCGGCGACATAGACCGCTACCGCGACCAGAGGCCCCAGCGGCATCGCCGCCAAGCTCTGCGCCCAGTCCAGGATGCCGTCCACCGTCGCCAGTTCGCTGAGATCGGTGAAGCGCCACAGGGCGGCAAGCCCCACCAGCAGAAGCGCCACCAGCGCCACCACCATGCCGAACTTCAGCTTGGGCGTTGGTTTTTCAAGATCGGGCATGATCTGGCGGGTCAGTTCCTCGGCGGTAATCGGGCGTTCGGGATCGAACAGATGGGTCTCGGCGATGAAAGTATCGACACCGTCAACTTCGTTAACCCTGACAGGTTCCAGCCGGCGACGCTCGGGATCGTGGAAATGCTCGATCGTCCGGATCATCGAACCGGTCTCCGCCAGCTTGGCGGCGACCTGCTCGGGCGGCAGGCCCAGGTGCTCGGCCAGCAGCCCGTCGCGGTAGCGGAC
Organism: Skermanella aerolata KACC 11604; assembly: GCF_000936425.1. Taxonomy (GTDB): domain Bacteria; phylum Pseudomonadota; class Alphaproteobacteria; order Azospirillales; family Azospirillaceae; genus Skermanella; species Skermanella aerolata. The sequence goes on along the minus strand of NZ_AVFK01000029.1, from coordinate 98,964 downwards.
GATGGCGGCACGCCGGGCTTCCTCGTCCGGCGCGCCCGCGACGACCTCCACCGCGAGGTCGCATTCCGTGTCGAAGCCCATCGACCGGTTGTTGAGGTTGCTGGAGCCGATCCGGACCAGCCGGTCGTCGATCACCACCGTCTTGGAATGGATCGTGACCGGAACGCCGGTCGGGGTGACCGCTCCGTAGATCCCGAACTTGCCGTGGGTATCGGCGTTCCGCAGGCGGTTGACCAGATGCCGGCGCGCCCGGCCCATCAGTTCCTCCTCCAGCCAGCCGGGACAGTTCTTCGGGGTCACCACGACGATCTCCGGGCCGTCCGGGTCGCCCAGCCGGGCCAAAAGGGCCTGACCAACGCATTCCGCCGTGAAATACTGGCTCTCGATGTAGATGCTGTGCCGGGCCGCCGCGATCGAGGCGGTGTAGAGGGCTTCCACCTCCAGCACTTCGGCCTGCTCGTTGTGGCGGGGAAAGGTCCGCGCGATGCCGACCTCGACGTTCTCGAAGTCAGCGGCGAGGTGGTCGGGCCAAGGGTCCGACGGGCTGGTGACCGGCGGAATCGGCGCTTCGCCGGTGCCGCGCCGCCAGCGGTAGCGCGCCAGTTCTCCCAGGGCGGCGGCGGCCGGGCCGTCCACCGCCATCATCATGTCGTGGAACGGATCGTAAAGGTCGCCGTTGGGCCGCCGCCGGCGGGTGTCGTGGTCGATATGGTCGCGCGTATCCCAGCGGTTAGCCGTGATGTCGATGCCGCCGCAGAACGCCAGCGCATCGTCGATCACCACCAGCTTCTGGTGATGGCAGGCGCCGGCCGGATGTTCCCCATCGACGCGGAAGGTGACGCGCGGATCGGTGATCATGTCCATCAGCGCGGTCGGGAAGATCTCCCGCTCCAGCGCGAAGATCATCGAGAAGTCCCATTTCAGGACGTGGATCTCTAGTTGAGCATTATCGGCCACCAGCCGTTCCAGGAAGTCGCCGAGCCGGTTGGGAAATTTCGGGTCCAGCGGGTCCTTTTCCAGCTCGACGCGGGTGTCGAAATCCCAGCCGAGCAGGATGATCGACCGCTTGGCCTTCCGCATCGCCGCCTTGACGGCGGCGTAGTAGTCGGCGGCGTCCACGATCAAGGCCACGCGATCGGCACGCTCCAGCCGCCAGCAGGTCGTGCCGGGCACCAGCAGGGGTGAACCAGGATCGGTGTCGTGAAAGAGGTGCTGGGTCGGGCAGTTCGGCTCGGGCGGAGGCTGCATGGGCGTCTGGCTTAGGGGTTGGGAAACTGCACAGTGAGGCTGCACGGCGAGGCATGCACCGCACTAACGTATGAAATGACTGAATAACCCCAAACAGGCTCGAATCGTCCAAGATGCGGGTCGCCGCAAAAGATAGTTGCTAATTCACAAGCAGATGACCGGTCTGATTGAAAATCCATTGCCGCCACGGATTACGCTGCCTTACGTTAAGGTTAACAAGGGCGGCACTGACCGGACCCAATGAACATGGAGCTTCACGACATGCGGAATTTTCGCAAATTCCTGACATGTGCCGGGCTTGCCTTGGCGCTGACTTTACCTGCGGCCGCTTCTCTTCGGGCGGAGATAGTGTTGAAGCGCGGCAACGGCGCGGAACCTGAGTCGCTGGATCCGGCCATTTCGACCGGCGTGCCCGAATCCTTCATCCAGATCGACATCTTCGAAGGACTGGTCCATCCTGGCCCCGACGGCACGCTTCGTCCCGGCGTCGCGGAAAGCTGGCAGGTCAGTGACGACGGCCTGACCTATACCTTCAAGCTGCGTCCGGACGCCGTGTGGTCGGACGGTTCGCCGCTGACGGCCAAGGACTTCATCTATTCATGGGCAAGGATGGTCGATCCGGCGACGGCATCCAACTACGCCTTCATCCTGTGGCCGATCCGGAATGCCGAGCAGATCACCAAGGGCGAGATGCCCAAGGACCGGCTTGCGGCGGAAGCGGTCGACGACCACACGCTGAAGGTGACGCTGCGGGCGCCCACGGCCTATTTCCTCCAGATGCTGATGCATCACTCGGCCTATCCAGTGCCCCGGCAGGCGATCGAAAAGTTCGGGCCGGAATGGACGCGGCCGGGAAACATCGTCACCAACGGCGCCTACACGATCCAGGAATGGGTGCCGCAGGGCCATATCAAGGCGGTCAAGAACCCCAGGTTCCGTGATGCCGCCAGCGTCCAGATCGACATTGTCTATTACTATCCGGTCGAGGAATACGGCACCGAGCTGAAGCAGTTCCGGGCCGGCGAGTTGCACACCACCTACGACGTGCCGCAGGAGCAGATCCCCTGGCTCGAGCAGAACATGGCCGACCAGTTCCGCAACTCGCCCTATTTCGGCACCTACTACTACGGCATCAACGTCACGCGTGAGCCGTTCAAGAGCAATCCCAAGCTTCGGCACGCGCTGGCGATGGCGCTGGACCGCGACATCCTGATCAAGCAGATCACCAAGGGCGGCGAGTTTCCGGCCTATGGCTGGGTCCCGCCCGGCGTGCCGGGCTACGAGCAGCAGCAGGTATCCTGGGCCGGGACCGACCAGAAGACCCGCGTAGCGGATGCCAAGAAGATCCTGGCCGATGCCGGCTTCGACAAGAGCAACCCGCTGAAGGTCGAATTGCTATACAACACCAACGACAACCACAAGAAGATCGCGATCGCCATCGCCGGGATGTGGAAGCAGTTCCTCGGCGTCGAGACCTCGCTCCGGAACGAGGAGTGGAAGGTCTACCTGGAAAGCCGCAACAAGAAGCAGTTCGAAGTTATGCGCGCCGCCTGGATCGGCGACTACGTAGACCCTTATAGCTTCCTTGAACTGCTGCGAGGCGACATCGGCGAGCAGAATCCGGCGGGCTACAGCAACAAGGATTACGATCAGGCAGCCGACAAGGCCGCCAACGAGAAGGACCCCGCCGCCCGCTTCAAGCTGCTGGCCGAGGCGGAAAAGACCCTGCTGGCCGACATGCCGATCATCCCGATCTACTTCTACACCCAGCAGCACATGGTTTCCGACAGCGTCAAGGGCTGGCAGGACAACCTGATGGACTGGCACCCGACACGGTACCTGCGCGTCGAGAAGTAAATTCGGTGTTGGGCCACGGCCCAACCTACAAGTTCCGCTTAACGGTAGGTTGGGCCGTGGCCCAACAACCCCGTCGCTCCTGAAGGTCCATCCACCGTGCTGACCTATGCCGCGCGCCGGTTACTCGGCGCCATCCCGACGCTGCTGGTCATCCTGACCATCACCTTCTTCCTGATCCGGCTGGCGCCGGGCGGGCCGTTCGACGGGGAGCGGACCCTGCCGGCGGAGATCGAGCGCAATCTGGCCGCCGCGTACCATCTGGACGAGCCGTTGCCGCTGCAATACGTCCGTTATCTGGGGCAGGTGCTCCAGGGCGACTTCGGACCATCGTTCAAGTACAAGGACTTTTCGGTCACCCAACTGATCTGGAGCGGTTTTCCGGTGTCGCTCCAGCTCGGCGGCACCGCCATGCTGCTGGCGGTGGTGATCGGGACGGCGCTGGGCGCCTTCGCGGCGCTGCGCCAGAACTCCGGCTTGGACTATGGCGTGATGGGTGCGGCGATGGTCGGGATCGCCGTGCCCAACTTCGTCATAGCGCCGCTGCTTACGCTGGTGCTGGGCGTGCATCTGGGATGGCTGCCGACGGGCGGCTGGGGAAGCTGGCAGCAGATGCTGCTGCCCGTCCTGGCGCTGGCGCTGCCGCAGATCGCGTATATCGCCCGCATGACCCGCGCCAGCATGATCGAGCTGCTGCGCTCCAACTTCATCCGGACCGCCAGAGCCAAGGGCCTGCCGGAACGGGTGACGATCTTCCGCCATGCGCTGAAGGGGGCCTTGCTGCCGGTGGTCTCGTATCTGGGACCGGCGACGGCGGCGGTCATCACCGGTTCGGTCGTTATCGAGCAGATCTTCGGCATTCCCGGCATCGGCCGCTACTTCGTCCAGGGCGCGCTTAACCGGGACTATACGCTGGTGATGGGGGTCGTGATCTTCTACGGCGTCCTGATCATCGTCTTCAACCTGCTGGTCGATCTCGCCTATGGGCTGCTCGATCCACGCGTCCGCTATGATTAAGGCCGACCCGTCATGGTCATGAACGATCCCTCCTTGGCAGGGCCGGGCGCCGTCAGGCCGATGACCGTCCGGGGCCGCAGCCTGTGGGGCGACGCCGGCCGGCGCTTGCTGCGCAACAAGGCTGCCGTCGCCGCCGTCATAATCCTGCTGCTTGTGGTACTGGCCTGTTTCGTCGGGCCGCTGCTGGTCCCATACGAACTGGACGAAATCTTCTGGGACGCCATCATGACGCCGCCGGACTGGGCGGGCGGCCATTTGTTCGGCACCGACGCCAACGGGCGCGACCTGCTGGTCCGGACACTCAACGGTGGGCAGATCTCGCTGATGGTCGGCCTTGTCGCCACGGCGGTCAGCCTGACGATCGGCGTGCTGTACGGGGCGACGGCGGGATATCTCGGCGGCCGGGCGGACAGCGTCATGATGCGTCTGGTCGACGTGCTCTATTCGCTGCCGTTCATGTTCTTCGTGATCCTGCTGATGGTGTTCTTCGGCCGCAACATCGTCCTGATCTTCGTCGCGATCGGGGCGGTGGAATGGCTGGACATGGCCCGCATCGTCCGGGGCCAGACGCTGAGCATCAAGCGGAAGGAGTTTATCGAGGCGGCGCGGGCGGGCGGCGTCCGTCCCGTCTCGATCATCCGGCGCCACATCATCCCCAATACGCTGGGTCCGGTCGTCGTCTACATGACGCTGACGGTGCCCAAGGTGATCCTGCTGGAAAGCTTCCTGAGCTTCCTGGGACTTGGCGTCCAGGAGCCGATGACGAGTTGGGGCGTCCTTATCAGCGAGGGCGCCGCCAACATGGAATCGTCGTGGTGGATGCTGGTCTTCCCGGCGGGATTCCTGGCCGTGACACTGTTCTCGCTCAACTTCATCGGCGACGGCATCCGCGATGCGCTCGACCCGAAGGACCGCTGACGCCATGGCTATGACTTCGGCTCCTCTGCTATCCGTACGCAACCTGACGACCGGCTTTGCGACACCCGACGGCGAGGTGCGCGCCGTCAACGATATCAGCTTCGATATCATGCCCGGCGAGACTGTCGGCGTGGTCGGGGAATCCGGCTCCGGCAAGAGCCAGCTCTTCATGTCGATCATGGGCCTGCTGGCCGGCAACGGGCGCGCCACCGGCAGCGTCCTGTATCGCGGCAAGGAAATCCTGGGACTGGCGGCTCCCGCCCTCAACCGCATCCGGGGCGAGAAGATCTCCATGATCTTCCAGGACCCGATGACCTCGCTGAACCCGTACCTGAAGGTCAGCACCCAGATGGTCGAGGTGCTGCGGCTGCACAAGGGCATGGATCGTGGAGCCGCCCGCCGCCGGGCGGTCGAGATGCTGGACCTCGTCCGCATCCCGGAAGCGTCGCGCCGCCTTGACATGTATCCGCACGAGTTCAGCGGAGGCATGCGCCAGCGCGTCATGATCGCGATGGCCCTGCTGTGCCGTCCCGACCTGCTGATCGCGGACGAGCCGACAACCGCCCTGGACGTCACGGTCCAGGCGGCGATCCTCGACCTAATGGGCGATCTGAAGCGGGAGTTCAACACTTCCATCGTCCTGATCACCCACGATCTCGGCGTGATCGCCGGGCTGGCCGACCGGGTGATGGTGATGTATGGCGGCCGGGTGATCGAAACAGGCGAGGTACGGGATATCTTCTACCGGCCCGGCCATCCCTATACCCAGGCCTTGCTGAACAGCATGCCGCGCATCGATTCCGACACGATGGAAGACCTGCCGACGATCCCCGGCCAGCCGCCCAACCTCCAGCACCTGCCGCCGGGATGCAGCTTCCATGATCGCTGCGTCAAGCGCTTCGACCGCTGCGTCGCCGAGATCCCAGCCCTGATCCCGCTGCCCGGAGCAGCACGCTCCGCCGCCTGCCACCTGTGTCAGCCCTCGTGAAGCCGATACGTGAAATCGATATGACCTCCAATCCCGCTCCCCTCCTGTCGGTACGCGACATCAGCGTCACCTTCCCGATCCCGCGCGGCATGTTCCGGGGGACCGACAGGCTTCGCGCCGTCGATGGCGTCAGCTTCGACCTGTTTCCAGGCGAAACGCTGGGGATCGTCGGCGAGTCGGGCTGCGGCAAGTCCACGCTGGGCCGCGCCGTCCTGAAACTGATCGAGCCTTCCGGCGGTACGGTAGCGTGGCTGGGACAGGATCTGGCCGGATTGCCGGAATCCCGCATGCGCCCCCACCGCCGCGACATGCAGGTGATCTTCCAGGACCCACTGGCCTCGCTCGACCCGCGCATGACCGTGGGCGACATCATCGGCGAGCCGCTGCATACTTTCCACCCGGAGCTGAAGCGGGACGCACGCCGCGCCCGCATCCAGGAGATGATGGCGAAGGTCGGGCTGCTGCCCGAGATGATCAACCGCTACCCGCACGAATTCAGTGGCGGACAGGCCCAGCGGATCGGCATCGCCCGCGCGATGATCCTGAACCCGAAGCTGATCGTCTGCGACGAGCCGGTCTCGGCCCTGGACGTGTCGATCCAGGCGCAGATCGTCAACCTGTTGATGCGGTTGCAGCGGGAATTCCACCTCTCGCTGATCTTCATCAGCCACGACCTCAGCGTCGTGCGCCACATCAGTCACCGCATCATGGTGCTTTACCTGGGCAAGCAGGCGGAGATGGCCGACCGCGACACGCTCTACCGTGACCCGCGCCATCCTTATACGAAAGCTTTGATATCGGCGGTCCCGATCCCGGACCCTGACCGCGAGCGGACCAAGCGGCGGATCGTCCTGACCGGCGACCTGCCGTCCCCCCTGTCGCCGCCGAGCGGCTGCTATTTCCGTACCCGCTGCCCGCGCGCGGAAGCGGTCTGCGCCGAAGTGACGCCGGGCTTCGACCCGGTGGCACCGGGGCACTTCGCAGCGTGCCACTTCCGGAACGAGTAAATGCAACCTCTTATCGAAATGCATTCTGCACTCGCCGATGCAGAATGCATTTCTGTTTGGCGCCTTTTAAAGTAAACAAATAGTTTACTGCCTTTCCGAACATCAAGGCGTTCCCTTAATTTCGAAAGACAGACTTCATTTTATTACCAATTGTCTATTTTCTTTATGCCTTTCGTGGAATCTCGCCTTAACAGAATCATGGCATGTTTCTTGATAAGTTGGAATTGAGGCAATTTTTTATAGAGTCGGTTGACCAGGGCAAGAACCTTCATGCCTCAGTCCGCCGAAATCGGGACACAGGCAATGCCCCTAAGTCAAACGACACTGCTCCGCTCCATGGAGGCCAGCAACGTGGCCCACACCATATCCGAGCCGGACGGTGCCATGAACATCGTCTATGCCAACAAGGCATTTTCCGACCTTACCGGCTATGGCCAGGACGAAATCATCGGCAGGAACTGTCGGATGCTGCAAGGTCCACGGACCGAGCCGAACATGATCGCCCGTATAAGGGCGGCCATCGCAAGGAGTGAAGCGACCGAAGTCAGCCTGACCAATTACCGGCGCGATGGCAGTACTTTCCTCAACCGGCTGTATCTTGCTCCGGTTCTGGACGAAGTCACCGGGCGGCCGATAGCCTTCATCGGGATACAGTCGGACGCGAGCAGGCTTCAGCGCCAGATGCGGTTCGAGCAGGAACATAACAATCTGGCCGCCCTCGGCCGCTATACCGCCCGGATAAACCACGAGATCAGGAACGCCCTGCAACCGATCAGGCTGATCGGGGACGTCCTGAAGGACTGGCAGCATCTGCGGCCCGAAGACATCGACAAGTCTCTCGCGACCTTGCGCGAAAATCTGGATTTCGCCCTCGACCTGACTTCCGACCTGATCCGCATGGCACGCGGACCGTCGGTGAAGCCGCCCACCGCGGCGGTAGCGCTTCTCGCCGCACAAGCCGGGCATTTCGTTCAAGGGCTTCTGCCCAATACGGTCCGTCTGGTCAACGACGTGAGCACCATCGAGGGAACCGACCTGAGCGTGGCGATCAAGCCCCGCCACCTGCTTCAAGTTCTGAGCAACTTCGTCGCCAACGCGATGGACGCAATGGACAGGTCGGGCGACCTGAAGATGCGATGGACACTGACCACGATCCCATCGGCGCAAGCGGAGGCCCTTCAACTGGCACCGGGAAATTACCTGCGCATCGATATCGAGGACAATGGCCGGGGCATGGACGAAGCCACGCAGCTGGAAATCTTCGAAGTCTTCTTCACGACCAAGGCCGATGAGGGAACCGGGCTGGGGCTGGCAATCAGCCAGTCGATCGTCCGGGAAGCCGGCGGAGTCATCACGGTGCAAAGCCGGCTCGGACACGGCAGCACTTTTTCCATCCATCTTCCCACCAGCCAAGCGGTGTAGATTAACATGGCCCACATACTTCTGATTGAGGACATGAAGGGTGTCAGTGACGCGCTGAATGTCGTACTGAGCATCGCCGGCCACACCATCGACGTGGCATTCGATGGTGAGGAAGGAATCGCGAAGATCCTTGGGCATAGCTACGATCTCGTCATCTGCGACATCGTCATGCCCCGGAAGGACGGCACTTCGGTCATCATAGAGTCGAAAGCCGCCAAGCCGCGCTTGCCGATCCTGGCCGTCTCCGGCGGGGCCGGCGGCGTTACCGCAAAGCAGGCCCTGCTGGTCGCCGCCGGCAAGGCCGACCGGACGCTGGAAAAGCCGTTCTCTCGCGAAGATCTGCTGAACGCGGTCCGCGAAACGCTCAACCCTGCGCAATCGGCCGCCTGAAAGGGATACCCATGCTCAACCTTATCCGCGGACTGAGGATCGGTCCCCGCATCTATATCCTGACGGCGATGTCCCTGGCCTTTCTCGGCATCGTCGCCGCCGTCAGTTTCACCAGCATGGTGCGGATCGGTCATGAACTGACCCAGGTTGCCGACCGAAGCCTGCCGATCAGCGACCACTTGCGGGAGATCACGATGCACCAGCTCGAGCAGGCCGTCCTGTTCGAGAAGATCCTTCATGAGGGCCAAGTCGAGGTGGTGGAGAGCCACTTCGACAAGGTGGTGGCCGAGTTCGAGAAGCTGTCCCACAGGATGGATGGTGAAATCGTCGATCTGGAAAAACTGGTTTCCGATGCCCGCGCCTCCATGGATGCCCATGAGATCGACGGCTACATGGCGCGCATCAAGTCGATCCGGGAAAAGCACGTCGCCTACGAAGAGGGCGTGAAAACCATCATCGCGAAGATCCGCCAGCAGGGCATCAGGACCGGAGCGTCCACGGTAACCGAACTGATGCTGATGGCGGAAAGTCTCGGCAAGAACGAGGACGACCTCGATCAAGCCGTCATCGAGCTGATGGAGGACGTTTCAGCGGCGACCGACCAGATGGTACGGCGCGCCCGGGACGACGAAGCCGCCGCGACAACGCTGATCGCAAGCCTGTCCGCCATCATCCTGATCCTGGCCGCCGTCCTGTCGATCCTGATAACCCGAAGCATCGTGCGGCCGGTCGGCAAGCTGACCAACGCCATGAAGGACCTCGCCGGCGGCAACCTGGAAACGGAGATCGCCGACCCCTATTTCCGCGACGAGGTCTTCGAGATGTCGGAAACCATGCAGGTCTTCAGGGCCAACATGGTCAAGGCCCGAAACCTGGAGGAGATCCAGAAGGAAGAGCGGCGGAAGCGCCAGCGCCGAAACGAGGAACTGGGCCAGCTCGTCGGCATCTTCGGAGCCAGCATCGGCGCCGTGTTCTCCCGGATCGTCTCCTCGACCACCGTCATGGTCTCCGAAGCCAACGTGATGACGAAGCAGAGCGGCGACACGCTGAGCATGGCGAACGGAGTTGCCGAGGAAGCCAACCATTCATCCGAGAGCGCCGGCACATTGGCGAGCGCGTCCGAGGAAATGCTGGTCACCTCGCAGGAAATCGGCCGGCAGATCGCCAATTCCGCGGATGTCGTCAACAAGGCGGTCGAGGCGGCGCTGAACGCGCGGTCGGAGGTCGAGCGCCTTCAGGAGACCACGGCGCAGATCGGCGAGGTCATCGATCTTATCCGGGACATCTCGCGCCAGACCAACCTCCTGGCGCTCAACGCGACCATCGAGGCGACACGCGCCGGCGAAATGGGCAAGGGCTTCGCGGTCGTCGCCGCCGAAGTGAAGCAACTGGCGACGCAGACCACCAAGGCCACCGAGGAAATCAGCGCGAAGATCACTGGCGTACGGCAGGTATCCTCGTCCTCGGCCAGTGCCATCACCCAGATCGCCGACCTGATCAACGAGACCAACACCTATATCTCGGGCATCGTATCCGCCGTTCAGGAGCAGGATGCGACCTTGCAGGAAATGGTGCGCAACATCGACTTCGTCGCCAAGAGCGCCGATACGGTGACCGGGAGCATGGAAAGGATCAAGGGACAGGCCGTCACCGTCGGCGACAGCGCCGATGGCGTCACCCGGATGGCATCGGGACTGAAGGATGAATCCACCAGCGTCAGCCGGGAGGTGGAGACTTTCCTGAGGGCGATGAGCAGCACCGATGTCGATGACGACACCTTCGCGTCCTACTCCATCGACCGCAAAGCGCAGGTCACCGCCGGGACGATCCGCTGGAACGGCAAGGCGCATGAGATCTCCGCCGCCCATGCCGTCCTCTCTCCCGAGCTATCGGTGATAGCCGGCGAAATGATCGAGATCACCATCGAGGGCATCGGTGCCCCGTTGCAGGCCCGCGTCGCCTCGACCGGCAAAGGCCGGACGACGATCCAGTTCCCCCTGGACATGGAACATCTTCAGAAGATGCGCGACCAGGTCGCCGTCATGGGACACGAGATCGCCATGCGGAAGGCGGGGTAGAAGCTGGAAGCCGGATCTTCGGGCGGAACTGAACTGATGCCGGCGGTGGGTAGAACCTGCCGCCAGTACTGGTCTGTACACACAAGTGTTTACACAAGGTGACCCTACCACCATAATGCAGCCGGCCACTACAGGAGACGCCGGTCGTGCCGATTACGAAAATCTTCAAGAACGGGAACTCGCAGGCAGTACGGATTCCTGCCGACCTGGCCTTCGATCGGAACGACATGGAAGTGGAGATCGAGCGCGTCGGTGACGAACTCCGCATACGCCCGGTTTCGCGAAAGTTGGACCGGGTTCTGGAGAAATTCGGCGCGTTCTCCGATGATTTCATGGCCGATGGCCGGGATGACAATCAGCAAGCCGAGCGGGATGGACTGTGAGGCCGAAATACCTGCTGGACACCAACATCTGCATCTACCTGATGAAAAACCAGCCGCCTTCGGTCGGCGAACGCTTCGCGCAGTGTCGTGTCGGCGAAGTCGTCATGTCGGCCGTGACCTATGCGGAACTGGACTATGGCATCGCCGTATCCGGTGAGAGAAAGACGCAGAATCAGGCAGCGTTGGATGAGTTGATCAAGGATATCCCCGTCGTGGGCTTCGATGTCGTAGCGGCACGGTCCTATCGACAGGTGCGGCTCGCCAATCGCGATCGCAAGCGTGACGCATTGGACAGGCTGATCGCCGCTCATGCAATTGGGCTGGACGTGACGCTGGTGACCAACAATGTCGGTGACTTTAGCTGCTACTCCGGTCTGCGGATAGAAAACTGGGTTGTAGCCCAGTAGGTACGCCGCCAAGATCCGATGTAGAAAGAATTGTTGCGGACACATGGTTGGCGACTACTGTCCTGCACCATAGTGCGCCTGCTGTTTCGGAAGCCTGGGAGAAGACGCCGATGGCCCAACTGAGTGACGACTGCTTCGCGTTCGGCGGGCCGTTGATGACGCTGGAGGCGGCCCAGGACCTGCTGGCGGAGCGGCTGACCGCCGTCACGGGAACCGAGTCCGTGGCTTTGATCGACTCCTTGGGGCGTGTACTGGCGGGCGACGTCGTATCGCCGGTCAGCGTGCCGCCGCACGACAACTCGGCGGTGGACGGCTACGCCGTGCGGTTCGAGGATTTGTCGCGAGAGGGCGACACGGTGCTCCCCATCGTCGGCAGGATCGCCGCCGGCGACGGAGCGGGCAGGCCCGACCCGTGCGGGACCGCCGTCCGCATATTCACCGGAGCGCCGATGCCTCCCGGATTCGATACCGTCATGATGCAGGAGGATTGCCGGGAGCAATCCGGACCCGGTGTGCTGGGAAGCGTGCTGATCCAGCCCGGCATCAAGCGCGGCGCCAATCTGCGGAAGGCCGGGGAAGATGTCATGGCCGGCAGCGTGATTCTGCCCGCAGGACGCCGGCTGCGCCCGCAGGACGTCGGATTGCTGGCGGCGGTCGGATCGACCGCCGTGACCGTGCGCACGCCGCTGCGGGTCGCCATCATTTCCACCGGCAACGAGTTGGTCGAGCCGGGCTCGCCGCTGGCACCCGGCGCCATCTACGACGCCAACCGGTTCACCCTGTCGGCGCTGATCCGGCAGATGGGAGGACGCGTCACGGATTTCGGCATCCTGCGGGACAATCCAGTGGAGTTGAAGCAGGTCCTTGAGACCGCGGCGAAATCGCACGACCTGATCGTCACGACCGGCGGCGTTTCGACCGGGGAAGAGGACCATGTGAAAGGAGCGGTCGAGGCGAGCGGCGGCCTTCATTTCTGGCGGCTCGCGATCAAGCCGGGACGTCCGGTGGCGCTGGGACAGGTGCGTTCGGTACCCTTCGTCGGATTGCCGGGCAATCCGGTCGCAGCCATGATCACGTTCTTCTGCCTTGCCAGGCCGCTGATCCAGCTCCTGGGCGGCGAAACGGTGACCGGACCGACCCTGTTCCGGGTCCGCTCCGATTTCGACTACAAGAAGAAGGAAGGCCGGCGCGAATTCGTCCGCGTCTGTTTACGGCGGGACCCCGGCGGCACCCTTGTCGCGACGAAGTTCCCCCGCGACGGCGCCGGCATCCTCTCGTCCATGGTCGGATCCGACGGACTGGTCGTCCTTTCAGAAGAGATCACGCGCCTGGAGAGCGGCTCCATGGTCGAGTACATGCCGTTTACGGAGGTGCTCTAATACCAGGGTTACTAAACATTGACCGGTCCGGAGCGTTAAATGTCGGGCTGAAGAGGCCCGACCTACGTGAGCGTGCTTTTGCCCGAGGTTGCTTTTGTAGGTCGGGCCTCTTCAGCCCGACATCTTTGCCGGAGCTCACCGGTCAATCTTAAAGGCCCCTGGTATAGCGCTGCGCCAGCGCTCAAGCCGCCGACGACAGGACTCGCGTCGCCGGGACGCTGACGCGGACGCGGGTGCCGCGTCCCAGGTCGCTTTCGATCGACAGGCTGCCGCCATGCAGTTCCACCAGCGTCCGGACGATCGACAGGCCAAGGCCCGTTCCATCTTCGCCGGCGCTGTGGGAGTTGCTGGCCTGGGCGAAGGGCTCCTGGACCAGTGACAGTTCGGCTTCCGGAATGCCGATGCCGGTATCGCTGACGACCAGTTCCAGTTCGTTCGACGGACCGATCCCTGCCGTCAACTCGATCAGCCCGCCGACAGGGGTGTATTTGACCGCATTGGTCAGCAGGTTGATCAGCACCTGCTTCAGCGCCCGCTCGTCGCCTTGGATCTTGAGGGTGCGTTCGACCCGCGTGTTCAGGACGATCCGCTTGCGGGCAGGACGGTCGCCGAGAAGCTGGATCGAAGCACGGACGAGGGCGTCCAGATCGACGATCCCCTCGGTCAGCGTGTAGCGGCCCGACTCGACCTTGGCGAGATCCAGGATATCGTCGATTAGGTCCAGCAGGTAATGCCCGCTGGTTTCGATATCCCTGCAGTACTCGTGGTATTTGGGAGAGCCCAGCGGACCGAACAGCTCCCCCCGCATGACATCGGCGAAGCCGATCACGGCCGTCAAGGGTGTCCGCAGCTCATGGCTCATCAGCGACAGGAAATCGGACTTGGCCCGGCTGCTCGCCTCCGCCGCATTGCGGGCGGCGACCGCGTCCGACCGGGCATGCTCCAGTTCGTCCCGGGCTTCGGCCAGTTCCCGTTCCCGGGCGACGCGGGCAGTGACATCGACGCCGATGCCCCAGCCGCCGGGATAGTCGGCGATCGGGAAGTCCTTGGCGATGCAGGACACCGCGATCGTCCTGACGGTGCCGTCCTTGCAGGTGATCTGGCGCTCCCAGTCGCGGCACCGGAGCGCCGCCCTGCCGATCTCGGCGGCGCTGGCCCGGCGGTAATCCGGATCGGGCAGCAGGAGTTCCATGATGCGCGGGTTGCCGATCGCTTCCGACGCGCTGTACCCGGTGATGCGTTCCGCCTCCCGGTTCCAGAGGGCGACCTGATGGTCCCTGTCGAACGCGGCGACAAGAACCGGCATGTTCTCAAGCATGACCAGCAGCCGCCGCTGATCCTGTCTCAGCACCGCTTCCGACTGCGCCGCCTCCCCGACCCGACGGACGAGGCGGTGGAGCAGAAAGGCGGTGACCAGGATGAAGACGAGCCCTTTGAGCGTGTGGACCGACGACAGGAACGATGCGTCGCCAAGCGCCCACTGCAGGATACCGTCGGACATCAATATCCAGAAAGCCGCCAACGCCGCGTAGATCAGGGCGACGGGCATGGCGCGGTAACGGGGTCGTCCAGTGGACAGCCCTCCTCCGCCGCGGTCGTCCCGCATCCTGGAGTTTGCAAGCGCGCGGTTTATTACACACACCATACGTTGAGCGGGAAAAACCGGACCTAAGTTATAATCCGACCCGGCCTTTAGTCTAGAATATCTCCAGGAAGGAATAAACCGCCACCGCGCGCGCCACCTTGTGATGCATGGCAGCCGATACGAAAAAACCCAGGCCGCGAGGCCTGGGTTTCGTCCGTATCCAGTCGCTGAAGCCGGAGGAGCTTATTCGCGCTGGCCGAAGAGGTGAAGCAGCATCGTGAACAGGTTGATGAAGTTCAGATACAGCGACAGGGCGCCCATCAGGGCCATCTTGCCGAGCGACTCGGAGCCGTAACCTTCGCTGTATTCTTCCTTGATGCGCTGGGTATCATAGGCGGTCAGGCCCGTGAAGATCAGCACGCCGATCACCGACACGGCGAACTGTAGCGCGGAAGACGCCAGGAAGATGTTGACCACGCTCGCGACGATGATGCCGATCAGGCCCATCAGCAGGAACGAGCCCATGCCCGACAGGTCGCGCTTGGTCGTGTATCCCCACAAGCTCATCGCGCCGAATGTAGCACCGGTGATGAAGAACACGCGGGCGATGCTGGCGCCGGTATAGACCAGGAAGATGGACGACAGCGACAGGCCCATGACGGCCGCGAAGGCCCAGAAGGTCGTCTGGGCGGCCGACATCGACATAGAGTGGATTTTGGCCGACAGGAAGAACACGAAGCCCAGCGGGGCCAGCATCACCACCCACTTCAGCGGGGAGCCGTACATCACCTGTGCGAAGGCCGGGTTGGACATGGCCAGCATGGCGGTAACGAAAGCCACCACGCCGGTCAGGCCCAGACCGATCGACATGTAATTGTACACGCTCAGCATATGCTGGCGCAGGCCTTCGTCGTACTGGGCCTGATCGACCGCGCGGCCGGGGGTCGCGTACCGATTGAACAGTCCGTTTGCCATGTGATCCTCGATCCGAAAGGCAGTTTTAACCTGACACAGGATATTGGGGAGATCGCCGAGCAATTCAATGGAAATCGGATGCCGGGACCATCCGGTTCTTCATCCGTAACCCTTTGACGCCCAAGGTTTATATCCTGGTGTGCAGGTGTACGAACGAGTTTCCGTTTTAATCCCGAAAAATTTTCGGGACTGGTATCGGCACCGGCTTCAATCGTTCCGCAGCAGCGGCGCCGCCGGCTGGCCGAGCGCCCGCCACGTGCCGATGAAGCCGAAAGCCAGAGTGATCGCGGTGCAGATGACGGCGGTGGACAGCACCGCCGACGGCAGGAAGGTCCATTCCCAGTCCATCACGTGGACCAGCACCGCCCAGGCGGTCAGAGTGCCGATGGCGCCGGAAATCGCGGCCGTGATGAGGCCGAGCAGGCCGTATTCGACCAGGAAGGCCTTGAGCACGTCGGCGCGGGTGGCGCCCAGCACCTTCAGCACGACGGCGTCGTAGACCCGCCGCCTGTGGCCGGCGGCGACCGCTCCCGCCAGCACCAGCGTCCCGGCCAGCAGCGTGATCGCCGCCGTGACGCGGACTGCGGTCCCGATATTGCCGAGCAGCTCGTTGACGGTATCCAGCGCGTCGCGGACCCGAACCGACGTGATGTTGCCGAACTTGTCGGTGACGGCGCGCTGGATCAAAGGCTCCGCCTCCGGCGTCGCCCGGACGGTGGCGAGGAAGGTCTGAGGCGCCCCTTCCAGCACGCCGGGGGAGAAGATGATCGTGAAGTTGATGTTCATGGTGGAGAAGTCGATGGCGCGGATGCTCGCCACCTCGGCCGTGATGTCGCGGCCCAGCACGTTGACGGTCAGCGTGTCGCCCAGGCCGATGCCGAAGGCGTCGGCGATGTCGGCATAGATCGACACCAGCGGCTTGCCCTTATAGTCGTCAGGCCACCACTGCCCGGCGGTGATCTCGGCATCCTCCGGCGGCGGGCCGGAATATGTGACGCCCCGATCGCCGCGCAGCACCCAGGCATGCTCGGGGTTGACCAGCGCCTTTTCGGCCTCCACGCCGTTCGCCTGGGAGATCCGGCCGCGCAGCATCGGGACCTCCCGCAGGTCGCTGGCCCCGCTGACGCCGAGAACGGTGCTGTTGAAGTCGGCGCGCTGGTTCGGCTGGATATCGATGAAGAAATAGGCGGGCGCGTTCTTTGGGATGCTCTCGTTGACGCGGGCGGAAAAATTGCCCTCGATCAGGGCGATGGCGACCAGCACGGTCAGGCCAAGGCCGAGCGACAGGACGACGCTGCCGGTCGGGTTGCCCGGCCGGTGCAGGTTGGCGAGTGCCAGCCGGAAGCCCGGATTGCGCGGCCTGCCGACGCGGGCAGCTCCCCAGGTGACCCCCGTTGCGGCGAACCGGAAGGCCAGCAGCGTCAGGAACGCACCGCCGACGAACCATGCCGCGAAGGCCTTTTCCTGTGCCGTCACGATCGCCAGCGCCGCGAGAGCGGCCCCCGAGAGCAGGCCAGCCGCCAGATAGAGGCCGCGCGGGCGGCCTGAGGCCGGCGAGACGACATCCCGGAACAGGGCGCCGGCGGGAACTTCCCGCGCCCGCCCAAGCGGCCAGAGCGAGAAAGTCAGCGCCGTCAGCAGGCCGAAGGCCGCCGCGATGGCGAGACCGCCGGGATATATGCCGATGCGCGCCGTGATCGGCAGCACGTTCGCCAGCGCCGCCGCCGCGATCAGCGGCGCCACAGCACCGATGACGAGACCGAGCAGGATGCCGAGGGAGGCGAGCACGAGGATCTGGAGCAGGTAGGCCTGGAACACCAGCGGACCGGGGGCGCCCAGGCATTTAAGGGTCGCGATGGTGGCGATCTTGCCGTCGAGATAGCTGCGCACCGCGTTGCCGACGCCGACGCCGCCGACCAGCAGCGCCGTCAGCCCGACCAGCGTCAGGAACAGGGTCAGCCGGCCGATGAAGCGCTCGATCTGCGGGGCGGCGTTGGTGAAGTCGCGCACCCGCCAGCCGGCGTCGGGGAAGCGGCTCTGAAGATCGGTCTGCCAAGCCTGGAGGTCGGTGCCCGGATTGAGGCCGACCTTGTAGTTCCAATAGATCATGCTGCCGGGCTGGATCAGGCCGGTGCTTTCCAGCGCATCGAGGTCGATCAGCAGGCGCGGCCCTAGGACGAAGCCGCCGGACGCGGCGCGGTCGGGCTCGCGCTCGATCGTGCCCCGGATGCGGAAGGTCGTATCGCCGACCTTGACGGCGTCGCCGACCTTGAGGTCCAGGCGCTGGCTGACGGTATCCTCGACCACGGCGCCCCAGGCGCCGTCCCGTTGGCCGAGAGCTTCGTGAAGATTACCGCCCTCGCGGAGCGTGAAGGCGCCATAGAGCGGGTAAGGGTCATCGACCGCCTTCAGCTCGACCAGGGTCGAGCGGGCGCCGTCCTCCCGCCTGGCCATCGAGCGCGCCTCGACCGCGACCGACACGCGGCCCTGTGAGTCGAGATAGGTCCGCTCCGCCTCCCCGATCGGATTGTAGAGGACGCGGAGCGCCACGTCGCCGCCCAGGATCGCCCGCCCATCGGCCCGCAATCCTTCGATGATGCCGCCGGACAGCGACTGCACCGTCGCGATGGCGGCCACCCCCAGCGTCAGGCAGGCGAGAAAGATGCGGAAGCCCTTGAGGCCGCCGCGAAGCTCGCGCCGGGCGATGGTCCAGGCGATCGACAGCGTATTGTTCATGGGGGAATTCTCAGACGCCGGAGGCGAGGATGGGGCGCAGGTTGGCCTTTGTGCCGTCGCGGCTCTCGATCAGGCCGTCCACCAGCCGGATCGCGCGGTCGCAGCGGGCGGCCAAGGCAGGATCGTGGGTGATCAGGACCAGCGTGGCGCCTCGGTTCTTCGCCAGATCGAACATCAGGCGGATGACCTGGGCACCGGTCTCGCCGTCCAGGTTGCCGGTGGGTTCGTCGGCCAGCAGCAGCGACGGTTCCGACGAGAAGGCGCGGGCCAAGGCCACGCGCTGCTGCTCGCCGCCGGAAAGCTGGCCGGGATAATGGGTGGTGCGGTGCTTGAGGCCGACGGCCTCCAGCCCGGCATGGGCACGCTCGAAGGCGTCCCGGCGGCCGGCGAACTCCAGCGGGATCGCGACGTTCTCCAGGGCCGTCATGGTCGGGATCAGGTGGAACGCCTGGAACACGATGCCGACGTGGTCACGGCGGAAGCGGGCCAGCTTGTCCTCGTCCATTCCGCCGAGATCGTGTCCGGCGACCCGAACCAATCCGCTGGTTGGACGTTCCAGGCCCGCCATGATCATCATCATGGTGGACTTGCCGGACCCCGAAGGCCCCACCACGCTGACCGTCTCGCCGCGCCCGACCGACAGGTCGATGCCACGCAGGATGTTGACGGGACCGGCGGCACTGGCCAGCTTTAGGTGTACGTCGGCCAATTCGACGATCAGGTCACCCCGAGATACAGCATCGGAATTCGCCATGGGTTTTCCAGACATTCATGAACGCTCAAGCGGATATGGCTTGCGTGGCCGGCTTTTCAACGCGGTTGCGAAGGCAACCGCCGTCGCGGCGCTGGGGTTGGGAGTGGCGATGACGCCTGTCGCAGCGGCTGAACCGGTCAAGATTCTGGCGCTTGGCGACAGCCTGACCGCCGGCTATGGGCTGCCGGAAGCCGACGCCTTCACCACCAGGCTCCAGCAGGCGCTGAAGGACAAGGGCTATGACGTCCAGGTGATAAACGCCGGCGTTTCCGGCGATACCACGGCGGGCGGCAGGGCGCGGCTGGACTGGGCGCTAGGCGATCAGCCGGATGTCGCGGTGGTGGAACTAGGCGCAAATGACGGGTTGCGCGGCCTCGATCCAGCCTCGACGCGGGAGAACCTGGATGCCATTCTTACGGTGATGAAAGAGCGCGGAGTCCCGACCCTGCTGGCCGGGATGTACGCGCCGCGCAACCTGGGGCGGGAGTACGGCGACCGCTTCAACGCGATATATCCGGAACTCGCCGCGAAACATGACGTGCCGCTCTATCCTTTCTTCCTGGAGGGGGTGGCCTTGGACCCCAAGCTGAACCAGGAGGACGGGATGCATCCCAATGCCAAGGGTGTCGCGATCGTGGTGGATGGCATTTTGCCGCACCTGACCGCCCTGATCGACGGTCTTCCCGGAACAGCCGATACGGGAGCAAAAGGCAAATGAGCGGGCGTGACGCACCGACCGGCGCCCGCTTCGCATCGGCCGTGGGAACCGGCGAGGACTGGCGCACGACGGTCAAGGCCTGCCTGGACAAGCTGGGGCCGGTCGACGGCTGCAACCTGGGCTTCCTCTACATTTCCGACGAGCTGGCCGCCGATGCCGTCAGCATCGTGACGCTGATGCGCGGCGTCACCGGCATCAAGGACTGGGTCGGGACGGTCGGCATCGGCATCTGTGCGACGGGTGAGGAGCTGTTCGGCAAGCCGGCCATCGCCGTGATGGCGGCGCAGTTCGAACCCGGCAGCTTCCACCTGCCCGCCCCCATCACCGAGAGCATCGAGGGCTTCGCCCCCGAGACGGTGGAATGGCTGAAGGGCCATGGCCCGGTGCTGGCGCTGGTCCACGGTGATCCTCGCAATCCCCAGACCCACGACATTATCCCCGAACTGTCCGACGCGCTGGGCGGCTTCCTGGTCGGCGGGCTGACATCGTCCCGGACCAACTACGGCCAGTTCGGCGGGCGGCCGGGCACCGCCCCGGTGATCGAGGGCGGCGTGTCGGGCGTGCTGTTCTCCAGCGACGTCCCGGTCGCCACCGGCCTGACGCAGGGCTGCACGCCGATCGGGCCGGTCCACAAGATCACCAGGGCACAGAACAACATCATCGTCGAAATCGACGGCAGGCCGGCGCTGGACGTCTTCAAGGAGGACATCGGCGAGCTGCTGGCGCGCGACCTGCGCCGGGTCGCCGGCTATATCTTCGCCGCACTGCCGATCACCGGGTCGGATACCGGCGACTATCTCGTGCGCAATCTGGTCGGCATCGATCCCAACCACGGGCTGATCGCCATCGGCGACATGGTCGAGCCGGGCCGCTCCATCATGTTCGCACGGCGCGATCTGGCGAGCGCCCAGGCCGATCTGGAGCGGATGCTGTCCGTCATCCAGAAGCGGCTGAAGGGGCCGCCGCGCGGCGGCGTCTACGTGTCCTGCCTTGCCCGCGGACCGGCGCTGTTCGGCGACGATAGCCAGGAGCTGAAGACGATCCGGGACACGCTGGGCGATTTTCCGCTGGTGGGATTTTTCGCCAACGGGGAGATTTCCCACAACCGGCTTTACGGCTATACCGGCGTACTCACCCTCTTCCTGTAAGTTTAAGCCTCCTGTAAGTTTGAAAAGTTCTACAAGGAATACCATGGAATACCGGAGACTGGGCCGCACCGACGTGCAGGTCAGCGCCATCTGCCTTGGGACGATGACCTGGGGGCGGCAGAACACGGAGGCCGAGGGCCACGCCCAGATGGACTACGCGCTGGAGCGCGGCGTCAATTTCTGGGACACCGCCGAGATGTACGCGATCCCGCCGATCGAGGAGAGCTACGGTTCGACCGAGAGGATCATCGGCACGTGGTTCGAGAGCCGGGGCAGCCGCGACAAGGTCGTGCTGGCGAGCAAGGCGATCGGCCGGGCTCCAGGAGGATTCGGCTGGATTCGCGAAGGCCAGGCGCGGCTTGACCGCGACAACCTCGTCCGCGCCGTCGAGGACAGCCTGTCCCGGCTGAAAACCGACTACATCGACCTCTACCAATTCCACTGGCCCGACCGCACCACCGCCCGCTTCGGCGCGCGCGGCTACAAGGGCGGAGACGACGCGGAAGCGACGCCGATCGAGGAGACGCTGCGCGCCGCCGACGACCTCGTGCGTTCCGGCAAGGTCCGCTTCATCGGCCTGTCTAACGAGTCGCCCTGGGGCACGATGACCTTCCTGCGGCTGGCCGACCAGCTAGGCCTGCCCCGCGTCGTCAGCGTCCAGAACGCCTACAACCTGCTGAACCGCAGCTACGAGGACGGTCTGGCCGAGGTCTCGGTCCGCGAACAGGCCGGCCTGCTGGCCTACTCGCCGCTGGCCGCCGCGACCCTGACCGGCAAGTACCTGGACGGCGCTGTTCCGCCCGGCACCCGCCGCGCGCTGGACCACCGCAAGTCGCGCTACGACAAGGTCAACGCCGATCCGGCCGTCCGCGCCTATCTGGACATCGCCAAGCGCCACGGCCTGGACCCGGCGCATCTGGCGCTGGCCTTCGTCAACCGGCAGCCCTTCGTGACGTCCAACATCATCGGCGCCACGTCGATGGAGCATCTGAAGACCAACATCGACTCCATCGAAATCAATCTGTCGGAAGAGGTGTTGAAGGAGATCGAGGACGTCCACGAAAGGCTCCCGAACCCCTGTCCATAGGCCCCTGTCCCTGAGACCTTGAAGACGCCGTTCGTCGGCTTGATGCACCATGATTCGCTTGTTCGTAGCCCTGGAACTGCCGGCAGCCGTCCGGGAACGCCTCGCCGGCCTCGGCGGCGGCGTCCCCGGCGCCCGCTGGACCGAAATCAATAACCTGCACTTGACCGTCCGCTTCATCGGCGAGGTCGAGAACGGGCTGATCCCCGACATAGACGAGGCTCTTGCGGGCGTCTCTGCGCCCGCCTTCGACCTCGTGCTCGACGGCGTCGGCCAGTTCGGCAGCGGCAGCCGGTCGCGCATCCTGTGGGCCGGGGTGGAGCGCAACGAGGCGCTGTTCCACCTGAACCAGAAGGTCGAATCGGCGCTGGTGCGTGCGGGATTTCCGCCTGAAGAACGCCGCTATACGCCCCACGTGACCCTCGCCCGCCTCCACAACTCCCCCCAGGAGCGGGTCGGCCGCTTCATCGAGGATCGCGGACTGTTCCGCGCCGGTCCGATCCCGATCGGGCATTTCACCCTGCTCGAAAGCCGTCCGGGACGGAGCGGCGTGGTTTATGATCCGCTGCGGGACTACCCGCTGGAACCGTCGGGCTGATCCACCCTTCGACGCGGCGGAATGTCGCACTCACTCAACCACGTTTAAAATGCCCCAGTAATGCACTGGGTCTTTCATCGTCCCGGCCGAAAGGCGTATGATCGGGCCGTCAAGCACCTTGACATCCCAGCGCGGCTCATCACTTAATCAGTACCAGATTGGTACGGATTAAGGCGCCGGGATGATCAAGCTCAGCAAGATGACGGACTACGCGGTGATCGTGATGGCGCGAATGGCGCGTGACGGCGCCTGCGTCCAGACCGTTCCTCAGCTTGCCGAGCGCACCGGCGTCCCTGCTCCCACTGTCGCCAAACTCATGAAACTGCTGGCCCCTGCCGGCCTGATGGACTCCCATCGGGGCGCGGCCGGCGGCTACAGCCTGACGCGCGCGGCGGAAGGCATTTCGATCGCCGAGATCATCAGCGCTGTGGACGGGCCGATAGCACTGACCGCCTGCGTCGATGGCGCCGAAGGGCATTGCGACGTCGAAAGCCTGTGCCCCATGCGGGGCAATTGGGACAAGGTCAACCGCGCCGTCCGCCGGGCCTTGGAAGAAGTGACTTTGGCGGATATGAGCACGGTGCCGGCGTTTCCACCGCTGGCGGCGCTGGAGCAGAACGAATTGATCGATAACCGTCGGACCGGACGGACTACGAGGGTAATAGGAGAGAAGCATGGCTGCGACGCTTGAGACTGTCGAACAAGTCCGGGCCGTAACGGAACAGAAGTACAAGTATGGCTTCTTCACCGATATCGAGTCGGATACCGCGCCCAAGGGGCTGAGCGAGGATACCGTCCGCTTCATCTCGGCACGCAAGAACGAGCCGGAATGGCTGCTGGAATGGCGTCTCAAGGCCTATCGTCACTGGCTGACGATGGAAGAGCCGAACTGGGGCAAGCTGGGCTATCCGCCGATCGACTACCAGGACTCCTACTACTACTCCGCCCCCAAGGTCGCAGCCGGTCCGAAGAGCCTGGACGAGGTCGATCCCGAACTGCTCCGGACCTACGAGAAGCTGGGCATCCCGCTGAAGGAGCAGGCGATCCTGGCCGGCGTCGAAGGCGCCGGCGACAGCCCCTCCATCGCGGTCGATGCCGTGTTCGACAGCGTTTCGGTGGCGACCACCTTCAAAAAGAAGCTCGAAGAGAAGGGCATCATCTTCTGTCCGATCTCCGAAGCGGTCCAGACCCATCCGGAGCTGGTCAAGAAGTACATGGGTTCGGTCGTTCCGTACTCGGACAACTTCTTCGCGACGCTGAACTCGGCGGTGTTTACCGACGGCTCGTTCGTCTACATCCCCAAGGGCGTCCGCTGCCCGATGGAACTGTCGACCTACTTCCGCATCAACGCCAAGAACACCGGCCAGTTCGAGCGGACGCTGATCATCGCCGACGAAGGCAGCTATGTCAGCTATCTGGAAGGCTGCACGGCGCCCCAGCGCGACGAGAACCAGCTCCATGCCGCCGTGGTCGAACTGGTCACGCATGACGACGCGCAGATCAAGTACTCGACCGTGCAGAACTGGTATCCGGGCGACGAGAACGGCAAGGGCGGCATCTACAACTTCGTGACCAAGCGCGGCGCCTGTCGCGGCAAAAACTCGAAGATCTCGTGGACGCAGGTCGAGACCGGCTCCGCCATCACCTGGAAGTACCCGAGCTGCATCCTCCAGGGCGACAATTCGGTCGGCGAGTTCTATTCGGTCGCGATCACGAACAACCGCCAGCAGGCCGATACCGGCACCAAGATGATCCATATCGGCAAGAACACGAAGTCCACCATCGTGTCGAAGGGCATCTCGGCGGGCAAGGCGCAGAACACCTATCGCGGCCTGGTCAAGATCATGCCCAAGGCGGACGGCGCCCGCAACTTCACCCAGTGCGACAGCCTGCTGATCGGCGACAAGTGCGGTGCCCATACCGTGCCGTATATCGAAAGCCGGAACCGCAGCGCCCGCGTCGAGCATGAAGCGACGACCGCCAAGATCAGCGAAGACCAGATGTTCTATTGCCAGCAGCGGGGATTGTCGTCGGAAGACGCGGTGTCGCTGATCGTCAACGGCTTCTGCAAGGAGGTCCTGAAGGAACTCCCGATGGAATTCGCGGTCGAGGCGCAGAAGCTGGTCGGCATCAGCCTGGAAGGCAGCGTGGGCTAAACCCTGCGCGCCCTCTCCATAAATCCCGGCTGAACCACCCCAAAAAACAAGATACCGAACGGAACCGAACCGATGCTCGAAATCAGGAATCTTCACGTCAACGTCGTCGGCAAGCCCATCCTGAAGGGCCTGGACCTGACCGTCAACGCCGGTGAGGTGCATGCCATCATGGGGCCGAACGGGGCTGGCAAGAGCACGCTCGGCTATACGCTGGCCGGCCGCGACGGCTACGAGGTCACCGAGGGCAGCGTGACGTACCGGGGCAAGGACCTGCTGGAACTGGAGCCGGACGAACGGGCAGCATCCGGCGTGTTCCTGGCCTTCCAGTACCCGGTCGAAATCCCCGGCGTGTCCAACACGACGTTCCTGAAGTCGGCGCTCAACTCGATCCGCAAGGCGCATGGCGAGAAGGAGCTGGACGCGATGCAGTTCCTGAAGCTGATCAGGGCCAAGACCAAGGAACTTGGCATGACCGACGAGATGCTGAAGCGCGCAGTCAATGTCGGCTTCTCCGGCGGTGAGAAGAAGCGCAACGAAGTGCTTCAGATGGCCGTGCTCGACCCCGCCTTCTGTGTGCTGGACGAAACCGACAGCGGCCTGGACATCGATGCGTTGCGGATCGTGGCCGACGGCGTCAACGCGCTGCGCGGTCCCGACCGCGCTATTCTGGTCATCACCCACTACCAGCGCCTGCTCGACTACATCGTTCCGGACAAGGTTCACGTGCTGGCCAATGGCCGCATCGCGCGCACCGGCGACAAGAGCCTGGCGCTGGAACTGGAAGAAAAAGGCTACGCCGAGTTCGGCGTAGACGAGGCGGCCTGATACCATGGCGACTGAAACCGCATCCCCCATCCAGTCCTACCTGGACCATTACGGTCGGATAGCCTCCGGCCTGCCCGGCGGCACCCTGCCCTGGCTGGGCTCCCTGCGCGAAGCCGGGATCGCCCGTTTCCGCAAGCAGGGCTTCCCCGGCGCTCGGGTCGAGGCGTGGCGCTATACCAGCCTGCGTCCGCTGGAAAAGTTCGCCTTCGCACCGGCTCCCGCCGCCGCCGGTACGGTGGCTATCGACCTGCTGCCGACGGTCATGCCGGCAGGCCAGCCGTCGCACCGTCTGGTGTTCGTCGATGGCGCCTACCGGTCGGATCTGTCCTCCATTGGCACGCTCCCCGCCGGTGCCGTCGTGACGTCGCTGGGCGAAGCACTGGTGTCGCAGGCCGGTCTGCTTGAGCAGTACCTGGGCAAGGTCGGGGTCACCGACTCCAACCCGTTCCAGGCGCTCAACACCGCCTTCCTGTCCGACGGCGTCGTGGTTCACGTGCCCAAGGGCGTCGCCATCGCGGAGCCGATCGAGGTCGTGTTCGTCGGCAGCGGGTCGGAAAATCCGACCATGCACCACCCGCGCATCCTGATCGTCGTGGAAGCCAATGCCGAAGCGACGGTGGTCGAACATCATGTCGGGCTCGGCGCCGGGACCTACTTCTCCAACCTCGTGACCGAGATCGTGGCCGGGGAAGGTGCGCGCCTGCATCACTACAAGGCGCAGCGGGAAACGCCCCAAGCCTTCCACATGGCGACCGTCACGGCGGATCTGGCCAAGGACAGCAGCTACGACAACTTCGTGCTGACCATCGGCGGCCGGCTGTCCCGCAATGAAATCAAGCCTGTGTTGAACGGGACGGGTGTCGAATGCCGCTTGTCGGGCGCCTATATGGTGAACGGCGTTCAGCACTGCGATACGACCACCGTGATCGACCATGCCCATCCGCAATGCACCAGCCGCGAAGTCTACAAGGGCGTCATCGACGGCAACGCCAAGGCGGTCTTCCAGGGCAAGATCATCGTCCGGCCGGATGCGCAGAAGACCGACGGCTACCAGTTGAACCGGGCGCTGCTGCTGTCCGACACGGCCGAGATCGACAGCAAGCCGGAGCTTGAGATCTACGCCGACGACGTCAAGTGCAGCCACGGTGCCACCGCCGGCGAGCTGGACGACGACCAGCTCTTCTATCTCCGCGCTCGCGGCATCGATCTGGAGTCCGCGCGCAATCTCCTGATCGCGGCCTTCCTGGCGGATGCCATCGAGGAGGTCCGGATCGAAACGGTACGCGATTCCTTCCAGGGGATCGTCTCCGGTTGGCTCAAGTCGCAGCGTTCCTGAGTTGCAGAGCCGGGCGCCGGTAAAGGGTAAGGAAACGACATGAACGAGATCACCAAGGTGCGGCAGGAACTTGAGACCGGGACGGCAGCCCCGTTCGACGTGTACGAAGTCCGCAAGGACTTCCCCATCCTGTCGCGGACCGTCTACGGCAAGCCGCTGGTCTATCTGGACAGCGCCGCCAGCGCCCAGAAGCCGCGCCAGGTGATCGACACCATGGTTTCCTGCATGACGGAGGAATACTCCAACGTCCACCGGGGTCTGCACTGGCTGAGCGCCACCGCGACGACCCGGTTCGAGACGGCGCGCAAGACGGTTCAGCGCTTCATCAACGCGCGCGAGGACCGGGAGATCATCTTCACCCGCAGCGCCACCGAGGCGATCAACCTCGTCGCGGCAAGCTGGGGCCGCACCAACCTGCGCGAAGGCGACGAGATCATCGTTTCGCAGATGGAACATCACGCCAATATCGTGCCGTGGCAGATGCTCCGGACCGAGAAGGGCATCGTCCTCAAGGTCGTGCCGATCGACGAGAGCGGCACCCTGCTGATGGACGAGTACGAGAAGCTGCTGGGTCCCAAGACCAAGCTGGTCGCCATCAGCCACATGTCCAACGCGCTGGGCACGATCAACCCGGTCAAGGACATCGTCCGGCTGGCCCATGAAAAGGGCGTGCCGGTCCTGCTGGACGGCTGCCAGGGCGTCACCCACTTGGGAACCGACGTCCAGGACCTGGACGTCGACTTCTACGTCTTTTCCGGCCATAAGCTGTACGGCCCGACCGGCGTCGGCGTTCTCTACGGCAAGGCCGAGATTTTGGAAGGCATGCCGCCCTACCAGGGCGGCGGCGACATGATCGCCCGCGTCACGTTCGAGGAAACCACCTTCAAGGGCCTGCCCCATCGCTTCGAAGCCGGAACGCCGGCCATCGTCGAAGTGATTGGGCTGGGCGCCGCCCTCGACTACCTGATGGGGTTGGGGCTCGACCGGATCGCCGCCCACGAGCACGACGTGCTGACCTACGCGACGGAGCTTCTGTCGGAGATTCCCGGCATCCGGATCTACGGCACATCGCCGCACAAGGCCAGCATCCTTTCCTTCACGCTGGACGGCGCCCATCCTCACGATGTCGGAACGATCATCGACCGGGCCGGCGTCGCGGTCAGGGCCGGGCATCACTGCGCCCAGCCGCTGATGGATTTCTACAATGTCGCGGCCACGGCACGCGCCTCGTTCGGCCTCTACAACACCCGTGAGGAGGCCGAGGCGCTGGCAAGCGCGCTGCGGCGCGTGAAGGAGATTTTCGGCTGATGCTCGACGAACTTCGCGATCTCTACCAGGAAGTCATCCTGGACCACGGCAAGAACCCGCGGAACTTCCGTCATCCGGAAGACGCCAACCGGGAAGCTCGGGGCGACAACCCGATGTGCGGCGACAAAGTCGCGGTCTTCCTGAAGGTCAACGGCGATGGCATCGTCGAGGATGCGGCCTTCGAGGGACGCGGCTGCGCCATCTCGACCGCGTCGGCGTCGATGATGACCGAACTGGTGGTCGGGCGGAGCGAGGAGCAGGTCAAGACCCTGTTCGAGAGCTTCCACGAGATGTGCACCAAGGACGACCACGAGCACGTCCATCACGACGGCGTCGATGACGAAGCGATGGAGAAGCTCCAGGTTCTGGCCGGCGTGCGGCAGTTCCCCATGCGCGTCAAGTGCGCGACGCTGGCGTGGCACACGATGGATGCGGCCCTCAAGGGCGGCGCCAAGGCCAGCACGGAATGAGCGACGGACAGATGATGGACGGACAGGCGGTTAGCGGACAGGCGGCTGGGGGAGGCGAAGAGATGCCGGACGATACGAGTGGACAGGTTCTTGAGCAGACGCCCGTCGTGGACAACGAAGTCCTGATGGAACAGGTGCTCGACGCGATTCGCACGGTCTACGACCCCGAGATCCCGGTAAACATTTGGGAACTCGGACTGGTCTATCGTGTCGATGTCGACAGCGACCGGAACGTCGAGGTCGACATGACCCTGACGGCGCCGTCCTGTCCGGTCGCCGGCGAAATGCCGGTGCAGGTCCAGCAGGTGATCGAGAACCTCGACGCGGTCAAGTCGTGCAAGGTCGAACTGGTTTGGGAACCGTCCTGGCACCCCGGCATGATGTCGGACGAGGCCAAGGTCGCACTGGACATGTTCTGATCGGGAAGATCTCGATCGGGAAGAATGAAGTCGGAGACAGAGTGAAATGGCGCTACCCAAGGCAATGACGATCACGGACGCCGCGGCGGAGCGGGTCAAGCAGATCATGTCCAAGTCCGAGAAGCCTGCTATCGGCCTGCGCGTCGGCGTCAAGGCCCGTGGCTGCTCCGGTCTCAGCTACACCGTCGAATACGCTGATGAGGTCAAGAAGTTCGAGGAAGTCGTGGAGGACAAGGGCGTCAAGATCCTGATCGACCCCGCCGCCACCATGTTCCTGATCGGCACCGAAATGGACTTCGTGGACGACAAGCTGCAAAGCGGCTTCGTCTTCAAGAACCCCAACGAGAAAGCCCGCTGCGGCTGCGGCGAGAGCTTCAGCGTCTGATATTCGTTAATTTTAGCGTACAAAAGCACGCTCCCGTAGGTCGGGCCTGCTCGTTTACCGTGAGCGTGCTCGTTTACAGCAGCCGGAGGCGCAGTCAGAAGGCTCGCCTCCCGAAGTTCACCGATTGATCTCAAACCGCGCCCGACGCACGGCGTAAATAAAAATTGTCTCCTGTCACTCGCGCGACAGCAGAAGATGTCATCCCGCGGCATTCATTGGGTCATGGCGCAAATGTCGCCGGGTCAAGGCCAAGCTTTCGCAAGCGAACTTTGACAAAAACCCAACCCCTGGAGACATGACATGGCTTTTATATCTGGCACTAACGGCGATGACGTTCTCAGCGGCACGCCCCAGACCGACTTCGTCAATCTATTGGCAGGCAACGACTTTTTCTTTTCGGGTGCTGGAAACGACACCGTGCTCGGCGGCACCGGCAACGACGCCATTCGCGGCGATGCGGGCAATGACGACCTGCTTGGCGAAGCCGGCAACGATTTCCTCGTCGGCGGCAGCGGCAACGACAGGCTCAACGGCGGCACCGGCAGCGACAGGATCGACGGCGGTTCCGGCGTGGATACCATGACCGGCGGAAGCGGCATCGACATTTTCGACTTCAATTCCCTGCTCGACAGCGGCACGGGTGTCGGCAATCGCGATATCATCACGGATTTCCAGCGCGGAACCGACAAGATCGACCTTTCCAGCATCGACGCCAACCCCAACATCGCCGGAAACCAGGCGTTCTCCTTCATCGGCACCGGCAGTTTCACGGGTGTCGGCCAGCTGTCCTTCTCGATCTCGCCCACGACCGGCGGTCTGCGCGTCCTGTTGAATACCGATGCGGATGCCCAGAGCGACATGCAGATCGAACTCACCGGCCAGACCACCGTGTCATCGAACGATTTCTTCCTGTAACCCATCTGGGCCGGCTGGCCTTGAAGGGCCAGCCGGCCATGGAATCCGTCGGGGTGACGAATTGCATGTGTCGGTTCCGGATAGTATGGGAATGCATGTCCGTGATCGAACAGCCGCCAGCTTGCCCGGAAACGCCAACCGCCGCGATCACGGCGGAAAGCTTGAAGGACCGCGTCCTCCATCTCGACCATGACGTCCTGATCCTAGACAAACCGGCGGGCCTGCTGGTCCATCCGGGGCCGCGCGGCCAGGGCAGCCTGAGCGATTTCCTGCCCGACCTGTGGTTCGAGATGGCGCGGCCGCCTGCCCTCGCCCATCGGCTGGACCGCGACACCAGCGGCTGCCTCGTCCTGGGGCGGCACCAGAAGGCGCTGATGAAGCTGGGACGGCTGTTCTCGCGCGGGCTAGCGGACAAGACCTACTGGGCGGTCGTGCGCGGCGCCCCGCCCTCTGCCGAGGGACGGATCGACCTGCCCCTGCTGAAGGTGCTGCCGGAGACGGGCGGCTGGCGGATCAGGCCCGACCCCGAGGGCCTCCCCGCCGCCACCCTGTACCGGCTGCTGGGAAGCGGCGGCGGCTTGAGCTGGCTGGAGCTTCGTCCGCTGACCGGCAGGACGCATCAGTTGCGCATCCACTGCGCGTCGATCGGAACTCCGATCGTGGACGATCCCTATTATGGAGATTCAGCCGTACCTCCGGCCGGGCCACTCCACCTGCTTGCCCGCTCCATAACGTTGCCGCTCAGGCAGGATCAGCCCCCGATCGCTGCGGTGGCGCCACCACCGGCGCATATGCTGGCGGACCTTGCCGCCTGCGGTTACCTTTGACAACGCACGGGTTCATCATTAGTTAACCAGTACTTACGGCAATCCACAAAAATCGGCGGGCGTAACCGGAGCAGAAGATGGATGTGACGACTGTTCCCAGACCCGGCACCGCCCCCACATACCGCGCGCCGACGGAACGGCCGGCCCAGGCTGCCGTCAAGGTCGTCTTCTTCGTGTCCGAGGACTGGTGGTTCTGCCTGCACTGGCTGAACCTGGCGCTTCGGCTGAAAGAGCGCAGCCACGAGATCACGATCATCTGCAATGTCGGTTCCGACCGCGAACGGATCGAGCTTGCCGGCTTCAAGGTCGTTCCGCTGCGGCTCGACCGCTCCGGCCTCAACGTCCTCAACGATGTCCGCATCGCGTCCGACCTGGTGACGCTGCTGAAGCGGGAGCGGCCGGCGCTGATCCATTGCGTCGGCATGAAGCCGATCCTGATCGGCACGCTGGCCGCCCGGTTCGTCGGCGGCATCCGCATCCTCAACCACTTCGCCGGTCTCGGCTACCTGTTCTCGTCCAGTCACCTGAAAGCGCGGTTGCTGCGGCCCCTGGTCATGCTGGGCATGCGCGCCGCCTTCTCCGGCCACGAGGTCCATCTGGTGACGATGAACAGGACGGACCGCGACGTGCTGATGCGCTGGAAGCTCAACACGCCCGAGCATACCCATGTCGTCGGCGGCACCGGCCTCGATCTCGCCCGCTATCCGGTCCTTCCGTTCCCCAAGGACGGTCCGGTCACGATCGCGATCACGACCCGGATGATCGAGGACAAGGGGCTGGCCGGGCTGGTCGAGGCGTTCCGCAAGGTCCGCGCCCGCTTCCCCGATACCGAGCTTCTGCTGGTCGGCAAGCAGGACGGCCGCAACCCCACGGCCATCCCGGAAGAACAGCTCAGGGCCTGGGACCGTGAGCCGGGTATCCGCTGGATGGGCCATGTCGAGCGGATAGCGGAGCGGGTCTGGGCGCTGGCCCATATCGCCGTGTTGCCGTCCCGCCGGGAAGGCCTGCCGGTCAGCCTGCTGGAGGCGGCGGCCTGCGGCAGGCCGATGGTCGCGACCGACGTTCCCGGCTGCCGCGAAGTGGTGATTGACGGTGAGACCGGCCTGCTGGTGCCGCTGGGCGATGTCCAGGCCCTGGCGGACGCGCTGGAAAAGCTGGTCGGGTCGGAGGACCTGCGCCAGTGTTTCGGCGCCGGCGCCCGCGATCTGGTCGAGCGGCATTATTCGCTGGACGTCATCAGCGACCGCGTCGCCGGCCTCTACCGCACCCTGATCGAAGACGGGGCAAACGGCGAAACCTATGCAGGGGCCGCCAGGTGAAGGGCAACGGCATGAGCTTCGCCATCACCCGCCTGCTGCTGCTTCAGCAGCTCGTCCTGATGATCCCCAAGGGGATCAAGGAGACGGTGCGCGCGACGCTGTTCCCGCCGCGAGCCCCCCTGGACGCTCCGGTCGAGTGGCTGGAAACACCGCCGGTCCGCCGCGACCAGGGCCAGCCCTTGGTGTCGGTGGTCATCCCCTGCTACAATTACGGCCGGTTTCTCAATGACGCCGTCGCCAGCGTCCGGGCACAGACCCTGCGGGACGTGGAGATCATCGTCGTCGACGACGGATCGACCGACGACGTGACTCCCTGCGTGCTCGATGCCCTGGAAGGTCCGGACCAGGAACCCGGCCTGACCGTCATCCGGCAGGAGAACCAGGGTGCGCCCGCAGCCCGCAATACCGGAATAAAGGCAGCTAGGGGGCTGTATATCTGCTGTCTCGACGCCGACGACACGATGGAGCCGACATATCTGGAGAAATGCGTCCTCCTGATGGAAGGCAACGCCGGAGTGTCCCTGGCCTATTCCTGGCTGCGGGTGACTGGCGCCGAGGAACGGGTCTGGAAGTCGGAGTCGCTCGACCTGGACCGCATGCGCTACTACAACCATGTCAGCATCTCCGCAGTCTTCCGGCGCGAGGCCGGGCTTGAAGGGGGCGGCTTCTGCGCCGCGATGCGCGAGGGTTACGAGGACTGGGAATTCTGGCTGAGGCTAGGCGCGCGCGGATACCGGGGCGAGGTCATCCCGGAGATGCTGGTCAACTACCGCCGCCACGAAGCGTCCTTCATGAACCGGGCGCGGAAGCGCCATGCCGAACTATTCGACGATATCTACCGGCGCAATCCCGCCGTGTTCGAGGATGGCGATTCCCGGCGCGCGGTCCGGCGAGGCTACCGCGACCTGCCTGTCCGCAACCCCTTCGCAAACCTGGACGATCCCGACCAGTACGGCCACATGCTGCCGATGGTCGTTCTGGTGCTCTCCGGTGCCGCAGACGCCGATACGGTGGGACGTCTGGTGAAACTGCTGCGCAACGATCCGGCCCTGTGCGTGGTCCAGGCCGGAGATGCCCCTGCCGGCGGCAACGATGGAAGCAGGGACGGAAGCGCTGTCGCCGACTACACCTTGAAGCACCTTCTACCATCCGGTCTTCACGGCGGCTTCGTCGCGCATCTGGTCCGCACTAGGCCAGTCCGAGCCGTGCTGTGGCACGATCCGGGTGCGGAGCCGGTCGGACTGGCGGAGGTATCCGGTCTGGCGCCTGACGACCTCCTGCTTGGAGCCGTCACCCGGCCAGACGGTCATGTTCCACCCGGGCTGGACCTCCATCTGGTCGTCCGTCCCGATGGCAGCCTGAGCGGGGCCGAGCATTTAAGCCAAGGGTTGCATCCCGTACTGGTGCGCTGACGCGCCGGCTCTGGACTAAACGGTTGAAGACTAACCCTTCCGGGAGAATCCATAGCTACAGCTTCAGGCGCGCGGAGTAATATAAAAAATGAGAAAAATTCTCCGAGTGTTCTCCACACTTTCGGATTGAAACTGATAAATATGCTGAGCGATCGGATGGTCGATGTTGTTCACCCGATCAAAGGATATATCGAATCGCTTCAGCAACAGTCCTGGCCGACGCATCTTTCTCCGGTTTACGCCGGCCAGTCTTCAGCAAATCATAAAGGACAGCAGAGTGCCTATTCCGCCCCCTGCGGCCCGTGGCGCCGCCACGCCCGGACTCCGCCACAATCCGGAGGGTAAGACCGGCAAGAGTTTCGTCGCCTTCAAACGCTGCCTGAGCGCCATGCCGCAAGTTCAGCCCGCCCTGACCGAGATCATGGGGTTCAAGGTCCGGCCGATCGATGGCCTGCATGAGCTGGAATCCCTGCGCTGGAGTTCGGAAACGCTGCTTCTCAGCGTCCGTTCGCTCGACCGGCTGCAGGACATCATTTCGACCGGCAATGTCGGGCTGATGCGCGGCATCCACACGCTCGGCGTCTTCATGCCCACCCAGCTCGGCCGGGTGCGGGAATTCGTGACCCTGCTTGACGGCTGGCTGGTTTGGAACGGATCGGCGGACGACCTGAAGGCCAAGCTGGATCTGGCGGCATCCGGCTATGCCATGGTGGCGCCCGCGATGATCTCGGTGATGGCGGCGGACCAGCACCGGCTGACCCTGCTCGACACGCTGACCGAAGCACACCTGTCGCTGCTGCCGCTGCTGGCGAACGGCATGACCGACGAGGAGATCGCCAACGCCCGGAACGCAACGCTGCCGACCACCAAACTGCTGGTTCGACAGCTACTAGCCCGACTGCAATGCCGCAACCGGACCGAAGCCGCCATCTTCGCGTGGCGGCACGCCACCGCCCTTGCCCAGCGGCAGGCCGTCCTCCGGTCCTATCACGACGTGGGAGCGATGGAAGGCAAGAGCGCCTGATCCGGTAGACAGGACAATCGTCAAAGCGTCTCGGCGCAATCCACCTGATCGGCCGGGACCGCATGCATCTGCCCGGCGGCGTCTTCGACCAGTGCCCAGCCCTCGTGGATTTCGACCAAGGCGACGGGGCTGGAAGCGCAAGGCACCCAGACGAGCTTTCCGCCGGGGGCATCCGGCGGCGCTTGCAGGGCCGAAAGATCTGTTTTCCTCAAAGCACAATTCATTTCCGAGAAAGCCCGAAAGGCGGTGGGGTTCATACCCTAACGAACATCATCCGGAAACGTTCAATCTTAGGAGGTATACTACCCCCTTCGACCGGTTTTTGTCACATAGGTTAAACTTACCGGTCATGTGGCGGGGCGATCGGCGGAGGGACGACTGGCGGAGGCGGATGGGAATCGAACCCACCACACGCTGTTGGCGTGTCTCCGGTTTTGAAGACCGGGAGGGCCACCAGACCCCTGTCGCCTCCGTCGCCCGTTCCAGGACGGCCGTCAGGCCGCCTGAAGACTCTTCGACGCGATCTCGAACACGTCGGGAGACAGATTTGGGGCTCCGACGATCCTTTCCAACTGGGCGCGCATGAAAGCCTGGCGGCGGTCGTCGTATTTCCTCCAGCGGGCGAACAGCTTGACCATGCGGGACGCGACCTGCGGGTTCAGCCCGTTGAGGGTCAATACCTGATCGGCCAGGAATTCGTACCCGGCGCCGCTGCTGTCGTGGAACCGGACGGCATTGCCGCCGGCAAACCCGCCGATCAGGGCGTATACCTTGTTCGGGTTCCGGATCTCGAAGGCGGGATGGTTGAGCAGCGACCTCACCTCGGCCAGGGTTTCGGGCCGTTCCGACATCGCCTGGATGGAGAACCACTTGTCGACCACCAGCGGCTCGTTCTTCCAGGTCTCGTAGAAGCGGGCGAGCGCCGCGTCGCGCTGCGGCAGATGGGTGTCGTTCAGCAGCCCCAGCGCCGCGATCACGTCGGTCATGGCGTGGGCGTTGTGGAACTGGCCGACGCAAAGCTCGACCGCCTCGGCGTCCTCCAGGCTCATCAGGTAGCCGAGCGCCAGGTTCTTCAGGCTGCGCCGGCCGATCGCGGCGTCGATCGCGAACGGCTCGTTGCCGCCCAGGGCGCGGTAAGTGCTCAGCAGATCGTCTCGAAGATGCGCCGCGATGGCCTTCCGGGCGAAGCCGCGCACCTCGTGGATGCCGTCCACGTCGATCACCGGCATCTGCTGGCCCAGATATCCTTCGGACGGCAGGGTCAGCGCCTGCGCCGCGAAGGCGTGGTCCAGCGCCGGATCGTTCAGGATCTTGTCCAGCGCGTCCAGGAAACCCCGGGACAGCTCGAGCGGCCGTCCCGCCGCCCTGTCCTCCACAAGGCCGAGCAGCAGCCGCGTCCCCAGCGTCTGGCCCGCTTCCCAGCGGTTGAAGGCGTCGCTGTCGTTGGCCATCAGGAAAGTCAGGTCGTCATCCGTGTAGGACATGCGCAACTTGACCGGGGCCGAGAAGCCGCGCAGCAGCGACGGCACCGGCGGGGCCGGCACGTCGGCGAACTCGAACACCTGCTCCGCCTCCGTAACGTCGAGCACGCGGGAAGTCCCCTTCGGCACATCCTCCGTTTTCAGGCGAAGTGGGATGTCGGCGCCCTGGGGGTCGAGCAGGCCGAGCGCCAGCGGGATGTGGTACGGCTGCTTGACCGGCTGGCCGGGCGACGGCGGGCAAGACTGGCGCACCGTCAGCCGATAGGTCCTGCCATGCCCGTCATACTCGCCGCTTATGTCCAGTTCCGGCGTGCCTGCCTGCGAATACCAGCGGCGGAACTGGCTCAGATCCTTGCCGGTCGCGTCCTCCATCGCGGCCACGAAGTCGTCGCAGGTGACCGCCTGCCCGTCATGGCGCTCGAAGTAGAGGTCGATCCCTTTCCGGTAGCCTTCGGCCCCGAGCAGGGTATGGATCATGCGGACGACCTCCGCACCCTTCTCGTAGACCGTGGTCGTGTAGAAGTTGTTGATCTCGATATAGCTGTCGGGCCGGATCGGATGGGCCATCGGGCCGCTGTCCTCGGGGAACTGGGCCGCGCGCAGCCGCTGCACGTCGGCGATCCGCTTGACCGGCCGGGAATTCAAGTCGGAAGAGAACTCCTGGTCGCGGAAGACCGTCAGCCCTTCCTTCAGGCTGAGCTGGAACCAGTCGCGGCAGGTCACCCGGTTGCCGGTCCAATTGTGGAAATACTCGTGCGCCACGACAGCCTCGACCCCGAGAAAGTCGGTATCGGTCGCAGATTCCGGCCGGGCCAGTATGTACTTGGTGTTGAAGACGTTGAGGCCCTTGTTCTCCATCGCCCCCATGTTGAAGTCGCCGACCGCGACGATCATGAAGATGTCGAGATCGTATTCCAGGCCGTAGACATTCTCGTCCCAGGCCATCGACTTCTTGAGCGACCGCATGGCGTGGTCGCACTTGTCCTGGTTGCCCGGCTCGACATAGATCCGGAGCGTGACGGTGCGGCCGGAGCGGGTGACGTAACTGTCCTCGACATGGACCAGCACGCCGGCGACCAGCGCGAACAGATAGCAGGGCTTGGCGAAGGGGTCCTCCCAGGTGACGGTATGCCGTCCGTCATGCCCCATCTTCGATGCCGCCACGAGATTGCCGTTGGACAGCAGCACCGGATATTTCAGCGCGTCCGCCGTGATGGTCGTGCGATAGCGCGCCATCACGTCGGGACGGTCCAGAAAGTAGGTGATCTTGCGGAAGCCTTCCGCCTCGCACTGGGTGCAGAAGTTGCCACTGGTCCGGTAAAGCCCTTCCAGCGACGTGTTCTCCTGCGGCTTCAGCTCCGTCTCCACCTCCAGCGCGAAGGCGGCGGGGGGATCGAAGATCGTCAGCGACTCCGGCCCTATGGCGTATTCCGCTGGCTCCAGCGTGCGGCCGTCGATCGCGAGCGACACCAGCTTCAGTTCCTGCCCGTCCAGCACCAGCGGGACCGGCGCACCGTCGGGGAGCCGGACCGGGTTCGCCCGGAGTTGCAGGCTGGACCTCACCCGAGTGACTTCCTCGCCCAGATCGAACGTCAGATCGACCGTGTCGATCAGGTACGGCGGCGGAGCATAGTCCTTCAGGTGAATGGCCTTGGGAGCGGATTTGTCCATTACTGGTCTCTTATCTGGCTGGATCGGGCTTGTCGGGCCGAAGGGCGATCTTAACAGCCTGCCCGAGTACTTGTCGCATGCTCTGTCCGCCGGGCTGATTGCTTATTCCGAAAGCGGTGCTTTGCCGGGACGCGACAACAAGCTATAAAGGAAAACTCGAGTTACCTCCATCGGGCGGATGCGCACAAGCCATGACTGCGGCGGACCAGCTTACCCAGGCACCAGGATCGCAGCCGTCGGCCGCCCCGGCAGCCGACAGCCGCAGCCAGACATTCGCGTTCGAACACAAGGTATTTTCCATGACGGGCGGATACTTCGCCTATGTCAAGAATACCAAGGAAGCCGCCTTCCACCTCCCGCTCGGCGACCTCAAGGGTGCTATCGCACTACCGACCCTGCGGATCGAGTTTGAGCTTGCGCCTGAGACCAACGACGGCAAGCTGCTGGACATCGTCGACAAGGCGCTGCGGTTCGTGAAGGAGATCAGGCCGAACGACTCGATCCCGCACGAATTGCTGGACGGCACGGCATCCTGGACGGTGGAGGAGAAGCACAGGACGATCGCGCGCAACCGGCTGACCGTCCAGCTCGTCTCGTGGCTGACCGGTGGCGACACGCTGATGGTGGACCTGACCCAACTCGAGCAGATCGCCGACGATCCCAAGACCAAGGCAAGGGTACAGGAAGCCTTCACCAAGGCGGCGGAGAAGCTGGGCATCGGGGCGGACCGCAAGCAGGAAGTCGTCGATATGATCGAAAAGCTCGCGCGCGAGCTTTCCTATATCGAGGCGCTGCGCGACCGCTACTGCAAGGTCCAGTACATCAACGCGCAGCTGATCATGCTGTCCAAGATCTACAAGCGGGAGCCCGGCATCCGGAACGAGATCTTCCGCATGCAGGTGCTGATCCGCGCCCCGGTCGCCGATTTCGACTCGATGTTCACCCAGGCCGATGCCCAGACCGGCGAGATCCTGGCGGTGCTGCGCAACATCGGACCGCAGACCAAGTTCATCCGCGAGATGCGCGACGAGCTGCACAACCGGCTGATGCTGTGGGACGAGATGATCAATCCCTGGAGCGCCATCACGGTCGAGCCTTCGGCCGACATGGAAGCGCTGCTGAAGGATACTTACCGGTTCCTGGCCCGCAACTTCGCGGTCAGCAACGACTGGCCCCTGACCGGACGCCGCTGACTGCATACGAACCTCACAATTAAGTGTTATACGGCCCGATAATGGGCTTGCTATACGGCCCGTAGCGGCGCACCATACTGCCCATGTTCGGACCGCATAGGCGGACCCGTTCGAAGCTGGGAGTTCACCGGTGCAGTTCCGCGAAAGGCGTCGCGTCATCCAGGTCATCCGCACCACCTACGATCCCGCTCTCAAGCGCGGACGCTCGGAAGTGGTCGGGAAGATCGACAAGGACGCGCCGGCCATACCCGAGAAACTGCGCAAGTCCTGCTCCGCAGAGGAGCTGGCGGAAATGGAATCCTGGCTTGCCGAGCGGGAAACCGCAGTACGGACCGAAACCATCCGGGACGAAACCGGCTTGCTGGCGCAGCGCATGCGTCAGGCCGCCGACTACTTCCGTCATCACGCTCAGGGGACGTCCCAAGGCAAAATGGACGACGCGCAGGCGGCATTGCACGCGGCGGAGATCCAACTGGCCTGGGAAGACCTGAAGAAGGCAATCCGCAAAGCGGGATATTCGGAATCCCGGCTGGCGAAAGAAAAAGAAGAAAGGGGTTCGCCATGACCACCCAACAGCAACTCGCTTCCAACGTCCTTCCCTCGCTGACCGACTGCCGCCGTGCGATGGACCGCGTCGAAACCGGCGTCGAGACCGCCCTGGCGCTGAGCGTCGCCCTGCTCGTCTGGGCACTCGTCCACGGCCTGTAACGGCGGACGGACGGCACTGGGCGGAAAGCAAGTTTGGAACGACCTCCCCCGCGACCGCGTTGTCGGATTTGAAGTAAACCAGGGGGAGGTTGGCGGTGCCTTGGAATTCCATGCTCCTTTGGGGCCACGGGCATCGGCACAGGCATGCGGAAATTCCCTGAAAGGCGACGGCGCAAGCAGAAGAACGCCCTCATCCTCCACGTCAATTCCGGCCTGTCGCCGGAGAAGACGCTGCTGCTGCGGGCTTGCCTGATTTTCGCCCTGCTCGCCGTCGTGATCGTCATTTTCTGGTTCGACCGTGATGGCCTGAAGGATCAGATCGACGGCCATATCTCGTTTTCCGACATCCTGTATTTCGGCATGATCACCGTGACCACGGTGGGTTACGGCGACATCGTGCCCGTCACCGACACGGCGCGGCTGATCGACGCCTTCGCCGTCACGCCGATCCGGATCTTCATCTGGTTGATCTTTCTCGGCACGGCATACGAGTTCGTCATCCAGAAGATCGTGGAGGATTTCCGCATGGCCCGGCTTCATCAAAGTCTGGAAGGGCACATCGTGGTGTGCGGGTTCGGCCACAGCGGCATGATCGCGGCCAGGGAGATGGTCGCGAAAGGCCATCCCGAAGATAAGATCGTCGCCATCGATCTGGCGGAGGACCGCGTCAGCGCCGCGGCCGATGCCGGCTTCATAGGGCTGCTCGGCGACGCCACCAGCGAGGAATTGCTCGCCAAGGCCTGCGTCGGCCGGGCAAAGGCCGTGATCGTCAACACCCGCCGGGACGACACCAACATCCTCGTCATCCTGACCGTCCGCCACCTGTCGAAGCGCTCGAAGGTCATCGCCAGCATCCGGGACGAGGAGAACATCAAGCTCGCCCGCCTCAGCGGCGCCGACCTCGTCGTGACGCCCACCAGGGTCGGTGGCTACCTGCTGGCGGACGCGGTGGAAACCCAGCACGCGACGCCCTTCCTGTGCGACCTGATGTCGGCCGGCGGCCATATGGTGATGGACGAGCGCACCGCCCGCCCTGACGACGTCGGCAAGACCATGGCCGAGATCGAGGGCGGCGTGGTCGTCCACATCCACAGCGGCGACCGCGAAATCCCTTTCATCGAAAGGGAGCGCTACCGCATCCAGCCCGGCGACAAGCTGCTGATGATCTGCCCGGCGTCCAAGCCGGCCGGCAATCCATGAAGGATTTCACCCGATCAGGATTTTACCCGCGCCATTCGTCCCGCAGGATCGCGTACAGCACGTGGTCGCGCCAGGCGCCGTCGATCCGGAGATAGCCTCGGGCGTAGCCCTCGTACTGGAAGCCGGTCTTTTCCAGCAAGCCCCGGCTGGGGGCGTTGGTCGGCAGGCAGGCGGCCTCGATCCGGTGGAGGCCCAACTGGCCGAAGGCGAAGTCGACGGTCAGCTTGGTCGCCTCGCTCATGTAGCCGCGCCGGGCATAGACCTCGCCGACCCAGTAGCCCAGCGTCGCGGTCTGGGCGACGCCGCGCCGGATATTGCTGAGGCCGATTCCTCCGACCACGCGGTCGGTCCTGCGGTCGACCGCCAGGAAGCTGTACGCCTCGTCGTCGCGCCACTCGATGATCTGGCGGCGCAGGCGTCTGAGATAGGCGGTGCGGGCCAGCGCGTCGGCCGGCCATGTCGGTTCCCACGGGGCCAGGAACGTGCGGCTCCGTTCCCGCAGGTCGGACCATTCGTGCCAGTCGCGCGACAGGGGTGGGCGGATCGACACCCGCTCGCCGTCAAGACGCACGGCGGGAGGACTGATCAGGCCGTTCCGAAGCAATCCGATCACGGCCTGTCGCCATCCCCCGGCTGATTGGTCCATCGATGTCTATTGCGGTCAGGACAGGCGCGCGACGATTCGGTCATAATCCTCAAGCCCGTCCAAAGGCCCCAGGGCCGTCACCGTCGGCGGCTTCAACCGGAGCCGCAGGGCCGCCCGCTTCACCGCGGCGGCATCGACGGCTTCGATCTTCTCCACCATCTCCTCGATCGTCAGGGGACGGTCGAAGATCACCATCTGCTGGCCGAGCTGCTCGCAGCGCGACATCGTGCTTTCCAGCGACATCAGCATGCCGGCCTTGAGCTGGGCACGGGCGCGGCGGACTTCCTCGTCGGTGACGTCTTCAGCGACCTTGCACAGCTCGTCGCACATCACCGGCACCAGTTCGCCGATCTTTTCCGGGCCGGTGCCGGCATAGATGCCGAACAGCCCGTTGTCCTCGTACGCGCCGGAGAAGGTGTGGACGCTGTAGGCCAGCCCGCGCTTCTCGCGTACTTCCTGGAACAGGCGGGACGACATGCCGCCACCCAGCAGGGTCGAGAGGACGGAGTGGGAGTAATAATCCGGGTCGTGGACGCCGACGCCCTCGAAACCCAGCACGATATGGAGCTGCTCCAGATCGCGGTCCTCGCGGAAGTCGCCGCCGGTATAGCGCGCCGGGTCGAGCGGAGCGGGATCGGTCGGGGCCGGCAGGTCGCGGAAGGTCCGCTCCGCCATCTCGACGACCGTGTCGTGGTCGATCCGGCCCGAGGCCGCCAGCACCATGGTCCGGCCGGAATAGTTGGCGCCGATATATTCGACCAGCGCGTCGCGCGGCAGGCTGCCGATGATGTCGGGATGTCCCAGCACCGGCCGTCCCAGCGCCTGCCCCGGATAGGCGCAGGACTGGAAGTGGTCGAAGATGATGTCGTCCGGCGTGTCCTCCGCCTGCCCCAGCTCCTGAAGCACGACGGCGCGCTCGCGTGACAGTTCGTCCTCGTCCAGCAGGCTGTGCTGGAGCATGTCGCCTATCACGTCCAGCGCCAACGGCGCATCCTCCTTCAGGACCTTGGCGTAATAGGCGGTGTGCTCGCGGGTCGTATAGGCGTTCATATGGCCGCCGACCGCCTCGATCTGCTCGGAGATGTCGAAGGCGGTGCGCGTCGGCGTGCCCTTGAACACCATGTGCTCGACCAGATGCGCGACGCCGTTGACCTCGGCCCGCTCGTTGCGGGTGCCGACGCC
Source organism: Skermanella aerolata KACC 11604 (assembly GCF_000936425.1). GTDB lineage: Bacteria > Pseudomonadota > Alphaproteobacteria > Azospirillales > Azospirillaceae > Skermanella > Skermanella aerolata. The sequence continues at coordinate 55,798 of NZ_AVFK01000029.1, read as the reverse complement.
GACCCAGACGCCAAGAGACGCCGTCTCGACATGGGGCATGGTATCGGTGGCGACCCGCAGGCCGTTGGGGAGAGTCGTTACCCTGATGGTGCTCATGCGGCCCCCAGGGCAGCGGAAGCGGTGCGGCGGGCACGGGACCGGACGAAGTCCTGAACAGCCTTGAGGTCGTTGGGCAGCACGATGACGCGCTCCTCGCGCTCGTAGAGATCGGCCAGACGGGGCGGCAGCGGCGGACGCACGCCGGTCGCCCGTTCGACCGCATCGGGGAACTTGGCGGGGTGGGCGCAGGCCAGCGCCACCAGCGGCACCGACGGATCGAGATGCGGCTGCTCGGCGCGAGCGGCGGCAAGGCCCACGGCGGTATGTGGATCGATCATCAGCCCGCCCGCGCTCAGGCGGGTGCTTGCCATCGTGGCGCTGGTCAGGTCCTCGTCCACCTTGTGGCCGTTGAACAGCAGGCGAGCGCGGCCGAGCTGTTCCGGCGTCACGGCGAAGGAGCCGCCGGCGCGGAACCGGCCCATGCACTCGGTCAGCGCCTTGCCGTCGCGGTCGTACAGGTCGAACAGCAGCCGCTCGAAGTTGCTGGAGATCTGGATGTCCATGCTCGGGCTGATGGTCGGCGTGACGCCGGCCGTCGTCATCGTGCCGGTCGCGAAGAAGCGCGCCAGGATGTCGTTGGAGTTGGTGCCCACGACCAGCCGCTCGATCGGCAGGCCCATCGCGCGGGCGCCGTAGGCGGCGTAGACGTTGCCGAAGTTGCCGGTCGGCACGGCGAAGGACACCGGCCGGTTAGGGGAGCCGAGCTGGACCGCCGCCGCGAAGTAATAGACGATCTGGGCCATGATCCGCGCCCAGTTGATCGAGTTGACCGCCGACAGGTTCTGCTCGTCCCGGAAGGCCGTGTCGTTGAACATCGCCTTGACGAGGTCCTGGCAGTCGTCGAACGAGCCTTCCAGCGCGATGTTGTGGACATTGCTGGACAGCACCGTCGTCATCTGCCGGCGCTGGACCTCCGACGTGCGGCCCTTCGGATGCAGGATGAAGATGTCGATCGCCTCGCGGTCGCGGCAGGCCTCGATCGCGGCGGACCCGGTGTCGCCGGAGGTGGCGCCGACGATGGTGACGCGCTCGTTCCTCTTCGCCAGGACGGTGTCGAACAGGCGGCCGAGCAGTTGCAGCGCCACATCCTTGAACGCCAGCGTCGGACCATGGAACAGTTCCATCACCCAGGTGCTCTGGTCGAGCTGGACCAGGGGCGTCACGGCGGCATGGTCGAAGCCGGCATAGGCGTCGCGGACCAGCGGCGCGAACTCGGCTTCCGTCACGCGTCCGCCCAGGAACGGCGTCATGACCTTGATCGCCAGATCGGCGTAGGACAGGCCGCGCATCGCCCTGATCTCGTCATGGGTGAATGTCGGCCAAGTCTCGGGCACGTACAGTCCGCCGTCGCGGGCCAGACCGGCCAGAAGAACTTCGTCGAAGGCGAGTGTCGGGGCGGCGCCCCTCGTGCTGATGTAGCGCAAGCTCAATGGTCTCCACATCTTGGCGCCCAGGAGCCTCCTGATGCGCCCGGTACACTAGCGAGTGAGCCGGTACGGGCGCAAGGGCCGGGGATGTCTCCAGAGAACAGGCCAGCGAAACAAAAGGCGCATGGATTCGGTTGTTGCGGGGTTATTCCCGCAGTCCCCGATCCGGAGCGAGCCTCTTGAGCCAGACCTTCGACACCCCCGACATCTCCCTCGACACCGCCCAGCGGGAAACCGAAGAGTTCCTGACGGTCCAGATGCCCTCGACATTGTCGGCGGTGGAATACGACATGCCGCGCTTCAGCGAGGAGCCCAATCGCCAGACGCTGGCCCATATTACCCGCAGCCGGGTCGATGTCCGGCACGTCACCGGCACGCCCGACGCCGCATATCTGGTCAGCGCCTTCGGCGAGGACCTGCTGATGACGGTGCAGCTGAACGTCCGCCGCTTCGTCGTGGTCTATTCGGTGCCGGTGACGCTGCCGATCGGATCGAGCACGATAGCTCCTCATTTCGAGCGCTGGGCCACGGGCGCGCAGCATGCGGGATGGATGATCGGCTGGCGCGACACGGCGGCCCCGCGCGAACCCGATCAGCATTGGGTCGAGACCTACTGCTACGCCAACCTCGAGCCCGACTTCCTGGTCAACGACCTGCACAAGCTCTACTGGCGGACCGATATCCTTCAAATGACGCGCTACTTCATGCTGGAAGGGATCAGGGCCGGCGTCCCGCTGTCGCCGATGAACGCGGGCTATCGCATCTGACACCGCCGACGGCGCGCCGGCGCTGGCGGCTATGGCCGGACGGTCGCAATCGCCAGGATGGAAATCAGCCGGCCGGCATGGTCGCGGATCGGGCGATAGGATACTCCGACGACCCGCCCGTCCGGCTGCGCCACCCAGCGGGGAACGGTCGCCATGACCTCTTCGAAAGTCGCGGTGCCGCCGTCGCCGAAGGCAAGATCGACCGCGGCCCGAAACAGCAGCCGGGCATCCTCCCGCAAGCCCAGGACATCGAAAATGGGCCGGCCTGCCGGTGACCGGCCGAACAGGTCGAGACAGGCGCTGGAATAGGTGTCGCCGCAGAGGCCGTCCCGGCCGAACAGCATCAGCGCCTGCCCCAGCCCGCCGAGCATGCTGCGCATGGCGGCATTGAGCGCTTCCAGCTCGCGGTTGGCTTCGGTCAGCTCGTCGGAGCTGATCTGGAGATTGCGGGCCGCCAGCTTCAGCTTCTCGTCGCTCTGCGCATAGGACGCCTCGACCTGATCCAGGAAATGGTCGAACCCGGTCAGCAGCACGTCGGCGGCGTGGTTGCTCCCCAGCCTTTTCAGCAGCCCGACATCCTCGGTATCGAAAGCCCTCCGGAGTTGCCGTCTTATCTTGCGGGAGCGCGTCATGCCGGTCCGTCAATTTTCCAGGGGAATTTCGCAGAAGGAGGCGATCGTCATGGACTGGTTGTGCAACTCGCTTAGGCTGTCGTCGCCATGGGGACCTATCTCCCCATATGAATAGAAACCGGCGATCGGAGTGCCTGCCGGGAACACGGCGCGGACGGCCTCAATCTCGTCGTCGATGTCGTCGCCCAGTACGTTCCTGCGGCCGACGCAGCTGATCAGCAGCACCGCGGCGCCGGCTCCGGAAGTTTCCCTTACCTGCTCAGCGGCAAGCCTGGCGCCGTCGATCAGCCGCTGGTTGTCGGCGTGCATCAGCCGGACGAGACTGCCGGGCTCCAGCGCCCCGGCGAGCGTCAGGGTGCCGGCATCCCAGTCCACCGCCATGACCGACCGTATCAGGCCGGTACGCGCCGAGTCGCTCTGTCCGACCAGGGCCAGCGGATAGAGCAGGCCGCTCGACGGCAGTTCGCTCGCCTTTTCGCCCAGATAGTCGCAGTAGAGCCGCAGGGCCGGCTTGCGGTCCAGCATGCTCAGCACGGGGCCGGACGCCTCGGTCACCGTGCGGGTCGGGCCGAACGAGGTCCAGCCGCTGGCGGAGCCGGTTCCAACCCTGAGATCGGGACCATAAAGACCAACCGCCACGGCCTGGTCGGTATAGACCTGATTGCCCAGGATGGTGAAGGTCTGGCCGAACCGGTTGCCGTCCGCCGCCATGCCGCCGATGGTCGGGGTGGACGGCGGGAGGGCGGCACGCAGGCCGTGGACGAAGGCGTGACCGTCGACTCCGAGGCCGGGGATGAAGGGAACGACGGCAGCGGGAGGACCGGACGACAGAAGAAGGTCGCCCAGCAGATGGCCGGCCGGGCCGGAACGGGCTTGGCTGTCCAGTGCGACGCGCTGCGTCCGAACGACAGTGCTGTCGAAATCGAGCCCCAGCAGCGAGACCAGACCGTCACCGGCACCGCCCACCCCGATCTCTCCGGCGGTCGAGCAGCCGATCACCGTGGCGTTGGGAAAAGCCGCCGACACCCGCCGGGCCACATGGCGTCCAAGGTCGAGATCGGGAGGGCAGAAGCAGAATACGAGGTCGGCGCGGAAGCCGGCCCACTGGAGGCGCAGCGACTCGAGATCCGACGCCGCCGCAGTGAACGACCGCGACCTCATCGTACCGGCAGCCCCGATAGCAAAGCCATGATCTGAACGCCGGCAAACGGTAACGGTACGATTCCAGCCATTTCCTGCCTCTTGATATCAACCAGTCGAGTCTCCGCGAAAGGATAAGCAACATCGACCGAATGAAAGTACGATAGATCACACCTACCCTTAATTTCGATGTGTCCGATCCACAAGGCAAGTGGGATTTAGCGAAAATTTTGACATTTCTTCGGGAAATGGGTCGTCTGCGAATTTCGCCACCATGAACCTTTCGATCGCATCCGCTTTTATTCATACGCCATAAGTGATAAACTCTGTTCATAGACAATGGTAACTTGGCGTCGTTCTCAACATCACCGATGGTTTCGACTTAAGGGGCGAGGACCGTCGGCGATGCAGCCGGGCAGATCGGCGCACTTTCGCCTAATACCGCCTTTTGCCATCCGCCCGGGGACGTGGTAGTTCGTGCCGCCAGCGTGGCGGGACAGGAAACGGGAGCTCGCATGCTCCCTTCGAGACTCAAAAAAGCCGGCCTTCGTCTGCGACAAACACGCCGTATATGCGTTGAAACCAATTACAGCACCCAAGATATTGAACCATCCATACAGCTTGGGTCTATCGCCTTTATGGAGGCCAGATATGGATCACAAACCCCGTCTGATCGTTGCGGAGGACGACCCCCTGATTGCCTGGGCCGTGCGGGTCGGGCTGGCCGATCAGGGTTATGAGGTTTGCGGCTGGGCAGACAACGGAAGGGAAGCGGTCCGTCTGGCCGAACTGCACCGTCCGGATGTCGCCGTCGTCGATTTCGGGTTGGCCGACGGCACCGACGGCATGGCAGCGGCGCGCGAAATATCCAGCCGGCTGGGCATTCCGGTGGTAATGTGCAGCGAAGATGCCGGCGCGGGAGATTGCGCGGACGAGGCGGCCGTGGTCGGCTGGGTGTCGCGGCCTTACCGGATCAGCGACCTGAACCGGTTGATCGCCGCCGCCATACGTCATTAAATCGGTGCGTCATTAGATTACAGTGGGTTTAAGTATCCTGTGCGCTCTAATGCCGGAAACCACGGGATCGAACCGGCAGGATGGGACGGGGAACATGAATCCGATTGAGAGAGCGGCGGCATCGCTGCTGGAAGCGCGCCGCACCGGCGCCCGGCTGGACAACCTTCCCGAAGGCACGGCACCGTCCGACGCCGCCACCGCCTACGCGATCCAGGACCTGATCACGGCGGAGCTGCGGCCGGAACTGGGTGGAACGGGCGGCTGGAAAGTGGGATCAAAGGGCACCACGGACCAGCCGCTCTGCGCGCCGATGCCGTTGGGCCTGTTCCAGAAGTCGCCGGGGAACCTGAAGGGGACCGACTTCAAGACCCGCATCATCGAGGCCGAGGTGGCGTTCCACATCGCCAGCGACCTGCCGCTCCTGGATCGCGCTTACGAGTCGGAAGACCTGATAGACGCGATCGACTTCATCGTTCCGGCGATCGAGGTGGTGGAAAGCCGCTACGCGAACTTCCGGGCGCTTGAGCGCATGTCCGTACTGGCCGACAGCCTGTCGAACGGCGGCTTCATCCATGGGCAGCCCGTCCATGACTGGCGCAGCCTGGATCTGGTGAACCCGACGGCATCGCTGGTGGTCGATGGCGCCGTGACGCTGGAAACGAGGGGCGGCAATCCGGCGGGCGACCTGATGCGGCTGGTCGTCTGGCTCGCCAACCATGTGGCCCAGCGGACCGGCGGCCTGCGCGCCGGTGATTTCGTAACCACGGGCAGTTTCATCGGCATGCAGCCGGTCGGCCCGTCGGCGGATGTGGAAATCCGCCTTTCCGGAGTCGGCAACGCGCGGGTTCGGTTCGAGTAATACCAGAGGCGGCAAACTCTGAGCCGTCGGCACGTCGGTGTTGGGCCACGGCCCAACCTACAGGCTCCTGCTTCGTAGGTTGGGCCGTGGCCCAACAACTCCGCCATGAAGGAAAGTCGCACGATAGGCCGGAACTATCCGGTTCCGGTAGCTCCGGACCTCAGCGCGGATTGACGACTCCGACTTGCCCGCACATCGACAGCAGCAGGCAAGTCGAGCATTTCGGACGCGCCGCCGTGCAGACGAATTTGCCGAACGGCACCAACCGCTCGTTGATCTCGATCCAGTAGCGCTGCGGAAGCCTCGTTTCCAGCGCCAGCATGGTGCGCTCCGGGCTGGTGGCGGCGACATAGCCCCAGCGGTTGGTGATCCGGTGGACATGGACGTCGACCGCGACGGCGGGGCGGCCGAAACCGACCGCCAGGGTAAGCGCCGCGATTTTAGGGCCGACTCCGCGAAACTCTATCAGCTCGGCAAGCGAGTCAGGCACCTTGCCGCCGTGCTCGTCGATGATCTGGCGGGCGATCACCTTCAGGTCGCGGGCCTTGGGCTCCGGGAACGTGGCTCCCATCAGCAGGGCGACCAGCCTGTCTTCCGGAAGAGCGACGAAGTCTTCCGGCGTGCGCGCCTCGGCGAACAGGCGCAGGCAAACCTCCACGGTGGTCTCGTCGCGGGTGCGGGCTGAGATCAGGCTGCCGACGAGTTGCTCGAACGGCGTCCCGTAGCCTCGGTCGCGCAGGTCGAACATGGCCGCTTTCGGCAGATCAGCCACGGCCCGGCGCAGGCGCTCGAACACCACGTCAATATCCAGTGGTTCCTTGCCGGTTTGCGGCGTTGACGCGTGCGTCTGGGACATGCCACGCCAACCGCCGGAACGGGTCGGTGGTTCCATCGGCCGGCACTCGCCGCAATCGTCTTTCATCCACGCAATAAATGCGAAGACGCCACGGCGTCATTCACCGCTCAGGGGACCCTGGGGGAACAAAAAACATTGCCGGAAGGCCAGAAGACCACACAGAATTTTAACTATAAGCCGGATAGGTTTGGATCATGCACTAGCGTTCTTGGTCAGAAAGGAATGCGCCCATGAACCGGACCCGCACCGCCCTCGCCGCCTCCCTGCTGCTGTTCTCGCCATTGCAGGCGATGGGACAGACCGTGGAGCCAGCGGCAACGGTGCAAGCTTCGGCCGATCATGAGGCCGTTCCGGCGGGGCGGGAGATGTCCCGGGCCGAAGCGCTGACCCTGTTCAACTCGGCATTTTCCCAGTTCAGGAACGGGTTCGTCGATCGGGTCGATGCCGACAAGCTGATCGAAGCCGCCATCGGCGGGCTTCTGACATCGCTCGATCCGCATTCAAAATACCTCAACCCCGACAAGTATGCCGAGAACAAGGCGCAGAACAGCGGCGAGTTCGGCGGCGTCGGGGTCGAGATGGCCGTCGAAAACGGCTTGGTCAAGGTGCTCACCCCGATCGAGGACTCGCCCGCCTTCCGCGCCGGCGTGCTGCCGGGCGACTTCTTCACCCACATCAACGGCGAACCGGTTCGCGGCGTCACCCTCGTCGAGGCGATGGAGCGCATGCGCGGCAGCATCGGCACGCCGCTGCGGCTGACCATCCAGCGCGGCAGCGGCGGCCAGAGCTTCGACCTGACGCTGATGCGCGAGCTGGTCAAGAGCCCGGCGGTGCGCTGGCGGACGGAGGGAACCGTCGGCTACGTCAAGATCGGCGGCTTCACACAGCAGACCCAGCCCGGCCTGGAAAAGGCCATGGCGGGAATCGCGGCCGAGCTGGGTCCCCGGCTGACCGGCTACGTGCTGGACCTGCGCGACAATCCGGGAGGGCTGGTCAAGCAGGCGATCTCGGTCTGCGACAGCTTCCTGGACCAGGGCGAGATCGTGTCCACCCGCGGCCGCGATCCCGACTCGGCGCGGCACTACTTCGCGACGCCGGGCGACTTAGCGCACGGCAAGCCGATCGTGCTGATCGTCAACGGGCGCAGCGCATCGGCGTCGGAAATCGTGGCCGGCGCCCTCCAGGACCAGCGCCGCGCGGTTGTCCTGGGGACGCAGACCTTCGGCAAGGGCTCCGTCCAGACCATCACGCCGCTGTCGAACCGGGGCGCCACCCGAATGACGACGGCGCGCTACTACACGCCGTCAGGACGCTCCATCCAGGCGCTCGGCATTACCCCGGACATGACGGTCGAACAGGCCCGGGTGACTCTCGCGGGCGACCATGGGCAGGAGGGCGACTACCAGCTTACCCGGGCGCTGGACATCGTGCGCGGCGCCGCAGTCTTCACGGCGCCGGTCTCCGCCACGGCGCAGCAGGCGCAACTGGTTCAGTAAGCCGGCGTCAGGATGCAGGTCCTGCCGCCCGCAGCCGGTCGAGCAGCGTGCTGGACGCGAAGCCGTCGGCCGGCAGGTTCTGCGTCTTCTGGAAAGCCCGGATGGCGGCGCGCGTATTGGCGCCGATGATGCCGTCGGGGTTTCCCGCGGCATGCCCCCTGCCCCCCAGCAGGCGCTGCATCTCGAACCGCTCGTCGCGGCTGAGCGACCTTTCCTCGCGCGGCCAGCCTCCCTGGATGCCGGGCAGCCCCGCGATGCGGTCGCTCAGGTAAGCCACCGCCAGACCATAGCTGCTGGAATTGTTGTAGCGCAGGATCGAGCGGAAGTTGTTCAGCACCAGGAAAGCCGCACCGCGATAGCCCGCGGGCAGCAGGATCGAGGCGTCGGCCTGATCCGGCAGCGGCCTTGTCCCGGCGGCCTGAACTACGCCCAGGCGGCGCCATTCCGCGACCGGCTTCCGTACCGTCAGTTCGGCCTGCTCATAGTCGAAGCCCGCGGGCAGGACGACTTCCGATCCCCAGGGTTCCCCCGCTCTCCAGCCGACGTCGCGCAGGTATCCGGCCGTGGAGGCGAAGATATCGGGCAGGCTGGTCCACAGGTCGCGCCGGCCGTCGCCGTCGCGGTCGACCGCATGCCCCACGAAGGTCGTCGGAATGAACTGCGTCTGCCCCATGGCACCGGCCCAGGAGCCGATCAGGCGGTCGGGCGCTGCATCGCCCTGGTCGATGATCTTCAGGGCGGCGAGAAGCTGTTCACGGGCGAAGGCGGCCCGGCGGCCGTGCCACGCCAGGGTCGCCAGCGCCTCGACCACGTTGTACGAGCCGATATTGCTGCCGAAGTTGCTCTCCATCGCCCAGATCGCGACGATGGTTTCCGGCGGCACGCCATAGTCGCGGCTGACGGCGGCGAGCAGCGGGCGCTGGATATTAAGCTGTTCACGCCCCTTGCCGATCCGGGCGTCGTTCAGGGCGCCGTCCAGGTAGGTCCAGACCGGCCGGACGAACTCCGGCTGGCTGCCGTCCGACTTCAGCACGTCGGGCAGGATCCTCAGGCGGGTCAGGCTCCGGTCCACGGTGGCCGCGCTGATTCCCGCCGCCCTTGCCTCCACCCGGAAGTTGGCAAGCCACGACTCGAAATCGAGCTGCTCCATGACCGGATCGACCGGCGGCGCCGAGGCGGTCGCTTCGGCCGGGGACACGGCATTGGAGGCGCCGGGGTTCGGCATGGGTTCGCCGCCGGCGGTGGAACAGCCCGCTGCCGCCACGACCGCGGCAGCCAGTACCATGATATGCGAAGTCCTCAGTGCCATGCGTCGTTCCGCCGTTGCAACCCGAAGCCCTGCATAAAGCCGCCGGGCGCCGAGCACAAGCGGCCAATCCAGTTTTGGGCCGGCGGCGGGTACCTCTCCGAGTCTCACTTTCGGAGGATATCGATTCTTTTTCGAGGGATTACGTGATCTAGATCACAGTGCCGAAAGCGCTTGAATTCTATCCTTGGTCTTGCCTGAACTCGGCCGGACGGACTATGTTGCGGCGCGGCATCAGGTCGAAGCAAAATGATTTGAAGTGTTATGGTTGAGCCGATCACGAGATGAATTTGAGGTATCTTGTTTCAAGGCACCTTAAATTCTTGGGCGTGGTCATGATGGAGCAGAAGGACGGGAGCGGCAGGGGCGTCAAGATGGACAGTTTCGTCAGGGATTGGGCACGGTGGTCGGTCGGTGAGCGCTATACGGCGATTGCGGTCGTGGCGGCATCGGTTATCGGTCTGGCAAGCCATTTTCTACTTGAAATGATCTGATCCGAACCGGGCGAGCGGCGGGACGGCGCTTGCCTGAACGGGTGTGGCCGAATAGGCTCCATTCCATGGAAGAGTTCATCATCCGACCCAATCCGTCCGACCCGCGCCTGACGCAGCGGGTTACCGGCATCGATCAGACCGGAGCGCCGATCGAAACCTCGGTCACGGTCGAACGCCCCCTGACCCTGTTCCTCAACGGTCAGGAGATCGTCACGATGATGACGATCTGCGATTACCCGGAATATCTGGCGCTCGGGTATCTGCTCAATCAGAACATGCTGCGCACCGACGACCGCGTCACCGACATCGTCTACGACGACGAGATCGAGACGGTGGTCGTCCGCACCGAGCGTCCCACCGACTACGAACAGAAGCTGAAGAAGAAGACGCTGACCTCGGGCTGTGCCCAGGGAACCGTCTTCGGCGACCTGATGGAGAAGTTCGAGGACGTCCGGCTGTCCTCGACCGCCCGCATCAGGACGTCCTGGCTGGCGACACTGACCCGCAAGATCAACACGGCCCCCAGCCTCTACCTGGAAGCGGGCGCTATCCATGGCTGCGTGCTGGCGTGCGAGGACAGGCCGCTGGTCTATATGGAAGACGTCGGACGCCACAACGCGGTCGACAAGGTCGCCGGCTACATGTGGCGGCACGGGCTGACGCCGGAAGACAAGATCTTCTACACGACCGGGCGCCTGACCTCCGAGATGGTCATCAAGACGGTGCAGATGGGCATTCCGATCCTGGTTTCGCGCAGCGGCTTCACCGCCTGGGGCGTCGATCTGGCGCGGCAGGCGGGACTGACGCTGATCGGCCGGGCGCGCGGTCGCCGCTTCGTGGCGCTGGCGGGAGAAGAGCGAATCGACTTCGATCTGGCTCCCGGCGAGGGCTCCGACGAGCCCACCAGCCACCGGCGCAAGGGGAGCCGCGACGATGACGGCGAATGATGCAGGGGGAGTCGTCGGCCTGCTGCTGGCCGGCGGCCTGTCCCGGCGCATGGGCGGCGGCGACAAGACGCTGAGGCTGCTGGGCGGACGGACGATACTGGACCACATCCTCGACCGCGTGCGCCCGCAGGTCGAGCTTCTGGTGCTGAATGCCAACGGCGATCCCGACCGCTTCGCCGGCACCGGGTTGCCGGTGGCGCCCGACGTGGTCCCGGACTACGCCGGCCCGCTGGCGGGGGTCCTGACGGGGCTGGATTGGGCGGCGGAACACGCACCGGAAGCCCGCTGGGTCGCGTCCTTCGCGACGGATGCGCCGTTCCAGCCGACCGATCTGGTGGAACGACTGCTCGACGCCGTCGAGCGGGAGGGCGCCGACATGGCCTGTGCCCGGTCGGATGGCCGCGAGCACCCCGTGTTCGGCCTGTGGCCGGTACATCTGCGCCACGACCTGCGCCGCGCCATGCTGGAGGAGCAGGTCCGCAAGGTCGATGTCTGGACCGCGCGCTACCGGCTGGCGATTGCCGATTTCGACTGCGACCCGATCGATCCCTTCTTCAACACCAACCGCCCCGACGATCTCGCCGAGGCCGAGCGGTTGCTCGCCGGCGGCGCCTTCGAATCGTAATCCAATAGGAGCCGAAGAGATCGACCGACGATCCTGCCGCCATGTCGGGCTGAAGAGGCCCGACCTACGAAGCAAGCAATCTTTCTGGCCAACGCTTCGGCCATTTTACACGAGCACGCTCGCGTAGGTCGGGCCTCTTCAGCCCGACACTAACGCTCCTGACCAGTCATAGTCTTCAAAACGTATTGTACCAGGCAGTGTTTGTTGTTGGGCCACGGCCCAACCTACAGACTCCTGCTTCGTAGGTTGGGCCGTGGCCCAACACTTGCCTACCGCCGGTCAAATTCTTCGGCCCTTGGTATTGTAACCTCCCCCTACTTCGCCCCGGCAAGCTTCTTCGGGCGGGCGAGCGGGTGGTGGTCGTTGATGACGCGCTTCAGGCGGTCGCCGACGACATGGGTGTAGATCTGGGTCGTCGCGATGTCGGCGTGGCCCAGCATCTTCTGAACGCTGCGCAGGTCGGCGCCGTGGTCCAGCAGATGGGTGGCGAAGGCGTGGCGCAGGACGTGGGGGCTGACCTTGCGCGGCTCGATCCCGGCGTCGATCGCCAGTTCCTTGAGGAGCTGGGCGAAACGCTGGCGGGTCAGGTGGCCGTCCTCCGAAGTCCGCGACGGGAACAGGAACGCCGCCTGACGCTGCTCGCGCCCCGGCACCATGAAGTCCTTCCGCAGCGGGACATAGGCCGCCAGGGCGTCGCGCGCCGGTTCGGACAGCGGCACCATCCGTTCCTTGCCGCCCTTGCCCTTGACGAACAGGCAGCGGCCATCGCGGGCGATGCCGTTGAGCGGCAGGCCGACCAGTTCCGACACGCGAAGGCCGGTCGCATAGAGGACTTCCAGCAAGGCCACCAGCCGGATGCCGTCGGGCCCACCCCGGCGCTGGGCCGCCGTCAGCAGCGTGTCGACTTCGCCCTCGCTCAGGATCTTGGGCAGCGGACGGCCCTGCTTGGGGCTGTCGATGGTGGCGGCCGGATCATCGGCCCGCAGTCCTTCGGATACCAGGAAGCGGTAGAACTGGCGCAGCGCCGACAAGCGGCGCGCGATGGTCCGGACCGCCGTGCCGCCTTCGTGGCCGCTCAGGTCGTCCAGATAGCCCCTGATGTCATCGGTATTGGCGCCTTCCAGGGTGGTGTTGCGCCCGGTCAGCCACGCCGCGACGTCGATCAGGTCCCGCTCATAGGCCTGCCGAGTGTTGCTGGCTGCACCCCGCTCCGCCACCAGCATGTCGAGGAAGGCTTCGATCCGGGGCGATGCGGGTGTCTTGGGTTTACGGGGGCGTCCTGGGCGGGGCATCGACTGTACTTTCGGCTTTTATCGTCTAACCGCGTTGCACCGGCCGCTTGAATGACGGCCGCGGCGAATCAGCGCATGGAGAGTCAAGATCGGGCGCCTATGCCGGGCTGCCCCGGACAGGGACCTGGCCTTGTCCGGATCGGCGGGAACGAGCGGGCCGACAGCCCGGTCAGCGCGGGAAACGTTCATCGGGGATCACCCGCTCCACCGTCTTCGACGGGGCCGGAATTTCCCAGGTGGCCAGGAAGACCGCGCCGCCGGCGACGACGATCAGGGCCAGAACTATCAGGGCGCCGAGTAAGCGGGACATTATACCAGTCGAGGATGAGCCCGAATAAGGGCGGTTGCGAGAGCGTGCCACGGTACCGTCATTGATAGTGGAGAAGACGAAATACCTTGTGTTAAGGACACTCATGTCCTTTTTTAGGCGGTGTTGGAACCTTCGGCAAAAAGGAGCCTGATCGCGCCCTGCGGCGGATCATGTACCTGTCCAAAGGTTAAACGCGGTGTACTGTAGCCATACCTTATTCACAGCGCAACATCAGCGGTTGCTAAACCGTGTCGCAGAGGATCCTGTCGCTTCGATGATCGCCCATCAGCCCCTCGCATCGCAGCATCCGGCGACTCCCCGCCTGGTAGTGCCCCGGACAGTGGTGCTGGTTGGTCTGATGGGAGCGGGCAAGACCAGCATCGGCCGCCGGCTGGCGGCACGCCTGGACCTCCAGTTCCGCGACGCCGACCACGAGATCGAAACGGCGGCCGGCCGCACGATCGAGGAGATCTTCGAGCAGTTCGGCGAGGCGGAGTTCCGCGCCGGCGAGCGCCGCGTGATCGGCAGGCTGCTTCAGGAGAATCCACCGCATATCCTGGCCACCGGGGGCGGCGCCTATATGGACGACCACACGCGCGGCCTGATCCGCACCCACGGCATCTCGGTCTGGCTGCGGGCCGAGGTGGACGTGCTGCTGGCGCGGACCTCCCGGCGCAACAACCGCCCGCTGCTCAAGCAGGGCAACCCGCGCGAGATCCTGGGCCGGCTGATCGCCTTGCGCTATCCGGTATATGCCGAAGCCGACATCACCGTGGACAGCATCGAGGCGCCGCCGGAAGAAACGGTGGAGCGGGTGCTGAAGGCGCTGGAGACATGGCCGGGCGTGACCAGGACGGCCGGGTGAAAACCCGCCCGCCCGGCGGTCGGGTGGCCCATAAGAATAAACCAACTGAAAAGAGCCCAATCATGCAGGATATCGTCCGCGTCGATCTGTCAGAGCGCAGCTACGACATCGTGATCGGTCCGGGGGCGATCAAGCAGGCGGGTGCGCGCATCGCTCCGCTGATCGGCCGGCGTCCCGTCATCATCGTCACCGACGATACGGTGGCCCCGCTCCACCTGCCGTCGCTGGAAGCGGCGCTGGAAAGCGCCGGCGTGCGCCGCAACGGCCCGGCGATCATCCTCCCCGCGGGCGAGAAGACCAAGAGCTTCGCCCATCTGGAAGCCCTACTGGACGAGATGCTCGGCCGCGGGATCGAGCGTTCCACGGTGCTGATCGCCCTTGGCGGCGGCGTGGTCGGCGATCTGGTCGGGTTCGCCGCCGCGATATCATTGCGCGGGCTCGACTTCATCCAGATCCCGACGACGCTGCTGGCCCAGGTGGACAGTTCGGTCGGCGGCAAGACCGGCATCAACACCCGGCAGGGCAAGAACCTCGTCGGGTCGTTCCACCAGCCCCGGCTGGTGCTGGCCGATACCTCGGCGCTGGCCACCCTGCCCCGCCGCCACGTGCTCGCCGGCTATGCCGAGGTCGTGAAGTACGGCCTGATCGACGACCTGGACTTCTTCGAATGGCTTGAGCAGCACGGCACCGCCGTCTGCGCCGGCGACACCGAGGCCCTCGTGCGCGCCGTCACCGTGAGCTGCGCCGCCAAGGCCGCCATCGTCGGCCAGGACGAGCGCGAATCCGGCCGCAGGGCGCTGCTGAACTTTGGCCATACCTTCGGCCACGCGCTGGAAGCGGCGGTCGGCTACGACAACCGCCTGCTCCACGGCGAAGCGGTGGCGCTGGGCATGGGGATGGCGTTCGACCTTTCGGCCCGGCTGGGTCTCTGCACCGGCCAGGAAGCCATCCGGGTACGCCGCCACTTCGAAGCGATCGGCTTGCCGACCAAGCTCGGTCAGGTCGAAGGCGTCGAGTGGGACACGGTCGAGCTGCTGGGACACATGGCCAAGGACAAGAAGGTCCAGGACGGCAAGATCACCTTCGTGCTGGCGCGCGGCATCGGCCGGGCCTTCACCGCCCGCGACATCGACAGCGCCGAAGTGGCCGCCGTCTTGGATGCCGCGGTATGAATGAGAAGCGTCTGGATGCCACATGCGACCTGTGGTCGCGGTATCGCATCCTATCGGATGTTTGACCAAGCGGATGTTTGACGGGGGACCGGCGCGCGCCACATAGAGCGGTATTATCGCGCCTCCTTCGGCCAGCCGGTAAATGGCCGCCAGAAAAGAATGGGTCAAAGCCTTGTCGTCCGTCACCTATCCCGCCTCGCGCGATGCCGAGGCCAGTGCCGCTCCGGCGTCGCGCGCCATAGCCTTCTGGCTGCTGATCTGCTGCGGCATGGTATTCGCCATGGCGGTGATCGGAGCGATCACCCGGCTGACCGAGTCGGGCCTGTCGATGGTGGAATGGAAGCCGCTGATCGGCATGCTGCCGCCCCTGTCGGCGGAGGAGTGGAACCGCGTGTTCGGCCTGTATCAGGCAACTCCCGAATACCGCTACGTCAATGCCGGGATGTCGCTGGAAGAGTTCAAGCACATCTTCTTCTGGGAGTGGTTCCACCGGTTCTGGGGCCAGTTGATCGGCTTCGCCTTCCTGCTGCCCTTCCTGTGGTTCTGGGCGACCAAGCGCATCCCCAAGGGGATGATGCCCAAGCTGCTGGGGTTGTTCCTGCTCGGCGGCCTCCAAGGCGGCATCGGCTGGTTCATGGTGGTCAGCGGTCTGGTCGACCGGCCCTCCGTCAGCCATTACCGGCTGGCGCTGCACCTGGGCATGGCCTTCATCATCTTCGCGGTGATGCTGTGGATCGCCCTGGGCCTGCTCGACCCCAAGCCGGCGTCGAGCGGCAGCACCAAAGCTCCGGCGCTCCGCCGCCATATCGGGATGGCGCTGGGTCTGGTCGCGGTCACGGTCGCCTGGGGCGCCTTCGTCGCCGGGCTGGACGCCGGCATGATCTACAACACCTGGCCGCTGATGGGCGGGCATCTGGTGCCTGAGGACATGTGGTTCCTCGACCCGGCGGCCTTGAACTTCGTGGAGAACCACGCCGCCGTCCAGTTCACCCACCGCTGGCTCGCCATCGTCACCGGCGTCGTGGTGCTGGCCCTGTGGTGGAGGACGGTCCGCAGCGACCTCAGCCCGCGCGGCCACCTGATCGGTCATGCGACCGGCGCCATGATGGTGCTTCAGATCGTGCTCGGCGTCGCGACCTTGATCAGCGTCGTCGCGATCCCGCTGGCGGCAGCCCATCAGGCCGGCGCCCTCACCCTGATCGCCCTGCTGATCTGGCTGCGCCACGAGGTCAAGGCGGTTCGCTGAAAGGTCCCTGATCGGGAAAAACCAGGCGGAAAAGGGTTCCGCCGCCAGGGCGGTCGGCGACGGTGACGGAACCGTCATGGATCTCCATCGTCTTGGCGACGATGGCCAGCCCCAGGCCGGCGCTGCCGCGCGTCCGCCTGTCCCCCTGGGCGAACCGGTCGAACAGGTCCCGGCGCAAGGCCGGGTCGATGCCCGGTCCCTGGTCGCATACCTCGATCACGGGACCCGGCCCGGCGCTGACCGTTATCAGCGATCCCTTGGGCGCCGCGCGCAGCGCATTGTCCACGAGGTTGCGGACGGCGCCCGCGATGGCGTCCCGATGGCCCTGGATGATGGAAGCGCTTTGGTCCCGGAATTCGGTTTCGCGGCCCCGGTCCAGCGCGATTGGGGCCAATTGCTGGACGACGCCGCGTCCGACTTCGGCCAGATCGACATCGGTCGGAGGTTCCGCCGACATTCCCTCGATCTGGGCGACGCGGAGCAACTGGTCGACCAGCCGGGACATCGCCTGGATGTCGCTCTTGGCCGCCTCCGCCGCCGGTCCGCCGATTTCGTCCAGTTGCAGCAGCAGCACGGCCAGGGGGGTGCGCAGTTCATGCGCCACGTTGGCCGTGAACTCGCGCTGGAAGCGCAGCACCTCGTCCGCCCGGCCCAGCGCCGCGTTGACGGCGCCGACCAGCGCATGGACCTCCCGCGGGAGATCGTCGCCGGCCGACAGCCGCAGCCCGCCGCGCCGGGCGTCCAGGACGGCGGCCTCTCCGGCGGCCCGTGCCAGCGGAAGCAGGCTTCGGCGCACGGCATAGACGTTGACGGCCAGCAGCAGCAGGGCAAGCGGCACCATCGGGATCGCGACATGATCGACGACCTCGTGCAGCAGCGCCACCCAGGCGAGCCGGTCCGGATCGGAGGCGATGGCGATGGCGATCAGCAGGCCCGGCGCTATGCGGTCGAAGCGCTGGACGAGGACGCGGGTTTCGCCCTGCGGTCCGGGCACGACGCGCCAGAACAGGTCGGGCGCCGTCGCAGGCTCGGGCAGCATCACCGTGAACAGATCGGGATTCATGCCCGCGACTTCGGCTCCATCGGCATCGACGACCCGGAAGGCATAGGCTGCCCTGTGATCCCGGTAACGTTCTACATGCTCCTCCGGCAGGGCCAGGACGGGCCGTCCCTCGGGTCCGATCCCGATATGGCCGGCGATCCGTTCCGCCTCGTTCGCCGCGACCCGGACACCCAGCCGCCTGCCGTCCCAGCCGTAATGCATCGCGACCAGAACGACCTGCGCCACCATCAGCAGCCCGGCCGCCAGGATCAGCCGGCGCGTGATCAGCCGGGTGACCGAAGGCCGCTGTGCCGGCCGTGCCGACGGCATCCGCATCACGGCGCCACGGCGGGCCGCAGCAGGTAGCCGACGCCCCTGACCGTATGGACGGTCACGTCGGCCGCCGCGTCCGACAGACGCCGCCGCAAGCGGGAAACATGGGCCTCCAGGGCATTCGGCGTCACCTCGTCGTCGAAACCGTATAATCGTTCCTCCAGCACCGCGCGCGGCACGACTTGGCCGGAGCGGCGAAGCAGCACTTCGAGCAGGTCCGTCTCCCGGCGCGGCGCGTCGATCTGGCTGCCGGCGACCGCGACCTGCCGCGACGTCGTGTCGAGCGTGACGTTGCCGGCCGCGAGCACGGTCGAGAGAGCCGCCCCCGGACGCCGCAGGACGGCGCGGCAGCGCGCCAGCAACTCGTCCATCTCGAACGGCTTGACCAGATAGTCGTCGGCACCGGTATCCAGTCCGGCCACCCGATCGGTCAGGCCGCCCCGCGCGGTCACGACCAGGACGGGGACGTCCCGGCTGCCTCGGCGGAACCGCTTCAGCCAGTCCATCCCGTCCCCATCGGGCAGGCCCAGATCCAGCAGGATCAGGTCGTAGTCCACCGTGTCCAGGGCGGCTTCCGCATCTTCCAGCAGGTCGAAGACATCGACCGTGAACCCGCCACGCGACAACCCGCCCCTCATCAGGGACGAAAGACGCTCGTTGTCCTCGACCAGCAAGACCCTCATGCCCGTTTCCGGCCCGTGACCATCGCCCACACCAAGTTCTCGCGGTGACGCATGCTCTCGTACAAGGCGGCGCCGGCATGGATCAGCGCCAGCCATAGTATCGCGTCGGCCGTGACCTCGTGAAGCTCCTCGACCCACTCGACGCCCCAGAAAGCGTCCAGTGTCGCCATCCAGCCGGTGATGCTGACGGCGGCGAGCAGCGCCATCAGCACCACCATCATGACGGCGGCGGCCGGGTTATGACCGACCTGACGCGGCTCCCGCCCCTGGGCCATCAGGGTCAGGTACTCGGCCAGCCGGCGCGGTCCCGGCACGAAGTCGCTGAACCGGGCGTAGCGGGTCCCGACGAAGCCCCAGACCAATCGGACTACCAGCACCGCCGCCACGGCATAGCCGATGACCTCATGCGCCCGCCCGCCGTCCTCCACGATGAAGAGGTTGGCGAGGCACCCCGCCACCACCGTCCAATGAAAGATGCGGACGACGGGGTCCCATACCGATACCGAGCCTGCCGATCCAGGTCCTCCCGATACCGAGCCCTCGGCGGCATTCATGGTCAGCCCCCGATTTCCGATTTGACGATGGAGCCGTTGACCGGGTTGAAATAGACCTCGGCCTTCCTGCCGTCCTTGTCGTGGCCGTAGATTTCGTAGCAGTTGCCGCTGGTCGTCTTGAAGGTGCGGATGTCCTTGAAGCCCATCTCGGCGATCTTCTGCTTCATCGCCTCTTCGGACAGCCATTTGTCCTTGGCCTCGCCGGTGCACTTCGGTCCGGCCAGCGCCGGGCCGGCGGCGAGGGCGAGCGCCAGGGATACGGTCAGGAGGAGTGTCGTGCGGTTCATGTCGGTTGCCTCGTGTCTGGCAGGCCGTGCGGCCCGCCGTGGTTGTTTCACGAGAGGGACACTAGCCGCGCAACCTGACGTATCGCTGACATGAGCGCCGGAATTCGTACCCGTCAGGAACGGTTGACGACCACGGCCTCAGGCCGGAAGAACAGTCCGAGCTTCAGGCTTTCGGCGATGCGGTTGGCTCGCTCCAGGAAGCGGGCCGCAAGGTCCGGCTCGAACATCTCCGTGACGGTCCGCTCGAACAGGACCAGCCAGCGGGAAAACAGCTCGGGCCGCAGGTCCGGGATGCGCATGTGCGCTTGCATCGGACTGCCGTGATAGGTGCCCGACTTCAGCATGACGGAGGACCAGAACCGGTACATGGTGGTCAGGTGCCTGTCCCAGTGGCCGGCGACGATCCCCTCGAAAACCGGCCCGAGCTCCGCGTCCTCGCGGATGCGGTCATAGAAACGGTCCACCAGAGTGACGATATTGTCGTCGGTGACGCTGTCGAACTTCATCTCACATCCCGCGTTTCCAAAGCCTGGAGCGCCAGCTTCGCACGCGAACGATAACATGTGCAAGTTATGCATCTTTGCTGTGTCACTTGGCCGCTCCCCGGCATCCAGCCGGTGAGCGGTCCCAGGAAAGGGAAAGCCGATGACCGGAGTGGATCTGGACAGCATCGACCTCAAGCACTGCGAGGCGCTGGACGCGGCGGACCCGCTTGCCCGCTTCCGGGAGCGGTTCGCGCTGCCGGATGGTGTGATCTACCTGGACGGGAACTCGCTGGGAGCGCTCCCCAAGACGGCGCTCGACCGGACGGCCGAGGTCGTCGGGCGGGAATGGGGCGAAAGCCTGATCCGGGGCTGGACGGCTCATCGCTGGATCGACCTGCCGCGCATCGTCGGCGACAAGATCGGCCGGCTGACCGGAGCTGAACCCGGTGAGGTGCTGGTCGCCGACTCGACATCGGTCAACCTGTTCAAGTTGATGGCTGCGGCTCTTCGGCTGCGGCCGGAGCGCCGGGTCATCCTGTCGGAACGCTCCAACTTCCCAACCGATCTCTACATTGCCGAAGGGTTGATCGAGCTGCTGGGCGGCCGGCACGAGCTGCGGCTGGCCGATGGAACAGACATCGAGGGTGCCATCGACGACGATACCGCGCTGGTATCCCTGACCCACGTCAACTACCGGACCGGCGCCCTTCACGACATGGCGGCGATCACGGCACGGGCTCACCGGGCCGGAGCGCTGGTCCTGTGGGATCTGGCGCACAGCGTCGGCGCCGTCCCGGTAGACCTGAACGGCGCCGGGGCCGACTTCGCGGTCGGCTGCGGCTACAAGTACCTCAACGGCGGACCGGGAGCGCCCGCCTTCCTGTTCGCAGCACGGCGCCATCACGCGGAGTTGCGCCCTGCCCTGTCCGGCTGGATGGGGCATGCCGCGCCCTTCGCCTTCGAGACCGGCTATCGTCCGGCGCAAGGCCTTGAGCGGATGCTGACCGGAACGCCCTCGGTCATCGGCCTCGCAGCCCTTGAAGTAGGGGTCGACCTGATGCTGGAGGCCGACGGGGCGGCGCTGCGGGCCAAGTCCATGACCCTGGGTCGCCTGTTCGCGAAGCTGGTCGAACGGCGATGCGGCCGGTACGGCTTCCGGCTGGCCTCGCCTGCCGACGAGGCCAGCCGCGGCAGCCAGATCTGCTTTGCCCACGAACACGGATACCCGATCGTGCAGGCCCTGATCGCGCGCGGCGTGATCGGGGACTTCCGGGCACCGGACATCCTGCGCTTCGGCTTCGCACCGCTCTATGTCGGCCATGCCGACATTTGGCACGCGGTCGACCATCTGGTCACCGTGATGGAGTCGAGAGAATGGGACCGACCGGAGTTCCAAACGCGTGCATCGGTCACCTGAAGCCCCTTACCCGAACAGGGAGCATGAACCACCATGGCGAAGATCCCAGACGAGGAGGCGGCCGGCGTCCATACCGACTTCGCCGCATCGATGAGCTACGGCGATTACCTGAAGCTCGATCCCCTGCTCGCCTGTCAGCAGCCGGTATCCGATCAGCATGACGAGATGCTGTTCATCGTCATCCATCAGGCGACCGAGCTTTGGCTGAAGCTGGCGATCCACGAGTTGAAGGCGACCATATCGGGGCTGGAACACGACGATCTCCAGCCCGCTTTCAAGAACCTCGCCCGCGTTTCCCGGATACAGAGCCAGTTGATCCAGTCCTGGGACATCCTGTCGACCCTGACGCCGACGGACTACCTGAAGTTCCGCGACAAACTAGGGCAGTCGTCCGGCTTCCAGTCCCACCAGTACCGGATGATGGAGTTCCTGCTCGGAAACAAGCGGGCCGCGATGCTGGCTCCGCACCGGCACCGTCCCGACCTGCATGCGGCGTTGAAGGAGGCGCTGGAAGGACCCAGCCTGTACGACGCGACGATCGGGCTCCTGGCGCGGCGCGGCTTCGCGATAGCGCCCGAAGTACTGGCGCGCGACCAAGCGACGCCCCATCGCAGCGATCCCAGCGTCCTGGCGGCCTGGACCGTGATCTACCGGAACACCGCCGCGCACTGGGACCTGTACCAGTTGGCCGAGGAACTGGTGGACCTGGAAGATTGGTTTCAGCAATGGCGGTTCCGCCATATGACCACGGTCAAGCGGATCATCGGCTTCAAGCGCGGAACCGGCGGGACGGCGGGAGTGGGCTACCTGCGCCACGCGCTCGACACGACCTTCTTCCCCGAACTGTGGGAGGTCCGCACCGAGCTTTCGTGACGCAGGCGCGTCCGTTCCTCAGTCCAGCTGAACGTTTACCCCGAAGCCGATATATTCCAGCTTCCGGGAGTAGAACTGACCGTTCGGGTTCGAACCGTTGTAGTATTCCGCAAGCAGCCGGATACGCCGGGGATTGAGGAAGGTGCTTTCCAGCTGGACGCCGGCGCGGAGCGACAGGTCCATGTCCCAGTCCGACTCTTCCCTGAACTTCAGATCGGCGGCGGCGATCGGCCGGAGGTGACCGCCGGCGAAGGTTTCGCTGCTCTCATATTCCACGCCGGCCTGGGTGCCCCAGGGCTTCAGGTCGGAGGGTTCCTGGTCGAACAGATAGCTGAAGCCGCCATAGACACGGAACTCCTCGCCGATGTCGTAGGACGCCAGCGCTTCCACCGCCTCGTAGCTCAGGTTGATCCGGCGCGACTGGTCGATCCCTTCCCGCAGCAGGAACTCGTCGCCCAGGTGCGAGCTCTGGTGATAGACGCGCCCAAGCACCGAGAAATCGCCGATCCGGTAGGAAATCGGGATGCCGACCCAGTAGTCGGCGTTGATCAGGTCGAGACTGTCGCTGTTCAGGTCGAAGATGGAGAACACCGCCGCCTGGAACCCGATTTCCCAGCGTCCGCCGAACAAACTGTTGCGATAGAGAGAGAAGGTCTCGCCGAAGCTGACTGCCCCGGCGTGCTCGACATCAGGATCGTCCGTAAAGTAGCGGTAGGCCGCCGAGAAGCGCGGCCAGCGCGGATCGGCCATCAGCGGCTCGAACAGGTTAGATCGCGGCAGCACCTGACCGCCCTCGTCCTGCGTGACGGCGGTCGCGGGAGGCGGCGCGCCGTCGGGCCGGCCGGCCGCGGCGGGAGCAGCCGGAGCCAGACCGGGAGCGGCCGTGGCCGGCACCGAGGCTTCGCGCACCCGCACGTCGGTCACGCCCGGAATCTCGGACAAGGCGGTGCGCAGGCGCGGACCGGCGGACGATTGCAGGGTCGCGGCATCGACTTGGACGACCCCGCCCGACACGGTGACCTTCGACGCGGCAAGCCCGAACTCGCGCTGGAGGACGGCGGCGGCATAACCCGCGATGAACGCATCGTCGGGCGCCTGGGCCGACGCCGGCTCGGGCATGCCGCCAAACGCCAGCAGAGCAGTAAGGCATGTTGCGGCAACCAGACGGTGCCGACGGGGAAAGTACGGGATCACGGGCTTTTCGTCTCCGGCTTCAGGGCGCCGCCCGCTCTATCGATGGGTCGGATGGCAGGCTGCGGCGGAGAAACACGCAGGCACGCCGAAGGCTCCCCGTGGTTTTGGAAAAGTCTCTCCTGCGATCATCCCGCCACTTTGCCCGGCCACCTGCTTGCCCGACCGTCCGTCGAAGACACGAAAAACGCCGCGATCCAATGGATGCGGCGTTTTTTGACAGATTTTGACGACCGTGCCTGAGCGTCAGGCGGCCTTCTTTACCTGGGCAGCGTCGGTGAAGGACTTAACCAGCTGGTCGACGAAGGCCTGAAGGTTGTCGAGACCGTCGGCGGTCACGAGGGCCTTGTCGATCGTGATCGGCTCTTCGCTCCAAACGGCGCCGGCAGCTTCGAGAGCTTCGCGCACGGCCGGGGAACCGGTGAGAGTGCGGCCCTTGACCTTCTGGGCTACCGCCAGGAGGCTGACGCCATCGTCGATCGCCGCGACCGGCTTGCCGCCGTCCATGAAGCTGCTGACGATGCGGCGGATATGCGGGTTGGCGGCCAGCTTGGCCACGCTACGCTCGCCGCCCGGCAGAATCAGCATGTCGAAATCGGCGGCGAGAACCTCGGCGATCTGCTGATCAACCGGAAAATAGTGACCCCAGGCTTTGCCATGCCAGCCGTTGACCAATCCCTGTTCGGGAGAAAGCACCTTAAGAGTGGCGCCGGTCTTGAGCAGGGCACGCTGGGGCTCGGTCATCTCGGTCTCTTCGAAACCGTTAGCCACCAGGATGGCGATGGTCTTTCCCGCGAGCGGCTGATCCATCAAAGCAATCCTCCATTGGTTGTGTCGAATATCGTCGGGCGCCTCAAGCCCGCTAAAGCAGCGTGGGCAACCCGGTGGATCACAGTGCCATCCGTTACAACTCGCAGCGAAGTCCGCCAGGAAGCGGTTCGATCCACCGGACCCAAAACAGGGACAATAACCCGGTCAACGCGCGATATGCGGATACCTGTGACACGGTCACCCTAACAGGAGGGAAACCGCAGCCGGGGTGCGAAAGGCACCGTCAAGCTTTTCAAAGCATGGTCGTTAAGTGGCGACTTTCCCTCTTTAAGTCAATGCCTAATTCCTCATCTGATTCCGCGCCGCAGCGAATGAGTGTGCGCCGCAGCGAATGAGTGTGCGCCGCATGACGCGTCGTAGTCGTCCAGGCGGCGTCATGATCAAGTCCAGGTGCGGCAAGGCTTGCACTGGAGAATGGGCACGGTGTGATTTGCGCATATGAGCTGCGCGGGAGACGCATCGTCACGAACGCATGGCGGGTAAATCGCAAGCCGTGACGACAACAGGAAGTTTCACGGAACCGGAGGACGGCATGCCCGGTTCAAGCAATTGGGACGATGCCGGATGCGACATACCCCGATCGATCTTCTTAAACGGCGTTCGGACCTGACCGAGCGGGGAGACCAAAGATACGCAAAAAGTATGTGCTCGGCGATAAACGTATTCACAGCGAACTTCAGCACCAGCCTACTTATATATCGATATAGGCAAGAACCTCATTTCACCCCGAACTTTCTCTCAATTTTGTCCC
Organism: Skermanella aerolata KACC 11604; assembly: GCF_000936425.1. GTDB lineage: Bacteria > Pseudomonadota > Alphaproteobacteria > Azospirillales > Azospirillaceae > Skermanella > Skermanella aerolata. The sequence goes on along the minus strand of NZ_AVFK01000029.1, from coordinate 30,801 downwards.
ACAATGACCAGTATTAAAGACTAGAGGCGAGCACAGCAGCTTTACTAAAATTTTTTCAAGTTGGTCAATAACCACTTTGCGCCTACTCTTGAGGCACGTCAAATAAACACTGGCGCTTGTGCATCCAATATGGTTTTTATTGGTTAATGAGACTTGATGAAACGAAAGACAGGAACCTGGCTCCGATGACGGTCCAAGACAATCATGCTGCCCGGCCCCTGGGCGTTGAGCGTTTCAACACGCCTTTCTACCGCCTGCTGAGGACACTGGGACTGTTTGGGCCGTCCCGTAAGGTCAACCGGTGGCTCTACCGGGTGCGGACCCAACGGCGTGCGCTCGCGGGTCAGGGACTCGTCCCCGAGCAGAAGCTCACGGCCAGCTTCGTCGATGCGATCCAGCGGCTGCGCGATCTGAACGGCAGCGAGAACATCGGCGATTATCTGGAATTCGGCGTCTGCTACGGCTCGTCGATGGCCTGCATGCACGATGCGCTGGTCAAGACGGACACCAAGGGCGTCCGGCAGTTCGGGTTCGACAGCTTCGAAGGGCTGCCGCCGGAGACCGATTTCCAGGACAACAACATCTGGAGCAGCGGCCAGCTCGCCTCCTCGATCGAGTTCGCCCACAAGCTGCTGACGCGGCGTGGCGTGGACTGGAAGAAGACCTTCCTGATCAAGGGCTGGTTCAAGGACACGATGACGCCCGAACTGGTCGAAAAGCACCAGATGAGACATGCCGGGGTCATCATGGTCGATTGCGACATCTACACCTCGGCCCGCGATTCGCTGGCCTTCGTCGAGCCGATGATCGGCGACTACGCTGTCATGCTGTTCGACGACTGGCATGCCGGCGGCCTGGCCGAACAGAACCTGGGCGAGAAGCGGGCGTTCGACGAGTTCCTGCGGCGCAACCCTGACATCGAGACCGAAGAGCTGCCGGCCTATAACGAGAACTCCGCGATCTTCGTACTGAAGCGAAAGAAGCCGGCTCCCGCCGTCTGATCGGGCGCCGATCTTACCGGCTACGGCGACACCAAGCGGCCCGCGAGGAACGACGATCCTCGCGGGCCGTTTTTCCATGCCGGTGACGGGCGAATTCGTGTAGATATCGCCGTCATGCGTGTATTCCTCCTTATCGCCGTTCTGGCCGCCGCCGTCCTGGGCAATTTCGCCCTGTGGGCGCTTCCCAACCGTCCCCAGCCGCTCGAGCCGCCTCCCGGCGGCAAGCTCCAAAGCGTGTCCTTCGCGCCGTTCCGCGACGGGCAGAGTCCGCTGACCATGGTCTACCCGACGAAGGCCCAGATCGACGAGGATCTGAAGCTGCTGAAGGACGAGGTCATGTCGGTGCGGACATACACCAGCCGCGAGGGGCTGGAGCATGTTCCGGAACTCGCCCGGAAATACGGCATCAAGGTGATGCAGGGCGCCTGGATTGGCAGCAAGCCGATCCTGAACGAGGAAGAGGTCCTGGCGCAGATCCGCCTCGCCAACAAGTATCCCGACGTGATCGATAAGGTGATCGTCGGCAACGAGGTGCTGCTGCGCAACGACCGCACGGTCGATCAGCTCATCGAGTACATCCGGTACGTCAAGGCGCATGTGAAGCAGCCGGTGACCTACGCCGATGTCTGGGAGTGGTGGCTGAAGTATCCGCAGGTGGCGGATGAAGTCGATTTCATCACGATCCACCTGCTGCCCTACTGGGAGGACATCCCGACCAGCGTCGAAGGCGCCGAGGAGCGCATCCTCGAAGCCTACAGGGAGATCCACGAGCGCTTTCCCGGCAAGCCGATCCTGGTCGGCGAAGTCGGCTGGCCGACCGCCGGACGAACTCGCGGGCCGGCGGAAACCGGTCTGGTCAACAAGGCGCGCTTCATCAACCAGTTTGTCCGCATGGCCGAGCGCGAGGGCTTCCAGTACAACATCGTCGAAGCCTTCGACCAGGGCTGGAAATCGGCGAACGAGGGCACCGTCGGCGCCAATTGGGGCCTCTACTCGACCGACAGGGAACGCAAGTTCTCGCTGGCCGGTCCGGTGGTCGAGAACCCTTACTGGGTCCGCCACTTCGCATTGTCGAGCGGTCTCGCCGTCCTGGCCGTCCTGATCGCCGCCGCGACGACGCCGGGGCTGGTATCCAGGCTGCGGCCCGGCCGGGCGATCCTGCTGGCCCTGCTGGCCCAGGGCATGGCGAGCGCCCTGGTCCTGGCGGCCCATGTCGCCTGGACCGAAACCTACTACACGTTCGAGACGATCCGCGCGGCGCTGCTGTTCGCGCTGGAAGCCGTACTGGCGGTGGCCATCCTCGAATCGGCGGCGCGGCTGCTGACCGATCCTTCCGGCAAAAGCACCGGCCGGTTCGCCCATCTGGGCGACGCCGCGGCCACCCTGATGGCCACCGTCGCCGTCGTCGCGACAGCGCTGCTGGTGTTCGACGGGCGCTACCGCGACTTCCCGGTCCCCGACTATCTCGTGCCGGGACTGGCTTTGCCGGCATTGGGGCTGATCCGGGTCGTGCTACAGGGCGGTGGCGCCAAAGCCTTCACGGTGTATGGCGCCCTGACCGGCCGGCCGGGCGGGCCGACCCCGGCGCCTGCCAGTTCCGGACAGCCGCTTTCCCTCTCCGAAGTGGCGAAAGCGGCCCCCGCCGCGATGGCAATCACAGTGCTGCTTCTGCTCGGCGCGGTCGGGATAGTGATTCGCGAAGGCACCGGGAATACCGAGGCATTGCAGTGGGCGGGCCTCCTCGTGATGACGTCGATCCCGTTCGCGGCGGCTCTGCTGGTGGCCCGCGGTGGCGTTTCGAAGTCCGAAGACATTTTATCAGCATCTCATTAACCATATCAAAACCCGACCCGACGACCCTGTCCTTCCAGTTACGGAGGACAGGAGGGGGCCGGGATGCCTCGGTGGATTTCATCTATACCAGCGCGGCTGACGGCAGCCGCCGTCGCATTGGGCTGCACGGCTTCATCCCGAGCCGAGCCCGTCGTCGACATCAACAGCGCGGTCGCGGCCGCCGGACAGCAGACGCGGGCGGTCATCGCCCGCCTCAACGACCTTCACGCCTCGCATGCCGGCGGGGCGCCCAATGGCGGCATCCGCACCGAAAGGCTGCGGCTGGAGTTCGACGAGAAGCAGGTGCCGCTGCGCGCCTTCTCCCGCTTCATGCCGTCGCTGCTGAAGGATGACCGGACCGGCCCGATTGGGAGCTTCTTCAGCGGCAGCGCCCGGCTGGCCCAGAAAGCCGGACGCCACCAGAACGGCGAGACCTATCTGGAAACGCCCGGGCTGACGGCCGGGGCCGACATGCAGGTCGGCCAGCACAGTTCCATCGGCGTTGCCGGCGGCTATATCGCCACGGCCGAAAAACTGTCGGGCCGCAGCCTTGCGGTCTACGGCGCCCATATGGTCAATCCCGGCCTGACCCTCGACGCCATCGCCGGCACCGGCGATCTGTCGTTCTCGTCCGCGCAAGGGGATGCGGGCGGAGCGGACAAGGGCAACCTGCTGTTCGGCGGGATCGGGATGCGGCAGGAAGCGAGGTTCGGCGACAGCCTGGTGCTGGCGGCCCTGACCCGCTTCAACTATGCCTCCGCCAATGCCGAGATGGCCCATGCATCGGGCGAGATGGCGACCGGTACGCTCGGCATACAGGCCAGCTACCGCATCGACTACCTGTGGGGAACGCTGACGCCGCGCGCCGGGATCGAGCATATCCAGGAAATGGCCGACACGGCTGTACAGCCGACGGTGACCAGCATCCGCTTCGGCCTGACGGCCCTTCACCGCGACGGCGGCATCCTGACGATCGATCACTCCACTACCCAGACCCGCGACCACACGGTACGGGCGGCCTTGAAGATGAAGTTCTGAACCGCAGACTTCCCGGTTCAAGATGTCGCGCCGGCACATGGCGCTTGGTGACATCGGGGTGATGGATCATTCTCGCGTGGCGATTGCTCCACGGGAGACCCATGCACCATTCCGCGACGTGCTCCACCGCAGCGACCCTCGCCAGGTTGGTGCCCGTGCTGATGACGGCGCTGTGCCTGCTGCTGGCCTGTCCCGGGCCGTCGCCGGCGCAGAATGCCGGCAGGACCGTCATGCTGGTCGACGAGACGGCGGTCCATGCGCTTGGCCCCGACCTGGAAGTATTAGCCGACGAGACAGGGCGGCTGACCATAGATCAGGTCGCCACGCCCGAGTTCTCGATGAACTTCACGCCTTCCACCCAGGACGAACCGGGTTTCGGGATCACGCGGTCCGCGATCTGGAGCAGGATCACGCTCAACAGCATCCTGTCGGTGGAGCGCGAATGGTTCCTGGTCTACCGGCAGGCCCTGGTCGACAGGATATCGGTCTATGTCCCGCGCCCGGACGGCGGCTGGACCGAGATGAACAGCGGCATGCTGTCGCCGAACCGCTACTTCATCTTCCCGCATCGCTATCCGGTCTTTCCCCTGGGTCTCCAGCCGGCCGAGCAGCCCACCATCTATATCAGGATCGAGAACCGCGATACGCTGCGGCTGCCGCTGGTCGTCCAGTCCGTCGCCTCCCTCTATGCCTCCGACCGGTCCGAGCAACTCCTGTTCGGCATGCTGTTCGGCATCCTGATCACGGTCTGCGTCTACCTGTTCTTCATCTGGCGGGTGATGAGGGAGCACAGCCAGATCTTCCTGATCACAATGCAATTGATGATCACGATCTATATCTCCTCCACCTCCGGTTTCCTGAGCGAGTACCTGTGGAGCGGGATGCCCTGGATGGCGGGGGCGTCGGTCCAGACAGCCATCCTGCTGGTTCTAATTTCCGGTCTGCTGTTCGGCCGGAGCTTCGTGCCGACCGACCGCCTGATGCCGCACCACCGCGAACTTATGCGGGGACTGGTGGCCGTGCTGGCGATCCTGATCCCCCTGGGCTTCATCGACCGCCGCATGGTCAACACGATGCTGCCCTGGTGCGTCATCGTCATCTTCGCCGTCGCTCTCCATTCCAGCGTCGTCGCGATCCGCGCCCGGATCGACGGTGTCGTGGTCTTCACCGCCGCGTTCGGTGCGCTGCTGGCCGGCGGTCTGGCGCTCAGCCTCCTGACCCTCAACGTGATCCCGGGCACTTCGCTGGCCCACAACCTGTTCCATGCCGGGGCGGCCGTCTCCTCGGTCATCTTCGCCATCGGCATCGCGGGCCAGTTCAAGGCCCGCCAGGAGGAAAAGGAACGGGCGCTCCGGCTCAGCAACGAGCGCTTCGCGCTTGCGGCACAGGGCGCCAGTGCCGGGCTGTACGACTGGGATCTGGTCAACGACACGGCCTACTATTCCCGCCGCATGGCGGAACTGGTAGGCGGCACCGCCGCCGAACTGTCGGCCGACACGGGAAACTGGATGCTCCGGGTCCACCCCGCCGATCTCGAACGGGTGCGCCGCGCCTATCGCGCTTTCCTCAAGAGCCGGTCGATCACCGTGTCGCTGGAATACCGCGTCCTCGCCGCCGACGGCAGGCTCCGCTGGGTTTCCACCACCGGAGCCGCCGTACGCGATCCCGCGACCAGCCGGGTGCTGCGGGTCGCCGGATCGACCGCCGACATCACGGAACGGAAGCGCGCCGAAGACGGCCTGCGCGCGTCCGAATCGCTGAAGGCCGCCGTCATCGCCTCCTCGCTCGACTGCATCATCACCAGCGATCCCGAAGGCCGCATCATCGAGTTCAACCCGGCGGCGGAGCAGACCTTCGGACAGTCGCGCGATGCCGTGATGGGCAAGGTGCTGGTCGATCTCATCGTCCCACGCCATTTGCGCGGCCGCCATGCGGAGGGGTTGCGCAAGGTCTTCGGCAACCGCGAGCACCACTTGCTCGGCCGCCGGGTAGAGGTGGAGGCGATGCGTGCCGATGGCAGCGTCTTTCCGGTGGAACTGGCGGTCAACGAGGTCCAGGCAGGCGGCCAGAGCGTCTTCACGGCCTTCGTCCGCGACATCACCGAACGGCGTCAGGCCGAAGCGGCGCTTCGGACAAGCAGGAGCGACCTTGCGGAAAAGACCCGCTTCCTGGAAACCGTGCTGGACACCGTGGCCCAGGGGGTGACCGTGATGGACGCCGGTCTCAGGATGCGGCTGGTCAACAACCGGTTCGTTGCGATGTACGGCTATCCGGCGGAGCTTGGGATTCCCGGCACGCCGCTCGCCTCCCTCATCCGTGACGGAACCGGATCGGAAAGGCCGGACGGGCGCGAGGTCGCCGAAGCCTTGGCCCTCGTCCGCGAGCCACCCGATACCCGCCTGGAAGAAACCCGCCCGGACGGCAGGGTGATCGAGGTGTTCCGCCGCCAGATGGAGGATGGCGGGATGGTGGCGACCTACAGCGACATCACCCGCCTGAAGCAAGCGGAGCGCGAGGCCAAGGCAAGCGAAGCCCGGTTCCGCGGCATCCTGGAAGCGCATCCGGTGCCGGTCGTCATCACGTGGCTGGACGACGGCAGCCTGTTCTACGCCAGCCCGCGCAGCTACGAGATCTTCGCGTTCGGCGATGCGGGAGTGGACGGCATCAAGGGCCGCGACTTCTGGGCCGACGAGGACAAGCATGCCCAGGCCCGCCGGCTGCTGATGGAAGACGGTTCCATCGATCTGATGGAAGTGTCGCTGCGCCGCCGCGACGGCAGCACCTTTCCGGCGGCGATCTCGGCGCAGGCGATCGAGCTGGACGGCCGCATGGCGGCGATCACCGGCATCTACGACCTGACCGACAAGAAGCGGGCGGAGGCGGAGATCGCCCGCCAGCGGGAAGCCCTGGCCCAGTCCGAGAAGCTGGCGGCCATGGGGTCTCTGCTGGCCGGCGTGGCGCACGAGCTGAACAACCCCCTTTCCGTCGTGGTCGGCCAATCCGTGCTGATGCAGGACACGGCGCCGGACGAGAAGACCGCCCAGCGTGCCCGCAAGATCCAGCTTGCCGCCGACCGCTGTGCCCGGATCGTCAAGACCTTCCTGTCGCTGGCACGGCGCCGCCCGCCCGAACGGCGGGAGGTGGACTTGAACGAAACCGTGATGTCCGCGATCGAACTGGTCACCTATGCACTCCGCATCGACGAGATCAGCCTGGTGCTGGATCTGGCGGACGGATCGCCGCACCTCTGGGCCGATCCGGACCAGTTGAACCAAGTCGTGACCAATCTCGTGGTGAACGCCCAGCAGGCGCTCCAGTCATCGCCCCGCCCGCGCCGGATCACGATCGCCACCCGCTTCGGCCCCGATGCCGGTGCGGTCCGCCTGACGGTTTCGGACAACGGCCCGGGCGTTCCGCCCGATATCCGGAACCGCATCTTCGATCCCTTCTTCACGACCAAGCAGGCAGGCGTCGGCACCGGGGTCGGTTTGTCGCTGGTCCACAACATCGTCTACGGCCACGGCGGTACGATCACGCTGGGCGAGACGCCGGGCGGCGGCGCCACCTTCGCGATGGAACTCCCCGCACGGGCCGGCATGCCCCAGGCAGCCGGGTCCGGCCATCGGGAGGTGCGGGGGCGGACGGCGGCGCTGAGGCTCCTGATCGTCGATGACGACCCCGAGATCGCGCTGACCCTCGCGGAGATGCTGGAGCCGGACGGGCACGCCATCGACATTGCCGGGAACGGCGCCGAGGCGCTGGAGAGGCTTGCCGGCCAGTCGTTCGACCTGATCATCAGCGATCTTCGGATGCCGGAACTGGACGGTCCCGGGCTCTACCGGGAACTGGCCGCACGCTATCCGGACATGCTCGACCGGATCTTCTTCGTCACCGGCGACACGCTCGGCAGCGGCGTCCGGGACTTCCTGGAGGAAACCGGCGCTCCTGTGGTCGAAAAGCCCTTCGAGCCGCACGACCTCCGCGAAGCCATGGCCCGGATCGTCTCCGTTCCGTGACGCGGCGCGGCCGTGCGTTCAATAGATAATGCGCTCCGCAGACTCTCAATAGATCCGGATGCTCAATAGATATTGAACGGAAAGTACCGGGCATTGACCCGGAGATAGGTGCCGTTCCTCAAGACCTTGTCGATCGCCCCGTCGAACCGCGAACGCAGGTCATGGTCATCCGGCCGCAGGACCATGCCGATACCCTCATCCGTGTAGATCGGGCTGCCCACCCAGTTGAAGGCGGCGCCCTGCGGTGTGTTGAGGAAACTCCATAACGCCAGCCCATCGCCGAGAACGAGGTCCAACCTGCCTTCGATCAGGGCCGACAGCATTTCGTCGTGATCGGCATAGAGCGTCGGTTCGACCGCGGCGCTCAGGTGGCGGGCAATGTAGTCGGCATGAACGGTCCCCTTCCCGGCCCCGATTCGCCGCCCGGCGAGTTCGGCGGGGTTTATCGTCAGGGTCAGGTTCCGTTCGGCGATGAACCGGATCGGCGTGGAATAGTATTTCGCCGAGAACGACAAGTACTTTCGCCGCTCCGCCGTGATCGCGACGCTGCCCATGATCGCGTCGATCCGCCCCGCCAGGAGCGCCGGAACCAGATCTCCGAACTTCATCGTTTCCCATTCGCAGGAAACGTCGACGATGTCGCAAAGCCGGTTGCCAAGGTCCACTTCGAAACCGGTCAGCCGCCCATCCGCATTACGATAGGAGAAAGGCGGATAATTCCCTTCGGTGCCGATGCGGATCGATTCGCACCGCGCCTCGATAGCCGTCCATGAAAGCAGCGCCAGGGCGAGCCAGAATACTTTCATGACGCGGCAAGCCCCCGTTCGGTCGATCAGGTTCCGGAAAGTGCTCTCCGGACGCTATCGACCAAACGGGGTAGTGTCAACGACCGGCGGCAGGCGGTCTCAGCGCAGTCCAAGGAAGGACAGGATGGCGATGATGACGACGATGACACCGATGATGACGAAGATGTTAGGCATTATTAGCTCCGTAAGCAGGACTTGGTCGACACAAAACATTCAAATTGCGACAATGTTCCGTAATTTCCATAACTGGAACAAAATCACCGGCTGGCGTGTTGGTTGTTTAGGGTCAACAACGTTCGGCAAGACTGATGACATTCAAAAAAGCTTTGGCGACCGCACTGCTTACGGCAGCATTTTCACTTCCCGTTACCTTTATCGATACTGTACCCGCCTCCGCAGCCTCTTCCACCACCAAGTCCGGCGATACCGCCGTCAAGTCCAAGACAGCCGAATCCAAAACTTCTAAAGCCAGCACTGCAAAAGCTAAGGCATCCAAAGCCAGCACTGCCAAGGCGAAGCCCGGCAAGAAGCCCGATTTCCGGCAGGTCGGTACCGCCTCTTGGTACGGCCCAGGCTTCAACGGCAAGAAGACCGCCAGCGGCAAGCGGTTCGACCAGAACAAGCTGACTGCCGCCCACCGCTCGCTTCCGCTCGACACGGTGGTCAAGGTGACCAACCTCGACAACGGCAAGGCCGTCAACGTGGAGATCAACGACCGGGGTCCCTATTCGGGGAAAAGGGTCATCGATCTTTCCCGAGCCGCTGCCCGCAAGCTCGACATGACCGACGACGGCACAGCCCGCGTCCGGATCGAAGTCGCCGAACTTCCCGGCTCCGGTGCTCAATCCTCAACGGATTGAGCCTAAACGAATTGCCCTTCGGCGAATCGACCTTGGACCCTTCGCCGCCTTGCGGGTTCAAGCACCGGCCGGAATGCGGCTGCACGCTGCTCCCGGCCGGCGATAGGGCGCCTTACTTGCCCTTGTAGTCCCTCAGCATCCGCTCGGCGGTTTCGAAGGCGTCCTTCAGGACGGCATAGACGTCGGGGTCGGCAAACCGTTCATGCGCGTGGTTTGGTTCCTTGCTGACCACCAGATCGTCCCCCGGCACCGACATCTCGATCCGGACACGGAAAATATTGCCTTTCTGGTGCTGTTTATGCGGTGCCTCGACCACGACCCGGCATGCCACCAGCCTTGGAAACATTTTCTCCAGCTTGGCAACGCGTTCACGCACCCGCGCTTCGACGGCTTCGGAAGCTTCCAGGTTATGGAAGGCGAGTTCCAGAGGAACATCCATGGTGATTCACCCTCATCTCTTCTTTCGTACGACGCACTCAACAGATTGCAATCGGGTTCGGCACTGTCAAAACAGACCTTTCTGCCCATGTTTCGATCGATCTTTGTACGAAAGTCGAACGATAATCTTCTGATTTTTAAATACATCCTGAGTGTCTTTGGCGTCACCCATAATATCGCTTGCACGAAGCTCAGTATTTCGCCCAAAACTATGGGGCAAAGTTAAGACTGCGGTAATAGACCAATGCTGATAATCTATCCAGCGTGGGGCGATCGTCCTTCGATCAGGGCGACGTTTAGGAGAGAGCAGCTTGTCGAATGACATTGACGTCCGGGATCATGGCCAGGACCATGGATCGATCTTCAACCAGGACGCGGTCGTGCGCTTCGCCCGCTCAGGCGGCACGTCGGCCCTGATGGCTCCCCTGACCGTATCCCGTGACGCAGCTTCTTCCCGGCTGATCGGCCGCATCCTTGCCGCCGTCAGCAGATTGGACGAGTACCCATCCATAGAAACGAGCCTGTCCGACATCTCCTTACTGCTCAACGACATTCCCGGCATTTCACGCGCCGAGTTCGAGATCGACCATGCCGCCGGCTTCAGCGGCGACGACTTCAACGGCGACGACTTAGACCAAGACGATCGGATTTCCCCTACGGAAATTTCCGCCGATCCCGGAGCCGGTACGGCTTCCGTCGGCGACTGGACATCCGGAGGTCTGCGTCTGGTAGCCGGCAGCGCCGCCGGAGACGACCGGAACTCGGCGATCCCGCTCCGCGCAGGACGGACGCTGTATGGCCGGCTCCGCCTGCGCCATGACGGCGGCGCTCCGTCGCGCCAGGTCACCGCCGAACTGGAAGCGATCGGGCGCCTTGTAGCCCTGCACCTGGAGAAGCGCCAAACCATCGCTCTGCTGGAGCGCGCGAACAACGACATGGCCGAAGCACACCTGACGCTGGAGCAGGACCTGTACTGCCTGACAGTGGAGAACGCCCTCCTCGCCGCCGTCGCCCAATCCCAAGGCCGCGCCCTGCGTGGCATGGCCCCCGATCTATCGCTATCGCCCCTGCTCGACACGCTGAAGGGCCTGACCCGCGCCCGCCATGTCGAAGTCTCCGGCACTTCCGGCCGGATCGAGTTCGACAACCCTGCGCTGACGCTGCCGGCCGGTCCGCTGGCTATCGTCGAGGCAGCCGTCAGGGACATCCTGTCCGCCGCGGAAGAGCGGTCCGAACTGTGCCAGGCGAAACGCCGGGCCGAGCGGGCGGAGTTCGCCGATCTCGCCAAGACGGAGTTCCTGGCCACCATGAGCCACGAGCTTCGCACTCCGCTGAACGCCATCCTCGGCTTCGCCGAACTGCTGAAGAACCAATCCTTCGGACCGCTGGGTTCGGCTCGCTACGTCGGCTATGCCGCCGACATCCACGACAGCGGCCAGCTGCTGCTCCAGATCATCTCGGACATCATGGATGTGGCTAAAGTGGAGACCGGCCGCATCAACCTGACGCCGGACTGGGTGGACGCCACCCACTTGATGGCGTCGGTCGCCCGCCTGATCGAACCGCGTGCCGCGGCTGCCGGCATCAGCTTCGAAATAGCCCTGCCCGAACAGGCCCTGCCCCGGCTGTGGGCGGATGAACGGCTGATCAAGCAGGCGCTGCTGAACGTCCTGTCCAACGCGGTGAAGTTCACGCCGTCCGGCGGCAGCATCCGCATGACGGCGATGATCCATCCTCTGACCGGAAAGATGGAAATCGAGATCGCCGATACCGGGCTGGGTATCGCCAAGTCCGAACTGTCGAAGGTCTTCGAACCCTTCCATCGCGGCGACGGCGCGATGAACCGCCGTTTCGAAGGGACCGGCCTCGGTTTGCCGCTTGCCCGCTCGTTCGTCGAGCTTCATGGCGGGTCGCTGACGCTCGACAGCGTTCAGGGGCAGGGAACCACCGTCCATGTGGCCCTGCTGCCGGCACCGCCTCACGATCGCGACGAAGATACCCGGTAAGGCCATAATCCTCGCCACAAGAACACTATCTTACGTGGATCAGCGCCTGTACCGAACATCCGGCCCCGGCGGTACTCGTCCATGGGAAAATCCCCTGTGATTGTTTTCCGGGGGAGATTGACATGGCGACGATCCAGGGCGGAAACGGCAACGATATCCTGCGCGGCGAAGACGGACAGGATCGGCTTTTCGGTGGTAACGGCTGGGACATCCTTTATGGCGGGGCCGGCGACGATAAACTCTATGGCGAGGGCGGTACCGACACGCTGAAAGGCGAAGCCGGCGATGACGTCCTCAACGGTGGAAGCGGGATCGCATATCTTTATGGCGGCGAGGGGGCGGACCAGCTCTTCTACGACCCGACGGCATCCGACATCCTGACGGTCGGCAATTATCTGGCGCCCAGCATCCTGGACGGCGATGCCGGCATCGACACGCTCACCATCAACAACCACGCGACGTCCCTGTCTTTCGAGGGCAAGGTCGAGCCGGTCAGCACGGATATCTTCATGAGCGGCCGAACCAGCGGCCAACTCTTCTTCGAAGACAAGTTCGGCGCATACATCGAAACCGGCAAATTCCAGGAAATCGAGAAGGTCGTCGCCGGCGGAACCGGCAACCTGAAATTCTACGGCTACGATTCGCCGGGCGCCGGCATCGACGTGACCGGCACGGCGGGAGACGATCTCTTCTACAGCTTCGGCGCCGACGACACGATACGCGGCGGCGCCGGCAACGACCGCTTTTTCGCGATCGGCGGCCATGACACCATCGTCAGCGGCTCGGGCGACGCCGACCAGTTCTATTTTTCGCCGGACTACTTCTATCTTACGGGGACGGTGGACATAACCGGCTTCAACGGCGCCGGCACCGTGGACGGCGACCAGCTCATCTTCACGGCGAGCCCCGGCGACGAGGCTACCCTCGATGTCTCCACCGCCGGCGGCAAGACGATCTTCGACATGACGACGAAGGCGGGCGCCAGCACCCATGTCACGGTCGATCTGGTCGGACTGGAGGAAGGCATCGATTACTTCTTCGCATAACGCCAAACACCCATCGCTCAGCGCTCCGCGAAGAACCGGTCGATCGTCGCCGCCGCCGTTCCGATATGGGACTTGAGAACGGCGCCGGCGCGGGCGGTATCGCCCGACCGCGCCGCGTCCAGCATGGCGCGGTGGTCGTCCTGGGACATGTGCTCCCTGCCCTTCGCGGCTAGGTGAAAACGGAGATAGCGGTCGAAAGCCGCAAGCTGGCCCTCGACCAGGGCCAGCAGCCGGGGCCGCCCGGCCCTGGCGTAAAGCGACATGTGGAAACGCCGGTTGAGCTCGCCCATCCGGGACGGGTCCGGCTCCGCGTCCATCTCCGCGATCAGGTCGGCGGCGCGGGTGAAATCCTCGCCATTCAGGTGCGGGATCGACAATGCGAAGGCGGCAGGCTCCAACGCCAGCCGGATCGCGTAGGTATCGGCCGCGTCGCTGGCCGAGATTTCGGTGACCACCGCGCCCTTGTGCGGCACGAAGTCGATCAGCGCCTGCGCCTCCAGCTGGCGCAGGGCTTCCCGCACCGGCATCCGGCTGACGCCGAAGGCTTCCGCCAGATCCTCCTGCCGCAACGGCGTGCCGCCGCCTAGGCTGCCGGACAGGATCGCTGTGCGCAGCGTCGCCTCGACGAACTCGGTCGCCGTACGGTAACGCGGCCCCGACGCCGCGATCAAGCCGGCCAACGACAGCGAGGCGACTTCCGAATCCCGATTCATCCGATATCCATCTGTTGATTGGATCCAATCTTGATGTAGTCTGGCGGAGAACGAACTGCAACAAGTCCATTCTCCTGAGCACGGAAAAAGGGCATGCCCAAAGATCCCCTCACCGATTCGGCTCTCCACACCCCCGCGCGGGCTTCCCTGCTGCAACCCGCCACGGCCGGCATCCTCGCCGCCATCGTCGGTTTCGGCAGCGCCTTTCCGATCGTGCTCCAGGGCTTGGCCGGCGTCGGCGCCTCCCCAGCGGAAGCCGCCTCGGGCCTGCTGGCGCTCTGCATCGTGACGGGACTGCTGGGTGCTGCCCACAGTATCGCGACCCGTCAGCCGGTCAGCATCGCGTGGTCTACGCCGGGTGCGGCATTGCTGATTTCAACCGGCATACCCGACGGCGGATTCGCCGCCGCCACCGGCGCCTTCATGGTCGCGGCGCTGCTGGTGGTGATGGCCGGATTGTGGAAGCCGTTCGGCCGGGCTGTAGTCTCACTCCCGATGAGCCTCGCCAGCGCCATGCTGGGCGGGGTCCTGCTGACCCTGTGCCTGGCACCCGTCAAGGCGGTCGGCGCTGTCCCTGAACTGGCGCTGCCCATCGTCATCGTCTGGGCGCTGGGCTGGCGTTTCGCCCGGCTCTACGCCGTCCCCCTCGCGGTGCTGGTGACGGTCGGCATCGTCGTCTTCGCGACCCCGATACCGGCGGGAGCACTGGCGGACATCTGGCCGAAGCCGGTCCTCGTGATGCCGGAGTTCACCCTATCAGCCGCGATCAGCATCGCGCTGCCGCTGTTCATAGTGACGATGGCATCGCAGAACGTGCCGGGACTGGCCGTCATGCGCGGCAACGGCTACCAGCCCGATGTCGGCCCCGTCTTTATCTCGACTGGTCTGTTCAGCGGGATCACCGCCCTGTTCGGCGGGCATGCCGTCAACCTCGCCGCGATCACCGCCGCGCTGTGCGCCGGTCCCGAGTCCCACCCCGACCCGGCGCGGCGCTGGATAGCGCCGGTCGCCAGCGGGGCCGCCTATCTCCTGCTGGGATTGTTCGCCGGTTTCGCCTCCGCCTTCATAGCCGCCTCCCCGCCCCTGCTGATCCAGGCGGTCGCCGGACTGGCGCTGCTGAGCAGCCTCGCCGGAGCGGTGACCGCCGCAATGGCGAAGGAGGACGAACGCGTGCCCGCCATCGTCACCTTCGTCACGACGGCGTCGGGCGTCGGCTTCTTCGGTATCGGCTCCGCGTTTTGGGGGCTAGTGGCGGGCGGCTTGCTGCTGATGTTGCAGCGGGCGGGACGTCCCGCTGGTTCATGAAGGGAGTTGTTGGGCCGAAGCCCAACAACTCCCTTCATGATTCCCGTACTTACCGCACCTTGCCCTGCTTCCAGGCCGACAGAAGCTCCTCGTAAGCCACTGTCTCGCCCGTCGGCTTCTCGTTGCTCAGCTTCGGCTTCGGAGCGCCGGGCTGGTCGAACCAGTACTGCGCGTCCTGCACCTTGTTGAGCTTCGGACCGCACTCACCCTGGACGTTGGCGCGCTCCAGGCGGGCCATCACGGCGTCCTGGGCTTCCGCCAGGCTGTCCATCGCCTGCTGCGGGGTCTTCTCGCCCGTCACCGCCTCGGCGACGTTCTGCCACCACAGTTGCGCCAGCTTGGGATAGTCCGGAACGTTGGTGCCGGTCGGCGTCCACGACACGCGGGCCGGGCTGCGGTAGAACTCGACCAGACCGCCCAGCTTCGGCGCCATGTCGGTCATCGCCTGGGTCTGAAGGTCGGATTCACGGATCGGCGTCAGCCCTACCATCGTCTTCTTCAATGAGGTCGACTTGGCGACCGTGAACTGGGCGTAGAGCCACGCCGCCTTGCGCCGCTCCAGCGGAGTGCTCTTCATCAGCGTCCACGATCCCGTGTCCTGATACCCCAGCTTCATCCCCTCTTCCCAGTACGACCCATGCGGCGACGGGGCCATGCGCCACTTGGGCGTGCCGTCAGCATTGACCACGGGCAGTCCGGGCTTGGTCATGTCGGCCGTGAAGGCGGTGTACCAGAAGATCTGCTGGGCGATCGCGCCCTGGGCCGGCACCGGGCCGGCTTCCGAGAAGGTCATGCCGCCCGCCTCCGGCGGAGCGTACTTCTTCAGCCAGTCGATATACTTGGTCAGCGCGTAGACGGAGGCTGGGCCGTTGGTGTCGCCACCGCGCGTTACGCTGGAACCGGCCGGGTTGCAGCCTTCGACCCGGATGCCCCACTCATCGACCGGCAGACCGTTGGGGATGCCCTTGTCGCCCGCACCGGCCATGCTCAGCCACGCATCGGTGAAGCGCCAGCCCAGCGATGGGTCCTTCTTGCCGTAGTCCATGTGGCCATAGACGCGGACGCCGTCGATGTTCTTGACGTCGTTGGTGAAGAAGTCGGCGATGTCCTCGTAAGCCGACCAGTTGACCGGCACGCCCAGTTCATAGCCGTACTTGGCCTTGAACTTCTCCTTCAGGTCCGGCCGCGCGAACCAGTCGGCGCGGAACCAGTACAGGTTGGCGAACTGCTGGTCAGGCAACTGGTAGAGCTTGCCGTCGGGCGCCGTCGTGAAGCTCTTGCCGATGAAGTCGTTGACGTCCAGCGTCGGCAGGGTCACGTCCTTGCCTTCACCCGCCATCCAGTCGGTCAGCGGCACCACCTGCCCATAGCGGAAATGGGTGCCGATCAGGTCGCTGTCGTTGATGTACGCGTCGTAGACGTTGCGGCCCGACTGCATCTGGGTCTGCAACTTCTCGATGACGTCACCTTCCTGGATCAGGTCGTGCTTCAGCTTGATCCCGGTGATCTCGCTGAAGGCGCGGGCGAGCGTCTTGGACTCGTACTCATGGGTGGTGATCGTTTCCGACACCACCGAGATTTCCATGCCCTTGAACGGTTCGGCCGCCTTGATGAACCATTCCATCTCCTTCAACTGGTCCGCCTTGGACAAGCTGGAAGGCTGGAACTCCTGATCGATCCATTTCTGCGCCGCGTTGAGCTGATCGGCAGTCTGCGCCAGGGTCGGCAGAGCGGCCATCGTCAGTGCCGAGGCCAGCACCGTGCCGGCCAGCAGGGTTCGTCTCACCGTCTTCGACATTGTTTCCTCCGAACCGTTTCTAGTTGTTGTCGTTGCGATCGGACCGGACTCTCCGACATTCACCAGAGAGAGCGGGGGAGTTCAGCCGAACTTCATGACCACCGCCATCCACACCAGCGACACCCCGAACGCGATCCACAGGTTCAGGTCGGTGAAGCCGATGACGGCGAGGTGGATATAGGCGCTGCCGAGAAGGCCGATGAAAAGCCGGTCGCCGCGCGTCGTCGGCATCGGCAGGAATCCCCGCCGCTCGATCGTCGGCGATACGGTCTGCCACGCGGTCATAGCGGCCAGGATCAGGGCGATGCCGGCGAAGAAGGCGGCGGTCGGTCCCGTCCAGGCCATCCACTCCAGGTCGGCGGCCAGCGTTTCCATGGCGGTGGTCCCCTTGTCAGACGCGGCCCAGGGCGAAGCCCTTGGCGATGTAGTTGCGGACGAACCAGATCACCAGCGCGCCGGGCACGATGGTCAGCACGCCGGCCGCCGCCAGCAGGCCCCAGTCCATGCCGGCGGCGCTGACGGTGCGGGTCATGGTCGCGGCGATCGGCTTGGCGTCCACGCTGGTCAGCGTCCGTGCCAGCAGCAGTTCCACCCAGCTGAACATGAAGCAGAAGAAGGCGGTGACGCCGATGCCGGCCCGGATCAGCGGCAGGAAGATCGTCAGGAAGAAGCGCGGGAAGCTGTAGCCGTCGATATAAGCCGTTTCGTCGATCTCGCGCGGCACGCCCGACATGAAGCCTTCCAGGATCCAGACCGCCAGCGGCACGTTGAACAGGCAGTGCGCCAGCGCCACCGCGATATGGGTGTCGATCAGCCCGAAGGTCGAATAGAGCTGGAAGAACGGCAGCAGGAACACCGCCGGCGGGGCCATGCGGTTGGTCAGCAGCCAGAAGAACATGTGCTTGTCGCCCAGGAAGCGATAGCGCGAGAAGGCGTAGGCCGCAGGCAGGGCCACCGACAGCGAGATCAAGGTATTCAGCGCCACGTACTGGATCGAGTTGAGATAACCCGTGTACCAGGACGGATCGGTGAAGATCGTCACGTAGTTCGCGAAGGTTATGGTGCGCGGGAACAGGTCGAAACCGCTCAGGATCTCCTGGTTGGGCCGCACCGACATCGCGATCAGCCAGTATATGGGCAGCAGCAGGAAGACGAAATAGACGATCAACCCGATATGGCGCTTGCGGAACCTGCCCGTGGACGGGTTCAGCGCGGGTCCCTTCGCCGTGCTCATCGCGCATCCTCCCGGTCGGTATGGGTGATGTAGGTATAGAAGATCCACGACAGCAGCAGGATCACCAGGAAGTAGATCAGCGAGAAGGCGGCCGCCGGTCCCAAATCGAACTGCCCGACCGCGATCTGAGCCAGGAACTGGCTGAGGAAGGTCGTGGCGTTGCCCGGACCGCCGCCCGTCAGCACGAAGGGCTCGGTGTAGATCATGAAGCTGTCCATGAAGCGCAGCAGGATCGCGATGGTCAGCACCCGCCGCATCTTGGGCAGTTGGATGTAGCGGAACACCGCCCAGGCCGAGGCTCCGTCGATCTTGGCCGCCTGATAGAACGCCTCCGGGATCGAGCGCAGTCCCGCGTAGCACAGCAGGATCACCAGCGGCGTCCAGTGCCAGACGTCCATGATCAGCACGGTCAGCCAGGCATCGAAGGCACTCGACGTATAGTTGTACGGAATACCCAGACTGTTAACAGCCACACCCGCCAGCCCGATATCGGGCCGGGCATAAAGCTGCCAGATCGTGCCGACGACGTTCCACGGGATCAGCAGCGGCAGCGCGACCAGGACAAGGCACAGGGAGGACTGCCAGCCCTTGACAGGCATCGTCAGCGCCACTGCGATCCCCAGCGGAATCTGGATCAGCAGCACGCAGCCGGAAAAGATCAGCTGGCGCAGGAAAGCCCCGTGCAACCTGTCGTCGTTCAGCACCTGCTCGAACCACTCGGTTCCGACGAACACCCGCTGGAACGGTCCCAGCACGTCCTGGACCGAGTAGTTGACCACCGTCATCAGCGGAATGATCGCGCTGATCGCGACGATCAGGAAGACCGGCAGGACCAGCAGCCACGCCTTGTTGTCGTAGGGTCGCTTATCCATGGCGCCTTTTTCCTCCCTCAAGCCACCAGCCGGCCGTCGGCGTAGAGCCGGGTGCGGTCGGGCGGGAAGGTCAGCCAGCCGTGGTCGCCGGGGACGGCATCATCCTCCGGCAGCTTGGCCTTGAGCATGTGGCGGCCCAGCCGGGCCGTCACGATCTTGAAGTTGCCGAGATCCTCGACCATCGCGATCTCGGCGGGCAGCGCCCCGTTGACCGGGTTGGCCCCGATCCGCAAGTGCTCCGGGCGGATGCCGATCTCCAGCGGCACGCCCCGGTGCGGCGCGTGGTCCAGCACCGATTTGGCGAGCGGGATGCGCTGGTTGTCCACCATGGCGGCGCCGCCCTCGTAGCGGCAGGGCAGGAAGTTCATCCCCGGACTGCCGATGAAATAGCCAACGAAGGTATGAGCCGGACGCTCGAACAGCTCCTGCGGCGTGCCGAGCTGCATGACGCTGCCCTCGCTCATCACGACGACCTGCTGGGCGAAGGTCAGCGCCTCGTTCTGGTCGTGGGTGACGTAGATCAGGCTGAGCTGGAACCGCTCGTGGATCTGCTTCAGCTTCCGGCGCAAAAGCCATTTCAACTGCGGATCGATCACGGTCAGCGGCTCGTCGAACAGGATCGCCGCCACGTCGCTGCGCACCAGTCCGCGCCCCAGCGAGATCTTCTGCTTGGCATCCGCCGTCAGCCCGCGTGCCCGGCGGCCAAGCTCGCCGGTCAGTTCCAGCATGTCGGCGACTTCCTCGACCCGCGCCCGGACCTCCGTCTCCGCCACCCGGCGGTTGCGCAGCGGGAAGGCTAGGTTGTCGAACACCGACATGGTGTCGTAGATCACCGGGAACTGGAACACCTGGGCGATGTTGCGTTGCTGCGGCGGCAGGCGGGTTACGTCCAGCCCGTCGAACAGCACCTGCCCCTCGCTGGGGATCACCAGGCCCGAGATGATGTTCAGCAGCGTGGTCTTGCCGCAGCCGCTCGGTCCCAGCAGGGCATAGGCGCCGCCGTCGTGCCAGACGTGGTCCATCCGCTTCAGCGCGTAGTCCGCGTCGCCTTTGGGATGGGTGCTGTAGGAATGGGCGAGCCCGCGCAGTTCGATCCTTGCCATGGCCCTCTCCTACTCCGCCGCCATGCCGAGACGTGGGCGCGGCGGGGCCGCGACCAGCCCGCCATCGGCCCCGAAGGCAAACAGCCGGCGCGCGTTGACATAAGCCGTGACCGGCTCGCCGATCCTCAACGTATGGACGCCGTCCTGCTGGACGACCCAGGCGATGCCCGGACCGTGGACATGGATGAACGTCTCCGACCCGCTGATCTCCGCCAGTTCCACCGTACCCGGAACCGGGATGTCGTCGTCATGGGCTCGGAACACCGACAGGTGGTTCGCCCTGATGCCGAAGCGGTAGCGGCCATGGGCCAAGTCGGCCAGATGGCCGGCGGCGGGGACCCGGATGCCGTCCGCCAGCAGCACGCCGGACCCATCCACCACTCCATCCACCTGATTGAGCGGCGGATCGCTGAACACCTGCCCGACCCTCAGGCTGGACGGGTTGTGATAGACCTGAACGGTTGGACCGCTCTGAAGCACCCTGCCCTCATGGAGCACCGTGATGGTGCCGCCCAGCATCAGCGCTTCCAGCGGTTCGGTCGTGGCATAGACGACGATGGACCGGTGCCGCTTGAAGATCTCGCGCATCTCGGAGCGCAGCTCCTCGCGCAGCTTGTAGTCCAGGTTGACCAGCGGCTCGTCGAGCAGCAGCAGCCCCGCTTCCTTGACCAGCGCCCGCCCTATCGCGGTCCGCTGCTGCTGGCCGCCGCTCAGCTCCGCCGGCAGGCGCTTGAGCAGGCCGTCGATGTGCATGATCCCAGCCGCCTCCCGCACCTTGCGGTCGATCTCGGCCTTGGGCAGTCCTGCCAGCTTCAAGGGAGAGGCGATGTTGTCGTAGACGGTGAAGGAGGGATAATTGACGAACTGCTGGTAGACCATCGCGACCTGACGGCGGCGCACCGAGACGCCCGTCACGTCCTTGCCATCCCAGAGCACCCGCCCGCCGGAGGGCCGGTCCAGTCCCGCCATCAGCCGCATCAGCGAAGTCTTGCCGGCCAGCGTCGGGCCAAACAGCACGTTCAGCGAACCCGGTTCAAGCGTCAGGGACAACTCGTGCAGGTGGGTTTCACCGCCGACGACACGGGAAATCCGATCCAGCACCAGCGTCATGGGCAGACACCGGAATCGCAGCCATCCCCGCAGAAACGCAAACCGACCTCCCCAAAGCGCCCGGCCCTTGTGGGCGGGTTCGTTTTATTATCGAACAAAGGGTATGCGGAGATGTCAGGCTTTTGCAAACGAAAATTTAGAGTTCGGATTGTTCTGATTCGAAAATTTTATCACTCAGAATGATCGAAAAGGAACATGCCGGGCATAGATGTCGCCGGAGCCTTCCTCAGCCCCGCGCCCCTCCAGCCATTTCACCAGATCGTCCCTACCGCACCAGACATCGAACAGCAGGTGCCGGGCCTCTCCCAGCACCACATTATACCGGTATGTTCCCAGCGCCTCCAGCCGAGCCAAGCAGAGCAGGGTGCGGTCGCCGGTTTCGGAAATGAACTCGAACGACAGGCAGGGCAACGGCTGGGACAGTCCCGCCAGCACCGATTCCTCGAATCCCTCCACGTCGATCTTGCAGAAGCGCGGCACGCCATGGACCGCAATCAAAGCATCCAGCGTCGTGACCTCGACCGCGACCCGCTCGTCCCAGCGCTCGCCGGGAAAGCGCGGCGACGCCGAGACGGTCGCCGCCCACTCCGCCGACAGGGTCGAGAGCGTCGGGTTGCGCCGGTTGATCAGCAATTCCGCCGTTCCCGCCTCTGCCCCGACTGCGCCCTGGACCAATGCCACATCCGGGCTGTGCCCATAGAACCGCCGCAGCACCGTCATCAGGTGCGGCTGCGGCTCGACCGCGACGACTCGGACGCCCAGATCGGTCCAGGCCTGCACCCGGTCTCCCAGATGCGCCCCGATGTCGAACGCCAGATCGCCCGGCCCGACGAACTGCCCATAAAAGCGCCGGGAGCGCCGCCGCTTCAGCGGGTTGGCCCGGTAGATCAGCGCCGACCGGGCGATGCCGTAGGCCTTGAGCAAGGCGTTCATGACAATCGGCCTTCCAGGTGTCTTCAGGCTATCTCATACCAGGATGTTCAACGCCGTCCCGACATTTCCAGTGGAAAGCGGCCGATTGATGCCGCGCTCGTCTTCGTTCTTCCCTGTCAGCGAACCGGCGTTTTCGCGCAATTTGATGTCCGCCTTTGTTTCACCCGGCTGGGCATTGGGGCCGGCGCTTGGATCGATGCCCTTCTTCGCCTTCTCGGCATCGGTGCAGTCGCGGCATGGATACCCGTTAACGATCTCCATGGCCATATTGCGATCTCCAAAACTGTTCGGGATGAGAGTGGCACAATCTTCGAATTGCAGGGGATCAAGGCTCGATCACATCTCCGTTACAGCCATTGATCAGGAAAATAGTTGCGTGAAATCAGGCCGCAACATAGAAAACGTACCCCTGGCCAGCCCGAAATTTATAAGAGAAATAATTATGCTGGGAACGATCCTTTCGCGAGTCATTGGCCTGGTCTTCTGCGTCGCGGTGGCGGCCACCAGCTTCTTGTGGATGGATCGCTTGACCGCTGCCGGCGTCTTGGCGCTGACCATGGGGGTAGCGTTCCTGGTGGTCCTCAGACTGCTAGCCCCACTTACCGAACTGCGCCGGGCGCTGGAGTTGCTGGCCGAGGGGCGGACCGATTTCGTGGTGCCGTACCGGGACCGGCGGGACGAGGCCGGAGCCATGGCCCGTGCGGTCGAGACGATCCGCGCCGGCAAGGCCGCCGTCGACCGGATGATCGAGGACGACCGCGCCAGCCTGGAGCGCCGGCAGGCGCGGATGGAGCGGCGCGACCGGCGCATCGGCAGCTTCGAGCAGGCCTTAACGTCGGTCTCGATTTCCCTGTCGGCCGCCGCCGGGCATATGGGCGAGCAGTCGGGCCGGCTGGGCGAGGTGGCCACGGCCACCGCCGCGTCGGCCTCCGCCGTCGCATCCGCCGCCGCCCAGTCCACCGCCAACGTCGAGGCGGTCGCCGCCGCGACGGAGGAGCTGTCGGCCTCGATCCAGGACATCGTCCGGCAGGTCTCCGAGTCGTCGGCCATCGCCCGCCTGTCGGTCGAACAGGCCGAGCGGACCAACGCCACCGTGGCCGGTCTGGCCGACGCCGCCACCCGGATCGGCGAGATCGTCGCCCTGATCGGCTCGATCGCCGAACAGACCAACCTGCTGGCGCTGAACGCCACGATCGAGGCGGCCCGCGCTGGCGAGGCCGGCAAGGGGTTCGCCATCGTGGCGGCCGAGGTCAAGGGCCTTGCCACCCAGACGGCGCGGGCGACCGAGGACATCTCGACCCAGATTGCGGCGCTTCAGCAGGTGGCAGGCGACGCAGCGGGCGCCATCAGCGGCATCGGTGGGACGATCCGGCGCATAGCGGCCATCGTTTCCGCGATTGCCAGCGCCGTCGAGCGGCAGGAAACCAGCACGCGCGAGATCGCCCGCAACGTCACCCAGGTCAACGACGGCACCCGCGTCGTGACGGAGCACGCCGACCGTGCCCTGACCAAGGCCAGTGAGGCCAGCGGCATGGCGGAGGACGGCCGCGCCGTGGTGACCCGTCTGGCCGGCCACACCGAGGCGCTGCGAGAGCATCTGGAAAGCTTTATCAACGACATGCGCGCGGCCTGACGGAACTTTGGGACGGACCGCGATGTTTTCCCTGATAGATAAGGTTAGATCGGTGTTGGCGGCAGGTGACGGGCAATATCTGGTTAAATTATCGTAAAGAGAACTGGATCAAAAGGAAGGCAACTTCTGCCGCGTCACAAAAACGGCATAGGGCTTCATTTTACCCCTACCAACGGCCGCCCTGTTGCACCAATCTAAATAGCAACGAAGGAGAGGATACATGGAAATCGCCTTGATAGCTTTGGTCGCCTCTGTCGCCGTTGCCGGTTGCTATGCAATCGCAAGCTCGGCTCAACCCGAGCCCATCCCGGTCCGGGTACGGTCCAACCGTCGGGGTCAGCGTCGCTGACCTGACGCGCAGACGACTCCGACCCGGACAACCGTCCGGGCCGAAGCCGCCTGCATACCGAACGAACCGATACCGGCACAGCGTCAACGGTCGAGATCGTTGATGGCGCGGTTCAGTTCGAACTCCTTGGAGGAGACATAGCTCTCCATCCTGGTCAGCCGTCGTTCCACATCCCGGAACTTCTGCCTGAGCCCGGCTACCGTCACGTCCGGCTTGGTTGCGACGGTGCGCCAGAAGTCTTCTTCCTCGCGACTGGCATAAGCCCTGGGCGGCTTGGTCTTGAGGACCAAGGCCGCGAGCAGGTAGGCGCCTACGACCGGCATCGTGAAGAACACGGCGCCCAGCACCGTCCCGATGCGGACGAACATGACGTCCACCCCGAGATAGTCGGCCAACCCGGCGCAGACGCCCAGCAGCTTGCCGTTGTCCTTGTCGCGGTAGAGCTGATGCGGGTTGGGCGACGTGAAGGGCGATCCGGACCAGTTCATTGACGCGTCCTCCATCCCGGAGCTTCGGAGTCCAGGATCTTCTCCAGGCTGCCGATCCGGTTTTCCATCCTGCCGGCACTTTCCCAAAGGTCGGCCAGCATGCGTTCATCCTCGGCGGACAGGCCACGGGCCGACCGCCACTTGGTGACGTAGTGGAAGATGATCCAGAGCGGCGCCACGATTGTCAGGAACAGCACCGCCAGGACGAATGAGGCTCCGCTCATGGCTTAGCCCGCCATCGGCTTGGAGTTGTGCATGCGGGCCTTGAGATCGGCCAACTCCTGCTCGACCTTGGTCGAAGCCTCGAAGTCGGAGAACTCCTCCGCCAGCGTCCGCTTGCGGCCGATGTCCATCGACTCGGCGCGGCCTTCCAGCTCGTCGAGATTGCGCTCCACCTGCTCGAACCGGGCGAACGCGTCGTTGATGCGGTCGTCGTGGATCTGGGTGTTGACCTTCAGCCGGCTGGCCGCCGACTTGTGGCGCAGCACGATCGCCTTCTCGCGCTTCTTGGCGTCGGTCAGCTTCTCCTGAAGCCGGCTGATGTCTTCGCTGCTCTTGGCCAGCGCCTCCTCGATATGGACGAGCTGATGTTCCAGCACGTCGATCTGCTCGGCGATCTTGGACTTGGCGACCAGCGCACCCTTGGCGAGGTCGTCGCGGTCGCGCGACAGGGCCAATTCGGCCTTGCGCTGCCACTCTTCCATTTCCCGGCCGAGCTGGTTCAGCTTGCGCTCGATCTCCTTCCGCTCGGCGATGGTGCGGACGGTGCTGGAGCGAACCTCGACCAGCGTGTCTTCCATCTCCTGGATGACGAGGCGGATCAGCTTTTCCGGGTCCTCGGCACGGTCCAGGATCGAGTTGAGGTTGGAATTGACGATGTCGGTGAGGCGCGAAAAGATGCCCATGATGGTCTGAATCCCTTCAGTCTTTCTCGGGTAGTGGGAATGCGTGATTTTCGTCAGCCAACGAAGGCGCCGAGAACCACGCCGGCGGCGAAGAACACCCAGGTCTCTGTCGAGCGGGTGCGCAGATAGTCGAGGAAGCGCTCGCCTGTCGTGCGGGTCGGACGGTCCGAGGCCCGGTAACGGCTGCGGTAGCGCGGGTAGTCCTGCATGGCAGTCTCCAAAGGGAACGGTCATGGTGTTCGCGGATATCTATTGCAGCCAGCGTGCCAACCGGCAAGAAATCTATAACATATTGATATTGAACAGTTTTATTCATCGGTCTTGATACCCCTACCTGAACCTCCTAACTATCTCCGCCATGAAGTGGCGAATCTCGCCATTCCTTGGCGGAATTGACCACATGACCAAACCCTCCCCCGACCTGCCCGCCCTGATCGGCGAATCTCCCGCCTTCCAGGCCATGCTCGAACATGTCTCCAAGGCGGCGCCGCTGAACAAGCCGACGCTGGTGATCGGCGAGCGCGGCACCGGCAAGGAGCTGGTGGCGGCCCGGCTTCACTATCTGTCCCGCCGCTGGGACCGGTCCTTCGTCAAGCTCAACTGCGGCGCCCTGGCGGAGAGCCTGCTGGAGAGCGAGCTGTTCGGCCACGAGGCTGGCGCCTTCACCGGCGCCGTCCGGCGCCATGTCGGTCGGTTCGAACTGGCCGACGACGGCACGCTGTTCCTCGACGAGATCGCCAACGCCACCCCCGCCGTGCAGGAGAAGATGCTGCGCGTGATCGAGTACGGCGAGTTCGAACGGGTCGGCGGCAACCAGACGCTGGCGACCGACGTGCGGCTGATCGGGGCCACCAACGCCGACCTGCCGGCGCTGGCACGAACCGGCAAGTTCCGCGCCGACCTGCTCGACCGCCTGAGCTTCGACGTCATCACGATCCCGCCGCTGCGTGCCCGGCCGGAGGACATCCCCGTCCTGGCCGAACATTTCGGCGTCGCGATGGCGCGCGAGCTGCAACGATCCTACTTTCCCGGCTTCACCGAGCGGGCGATGACCCGCCTGCTGGCCCATGACTGGCCGGGCAATGTGCGCGAGCTGAAGAACGTGGTCGAACGCGCCGTCTACCGGGCGGAGCGGCCGGAACGTCCGGTCGATACCATCGTGCTCGACCCCTTCTCATCGCCCTGGCGGCCCGTCGCCTTGTCCGAGTCGGGCCTGATCCCCCCGGAACGGCAAAAACCCGCCGGGGAGACCCCGACGGGCGATTTTATCGAGCAAGTCAGAAAGTTCGAAACCGGACTTATCAGCGCGGCACTGGAGCGCAACCAGTTCAACCAGAAACGCGCCGCCGAAGAGCTTGGCCTGAGATACCATCAGTTCCGAGGATACCTGCGGAAATACGGTCTGCTCGAGGCCAAGTCAACCTGACGGAACGTCGCATCGGCGCTTACCGGTCGGCCGCTACCGGTCCACTACGATGTCGCTGGTCGGCTTGGAGCAGCACAGCAGCGCCTGGCCGGCGTCGATCTCGCGCTGGCGGATGCCGCCGGCGTGCTTCATGTCCACCGTCCCCGAGATCAGCTTGCTCTTGCAGGTGCCGCACAGGCCCTTGGTGCAGGACGACGGCAGGCGCATGCCCGCCGCACGGGCGGCGGTCAGGATGTTGGTGTCGGCGGCGCATTCGACCACGCGGCCGGTCTTGGCGAACTCGACCCGGAAGGTCCGGGTTTCCGGAACCGGCGGAGGCACCGGTACGGTGGCGGAGGCGGCGGCCGCTTCCGGCTGGCTTTCGGCCAGCGTCTCGAAGTTGAAGCTTTCCTCGTGGTAGCGGTCCATGTCGAAACCAGCCTCGCGCAGCATGGCGCGGACGGCGGCCATGTAGGGTTCCGGGCCGCAGGTGAAGACCGTCCGCTCCATCAGGTCGGGAGCGATCAGCTTTAGCATCGGCAGGTTCAACCGGCCCCGGAAGCCGCTCCAGTTGCGCTCGCCGTCGGTCGTCTCGCAGACATGGGCGACGGAGAAGCGGGGCAGATTGCGGGCCATCAGGTCCAGTTCGGACCGGAAGATGATGTCGGCCGGGCTGCGGGCGGAGTGGACGAAGGTGATGTCCCGGTCCTGCGCCAGATCGTGGTAGGTGCGGGCCATCGACATCAGCGGCGTGATGCCGCTGCCGCCCGACAGGAACAGATACTTTGGCGCGTGGTGGTCGAAGGCGGTGAAGTCGCCGAGCGGACCGACCGCCCGTAGCTCATACCCCGGCTTCACCGTGTCGTGCAGCCAGTTGGACACGATGCCGCCCGGCACCCGCTTGACCGTGATCGAGATCAGGTGGCCGCGCGTCGGGGCCGAGGAGATCGTGTAGCAGCGGTTGATGACCTGCCCGCCGATGGGGAGATCGAGGGTCAGGAACTGGCCGGGCTTGTAGCGGAACAGCCGGGGCTCGCGGGCGGAGAAGACGAAGGTCTTGACGTCGTGCGTCTCGTCGCGGACCAGACGGCAGACCAGCACGTCGTCGGTTTCGGCATCCCAACCCGCCAGCTCGCGGGTCACCTGGGCGGCGAAGGCGTCTTCCGCGATCCCTGTCTCTACAGGCGGCGCATCGATCATCAGCATAACCCCGTCTCGTCCCCTTCCCTGTCGAACTCTGTCTGCGGCGTGCGGCTTCAGCGCTGTAACTTCAGCGCTGGTTCAGGTGTGCGGCCATGCGGCCGATGTACCAATTGGTGAATTTCTCGACCAGCATCTCGGTATGGACCGAATAGGGGCCGGGTTCGTAGGCCGGGCTGCGCGCACCCGCCTGGGCGTAGCCGACCAGTTCGCCGTCCTGGTTGTTGGTGGCGACCCAGACCGAGATCAGGTTCCGCAGGTCGTAGTCGATGCCCTCGACCGCATCCTTGTGGACCAGCCACTTGGTCCGCAGCAGGGTCTTTTCCGGCGAGATCGGCAGCACCGAGAACGTGACGATGTGGTCGCTCATGAAGTGGTGCCAGGAGTTCGGCTGGGTCCAGACCGACAGCCCGCCGAGCTTGGCGTCGGCGATGGTGCCGAGCAGCTTCTTGCAGGCGACTTGGGTGTTCATCGTCTGCGATTCGCCGTGATTGTCGATCGGCAGGCGCTGGGCGCGGTAGCCGGTGACGCAGTCGTCCAGGTGATCGACTTCGCGCGCCGCCATCCCCTGGGCTTCGCAGCGGTTCTCCAGGTCGCAGACCAGGCTTTCGTAGCGAGCGATCTGCTCGCGCCCGACATCGTCGACCTCGTCCGGAGAATAGCCGAAGCCGTAGGCGAACAGCGGGACCGTCAATTCCGGGTGATTGACCGAGCAGTGGTAGCATTCACGATTGTTCTCCATCGTGAGCTTCCAGTTGCCTTCCTCGATCAGGTCGATCTGCTGGACGACCTTGGTGTTGGCGATGTCGTGGGGAGCGATATAGGGCTCCAGCGCTCGCGCCATGTCCTCGATATCGGCGGGAGGGTCTTCGGCGAGGCAGATGAAGATCAGGCCGGCGACGTTCCGCAGGTGAACCTTCTTCAGGCCGTGGCAGCCGGTGTCGAAGCCCGGTCCCATGTGCTCGGCGAACAGCAGCGAGCCGTCCAGGCCGTAGGTCCACTGGTGATAGCGGCAGACGATGTTGCCGACCGTCGTCTTTTCGTCATGGACCAGCCGCGCGCCGCGATGGCGGCAGACATTGTGGAAGGCCTGGAGCCCCATGTCGTCGTCGCGGGCGATGATGATGGAGGCCCGGTCGATATCGACAACCATGCAGTCGCCCGGCTCCGGCACGTCCGGCTCGACACCGACATAAATCCAATGCCGCCGGAAGATGATGTCGAGATCCGCCTGGAAGATGTCCGGGCTGGTGTAGAAAGCCGATTCAAGGCTGTAACCCGGCTTGCGGCGCCGGATCAGGCTTTCGATGGAGTCCGGGGCTGACTCCGTAGCTGACTCTGCAACTGGGGTGGCGACCATAATCGGCATTTCAAAGGCTCTCCCGCGGCTTCCAGGCTGTTGTCCCGCCCGAACCCGATGGTGCGACGGAGCAAAAAGGCCGGCTTCCACAAATGCGTCATTTATCTCTCAACCCGCGACATCGGGCCGGGGGATGCGATGGGCGACGGGATGCAGGACAGGGACGCGAAGCGGCGGCGCGGTTGGGTTTTGCGGTGCGTTGGCTGGGATGCTGACAGGGGGTATGTAGCCGCAAATGTCATCATTCGGCCGCTTTCGACCGGGGCGGAGGCGGGTTCTTCCGGCTCGGGCGGTTCGGCTGGTTCTTCCGGTTCGGCCGGTTCAGCAGGTTCGGGAATGAAGTCCTCGTTCTTGGCCTCGGCGGCGGCCGGGACCGGGACCGGGATCGGAGTCGGGTAGGAATCCGGGTCGAAATCGGGGTCTTCGTCCTCCCTCGGGTCGAAGAACACCTTGGACAGGTCGTCGTCGGGACTGTCGGCATAGAGGCCGGCGCGGGTGTCGCGGATGACGCCGGTCAGCTTCAGCTGCATGTCCATCGCCTTGAGGGCGGCGGTCGGGCGCTGAAGCTCCATCGCCATGTCGATGATCCGGTCAAGTCGTTCGATCGCCTGATCCACGCTGCCCTGCCGCTCCGCCATCCAGGCGTGGCGTAAAGCTTCAACGCGTAACCGAACGTCACTATCCGCCATCAGGACGCTGCCCCGCTGCCGCGCGCCCTGCGGCGAATACCCTGCCAGCCGCGCTGCCTGCGCCAAGCTGGCGCCGCGCGCTACGTGGAGTGCGAAGAGTTCCTTGCGGGAGGACAGGCGCGGAGGCGGAGATGAGGGCGGGGGTGCGGGTGTGGTCAGGGCGGGCATGGCGGCGGCTTTCGGCGGACGGGACGACAGGGGTCCGTTCTACGCGAAAGAGGTACACCTTGCAAGAATTTATTCCTTTTTTGTGCTTAGCGCGAGAATAGCGCTGTCGCGAACGACCTCGTCTATCGATGTCATGCCAGGAGCCGAAGAGTTCGACTTACGGTCGGTAAGTGTTGGGCCACGGCCCAACCTACGAAGCAGGAGCTTGTGGGTTGGGCCGTGACCCAACAAACACGGTCCTCACAGGTAAATGTCTTTGGACCTTGGTATCAACCTGTCAACGTTATGTGTCGACAGAGGATATAAACATTGCATCTTAATTTTAGGCGGGCAATTGGCTGGGCTCAGAGATTTTGCACAGCTTAAGTATCATTTTATCAAGTCTCGATATGTTTAAAGGCTTTACCAGATAGCCGTTGACACCTACCTTCGAAGCCGTGGCGCTTGCCATCTATCAGTTCAGGTGCGCGCTCCAGAGCTGAGGAAGCGGGA